>NZ_WIXN01000019.1 GCF_010994035.1 Virgibacillus aidingensis
AAGCGTACAAATACAGAGTGCCAGAAATATTGGTATTATAAGGGGACCGAGAAAAGCTTGACACAAACGAAATGGAAGTGGAGATTGACTTTATTTGACCAATATGGTATTTAAAATAGTGGAAACTAATTTTAATATGCAGTAAGGAGAGTAGAAAGATGGAAAAAAAAGCATTTCAGGCAGAGTCCAAACGGTTGTTGGAAATGATGATCAATTCGATTTACACGAAGCATGAAGTGTTTCTGCGTGAATTGATTTCCAATGCGAGTGATGCAATTGATAAAATTTATTACCGGGCACTGACGGATGATGCCATTACTTTTGACCAAAGCAAGTACTACATTAAAATAGAGCCGGATAAGAAGAATCGTACGCTAACGATTTCCGATGCAGGGATCGGGATGACCAAAGAGGAGATGGAGGAAAATCTCGGTACGATTGCCCAAAGTGGTTCACTTGCTTTTAAAAAGGAAAATGAAATTAAAGATGGCCATGACATTATAGGGCAATTTGGTGTCGGTTTTTATGCCGCTTTTATGGTGGCTGATGTCGTTACTGTGATCAGTAAAGCACTGGATTCGGATCAGGGGTATAAATGGCAATCGGAGGGTACGGAAGGCTACACGATTGAACCCTATGATAAACAGGATACTGGGACAGAAATCATTCTGAAAATCAGGGAAAATGAAGAGGAAGTTGACTTTGACCAATTCCTGGAAGAACACCGTCTGCAGGAAATAGTGAAAAAGTATTCCGACTTTATTCGCTATCCGATCCGGATGAATGTAACGAAAAGCAAGCCAAAAGAAGATGACAGCGATGAATATGTTGACTTTACAGAAGAAGAAACGATTAACAGCATGGTGCCCATCTGGAAGAAGAATAAAAGCGAACTGACAGATGAGGATTATGAAAATTTTTACCGGGAAAAGAATTACGGATTTGATAAACCGCTCAAACATATGCATATTAATGTGGATGGTACCATCCGCTATAATGCCATATTATACATTCCGGAAAATGCGCCTTTTGATTTTTATTCTGCGGAATATGAAAAAGGACTGGAGCTATATTCCAATGGCGTACTGATTATGAGTAAATGTGCCGAGCTTTTGCCCGATCATTTTAGTTTTGTGAAAGGGATGGTTGATTCGGAAGACCTGTCACTGAACATTTCCAGGGAAATGCTGCAGCATGACAGACAGCTGAAGGTAATCGCAAAAAACATCCAGAAAAAAATCAAGAGTCAGCTGGAAGGTATGCTGAAGAATGAAAGAGACAAATATGAGAAGTTTTTCCAGGCCTTTGGCAGACAAATTAAATTTGGCGTGTATAACGAGTTTGGAGCCAATAAAGATGTGCTGAAGGATCTGTTGATTTTTTATTCTTCTACAGAGAAGAAACTCGTTTCCCTAAAAGAATATGTTTCCAGAATGCCGGAGGAGCAGAAATATATTTACTATGCAGCAGGGGAATCCAATGAGAAAATTGAACGCCTGCCGCAAACGGAACTGGTTGCGGATAAAGGGTATGAAATCCTCTATTTCACTGATGAAATTGATGAGTTTGCGATCCGTATACTTATGGACTATGATGGGAAGGAATTTAAGTCGGTATCAAGCAGTGACCTGGGCATTGACGAAGACGAGGAGAAGGAAAGCAAGGAACAGGAAGAAGAGCATAAAGCATTATTCAGCTATATGAAGGACTCCTTGAAAGGGAAAGTGACAGATGTAGTGGTTTCCAAGAGGCTGAAGTCCCATCCGGTATGCCTGTCGGCTGCAGGGGATGTTTCTGTGGAAATGGAAAAAGTGCTGAGCGCCATGCCGAATAATCAGAACATCCAGGCGGATAAAGTATTGGAAATCAATACAGATCATGAGATTTTCCCGTCTCTGCAAAGGGCATTTGAAGAAGATAAGGAAAAGCTCGAACTGTATGCCAGCCTGTTGTACAACCAGGCCATGCTGATTGAAGGATTATCCATTGAAGACCCGGTTGCTTTTACAAACGATATGTGTAAAGTCATGGCCGAAGCGAAATAATAAAGAAGGAGGAGCGGCAGTGTATATGCGCTCCTCTTTTTATTCTTCAGATTTATACACTTTCCCGTCCGCAAAAATATATTTTTTACTTGATTCGCCGGTAATGGCATGGATCGTTGTGCCCTCCGCCAGCCACGTTGCTTCTCCATTGGAAAGCTGATAATCAGAGTTATTTTCTGCTTCACTGTACATTACCCGAAAGCTTACTTCACCTAATACTTCTCCCACATCCTCCTCTGTAATCCCATTAGTTTTATCTTCATCAAGATAATAAGTGCCTTCCTGCCATTTTACGACATCCGCCCATTCTACGGATGAATGGATTTCCCTGTTTTCCGCATCACTTTCGTCCTGGATAGAACAGCCTGATATAAAAAATAGCAAAAATAGAAACATACAGGATAATATACGCATGATTTGCTCCTTTGTACGTGAGATTTTAAACATGGCTGTTAAAGTTAGCGGATTGTATGCTGTGGTTAGGTAAGTTATTTCAATTAGCAGGTTCCCTTTGCTGTATTCTATTCATCTTATGTTTGTTAAAATCCCAACTTGCCAGGAATTCGGTCGCTGCATGGTAGCCGGAGGAATATAGAAAATCAATTTCGGGTTTACTCAAATCAAAATCGGTCGCGGTGATATCACCGGTAGGTATTTGAACGGTTCGCTCTATGGAGTTTTTGTCCAGATGACGCAAATCATGTGCCTGCAGCATCGTTCTAAATATATTCTCGAATAAATGCAGGGGAGAAGGAATGATGGAGTGACCAATTATTTTTTCTTTCATAAAATGGAACCCGATGGTCGGATGGCGGGGATTTTTCTCATCAAATATCCATATGGGAAAATTACTGAGCAGACCGCCATCCAAGATATACGACTTTTTGCCGTTTTTTCCCTTCCAGATAACAGGTCTGTAGAAAAACGGCATGGAGGTACTCATCATGACAGCTTTTGAAATTTTTACATCTGCAGGCTGCATGCCGTAACGCGGGAGATCGTCAGGGAAAATAAGCATTTTTCCATAGGAGATGTCTGATGCAATAATTTTCAATTTCCCTTCCGGCAGGTCAGCGAAGGTTTCAATTCCTTTTTCTGCAAGAAGCCGATCCACTAAAGACGATAGATAATCATTTTTATACATTCCCAGGGAGAAAATCAGCTGTACCAGGTTTCCGATCAAAGGGATCCGGTTGACAAATGTTCTGCCGCGGAACCTGGAAAAATCCATTTGTTCCAAAGTATGTCTGATTTCCTGGCTTGTGTAGCCTGCAGCGAGTAGTGCTGCAACAACAGAGCCTGCTGAAGTCCCGGCAATCCGCATCCATTCGACATTATTTTTTTCCATTGCTTCAATCGCTCCCGCAAAGGCGACACCTCTGACTCCGCCTCCTTCAAACACTGCATCAGCCTTCATTTTGATCACCCTTTATTTGTAGTTTTAAAGCATTCCAGTGTTAACAGGTATACTTTATTATATCATCGGGTTATCGTTCGCACATGAGGCTGCCGCCCTGTTTAAAAAAGAGAAGGAATGGGCAAAATAAAGGTGGTGTTTTTTTATAATAAAAAAGATCCTCAACTTTAGAGGATCCCGCCCTTACTAAGAAGTAAGATAATGAAAAAAATTCACCCAGGATATTTTTAGATTTTGTTGTTTGCTTCCGGCGTCTATCATTAATGGGTTTTTTGATTGTAATGGTGGAACGTATCCAATGCCAGTGTAGCGCCCTGCGACAGTGCTGCGCCTCCGCCCAATGCTGAACTGATGGCAATAACTTCCATTAATTCTTCCTCTAATGCGCCATGTTCCACAGCCCCTTTTGCATGGTACATAATACAATACTCATCCTGTGCATAAATACTGATACCAAGTGCTGTCAGCTGCTTTTGTTTTTTATCCAGGGTCCCTTCCTCAAAGCAAGCTTCCGTAAAGTCAAAGAAACCTTGCATCACTTTTGGTAACTTTTTGCTTAGCCGGCTGCTTCCCTGCTTATAATCCATAATGGACTGATCGAAATAATTAACCTGTTCTTCTTCATGGAATTCCATGCGTATCACTCCAATACTTTTTTAAAATTTTTCCAGTTCTTATCCTTTATTATTATTGTGAAATATATACAGGGAAAAAACTGGGTGAATAAATAATGCGGATGGGTGTGAATAGTGAAGCTATAAATTTGACTTCCACCTCATTTCGTGGATAAAATAGCTAAGGTTGATTAATCTTATCTATTTAATATGATTAAAGGAGGATTTCTATGAAAAAATATATATTTTTACCTGTTCTTTTTATCACATTACTCATCTTAGCGGCTTGTGCCGGGGATCCGGAACCGGCGGAAGAAGGTGACACTGAAGATGAAACAGGAAGTGCTGAAGATCGTTTAGTTGTAGATATTGCATCAGATCCCGTTTCGCTTGATCCGCATGCGGCAAATGACGGCAATTCTTTGTATGTGATGAATGCGATGTATGATACTTTGGTTTCACTCGATACGAATTTGGAACTGCAGCCTGCACTTGCCGAAAGCTTTGAACAAATAGAGGATACTGTCTGGGAAGCGAAAATCAGAGAAGGTGTGACGTTTCACGATGGTTCTGAATTGAATGCGGAAGTGG
Organism: Virgibacillus aidingensis; assembly: GCF_010994035.1. Classification (GTDB taxonomy): domain Bacteria; phylum Bacillota; class Bacilli; order Bacillales; family Amphibacillaceae; genus Virgibacillus_N. The sequence continues at coordinate 4,668 of NZ_WIXN01000019.1, forward strand.
TAAAAGCAAACTTGGACCGTGTATTGGACCCGGATATTGGCTCTCCCCTGGCATTTCTTTTTGACATGATCGAATCGGTAGAGGTAACCAGTGAATATACCGTGGAAATAACAACGGCATTTCCTTTTTCCGCCCTGCCGCTTCACCTGGCACATCCTGGCGGTCATATCATCAGTCTGGAGTCCATTGAAGCCGATTATGAAGCAATTGAAAATGGGGAAGACCCTTTTGCTTCTGTGAATGAAAATCCAGTCGGTACCGGTTATTTTAAATATGAGGACCGTACTCACGGGGAAAACATTACCCTGGTCAAAAATGAAGACTATTGGGGAGAGGAAGCCCAGGTGGATTCCGTCACTTTTAAAGTAGTACCCGAGGATTTGACGAGGATTGCCGAGCTTGAAACCGGGGAAGCAAATATTATTTACCCTGTGAACGCAAATGATATTGAACAAATTGATAACACAGAAGGCACCCATGTGAAACAATCCGACAGTTCCAATCTGACCTATATAGGCATGAACACGGAACGGGAACCTTTTGACGATGCACGTGTCCGCCGTGCCATAGCAATGGCTATTGACAACGAACAAATTATTGAAGGGGTTACCGATGGTGTTGCATTGCCGGCAAAAGGACCACTTGCACCGACCGTTATTGGCTATAGTGAAGCATTGACACCAATAGAAAATAATTTGGAAGAAGCTGAGCAGCTGCTGGCAGAAGCCGGTTATGAAGATGGTTTTACGGCAACTATTGCGGCAAATGACCGGACAACGTCTGATATCGCGGAAATTGCCCAAGCCCAATTAAGTGAAATTGGCATTGAATTGGAGATAGAAATGATGGAAACAGGGGCCTATCTGGAAGTAACTGCCAATGGGGAAACAGATATGCATGTTGGCAGCTGGGGTACAGTTACGCTGGATGCTGATTATGGGCTGTATCCAATGTTTCATTCCGAAAATGCCGGAGCACCGGGAAACAGATCTTTTTTCAGCAACGAGGAAGTAGATAATTTGCTGGAGCAGGCAAGACAAACGACAGAGGAAGAAGAAAGACTGGAGTTGTATGCACAGGCGCAGCAAATTATTATTGATGAAGCACCAATTGTACCGGTATACCATTCCGTGCTTCTGGCTGGACTCCGGGATGAGGTAGATGGATTTTACCAATATCCGAGCAGCTTTCCGTTTCTGAGAGATGTGACGTTGGAAGAGAATTAATTTTCTTTTTTAAAACAGCATGTGAAAAAGCCGGCAAAACATTAGATTATCGATGTTTCACCGGCCTTTTTGCGTGCTAATAATCCTTGTCCCTTTTCACAAACCGATGAATGGAAAAGACCATAACGATCATTAAGAATATAAATGGAACTGCAGAGATAATTGACATGGCTTCCAGCCCATCCAGTCCGCCGCTGAACAGAAAGGAAGCGGCAATTCCCGCTATCAGCAATCCCCAGGTAATCAGCACGGAGTTTTTGGGATCAAGGTCCCCTTTGCTTGCAAATACTCCGAGTACATAGGTGGCTGAATTAGCTGAAGTGACAAAGAAAATCGTAATGATGACAAGGGTTGCTATACTCAGTATGAGGCTGAACGGCAGACTTTCCATAACCATGAAAAGACCGGCTTCCGGAAGATCCGCAATTGTTTCGGCTATACCAGCCTCCTGGACATGCTCCAGATACAGCCCCGTACCTCCAAAAGTTACAATCCAGATCAATGAGGCAAATGCAGGCACAAACAGTACGCCAAACACAAACTGCTTTAAGGTTCTGCCGCGGGAAACACGAGCAATAAAAGTGCCGACGAATGGACTCCAGGAAATAAGCCATGCCCAATAGAAAAAGGTCCACTCTCCAATCCATTGATTGTTTGTGTAGGGGGTTGTTTCAAGAGTAAGCGAAACAAAGCTGGATACATATTGTCCTGTCATTTTGATGATGTTTTCGCTTAGAAATACAGTTGGTCCAAGCATAAACACGACAATCATCAAAACAGCCGACATACTTAAGCTGATGACACTTAAATATAGCATTCCGCGGTTAATCCCGGTGACAACCGACGTTAAGTAAAAAACTGTAATTACTGCGATAATGCTTAATTGAAGAGAAACGGAATTTTCCCAGCCGAATACTTCGGATAATCCGCCGGCCAGCTGGACTGTGCTTAAGCCGAGTGTTGTGGCTACCCCAATGGTCGTAATTACTATAGCTAAAATATCTATCGTATGCCCAACCCGTCCGTGCACCCGCTGTCCAATCAGCGGATAAAATATAGAACTGATGAGCCCGGGCAAATCCTTTTTGAACTTGGCTATGGCGAGTCCCAATGCAATCGTGGCATAAACCGCCCATGGATGTATTCCCCAGTGAAAAATACTATACAATAAGCCGGCATCGGCAGCTTCCTGTGTTTCAGCTTCGATGCCAGGAGGAGGTTCAACATAGTGGGATAAAGGTTCTGCAACGGCCCAGAACAAAAGACCTACACCCATTCCGGCACCAAATAACAAGCCAATCCACGAATAATAATTATATTCCGGCTCATCCTCCTGTTTTCCGAGTTTCACATCTTTATATGGTCCAAAGCCAAGATATAAACAAAAGATCACAAAAACAGCCGTTCCAAAGACATAGATGGAGCCGACTGATTCGTTTATTGAGGTAACCAATCCTGTCAGTGTTTCCACCAGCTGTTTGGGAAAAACAAAACCCCAGATAGTAAACATCAAAATGATAATGACAGGGATTATATTAACTAAATTAAACTTTTGCAGCAATTTTATACCCGCATCCCTCCTTCAGGCAATTATTCTATACAGTTTCTTCCCAATAAAATACGGATTAAAACAGTTCCAATGGCCAAGGGTTGGGATATTTTATGAGAGTGTCCGAAAAAGCTCCGGATTTACGGATGCCACAACATTGTCAAACATATTGAAGCTATACCATTGAAAACAATTATCATTATCAACTAGAATGGAGTCAGGAAGATTTTTTTAACATAAACTTGTTTCTGATGGAGGGAAGCAATGAATGAATAAAATTCTCATGATTTATGCAAGCCAGACCGGAAATACGGAATTAATGGCAGAGGCAATAGCTGCTTTTTTTGAAAAAAATAACTGCGGGATTACGATGAAAACCTTTGATTTCGATCCAATAGATACGGAAGAACTTACAGCCTATGATGCAGTGCTGATCGGTACGCACACCTGGGATGATGGAGATCTGCCTTATGAAGTGGAAGACTTCTATGAAGAGCTGGAAGATGTGAATATAAAGAATCATTTATTTGCAGTCTTTGGCTCCTGTGATTCATTTTATGATACGTACGGCGGTGCAATTGACCTGATGGGGGAGAGGCTGGAGGAACTTGGCGCCAAGGTGATTAAGCCGTGGCTGAAGGTTGACCTGGAGCCGGGTAAAGATGATATCATTGCTTGTGAAAAACTGGCAGAGCAGGTTATGCTTCACATTGGCGAAAAAGTGTAACAAAAAATAAGAATTGATTGGAAACGTTATATATTTTTATATATAGCGTTTTTTAATTAAAATTTAATTTCAGAAAATGCTTGTTAAACAAATGAAAAATCTATATTCTATAAAGTGATGAGAATTTTATTGAAGGGGGGATGGGGTTGAATTATTTTATCGGGATCGACGGCGGGGGAACAAAGACAAAAGGATTGCTTGCAGATGAATCCGGAAATGTCATTGCCAGTGCTGCAGCCGGTCCGAGTAATCCAAATGCAGTAAAGGAAAAGGATCTTGCAAGTGTGTTTTATGATATATTTTCTTCCATGGAACAACAGCAGAAAGGATTTGAGAAACATACTGTCTCCCTGTATGCAGGTATTTCCGGTGCTGGAAACAAAGAAAATGAAAAAGTCCTTCGGGGAATATTGAAAAAGCTTTTCCCGGAAAAGACTGCCATTAAAATAGAGGCGGATGCAGTCAATGCGCTTTATGCCGGTACATATGGGGAACCCGGCATTGTGCAAATTTCCGGAACAGGATCGATTACTTATGGGAAAAATAGCCGGGGAACGGTGCAGCGAGTCGGCGGCTGGGGATATTTATTCGGGGATGAAGGAAGCGGCTATGATATTGGGAGAAGGGCGGTAACCGCTGCTTTAAAGGCATTTGACGGAAGAGGTCCCGATACGGTGCTTTTACAAATGCTATATGCCCATTTTCAAGTGGACAACCCGCAGGATTTAATTCGCAGGGTGTACACATCTCCATCACCAAAAAAGGAGATATCACCCCTTTCTCAAATCGTATTTCATGCATATAAGCAAAACGACAGCACAGCAAAGATGATTGTTAATCAGACGGCAGATGAACTGGCATTAAACATAACTGCCCTTTACAAAAAAATTTTTACAGCAAGTGAAAAAACCACCATTGTTTTATCCGGCGGCATTTTTCAAGAAAGAGACATTATCCCGAAACTGCTGCGGGAACAATTGGACACATATAAGAACCTGAAGTTGGTATTGCCTGACATGTCTCCTGCCGGCGGGGCTCTAATCGGAGCTTTTCTTATGCAGGAAAGCCTTTTAGATAAGCAAAAAATAAAAAATATAATTCATACAGAATAAGAAGGTGATCCTATGTCTTACGTTAAAGGCGGTCTCGTGATTTTAAAGGAAATGTTAAACAGTTTACCGCCATCAGAGAAAAAAATTGCCCAATATATTTTAGAAAATCCGGAGGAAGCGATATTACAAACAGCGTTAATGCTTGGAGAAAAAAGCAATACGAGCAGCGCTGCTGTCATCCGTCTTTGCAAATCCCTTGGGCTGAGCGGTTTCCAGGAATTGAAAATCCGCGTTGCCGGCGATCTTCAGGCAGAGGAAAATACGGAATATCGTGACATTGAACCAAATGAAGGACTAAAAGACATCATGGATAAAGTTACTTCCAATACGATCCAAACATTGCGGGAAACGATGGACATCATGAGTGAAAAAAGTCTTGCCGCTGCTGTTTCTGCTTTATCCAAAGCAAAATCCATCCTGTTTATCGGTGTGGGTGCCTCCTTCATTGCAGCAAATGATGCTGAACAGAAATTTTTGCGAATTAATAAAAATGCCTATGCATTTTCTGATGTGCATATGGCTGCAACCTCCATCGCCAACAAGGGAGAAGAGGACGTGGTAGTCGGCATTTCTTTTTCCGGCAATACCAGGGAAATTGCAAAACTGCTGGAGCTTGCCAAACAAAAAAATTGTACTACTATCAGCATCACCAAATACGGCAATTCACTCGTGAGTAAATGGACTGATATTTTATTACACACATCTGCTGCAAAGGAAGCGACGTTCAGAAGCGGTGCCACCTCCTCGAGAATTGCCCAGCTTCATATTATTGATATACTGCTCATGTGCATGGCATCCATGGGGTACGAGGAGACCATTAAGCATTTGGATGAAACGAGGAAAGCCGTGAACTTCTTAAGGGAGGGAGGAGAATAGCGGCATGTGATTGAAATTTTATTACTGAAACATAAATACTATGTTGACAAAAAAATTCATAAAGTCTATAATAAAATCAAATTTCACATAGTATAATAGTATTGATGTAAGCGTTTCCCAATGAGAGAATAGTAGGTATTTTAGTGATGAGGAGCTTAAGTATACATATGGAATTATTTAAACTGACAACCGAACAAAGAAATCGGAATAGTATGAACTTGGATCAGATGTCTGTGGGGCAAATGATAAAGTTGATCAATGAAGAGGATAAAAAAGTGGCTTTGGCGGTAGAAAAGGTGCTTCCACAAGTAGAAACCGCCATAGAAGCCACACACAAAGCTTTGAAAAAAGGAGGCAGAATATTTTACGTTGGCGCCGGAACAAGTGGAAGGGTAGGTGTCATGGATGCCTCGGAATGTCCTCCTACATTTATGACATCGCCTGATATGGTACAAACGGTAATGGCCGGCGGAAATAATGCTTTTTTTCAGGCTGTGGAAGGCTCTGAGGATCATGAAGCTAAGGGGGAGACAGATGTAAAGGATAAAGGGGTGACAAAGAAAGATGTTGTTTTTGGAATTACTGCCAGCGGAAGAACTCCGTATCCGATAGGCGCTTTAAAATATGCCCGGAAACTCGGTGCATATACCGTGTCTTTGTCCTGTAATGATAATTCGGTGATCAGTCAATTTGCCGACTGTTCTATCGAAGTAGTTGTCGGACCGGAAATTTTAACCGGCTCAACAAGAATGAAAGCCGCAACGGCACATAAAATGATATTAAACATGATTAGTACAGCCGTAATGGTAAAACTTGGAAAAGTCTATGAAAATTTAATGGTAGATGTCCATGCAAGCAACTACAAACTAAAGGAACGGGCAAAAACAAATATTATGGAAATCACTAAAGTATCCTATGAAAAAGCGGAGGAAGTTCTGAAGCAGACAAACCATGAGGTAAAACCGGCTATTGTCATGATTGAGGCAGATGTCTCCGTAGAGGAAGCAAAAGCAGCCATTGACAACAATAACGGCTTTGTGAGAAGGGCAATTGATTATTTTACTGAGAAACCCCATTAATAGTTTCATGGCCGGGCGGGGTATGATACCCGGTTATAATAAGGCGCGTGGCTTTTAAACTATTAATGTGTTTCATATATTTTCAGCAGGTGGGCGCTTTTAGCAAAATTACCTGCATGATTGCAGCTGAGGCTTTCAGTCAGGGGGATTTGCAGCATAGGGGTATGAAAGCAAAATAGACTTTGAAAAGTCCATTTCATGAAGGCCGGGCTGCAAAAAAATTCAAAGGGGGCAATTAAGGTGAAGAGAATGAATGGCAAACTTTTATTATTGTTTATCGCCATGTTTATGCTGGCATTTGTTGTTGCTTGCGGAGGTAACGGGGACACGGAAGAAGCCGGGACAGACACTGACGATACGGAGGATACGGAAGATACTGATGGTTCTTCTGATGATGGAGGAGCATCCGACGGAGACGGAGAAATTTCCGGTGATCTGGAAATCCAGTATTTTGTAGGTGGATATGGGGATTCCTGGTGGAAGGAAGTAATTTCCGACTTTCAGGAGGAATATCCAGATGTAAATATTATTGAGCATGCCGGACCGAATATTAACGAGGAAATGCGGTCCCGCTGGGTTGCCAATGATCCGCCTGATGTTGTTTATATTGACGGTGCGGGATCCAGTGAAACCCAAATGGTAGAAGATGGTCAATTAATGAATCTGGACGAATTTGTACAAGATATAGAATTGGAAAACGGAGATGCACTCCTGGACAGCTTTATTGTGGAACCTGCGACTTATGATGGTGAAATTTATTCCTTGCCTTTAGTCTTTGATACATGGGGCACATGGTATGACAGGGCGCTATTTGAAGAAAAAGGCTATGAAGTGCCAACGGATTTTGAAAGCTTTATGAGCTCAATGGAAGAAATTAAAGAAGCAGAAGGCATTGATCCATTTGTCACTTCAGGACAACATCCTTATTATTTCCTTAGAGGAATGCTGAATCCGGCATTTGGCGCAGCAGGCGGGGATGAACTGCTGGCGGATGTGACTACAGGAGCCGAGGGAGCATGGACAAGTGAGCCAGTCGTGGAAATTATGGAAAAAGTGGAGAGGATGGCACAGGAAGGAATGTTTGACTCTGGCCTTGGTGCTCTGAACCATACCCAATCCCAGATGAATTTCCTATTGCATGACAATGCTTTTGTTCCGGTAGGATTCTGGCTTCCAAATGAAATGGCAAATGACATTCCGGAAGGGTTTGAGTTTGGATTTATTCCTTCCCCAATGCAGGACCCGGGTGAACCATATGCGATCGTACCGGATTTACGTCCGTTAGCCATTGCGGAAAACGCGGAAAATCCCGAAGCTGCCAAAGCATTTGTGGAATTTGTTTTCACCAGGGAATACGCCCTGTCGTTCTCTGAACATACAGGTGCCATTATGAACCTGACAGATGTTGATTTATCACAAAGTGACGATGTTCCGGTTTATTTAACGGAAGCAAATGAAATGATTAATGACCCCGAACAGGTGCAAATTTACCATATGCCGCATCCGATGAGTGCTGATCTGGAACAGCCGATCGGGGATGCATTAATGTCCTTAATGCTTGGAAATAGTACGGCTGAGGAATTTGTCGAAGCAGCGGAAGCGGCCGCAGCGAACTACCGTAATTAAAATGTTGATTAAAAGGGTGTGTGGAATATAGGGCAGACATGTCCTATATTCCATACAGCTATTTATTTTTTGAAGGTAGAAAGTGTAAGTTCACAGGAAATGGTGCTGCGTGAGTATACAGGCGCAGATGAAAATGATTCTATTCGTTGGACTAAGGTTTCCGAAATGATGGACGGCAAGCCAAGTTTTTTAAGAAAGAGTGATTGGATGGTACAATCAAGCAAACAAAAATACATATTTTTAGCATTTTGTTTAGTGCCGACATTTATTATGTTTTGTATATTTACTTTATATCCCTTGTTCAGCGGCTTGTACTATTCATTTTTTGACTGGTCAGGTGCCTCGGCTAACCGGGAGTTTGTCGGTTTTGACAACTATGTACGACTGTTTAATGATGCAATTATTCCGCGTACGATTATTCATGACTATTTTCTGGTCGCAACAAAAATTATCGGTATTATGATTATGGCCTTATTTTTTGCGGTAGCTTTAACCCAATTGAAAATAAAAGAAGCACCGTTTTATCGGATTGTCTTCTTTTTTCCGAATATTATGTCTGTCGTTGTTATTGGTATTTTATGGACATTTATTTATAACCCTTCCATGGGACTGGTAAACTCCGGTTTGGAGTTTCTTGGACTTGAATCACTGGCGCGTCCATGGCTGGGAAGTGAAACCTGGGCACTGCCAAGTCTTGTATTGCCATCCATTTGGGCGGGGATCGGTTTATTTCTTCTGATGCTTATGGGAGGGATTTCCAATATATCCAAGAGCTATTATGAGGCAGCTGAAATAGATGGCGCGACAGAATGGCAGCAGTTTTGGAAAGTAACGCTGCCGCTTATATGGCCTCAAATTAAAATTTCCGTGCTGTATATTATCATTACAACGCTAAATGGTTCTTTTATCCTTGTACAGGTAATGACTGGTGGCGGACCCAACAATGCAACCCATGTCATGGGGTCATATTTATACCAGCAGGCTTTTGAACAATACAATTTTGGCTATGGAGCAACAATTGGCGTGATGATCCTGGTGCTTTCTTTAATTACCGTCTTGTTTTTCCAGTTCCTGATGCGCAGGGAGAAAGTTGAATACTAGCAGGGTTTTTATTGATGGGGTGTATTCAGGGAGATGGCTGCTTTTTTATCTTCCTGCATATTTGTCGGCAATCTTTATTCCGGGGAGTCCTGCATTCAAAATTGCCTGCAACATGAAAATCACACTCGGATTACCACTCCTCAAAGGGAAAGAAGTCGCATCAATTATATCGCAGTATACAGTTTTTTTATTTAACATAAACAGCAAATCAATAAATCTGTTATCTAAATATTACTAATAATTGTGCAGAGATAATAGATTAATAGAGAAAGAGGGAGGGTCCATAGTGAGACGAACTGTCGGTCAGATGCTTGGCAGAACCGGAATTAGAATACCGTTAATACTTTGGACAATTGCCGTTTTGTACCCAATTATTTGGATGTTTATCGGTTCGTTTAAGTCGAATGCCGAAATTTACAGGAATCCATGGGGGTTGCCTGAGACGTTTAACTGGCAAAACTTTGCTGATGCCTGGACAAACTATAATATTGATACAAGTGTGTTTAATAGTTTGATTGTAACAGTAATAGGTGCGATATTAACGCTTGCAATGGCCATACCTACTGCTTATGCGATTGAACGCATTAACTTTCGGGGCAGCAGATTTTTATTCACGCTCTATATATCTGCCATGATGATTCCTATGGTGCTTGGCTGGATTCCGTTATTTTTCCTGCTGATGGAACTGAATCTGCTGGATAATATATATGGGTTAGCCATTGTATATGCGGTCAGTCAGCTGCCGTTTACGATATTTGTGCTGACGAGTTTTATGAGTACGATTCCTAAGTCACTGGAGGAATCAGCAGCCATGGATGGCATGTCTCCTTATATGGTATTATGGAAAATCATTACACCATTAAGTATGTCGGGTATTATTACTGTCACGATTATGAATACAATTCAATTCTGGAACGAGTATTTTATGGCGCTGATCTTCCTGCAATCATCGGAAAATTATACACTGGCACTGGCCATTGATTTTATTAGCAGTGAGGCCCAATACACAAATGCTTGGGGAACACTATTTGCCAGTCTTGTCATCGCCATAGTACCCGTTATTATCCTTTATGCCATCTTCCAGCGCCGAATTGCCAAAGGTATGACAGAAGGAGCGATTAAAGGATAAAACAAAGTGGCCGTCCATTATTGTATCAATAATTAATGGAACTATTATAAATTGCAGAATTAATCCTGTGGAAATTGACTTTTTCCCGGGATTTTTTCTTTGTTAATTCATAGGCAGTTGATTAGGTTATTTAACCATTTTTGGCTCACAGCAGCAGGCTGTCAGCATTTCTATTCGGCGGCGCAACCATTTAGCCTTTTAATGAAGGTGGTCAGATGAGAAAAAACGTCTTTTTATTATTTGTTGAACCAGGACCTTTTACCCGCCCTGAAAAAGTTTTCTTTATTTAAAGGGGGCGGAAATATCATTTTATCACTGGCCCATATAAAATCAATCCAACTTTTTCGCTGCCTGGAAAGCTTTTACCACTCTTTATGTGGTAAGTCAGGCAGGGGCCTTTCTAATATAACTTCTGCTAATCTCCCCGTAATATCTAAGTTTAAAAGTTCCTGGGACCCTCCAAAGAAAAATTTTAGCCCGCTGAGCTGAAATACGTATATTAGCAAGTCGGATATGAAGGTCTGCAGCATCTTATGATATCTTTGTAAACAAAGATACAATCTTTAGATGGGAGTTCTTTTGTCATATGACTTATTTCCTGTTTTCTCGATATTTCTATACCTATTTTACTATTTTGTGTTTTTTAGATATAGTTCCTTTTCATTATTTTTTAAAAATTTGAAAATGTGTATAGATATTTTAGAAATTATCTGTTATTGTCATATTTAATAGAATACATAAGTGATTTCTGACATCATTGACCTAAAAAACGATAGAAAGGCAGGTGTTGTATTAAAAAAAGAGTATAAGCGTTTCCATCCGGCAAACATTAATCACCGGGAACAAGCACAACATAATTTAAGAATAAAATTTCGCAACAAGAGAACCGTACCGGTGTTGCAAGCCAAATTATTGAAGGAGGAATATCTTTGAAGCCAAACCGATTGGTGATTGGTTTGTCGATTTTATGCATCATGATGTTCCCGCTCCAAATCTCTGCAAATCAGGCACCTGGAGAAAAGAATTATGATGAAATTGAAGAAATAATGAACAATATGACACTGGAAGAGAAGATCGGACAGTTGTTTATTGTTCATGTGTATGGCACAACGCCAACAGACCCAGATTATGAAGATACAAATCTGAATAATAACCGAGGCGGAAAAAACTTTCAAGAGGTAATTGAAAATTATCACGTTGGCGGGGTCATTTACTTTAATTGGACACAAAATATTGGAACTCCGCTGGATGCGCAGCAGGTAAATGAATTATCCAATGGCCTGCAGGAAATAGCGATGGAGGAGTCTTCCATTCCGCTCTTCATTTCAACTGACCAGGAAGGCGGCATTGTTCAAAGGGCGACAAGTCCTGCGACAGTTTTTCCGGGAAATATGGCCTTGGGAGCGACAGGATCTGAATATTTAGCATCCGAAAGCGGCAGCATTCTTGGAAAAGAGATGAAGGCACTTGGTGTAAATATGAATTTTGCACCGACTGTGGATGTAAATGTCAATCCGGACAATCCGGTGATTGGTGTCCGTTCTTACGGGGAAGATCCTGAACTGGTTTCAAAACTTGGAGTGGCGCAAATTACAGCGATGGAAAATGAAAACATCGTTGCTTCAGCAAAACACTTCCCTGGACACGGGGATACGGATGTAGATTCCCATTATGGGCTGCCTATCATTGAAAGTGATTTGGAAACATTATATGAAGTGGATTTAAAACCATTCAGAGAAGCCATCGATGCAGGCATCGATTCGATTATGACAGCTCATATTGTTGTACCTGCATTGGATGATTCAGGACTGCCGGCAACTCTTTCCAAACCGATACTTACCGATCTGCTGCGGGATGAAATGGGTTTTGAAGGTCTGATTATTACGGACAGTTTGGATATGGCCGGTGCTGATGTACTTCCTCCTGAAGAGGTACCTGTAGAGGCATTTAAGGCAGGAGCAGATATTTTACTGAACCCGCCGAATGTAGGACAGGCTTTTGAGAGTATGGTCAGTGCTGTGGAATCCGGGGAGATCAGCATGGATAGAATAGATGAATCCGTTTTCCGAATTTTACAGACGAAAATGGATAATGGCTATTTTGAAGATCCATTTACAGACCCGGAAGCTATCAATAATATTGGTACAGATCAGCATCTGCAGACAGCACAAGAGATCGCTGATAAAAGTATTACACTTGTGAAAAATGAAGATAACGTGCTGCCGCTGGAAGAAAACGAAAATGTTTTTGTTACCGGTCCTTCTCTGGCAAATCCGTCTGCCATTGCTGATCAATTGGCAAGCCAAGGTATAGAGGCGAACAGCTTTGCAACAGCAACAAGCCCATCTGAGGCACAAATTGCAGAAGCAGTGGATCAAGCGGAGGCTGCAGATAAGGTGATAGTTACCACTTATACAGCAAATACCAACGCTGCCCAGCAGGATTTGGTACAAGCAATGATGGATACAGAAAAACCGGTAATAGCAGCAGCAATGCGCAATCCTTACGATATGATGGTTTTCCCTGAAGTTGATGCATATTTAAATGCATACAGCTATCTCAATGTCTCGACCAGTTCAGTGGCAAAGGTGCTTGCAGGAGAAATTAATCCATTTGGAAAGTTACCTGTTACCATTCCTGGTTTTTATGAAATTTTTCACGGCATTGATTATGTGGACCAGCCATTATCTGCTGAGGGGATGAAAGCATTGGCAGATGACCTCCGGGAAGCAGGGGAAATAACCAGCGGGGAAGCATATAGGACGCTTTCCATGCACCTTACAGCAGTTCAGCAATATGAAGAAAGGGAGCAGCAGGAAAAAGTGCTCCGTCATATGGAAAGTTTCCAAATGCTGACAGAGCGTTATAAAGATACCGGTGTTATCTCGGATAAGGCTCACAGTTATCTGGATACCCGTACCATCAGACTCATTGAAAAATGGGAAGATTAACAGGCAGCAATTTGTAAAGGAGGAAGATGGAATGAAATATAAACCTGACAAAAAGAAATCAAACATATACAAGAAAATTTCATTGCAAATTCTCTCCATTATGTATCTTCTTTTTTTGATTGTACATCAGGTTCATTCACCAACAACAGCGTATTTTACTGATTCCAATATGGTGGAAGGAAAGATGGAAGCAGCCACTTCTTTTAATGAAGAGACTGAAGAGATCGAGGAAACAGAAGAAAATACGGTGGAATCCGAAAAGGATCAGGGTGAACCAAATCAGGAAAATACCAAATCAGAACTGAGTGATGAACAAAATGAACAACAACAAAAAAATCATAAAAATGAATCATCAGGTACTGAAATGGAAAATGAGGAAAATGAAAAAGAACAAAACAACCAAGAAACAAATCAAGGAGAAGCTGCAGTAGAAGAAGATATCAAAAAAGAAGAGGATACAGAACCAGAAGATACAGAGAATCAAAGAGATGATGATATCAAGGAAGAAACCGGAGAAGAAGATAATTGAAGAATAAGCTGAATTCGAATGCCGGTATGATAAACACTGTTATTTAACGCAAAGGGTGGTCAAACATGAGCAAAGGTAAAAAAATAGTAAAATTCATAAGCAGTTTGGTTACATCAATACTAATGGTAGTATTACTGGTTACCCTGTTTATGGTTGTCATTACTAAGGCATCCGGAAATGAAGCTAATCTATTTGGTTATCAGATTAAAACAGTGTTATCCGGCTCCATGGAACCAAGCTTTAAGACGGGTTCCATCATAGCGATTGAGACGGGCGGAGACATGACCCGGTTTCAGGAAGGCGATGTCATCACCTTTCAAACGGAAGAAGAAATAATTGTGACACACAGAGTGATCGAGGTGAATGAGGAAGGGCAGCAATACATTACAAAAGGGGATGCAAATGACGGAGCAGATATGAATCCAGTGCTTTCGGAAAATATCCTCGGGGAATATACCGGCTTTACTATTCCTTATGTCGGATATGTAATGAACTTTGCAAATACGAGAGAAGGGGCAGCACTTCTTCTTATTGTACCAGGAGTCTTCTTCATCGGTTATTCCGTGATCACGATTGGGCGCACACTAAGACATGTAAAGAAATTGGTGGATAAAGAAGAAGTAAAAGCAGATTAAGATATTTAAAAAAATATAAAATAATAGAAGAGGGGAATTTCAAATGAACATTAAAAAACAATTAGGTATGGGGATTATGTCAGCAGCTTTGGGAATTTCATTAATTGGCGGAGGAACGTTTGCCTATTTCAGTGATTCAGAAACGACAGAGAACACTTTTGCGGCAGGTACATTGGATCTGTCAGTGGATCCGACGACAATTATTGATGTTGATAACATCAAGCCGGGAGATTCCATGGTTCGTACCTTCGAATTGCAAAATAATGGCTCTCTTGATATTGACCGGGTATTTCTGGACACCTCTTATACTGTAGATGATGCAGAAGGAAATAACACGGAGGATTTCGGAGAGCATATTGAAGTGGAATTCTTGTATAATGTGGACAAGCTGGATGAAGTGATATATGAAACCACACTGGCTGAGTTACAGGATATGAATCCTGAAGTAGTTGGCGAAAGCATTTTTGGACCAATTCTTGGTGAAGATGGATTGCCAAGCGGTGATATCGATGACTTAGTTGTTCAGTTTAACTTCGTTGACAATGGCGAAGACCAAAACGAATTCCAGGGAGATGCACTTAACCTGGAGTGGACATTTACAGCAACACAAACAGATGGTGAAGATCTGTAAGTTTAAAGAAAACAGCATGAAAAAGGGAATACCGGTAATCGCAGGTATTCCCTTTTTTACTACTGTAAACTTAAGACATCCACGAATTTACATGAATAGAAAGAACACTATTCTATCAAGGTGGAGGTAAGAGACATGAAAAAAACGTTTATTGCTGTTTTTTCCTTATTGCTGGTTTTAGGATCACTGGCAATTGGGGCAATGGCTGGGCAGGAAGCAGCAGAAGATGAATCTGCCAATGACTTAAAGCTTGGTGTTGAAGTATTGCTTGATGAACAAATGGATTTATTGGACGGGAAACGCGTTGGATTAATTACAAATCCTACAGGTGTGGATCAGGAGCTGAACCATATTGTTGATGTGCTTCATAATGACCCTGAAGTGGAATTAACAGCATTATATGGACCGGAACATGGTGTTCGCGGAGATGCCCAGGCTGGTGATTATGTAGAATTTTATATTGATGAAATTACTGGACTCCCAGTATACAGTCTGTATGGAGAAACCCGAAAGCCGACCCCGGACATGCTGGAAGATGTGGATATTTTATTATTTGATATTCAGGATGTAGGTGCCCGTTTCTATACGTATATTTATACGATGGCCTATGCAATGGAAGCTGCACAAGAAAATGATCTGGAGTTTGTTGTTTTGGATCGTCCTAATCCAATAAGCGGCTACGATGTGGAAGGACCGGTGCTTGATCCGGAGTATGCTTCCTTTGTTGGAAATTATCCGATTCCATTGCGTCATGCAATGACAGTGGGTGAGCTCGCCCTATTCTTTAATGAAGAATTTGATATTCACGCAGATGTAACGGTAGTGGAAATGACCGGCTGGGAAAGAGGCATGTATTATGATGATACGGACTTGGAGTTTGTTTTGCCGTCGCCTAACATGCCTACACTAGATACGGCTTTGGTTTATCCCGGTGCTGCGTTAATTGAAGGCACGAATCTGTCTGAAGGAAGAGGTACAACGAAGCCATTCGAATTACTTGGTGCTCCTTTTGTAAATAGTACAGAATTTGCAGCAGCCATGAATGAACTTGATTTGCCTGGTGTTACTTTCAGAGCTGCTTCCTTTACACCGATGTTTTCCAAGCATAGCGGGAATCTGAGTCACGGTGTGCAAATCCATGTAACAGATAAAGAAGCATACAGTCCGGTGGAGACAGGACTCCATATTGTCAAAACACTGCACGATATGTATCCGGACGAGGTACAATTAACTTCATTTTTTGATAACCTGATTGGAAACGGCTGGATCCGTGAAGCAATTGAAAATGGTGAATCAGTGGAGTCCATGGTAGCCGAATGGCAGGATGATCTGAGGGAGTTCAAAGATCTGCGTCAGGATTATCTGCTTTATAAAATTACCGTAGCCGAGGTTCAGGATATACTGGAGGAATTGGAAGCAAGCGGTGATGTAACCGAAGAGGCAATGCGCGCATTAAATATGCATCTCACTGCAGTGGCTCAATTTGAAAATAGCGGAGAAGGCGAAAAAGTAGCGAGACATATGGAAGGTTTCATGCTTCTCCTGGATCAGCAATTTGATAATGATCTTATAACACAGCAGGCTTATGAGCTTCTGAAGGCGGATGCTGAAGATCTATACAGACAGTGGAAATAAAAACACCAATCCCCTTTTGCCGAAGTGCAGGAGGGGATTCTATTTTTTAATTTGCATGTGGAAGTGTAAAAAGAGCATAGAGGATAGCGCTATACCCCATAAGAAATTTCCGGGAGAATAGTAATAATGCACGAAATGCCAGAAAGCGGACAGTCCAGCATGATGGCATCATGAAATTATAATTTGCACATTCCATTATGTTGATTAAGGAAATTTAACACAAAGGCGGGAGAAAAAATGAGTATGAAAAAGAATATTGGCAGGAGTGTCGCAGCTGCTGTACTGGGGTTCATTTTAATTGGCGGGGGAACATTTGCTTATTTTAGTGATACAGAAGCATCACATAACGCTTTTGCAGCTGGCACACTGGATTTAAATGCAAACCCAACAGTTATTATTGATGTGGAAAATATAAAGCCGGGTGACTCTTTTTACCGTGATTTTCAATTGTCCAACGATGGTACACTGGATATTCAAAAAGTACTGCTGGAAACAGCCTACACGGTAACGGATGCGGGGAATAACAATGACTCTGAAGATTTTGGAGACTATATCGAAGTGGAGTTTTTATATAACAACAGCAATTCGGATGAGGTTATTTACAGAACAACACTTGCAGATCTTGCAGATATGACGCCAGAAGCGATCGATCAGCATATTATGTATCCATGGTACGGTGAAAAAGGCCTTCCTGCAGGTTCCATGCATGATTTTATTGTGAAATTCAATTTTGTTGATAACGGCGAGGATCAAAATATTTTTCAAGGTGATTCACTGCAGTTGGAATGGACATTCGAAGCAAGACAAACGGAAGGAGAAGCATTATAAAAGGTCCGGCTGCCATAAGGTGGAAGTGGCATGATTATTGGCACATCAGGTTAATCATTTTATAAAAATTGATTGAAAGGGATGACAAATATGCGGATGAGCCGGAAGTTGTTTGGTTTCATGCTGGTTTTTCTATTAATCTTTCAGGGGTTTGCACCGACAGTAATGGCAGGTAACACCGTTCATAGTTTACCTGTAGCTCTACCTGAAACCAATGCGATTCCTCAGTCATCAGAAGAAAAAGAACCGCGGATTCTTACAGACGAAGACCAAAGTGAAACACTTATAACAGATTTTCAAACAGAGCAGATTGGCAAAGGTGTTCAGCTTACTGCATTTGAAAGATTGGATGCCAGGGGATGGATTAATGGGGAAATGCTTGAAATAGATATTAGTAACAGCAATATTTCAACAGAAGTTTTACAGTCAGGCGGAGTTGTGTCAGCATCGGCGCCTATTTCCGAGGCTACTAATAGGGAAGGTGCCATAGCAAGTGTAAATGGAGATTTTTTTGATATTAATGGAACACAGGCATCAAGTGGTGTGGAAATTAAAAATAGAGAATTAATAAAAGGACCAAATAACGGCAGGGAATTGTCGGCCGGCATTACAACTGACGGTATTGGAAAATTGGCCGATGTTATGCTGGATGGTACGGTTTCATTCCATGATCAGGCACATTCACTTGCTGCATTAAACCAAAGCAGTATTCCTGAAAATGGAATAGGCTTGTACAATTCATTGTGGGGACAGGCTTCCAGAAGCAGCGCTGTTTTTGGCTCGGATTCCGTTTATGAGGTAATCGTTGAAGACGGTGTGGTTGTAAAGGCGGGCAGTGAGATCAGCAGCGGAAAAATAGAGAAAGAAACACTGGTATTTATAGGCCGTGAAGCAGGGGCAGAAAAGCTGGAAACATTGCATATTGGTGATGCTGTATCCGTAGACTATGCACCAAACATCAGTGAAGAAGGTGAATTTGAATTCGCCATCGGCGGGAGTCCTGTATTAGTACAAGACGGGGAAGTGCAAAATGTGAATAATCAGGAGCTTGCCCCTAGAACTGCAGTGGGTTTTTCCCGGGATGGAAAAACGATGCATCTGGTGCTGGTGGATGGACGGCAATCTTCAAGCAGAGGGATGTCACTTTTTGAAATGGGTGAATTAATGAAAGAATTCGGTGCCCATCATGCATTAAATATAGATGGCGGAGGTTCTTCCACTCTGACAGCACGAACTCCCGGTGAACAGCAGGCAGAGGTAAAGAACAATCCTTCTGATGGGGAAGAACGCCCTGTTTCAAACGGTATTGGTATTTTTACGGAGGGAGGTAACGGACTTTTGTCCGGTTTAAACGTATCCCCGGCCATGGAAGATGAAAATGCCTATCGTGTATTTCCGGGTTTAACCCGTAATTTTAATGCAAATGGTTTTGATGATGCCTATGATCCTGTTAACACCGGCCAGGTTCAATGGGAGGCATATCCGGGTGAATTTGGAAGTTTTAATAACGATGGTGTTTTCCTTGGATATACGCCAGGGTTAGCACTTGCCAAAGCTAAGGCTGGAGACTTTGAGGCAGAAAGCCGGATTCAGGTTTTAGACGAATTGCACAGGATTGAAGCAAGTAAATCAAGAATTAGTCTTGTTTTGGGAGAGACCGACAGTTTCTCTATTATAGGTTATGATGAAAATGGCTACAGGGCTCCAATAGAAATACCGGACGTGGAACTTGAATATGATGAGTCGGTGATTCATATTGAAGAGAACATGCATGGCAGTTTGACTGTTCTACCAAAACAAGACGAATCATCTACTATGATTTCAATAACTGTCTTAAATGAAACAATTCATCTCCCTGTAACGATAGGTTTTACCGGAGAAGTAGTTTCCGGGTTTGAGGATGACGCAGGATGGACTTTTACAGTGTATCCATCAGTTGTGGGGGGCTCCATGGAAGTTGTGGAAGGCAGGGAAGGAAATGGCATTCAATTAAACTATGATTTTTCCACCACCACAGCTACCCGTGCCGCTTACCTTCAGGCCGCGCCCGATTTGGAATTGCCGGCCAATGCACAGAAAATCGGATTATGGGTTTATGGTGATGGAAATGGTGCCTGGCTGCGTGCCGTACTCAGGGACGTATCGAACACGCAATATGTATTGACGCTGGCAGATGAGGTAGATTGGACCGGCTGGAAGTATGTAGAAGCCGATATACCTGATGGAATTCAATCTCAGCTTCATTTGTGGCGGATCTATCCGGTGGAAACAGATCAGGAGAAGCAATATACCGGGCAGCTGATATTTGATGATTTGACAGTGGAAGTACCGCCAGTTGTAGAAATGCCGGAACAGATTAAGCCCGAGCCGGATACGCTTGTCCTTCAGAATGCTGAAATTGATGAGGATAGATGGAAATTTGCTGTAATCTCGGATACCCAGTTCGTTGCTCAAAACCCTGACAGTGAAGTTATGCGCAGAACCCGCGAAAATCTGCGGCAGATTGCTGCACAGAATCCTGACTTTTTAGTCATCAATGGTGATTTTGTCGATACCGGATATCCCGAAGATTTTGAACTCGCCAAACAAGTACTTGAGGATGAAATTGGTGATCGATTCCCGGTCTATTACGTTCCGGGCAACCATGAGATCATGGGCACGGGTAATTTAAATAACTTTAAGGAGGTATTTGGCGATACCCGCCACACTTTTGTGCATAAAGGAACACAATTTATCATGCTTGATTCATCAGCGGGAAGCTACAGGACTTCTGATTTTGACCAGTTACTGGAGTTAAAAGAGTCTTTACAGCAAGCGGTAAGAAATCCGGAAGTGAGAAATGTGGCTGTCTTTTCCCATCACCCGACAAATGATCCGCTGACAACCGCCAACAGCCAGTTGGAGGACCGGAAAGAAGTGGAGCTTGTAGAAGAATGGCTTGCCGATTTCAGGATGAAGTCAGGAGGAAAAGGAGCGGTATTTATTTCTTCTCATGCTTCTATCTTTCATGTAAACCGTGTTGATAGTGTGCCATACATGGTTATGGGGTCTGCTGGAAAAGATCCATATGGAACACCCGATAATGGCGGATTTCTTGGCTGGGCGATGTTCGGTGTGGAAAAAGAATCCTCCCCATTAAGAGGAATTAAGCGTCCTGGTGAAACAGATTGGATTAAGGCTAAAGTAAATCCTTTGCTTGAAGAAATTACGCTGAAAACACCGGAATCACTTTCAGCAGGCGAATCAGCAGAAATCGAGGCAGTTGGAAGTCAGCCGGGAAATATAAATATACCGCTTCGATATCCTGCTAGTGTCGTTTGGACAGGGAGCGAGAATGTATTCGTCGGTGACAGTGAAGAGGCTGCCGAAGCGATCGAAACGGGTAATCATGACGCCGTATTTGATTATACAACTGGTACACTGACAGCTTTAAAGCAGGGTGAAATAACATTACATGTCAAATCTAATGATGTGGAAGCTGAGACGGAAATTACTATACAGTAAAAAACAATTTCCTGTTTTCCATATATACGGCAACAGGGAGCTATAAGATTTTAAGGGGATCCTCCCATACCGTTAATGGTTTATATTCATTGACCAAAAAATAAAAATTACTCCCTCAAACACGGCAATATAATGTTTTGGGGGAGTTTTTTGGTGGGAGGAAGTATGGACGATAACTGCTGTTTATTTATTTGGCAGGAAAAAAAGTATAAAACCTCCTTATCTGCATACGTTTACAACAGCAAACCATTATTGCTAATATGGATATAATTCCGTTTTGCAGGCCGGAATGCATCATGACCTGTCATGTATTCATTGTTCTGGTGGTAATAATTCAATGGGAATGATAACGTATCCAGGCTGATGTATATTTTACCTGTTCATGTTTTGGGGATATGTTTAACGATACACCGTTTAGTTGTTTGGAATAAGATAATATTTTGGAAGTTCATCTGGTTTATAACCTGTGAATTACAGGAATACTACCACCAGCAGGAATGGGCATACCGATGCTTGCTACTGGATCGTAAAGGTCCTAAAGCCGGATGGCATGGATATGACCTGATTAACGGGGTAATATAGATAACTAGGAGGATGAAAATGAGTCAGGATAGGATATACGGCAATACACCTTGTTTTTTAAGCGGGGAAAAGGTGAAAGTTTCGGATGATGCAATAATGAATAAAGATGTATTGGTATATGGTGTGCCATGGGAAGGCGCTGTAACATGGGGAGATTATACCGGCTGTGAGCTCGGTCCAAAAGTGATTAGATTAAACTCTGCAAGGTATTCAGGTTATCTGCCCGAATTGGATGATATGGATGTTTTTTCCCATTATTCCATTGGTGATTTGGGAGATGTGGATGTCGTCCCGGCAGATACGAATGAAACAATGCGACGGATTGAAAGCTTTGCAGATAAGGTGTGGAATACGGGTAAGTTTCCGATCGCTCTCGGCGGAGATCACGGCATCACGTATCCGATTGTAAAAGCATTAAGTGAGAAAGTTGATGGGCAGGTAGGTATTATACATTTGGATGCCCATTATGATAATGCCAAGGAATATGATGGGGAGATTTATGCCAGGAACACACCGTTTCACCGGATTTATGAAAGTGAAAGTGTACGAAATGAAAGCATTGTCCATCTGGGTATTCACGGTCCGAGGAACCGCCCGGAAACAGGACAATTTGCGAAAGAGGCTGGTGCAAATACTGTCACCATCAGAGATATCCGAAAAGCAGAAAGTCTGGATGGAGTGGCCGAAAAGGTATATGACATGGCCAGCAAAGGAACAGAAGCTGTTTACCTGAGCATTTGCAGTGATGTGCTGGACTTTGCCTTTAATCCCGGAGGACCTGTCGATGGAAATGGGTTAACTTCCTACGAACTGCTTGAACTAATTTACGCATTTGCAAAAAAAGGCATACGCGGTATGGATTATGTGGAAGTATATCCGCAGCAGGACACCAATGACAATTCCTCCCATTTTGTTTCCTATGCTGCCCTGTATGCTTTAGCAGGGAACATTGTTCATGAACAAAAGAAATAAATAAAGAGACCGCTTTCGGTGGGAGGCGGTCTTTGTTTTTTGGAAGTGCAGTTTAATGAGTCACAGGGATTTTTATTATTTCGGTGGAGTGCAGTAAATGGAAAAAAAGCTTTTATTTTCCATTTGCGGTACCTTTTCCCGATATTCCAGTTTCATTAAAAAATTACTTTTCGGTATTCTAAATTACGAGCAAATCCTGCTTACTGCTGCCGGCAATTTCATTGTTTTTGCTGTTGTATTCCTCATCAGCAGAATACTATTCACGAAGGATCAGTGGGTGATTGGCGCATGTTAGTTTTAAAATACTATATGCCTGACTTTTCCGGAGAATAACCAGCATGAACCCTGAATTAATAAGGGTTTTGCTGGTTGTTCTTTTTTCATTGGCAATTTAGTCCGGAGTTTTGCGGGTTACAGATTAGAAAGCGGGAAATGGTTGAATCGGTAACTATATGACTGGGAATCCAACCTGATTATTTATCACGGGGGGATAAAAGGAAACAATAAAAAGGAAAATTGGTCATATACCACAAAGATCTGTATGACTAATTAAATTCCCTATTATGGGGTTGCGTGAAACTATATGTATGTATATAATGTGTATATAAGATATATACACATTATATACATAATATACATATGTACAGGAATCCTTGCAGCCGGGAAGGAATCAATGAATTCTTAATCGGACTAATTTTACCGTTGGGACAATGGTTTTTATAAAGCGTATTTTTGGGAATCCATACCGGTAATTAGTGAGCCTATAAAATATAATGATTTTTGCAGGTGTCGTTAAATTTGGGTTTATTAAGGAGCGGCTAGATATATATATTTCAACAAATACCGGGGAGTAACATTGCTCTCCGATAAAAATGAGGGATAAGATGCAAATAATTATTTCCAACAGTTCAAAGGAGCCGATTTATGAACAAATTACGAAGCAAATTAAATCCTCCATTTTAACAGGGAAACTGCAGGAGGGGATGTCTCTTCCTTCCATACGCCAGCTTGCAAAAGATCTGCAAATTAGTGTGATTACGACGAAACGAGCCTATGAGGAATTGGAGAAGGCAGGCTTTATCTATTCCATTGTAGGAAAAGGTTCTTTTGTCGCAGAGCAAAATTTGGAAGTGATCAAAGAGAAAAAGCTTAAGGTAATTGAGGAGCAGCTGAGTGCAGTTATCACGAACAGCAGGGAAATAGGGCTGTCACTTAATGACCTGCAGGAGTTATTGAAGTTTTTATACGAGGAGTGAAATAAATGGAGAATGTGGTTGAATTAAAAAATGTTACGAAAAAATTTAAAGATTTTTCCGTTGAAAATATTAATTTACAAGTAAAGCAGGGTTTTGTCACGGGATTTATCGGCGCAAATGGTGCAGGGAAGTCGACCACGATAAAAATGATGATGAATTTGTTAAAGCCGGATGCCGGCAAGGTTAATGTTTTCGGGTTGGACTACAGGACGCATGAGAAGGAGATTAAGGAGCGCATAGGTTTTGTATATGATGACAATGTATTTTATGAAGCGCTGAACTTAAAAGATATAAAGCGGATTATTGCGCCTGCCTACAAACGCTGGGACAATTCGTTATTTTATCAGTATGTGGAACGATTCGAATTACCGTTAAATAAAGCATTAAAGAAATTTTCAAAAGGAATGCAAATGAAAGCTTCATTAGCAATAGCACTGTCACATCATCCGGAACTGCTTATTATGGACGAACCAACATCGGGGCTGGATCCCATTTTCAGACGGGAACTGATGAATCTTCTACAGGAGATAATGATGGATGGAAAACTCACTGTTTTCTTTTCTACACATATTACGACTGATCTGGACCGCATTGCGGATTATATCGTTTTCATACAGAAGGGAAAATTAGTATTTAATCAATCTATTGACGAGGTAGCTGAAAACTATGCCCTCGTTAAAGGTGGTATAGATCTGCTGGATACGGATACTGAAAAAGCTTTTGTTCATGTTCACCGTGCAGCAACAGGTTTTGAAGCATTAACGGATAATAGGAAAGCAGCGGAAAGTATATTTGGAGATTCGGTGATTATTGAACCAGCTTCTTTGGAAGATATTATGTATTATCTGAAAGGAGGAATATACCATGTTTAATTTAATTAAACGTGATCTCATCATACATAAATGGCAGATATTGCTTATTGTTCCTTTTATCATATTATTTATTATTACGGCTTCGGATACATTTTTTGTATTTTTTATTGCCAGTATTTTTATTCCTTTTAATGCCCTTGCTGTCGACGAAAAGAAAGAGACAAATATATTATTGAATTCTCTGCCTTATACACGCAGGCAAATTATCGCATCCCGCTATCTTGGTGCTATTCTGTACATGTTTTTATCCATTGGGGTGGCAAGTATAGCGTTATTTGTGATGAATAGGCCATTTACGATGACCGATATTTTGATAGGAAGCGGCACTTTCTTATTATTTTCTGCGATTACCTTCCCATTATTTTATATATTCAAATCAGGCTATATTTCAAGTATTGTTCTCATTAGCGGTCTGATTCT
Organism: Virgibacillus aidingensis; assembly: GCF_010994035.1. GTDB lineage: Bacteria > Bacillota > Bacilli > Bacillales > Amphibacillaceae > Virgibacillus_N. Next base: position 29,908 of record NZ_WIXN01000019.1, read on the forward strand.
CCTGGCAATAGGGCCGCCTATTGTGTCGCTTTTTGCTGAACACTTTACAGTGATAACTGACTTTATTAATCAATTTACTGCCTCGGAATTATATATTGGAGTTTCAGTGTTTATCATCATAATTTATACTGCTTCCTGGCTGATTACGAATACGATTTATCAGCGAAAAGCTTTCTAAGTAAATTTTCAGCCGAAAAATATGCAGTTTAACCGGTTCAATCCCAGAATAGAAAAGGAGGAGCAAAGACGTTGAAAAAAACGTTTTCTATATTACTTGGCGGCTGGGCGGCAGTGACTGTTGGATTATTTTTGGCTGTAGTTGCCGGCAATGTTGCTGAAGCCCAGTTTTCCATTACAAGAAATGACAGGTTAATCATTCAGGCAGTCGTGATGAGTATGATCGTTGTCCCCGCTGTTTTATATTTATATAAGCAATTGTACAGGAGAATAGGACAGGTTGAGACTCCATCCTATTCCATTAAAAAAGCGCCTCATTTTTTTACCGGCTTCCTTTTCGCCACCGGTTTGGCAATCATTGGTTTGATCGTTGCCAGTGGCCTTGACTTGATTGAGGTAGACCAATGGCATGCGCCGGATTATTGGATCGGCGCCCTGTTTCTTAATATGCTTATTGCATTTTTTTATGAAGCTTTACCGGAGGAACTTGCTTTGCGCGGTTTGATTTTTGATGTATTACGGAACCGCTTTGCAGTTTGGCTATCCGTGATTATCCAAACTTTTATTTTTGTAACAGTTTCTGTTGGTGTCTCCCTTCTGCAAGCGGTGTTTGGAATGACAGCTATTGACATAACGATGCTTCCGCAGTTGATGCTCCTGTTTGTTTTCGGGATTGCCTTGGCGTTAATTCGTATTTATACTGGAAGTCTGTGGGCGGCAATTGGTTTTCACCTGGGATATCTGGCAATGGCGCGATTTTTAATTCTGCCTGCCGGATATGGAGCACCACCGATTGTTACTTTTCAGGAAACAATGTACGGTTTGGGTTCTCTGTTAATCATTGCTGTTATTATGTTTGGCTCCATTATAATATTGTTATTTTTACTTGTTATAAAAAGGACTCAAAAGAACTGGCAAGCACATAAACAAATATGATAAGATTGCAGTAATTCATGGCAAAAGCAACTTTCATACAATACAGCCATCCAGGTTGTTTAAAACTGTTGTCCTATTGATCACAGTTACGACATTTTCCGAAAAAGTGGATAAGCATAGTCGGTTAATGTAACATATAAGAGAATTATGAATATAAATTCGGGATAATATCAAATCAGTCCGAAAAACCCCTCCCGCATCGCGATTACAGAAAGACAGCCATAGAGACAAAATACCTACACACCGGATTTAAAGATCGTTCTTTATGCACTTGTAGGAAAATTTTACAGATGTTAGGATAGCATTGTTGAAATTAAAAACAGCGAGGGAGGGAACAGATTGACCAAACAAATGCTGGAAGATCTGTTACATGCTATTACAGACCTGTTGGATGAACTGGATGAAATAAAGACAAACAGTCATCAAATTAAAGATCTTTACTCTGATCTGGAAACGCAAGCAAATGATATTGAATTAAATATAAATGGGCTGGAAAAAAACCTCAAAGAATTGGACGATAAATTAGCATTGATAGCAGAAGGCAAGGAACGAAAATCAAATAGCTTCATTGCACAAGACATAATTTAAGAATGAGCATGCAGAAGCAGGCTTATTTTTTTTGCCTGAGAATTCATGCCATCAGCGTGCCTGATTTAAAAGCGGAACCAAAAACACTGACACACTTCCATGTTAAATCCGTGACCAATGTTGGTATACAGGAAGATGGCACATGTGGAGTGTGTCCTGGATTCCCGGCTTCCCGGCTTCTCCTATAATAAAAATATCTGAGGAAGTTGACCTGTACCCTTACTGCTTTGGTATACTTTGTGCAGGAGGCTGTGCGAAATGGTGAATAAATTAAACGATTTATTGAACGCCCTGCAAAAAAATAGAATATTGATATGGCTGCTTATTATTTTAATAACGTTAATCTGGGGCTACGCATGGGTACTGATGAAGGCGTCCTTAAATTATATGGGACCTTTTACATTTTCGGCATTTCGATTCACTATAGGGGCAATTACATTGCTGCTTGTAATCTGGTTATTAAAAACAGGTTTTCCTCCAAGAAAATACATAAAACATATTGTTATAATTGGTTTATTACAAACGTCGGCTGTTTTTCTGCTCGTAATGTACGGGCTTTTATTCGTAGGTGCAGGAAAGTCTTCCGTTATATTATATTCCATGCCGCTATTCAGCAGTCTGCTTGCCCTAAAGTTCCTCGGCGAGAAAATAAATACAGCAAAAATGATCGGGCTACTTATGGGACTTGCTGGTTTAGTAACCATTCTGGGCTGGGATATATTCATTGGCCAGCCCCGGGAAGCAATTTATGGGCAGCTGTTAATTGTTTTGGCTGCCATTGCCTGGTCCATATCAAATGTATATTACCGGCTGAAAGTACAACATTTGCAGCAGCTTCAAGTGTCCGCGCTGCAAATGACTTTTGGCGCGCTGGGTATTATAGCTGCAGCAGTATTGATGGAATGGAATAATCCGGTTGTTTTAAACACAGAAAGTATATATTATGTCCTATTTACCGGAGTGCTTGCCTCCGCATTATGTTTTACAGCGTGGTTTGTTATTATTAGTTTAATAGATATGGTAACAGCAACAATATCAACACTGCTGGTTCCAATATTTGGTCTGTTTTTCAGCAGCCTGATATTAAATGAGGAACTGACCCCTGGCGTGATTGCCGGTTCTGCACTAATCATTTCCGGTATCATGATTGCCCAGATTAAAAAAAGAAAGCATTCCAGCCGGGATCAAGAAGATCAGGCCACAGTAAAATAGGGTATACATCAGCCAGCATATAACTAATATGTAAGAAATACCGATAGATTCATTACAAACTTCATATTTTCCGGCATAAAATAGAATATACAAGCATCTAAATAGCTTGTGTATGACTATATAGGAAAATCAGCCCATTAATTTTTAAATGATATACAAATAATTGCAGATACACACCATGGCAGAACAAATATTCCTGTTTTGGCGTATTTTTACCTTTTCACAAGTCATACTATGAATAAGCATGTGCTTACCGGGAATTTCTGCAGACCCCGATGATGAAAAAGGGGGGTGGTGCTGCATGAGTGTCTACGAAGTGTTCATGGTAATGTTTGCATTCGGTACGTTTATTGTTACGCTCCTGACACTCGTAATCCGCTTGATCAACAAAAAATAGACCTCATTGTAAGAGGCCTATTTTCCGGATAGCTGAACCCAGGTAACAGCATATCGATTGACCGCAGTGACAGCTGTGGTCTTTTTTGCAGGCAGGAAAGCATAAAACTGTCTTACCTGCATAAAAGCAAGGCTTCCGCCATTAAAACTGCACTACTAAGCATAAGGGCTTCTAAGAAAACAATATATGTTTTCAGGAACCCCTTTAGCGGCAAGCCAAGTTTAATCATAGTATATGCAACCATCTGCCTAGTGTATACTGTAAAACAAATAAATGACAAAGGAAAATAAATAACAAAAAAGTTCATAAAATAGACATAAATTTGGATATAAATGTAAATAACTCTTAAGGGTTCGTTTTTCAGACAGGATCTATGGAATTTCGACAAAATAAGCTATAGAACTGAAGAAGAAAATTGTGTTTCGACATAGTTTGCAAACTCTGCTGTATTTGACTGATATGAGATAATAGCCATATAGTCCTAGTTAAAAAGTAGGCCGATCACATACATTTATAACTTCTTAAGCTGTGTCTGCTTTGTACATAAAAGAGGAGGAAGGTATAGAATTCACATTGAAATCTCTTTAGTAAACAAGCAGAACTTAGTGTGTGAAAGGTGGGGTAACAATAAGTACCAATGGGGGGTTACATAACGAAAATAAGAGGAACAGCAATCAAGTAAAGCCATTTCAGGATGGAGTATTTAAGGAATGTAATTTGATGCAGCATATACATTCAAAAATGATATCCCATCAAGTAATGTGGCTAAAGGAAAATATTGTGAACAAACAAAATGAAGATGAAAGCACTTGAATTAATCCAATGGGGCTGGAAGAAAAGTATTTTTATCAAGGTAAAATTCAAACAATAATAATTAGCGCCTATAACCCGCTCCGGAAATATACTTCGCTTTCACCATCGGCACAAGTGCGACATCCGATCAAACTCCCTTTGATTTTCCCGGTGTCTGCTTTGCCGCGGGGGAGTGGTGAGCTTGGGCTGACGCCTTGGTGCTGGACCCAAAAGTTAGAGTAAAAATCTGACTTTTGGGGGTCACTACGCCTGTGGGTTTCACCGATCTTCTGCTTCCCGCAACTCTTTCCGGCGGGGCGAGCATTTAGCGCAGTCCCAGGAGTCTACGTATATTTCCTCCGCTAAATTAGTCATTTTACGTATATAGAATAAATTACTTTAAATATGTCCCACCCTCTCATTGGATGCAGCATATTATTATCCCTCATATTCCCTCTTGAGTGAAGAATTCCACTCCACTATAAAAGCTTGCTAAACTGATTGCAGTGCATGTTGTATCATTTTGTAGCGTCCGTTCTCCATAAAGAACCAAGCCTTCCTCCTTTATTTCTGTACACTTTCTTTTTCTCCATAAATTATTATGCTATATTCGTATATAGGTGAAAAGAAAGGAATTGTTGTATGAACTTACAGGAGCAACAGACAAACCAGCTGCACCGAATTTTATTAATTGCCGGAATCGTTATAGCTGCAATAAATTTACGACCAGCCATTACTTCCGTTGGACCGCTGATTGGTACGATTCGTGATGATATAGGATTGTCGAACTGGAGTGCAGGGATATTAACAAGCCTTCCGCTTATTGCATTTGCTGTACTGTCTCCCATTGTCCCGAAACTGGGTAATCGCTATACAAATAACATTATCATGCTTGCCGGATTAATTATTTTATTCATCGGAATTAGCATCAGATCTTTATCATTTGTTTTTTTCCTGTTCCTCGGCACCTTATTTGCAGGTTTGGGGATAGCCATATGCAATGTGCTGCTGCCCGCGGTTATTAAAGATAAATTCCCGGCAAAGGTTGGATTGATGACGAGTATTTATTCCACCACAATGGGGATATTTGCTGCAACTGCCTCCGGAGTAAGTGTGCCAATTGCATCCGGGCTAGGATTCGGCTGGCAGATTGCCCTGATTGTTTGGGCCATTCCCGCAGTAATTGGAATTATTATCTGGCTTTACCTTGTGAAAAAGCCGGAGCCGCATGAAAAAAAAGAAATGAAATTTATTACCAATAATGATAACCGTATGTGGAAATCTTCTTTAGCCTGGCAGGTAGCAGCCTTTATGGGCTTGCAGTCATTTCTATTTTACGTAACGATATCCTGGCTGCCGGAAATTTTGCATCATTACGGTTTAACTCTGACGGCTGCAGGCTGGATGCTGTCTTTTACCCAATTTGTCGGTCTTCCTGCAAGCTTTATTGTCCCTGTACTGGCAGGAAAGTTTTCCACTCAACGTCCAATCGTTATTACACTTGGCATATTTTCCGTTTTAGGTTATGGCGGCTTGCTGGTAGGACAATCTATGGTTGTGATGGTTATCAGTACTATACTGATTGGTTTATCGCTCAGTGGTTCATTTGCGCTGGCACTGACCTTTCTGGGACTCCGTGCCCGTAATGCCAGACACGCTTCCGAACTCTCCGGCATGGCGCAGTCTCTCGGTTATGTACTCGCTGCGACAGGACCCATGTTTATCGGTTATTTATTTGATTTAACCGCAGCATGGACGGTGCCGCTCCTTACGATGATGATAGTGACTGCGCTTGTAACCCTGTTTGGTTGGGGTGCCGGCCGGAATAAGTTTGTACTTGAGTAACTTGGCAAGTTGTTTACACGTTATACTGCCAGGAGCTGTTTGTCATTTACGACTGCTGTATTATAATAGGAGGGTGAAGACTGGTATGGTTTGATTATTGGAACCTTAATCCTCCTATTTGCTTCTCTGCCCTGAGGTTCATACAGCATTAGACTAAATTTAAAGGAGATCAAGATGTCAGACATTGCAAAAAGACTGATTACAGAAGCAGCCGGATGGGTGTTAACTGCCATTGGCGCGTATTTTGTATACGAGGATACTGCCAATATTATTGCCTATATTATTTTGGGAATTGGGATTTTACTCGTTCTAACCAACTTTCCATTTACCGGCTATTCAAAAAGAAATAAGTCCCAAAAAAATGACGGATAAATAAACAAAAATTTAAGAAAAAACCCATTGCCCGGAAGTCCGAAATATATTAAAATAACGTAGATAATATATGGATTGTGAGATGATGGGGATGCCTAAATCAATATGGCTGCTGGTGATCGCGACTACAATCAACGTAACCGGCGCCTCTTTTTTATGGCCGTTAAATACAATATACATGCACAATGAGCTCGGCAGAAGTTTGGCTTTTGCGGGGTTTATTTTAATGCTTAATCAGGCAGCGTCCATTGCAGGCAATCTGATTGGCGGTGCGTTATTTGATAAAATCAGCGCTTATAAAACGATACTTTTTGGAACCGGTTTTGCGATGACTGCTGCTGTTATTCTCTCTTTGCTGCATGAGAACATTACAGCCTATTCTATTCTCCTCATTATGATCGGCTTTGGGGCAGGGATTACGTGGCCGGTGATGTTTGCGATGGCCGGTTCGATCTGGCCGGAAGGAGGAAGGCGTGCATTCAATGCTATTTATGTAGCCCAAAACTTAGGGGTAGCTCTTGGAGCGACGATTGGCGGTTATATTGCCAGTATTTCTTTTGACTATATATTTATGGCGAATGCTTCACTTTTCCTTGTGTTTTTTCTTATTGTATTATTAACTTTTAAACCGATAGACCAGGAGCGGGACAGACAGATGCATACTACGGTGGTGGGTCAAAGCGGCGAAGTGAAAAGCAAAACCGCATTTATCGCTTTACTTATTTTATGCAGCGGCTTTTTAATCACATGGATGGCGTACAGTCAATGGCAGTCCACCATCGCTTCTTATACACAGGATATTGGCATTCCATTGGAACAATATAGTACACTATGGGCGATTAATGGTTTTCTTATCGTTTTGGGCCAGCCTCTGGTAAAATGGTTTGCAGGAAGGATAACCTCGCAAAAGATGCATATTTATGTGGGGAACACCATTTTAATTGGCTCATTTGCGGTTGCCATGGTATCAGATACTTTTACGATGTTTGCGGTGGCAATGGTAATTCTGACCATCGGGGAAATGCTCGTTTGGCCGGCGGTTCCAACACTTGCAAATGAACTGGCACCAAAAAATCGCAAAGGTTTTTACCAGGGAATGGTTAACAGTATTGCAGCGGCAGGCAGAATGACAGGCCCGCTTCTTGGAGGGCTCATTGTTGATCTCTTTAATATTGAACTGCTGTTCTTTCTGTTGCTGGCCTTACTTCTCATCCCCTATTTTTCCACGCATTTTTATGATAAAGGCGTGAAACCAAAAGAGCGAAGTGCATAGAATGGAGGAATTTATCTTTGGATCGTACGATTAAGTTAGTAGCCTTGGATATGGATGGTACTTTATTAAATAGTGATGAGGAAATTTCAGATTATACGAAAGAAGTCATACAGAAGGCGCTGGATAAGGACGTGCATGTGGTCCTCAGTACGGGCCGTTGGTTAAAGTCGTGTTACCCTTATGCAGAACAGTTAAATTTGACTTCTTATCTTGTGACTGCCAATGGCGGTGAAATATGGACAATGAATAAAGAATTGCTTGACCGGCATTTGCTGGCCGCGGATAAAGTGGAGAAAATGTGGCATATTGGAAAAGAAGTCGGGGTGCATATGTGGATGATGGCGACAGACCATGTCTTCCGAAATACCCCGCCGGAAAATTTCCATCATTATGATTGGCTGAAATTCGGATGCCACTCCCTGGAGAACGGGAAACTTGAAAAAATGGTGGAGGAGTTATCCTATATCGAAGGGCTGGAACTGACGAATTCTATGCCGACAAATGTGGAAGCAAATCCTGAAAATGTAAGCAAGGCAGCAGCTTTGAAAAAAGTCTGCAGGAAAATTGGCATAACGATGGATGAAGTGATGGCTTGCGGGGACAGTTTGAATGATATTAAAATGATACAGGAAGCGGGCATTGGTGTTGCCATGGGCAATGCCCAGGAAGCGATTTTAAAGGCTGCAGATGTGGTCACGGATACGAATGACAGAGATGGTGTGGCACTTGCGATTGAGAAGTATGTGCTGTAAATGAAGATGGATTAGAACAGATGCGTGAAACCATTTTCAACTTCTCTTTACGGTGATGATTACCGCACATTGTATCTGAAATGTGAAAGGAGTATAATGATAAGGGAAAGGAGATGCTGGCTTTGTCATTTTACCGTAAAGAAGAAGTTCCTGAAGTGGAAACCGCCGTATGGTCCTGTACTAGTGATGATTGTCAAGGATGGATGAGGGAGTCTTACAGTTTTGAAAAAGAACCTGAATGCCCGCTTTGTAAGTCTGCTATGGAGCAGGAAACACGGGTGCTTCCGGAATTAAAGTAAGATTTAGTGTCTCTGTCTGTTTTAATAAAATATGTAATGAAGCTGAGGAAGACGCTGGGATGCCGGCGTCTTTTTTGTTTGGTTGTGATTCCTGGGGCCTGCAGCGAAAAAGATTGGAATAATACTGTATATATAGAAATAGGATGAATTAGAGAGTCTTGTCCTGCATCATTTATAATTTGATAAAAAATAACGGGGAGTGTTTATATGAGGTATGCAAACCCAAATACGGAAGGTGCGCTTGTAAGCTTCAAGCGCAGGTACGATAATTTTATTGGCGGTGAATACCGACCGCCAGCGAGTGGAAAGTATTTTGAAAATGTAAGTCCTGTTACAGGAGAAGTTTTCTGTGAGATAGCCAGATCCAACAAGGAGGACGTGGAAGCTGCGGTGGATGCAGCGCATCATGCAAAAGAGGCATGGGGAAAAATGTCTGTAGCCGAGCGGGCAAATATTTTAAACAAAATTGCGGATAGAATGGAAGAAAACCTGGAAATGCTTGCAGTGGCTGAAACTTGGGATAACGGAAAAGCAGTAAGAGAACCGCTGGCAGCTGATATTCCGCTGGCCGTAGACCATTTTCGCTATTTTGCCGGAGTTATTCGTGCACAGGAAGGCGGTATCAGCCAAGTTGACGATGACACGATAGCTTATCATTTTCATGAGCCATTAGGAATCGTTGCACAAATTATTCCCTGGAATTTCCCAATCCTGATGGCGACATGGAAATTGGCTCCGGCACTGGCTGCAGGCAACTGTGTTGTTTTAAAACCGGCGGAACAAACGCCGGCGTCCATTCACGTTCTCATGGAACTGATTCACGATCTATTGCCGGCTGGGGTTGTTAATATTGTCAACGGATTTGGTGTAGAAGCAGGGAAACCACTTGCATCAAACAGCCGGATTTCCAAGGTTGCATTTACGGGGGAGACAACAACAGGACGATTAATTATGCAGTATGCTTCAGAAAATATTATCCCGGTTACACTGGAGCTTGGCGGAAAATCTCCTAATATTTTCTTTGAAGATATTATGGATAAAGATGATGCTTTTCTGGATAAGGCTGTAGAGGGTCTTGTAATGTTTGCCTTAAATCAGGGCGAGGTTTGTACATGTCCGTCACGTGCCCTGGTTCATGAGTCTATATATGGAGCATTTATGGAGCGGGCTATTGAAAGAGTGAATCAGATAAAAATCGGTCATCCGCTTGACACAGAGACAATGATGGGGGCACAGGCTTCCATGGAACAGATGGAAAAAATCAAATCCTATCTGGATATCGGCAAGCAGGAGGGTGCCGAAATTACTGCTGGCGGAGATGTAAACAAGCTGGAAGGAGAATTAGAGGGCGGCTACTATGTAGAGCCGACCATTTTTAAAGGCGATAATAGTATGCGTATATTCCAGGAGGAGATTTTTGGGCCAGTTCTATCGGTAACAACTTTTAAAGATAAGGAAGAGGCGATGGAAATCGCAAACGATACATTATATGGGTTGGGTGCAGGTGTTTGGACACGGAATATTAACGATGCATATCGATTTGGCCGCGGAATTAAAGCAGGTCGTGTATGGACAAATTGTTATCATCAGTATCCGGCTCATGCTGCGTTTGGAGGATACAAGAAATCCGGTATAGGCCGGGAAAATCATCTCATGATGCTGGGACATTATCAGCAGACGAAGAATCTGTTGGTAAGTTATAGTGAGGGAGCTGCAGGGCTGTTCTAGAATTGTTATTGTATAGCCAGAAGGAAAAGGAGCTATGGTTTGCACCGTAGCTCTTTTTTTAATTAGTATGAGCGAGATTCATGCTGGTTTTCTGACAACTTCCAAGAATGAATTATCAATTTTTCTCTGCATATGCATATAATAGTCCAGGTTTAAGCAGAAATTAAAATAGGGGGGATATGATGGCTGATCGGGTAAAGGCAACAAATGAAGCACTGGCACTGATCAATAGATTGAAAGACATCCATGGAGATTTAATGTTTCACCAATCAGGAGGGTGTTGTGATGGTAGTTCACCGATGTGCTACCCGCGGGGCGAATTCCGGACAGGTGAGTCAGATATTCTGCTTGGTGAAATAGGGGGAACGCCATTTTATATATCAAAGGATCAATATGAATATTGGAAACATACACAGTTGATTATAGACGCGGTAGACGGCCGCGGCGGAATGTTTTCACTGGAAGGTCCGGAGGGGAAAAGGTTTTTGACAAGGTCAAGGGTGTTTACCGAGGAGGAGAGAAGTGAGGTGGAGAAGGCAGGTATTTAAGATAGACCGTCAAATCTCAATCAAGAGGTTTGGCGGTTTTTTATATTTAAATAGAGTATCAATGGACTATTTACTTTAAAATTTGTAATGTCTTTATAGGGTTAGCACAATCCTGTATATGTTTTATGTTAATCTATGAATAATATTAAATTCTTTGTTTTATTAGTTTTATCATGTGAACAACAGAAGTTTTAATATTTATTTGAAAATATTTAATCATAAATAAAATTTTTCTCTACTATTATTGGAAAATACTTCATTGAATGGTACTATTGTAACGAATCAATTTATTTTTAGGAGGTTAGATATGGTTAAAATTGCTCATGTGCGTGAAAAAGATAATAAAATCCAAACAGTCTGCTATCATTTACTTGGTGTAAAAAAATTAGCTGAAACATTTGGTGAAAAGTTAGGTCTTAAGCATGTTGCCGGTTTGGCAGGATTATTGCATGATTTGGGGAAATATACAGATACATTTCAAAAATACATAAATGAAGTAGCTTTTTATTCTGAAAGTACGGAAATGAAACGAGGAGACGTTGACCACTCTACCGCGGGAGGCAAGTTGTTATTTTCATTGTTTCATAATAAGGAAAATACACCGTTTGAAAAACTTTTAGCCGAAATTGTTGGAAACGCAATTATTTCTCATCACAGCAACCTGCATGATTATATAACATCTGAAATCCAATCTGACTATTTAAGACGTGTGAGAGATAAAGAATTGAAAGAATATGAAAACGCTGTTGATTGCTTTTTTCAAGAGGTTATGGATGAAAAAGACTTTAATCAATATGTTTCCAATGCAGTGAATGAACTTCAACAGTTTATGAATATGAGCCCCACACAAAGTTTCTTTCTAACAAAGTATATCTTTAGCTGTTTAATCGATGCAGACCGAACGGATACCCGTTGGTTTGAAGAAAAAACCATAGATGTACAGGACTTCCAGCATGATAAATTATTTGCCTCATACTATGAAAAGTTAATAAGCAAACTTGGTTCATTTAAAAAGAATAGTAAAGGAAATGAACAAATCAATATATTGCGTCAACAGATGTCAGAACAGTGTGATTTATACGCAGATAAACCTTCTGGGATTTATACCTTATCCATACCGACTGGCGGTGGTAAAACGCTGGCCAGTCTCCGTTATGCTTTAAAACATGCGCAGAAATTTAATAAACAAAGAATCATTTATGTTGTCCCCTTTACAACAATCATAGAGCAGAATACACAAGAAGTTCGTAATATTTTAGAGGATGAAGACCACATTTTAGAGCATCATTCAAATGTCATTGATGAAGATGAAGAAAACGATGAACAATCCGATGGGTTAATTACAAAAAAAGAAAAATTAAAGTTGGCCAGAGATAATTGGGATAGTCCAATCATTTTCACGACAATGGTTCAATTTTTAAATATTTTTTATGCCAAAGGAAATAGAAATACAAGACGTTTACATAATCTGAGCCATTCAGTACTCGTATTTGACGAAGTACAAAAAGTCCCCACGAAGTGTGTTTCACTTTTTAATGAGGCATTAAATTTCTTAAAAAAGGACGCACATTGCAGTATATTGCTTTGCACTGCCACACAACCAACGCTGGAAAACGTAGATCATTTTCTTCTGAAAGAACGTGATGGGGAAATTGTGCAAAATTTATCCGATGTTTCCAAAGCTTTTAAAAGAGTTGATATTATAGATCGGACAGAAAGACCGACGAATAATGACGAGTTGGCAGAATGGGTTAAATCCAATGCAGAGGCATGGGGAAGTACCCTTGTAATATTAAATACAAAATCAGTAGTAAAAGAACTATACGAAAAATTAAAGGACAGTTCACCACTGCCGGTTTACCATCTGAGTACGGGCATGTGTGCGGCACATAGGAAAGATATTTTAAGCGATATTAGAACATTATTAAACAATAAAGTTCCTTTTATATGTATAACGACCCAGTTGATTGAAGCAGGGGTGGATGTCAGCTTTAAATGTGTCATACGGTCTTCAGCTGGACTGGATTCCATTGCTCAAGCAGCAGGACGGTGTAACAGACATGGTGAAAAAGATGTGCAAGATGTTTATGTGATAGACCATGCTGATGAGAATCTTTCTAAGCTAAAAGAAATAAAAACTGGTAAAGAAATAACCGGTAATTTGTTGGTGAGATATAAAAAGAAGGAAGATGAATATGATAGTAGTTTATTATCCCAAGTTGCAATGGATGAGTACTTTCGCCATTATTATCAAAAAATGGAAACCGATCTGAACTATTACATTCCACAGGTAGATAAAGAGATGACGAATCTGTTAATGGCAACCCGAAAAGAAAACGATTACGTAACTGCTTATAAAAAGAAATACGATACAGAATTACCTTTGTATCTGACCGGCAGCTATAAGACCGCAGCAAATCACTTTCAGGTTATTGACCAAATAACAACAGCTATTATTGTACCCTATGGAAAAGGAAAAGAGATCATTGCTCAGTTAAATAGTGCAGAGCGAGTTGACGATTTATCCACACAGTTAAAAAGAGCACAACAATATACAGTAAATGTTCATTCACAAGAATTAACCAAATTAAAACAGGATAATGCTATCATTTCCCACTTGGAAGGTACCATTTATGAACTAAGGGAAAATTGGTATAGCGGAGAGTATGGTATTGATTTGCTGGGTGAAGGTGAGATGGGAAGTTTAATTATGTAAAGAACCTGTCTGTTTAAAAGACAGGCCTCCACTTCTAATTATTATTATTTCAATCCGCGCTAAAAGCGATTAATTAAATATACGTAATTACTTCACTTATAGCACAGTATTTACGTTAATTTACCAAAAGGTTTTCAATAAAAATTACAAGTGAAGGAACACATTTACCCCTTCTGCATAAAATTGCTTATAAAAAGAAGGGAGAAATTTTAAATGGAGATAAAAAATCAAAAAGCAAAAGAGTTTTTAAAGTTATTACTTGAGATTGTAAGATTTATAACCAAATAGCTGTACATCTCTTTAGTTAATTGAATTGGCCAAAGAGTATTCATACATATTACCCTTTTAAAGGAGGTGAAAAAAGCATGAAGAACGAAATCCAATTCGAGGTTTTTGGGGACTATGCACTTTTTACAGATCCACTCACTAAAATTGGCGGTGAAAAACTTTCTTATAGTGTACCAACGTACCAGGCGATTAAGGGCATAACTGAATCAATCTACTGGAAGCCAAGCATCCTTTTTATTATCGACGAGCTTCGTGTGATGAAACCAATTCAAATGGAATCAAAAGGAATACGCCCTATTGAGTATGGTGGCGGCAACACACTTGCCAACTATACCTATTTAAAAGATGTCCATTATCAAGTAAGAGCACATTTTGAGTTTAATATGAACCGTCCGGATATGGCTTTTGATCGTATTGAAGGAAAGCATTTCAGTATTATGCAACGTTCACTGAAAGCTGGCGGCAGAAGAGATATTTTTTTAGGAACAAGAGAATGTCAGGGCTATGTGGAACCGTGTGAATTTGGAAGCGGAGAAGGTTATTATGATAACGAAAACTCAGAACATCATTTAGGAACAATGGTCCACGGATTTAATTATCCGGATGAAACCGGTCGAAATCAACTGGAAGTCAGGTTATGGCATCCAATCATGGATAAGGGATATATAAGTTTTCCTAGACCAGAAGAATGTGATATCACACGAATAATTAAAGAGATGGAGCCAAAAAAATTTAACGAAGACAATGTTGAATCAGCAGAAACACTTTCTCGTTATTTATAGGAGGTGAATAAAATGAGTTGGCTGCAGAATTTATATAAGACCTATGATGCAAATGAGGGTCAAGTTGGAAAAACAGTGAAGAAACCAAACGGGCAGGAGTACACATTATTGCCTATTTCTCACACCACTCAAAATGCACATATAGAAGTGACAGTTGACGAAGAAGGAGAATTTATGAGGGCAATCGTACTGGAAAAAGAGAGTACGATCATTCCTTCAACAGAGGAGTCTGCAAGTAGAGCTGGATCAAAAATTGCTCCATACCCCCTGCATGATAAATTGAGCTATGTTGCCGGAGATTTTGTGAAGTTTGGTGGAAAGGTAAAAAATCAAAATGATCTTCCTTTCGACGCCTACATACAGAACTTAAAGGAATGGGCTGAATCTCCATATGCTACACCCAAATTAATAAATATTTACACGTATGTAAGTAAAGGAAGACTAATTGAAGATTTGGTTAATGACGATGTTCTCGTCTTGGATGATAATAAGCAACTGATTAATAAATGGAATAAGAAGTATGAAGAAACACTGGGGGAAAAGCCTCCCATATTTTCCAGTGGAGCTACAGATCAGTTGAGTGTTTTTATAAGATTTAATGTTTATTCACCTTCCTCTACAGCTGATGTTTGGAAAGATAAAAAAATGTATCAATCTTTTATTGACTTCTATAATGAGAAATTAGGAGATGAAGATGTTGATTTCGTAACCGGTGAAATAGCCCCCAGTACAGAAAGACATGCGAATAAAATACGCCATGCCGCAGACAAGGCAAAATTAATTTCAGCTAACGATACCTCAGGTTTTACATTTCGAGGAAGATTTAAAACTAGTAAAGAAGCTGCAGGAATTAGTTTTGAAGTATCACAAAAAGCCCATAATGCTTTAAAATGGTTAATTCACCGGCAGGGAAAAACGATTGATAACCGTGTATTCCTGGTCTGGGGCATTGACCAAACAGATATAATTGACCCCAGTGACGATGCGTGGGACATAATGCAACATGTAGAACGGGAAATAGAGGAAGAACCAGATACAGACAAGCCCTTTGCAGAAGAGGTGAAAAAAGCAATAGATGGTTACCGAAGTGATCTAAATATGAATGCAGCAGTTAATATATTGGTACTTGATTCAGCAACTACGGGGAGAATGGCTGTGCTCTATTATCGGAACATGAATAAGGAGCTGTATCTTGATCGTTTAAAGGATTGGCATGCACAGTGTGCTTGGGAGCATAGATATCGCAGGACTGAAGAGCAATTTGTTAAATTTTATGGTGCTCCAGCTACGAGAGATGTAGCTTTCGCTGCATATGGACCTAGGGCAAGCGAAAAAATTGTTAAAGGATTAATGGAACGTATTCTACCTTCCATCATAGACGGACGACATATTCCCAAGGATATTATAAAAAGTATATTTCATCGAGCTTCTAATCCAGTGTCGATGGAACGGTGGGAATGGGAGAAAACACTTAGCATCGCTTGTGCACTTATTCGGAAAACATATATTGAGAAAAAGGAGGTATGGGACGTGCCATTAGATAAAGACTCGACTGATCGCAGTTATTTGTTTGGCCGTTTGTTAGCGGTTGCAGATGTGCTTGAAAGGGGAGCGCTGGGAAAGGAAGAAACTAGGGCAACAAATGCTATACGTTATATGAATTCATTTTCAAAAAATCCAAGCAGAACCTGGAAAACCCTTCAAGAAAGCTTGCAGCCCTATCAAGCTAAATTAGGTACAAAAGCAACTTATCTATCAAAAATGATAGATGAAATTAGTGATCAATTTAATATAGAGGATTTTAATAATAAGCCTTTATCAGAAAAGTATTTATTAGGATTTTATAGTCAACGTCGGGAACTGTATAAGAAAAAAGAATCAAATATTGAAAGTGAGGAGACAAACAAATGAGTGTACTTGATCACAAAATTGATTTTGCAGTAGTTTTAACTGTTAATAAGGCTAATCCAAACGGTGATCCATTAAACGGAAATCGTCCACGTCAAAATTATGATGGACATGGGGAGATTTCTGACGTGGCGATTAAACGGAAAATTCGTAACCGTTTACAGGATATGGGAGAAGCTGTCTTTGTCCAATCTAATGATCGTAAAATAGATGAGTATAAGAGTTTAAAAGAAAGAGCGGAGTCGGATGAAACTTTAGCAAGAATGCTAAAGGATAAAAAAGCATCAGCCGATGATTTTGCTACTATTGCATGCGAGAAATGGATTGATGTCCGTGGCTTTGGGCAGGTGTTTGCATTTAAGGGATCTAACCTATCCGTGGGTGTCCGGGGACCTGTTTCTATTCAAACTGCAACTAGTATAGATCCAATAGACATTACGAGCTTACAGATTACTAAAAGTGTAAATTCCGTTACCAGTGAATCTAGGAGTTCTGACACAATGGGAATGAAACATCGTGTAGATTTCGGTGTTTATGTATTTAAAGGAAGTATTAATACCCAATTAGCAGAAAAGACAGGTTTTACAAAAGACGATGCAGAAAAAATTAAGCAAGCGTTAATTACATTGTTTGAAAATGATAGTTCGTCAGCAAGACCTGATGGTAGCATGGAGGTTCATAAAGTATATTGGTGGGAACATACTTCCAAGCTTGGACAATATTCTTCTGCAAAAGTACATCGCTCTTTACAGATAGAAGCTAAAAATGATGCACCTAAAGCTTTTGACAAAGAAAATTATGCTGTAGAGCTACAAGAATTGGATGGACTAGCGGTGGAAGTATTAGATGGTCAATAGTACAGAAGATAATTATTTAATGCTGTCAGGTCTTCAGCACTTTCAGTTTTGCCGTCGCCAGTGGGCATTGATTCATATTGAGCAACAGTGGGAAGAGAATGTAAAAACAATTGAAGGACAACATTTGCATCAAAAAGCTGATCAGCCGTTCACCCGTGAAAAACGGGGGGAAAGGCTGATCGTGCGTGCAATGCCCATACAATCTCATCGATTAAAATTGAATGGGATTTGTGATGTGGTTGAATTTATTAAAAACCCCGATGGTATAGAATTAGCAGAAGTGGAAGGTTCCTATTTAGCCTATCCTGTTGAATACAAGCGGGGGAAGCCCAAGAAAGGTGATGAAGATGTAGTTCAGTTAGTAGCTCAGGCAATGTGTTTGGAAGAAATGCTACTTTGTGATGTTGATACAGGATATCTCTTTTATAATGAAATCAGACATCGTATTGAAGTTCCAATCACTGCAGAATTAAGAAATAAAGTAATTGAAATGGCGAAGGAAATGCATCATTACTATGAAAACCGTTATACTCCCAAAGTAAAAACAGGACCACACTGCAAAAGTTGTTCTTTGCAGGAGGTTTGTTTACCCAGACTTATGAATAAGCGTACAGTGAAAAGTTATATTGAAAGGAAGTTGAACGAGTGAAAAAAATGTTAAATACATTATTTGTTACCCAACCAGATGTCTATTTATCATTAGATGGGGATAATATAGTGTTGAAAAAAGAAAAGAGTCAACTTGGAAGACTTCCTTTACATAACTTGGAGAGTATTGTTAGCTTTGGTTATACAGGTGCCAGCCCGGCATTAATGGGATATTGTGCTGACCGCAATATTTCAATCGCATTTTTGACGAAGAATGGAAGGTTTTTAGCCCGCGTTATTGGAGAAAGCCGAGGGAATGTCACACTGAGAAAAAAACAATATCGTTTATCAGATGATGAAGTTGAATCAGCAAAAATCGCTCGGAATTTTATAATAGGAAAAGTTTATAATAATAAATGGATTTTGGAAAGAATGACAAGAAATTATCCATTACGTATTGATGTAGAACAATTTAAGGATTTATCAAAACATCTTACTTCAATTCTCCAAGAAGTAAAAATATGTGAAGAACTTGATAGTTTGCGTGGTTGGGAAGGACAGGCTGCAATTAGTTATAATAAAGTCTTTAATTCTATGATCTTGCAACAAAAAGATGATTTTCACTTCCATTTACGCTCCAGGAGACCACCAAAAGATAATGTAAATGCAATGCTGTCTTTTGCTTACACACTCCTTGCAAACGACACAGCAGCCGCTCTGGAAACCGTTGGGCTTGATGCATATGTTGGTTTTATGCACAGAGATAGACCTGGACGTGCATCCCTAGCTCTTGATCTTATGGAAGAGCTAAGAGGAGTATTTGCGGATAAATTTGTTTTATCTCTTATAAACCGTAAGGAAATAACAAAGGACAGCTTTTTGAAAAAAGAAAACGAAGCAGTATTAATGACGGATGAAGCGAGAAAGACTTTCTTAAAAGCATGGCAAGTTAAAAAGCAGGAAAAGATTACCCATCCTTTTTTAGGGGAAAAAATAACTTGGGGGCTTATTCCATATGCTCAAGCATTATTACTGGCTCGATATTTACGAGGAGATTTAGACGAATATCCGCCTTTTTTATGGAAGTAGGTGAATTGATGCTTATTTTAATCACATATGATGTCAGTACATCGAGTGAAGGAGGAACAAAAAGGCTAAGAAAAGTTGCTAAAGCATGTCAAAATTATGGTCAACGGGTACAGAATTCTGTTTTTGAATGTATAGTAGATGCTACTCAATATGCAATATTAAAAATAGAATTAGAACAGCTTATTGATCAAAAAAAAGATAGCCTTCGCTTTTACAATTTAGGTAATAATCATAAAACGAAAGTAGAACATTTTGGGGTAAAAGGTTCATTGGACCTAGAAGATCCGTTGTTTTTTTAGATATTGGTGCTAACCTCAAGCAAACATGAAATTAGTAGGGGGTTAGCACTGAAAATAGCCTTTTATTTAGGTGAATAGTTGTATTTCAATATCCTTTAACCCCAGAAAGTGGTAATAATAAATCGGTTTTTAGATCTATTAAGTACAAGTGTTCCTGTTTTTTGCGAAATTCGCTATCGCACTCCTCGTGAGTGCGTGGATTGAAATAAAATTGTAGTACAACAAAATCACAAAACGAAAGATCGCACTCCTCGTGAGTGCGTGGATTGAAATAAAAATACACCTTTAATTGATTTTCAGAATACGATCGCACTCCTCGTGAGTGCGTGGATTGAAATACTAACAGCCCAATTCCAATACTTAGAACGTGGTGATCGCACTCCTCGTGAGTGCGTGGATTGAAATCCAAGACAAACTATTATAAGCTAGGTTAGCAAATATCGCACTCCTCGTGAGTGCGTGGATTGAAATGATTAGAGCTACGTCTACATTAGGTAAAGACCATATCGCACTCCTCGTGAGTGCGTGGATTGAAATAGAAAAGATTTTACAATACAAAATTACCATTTTTATCGCACTCCTCGTGAGTGCGTGGATTGAAATTTTTTAGGTGATTTCTTTTCCTCTTTTGGTTTCTATCGCACTCCTCGTGAGTGCGTGGATTGAAATATCAATGCTTACATTAAAAATGTCTGACAGCTGAATCGCACTCCTCGTGAGTGCGTGGATTGAAATCGTTAAAACAACCATTTTGGAACAGGAGTTTTCAGATCGCACTCCTCGTGAGTGCGTGGATTGAAATATATCTAAAAATGAGTACAGGAATTTCAATGCAACATCGCACTCCTCGTGAGTGCGTGGATTGAAATGGCAACTTCAAGGAATGGGTGAAAAACACGCCATATCGCACTCCTCGTGAGTGCGTGGATTGAAATAAAACGAAACTTTTTTGCAGCACTTTGCGATATTATCGCACTCCTCGTGAGTGCGTGGATTGAAATGAGTAGTTGCTGTTCCACCGTTTGAGTGGCGGTTAATCGCACTCCTCGTGAGTGCGTGGATTGAAATCCCGCTTGGTTGCCCTCGGCCTTGCTTGTGCTATTATCGCACTCCTCGTGAGTGCGTGGATTGAAATTATCCGAATATTGGGACGTTTGCGGAAATCAGAATCGCACTCCTCGTGAGTGCGTGGATTGAAATTTCTAAACACATTTTCAACCAATCCCTGCTTTCGAATCGCACTCCTCGTGAGTGCGTGGATTGAAATGATCGCCCCCGTATCTCTAGCGGATTGTAAGGAATCGCACTCCTCGTGAGTGCGTGGATTGAAATACCCGCGCTGTGGATAGCTAACTCTTCACCGGAATCGCACTCCTCGTGAGTGCGTGGATTGAAATATCCATGCGCGCAAATTGCATATCTTTGGCCACGTTATCGCACTCCTCGTGAGTGCGTGGATTGAAATCACATCGTCGGGTGGTGGTACATCGAGAAGTACAAATCGCACTCCTCGTGAGTGCGTGGATTGAAATCAAACTATCGCCCAAAGCATCAAATGCAGGTATTATCGCACTCCTCGTGAGTGCGTGGATTGAAATCCCGATCTCTTACATGTAACATAGGTTAAGTTATATCGCACTCCTCGTGAGTGCGTGGATTGAAATGGAAAGCTGATAGAGCCGCCACCACTACCACCCAATCGCACTCCTCGTGAGTGCGTGGATTGAAATAATTACGGTACCGAACGACATGGATGGCGGACATATCGCACTCCTCGTGAGTGCGTGGATTGAAATCTCGACAATAGTCACGACCGGATGTCGTTGCTGTTATCGCACTCCTCGTGAGTGCGTGGATTGAAATTATCCGAATATTGGGACGTTTGCGGAAATCAGAAACATCGCACTCCTCGTGAGTGCGTGGATTGAAATTTCTTCCTCCCTGCCACCGTACTCTAGGAAAGAGATCGCACTCCTCGTGAGTGCGTGGATTGAAATCATCAAATGCACCTGTTGATACAAAAAGAAAAATATCGCACTCCTCGTGAGTGCGTGGATTGAAATAAGGATTGAGAACTCACCCGAGAAGCAGTGACCATATCGCACTCCTCGTGAGTGCGTGGATTGAAATTTGCATAAGTCTGTACCAAGCTGTTATATTTTTATCGCACTCCTCGTGAGTGCGTGGATTGAAATTCGGATAACCGTGTTTACGTATTTTCGATATATATCGCACTCCTCGTGAGTGCGTGGATTGAAATAGTTTGAAAAAGAAAAAGGAAGGCAAACCACCGGATCGCACTCCTCGTGAGTGCGTGGATTGAAATTATTTTGAAAAATGCAGACAACATTACTTATGTATCGCACTCCTCGTGAGTGCGTGGATTGAAATCAAAATATCGGCCAATCTGTCTACTGCTTCATCATCGCACTCCTCGTGAGTGCGTGGATTGAAATCACAATGAGGGTTACAGGGGGCAAACTATTAAGGATCGCACTCCTCGTGAGTGCGTGGATTGAAATTGCTGCCTCAGCATCTGCCCCGATAGAATACCAGGATCGCACTCCTCGTGAGTGCGTGGATTGAAATCATGGCGTTGACGATCCGCAAAAACTAAAATCTATATCGCACTCCTCGTGAGTGCGTGGATTGAAATACCTACTATCATAATAACATCAAGAGTCGGCTTAAAAATCGCACTCCTCGTGAGTGCGTGGATTGAAATTAAACGGGTTGCTATTGTATTAATGGCTGTTAAAATCGCACTCCTCGTGAGTGCGTGGATTGAAATTACATTAAATATAGATGCCCAACGGTAATTTGAATCGCACTCCTCGTGAGTGCGTGGATTGAAATTGGAAGCTGTGAAGCCCTTAAATGCTGAACAAGGATCGCACTCCTCGTGAGTGCGTGGATTGAAATAAATAGGAACCGGGGCGACTGGTGAGAGTTTAGATCGCACTCCTCGTGAGTGCGTGGATTGAAATAGCCTGGAATCCTTCTTGCTTGTGTTTGTCGTATATCGCACTCCTCGTGAGTGCGTGGATTGAAATCATCTGGCGAATAGTAATAAGTGTCCAGCAGGATCATCGCACTCCTCGTGAGTGCGTGGATTGAAATTTTGAAAAAGCTGAAATCGGCAATAACTCTGTTGATCGCACTCCTCGTGAGTGCGTGGATTGAAATTCAAATGGCTCAAGAGGTGATAGATGGCAAACACATCGCACTCCTCGTGAGTGCGTGGATTGAAATCAAATTAGGGTAAAGCACATCCAATGGCACTTGTATCGCACTCCTCGTGAGTGCGTGGATTGAAATTCTAATGACATCCCAATATTGTTTGTTTAATTTATATCGCACTCCTCGTGAGTGCGTGGATTGAAATTACAAGGTGGTGACTGCATGAATTTAGACAGGGCATCGCACTCCTCGTGAGTGCGTGGATTGAAATCACCCCTTTATCGTTCATTTACACCGCCTCCTAAGATCGCACTCCTCGTGAGTGCGTGGATTGAAATCTGCCACAACCAAAGCAATGAAATGTCTGCTGCTATCGCACTCCTCGTGAGTGCGTGGATTGAAATACAAAACAAAAGATGCCGGATGCACAGTTACAGGATCGCACTCCTCGTGAGTGCGTGGATTGAAATTGTGAGGATAGAAAATAAAATAAACGGGAACTACATCGCACTCCTCGTGAGTGCGTGGATTGAAATGACTGGTTTAATACCATAAGGGATGAATATGCAAAATCGCACTCCTCGTGAGTGCGTGGATTGAAATTTAAAAAAGGGCGTTTGGAGTATGGACAAACAATAATCGCACTCCTCGTGAGTGCGTGGATTGAAATTGATTGCCTGTGGTGCATTGAGGACTGCCTCACATCGCACTCCTCGTGAGTGCGTGGATTGAAATAAAATATCCCTTTGCCCTTATATCAGCAAATAAATATCGCACTCCTCGTGAGTGCGTGGATTGAAATTGGTTCTGCGACATATATGTGTCATAAGGATCACATCGCACTCCTCGTGAGTGCGTGGATTGAAATTTAAAACAAATACAGGAGGTAATTTAAATGTCCATATCGCACTCCTCGTGAGTGCGTGGATTGAAATACACCATCAGTCATTTATATAGGCACGTATAACGAATCGCACTCCTCGTGAGTGCGTGGATTGAAATGCCCCGGTCCAAACTTCCGCATGACTGAATTAAAATCGCACTCCTCGTGAGTGCGTGGATTGAAATCACAATGAATTTAACTGTATTGCACAAGCCTCAATCGCACTCCTCGTGAGTGCGTGGATTGAAATATGATAGTGACTATATCTCCCAGATCGTAGTCAATATCGCACTCCTCGTGAGTGCGTGGATTGAAATTTTTCAAGTACGCGGGAACCAGAGCGTGTGGAAAATCGCACTCCTCGTGAGTGCGTGGATTGAAATGTCACGAAACCAACAGAATACGTGGTTTCAGTCAATCGCACTCCTCGTGAGTGCGTGGATTGAAATCTTTAGCATAAGCAATACCAGCAGAACCAGTAGTATCGCACTCCTCGTGAGTGCGTGGATTGAAATTCGATGTACTGAACTTCGGTCATTACTTTTGCTAGCATCGCACTCCTCGTGAGTGCGTGGATTGAAATGATTTGGTAGGCTTCCTCAACCCATACAAACGCCATCGCACTCCTCGTGAGTGCGTGGATTGAAATCAAAATCGAATGTCATCATCAAATTGGGTACGGTCATCGCACTCCTCGTGAGTGCGTGGATTGAAATGCTTCTATCGCTTATGAAATGTCAAAAAGTGAGATCGCACTCCTCGTGAGTGCGTGGATTGAAATTAGAATATATCTCACAGGTGATGAAGGATTTCCAAATCGCACTCCTCGTGAGTGCGTGGATTGAAATCTCTTGGATGGGGAGATGGGGTGAGGCGAGAATCATCGCACTCCTCGTGAGTGCGTGGATTGAAATACGCGGTCATGGTATGGAGTAGGAGATTTTCAGAATCGCACTCCTCGTGAGTGCGTGGATTGAAATAGTCTACATATACACAAGATCAGTTGGATCAAGTATCGCACTCCTTGTGAGTGCGCGGTTTAGAATTTAAAACGGTCCAACTATTAAATAATTGGATAGCTGCACCCTCATTATTTCATTATGCCCGTTTTTGTTTAGCTCTTTGAATTTTCAGTATTATTAAGTGATTTTAATTTTGAAGACACATTCATAGTATCAAATTTTGCAATATCTTTTTTTTTCATCATCTGTAGAAAAAGATTGTTAGACACCATATTTTCGATCTGCTATTCTACAACTAAACCATATGTATAAATCACCCATACCCCCAAATATACATAAACTACACTAAAAAGAAAAAAGGATGTGTCTGCAATTAAAAAGTATTATGTCTCTGCAAACACGGCGGAAGGCTTTATCAATTTGCTGCCTTCCAATGTAAAAGACCTTAAATATGTCATTATCCTTAAACATCCATCGTATAAGTTAAAAACTGCTGTCATCAAAAAAGTAATAGAAAGGCATAAAGACAATGAGTTGGAAATACTTTTAAGTCCTAAACAAAAGGCGTACTTGGATGGGGTTATCATCCGTGACAAAAAGGCAGCAGTTATCATTGAAAATATCACAACACCGAACCTACCTGGCGCCATAGAAATCGACTTAAATTTATTTACATCCGTTCAAATCCCCAAAGACTTAAGCAATGAAAAACAAAAAATTCAGGAATACATGAACTTAGCCTATGATCATTTTCAAAACGGCTTGAAAATCCACGATGACCTGGAAGCGATCTATATCAACGAAATGGATTTCCAAAAAGCGGATGAACTGGCTGAAACCTTCATAGAAAAGATGCTTGATGGCATGCCGGAAAGACCAAAAAAAGGAAATATTTACTATCGGCTTTTTGGGACGAATACTGCCGATGGCGTGGTCAATGAAGTTCCGCATATTACTCAAAGTGTATCTAAAGCTTACTTTATCAAAGGCCGAGCCGGTACAGGAAAATCCACCTTTATGAAAAAAATTGCAGAAGCATGCCGGCAACATGGTTTTGACATAGAACAATATTACTGCAGTTTTGACCCGAACAGCATTGATATGGTACTTGTGAGGGAATTGGATTTCTGTATTTTTGACAGTACGGACCCGCATGAATTTTTTCCTGAACGCAATGATGATGAAATCATTGATATATATGAAATAGCTGTGTCACCCGGTACCGATGAAAAGTATGCAAAAGAAATAAAAGAAACACATGACCATTATAAATCCTATATGAAAAATGGAATCAAAAAAATAAAAAAAGCCGGCGAACATCTTGAAACAATAGAGCAGCAATTTTATTTTAAAGATGAAGAAATAAAAAACATTACAGATTTTATAACGGAAAAGGCAATAGTGCAGTAGAACATTACCCCACTTTAATTTATGATCATTTTCCTGCAATTGATTCGAATCACTTAAAAACGCACTTCTTTATGGTACGATAAAATGAGGAAAAGGTTTAAGGGTGGGGAATAATATGCGAACATCACGGGAAGTGGATTTATCCAACTTTGAGTTTTTATCCTATTTTAATGCGGAAGAACTTGCTGAATTAAAGACAATGCTGTTTGAGCGGACCTACAAAAAAAATCAGCTGCTGTTTACGGAGGGAGATCCACGGGAAAGAATTTTCCTCCTGGCAGACGGCTATGTCAAGCTGGAAAAAACAAACCGGGATGCAAACATGCTTTATATTAATTATATTAGCCCGAATGATTTTTTTCCGTATGTAGGATTATTTAATGAAGAATATTACCGATATTCCGCTTATGCAGTAACTGATATCCATGTTTACTATATTCCTGCCAGAAAGTTTGAATCCATCATACCTCATAAAAAAGAAATGCTGCTGCACATTATTAAGCGTCTTGATCTATTGACAAGAAGGCATCAGGACCGTCTTCAGACCATTTCTACGCCGCTTGCTTCAGATAGAGTGGAACAAACGATCAGTTATTTGTGTCAGAATTTTTCCTCGAAACACGGAGAGGATTACTATGTGGACATTCCTGTTACTATGGTGGAAATGGCTAAAATAGCAGGCACTTCACGGGAAACAGTGTCTCAAGTTTATAAGATGTTAAAAGAGGACCATATTATTTCACTTAATGGAAAGAAAATTATTGTGCACGATGCCGAATATTTTTTAGGTAAAATACAATAAAGGATGAAGTAAGACCGGCTTACCTGAACTAATTCGGTTATTCTTTCACTAATTCTTGTGAAGTAATTCACAAGAATTTCTCGCCTCAAAAATAATGCCAAATATACCACACTACTAATGTCAAATCCTTCGCTTCCTATATGTGAAAACATTAACAAATAGACTGCAATATGCCCTGCATCCAGATTTCAGCAATCCTTTTATAATAGTAATTGAAGAAGTATTTACCTATAAGCATAAATTGGAAGAATTCAGCCCACACATAAGGAGGTTTTCGGCATGGAAACCGCAAAGCTGGATATGAGCGGAAGGAGCTTTTTAACATTATTAAATTTTTCAGAGGAAGAAATACATTACTTCGTTGACTTGGCTAAGGAGTTAAAAGAAAAGAAGAGGGCCGGGGAGCCGCATCGTTATCTTGAGGGTCAAAATATTGCCTTACTTTTCGAGAAACCATCTATGCCTGCACGTTTTGCCCATACAGCAGCCTGTGCAGACGCAGGTGCGCATCCTGCTTATTTTGGAAAAAGTGATTTGGATTTTGGAAAAATGGAATCTGTAGCCGATATTGCTAAAGTGCTGGGAAGAATGTTTGATGGCATATGGTTTTACGGTTATAAGCAAAAAACGGTGGAAGAACTGGCTGTACACGCTGGTATTCCTGTCTGGAATGGAATGACAGATAAATACTATCCGAGCCAAATGATAGCAGATTTTCTTACGATCCAGGAAAATGTGGGTCATTTGAAAGGGGTTCGTCTTGCTTATGCAGGGAACGGCCGGAGCAATGTTGCAGCAAGCTTGCTGATTGGCGGGGCGAAAGTCGGGATGGATATTCGTATATGTTCACCTGAGGAGCTTTTCCCAAACCCGGACACGATTCATCATGCTGAAGAAATTTCAAAATCCACTAGTGGCAAAATAATAGTGACCTCCAAGATCGAGGAAGCCGTTGATGGGGCGGATGCGATTTATACAGATGGATGGATTGCGAGCGATGTTGAAGCACATGCCGGGGAAAAAATTCATTTACTTAAGCCATATCAGGTAAATGAACGGATGCTGGATTTAACCGGTAATAAAAATGTTTTGTTTTTGCATTGCTTACCGAGCTTTCACGATTTAAGCACGGAAATCGGCCGGCAAGTGTATGAAAAATACGGAATAAAAGAGATGGAAGTTACTGATGATGTTTTTCGGAGCAGGAATTCAATTGTATTTGATCAGGCGGAAAATCGATTGCATACTATGAAAGCGATTATGGTAGCTGCAAATGGAATGGGATTGAATAGGAAGAATGATTTTCCCGGCAATTAAAAAAAGAGGTGATAGCCATGAATGGTAAAAGAATTGTCGTTGTCCTTGGCGGAAATCTGGCCCAGACGGAAGGCAGGTCTGCCTACACGCAGCAAAGATTACTGGAGAAGACTGCTATAGAGCTGGCAAAGCTTATAAAAGAAGGGCACCAGCTAGTTATCACATATGACAATACTTATCAGTTGGAGAACGTTTATTTGCAGCAAATGCAGTCAGAACGTATGGATCATCCGTCCATGCCATTAGATGTATGCGGTGCACTGAGCCAGGGAATGATTGGTTATTGGCTGGAAAATGCACTCGATCTCCGCTTAAGAGAGTTTGGTATTATTAAACCGGTTGTTTCACTTGTTACAAGAGCAGAAGTAGACCCGGCAGATGAAGCTTTTTGGAATCCGGTATGGCCCATTGGACCTTATTATACAGAAAAAGAGTCAAATGCATTGATGGAAGAAACCGGGGAAGCATATCTGGAAGTGGATCCGAATAAAGGCTGGCGGAAGGTTGTACCATCGCTTATGCCTATTAAGATTTTGGAGCAGCAGGCGGTTGAGACATTGGCAGATAGCGGCCATATCGTCATTTGTGCCGGTGGCGGCGGTGTTCCGGTAATTTACAGGAGAGGCAGATATATTGGTGTTGAAGGTGTCGTGGACAAGGATTTTGCATCGAAGAAACTTGCTGAAGAAATCAACGCTGATGTACTGCTAATGCTAACGGAAGTGGATCATGCTTATGTCCATTTTAATACTCCGGATGAACAGGCACTTCAACTGGTGGAAACGGATGAAATCGAACATTTGCTAAATGAGAACCACTTTGCACCCGGCAGCATGCTTCGGAAAATAAGGGCAGGCATAGACTTCGCCAAAACCTGTACTGACAAGGAATGCATTATTACCTCTTTGGACCGGGCAAGTGAAGCACTCCAAGGCAAAACCGGCACAAAAATTGTGAAACAGAGGGACGGTTCTCTTGTATCCAATTGAGTGGCTGATATTATGTTTGATGCATAGTAAATACGGTGTGTTATGCGCAGTAAAATGCAGTACTATTATATGGATATTGACGGTTCTCCAGCAATATATGAATCGCTGTTTTCAGACATAGAGAGAACAATTTTGCAACAAGAGAACCGTCCTGCTGTTGCAAGCTAGGATAAATAATAAAGATATATGAGACCAAATCGTTGACCGGTTTGGTCTGTTCATGTAATAAAATTTAAAGCAGAATGCCGATACTTAACATGGATTCTTGGATTTAAGGGAATAGTAAGGGAACAGGAGAACATAAAAGTATGTTACCCTGAAAGAAATAAATTATTTGCGATATAAGGGTGGATCACGTATGGTTACACAAATGATCAATCAGGCAGCGTGGGATTTGGAAGACACTTATTCCGAGTTACCTGAATTATTTTATACAAAGCAGCAGCCTGCACAAGCAAAAGATCCTGAGCTGGTTATTTTTAATCAACCGCTTGCAAAATCCATCGGACTGCAAACAGAAAAGCTGAGTGGGGAAGCACTGGCAAATGTGTTTTCGGGCAACCAGCTGCCGGATGAAGCAGATCCACTTGCTCAAGCCTATGCAGGCCACCAATTTGGTCATTTTACAATGCTCGGGGATGGCCGGGCGGTTTTAATTGGTGAAAAATTATCCCCATCGGGAGAGCGGTTTGATATTCAGTTAAAGGGTGCGGGAAGAACACCATACTCCCGTGGAGGAGACGGCCGGGCAGCACTTGGCCCGATGCTGCGCGAATATATTATCAGTGAGGCAATGCACGGACTCGGCATACCGACCTCTCGCAGTCTGGCAGTAACGACTACAGGTGAAAAAGTGAGAAGAGAGACATTTTTGACAGGCGCGATTGTAACCCGGATCGCTTCCAGCCATATACGGGTAGGGACATTTGAATATGCAGCCCGCTGGGGATCGCTTGAAGATTTGAAAGCGTTGGCTGACTATACAATTAACCGCCATTTTCCGGAAATAAAAGAGCATGAAAACCCCTATTTATCTCTGTATGAGAAGGTGATCGATCGCCAGGCATCACTCATAGCCGGCTGGCAGCTGATTGGATTTATCCATGGCGTCATGAACACGGATAATATGACGGTCAGTGGAGAGACAATTGATTACGGGCCATGTGCATTTATGAATCAATATGATCCGAAGACTGTTTTTAGTTCCATTGATGTCAATGGCCGGTATGCTTACGAAAACCAGCCGGGAATCGGGGAATGGAATCTGGCCCGGTTTGCGGAAGCTTTGCTGCCGCTATTTCAGGAGGACAGTGAAAAAGCGGTGGCAACAGCGCAGCATGCACTGGGAAATTATGCAAAGCTTTACTGGGGTTATTGGTTATCCGGCATGCGGAAAAAATTAGGGCTGGCAATCGAAAAAGAAGAGGATGAATCGTTGGTAAAAGAGCTGCTGCAGTTGATGGAAAACCACGAGGCAGACTTTACGAACACTTTTCGATTATTGACATTAAATGATCAGGATAACAGTGAATTATTTACCAGCAGAGGGTTTAGAGAATGGAAGAAAAAATGGAAAGAGAGACAAACTGCTGAATTAAATACTAAAAAGGAAATGGAAGCGCTGATGAAAGAAAACAACCCTTTCATTATTCCGCGTAATCATCTTGTGGAGGAAGCGTTGGAAGCAGCGGTCGAAAAGCAGGATTATTCGGTAATGAATCAATTGCTTGATATACTTTCCAGACCATATGACTATAATCAAATTCAGGAGAAATACTTCCTTCCTCCGAACCCAAGTGACGAGCCTTTTGTAACGTATTGCGGTACGTGATTTATTGCAGTATGCCAAATCACGATTAATAATTGCCATGCCATGTTATGAAAACCTCTTATAAGTTCCCGAACGATTGAAATATTTTCTCTTCAGGTCTTCGTTCGGTAACTTATCATTTTAATGAATGTCAGAATACTATGGCGGTCATTCGCCGAACCTATAAGGTAATTAAATGATAGGCATTTATGCTGTATAAATGCCTATATGAAAAACGGTTGGTAAGTTTTTTTACCACTCATCCCGGAGCGTTTGCTATTCCGTTAAAAACTTCTCTGTATAATATGGCTGGTTATTTTCATTAAAAGCAACACCAACCCCCAGTTCACGGTAACCGGGCTTTAATATATTTTCTCTGTGGCCGTCGGAATTCATTAACCCTTCATGGGCAAAAATGCTGCTTGTCTGTCCTGCTGCAAGATTTTCCCCGGCCATTTGAAAGGAGATGGCATCTGCTTCCATTCGGTCAAAAGGGGATTCACCATCCAGGTTTGTGTGGCTGAAGTAATTATTATCTGCCATATCCTCGCTATGACTGCGGGCAGTTTCCCTGACTGGCTCATGCCATTCCAGCGGCGGAAGCTCTCGGGTTGCCCTTGCTGCATTGGTGATGTCGAATAATTGATACTCAAAACCTTCCTTCAGTTTTTCATTCGGTTCACCAAAAAACCCTTCTTTTTCCTGTTCCAGATCTTTACTGATAATTTGGATTGCTGTTACTGAATCATTTTCATGCAGATCAAAAAAGATTGTAACATAATTGTGATCCAGCTCAAATGTGTTATATTCTCCGTTGCCATCAATTTCGTAATTTGTAAAGCCCTTACGTATTGCTGTAATTGGTGCACCCAGCTCTGCATGAACATTGTCACCGGAACTGCCGTATCCAATCCCTTGTTTGGAAGCAATAAGGTCCTGATTCGTATAAAGCCCTACCACTTTATCATTTTCATCATAAGCAGCCATAAAAAAGTTTTGATAATTTTCATGATAAGCGGCCCACTCTGTGCCATATTCATTTAGAGTGACGCGTTTCGGGCTGCCTGCTTTATTCTCCACATCGGAACGGTCATCTCCAATCTCTACATTATGAATGGAAAATGACTGTTCCTCCGGTTCTGTCAAATCAGGCCGCTCTGCCTGGGGTACCTCCTTCTGTTCTTCAAGGGTTTCGTCTCCTGTTAATCTGCTGTATATTTGTTCAATTTCATTATTCAAGTATTGTATTGTATTATTCACATTCGGATGTTCAAGCATATCCGCAATATCGGATTGAATAGATGAAGCGACGCCCTGAAACCCATCTCGCTGAAAGGAATCACCATAAAAATGCCAAAGCACAGCTCCGACAAGCAATAAAAATATAATATGACGTAATTTAGGCACTGGCACACTCCTTTCCTATTCTCTATAAAAGCTTCATAGTACAGTATACACGGTTATTGGGGTAACGAACCATCAAGATGTAAACCACTGAATAAAATGAAAATTTATAAATTTATTAAAACTTTTAACTTTTCTCTTTACTTACTAGGTATTTTATACTATACTGAATTTAAAGGTTCTTATTAAAGAACAATCGAAAAATAGTAAAAAAACAAGTTTTGTTTATGTGTGTGGAGGGAATAGATAAGTTGATAAAAATTGTTCCATGGGGGTGAAAATAATATGCTGGCATTTAAAACGTTTAAACCGTATCACTTAGAAGCTAATGACGATTACTTGTATCTAGTTTTAGCAAAAAGTGATTTCACGATACTTATCAACAATAAGGAATATCAGTTTATCCCGCTTAAGGCAAAGAAAATTAAGATCAATCTTACAAATGGGCAGGTTGATAACCCAAACGATATTTTTGCTTTCCAGCGGGATAACGACATTATTTACATAACCCTCACACGTTTTCTGCAAATGACCGATTTTCTTGTTGAGCTGCACCGGATTGCTAAACCATACTGTTATCCGGAAAGAAAATTTTATGAAATATATGATCACGAAATGGTAATTGATGAACTGGAACGATTAAATATTAAACGTCTCATTGATCGAGCACTGGATGAGCGCGACCGGGACAGTTTTTACCAGCTGCTGAAAAAGCTTTAATGGCTCCCGGGTTAATGCGGTCCTGAAGAGTATTTTATACGTTTTGTCTGCCAAAGGTGAAAAATAAGTCGACCTGATAGAAGAGCGATCTATCAGGTCATTAAACTTACTTCCCTTTATTATCATGGTTGAAACTTCCGGATCCGAATCAGTATATATCAATTAGCAGATCAGTTACTTTTTCGGCAGTATAACTGCTTCCGCCGCGGTCTTGCGTTTCCTCGACCATCATCGCAATCAGTATGTCAGGATCCTCGGTCGGATAGCCGACAAACCAGCCATTTTCCTGTGCTGAATCATCTTCACCGCTCAGTTTTAATTCTGCCGTTCCTGTTTTTCCGGAAATCGGAAAGTCCGCCTCATTGGCAACAGTGGCAGTACCATCCGTGACGACGGCTCTTAAAGAATCAGCAATCAAATCTGCCTGTTCGGGCGACAGTACATTCTCCTGCCAAATCTGACCGGTTTCCTCACTGGATAAAAATGTTGGCTTCACCATATTTCCTTCATTGATAAACATCGTATAGCCCGCAGCTAAATGCAGGGCGCTCATTTCCAGCTGACCTTGCCCATAGCTGGCATTTGCTAACATTACCTCATCATCCATTTCTCCGCTTGCAGAAACAGTAGAAGCACTGACTGGATATTCATATGGCAGCTCTTCCCCAAAACCAATACTTTCCATCCCGCTGACAAATGCTTCACCGCCCATTTCTACACCTTGCATAGCAAAATAAATATTGTCGGAGCGAACCATCGCATCCATTAAATCAACAGGACCACTTGATTCGGAAACACGGCGAACTTCGTAATCCCCCCAAGCCTCCCCATTACTCCAGGTTTTCCCCTCTATTTCAAAACCTTCATCCGGGTCAAGGCTCCCATTTGCCAGACCTATGGCAGCAGTGAGCGGTTTGATCACAGATCCCGGAGCAAAAGTTGCGGAAAACCGATTTATCAATGGGCTCTGTTCATCATTTTGCAAGGAATCCCATAAATCAGCATTTGTTCCGTATAATATTTCATTTGGATCAAAAGCAGGACTGCTTACAAGTGCAAGTGTTTCTCCAGTTACCGGATTAATAGCGGCAGCCGTACCGCTGTCTTCTTCTTCATATGCGTTGAATATTTTTTCCTGCAGGTTTATATCGATCGTAAGCGTTATATTTTCCCCATCCTGAACAGGGGTTTCCGCTAAAACGACTTCTTCCTCATCTTCTTTTTCAACAACAATGGTCACGCCTCTTTCCCCTTTAAGCCTGTCCTCATACCATTGTTCCAGTCCCCGTTTACCAATCACATCGGTCGCACTGTATTTGCCCGGTTCTGCTTCTTCCAACTCCTCTGCAGTGATATCCCCGATATAGCCGACAAGATGGGCAGCTGCTTCACCGGCAGGGTATACACGGCCGGTTAGCTCCCGGTTGGTGATTCCGGGCACCTCAAAGAGCTGGTTTAACGTTTCTTCATCTGTCACTGACACTTGCTTTAATGGGACAAATAGGTCCGGTTCCACCCAGTCGGCATTCAGCGCCGTCTCTATATTTTCTACTGACATACCCAAAAGTTCTGCTGCCTGATCGATGCTTTGTTCCGGGTTATCTCCCATGCTTTCCGGTATAAAACCAATTTCATAAACAGTATCATTGATAGCCAGAGGCATTTGATTCCGATCCAAAATTTCTCCTCGTTGTGGATTGGTTGTTTCTATGCTGATTTCCCCGCCGTCTTTGAGGTCAGGGAAAATAAACCCGGGATCCCACGCAATAAACCAATTCATTTCCTCTTCTTCTTCTCCAAGCTGATGGAGTGTGGCTTCATAGGAAAAATTAATTTCCCCTGCCATGGTTTCCATATCCACGGTAAATGGCAGTGTTGCTGTACCATCTTCCATCGCATTCTCCAGTGTTTCGTCCGCTATGGGGTCAAAAGAAACATGCAGATCCGACACTGCCAAATCCTCATAAATTTTATTATAACGGTCAGCATACTGATCTATAGCGTAGGTTTCTTTGGCTTCTGGAGTCAGCATGCTGTACATTTTTTCGAATTCCATATTATTCCATTGGTTTACATAGGTTTCAAAACTTTCATTTGGTGTAGCTTGATCTTCTGAACATGCAGCTAATAAGGTTATAATAATAACTGAAAAAAAGATAAATAGCTTTCTCATTCTAATCCCCCACAATTTTTATGCATATTTTTATTATAGCATTTTTTTATTTGAAAAAATGAACAAAAAGTTAACTTTGGTTACCCTGTTTTTTGTATGCCGGTTTGGAAACATGTACTATAAATGGAAAAGTCACACTGGTGATGGCTCCAGGTGACTTTTTGCATTGCTGTAAAATATGTGTGGTTAACTTGCTTCCATATGATTTTTAACTTCCGTGCTAATCCGGTTAAATTCTTCGTCAGAAACAACATAATACCAAATACCATTAATCGTCTGTCCGGTTCCTTCTATTTCAAGCGTCCTCGTATTTTGCTGGGTTCCGCGATAACTGCCGAATATGGATTGCATATTATTCATATTCAGGTCGGTCTTTACATTGCCGCCTAAAATATCCAGAATTTCACCGACTTTAGTGATACTGGAGAAGCTTGCTCCCTGTCTTAAAGCAGCCTGAATTACTTCCCGTTGGCGCTCGTTCCGTCCCAGATCACCACGCGGGTCATCTTTACGCATCCTGATGTAATCCAATGCTTCAGACCCGTTTAAGCGGATTTCCCCTTCTGCGAAATTTGAGCCGCCCTGGGAAAATGCCTGGGTATTACTGACGGTCACACCGCCAATAGCATCAATTCCCTGCTGGAATCCTTCCATATTCACCCTTGCATAGTAGTGGACAGGCAAATCAAACGTCTCTTCCACTGTCTGTACGGATAATTCCACATCCCCAAATGCATATGCATGATTAATTTTATCCATCCCGCGTCCCGGAATATTTACATATGTGTCGCGCGGTATACTGAACATGAGCATGGAATCTGTTTGCGGGTTCAGGGATAAAAGAATCATCGTATCGGAACGTCCTGCATCTCCCTCACGTGAATCCACGCCAAGCAAAAGAACATTAAGAGACCTGTTTTCCTGAAAAATCGTTTCCAGTTCTTTTTGTCTTTCCGGGTCACTGTCTCTTTCCAGCGGGTCATGCATCGTTTCTACTGTATCCCCAAGTTTATCCCACATATAAAAGGCAAAGCCGCTTATCAATAGTATAAAGAAAAGGAAAATTCCACCAACCCAATATGGCCACCTGCGTTTTTTTCTCGGTCTATTCATTCTTGAACTCAAATGTATTCTCCTCTGGTGCAAAACTTTGTCTGCTTTTCAGCAGATTGAAAAAATTTAACTGCAGAAGTACAGCAAGGCTTTCCCATGACGGTCCGGCAGTCAGCCTTTTATTCCACAAAGTTTGCAAAAATTATCATATCTGGGTAGATTATATCGAAAATAGTCCATTCCGTCTATATCATTTGTTATAAATGTAAAAATATATCGAACACAGTAAAAAATACTCAGAAGTCATCACAAGAACTTCTGAGCATTTTTGAAACTGCTGGAGTATCAAGTGCTGCTCTTTCATCTGAAGAACCTTGCTATTCTATAAAAGCTCTTGCTTCAGATAAAACTGGCTTTTTGGGTGGGCAGCTTCTGTTTTTAACAATTGTATCAGCCATATCCTATAAACACGAGGCCAGTTAAAATAAAAATAATGAAAGGTTTTTTTATAGGAAAAACTCCTCATAATCTATTTATTATAAGTATATATTTTTTCTGGAGGAAGAAAAGTTAATTTTGCTTACTTATATAAATGCCTGCTGAACTGTTGGTTTAAACGGTAATATTGTTCTCAATATAGCATAAAATCATTTTTTAAAAATGAAAATCTAAGTAAATAGGAGTAAATTAAAGCAATTAACAGCAAAGTGTTCTCAATAGAGTATATTTGGTTCTTTTTAGCGTTTTTCTTTCTGGGAATTTTGCCCTATACTACAATTAACTTGTTCGTTATAACATACATTAACAGACGTGAAAAAGAACATAATTGGTGCAGCATGAAGAAATATAAGTCATCGAATAACGAACGGATACATATGGAAGGGGGAGATCGCTGAAGATGTAAACAATTTAGAAATCATCATGCAAAAACTGTACCACACTTCAGGAATTCAGCGGAAATACTTTATTAATTTCACATTATTAGGAGGAATGGACAAATGAGTTTAAAGAAAAAATTAGGTATGGGAATTGCCACAGCGGTATTGGGAATTGGACTAATCGGCGGAGGAACGTTTGCTTATTTCAGTGATGCGGAGACGACGAATAATACATTTGCAGCAGGTACATTAGATTTATCAGTGGATCCCACTACCATTATTGATGTAGCTAATATAAAACCAGGTGACATCATGCCGCGTCATTTCGAGTTAATTAATGATGGCAGCTTGGATATATCGTCTGTGGATCTTTATACAGAATATAGTGTAGAGTATGGCGATAATTATACAGGCGGGGATATGGGTGAGCACATTTTAGTGCACTTCATGACGAATGTAGATAAAAATGGTCTTGGAAATATTGTGCTTGGACCAAATAATGTTATCACTTCTACAACTTTAGCTGAGTTAAGAGATGCAGATGGGCTGCCGGATGCGGTTGAAAATGAATTGAGAGATGTGCTGCCGTGGCTTGGGGATTTAGGAGCCGGTGAAAGATCTGGTTTAGAAGCCGGTGATTCAGATGATCTGATTGTGGTATTTGAATTTGTGGATAATGGAGAAGACCAAAATACATTCCAGGATGCTACGTTATCACTTGAATGGACATTTGACGCTCAACAAACAGCTGGTGAAATCAGATAGTAAATATTGAAGGAAGAAGTGGATCCAACTTCTTCCTTCCTTACATACTTTTAATTACAGTTTGTTTTGCTTCATAAATAGGAGGGAGGACATATGGCCATGAA
Organism: Virgibacillus aidingensis; assembly: GCF_010994035.1. GTDB lineage: Bacteria > Bacillota > Bacilli > Bacillales > Amphibacillaceae > Virgibacillus_N. The sequence continues at coordinate 67,804 of NZ_WIXN01000019.1, forward strand.
GGAAAAACTGGGAATGAGTATGTTGATTGGCGTTTTGGGAATTGTTCTCGTTAGTGGCGGCACGTTTGCCTATTTTACCGATTCGATACTGACTAACAACAATGTAACTGCCGGAACATTGGATCTTGGGGTTACAAATATTAATGACGAAGGGATTTTGTTTGAGTTTGAAAACAAAAAGCCCGGGGATACGTTTGATTATACATTCAGTTTGAGCAATCAAGGTTCATTGGATATCAAGAATGTCACCCTTTATTCCGAAAATACGGTACGTAATAAAAATGGGGAAGTAACTGACAATGATTTTGATAAACAAATCCTGCTCACTTCAGTCAAAGTAAATGATGAGGAAATAATGGAAGAGGCAGTCACCCTGGCTGAACTTCAGGATAACGAAATGATCCTTATTGAAAACTTTGGCTCCGGGGACGAAGATGCAGCAGTTTATGTGGAATTTGAATTTATCAAAACAGATAAGAGCCAAAATAAATACCAGGGCAACTCCATTGAGCTGGAATGGACATTTGAAGCAATACAGACTGAGGATTGACGAATCATCCCCTAAGTCGGCCGGTCAACTCCTTCCTTTTACACGAGGTTGGGACAAAACAATTTTAGTAAACAGAAACCCGAACATCCTTATACTCTGCGCTTTTAACCCGCTCCGGAAATATACTACGCTTTCCGCGGGCGGCTGGTAAGCCTCCTCGTGCTAATGCACTGTGGGGTCTCACCGATGCCTTTGCTCCCGCAAATCTTTTCGGTGGGACGAGGAACCGCTGTACCGTAGTCCCAGGAGTCTACGTATATTTCCGGAGCTAATATGGTAGATTGTTCGTCTTTTCTTTGCTTACTCAGTGTTCAGTCTCAGCCTCATATTTAAAGTTTTTCCAGGCATTTATGTGTATTCATAAATATATGACAAGTTGTGTATTTATGAGTACACAGAAATGATTTTATAAGGAGGGATCACCGGATAATTTTTTTACATAACTGGCATTCGCTTATGACAGGCGTTTAAGTAAGATTTTCCCATGCCTGGTAAAACGGAAATTCCAGCGAAAGGAGAATGAGGATGCGAAGTAAACGGTTTAGAAAATATAGAAGGCAATTTCCGGTAGCTTTCTTTCTAGTAAAACTTGTGCTGATCTGGTATTTAGTCGTATTTTCCATCAGTTATTTAACATCTGGAACAGCTGCACATTTTTACGATGCAGAGGAATCAGATTCAATGGTCTATGCGGGGTTCTGGGCCGATGGATGGGATGGCAGTTCATTATCGTTTGTGGAAAATGGCAACACCAACATAAAAGCATGTGATCCTGTTGAGATCACTAAGGAGATTCAAAATAGCGGTGATGAAGATATGCTGGCCGGCAGTACGTATGATGTCTATTATGCAGAAAATGGAAACCCGGAAAAACACGGGGTAAAACTTGATTTGTCTGAAAGTGAAGGAAACATAACTGCACTGGAGAGCGGCGAATCGACAATACTTAAATACTTGGCACAAAAACCCGGAAGGTACGCGTTTCTGGTTCAGCAGCCGGAAGGACATCCGGACAAAGAAAGTATATGGAGCAAATCTGTAAAGGTAAATTGTCCCCCTGGGAAAACAGAACAGGAAGCGGAAGAAGATACCCAAGAATCTGCAGAACTTGAAGAACCTGCGGAACCAGAAGTTGAAGGCGGGGAAAACGGAAATACGGAATCCAATGCAGATTCCAGTGACGACAATGAAATAGAAGAAACAAAAGAAGAAAATCAGGAAAATGAAACAGGCAGCAGCGATGATAATGAGGAACTATCTGAAAAGGAAGAGGAAGAAACTGGGGAAGCAGGTGAGGAGTCTTGAAAAAAAGAAAAATTCTAAAGTGGATGAACAGTTTTGTCAGTGTCTTGCTTATGGTTTTATTAATCGGTGTTGCCGCCTTATTTGTTTATACGAAGATCTCCGGCGGGGAACCGGAAGTTTTCGGCTATCAGTTAAAAACAGTATTGTCCGGGTCGATGGAGCCGGAAATTCAAACTGGTTCGATTATTGCAGTGCAAACAGTGGAGGACGGTTCCGGCTTTGCTGAAGGTGACATCATAACTTTTATGGAGTCTCATGATAAATTGATTACCCACAGAATTGTGGAAGTGAATGAATCAAGTGATGGCCCAATTTATACGACAAAAGGTGATAACAACAATGCAGCGGATTCCAGTCCGGTACTGGCAGAAAATGTTGTGGCGTCTTATTCGGGGATTACTGTTCCGTATGCCGGGTATATCATTAATTTCGCCCAGACACCAAATGGCGCCTTGGTATTTCTTGTTCTGCCGGGAGTGCTCATGGTAGGGTATTCCACTATTACCATCTGGAGAGCACTTGGAGAATTGGAAAAATCAAAGAAAGCGGCCGGGACAGAGTAGCATAAATCCGGATTACAGCCACCGCTGATGCGATAATAATTGGTCATTATGCTTTAGAAACCATGGTACTTGCACAGGCAAGGAAGTGTAAAGCTTCCTTCCTGCAAAAAAAGTCTTATGTGAGGAAGATGCTTATGAAATCCAAAAAATTAATGCTTTCTCTAGCAGTTGTTTTGCTTTTTAGTCTTTCACCTTTTTTAAATAAGTCCGCTTCAGCAGATGACAGAATTTCCATCGGCGTATTTCCAAATGATACGCTATTTCAAGTGGAAAATATGAAGCCAGGAGATTGGGCACCAAGAACGGTGACCGTGGAAAACAATGGGCAAGAAGCTTTTTCTTATAGCATGCACATTGAAAGTGAAAGTACGGATAAGCTTTTTAATGAGCTTCTTTTAGAGATCAAAACGCCAGAAATAGAACTGTACACTGGTAAACTTGCGGATTTTGAGAATCTGGAGGAAAGAAACCTGGAACGGGGAGAAGAAGAGAATCTGGAGCTTACCATTCGGTTTCCAAGTCATTTAGGCAATGAATTTCAGGGGTTAAATACAGCTTTCAATATCATTTTCACGGCAAAAGGCGATCTTGATGATGCTGCTGTTCAGGTTCCCGGTTTTATAGGAAGTGACGAATATCCGCCTTCTGAAAACGGAAGTTCGCCGGCATTGGGCAGCAGTGACACCCCTTCACATAGCGGAGGAACACTGCCTCAAACAGCAACTGATATTTTCCTGTTTCTGTTATTGGGAGCTGTATTACTCATTAATGGCATCCTTTTGTATAAATATAACCAACAAAGAAAGAGAGCGTAAAAACCAAGCCTAAAGTTGTGTTTTTACGCTTAAAACATACACGCCTTTTTTTCGACACGGAAAATAAATATTTGATAACAAAACTAGTTTTGTTTTGACAAAACAACCCATCCAAAAGGCGTTGCTTATATAGTATGATAGTCATAGTGGTAATTATTTTGATACATATTTAAAAACAGGCAGAAAGTAATGTTTGGCAAAAGTGACGTGAAATAGGAAAACAGGGGGAGTTATTTATGCAGGGGACGGTAAAGCGGGCAGCACTGGATTGTGAATGGGTCAACTTAATTAAAAGTGCAAAAAATTTGGGGATTACCATGGAAGAGATACGTGAATTTCTGAAAGAAGCTGAAAAAGCAGGGCATGAATAAGTTTTTGTATTTAAAATAGTACTCCTCGTCTTCTTTATGGTATAATTTCCGGTGAAAGAAGGTGAGACCTTGATCGGTGAAAAGATTAAGCAGCTGAGGAAGGAAAAGAAAATGTCCATTTCGGAACTGGCGGAAAAAGCCGGTGTAGCAAAATCGTATCTAAGTTCTATTGAACGAAATTTGCAAACAAATCCATCGATCCAGTTTATTGAAAAGGTGAGTGCTGTACTGAATGTTTCTGTAAATGAGCTTATCCAGAGTGACAGTGAAAAGATAAATCAGGATGAACTGGATGAAGAATGGTTAAAAATAGTGCAGGAAGCAATGGAGTCCGGCGTGTCCAAAGAACAATTCAAGGAATATCTTGAATTTAATAAATGGCGCAGCAGACAAGGTAACTAAATGAGCCGGGTAAAGCAGAACTATGAGCGGTATTCATACCTCCTTGTACAGCATTTGGAAAGGAATATATCCGGGAGATCAGATTCATGAAGAAATATCTATATTGGCTCCTGCCGGTTTTTTGGATGGGAGTTATTTTTTATGCTTCAGACCAGCCGTATGAAAAACAGGATATAAAACCATTGCTATCCGGCGGGCTGGATCTATCGTATTTTGAGCCGCTGATAGACTGGATAAGCTTTACATATAATGGTACATTGGTAAGTGTGGCGACACACGGAGTTGCCGGTTTTATCGAATTTTTTATCCGCAAAGGTGCTCACGTTGCGGTATTTTTACTGTTGGCCTGCTTTTTTTATATTGCGATAACTAAATCGTCGCAGCTGCCATTTAAATACGCATTAGCCATTTCATTTTTCGGAACCCTTGCATATGCTATTACTGATGAAGTTCACCAGGGGTTTACTCCAAACCGCACTCCATTTATCGGTGATGTAATACTCGATGCAGTTGGTGCGTTTACTGCCGTGATGTTAATTATTGCCATACGGCATTGGAAAAATCGAAATGGATAAAAATGAGTTGGATGATCCGGGTGGATTATTTCATTTTCGGATATTTATTTAGTGCCATGTAACTACTTTCTGGGCATCGTTTAGCAGATTTCAATGAAAAAATTGTTTTTGCGACATGATTCGACAATAATTTGCGAAGTATTATGATATGGTACTATTTATCTACAGAAATGAAATTATGCGAAAAAGGCGGGAAAATAATGAAGGAGCAGGAATGGTATAAGGATCTGCTGGCGAAAATGATTACAGAAACAGAGAATCAGAAAATTAATACCGCGGAGGAAATGATTAAAACTTTAGTCAATGAGATCAGTATTTCAAAAATGGACCATAGCATAAGAGTACAGGCGGAAGCAGCATCAAAATAGGATACAATAGAAATTGAGAACCTTGAATAAGGATGATTAAACATGGAAACAGCCACACCACTTTATATAAAACATGCAACTATTTATTCAACTGAAAAGGTAATACAGGATGGGTTTGTTCTAATAGAGGATGGCCGGATTACAAAGATCAATTCCGCTGAAATCACCCCTTTACCTGAGCATACGCAGGCTATCGATGGAACAGGCCTATGTTTGATTCCCGGATTCATTGATGGACACATACACGGGGCAAATGGTGCAGACGTAATGGATGCAACAGAGGAAGCACTGGATGCAATCGCCCGTGTACTCCCTGAGGAAGGAACGACCAGCTTTCTGGCAACAACGATAACCCAGGCACCGGAAAATATTGAAGCTGCTTTGGAAAATACAGCGGCATACCATTCCGGAATAGGACAGGCCGAAATGCTCGGGGTTCATCTGGAGGGACCTTTTATTGAAAAAAACAAAGCTGGTGCTCAGCCGCTGGAATACATTATGGAACCGGATCTGGAACAATTTAAGACATGGCAGCAGTTGTCGGGGAACAAAATCAAAACGATTACCATGGCACCCGAACATGATAGAGACGGACGTTTTACAGCATACTTATATGAGAATGGAATTAATGTATCAGCAGGACATACGGATGCCGGCTTTTCCGATATGGAGAAGGCGGTCTCGCGGGGGGTGCGCCAGGTTACGCATTTATGCAATGCCATGACAGGTATTCATCATCGGGATATTGGGGTTGTGGGTGCAGCCTTTTTCCTGGAAGACCTTCGGGCAGAACTGATTGCGGATGGAATTCATGTGTCCCCTGAAATGCTTTCCTTAATTTTTGCCAACATGGGAAGTGAACGTTTATTATTAATTACAGATGCCATGCGGGCAAAATGTCTGGAAAAAGGGAACTATGAACTGGGAGGTCAGCCGGTATCCGTTTCAGAAGACAGAGCGATTTTGGCGGATGGCACACTGGCTGGGAGCATTTTAAAAATGAATGAAGGTGCAAAGCAAATGTTTCAGCTTCCCGAAGTAACAATGAGGGACATTGTCCGGATGACTGCAGAAAACCCTGCAAAACAACTCGGGGTGTGGGAAAGAAAGGGCAGTATTGAAGTTGGAAAAGACGCAGATATCCTTTTGGTAAATGAAGAACTGGATATTAAATATACAATTTGCCGCGGAGCAATTGCTTTCAAGGAGGATTATTAGAAATGAATATCATTACTGTGAAAGACTATCAGGAAATGAGTGAGCATGCAGGAAAACTGCTGATTGAAAAAGTGAATTCAAAGCGTAAAACAGTGCTGGGCCTGGCAACAGGGTCGACTCCGGAAGGCCTGTATGCTTATTTAGTAAAAAAGTATAAAGAGGGAAATGTTTCTTTTGCGGATGTACAAACATTCAATCTGGACGAATATGTCGGGCTGGACGGGGATGATCCGAACAGTTACATGCATTATATGAAGCATCATTTATTTAACCACATTGACCTTCCGGCACAAAACGCACACTTGCCAAGCGGCACAGCAGAAGACTTAGAGGAAGAGTGCAATGCGTATGAAAAGAAAATTGAGGATGCGGGAAAGATTGACCTGCAAGTGCTCGGGATCGGTTTGAATGGGCATATCGGTTTTAATGAACCCGGTACCTCTTTTAAAAGCAGGACACATATTGTAGAGCTTGATGCGTCAACCCGCCAGGCTAATGCCCGTTTTTTTGATTCAATGGAAGAGGTGCCAACTCAGGCGCTAACCATGGGAATAGCATCCATTATGAACAGTAGAGAGATTATGCTGTTGGTGTCCGGGGAAGGCAAAGCGGAAACACTTGTCAAACTCCTGGAAGGAAGAGTTACCGAAGATTTCCCTGCATCCATTCTGCATGAACATCCAAACGTAACCATTATTGCTGATGAAGCAGCTTACAGCAAAATAAAATAATAAAAATCGGTCAGCGCCTCAGATGCTGACCGATTTTTATTAAAAAAACTGCGGAACAGCTCTAGTGTTGCGAAATAACGTAAACACGGTGTGTGACGGTTTTACCAAACAACTTCACTTTGTAAAAGGTACAGAAACCATTTTAAGCTTTTCACAGGATTTGTCTTCAAGGTCAATTGTTGAGCACATTTTCCGGATTACCCATAAAATTGTTTTTGCAAGAAAAGAATCTTCCCGCAGATTACACGTCAATTTCTATATATTTTTTTGCGGTTTGTTTAACTTCTGCCTGGTCGCTTGTTAAATTGGTGATCCAGACCTGAAATTCTTTTTCTTTGCCGCTTTCCACGTAGACGATGCACTCTACTTTATCCATGTAGTTAATTGTTTCTAAAATATATTCGGATTTCCTCAGCTCATTTTCCAGTTTGCCGAGCAAGGTGTAATCAACGGTGATGGAAAAGCCCTGCATGAGCTGTCTTTTGACTACCCCAGTCGTTTTGATTGCCTGGGAAGTTGTGTTTCCGTATGCGCGGATCAGTCCTCCGGCTCCCAGTTTAATGCCGCCAAAATACCTAGTAACTACCACAGCGGTGTCTTTGAGTTTTTGCTTTTTCAGCACTTCCAGCATCGGCACGCCCGCAGTTCCACTCGGCTCTCCGTCATCATTTGCTTTTTGAATTTGATCATTTTCTCCAATCATATAGGCAGAGCAATTATGTGTGGCATCTGCATGCTTCTTCTTTATTTCCTGAATAAAATGCTGTGCTGCCTCCTCGGTCTCCACACGTCTGACATATCCAATAAACCTGGACTTTTGAATAATGATTTCGTCCATTCCTTCCTTTTTTACTGTATAATAAGATTGCAGCATTGATATTACCTCCAAATAGTTGCATTATAGTATAATAACAGGTACAAAGTAATAGAATAAAAATTCATATAATATGCAGAAAGACCCTATAAAAATATTGTAATTGCCCGTATAATTATATCATAGGTTGGTGGGAAGACTATGGTGAAAAAAATAAGCGAATCGGCGCTTGATTTTATCATCAACGAGATGATAGAAGTAGTAGAGAACAGTAAGGATGAAATATTTAATATCAGTGAAGAAGCGCGTAAAGAACATGAACATCTCATTCGCGAATTAAAAATCACCAAAGTTAAGGTTGCAAAGCATATTGAGGATGGTGATCAGCTGGAGCAAAAAGTAAGGTATTCCAGACAGCGTTTGGCAGAAGTAAGCAGGTACTTTGATCGCTATACAGAAACAGATGTCCGTGCCGTTTACGAAAGAACACATGCTATGCAGACTAAGCTGGCAGTCATGCGCCAGGAAGAAAACGCTTTGCGCGAGAAGCGGGATGACCTGGAAAGAAGGTTAATCTCCTTAAGCCAGACAATTGAAAGGGCAGAAGGTCTGGCTGGGAAAATATCGGTTATCCTGAATTATTTGCATGATGATTTTAAGCAGGTAAATGAAATGATTGAAGATGCAAAGGAAAAACAGGAATTTGGCCTGAAAATCATAGAAGCGCAAGAAGAGGAACGCGCAAGGATTTCAAGAGAAATACATGATGGACCGGCACAAATGCTTGCAAATATTCTGCTTCGATCAGAGCTGGTAGAAATGTCTTTCCGCAAAAAGGACGTTGATCAGGCACTATCCGAAATGAAAAGCGTTCGGAAAATGATTCGTTCTTCCCTGTACGAAGTCCGGCGGATTATTTACGATCTTAGACCGATGGCGCTGGATGACCTTGGCTTAATACCAACTATCAGAAAATATGTGACAACCATGGCAGATTATAATGACACAGAGATTAATTTTACACCGATAGGCGAAGATAAACGGTTAAATCAAAAATATGAAGTAGCATTTTTCCGGCTTATTCAGGAAGCAGTGCAAAATGCTGTAAAACATGCAGAGTCCACATTAATAGATGTTAAGCTTGAAATAGGCAAAAAAAATTTATCCATGCTCATTAAGGATAATGGAAAAGGATTTGACCCTACATTAAAACGGGACAAGTCTTTTGGACTGATCGGCATGCGCGAGCGGGTAGAAATGCTGGAAGGAAAATTTAATATTGATTCGAAGCCGGGTAAAGGTACAATGATCTTTATTCAGGTTCCGTATCAGCATACATAACCTGGAATTGAGCATAAAATACCAATCTATAAATGAAATAATGATCCACAAATAAAAAAAGAGAGAAAAAGATAAAAAATTTGCATGATCTATCATCATAGGTTAATAGGAAATAGAATCACGATATGGAGGAAGTACAAATGGCAGACAAACGCATAGGGATTGTTTTAATTGATGACCATAAATTATTTCGTGAAGGAGTAAAACGCATTCTGGATTTGGAAGAAGATTTTGAAGTGCTTGCTGAAGGGGATGATGGCTCCGTTGCAGCAAAACTGGTAAAAGAGCATAAGCCAAATGTTGTATTGATGGATATTAACATGCCCAACATAAATGGAGTTCAGGCTACAGCGGATTTAGTCAGATACTTTCCTGATACGAAAGTGATTATACTATCCATCCATGATGATGAAAGCTATGTCACCCACGCTCTTAAGACGGGGGCACAAGGTTATTTGCTGAAGGAAATGGATTCCGAAGCGCTCATTGAGGCGATCAAAGTAGTAAGCGAAGGAGGTTCCTACCTTCACCCGAAAGTCACTCATAACTTGGTACTGGAATATCGCCGGCTTGCAAAGGAAAACTTTGTAGTATACGGGGAAAATGGGATGGAGGTTCAAAAACCGCTGCATATCCTGACAAAAAGAGAGTGCCAGATCTTACAGCTGCTGGCCGATGGAAAGAGCAACCGGGCTGTAGCAGAAACATTATATATTAGTGAAAAAACAGTGAAGAACCATGTCAGTAACATCCTGCAAAAAATGAATGTAAAAGACAGAACACAAGCCGTCGTCTCCGCCATACGCAAAGGCTGGGTGGAAGTAGGCTAAGTGAAACTTAAAAAAGCTGCTGAGCGACGCTCAGCAGCTTTTTGCTAATCGATCGAGCCGCCCGCCAAATCGATCGAGCCGCCCGCCAAATCGATCGAGCCGCCCGCCAAATCGATCGAGCCGCCCGCCAAATCGATCGAGCCGCCCGCCAAATCGATCGAGCCGCCCGCCAAATCGATCGAGCCCAACCGCTCAGTAAAGAAATCATCATGACAATAACTTAAACTGTTACAACGCTATATAGCAAAAATGATTCCAAATAAAGTAAAAAAACGGAGATCTCAAATCCCTTCATCGAAAAGCACGATTTTTCCAGCGTCACTACAAGTGCATTTTTTCATCGTTTCCTGTAAAATAATAGCTGACTAGCTTACTATACGAAATCATATAAATAATGACAATTTTTATATAGAGGTGAAGAATGATGAAAGTTGCTGTAATGACGGACAGCACTGCATATATTCCCGCGGATGTCAGGGAAAAGCACGGGATTCACATGGTCCCCTTGAGTGTCGTATTTGAAGATGAGTCATTCAGGGAAGAGCTGGATATTACAACAGAAGGATTCTATCAAAAAATGAAAGAATCCAAAAATCTGCCTAAAACTTCCCAGCCGTCTGTAGGTGATGTAGCAAAGAAGTTCGAGGAACTCTCCAAGGAATATGATGCAGTAATTTCTGTACATTTATCCAGCGGAATAAGCGGTACATACCAGGCAGTCGTGAGTGCAGGGGAAATGGTGGAGGATATTGAGGTGCATCCCTATGATTCCGAGATCAGCTGTATGGCACAGGGGTTTTATGCACTGGAAGCGGCAGAGCTGGCGAAAGCAGGTAAAACACCGGAGGAAATTATAAAGCGCCTGGATGAAATGAAACGGAGTGTGCGCGCGTATTTCATGGTGGATGATTTAACGAACCTGCAGCGCGGCGGCAGGCTCAGCAGTACCCAGGCAATGGTTGGCGGCCTGCTTCAAATAAAGCCTGTCCTTCATTTTGTCGATAAAGTAATTGTACCTTTTGAAAAAATACGCACCCGGAAAAAAGCAATTAACCGGATTATGGGTTTGCTGGAGGAGGAAGCAGCAAAAGGTCATGATCTTAGAGTCGTATTTATACATGGAAATGACAAAGATTCTGCTGCAGAGCTTGAAAAGGAATTTTTAGAGAAATACCCGGATATGGATACTTCCATCAGCTATTTTGGACCAGTGATCGGCACCCACGTTGGCCAGGGGGCTCTGGGAGTCTGCTGGCATGTAAAATAGAGATTTCCGCAACAAAGTATAGGTAATAATAGACGAAATTCCTATTCGTTGTTTTACAAGTCTATCAAAGCCTATTAAGCCGGAAATAGCACTTTAGGAGGCATGGATATTTGACACATCCCGGCCTCCAATGCTTCTGGAAATGAGGAGGAAATCCTTTGGAAAAAGAAATGACTTTACAAAGGGGTGGACCTGCACAACGATATGCTGGCAAGCTACTGCTAAGAAATGAAATCCCCCTCGATGAAAACACCTTCCAGCAAATGCTCTCTGCGAAACTTTTCACCCCAGTCCCGTCTATTACCAGAAAAAAATTCAGATATCATTGCCGCCGCTGCGGTAACCAAGAGCGTAAATTATTTGCAGACATTCCTTGTCAGCTATGCCATAAAACTCATGTCTATTGCCGGAACTGCATTGAGATGGGCAGGGTGATGGAATGCAAATCTCTTTATTACTGGTCGGGAAATAAGCCTGTATGGCCAGTACATGAAAATCCATGTACGTGGGAAGGGGAATTGACCAGGCTTCAGCAGCTGGCGGCAGAGCGGATGATGGAAGCTTTAAAAGGAAAGGAAAAAGAATTGCTGATTTGGGCAGTATGCGGAGCTGGGAAAACAGAAATGCTCTATCCGGGGATTACCGAGGCATTGAAACTGGGCATGCGAATTTGCATTGCTTCACCGAGGGCAGATGTGGTGAGAGAACTTAAACCGCGACTGCAGCATGCTTTTGAATCAGTTTCCGTAGAAGCTCTATATGGAGGAAGTACAGATAAAGAAGGCACCGCGCAGCTCATCATTGCAACCACCCATCAATTATTACGTTATAAAGAGGCGTTTGATTTACTGATTATTGATGAAATTGATGCATTTCCCTTTCATGCAGACCCTTCATTGCCTTTTGCTGCCAGACGTGCCAAAAAATCACCTTCCACAACAATCTACTTAACAGCTACCCCTCGTAAACAGCAACAGATATTGCTCCGGCGTAAGAAACTACCCCATATTTTTGTTCCGGTCCGCTATCATGGCCATCCATTACCTGTTCCGCAAATGAAAATGACATTTTCTTTAAAAAAAGATCTACGGAAAAATATGCCGCCCGCAGCATTTATTTCCTGGATTGGGCAACGGAAAAATCCGGGCAGGCAGCTTCTCATTTTTGTCCCTGCCATCTCCATGGCCGAAAATCTGCTTCACCCTATTGCTGACGTACTTTTGCAGGAAAAAGTTATAGAAGACAGGAAGAAAGTGGACGCTGTCCACGCCGCAGATCCGGACAGAAAGGATAAAGTACTGAAATTCAGGGCAAAAGAGCTGACTGTTATTATTACTACTACCATTTTGGAGCGGGGAGTAACATTCCCATCTGTGGATGTAGCGATTTTTGATGCAGGGCATGAAGTATTTGAGGAGGCAGCGCTCGTGCAAATTGCCGGTCGGGCAGGAAGAAGTGCGGACGATCCGACAGGGGAAGTCATATTTTTTCATGACGGAAAGACGGAAGCAATGGTAAAGGCGATCCATGCTATTAAACAAATGAATAAGCTTGGAGGGAGACTTTGATATGCACTGTCTATGGTGTTATGAGGAAATCATTCCCAACTTGAACTGGCAGAATATCTTCACGCTTTTTAAACCGAGATCCCTATGTGAACCGTGTGAAGTCAGGCTGAGTAAACTGGTTGGAAGCCGCTGCCGGCGATGCAGCCGGATGTCAGCGGTTCGAATCTGCAAGGACTGCGAGTGGTGGGAGAAGCGCCTGGGCGGGGATGTTTTGACATGTAATCATTCTATTTATGCTTATAACGATTTTATGCAGGATGTGATTGCCAAGTGGAAATACCGGGGGGATTACCAGCTTGGTCAGATATTTAAACAGCCGCTGATCGATGCTTTCTCTTCTCTATTTGTTAATAAAGAAGTCGTTATTGTCCCGGTGCCGTTAAGTGAAGAAAGAACGCTGGAACGCGGGTTTAACCAGGCTAAGGTGCTGGCGGATTTTCTTCCCGATTCATCTATGGAAGTACTAAAAAGAGTACATGGAGAAAAGCAGTCAAAAAAGTCGCGGAATGAAAGAATTTTTACAAATAATCCTTTTATATTAACCCGGCCTATTGAAAAACCTGTGCTGCTTGTCGATGATATATATACAACTGGTACAACGATCCGGCATGCAGCCGGCTTATTACGGAAACATGGTACTCCTAAAGTTTACAGCTTTACATTAATTCGGGGATAGACTGCTGCTGTGTTATAATATTTTAGATGAAATGAGGGATTCTCATGGCGGAAATAGCTAATTGCGCTCGCTGTGATGCTGTTTTTGTAAAAGGAATTCGGGATATTTGTCCTGACTGCCATAAAGAAGAAGAAAAGGCGTTTGATATCGTTTACCAATTTTTGCGTCAAAAGAAAAATCGTGAAGCGACAATGGCGGAAATTGTGGAGGCAACAGGTGTGGAAGAAGCATGGATTATAAAATTTATTAAAGAAAAACGGTTGCTCACTACCCAGTTTCCCAGCCTGAATTTTCCTTGTGAGAAATGTGGTGATCCAATTACACAGGGACGTTTATGCTCCAGCTGTGCAAAGGAGTTAAAGTTGGAACTCGAGCTGCATGAGAAACAGCAAAAGCAGGAAAATGAAAAGAGAAAAACGTATTATATGTTTGATAATTGACTTAACTTATATAAAGAATGTGCCGATATAAAATGTAAATAATGGCGCTCGAATAGAAATTGAGGTGAGAAGATGAAAATAAATGGTCCGAATCAAACAAATTTCAACCCATACCAAAACCACATTCAAAAGCAAATGGACTTGAAAAAGAATACGAAGCAGGATCAGATAGAAATATCCAATGAGGCAAAGAAACTGCTGGAAAATGACAAGGCGGATCCAAAACGGGAAGCTTATGTGCAGGAGATTAAAGATAAAATAGATTCCGGTGAATATAAAATTGACTATGAGCAAACTGCTCGGAAAATGATTGATTTTTGGTCGAAGCAGTAAAAAGGGAGGACGCCAATATGTCCGTAAAAACAATTATCCAGTCATTGGAGAAACTGATTCGATTCCATAAAGACCTGCTGGATATTTCGGAACAAAAAACAGTGCTTATCAAAGACGGTTCGATTGAAGCGCTGCAGGCGCTGCTCGTAAAAGAAAGCAAAGAAATCCGGCTTTTGGAGCAGGAAGAAGAAAAACGCCAGTCCGAAGTGGAAGCATGGTTTCAGCAAAGAAAGATTAACCAGGATGCGACATTGACCAATATGCTGGAAATAATAACTGATGCATCAGAACAAAAAGGCCTGGAAGAAACTACAATTAAACTCACCGAAGTCATAACAAAATTAAAACAGCAGGAGGAGCTGAACCAATCTCTGTTAAACCAATCAATAAAATTTGTCCAGCTGACGATGGGTTTAATGAATCCAGCCATGAAAGAATTCAACTATGGAAAACAAAAACAAACCGCATCAGCCTTGAACCGCTCCGTATTCGACTCACAGGCTTGAAACGGCGGGACGGTTCTGCTGTTGCAGGGTTTGTTTTGAAGCCGTATTTCAGTTGATTATTGTATATATTCAAAATGACAGCTGGCATTTGACGGCTGTTATCGTCCTTCTGGAAACTTACATAGATGATGAAACAAGAGAACCGTCCGGTGTTTACATAGGAGAAAAGGAGTTTATATATGAGTACATTTCACGGTTTAGAGATGGCTAAGCAAGCTTTGTTTGCGCAGCGTTCGGCATTACATACTACCGGCCATAATATATCCAATGCCAATACGGAAGGATATACGAGACAGCGGGTGAATTTTGAGACAATGAGTCCGTACCCTGCAGGCGCGAGAAACCGTCCGGAGATACCCGGACAATTAGGAACCGGGGTGCAGGCCGGTTCAATTGAACGTATTCGTGATCAATTTTTGGATAATCAGTTTCGTGCAGAGAATGGCAAATCAGGATATTGGGAGACTTTGTCCAGTGCGCTAGGACGTATGGAAAATATCATGAATGAGCCATCCGAAAGCGGATTATCGCATACGATGGATCAATTTTGGCAATCGCTTCAGGATCTTGCGGTGAGTCCGGACAATTCCGGTGCCAGATCGGTTGTTGCCGAGCGGGGGCTGGCGGTCAGTGAAACATTTAATTATTTAGCCGATTCATTAACAACCATTCGTTCGGATTTAAAAAATCAGATTGATGTGACAGTTGCCGATGCCAATTCGTTAATGCGCCAAATTCACGGTGTGAATGAGCAAATAAAACAGCTGGAACCCCACGGATACCTGCCGAATGATTTATATGATGAACGTGACCGGCTTATTGATGATTTATCCAATATGATGAATATAAAAGTTACGTATGAAAAAAGCGGGGAAAGTTCCCCTGATATAGCAAAAGGACTTGCTTCAATTGAAGTGATTAATAACCAGGGGCATTCTTTTGATCCTCCGGTTACATTAGTGAATGGAGCACCGGGACAGGGTGCGGTGAATGAGATTGAAATTGCTTATGGGGGAGAAACGGGTTCATTAGATGCAGTGGAATCGATTTCAGCTGGTGGTGTCAATCTCGATATACTTGACACTAATGGTTCTTTAGGCGGTCTTATAGAGGCATATGGGCATAGTATTGGGGAGAATGATAATGTGACAGGGATTTATACTACAATGCTTGCAAATTTGGATGATATGGCAAATGCCTTTGCTGAAGCTTTTAACGAAGTACACCAAAACGGCCGTAACCTGGATGACGAGCCAGGTGAACAATTCTTTGTATTTAAAGAAGGGTTAACAGGTGCTCGCGGGCTCACCGTAAATCAAGATATTTTGGATTATCCTGAAAAAATTGCAGCCAGCGCAGATGGAACACAAGGAAATGGAGCCAATGCTACTGAACTGGCGGCGGTATTTAATAATACCAATTTGGAA
Source organism: Virgibacillus aidingensis (assembly GCF_010994035.1). Taxonomy (GTDB): domain Bacteria; phylum Bacillota; class Bacilli; order Bacillales; family Amphibacillaceae; genus Virgibacillus_N. The sequence goes on from NZ_WIXN01000019.1 coordinate 83,904, forward strand.
GGTGATCCCCTGGGTGAAAATACATCGGTAAACAGTTTTTATCAATCGATAATCGGAGAGCTTGGTGTAGCTGCGCAGGAAGCAAATCGAATGACAAATAATACGGAAATTCTTCGTTCCCAGGTGGAAAATCAGCGCATGTCTGTCAGCTCGGTTTCACTCGATGAGGAAATGTCGAATATGATTAAATTTCAGCATGCCTATAATGCATCTGCGAGGAGCATGACGGCAATGGATGAACTTCTGGACAGGATTATCAACAATATGGGATTGGCAGGGAGGTAAAAAAATATGCGGGTAACCCAAAGTATGCTTTCCAATAATATGTTAAGAAATCTGTCAAACAGCAATGCAAATATGAGTACCTACATGGATCAATTGACTACAGGCAAAAAAATCAATCGTCCCTCCGATGACCCCGTTGTTGCTATGAAAGGAATCAACTATCGGAGTCAGGTGTCTGAAATCAAACAGTTTAAGCGCAATACGAGCGAGGTCCATAATTGGATGGATAATACGGATGCAGCATTAAATACAGCAACACAGGCGTTGCAAAAGCTTCGGGAGCTTGCTGTACAGGCAAGTAATGATACGTATGATGAGCAGGAACGGGAAAATATAATGAAAGAAGCCGAACAATTAAAGCAGCATTTGATCGACATTGCAAACACGAATGTGAACGGAAAGCATATTTTTAATGGAACAAATACAAATGCTTCTCCGTTTAATGAAAATGATGAATTTATTCCAAATACGGATAAAGTAACAATAGAAGTGGCGAGCGGGATGAAGCTCGATGCAAATATAAACCCGGAAGCAGCTTTTGGTAATGATTTATTTGATAACCTGCAAGGTTTTATCACAGCCTTAGATGATAATGACCAATCCGGAATACAAGAAAGCATTGAAAATATTGATGAAGGAATCAATCAAATAATTAACACAAGAGCAGATCTCGGTGCACGTATGAATCGGCTTGATTTAATAGAAAACAGGCTGGCTGAACAGGAAATCGTCGCTACAAAAACGATGTCCGATAATGAAGATGTTGATTATGCTGAAACAATCACAAAATTAATTACCCAGGAAAGTCTGCACCGTGCCGCATTGTCAGCCGGCTCCAGAATCATTCAGCCATCCCTGGTTGACTTTTTACGATGATTGCTTCCCGCCACCCTTGCCCATATCTCTAGGGTGAGGGTTTTTTTTTAAATGTGAAGTCAGAAAGAATCGCCTATAAATCGTGTAATTACCAGGAAGGAAGGGCTGCACATGAATATCCCGCAAATTCGCATGCAATCACAAATGGCACAGATTGAGATAAGTCAAACAGCCGCAAAACAATACATAAGGCAGCCGGCAGCAGAAATATCCATTCAACAGCCCCCGGCATCCCTTTCAATACAAACTACTCCTTCAAGGTTGCAGATTGACCAGACTCAGGCATGGGAAGATATGAACTTAATGCATATCTCGAGACTTAATGAGAAATTTGCCAAGGAAGGTTTGCGGGCAGTACAGGAGGGCATGGCCAAAAAGGCAGCGCAGGGCAGAGAGTTAATGATGATTGAAAATGAAGGAGCCCCAGTAATTGAACAGGCAATGACAAACAGTCAGGATCCGGTTAAGCAACTGGGGATTAACTTTATTCCATCTCCTTTTTCGGTGAAAATTAATTATCAGCCGTCAGATGTGGAAATAGATGTCCAAGTGAATAAACCGGTTATTGAAGTGGAGCGAAATAACCCGCAAATACATTATGAACCCGGGTCTGTCGATATTCGCATGAAACAATTTCAGGAGCTGAATATTGATTTTATTAATCTTTATGCTTAAGGAAAGGAAGAATATATAATGAAGGTTCAAACAAAATATTTAGGCGAAGCGGAAATAGAAAGTTCGAATATCATCAAGTTTGCTGCAGGGGTACCCGGGTTTAATGAGGAAAAAGAATTTATTCTCATGGATATTCCCGGCAATGACGGTTTTCAGATACTGCAATCCATCAAGTCGGCTAATACAGCCTTTATTGTAACTAACCCGCACCAGATTTACCCGGACTATACATTTGATTTGGATGAAAATACACAGAATATGCTGCAAATAAAGAGTGAAAAAGAGGTAGTTGTCTTTACAATTCTAACGATAAAAGATCCTTTTCAGGAAAGTACGTTAAATTTAAAAGCACCGATTATTATCAATCCTGTAAGCAGACTGGGAAAACAGTATATTATCAATGCCGATCACTATCCGACAAGGGCAAAAGTATCCCCCAAGCATTCCCGGCAGATGGAAGGAGAATAATTATGCTTGTATTAACACGAAAAAAGAATGAATCCATTCAAATAGGGGAAGACATCGAAATTAAAGTGCTTGGGGTGGAAGGAGATCAAATTAAGCTGGGAATTCATGCCCCAAAATCCATTGATATTCACAGAAAAGAAATTTACGAGGCAATACAGAAGGAAAACAACAAAGCAGCAAGTGTTTCTTTAGATATACTTGAAGTGCTGCAGAAAAACAATCATACTAAATAACCATTTGATAAACTGCTATACACGGAACTCCATAGCAGTTTTTATTTTTCAAGTTAAGAAGTTAAATTACAGCAATTTCGATGGGATGATGAACCGCCGTACCGCATTCCCAATTCCTTTTGACGGAAGAGGAACAACTGAACCATATTCCCAAAGCAGTTATTCCAGGAAACTAACAATTTTGAAGGCTTAAACAAAACTGATGTATGTACTAATAGACGAAGGAATACGGATTTTCAGCATTTAATGAAATATAAAAAAGCCGGAAAAGCCAAGGTTTTTAACAGAAACCATTCAGAATGCCCTTATTTATGCCGATATAAAAGATAAATAAAAAATGGATGAGGGGTTGGGATGGATGAGAGTGGAAAATGAGGTGCAAGGTGTATCCAGGGCAGGGGTTACACCGGGAATGAATAAAACTTTAGTGAAAGAGCAGATACAAGAGGAAATAGCTTTACAAAAGGATTCAGTAATTAATAAAGACAAGGTAGACACAGTAGTATCAAAACTAAATGAGTTTATAGAACCATTGCGCACTGATTTGAAATTTGAATTCCATGAAAAACTAAATGAATATTATGTGACGTTGGTAAATCCGATTACAAATGAAACGATCAAGGAAATACCGCCAAAAAAGTTTTTGGACATGTATGCAAATATGGCGGAATTAATGGGACTTTTAATCGACGAAAAAATATAAGGAGTGATTGCCTATGATGCGGGTTGGCGGTTTGGCAACAGGAATGGATATAGATCAAATAGTAAATCGGCTGATGCAGGCGGAAAGGATGCCGCTGGATAAAATGCAGCAGGACCGGACCATGCTGGAGTGGCAGCGGGACGGATTTCGGGATATAAACAAAAAGCTCTCCGAATTGGATAATATGATGCTGGATATGAAGCTGAGCCACACCTATCATTCAAAAGCAGCTGCTTCTTCACAGCAGGATGCAGTGACAGCAACAGCTACAACAAGTGCTTATGATGGTACATATGATATAAATGTTACGCAGCTGGCAAGTTCGGCGATGAACGTCAGCCGCGAGAAAATCAATATTAAACCCAATGAAACGCTGAGTTCCCAGAATATTGAAGGTTTCAATACAGGCGAGTTTACATTTTACACTTTTGATGAAAATGGCAGTGAGCAAGAGCATACATTTACGGTAAATGAAGAGGATACATTAAACGATGTATTGCGGCGGATTAATTCAGATGATAATAATGTGCGTGCCTTTTATGATGAAGGCCTGGACAAGGTTATCATGGAAACTACGAGAACCGGTGTATACAACCCGGATGACCAATCCGGGGGGAGTGAGATAGTTTTTGCTGAAGAAAATTCTTTTTTTACCCATGTGCTTAAACTTAAAGGAGAAAAAAATGCGAGCAATGCAACGTTTGAATATAACGGTTTAACCATGACATCAAAAACAAATTCATACGAGTTAAACGGTATTAACTTTCAATTTAATAATGTAACAGAAGGCAGCGCAAAAATAACCGTTGTTAATGACACGGAAGCATCCTTTGACAGAATCCTGGCTTTCGTCGATAAATACAATGAAGTAGTTGAAACATTAAATGAATCACAGCGGGAGGAACGTTATCGGGATTATCCCCCGCTGACAGATGAACAAAAAGAAGAAATGTCGGACAAAGAAATCGAACTCTGGGAAGAACGTGCGCAAAGCGGTATTTTAAAGGGAGAATCCGTTATTACCGGCGGACTCTTTAATATGAGGCAAAGCTGGTATGCCTCTGTAGATACCGGGGGAGAATTTTCTTCCTTAACCGAGATTGGCATCACTACTTCTCCAAATTATATGGACGGCGGGAAATTGCTGGTTGATGAGGAAAAGCTGCGGGAAGCACTGCAGCAAAATCCGGATGATGTGCAAAAACTTTTTTCCAACAGTGATAACGGATCAAGCCGAGGTCTTGTAAACCGATTAGAAGATGCAATCGATTCCACCATGGCACAGATTGGAGAGCGGGCAGGCAGCAGTAACTCTCCTTCGATGGAAAATTATACATTAGGAAAACGGATGAAAGATCTAAATGACCGAATTTCAGCTTTTGAACAGCGCCTTGTACAGGTCGAAACAAGATACTGGAACCAGTTTACCGCAATGGAGTCGGCAATTTCAAGGATGAATCAGCAATCAGCCCAGTTAATGTCGCAATTTGGAGGCGGCATGTAAACATGTTAAGGGATGCTAATGAGGAATGTAAAAAAGGAGTGGAAATTGAATTATGGCGGCGAATAACCCGTATCAAACATACCAAAATAATGCTGTAAACACGGCATCAGGCGGAGAGTTAACGTTAATGTTGTATAATGGCTGTATTAAATTTATAAAACAGGCAATAAAAGAAATAGAAGCCAAGGATTTTGAAGCAAAAAATGCCAATATCCAAAAAGCACAAAATATTATTCAGGAGTTAATGCTTACACTGGATCAAAAAGTAGAAATATCCAAGCAAATACTTCCACTGTATGAATACATGCAATTTCAGCTGAAAGAAGCAAATGTAAAAAATGACCCTGCCTTACTGGAGGAAGTATTGGGTTTTGCCGTTGAGTTTAGAGATACATGGAAACAGGTTATTTTAAAATCCCGGCAGCAGCAATTTGCCCATGGAGCACAGGCCTGATGAACTACGTACAGAAACTGTATGAACTCACTTTAGAGCTGCAGGCATTGCTCAATGAGGAAATTACGGATAAAAACAGAGCTGAAATTATTGAAGAGATAAATGTACTGGTGGAAACACGTGAGGAATATATTAAAAAGCTCCTTCCTCCATATACAACTGAAGAAAAAATGCTGGGCAGGAAACTGATCTCTGTTAATGCTGACATCCAGGAAAAAATGCAGATATTATATAGTGAATTGAAATTGGAACTAAAAAATGTTAAAAAGCAAAAAAAATCAAGCCGTTCTTATATGAATCCGTATGCGAGTATGCAAAATACCGGTGGGATGTTTATGGACAGTAAAAAATAATTTACAATTCCATTCGGCAAGGTTAAAAATAAGTAAAAATAATTAAGTGATTGTAAACTTGATATATACACGTTTCCTTCCCTTTTTAACCGGAATGACACAGGAATTTCGCAGTTAAGGGAGGAAATAAAGGGGGAAAAGTAGTATAATATAAGTATAAGATGAAAGGAGGACACTTTAATGAAATTTAACATTCGTGGTGAAAATCTCGAGGTGACTAGCTCATTAAGAGATTACGTGGAAAAAAAGATTAGTAAACTGGAAAGGTATTTTGATACACCACCAGCCTCTGAAGTACATGTTAATTTAAGTGTCTACAATGATGAGCAGAGAATAGAGGTCACAATTCCGATGACCAACCTGTTGCTGCGGGGTGAAGAGCAGCATACCGACCTTTATGCAGCCATCGATTTAGTTGTTGATAAACTGGAGAGACAAATCCGTAAATACAAAACAAAAGTAAATCGCAAATTCAGACAAAAAGGTGCACCGAAACATATATTTGCCGAGTTGGAAAAAGAAGCGAATAACGTAGCAGTTCAGGAAGAATCCGATGAAATTGAAATTGTTCGTACGAAGCGATTTAATTTAAAACCAATGGATTCCGAGGAAGCGATTTTACAAATGGACATGTTGGGTCATGCATTCTATGTTTTTACAAACGCTGTCAGCGGAGATACCAATGTTGTCTATCGCCGTAAAGACGGAAAATACGGTTTAATTGAACCGAATGCTTAAAATAAAATAAAATTAATATAAAATAAAGCAGCTTGCAGGGTGTCATCTTGCATGCTGCTTTTAACATTCATCTGGGGAGAGAGAAGTTCAGTCTCCTGACGAAATATGTCGAAAGAAAACCAAAAATTCTATTTTAATGTCTTTTTATTATGAGATTATGAATTTTTCTTAAAGTACTCCGCACATTTTCTTTATTTCCGGTCATTTTCAGTTCTGTATAAACTCGAAAATTGAAAATTAATTATTCGGCTGATCTGCAGCAGTATGTTATAACTATGATAAAAGTCCCGGGAGGTAAAACCATGCTGCCTGAAGAGAGAAATACATTAAATTATTTAGCCAAAAAGGTAAAACAGCAGGAAAACACGATTACACAGCTTATTGAGATCATTGCAGCTACAAACCGCAGAATTACAGATGTGGGTTATAGACTGCAGGACAAGGAAGACCGATCAACCGTTCAAAAAGATGTGCGGATGTAAAATTAACAGTAAAATGGTAATATTCCCGTTTCCGGAATAATAATAGTGTTTTGGTTTTCGTATGTGTAAAATAGTTCTCGGTGATAATTCTACAAAATCCTAGCCAAAAAAGAAGAGGCACTCTATC
>NZ_WIXN01000002.1 GCF_010994035.1 Virgibacillus aidingensis
TGTTGAAATCTTACGATTCCAACACCAGGAATGGGGTATATGTTCTCCCACAAACATTTTACTCTAACTTGTTGATGGCATAGAGTACATAAATCATTTATTGGGAATGCCGATGTACACACTAACTGAAAATAAACAGATAAGAAAGCCATACCCCAGTCCCCAATAACAAGCTTGCAACTTATCCCCATTCGAATCATATAAGTTTATAAACTTATTAATACCATAGACTGTTGCTCTCATTCATTTTGATATTTCAGCTTGTTAACAGATCCTTTTAAATCAGTGTCCGGCAGGCTGGAGCTTTATATTCAATACCATCGACAAATATAGCCTGACTTAATATTTCATTTCATTTTATAAACCCTTGCCTCATAAGGCTTTAATGAACCTTCTTCCCTATGGTCATAATTACTTACCAATAATGCCTTGGAGGTTTTTTTCAGGTCAGACGGTAATTCAAAGTCCGTATTTTCCGCAAATAAATTCGCCAAAACTACGACCTTTTCGTCACCCCATGTCCTTGTATAAGCGTAGATACTATTATGCTCCCCCAAAATCAAATCATAGCTCCCATAGATTAGCACCTTATATTGCTTCCTCAACTGGATCAGCTTACGATAATAATGGTAAATCGAATCGGGGTCCTCCATTTCCCTTTCCACATTTATCTCTGTATAATTCGGATTTACCTTCATCCATGGATTGCCTTCAGAAAACCCTGCATGCTTCCCGCTATTCCATTGCATTGGGGTCCTGGAGTTATCACGCCCGGTTTTCCAGATGACCTCCATGATTTCTTCAACGGGAGTACCTTCTTCCATTTGGTTAAAATAAAAATTCCTCATTCCCACATCATTGTAGTCATCAATGGAAGGAAATTGCACGTTTGTCATCCCAATTTCCTGTCCCTGATAAATAAAAGGGGTACCCTGCATAAAAAAGTACATGGTTGCTAAACTTTTTGCAGACTCTTTCCAGTATTCCCCGCTATTTCCCCATGTTGAAACCGAGCGTGCCTGATCATGGTTTTCCAAAAATAATGCATTCCAGCCGATTCCGTCCAATCCTTTTTGCCACTTCGTTAATACTTCCTTTAATGAGTGAATATCAATTCCTGTATTTGTATTTTTTCCCCATAAATCCAAATGCTCAAATTGGAAAATCATATTGAACTTACCGTTTACTTCACCAACCCATTCATCTGCCTGCTCCACACTTACGCCATTAGCTTCCCCGACAGTCATAATGTCGTAATGGTCAAAGGTCTTCTCTTTTAACTCTTCTAAGAACACTTGAATCCCTTCACGGTTCATATGTCCCTGAAAGGAAGGTACATACTTCTTGTTGTCCGGGTTCGGCATGTCCGGTAATCCGGGCACTTTTTTAATATGGGAGATCGCATCTACGCGGAAACCATCTATTCCCTTATCAAGCCACCAGTTAACCATTTGATATAATTCGTTTCTGACTGCAGGGTTTTCCCAGTTTAGGTCCGGTTGTTTGCTTGAGAAGACGTGCAGAAAGTACTCGCCTGTTTTCTCATCATATTGCCATGCGGAACCGCCGAAAATGGATTCCCAGTTATTCGGTTCTTTCCCGGACTTTCCAGAGCGCCATATATAATAATCTCTGTAGGCATTGTCTTTGGAAGAACGTGATTCAATAAACCATGGATGCTCATCAGAAGTATGATTAATTACCAAATCCATGATCAATTTCATCCCCCTGCGATGGACTTCTTCCAAAAGCTGCTCAAAGTCTTCCATTGTACCAAATTCATCCAATATATCCTTATAGTCACTAATATCATAGCCATTATCGTCATTTGGTGACTTGTAGATGGGACTCATCCAAACAACATCAATACCAAGCTCTTCCAAATAGTTCAGTCTGGAAATAACACCTTGAATATCGCCAATTCCATCTCCATTCGAATCCATGAAACTGCGGGGGTATACTTGATAAACAACAGCCTCTTTCCACCATACCTCTTTCATAAAAATGCTCCTTGCTTATATATTTTTCTATTACAGCCACCACATATCGGCAGGGGCTTCTTCCATAATAATCGCATTAAGATTTTTAACCGCTGCCCTGAATCCTTCATCTATTGACATAATTGGATCCTCATGCTCAATACTCATTACATGATCATATCCATAGGTTCTCAGCGCACTAACAATATTGGACCATTCCTGCATACTGTGGCCATAACCTACGGAACGGAAGCTCCAAGCACGTGTCTGCACGTCGGTATAAGCCTGCATATCGGTTAATCCATACATATTTACGTTATCCTGATCGATGTAAGTGTCTTTGGCATGAAAATGATGGATAGCATTTTCTTTACCTAATATTTTAATTGCTGCAACCGGATCAATTCCCTGCCACCATAAATGACTTGGGTCAAGGTTCGCACCAATCGCATCATTCGTAGCTTCCCTAAGTTTTAGCAGCGTATATGGTGTATGGACCAGAAATCCTGCATGCAGTTCCAAGCCAACTTTTACACCATGGTCTTTCGCAAATTGACCTTGTTCCTTCCAATAAGGAATAAGTTTCCTCTCCCATTGCCAATTTAAAATATCGGAGTATTCGTTTGGCCAAGGTGTGACAGGCCAGTTCGGATACTTGGAATCTTCATTCGAACCGGGTGTCCCTGAAAAGGTATTTACGACTGGTACACCCAGTAGCTCCGCAAGCCTTACCGTCTTCACAAACGTATCATGCGACTTCTTCTTTTTTTCCTTATTTGGGGAAATTGGATTGTCATGACAGCTGAATGCACTTATCGTTAATCCCCTGGAATGAACCTTATCTATAAATCTCTTTCTTTCTTCGCTGCTTGCCAGTAATTCATCAATATTACAGTGTGCAGTTCCTGGATTTCCTCCTGTTCCTATTTCAACCGCCTTTAATCCGGCATTTTTTACGTGGTCGAGCATTTCTTCAAATGGCTTCTGTGCAAATAATACGGTAAATACACCTAGTTTCATGACTCATCTCCTCCCAGCTGCAGTTTTACACTTGAACCAATTTCACTGCTTTTATAAATAGATTCTATTAATTTTGTAACTTTTAATGTCTGTTCCGGTTTACATATTAATTCAGCTTCTCCAAGACAGCTTTCAATAAAGTTTTTTGCTTGAAAGAATGCAGCTTTTTTATGATTATCCTCTGTCATTACTTCAGTTGTTGTAAGAACACCTTGCCTTGACTGATATAATTCAAATGGAAAGACATTGATCCCGCCTTTCACTCCGGAAATACTGATGTGAGTCGTATCTTCCTTTATATTTGCGGCCCATGAACATTCAAATAACATGGAAGCCCCATTTTCAAAGCGGACGTAAGAAGACACATGGTCGTCCACCTCAAATGTTTCATGATCAATATTGCCCCACTCATTTATCTGGTCAGGTGTTTTGCTTAAACGGTTATAAGCTGTGCCTGTTACTTCTGCCGGCTCAAGCCCATCCAGCAGCCATAGTGCTAAATCAAGAAAATGACAGCCATAATCAATTAAACTTCCTCCGCCTTGCATTTCTTTATTGATAAAAACACCCCAGCCCGGTACTTTACGTTGTCTCAATGCCTGAATTCTAGTAACGAGAGGATCGCCAATTTCCTGCATTGCTTGTTTGGCAACTTGCGCCGATTCAGTATAACGATAATGATAAGCAACGGATAAAACTTTCTTATTTTTTCTTGAAACTTCCAGCATTCGTTCACACTCTGCCGTTGTGATTGCCATCGGTTTTTCACAAAGAACATGGATACCGGCTTCCATTGCCGCAATGGCAATTTCCGCATGAAATTTGTTTGGAGTACAAATCGTCACCGCATCCACCACCGAAAATAAATCACGGTAGTCATAAAAAACATGCGGAATATTGAAACTTGCCGCTGCTTCTTCCGCTCGTGCCTGATCCAGGTCTTGAACAGCGGCCACTTCTACTTTTTCCTGTAATTGAAGGTAAGCTGGAATATGCCTGTCCTGCGCAATTCTGCCTGCTCCAATAATACCCATCCTCAACTTTAGCATTCACGTCACTGCTCCATTTGAAATATGCGCTTTGTTTTCACCGATTTCAGGGCACTTAAAATAATTTCCAGCGATTTCTTTCCTTCTTCCCCATCAATTAACGGCTTTCTGTCATGAAGGATCGATTCAACAAAGTGATCAATCACATGTGAGGTTGTTTGACCGCCTTCTTCGTTGGACTGAATGCCACCCAATTCATAATTCACTGTCTCCCCATTATTATATTGCACAACGAGTGGATAATCGGGATCATCCTCCAGTCTCAATATGGCATTTTCTCCATAAATAATCGTTGAATTATCTTCTTTTGCTATATAGGCCCAGCTTGCTGCAAGTGTTCCAATGATGCCGCTTTCCGTTTTTAAAATTAATACAGCATTATCATCCACATCTGTATTTTTTTTCGCACTTGTTTCAACAAATGCACCAACCTCAATGATTTCTTCACCCAGCAGATAACGAAGCAAGTCTGCCTTATGTACACCAAGGTCGCCCATTGCCCCGATAAATGCATGGTCTTTATTGAAAAACCAGCTGTTTGTCCCATCTGCACTCCAGTTATCCGGACCGTCATGCCCAAATGTCGTTCGGAAGCTGTAGATTTTCCCAACTTCCCCTTGTTCAATTAGTTTTCTGGCTTTTTTGTGGGAGGAGACAAAGCGTTGATTATGACCAATCATAAGCTTTTTATTATTTATGCTGGCTACCCTGATCATCTCCTCTGCTTCCTCACTGGATGTTGCCATGGGCTTTTCACATAATACATGACACCCGACATTTAAAGCGGCAACACTGACTGAGGCATGTAAATAGTTAGGCAGACAGACACTAACAGCATCAATATTTTCGTTTTTTAATAGTTTTTCATAGTTTGTATATGCCTTTGTACGATAGCGTTGTGCAGTATCCTGCACTCTTGCTGCATTAATATCACAAACAGCAGCGATTTCAACATTTGGGTTGTTGTCATATTCAATTAAGTGGCGATGCTTTGCGATACTGCCGCAGCCAATGACGGCTGCACGAAGTTTAGACATGCTAATGATTCCTCCCCATTCTTTTGATAGTATCTCTATTGGTTTATGGTTCTATTTTGATTTATCATTCCAGTCGGCCATGCATACTATCCCATACATTTTTTCATTTTTATTCCAGGGCAATCGTTTGCACCATGATGATTATTTCCATGATAAAAGAAAGGGGGGGTTATTAACCTAAGTCGCCCCCTTAACAAATTGACTCACTGAATCACGATACACAATTTTATATGGGATAATAATACGCTTTGCAGGCTCCGATTTGTCAATCGTTTTTTCAATTAACGCTTTAGCTGATTGTGCACCCAGCTCATGTATTTGTATATCCACAGTTGTCAGTGCAGGGCGAATGATTTCTGATAAGTATACATTATTGAAGCTGGCCAGGGATATATCCTCTGGTACATTTATTCCTGACTCCTCAAGCATTCCCAGCACACCAATACTGATAAGATCATCACTCACAACAATAGCTGTTGGCCGATGCTTTAAATCTAATAAACTCTCTACGGCTTCACGACCACCTGATTTTAAAAATTCCGTGTGAATTTTATATTCCTTTTTTGCCTCAAGCCCCGCTTCATGGAGAGCATCTTCATACCCTTTTTCCCGGTCCATTGTTACAAATAAGTCCTTCGATCCCCCTATAAAAGCAATTTGTTCATGCCCTTTTTCAATAAGGAGGTGCGTTATTTCTTTACCGGCATTATAATTATCATTATCCACATGTGTTGTCTCGTTAATATGCTCATAAGGCTTTCCTATAATAGTATACGGGAACCCTTCCTCTCTCAAAAAATGGGTAACTCGATCATTGACGCGTGAATAGAGCAGGATTACTCCATCTACTTGACTGCCATAAACCATTCGCTCAACTTCCCGGAAAATTTCATCCTCTGTTTGTCCACTGGATAAAACCATTGAGTATTGCAATTTATGTGTTACTGAACCAATACCTCTTAAAACCTCTGGAAAAAACGGGTTTTGCAATGCTTTGTCAGCAGAGGATGGCATAATAACACCAATTGCCTTTGTAGATTTCACTACTAAATTTCTGGCATTTATATTCGGATGATAACCAAATTCTTTCATTGCTTTTCGAACTTTTTTCTTTGTATCTGAGCTGATTTTCGGATTATCCGCAATTACCCTGGAAACAGTAGATGTAGATACCCCAGTTGCCTTTGCAATGTCTTTTATTGTTACCATTATTCTCACCATCTGATTTTTATTTTAATTTACTGATTCTATGACTCACTTTTTAGTAATATTCCCTTTTTGTTATCCTTTTGGAAAGTATAATTTGATAATCATTTTACCCTTTTGTACCTCCGGATGCTAATCCGGATATTAAATATCTTTGAAGGAATAAATATACTGCTGCTATTGGAACTGCTATTAGCATAGATCCCGCTGCAAATCTAGTAAAGTTGTTTGCAAACTGATCATTAATAAAATTGTAAAGACCGACTGCTAACGTATAGTTTTCTTCGCTCGAAAGGACGATTGTCGGAAGCAAAAAATCAAATAATGGAGCCATAAAGTTAAATAACGCAACCACTGCTAAAATTGGCTTTGCCAATGGCAGCATGACACTCCAGAAGACTCTAAGATGACCAGCCCCATCAATTCTCGCCGCTTCATCCAATTCACGCGGTATCGTATCAAAATATCCTTTAACCAACCAAGCGTTGAAGGGAATTTGGCCCCCAAGATAAATGAGAATCAGGCCTGTAAGGGTATCTAACAACCCAAGCATATTCAAAAAGATATACAAAGCAACCATCGCCATCATAACTGGGAACATTTGCAGAAGTAAAAAGACGTATAACCCATTTTTTCTCCCAACAAATTTGTAGCGGGAAAATGCATAAGCAACGAGCGAAGTTAGAACAACGCTGCCTATCGCATTTGCTACAGAAACAATCATTGAATTTTTATACCATAATAAATAATCGCTATCCTCACTAAATAACCATCTGTAGTGTTCCAATGAAAAATTTTCAGGTATTAAAGTGGATGAATATAGGCTGGTTCCCTGATTAAACGACATACCAACGGTCCATACCAGAGGGTAAAATATTAAAACGGCTACAATACCAATAATAAAGTATATTGCCAAAACTTCTAATCTGTTTTTAGTTTTTCTATTCATTATATTTCACCCTCCTCCTTGAAAGATCTTGTCCTCCTGAACTGGTAAAATGCAAAACCTGAAACAATTAGGCCCATGATAATAGATATCACTGCTGCCATGGAGTAGTTATTTGTATCAAATGTCAGTTTATACACCCAGGATATTAATATATCCGTCCCCCCTGCATTTTGACCCCGAACAGGCGGGCCGCCTTCATTAAATAGATAAATAACATTAAAGTTATTAAAGTTTGAAGCGTACTGCATAATCATTAACGGTGCAGTTGCAAACATTACATGAGGAAATGTTATATTTCTAAACTTTTGGAAACGAGATGCACCATCAATATCTGCAGCTTCATACCAATCTTTAGAAATACTTTGCAATACCCCTGTTATTAAAGCAAAAATAAATGGAAAGCCCAACCACGTTTGGATCAAAACAATGGCTATACGAGAATACATCGGGTCACTCAACCAGGCAATTCCATCTCCACCAAACATCGGGACGATAATATCTCTGTTAATGGCACCAAAATCATCGTTAAACATTGCGGAAAATACTAAGATAGTTACAAAAGCCGGTACTGCCCATGGAAGTATTAAAATCGTGCGGATTAATTTTTTAAATTTAACCCGCTCATCATTTACGAGAACAGCCAGAAAGATGCCCAGTGCAATTTGCAATGTTGTGGCAACAACCGTCCACACAATAGTCCATGAAAACACACTTAAAAATGTGTCCTGCCAGATTGGAACAGTTATCAAATTCGTAAAATTATCAAACCCTACCCAGTCAACCAAATTACGCGGTGGAGAATTATATAAATCGTAATTTGTAAAAGCTAATAAAACAGAAAATAACAAGGGAAATATAACAACAAAAATCATAAGAAGTAAACCTGGAAATGTCATTATGTATGGAAATGCATAATCATAAAACGCGCTGAGAGAATCTCTCAGGTTCATTGGTTTCCAGCCATTTTGAATTTTTTTAGCTTGTTTTCTTGCATCAATTACATTGAATACATAAAGTGTAATGACAATTATTGTAACGATTAATGATAATACACCCAACACTAATAACCTTATGGAATGATCCGTGCCTTGGATTGTCCCTAATGTACGCAGTCCCCACAACCCATAGTTAATCGATTCCAAGAAGACAATAAGAAATGCCGTTTCTATAATAATAAAAATGGAACCTTTTAAGAATCTGCGGTTATATAATTGACCCAGCCCTGCAAACAATATAGATAAAACCATTGCCACGTTTGGATTATGCTGCTTCTGCTTTCTCTTTCTTTTACTTGTGTTTTTTTGTTCTATGTTTTCATCTGATTTTTTCTTAGCTGGAGTAGCCAAAACGCTTCCCCTCCTACCTCTATCTTAACCATCGAATAATGGGGAGAATAACCTCCCCCATTATCCTATCTATTATTGACCGCCACTGGCTTCAATATTTATTTGTACCTGTTCAGCTGCTTCATCTAGAACAGATTGTGGTTCTTCCCCTTCTGCCAGGAATTGCAATGCATTATTCATCGGCTCCCATACTTGAGCCATCTGAGGCGTACTTGGCATTGGTACTCCGAATTCAATTTGCTCTGCAAAAGCTGCATAAATTGGATCCTCAATACCCTCAAGTGCTAATGTATTTGGAGGAAGCTCACCAGCTTCTTCAAAATAATAAGCCAGATTATCTTCGTTCGTCATAAAGAGCGCCAGATCCTGTGCCCATTCCTTGTTTTCGGAGTAATAGGACACCATCCAGGATTTCACTCCAACTAATGTACTGCCTGGTTCACCGTTTATTTCAGGGAATGGAGCAAACTCCAGACTGTCACCGAGAGCCTCTTTATACCCTGCTATGCTCCACGGGCCATTTATAACAGCACCAACTTTTCCTTCTGTAAATAAACCGTCGACTACATCAACTGTGGTAGCAGGAGGGATTAACCCCTCACCAAAGAATGATTGAAAGAGTTCCCCGCCTTCGACTGCTCCATCATTATTCAATCCTATATCTGAGGTATCATATTCCCCAATATCCCCACCAAAAATATATCCTCCAAAATTGCTTAAGAATGGATAGGCAAAGTATAAATCATTCGGTTTCATTAAGAAGCCATATTGATCCTCAGACGCATTGGTGTGATCTTCAAGTAACCCCTTTAAATCATCAATAGTTTCAGGAGCTTCCGGCACTATATCGGTATTGTAAAATATACCATATGTCTCAAATACTGCTGGGATACCATAAATATCAGTTTCGTCCTCAAAATTATAGGTTACCGCTTCTATTGCAGCGTCAGCGTATGGACTTAATTCTTCATCAGTTAGATTCAACGGATCAGCAAGTCCCTGAGCTACAATATTTCCAATTTGATCATGAGGTTGAAAAAACAAATCCGGACCTTGTCCTTCAGGACCAGCTAATGACAATTCCTGTAACTGATCCAGCATACTTTTGGCTTCGACATTAACTGTAATTCCCTCTCGTTCTTCGTAATCTGCTGCTATTTGTTGTATAGCTGCCAACTGTTCTTCCTGATCATTTGCCCAGATCGTCAATTCTTCTGGTTTATCTTCTTCTCCGTTATCAGCATCTTCTTCACTAGTACCTCCTGCGTCGTCATCACGATCAGGTGCACAGGCTGCAAATAAAACAAACAAAGAAAGCAACATAACTAGTGATAACAATGAAAACCTTATTCTCAAATTATTCTCCCCCTTAAAAATTAATAATGTAACCTAGCCGGAATAAATAACTTAAAAATTTATTTATGCAAACGTTTGCGCCAGATTTAAATATTATTCTACAACGAATTTTAAATTAGTGCAATCGTTTTCATGAAATTTTGTGTAAAAATAAGCAATTATGCAATTTCCGCGAATAAATAGTGTTCAATTTAAAGCATCAGTATTACTCATTTTCTTGATCTTCAATTAATTACAAATACCCATTGACAAGACTTCTGTTATATCCTGATAATAAAGTGACATCTAAAGTTCTTTATGCTTATAAAACTTGAGGGCAATGTTTCTGTATTTTAACAAACAACCCCGGCTTTCAAATTGGAAGTCGGGGTTAATTTTATTTAGAGGGGGGCTGCAGTTAAGTTTTATTCATAAATAATAGGGAGGGACCGAATTGTTTTATTCTAAATTTTTCATGAGAACGTTTGCATTAAGTGTATTCTTATTTCTAATGACTTCATCACTTACTGTTGCCCAGTTTAATGATTTAAACAAAGTTGATTATTCTAAGGATGTAATCTACCAGATAGTTACAGACAGATTTTCTGATGGCGACCCAACAAATAATCCATCAGGGGAGATTTATAGCTCAAATTGCAGTAATCTTCATTTGTATTGTGGAGGAGATTGGCAGGGTATCATTGATAAAATTAATGATGGTTATCTTACTGATATGGGCATCACTGCTATCTGGATATCTCAGCCGGTTGAAAATGCTTATGCACTGCACCCTAGTGGCTATACATCTTATCACGGATATTGGGCGAGAGATTATAAAAGAACCAACACTTATTATGGTGATTTTACTGATTTTGATCGTTTAATTAATACCGCGCATTCAAATGGTATTAAAGTTATCATGGATTTCACACCAAATCACTTATCACCTGCACTTGAGACGGAACCAGCATTTGCAGAAAATGGAGCAATTTATGATGACGGCGTTTTGTTAGGAAGTTATTCAAATGATCCGTTAGATTTATTTCATCATAATGGCGGAACAGATTTTTCTTCCTATGAAGATGGTATCTATCGAAATTTATACGATTTAGCAGATTACAACTTACACAATAATATGATGGATCAATATTTAAAGGAATCTATTAAGCTATGGCTGGACAAAGGGATTGATGGCATACGTGTTGATGCTGTCAAGCATATGTCAGAAGGCTGGCAAACCTCATTAATGAGTGAGATTTATGCTTATAATCCTGTCTTTACATTTGGAGAGTGGTTTCTTGGACAGGGTGAGGTTGATCCACAAAATCATCACTTTGCAAATGAAAGCGGCATGAGCCTGCTGGATTTTCAATATGCCCAAACAATACGAGATGTTTTAAAAGACGGGAGCGCAGATTGGCACGTATTCAATGAAATGATCGAAAATACAGCTAATGATTATAATGAAGTGATTGATCAGGTAACCTTTTTTGATAATCATGATATGAGCAGATTTTCTCTCGAACACTCTTCAAACAGACATACGGATATCGCACTTGCACTATTATTAACATCAAGGGGTGTTCCAGCTATTTACTATGGGACAGAACAGTACTTAACCGGAAAAAATGATCCTGATAACAGAAAGCCGATGACTGATTTTAACACTTCCACAAATGCTTATAAAATTATTAGTCAACTGACATCACTGAGACAGTCTAATCCTGCACTTGGCTATGGAGATACCCGGGAACGTTGGATGAACTCTGATGTTTATATTTATGAAAGGAAATTTGGCGGCAATGTAGTTATTACCGCTGTTAATCGGGGTCATTCAGATTATAATATTACGAATTTAAACACCTCTTTACCTGAGGGAAATTATAATGACGAGCTGAATTCACTTCTAGATGGGAAAAATATAGAAGTAAGTGCAGATGGTTCAGTGGATTCATTTAACCTTAGCCCAAGGGCTGTGTCGATTTGGCAGTACACAGAGGAATCCACAACTCCACTTATAGGACATGTCGGACCAATGGCAGGAAAAGCCGGAAATAAAATTACAATAAATGGTGAAGGATTTGGTTCTGCAGAAGGAACTGTACAATTAGGTTCATCAGTTGCGGAAGTTCAATCTTGGTCTGACACAGAAATAGAAATCCTTGTCCCTGATATTAATCCTGGTAAACATGATATAACCGTGGACAATGCAAATAATAATAGAAGCAACGCTTACAATGATTTTGAAGTACTTACTGGCAAACAAATAACGATGCGTTTTGTTGTCAATAATGCGTATACCGAACAGGGTTCAAATGTTTATATTGTTGGTAATGTTAGTGAACTGGGAAATTGGAATCCTGACGAGGCATTAGGACCTTTTTTTAATCAAGTCGTTTATCGTTACCCTGCTTGGTACTATGATATAAGTGTTCCTGCAGATGAAACTATAGAATATAAATTCATCAAAAAAGATGAGAATGGAAATGTAGAGTGGGAAACTGGTAATAATCACACAATTGTGACCCCATCAGAAGGAATAGATACGGTAATTGTAAACTGGCAACAATAAATCGTATTGACAATAAAGATTACCAGCAGTAAATTAATAGTAAGAACAATTTAAGGGCAATGCATTGCGATTTTGACAACAACCCCGTTTTCCGTATCTATGGAAACCGGGGTTGTTTATTTTAGAAAGGGGAGCTTTACATGTTAAAAGAAGCAATCTATCACCGTCCAAAGAATAACTTTTCCTATGCATATGATAAAGATACTTTACACTTTATTTTGCAAACAAAAAAGAACGACGTGGACACTGTTGCAATTTTGTTCGGTGATCCATATGATTGGGAAAATGATAAGTGGCAGACTAAGACTTTAGAAATGGTCAAATCCGGATCAACCGATTTACATGATTATTGGTTTGCAGCAGTAAAGCCGGAGTTTCGTCGTTTGCGCTACGCATTCCGATGTTCCGATGCCAGTGAAACTTGCTTTTATACAGAGGGCGGGATTTATTCTTCACCGCCAAGCGATATTGCCAATTACTTTTGTTTTCCATTTTTGAATCAAGTTGACGTCTTCAACGCGCCAAGCTGGGTAAAGAATACAGTTTGGTATCAGATTTTTCCGGAACGCTTTGGAAATGGCGACCCCGATTTAAATCCGGATGGAGCTTTGCCGTGGGCATCAACAGCACCAACTCCTACAAACTTCTTCGGCGGGGATTTTCAGGGCATTATCAACCACCTGGATCATTTAGAGGAGCTCGGTATAAACGGGATTTATTTGACGCCAATATTCAAGGCACATTCCAATCACAAATACGACACCATTGATTACATGGAAATTGATCCCCAGTTTGGCAATAAGGAAACTTTCCGTCGTCTAGTGCGTGAATGTCATAAGCGAGGGATACGTGTCATGTTAGATGCGGTATTTAATCATAGCGGATACTATTTCCCGCCTTTTCAGGATGTGCTTGAAAAACAGGAAGAATCAGCATATAAGGACTGGTTTCATATTCGAGAATACCCGATAACGTCTGAACCGAAGCCAAATTATGATACTTTTGGATTTGTTGGTTCGATGCCAAAACTCAATACAGAAAATCCTGAGGTGAAAAAATATCTATTAGATGTAGCACGTTACTGGATTGAGGAATTTGATATTGATGGGTGGCGATTGGATGTTGCAAATGAAGTTGACCATCAATTCTGGAGAGATTTCAGACGAGCAGTAAAGGCGGTGAAATCTGATGTGTATATTTTAGGAGAAATTTGGCACGATTCCATGCCTTGGCTTGGTGGTGACCAATTTGACGCTGTCATGAACTACCCATTTACAAATAGCGCAGTAGACTATTTTGCAAAAAACAAAATAACAGCCGAGGATTTTGCGAATTCCGTTATTAAGGTATTGCACATGTATCCTGCAAATGTAAACGAGGTTGCATTTAACCTGCTTGACAGCCATGATACTCCCCGGATTTTAACCTTGGCCAACGGTGATCTTGACCGTGTGAAATTGCTATATTTATTTCAGCTATCATTTATTGGCACACCTTGCATTTACTATGGAGATGAAATTGGTATGGCCGGCGGACATGATCCTGGTTGCCGTGCGTGTATGGAATGGGATGAAAGTAAGCAAAATCGGGATTTATTTGCTTATGTAAAAAATTTAATTGAAATGAGGAAAACCATCCCTGCCTTTGGGAATGATAGTTCATTCAAAATACTTTCTGCAGATAATGAAACAAATACACTTGTATATCAAAAAGAGGCTGAACAAGGTCGTGTTATCTTTATTGTCAATAACAGTGGTATGGAACAAGAATTGGCTCTTCCTAATACTGCAGATGGTGAAAATTGTAATGAACTATTCATTGGGGCTTCCATAGATGAACCTTTCAGCCGGACTCAAAGACAAGCAGGTATTTCGGCTAAAATAAGTGTCTCTCCATTAAGTTTTCGTATTTTCGAGTTTAAAAGTCAAGTATAAAGTTATTAAGCAAGTACTAATACATTTTCTTTCTATATTGCCTCAATAATACCAAATGAGATTTAACAATCTAGTATAGGAATTTCTACGAGTGGGAAATTAATTTTCTCACTCTTTTTTGGATTACATTTACATTAATTAAATTTAAAGTCTTGGGTAAGGATAAAAACAAAAAAACAGCCTATCAAACATCTAATAAGCTGTCTTATCACAAGTATTTTCATTCAATAAAATAGACTGCATATCAAAATCGTGACTCATCTTAGCAGCACCTATTAATGCGGCATCATTTCCAAGTTCAGCAACCTTAATACTGCATACTTCACTCACTCTGGGCATCGCATTCCGGTGAAATGAATCTGCAATCGCATTGATAAATGTTTCTCCTGCCTGCGACAGCCCGCCACCAATTGTAATTACAGATGGATTTATGATTACTGATAAATTAGCAAGCAAAGAACCTAAGATACCGGTATTTCGATCAATGATCTGCTGGGACAATTTATCCCCTTTGCCGGCTAAATTAAAGACATCTTTTGCAGATACCTCTCCATTCTTATCATAAAGATTGGATAGCTGACTGGAAGGATTATCACCAATAAGCTCAAGTGCTTGCCGAACCATACCTGTGGCTGAGACAATTGTTTCCAAGCAGCCCTTTCCTCCACAATTACACACAGCCCCTTCGCTTTCTACAATGATATGTCCGATTTCCCCTCCGGTTCCATTTACTCCGCTCAAAACTTCACCGTTTACTATGATGCCTCCACCAACCCCGGTACCCAATGTAACAGCAATCATATTCCTTGCGCCATTACCGGCCCCTTTCCAGTTTTCACCTAATGCTGCTAAGTTTGCATCATTTTCTATGAAAACAGGAACATTTGCCAATGCTTTTAACTGACCAGCTAAATTATAGTTTTTCCATCCAATATTAACTGCTTCGTAGATTATCCCGGAATTTCTATCAATAAAACCAGGAGCACCGGCTCCAATACTGTAAATACTTTGCTGATCAAGGTTAATGGAAGTTAAATTTTTCAAGACAGACTGCCAAATCTCTTCAACTATATATTTTCCATGTTCCTTTCTATTTGTTGGGATTTCCCATTTTTTAAGAATTTCACCTTTTCTCGTTAAAAAGCCGATTTTCACTGAAGTTCCGCCAATATCTAAACCTAGAACAATCTTATCCACGTGATACCCCCTGAAAAATTCTATTACCCAGTCGAAACCTCACACTGCGCTGCAGGTATAATGTTTGGGTTCCGTCTGATTCTTTAGCAGCTCTCAAGAACCTATTGCAAATACAATAGATTTTTTTATCTATATATCCATCCGGATTATATGCAACCCTTTACATTTATACTATAGTTAAATCGTCTTGCTCAATCAAGTACTATGAAATAATAATATTTGAATTTTAGCATGTAAGATGCCCGATTCCGTACGCACCCGCTTTCTCTTCGGGGATAACCTATTATATCATCGTGTTTTTCCCAAAAAAAGTATTCATTGTGCTGTAAACAGATAAGAAAGTCATACTCTATTCCCAATAACAAACCTGCAGTCTATTCCCATCCGGATCATATAAGTCTAAAAACTTGTTCACGCCATCATTTTGTATTTCACTCACTTTTACATTCTGTTCTTTTAATATTGTATACATTTTTGCCATATTATCCGAATAAAAAATAGGATAGGCGGCCTGAATTTGTGATGGACTTACAGTCCCTTCCTCCAGGGTTAAGGGCACTCCACTGTTTCCGATGCTTAAAATACGATAATCATCTCCTCTAAAGGATTCGGTAAGCCCCAGTACTTCCTGGTACCAATTACTCGCTTCCTCAGCATTGCTTACAGTTAAACAAACCGTGTCAATTCTTTTCAGCAAACTCATTCGATAACAAACCTCCTTTTTGATTTCCTACTTCAACGCTTTCGCAACCGCTCTGCCAGTCTCCCTGCCTGTGAATAGACACCCTCCAACAAACGTTCCTTCCAGCGAACGATAGCCGTGCATCCCGCCACCGCCAAACCCCGCAGCTTCCCCTGCTGCGTATAGACCCGGAATGGCATTACCGGTATGGTTCAGCACCCGGCCGGATAGATCTGTCTGCAAACCGCCCAGTGTCTTTCTGCTCAGGATATTCAGGCGTACCGCTATAAGCGGACCATTTTTTCGGTCAAGAAGCTTGTGCGGGGAAGCAACACGGATCAATTTATCACCTAGATATTTACGTGCACCCCGCAGCGCTGTTATTTGCAAATCCTTTGTAAATGGATTATCTATTTCCCTGTCTCTTGCCCGGATCTGCCTTTCCACTTCTTCCCGATTCAGCAATTTTTCCCCTGTTAATTTATTCATCCTGATAACCAGGTTATCGATATTATCAGCTGTCACAAAATCCTCGCCTTTATCAAGGAAAGCCTGTACAGGAGCAGGTGCGCCCGGCCACAATCTGCCCAGCAATTTTTTCAAACTTCTTTCCGTTAAATCAGGATTTTGCTCTGAGCCGGATAAGGCAAATTCCCGTTCAATAATTTTTTGCGTCAGAATAAACCAGGAATAGTCATAACCTGTATCTTGAATAGCCTTTAATGTCCCCAGCGTATCAAATCCCGGAAAGTTCGGTGCAGGGAATCTTTTTCCTGTCGCATCCAGCCAGACGGATGAGGGACCTGGAAGAATACGGATGCCGTGCCTGCTCCAAACCGGATGCCAGTTTCTGATCCCCTCTGTGTAATGCCACATCCGGTCCCTGTTAACAATTCTTCCGCCTGCTTCCTCCGTAATGCCAAGCATTCTTCCATCCACATGTGCGGGTACACCGGAAATCATATTCTTCGGCGGCTTTCCAAGTCGCTCCGGCCAATTTTTTCGAATCAATTCAAAGTTGGCACCCATTCCACCGCTGGAAACAAGGACAGCATCTGCTTCATATTCAAAACTGCCCGCCACGTTGCGTGAGCTGTCCTCTCCGCGTCTTGCCGAACTCTCTTCAAGTACGGAACCGGTTACCCCTGTAATAGTGCCATTTGTTACAACGAGCTGATCTACCCGGTGACGCGGAAGGTATTTTACAAGTCCATTATCCATGTGTTCCCTCACGCGTCTTTCGAACGGTTCCACAAGTCCCGGCCCTGTGCCCCAGGTTATATGGAACCTCGGCACAGAATTACCGTGACCTTCAGCAAGGTAGCCTCCCCGTTCGGCCCAGCCGACGACCGGAAAAATACGCACACCCATTCCATGCAGCCATGCCCGCTTTTCACCTGCTGCAAAATCAATATACGCTTCCGCCCATTTTTTTGCCCAATAATCCTCATCATCATCCCGGTCAAAACCAGCTGTTCCCATCCAGTCCTGCCAGGCAAGTTCTTTGGAATCCTTCACCCCCATCATCCGCTGTTCCGGTGAATTTATCAGAAACAATCCGCCAAACGACCACCAGGCCTGTCCGCCAAGTGAACTTTCAGGCTCCTGATCCAACAGCAGTACTGTTTTACCCCGGTCTGCAATTTCCGCTGTTGCTGTGAGCCCGGCAAGACCTGCTCCTACTACGATTACGTCATGTTTCACACGAACTTCCCCCTCTTATGTAAACGCTATAATATAATTATTCGCGAAAGATGATTGCTTTTCCTCTATTCCAAGGTGTTATTCCCCTGATTTCATTTTCAATTTGCTTGAATTAGACTATACTTAAAATAAATAAATGAATTCTTTTGAAGTGACATGGCAGGTGCAAAAAATGTTTACAATCATGGTGGTAGAAGACGATAGAACCTTATTTGAGGAAATAAAAGATTGGCTTTTTCAGTGGTCCTATAAAGTTATTGGTTTAACTGATTTTTCCAATGTGCTGCAGAAGTTCATTGATGGCAAGCCGGATCTTATATTCAAAGGGGTTTTTCCTGATATTTATCCCGCAGCATACGTTTAAGCTTTGGGAATTTAAATATTCCGGTAATCGTTAATAAGATGATAATAGCTATCGAACCGAGCATCCGATATTCAAAGTTTATCAAATCGAACCAAAATATACTTAGCGGGAACATGATTGTAAGCATGATAACATAGGGAATAGCCATAAGCAGGTATAATCCTTTCCCTTGTTTAAATCTAAAAACAGCATCCCATTTAGCTTCATCCATATGATAAACCGCCTTAATCAGCATGAACAACATCAATAGAATTCCAACATAAGATAAGGAACCAATGATATCCAATAGAATGTAAGAAAGTATAAAGAAAAATAAACTCAAACAGAATCCCTCATTTTTTAAGGTTGCGAACAAGCTTGCGTGCTGTCAGCAGCAATCACTTTATATATGCTGCATTATGCCTTGCCATATAATATAATAGGATAAAATTATATGAAATGAAAGTGTATATATGTATTGCTTTTAAGAAGGGTCAGACTGTATTTATGAGTCATGTTAGCAGTAAGTAATTTTATTAGAACAGATGAAGGGCAGTCTCTCTCCTCTCCGTATGTTATGACTAATCCCTTTATTGGCTTTATCAAATCAAAAAGCTGTATAATAGAATATAAACATCGTGCATATAATGTTGATATGGAGGTGGAAGATTGGAACTTGAAGCAATTCTGACAAAACTGCAAAAGCGTGAGCCCACTATATTAGGCTATGAAAAATTTAAAAAATCTGCTATTCTCATTCCTCTGCTTGAAAAAAATAATGAACTCCATCTTTTGTTTGAAGTGAGATCCTTTACAATGCGCTCGCAGCCAGGGGACATTTGTTTTCCGGGCGGGAAAATAGATAGTCAGGATCAAAGCCCGCTTCATGCAGCCATCCGCGAAACGACAGAAGAATTGGGCATCGGCGAAACAAGCATCCAGAAAGTAATTCCACTTGATTACCTTGTAGCAGATATGGGCAGAATCATTTATCCATTTATCGGCAGCCTGACAAACCCGGAACAGATTACACCGCATGAAGCTGAGGTCGAAGAAGTTTTCACCGTGCCGCTATCCTTTTTCCTGGAAACAAAACCGGAAAGACATAAAGTCAATGTCCAGGTAAAGCCGGATGAGTCGTTTCCATTTGAACTAATTGTAGGAGGCAAAGACTACAATTGGCAGGTGAGACAAATAGATGAACTGTTTTATCAGTATAACGGGAAAGTAATTTGGGGATTAACTGCTAAAATATTGACGCATTTTATAGATTTGATCAAGCATGAGCCCGTATAAGCTTATAGTTTACATGACCCATAATGAGTATCTCATTTGGGTCAACTATCTTTATATTGATTTGCAAAGGTAACATCCTCCCCTGCCACCCGCGCAGCCGCTGATAATAGATTCGAAAAACACATATCTGCTTCCACTTTCTGCTTGTCTTCCCTTTCTCCAACAAGTATCGTCTTCATTCCGGCCTGTTTTCCCGCCTCAATATCAGGCTCCCTGTCCCCGATCATATAACTTTTCTCCAAATCAACTTCATGCTTTTTCGCCAGATCCAAAATCATTTTTGGCTTTGGTTTTCTGCAGTCACAGCCTGCTTTTGGTTTATGCGGGCAAAATGCGACATCATCAATGGAAGCGGAGAATTTCTTCAATTCGGCATCCATTTTTGCATGTATATCCGCCAAAGCGGATTCATCCATGAAGCCAAGTCCAATCCCGCCCTGGTTTGTTACAACAAACACCTTATAACCAGCATCATTAAAAGATTTAACCGCTTCTCCCACACCTTCCAGCAAATAAAAATCCTCCGGACGATTTACGAACTTCACACGGTGCGTGAGTACCTCATTGATGACTCCATCACGATCGAGGAATATGCCTGCATGCAAAAAAACTCCTCCTTATACAAACCTTTCTATAGATAGAGTTGCCGGGAGTTCAATTATTCATTCATTCTTTACATTTATTCTGTTGTGGACATGGGGGCTTGTACGAAACAAATCTGCTTTTACTCTTTTCTTTAACTCTTCACGCAGCAATGAAAAGTCCTTCTCAGATAAATAGTCCGTATTTATTTGTTTTTCTCTTCCATTGTTCAACTTAAACATAAGCAGGTTACTCACCACAATACAATAATCAATATTATCGTAGTAAATTGTGGACCTGGGCAGCAGCGGGGCATGGTAAATCGTCAACAAATCCTCTTCCAGGTAAATATATTCCTGTTCATGTTTGCTCATATAGTATACCCCTTGGACCAATCCGATAATCAAAGGAATAAAGCTGAAGAAAACGATCACACCTTCAATCGGAGCTTCTTGGAAATAGAATTGAAAAACAATTAGGATCAGGCCGACAAGCGCCGTACCGAAACCGCTATAAGCTTTTTTTGCCCAATTCTTTTCATCCGTAAAGTTAAATTGCACGTAAACACCTTCCTGTCCTGCAGCAGTTGTATAGACTATTTTATCATTTCAGTTTTTTGAAGTCCATACGATTTCCACTTAATGAAAAAGGCCGATTCCTCTGATGCTTGATAAGTAACCGGCTTTTCCAGCGTGGAATAGAGAGGCTAAAACATCATATATACTTGCCGCTCTCGGATGAAAGAGAGTGTGAAAATTATTTGAAAGTATCCGGCATAACAGCGGCAACTACCTCCCCTTTGGCACATAGCGTCCCTTCTGCATATACTTCCGTATGGATTTTCCACTTTTTTGAATGGATTTCCTCCGGAGTGCCCACCGCTTTCAATGGCACGCCATGGGGTGTCGGTTTTAAATAATCCACGTTTAGTGACGCTGTGACAAAACGGGGCGGTAACTCCCCATCGCCAATGGCATGTCCATTTTTACGATGCAGGGACATGGAAGCGGATCCCGTTCCGTGACAATCTACTAAAGATGCAATTAATCCGCCATAGACAAAACCCGGTATTGCCGTATGTTCAGGGCGTGGTGTATAAGCTGTTACTGTTTTGTCCCCCTCCCATTTTGTTTTGAAGTGCAATCCCTCCTCATTTAAACGGCCGCAGCCATAACACCAGGCATAATCGTCCGGATAAATGTCCTGGATTGCTGCCTTTTTTTCTTCCATCATTTGCAAACACTCCTTTTTTTATTTCAGTATAGCATAAGTCCAATAAAGGAAGGCTTCACTGCAGGAATAGAACCGTCCCTCTGTTTCAATGAAAAGAGTGACAACCGTTTACATCTTCGTTACAATAGGATGTGGTATACATAGATCATGATCAAAAGCGGGGTTTTTATATGAAGCGTTTAGTTGTATTGGGCGGGGGATATGGCGGACTGAAAACGTTATTGGGACTGCTGGAAAATCAGCTGCCGGATGATATAGAAATAACATTGATTGACCGAAACCCCTACCATTCCATCAAGACTGAGTTTTACACCATTGCAGCTGGGACCTCGGCTGAAAAAGATGTACGGCTGGACTTTCCGGATGATAAGCGTGTCCAATACGTTTATGGAGAAATTGATCATATTGATACGGAAAATGAGGAGATTACATTTAGCGACTCCAGCAAAGCGGTGCCGTATGACTACTTAGTTATCGGATTAGGCTGTGAAGATAACTACCACGGTATTGATGGGGCTCGAGAATTTACAAATAGCGTACAAACCTTCGAAAATGCACGCTATACGGGGCTTGCTGTCTGTAACTTAAAAGCTTATGGAAAAGTTTCCGTGGTCGGGGCAGGTTTAAGCGGGATTGAAGTTGCGTCGGAAATACGGGAAAGCAGACCTGATTTGAATATCCGTTTGCTTGACAGAGGGTCCACCGTTCTAAAAGCGTTTGATTCAAAAATCCAGGAATATGTCGCTGAATGGTTTACGGCAAATGATGTGGATGTCATTCATCATGCTAATGTAGAATACGTAGAAAAAGACGGCGTTTGCAATAACGGCGTTTGTTATGTAAATGATGTCACCATCTGGACTGCCGGTGTAAGACCAAATTATTTGGTGAGGGAGCTGCCGTTTTCAAAAGATAATCAGGAGAAAATCATGGTGAACGAGTTTTACCAGGTTCCTGAAAAAAAGAATGTTTACGTTTTGGGAGACTGTGCTTCCTCGGAGTTTTCTCCAAGTGCCCAATTGGCCGGACAGCAGGGAGAGCAGCTTGCCGAAATTCTTTTCGATGTATTAAGAGATAAACAGCCAAAAAAACCCGGAAAAATAAAGCTGAAAGGAACGCTGGGATCCCTCGGAAAATCGGATGGTTTTGGAAATATGATGCAAAAACCGATGACAGGTCTTCTGCCGCGCATTGCGAAAAGCGGTGTGTTATGGCTGAATAAGCGGCATTAAAATGTACCTGAAGAAACATGAAATAACTGCATGCAAATCAGGCACGTAATCCTGTAAAGGCATAATTTTTTTACTTTTAGTTGGTTATAAATACAAATGATACCTTAAAAGCAGCCGATTGGTTTGATCACAAAAACAATCGGCTTTATTAATAATATACCGTTACTATCCTGGTTTCCAAAAACTATTACCATGAAAGTTTATCTATTTCTACAACAATATAGAAACCAATCCGGGTGTAATCAGAGAAACCACTACCGCACTGATCACCATGGCTATTGTACTGATCGAACCCTCCAGCTGACTGCTTTTCATTGCTTCAGCAGTTCCAATGGCGTGGGAGGCACTGCCCAGCGCAAGCCCGCGGCCAATGGAAGATTGCAGGCGAAGCAGGCTGAAAACATACTCATACATCAGCCCGCCACCAATACCTGCAATCATTACAAATACGGCAGCAAGTGAAGTGATGCCCCCCATCGTTTCTGTTACAGCCATAGCCACAGGCGTTGTTACTGATTTTGTCGTAATGGAATACAATATTGCTTCCTCAAAACCTGCCTGCTTTGCCAATAATAATCCTGTTATCACACCGATAAAAGATCCGGCAGCAGTTCCAAGCAAAATCGGACCGGCCATTTTCACCAATGTTCGCCGGTGCAGATAAAGCGGATATGCCAGGGCCACCACGGCGGGGCCAAGCATCTTATTAATCCAATCGCCTCCCGTCATATATTTCTCATATGGCAAATGAAAAACAACTAAAATAGTGATAATAAAAATGGTTGATAGAATTATAGGTATGGTAAATGGATTGGTAAACCTTTTATGTATGTTTCTTGCAGCTAAATATACAGCGATCGTCAATATGACCGCCAGCGCCCCGATAATCACATTCATTGTTTTCTTTCCTTCCCATGCCAAAGCAGCTGCCCTGTCAGACCCGATACAGCCATCACCAGTAGCGTACTAATAAGTACGATGATGACAAGCAGAAATCCTTTGCCTGTAAACACCTCAAAGTACTGCATAATTCCCACTGTTGCCGGGATAAAGAAGAAGGTAAGATGCCTGACCATAAAACCCGCTCCTTCCTCAATCCATTCTACTTTTATGCCTCTCATAAAAAGCAGAATGAGGAGTAAAATCATCCCAATTACACTCCCTGGTATAAGCAAATTAAATATATTCGCTGCCCATTCACCGATCAGATATAAAATATATAAAATCCCAATCTGTATAGCTATTTTTACTGCCTTTACCACCTGAAGCCTCTCCCTAATAGATATGAAACTATTATACATGATAAAATACGCACCTGCTTGTTATAAAGCAAATGCGTATTATTAATGGTAAGTTCTCCATTCAGGCTCTATGCTGTTTGATCCAGGTTTTATTGTCATCAAATAATTCCCCGGCAATTTTCAGCTGCACTTTCACCCGGTTTTTCGCTGTCCCTCCTGCTATTATCTTTTGTTTCCCACTACTTTCAATGTCTGTCCGCCAGTCCAGTTTTATTTGAAAATCACTCCATATCAACCAATTTTAACTGATTATCTTCACTAAACTTCACATTTATCCATTTCTCAGCTCCGGAAACGTCTAATTTATCGGTTATTCCCGGTTCTGTACCATCTATATTTTCGCTATATTCCAGGTTTAATTCGAGCGTTGAATTGGCCATGTCATTAAAAGTAATATCAAACCAAACTATCTCTCCTTTTTTAAAAGTGCTATGATCCGCATTTACAACATTTTCGCTAAAAACTTCCGACCCGTCAGCATACATATTTAAGGAAATATGCTTCATGTTTAAGGATTCACTCATTTTGACTGAAACACCGCTGTCGTGCTGTTCAGCAGATTTTGCGGAACATCCGGCCACCATAAATAATGATAGCAGGACTACAAATATTTTTATTTTCATTTCCGGCCCCCTCGCATCCGGCTTTGTTTTTCCATTCTTTTTTCACTCATGATATCACCCGCTCATCTGAGCTATGAAATATGATGCACGGATTTCCTTTCCTGAACCTCACGCACCGCCCTCTTCAATAATTCCTCATTAAAATCAGGAAAATATACATCACTAAAGTAAAGCTCGGATAGTGAGCACTGCCATAACAGGAAATTACTTATTCTCTTCTCCCCGCCGGTTCGTATGACAAGATCCGGATCCGGCAGCTCCTTTGTATACAGATATTGTTGAAACAGTGCCTCATCCACTTGATCCAATTCCATATTATTTTTCTGGACATCATAAATGACCTTTTGTACCGCCTGCAGAATATCATCTCTTCCCCCATAATTAAAAGCAAAATTAACGATTAATCCATTATTATTTTCTGTTTCCATGACCGATTTTTGGAGTGCTTTACTTGTGGATTCCGGAAGCGCCTCAGTGTTTCCGGTAACAAGTATTTTAATATTCCTTCTCATAAATTCCGGCAGCTTTTGCTTCAGATATTTGACGGGCAAGTTCATGAGATAATTCACTTCATCTTTTGGCCTTGACCAATTCTCGGATGAAAACGCGTAAAGGGTAAGAATTTTTATATCCATTTCAATACTTGCATCAATAATCTTTTCCATTGCCTGTGCTCCTGCGTAGTGTCCCTGACTTCTTGTAAGTCCCCGCTCCTTGCCCCATCTTCCATTCCCATCCATAATAATTGCAATGTGCTTTAAATTAAGCATCTGTGCATCCCTCCAAAATGAGATTCTAATCATGAGAAAACCTGAATTAAACCATTTGTGTTTATGCTTGAATAAAGAGTTTATTTTTCTAAATCAAGGTCCTTTAATTTTTCAGTAACTGCTTCTATTGTAAAATTAAAGGATGGCCATGCCTCTTGTTCCGAATGTTCCTGCTGCATTTGCCGGTTTTGCAACATGCCTTCCAATTCAGGATAATCGGGTTCTTTTTCATACAGTTCCATTAACCCGTCTAATCCGGTGTAGGAAAGCGAATTTAAGTAATGAATATCAATTTTCCCAGTTTCCTCATAACGCTCCAGATTATTGTCAACAATAATCTGTTCGATATGGACAGCATTCAATACGGTATAAAAGGCCAATCCTGCAATGAGATAGAAATGGAGCAGTGACAACCGTTCGATCCATACCCGAATAAAAGTATATGCAAAAATCACCATCAAAAATATCATAAATCCATCTGCCAGAATACGATCCACGGTAAATCCATAGGCAGCCTGATACATGCTTAAACGCTGATACGCCGAAACCAGTATCACACCGCTTACTGATATCAGCAGGGAATACAAGATTTTCAAGGTCAGCTTTATACCTATTCGCTCGTCACTCGTAAATTTGAGGAAACATATTAACAAACTCCAATTAATGACTGTCACAAATAGAAGTTCAAAGAATCCCCTTCTCGCATATTCTGCATAGGTATAACCATCCTGCAGCCCATCATTGAAAAAATACGTAAATTGGATGACTGCAAATAAAACATACATGGCATTTAGCATGACTAAGATAGTAATAGAGATAATACTATCCCAATGAATATTTCTTTTAGCCAGATCTTGCTGTCCTTTTGCATTTGTATTTCGATTCAGCACTTGGAAAATTCCAAAGAACAGAAATCCAAGAAAAATCACGAGCGCAATCCGAAAAATACCCTCCATAAAATGAAGCTGCAAAAAAAACTGCGGCAATCGTAAAATCACATCCTGGAAAACAGCATCTGCTGACATGAGGAGACCAGTGATAATCAGCAGCAAAGGAACTCCAATCACCAGCCCAATTAAAATATGTTTGATCGTTTTTGCCGTTTGATCACTCATATTCGTAAATACCTTTTTAAGACTAAACTTGCCAAATGATGAAACATATTGCAGCCCTTCCCGCATTTTTTCAATTAATAAAAGGATGAATTGCGGTTTGCTCCAATTGAGCTGATTTGGACTGGTGATCAATACTATGTGAAAAAAGACAAGTACCGGTATCGCTAATAGGTTAAGCTGATAAAACAAGGCACTGTCGTGAAAAAGGTAGCTGCCTGCCAGTATCCAAATAGCGGCCATTAATAGCAAGCCAATTCTTCGATGATGAAAAGCAAAACGGAACCTGAGAAACAGGACCAAATAAAAACCAGCTATAAAAACAAGGTAAGAAACACCAATCCTTCCATGAAAGAAACTTAATTCTCCCAGTAAACTAAGCCCAAAACACATAAGTAAAAACAGCCAATCTCCTTGCCTGACTTGTATTTCCATTGGCAATTATCCCTCCCATACTGAGTAATTCTATATACATAGAAATTCTATGTATATAGATAAAAAAACACCTTCTTTCAGATACAAATCCATCCCTGCTATACGGAAGCTCTTTTTCCCCATCTATATCCAAGCCAGCTTACCGGATATAAAACCGCGGTACATAGAATACATACAATAATAAACCGAACGTTTAATAGCGGCCCGAACCATGTATATGGTATTAGCCTGAATATAATTAAATACATTAAAATTAAATTAGGAATGATAGAGATGAGGAAGGTCTTTTTCAACAGTTTATATCCCCCGGCACCAAAGGCCTTCCCGATTTCATATCCCAAAAGTCCCCAAAAGAAAATATAACCGATAATGATAATGGACGTAGCATCCGTCAGCAAGGACCATAATTCCTCAAGCCAGTTCCAGTCAAAAATATTATAGCCAATGGTCAGCAGGGCTCCCAGTGCAAATATAGCTACGTTGCACAGGACAAATAAACGCTGCATATTACTTGGCGTTACGGCTTTGTCTTCCTTCCACAACACCGCAATTTCTTCTGGTCTTCCCAGCCTTTCCGTCAATTCCCGGTAAATATCCGCTTCATCGATTTGCGTTTCTTCCAGCAAATCATATACATGTAATTCGTATTCCGCCATAATATCCTGCTTATTGGGGTGTTCCCCAATTTCTGTATCTAATTCCTGTAAAAACCGTTGTTCCCCTTCACTCATGATTCTCCTCTTTCGATCAGGTTATTCATCACCTGAACATATCTGTGCCATTCTGATTTTCTTTCCTCAAGTATTTCTTTTCCCTGAGCCGTAATGCGGTAATATTTCCGTGCCGGTCCCTTCTCCCTGTTCTGCCAGTAGCATTCAATGTACTCCTGCTTTTCCATTTTGTGAAGTGCCGGATATAAAGTCCCCTCCTTCACTTGCAGATTATGCTCACTCCGGCGGTCCATTTCTTTTACCAACTCATAACCATACATATCGCGCTCGTTCAACAACTGCAGCACAAGCAGCGACGTGCTTCCTTTTACAAGTTCACGATTAAACATTTTCTCACCTACCTAGAATTATTAGGTATCTATACTATATAAAAATTTATTTTAAATGTAAAGTGTTATTAGAATGCATAAAAATCTCTTACTGTATAAATGCAATTAAGGTTGTCATCTAAAGGCTTGGTGGCAATCAAGTTTTCTAAAGAGATTTAATGATTTTAAGCATGGGTATGCAGAAAATCTAATCACTAAAATTTTTAGGAATATGTATTGTTGACTCCTCGGTCTCGCAACTTCTGGTTTCCAGGTGAAAAATTATAATGGCTAAAAAGTGTAATTCAAGTAAATGCAATTTCAATGATTTAATTTGTATTTTGTGTTGACATTTCGTATTCTATCATATTAATTAAGCTTAGGAAGGATACGATCTTTTTTGACTAAAGGGCAAGATATCAAGATTCGTTTATAAAGCAATTTATAACAAGTATGCATTTATTTTTATTCTTGAAAAAACATTCAGGGGGAAATAACTTGTATCAAAACTACGAGGAGTTTAAGTCACTGGACTGGGAGGAAATCCAAATTCCTAAGAGAATAAATATAAGTATATTTATTCTTATTGTTATAAGTATTTTAGCAGGTCAATATTTTGTATCGCTCATTGAATTATTAGAGTTAATTAAACAAACGCCTTTATTAAAACTTGTGATTCCATTATTAATATTGGTGTACATTGTGTTGCACGAACTAATACATGGCATTCTGATGAAATATTTTAGTGGAGTAAATACACAATATGGCTTTAGCGGACCTTTTATATTTGCCAAAAGTGAAGCAATTTTTAATAAACCAGCTTACATGTTAATTACAATAGCACCGATGTTAATTTTAGGAATTATCTCTGCTGTGTTAAGTTTTATCATTTCAGGAACGGGAATCTGGCTAACTATATTTTTATGGATAATTAACCTATATGCCTCAAGGGGTGACTTACAGGCAATAATTTTACTAAAAAGCCTTCCACGTATATATGGTATAAAAGATGAAGGTGATTCACTTCAAATATACAAACCAATAAAATGATTCATTACAAATTATTATAGTTACTAAAAATAATGTGAAGGTTTACACTTAAAACTATTGGCTACGTTAGTTGAATAAAAAAATAAAATATCACGATAAAGGTTTGGGACAGAACTCTTAGGAAACATTGAAAGAATGAACGATTCACACTGTTAGCTCCAGAATATATAAGTGAACTCCCGGGGCTGAGCTAAATGCCCGCCCCGCCATAAAGGTTTGCAGGAGAAATGGCATCGATGAGTTCCCTCAAGGTGCCACCTCCGCGGGGGCTCTTCATCAGCCTGCGCAAAGTAAAACCGGTAATCGGCAAAAGGGAGTATGATCGGACGTCGCACTTGTGCCAATGGTAAGCACAGTATATTTCCGGTTCGGGTTTTATGCACATGTTTAAGAGATTTATCTTCACTAAAATTGTTTTTCCCAGATTCATATCTTTGTATTTATATTGCTATTTTGGCCTTTAAACATATGCTATTTAATATTTATTTGGGTTGTTACCAGCAACTTTCCTTCCAAAAATGACTTCCGTTAAAACTTATATATTTTTCAATGCTTCTTCAATCCCCGTTTCACCGGAGAGAAGATCAAACGATTTATAATGGGTATTTTCTTTATTCAGGCTCCCAACAACGACACGCGCCACATCTTCCCGGGGAATCTTTTTCATTTCCCTGAGATTTTCCGCAGCGGTAATCTTTCCTGTCCCCGGCTCATTTAATAATCCGCCCGGCCGCACGATGGTGTATGTTAAACTACTGTTCATCAGTGCTCTGTCCGCATAGTGTTTTGCTACATAATAATGGCTTGGTGTACCTTCTCCCCAGCTTTCTCTATTATGTGCCTGAAGCGCACTCACCATTATAAAGCGTGATACACCTGACTTTTCAGCTGCCTCCACGGATTTAATCGCACCATCCAGATCAATTAACATCGTCTTATCGGCTCCTGTGCTTCCACCGGATCCTGCCGTGAAAATAACTGCGTCACTCCCGGTCATTGCTTCCTGCAGCTTTTCAGCGCTCTCTTCCAGATTCGCAACTACCGCTTCTACTCCTGCTTGTTTTAACTCCTGTGCCTGGGCCTCTTTTCTCACCATAGCTGTTACGGTATGTTCTTTACTGTCTTTCAGCATTCTGACTACGTGTTTGCCAATTTGCCCATTGGCTCCGATTACAAATACTTTCATATGGCAGCACTCCTTTTATTTACTATAATAATCATTATTTCAGAACTATTGCTGCCAGGCAAAAGTACTGCTTTAGCGGATGAATTGCTTCTGTTGGATTATGACTCTCACTTCCCGTTTATAGCCAGAAGCGCTTACATAATAATGCTTTTTCATAACGTAAATTTGGTTTTACAGCATTCAATCTCTTTTATGTTTACTCTGCCGCTTTATAATCCAAAAAAGTATCTTTTTCCAAGTATGTTTTCTTTTTTAAAAATTTGCGAACTTCTTTGACGGTCAACCCTGCATTTTTTGCTTCATTGATTAATTTTACCCATTCCCGATCCAGCTCTTCCCCCGCTAATCCTTGCCGTGGTTTTATATGCATGCTCCGTCTCCGCCTTTCTTATTATTAAGATGTTTATGTATCTGTCTGAAGCTATTCTATATCAGAAAGGTTAAAAGAAAGTTAAACATACCAAATTTATTTCATGTGCCCTGTAAATTTGTAGCCAAACCCCCTTACTGTTTGTATAAATTCCGGATTTCTGGGGTTTTTTTCAATTTTCCTCCGCAAATTGCTGATGTGCACTTTTACGGCATTATAATCGCCAATCATTTCTGTCCCCCATACCCGATCATAAAGCTGTTCAATGGAAAACACTTGGTTTGGATATTTGGCAAGGAATATCAGGAGCTGCATTTCTTTTGTATATAGATGCACCGGCTCCCCTTCCAGGTATACCGAATAGTTGTCCAAATTAATTTCCAATTCATGGATCTTTAATATGTTTTGCCCGTCATGATGGAGCTTCTCGTGAATAGCTCTCCTTCTCAAGTGTGCCATTACTCTTGCACGTACTTCTCCAGGATCGAAGGGCTTTACTATATAGTCATCCGCCCCTGCCTCCAGTCCTGTAATCCGATCTTCATATTCCCTTTTTGAGCTAAGCAGTAATATCGGCAGATTTTCATTAAACTTGCGAATTTCCCGGCATACCTCCAATCCGTTCTTTCCGGGTAAAAGTATATCGAGCAAAACTAAATCCGGTGATTCCTGCTTTACTATTTTCAGCGCTGCAATCCCGTTATCCGCCATCATTATTTCGTACTTTTCCTCCAGGTATAATTGAAGCAAATGACGAATCTCGTCATCATCTTCTACGATAAGAATTTTATCGGTTTTAATTTCCACTCAGCTCCGCTCCCTTTCTGACTCTAAAAACTTGGCTTGCTGTTAGTTGCATTTGTACTGGCAGAGAAAGTAATAGCCAATAACCGCTTAATGGTAAATTTAACAGGCGGAATGAATTTTAGTGACACTTAACTGTTTACTTACTGTATTGGCGTAGTACAGGCTTCTTCGTCTTCCTTTCTGCCCAATGGTAGCACAAAATGAAAAGCACTCCCTTCCCCCCTTTCACTCTCAGCCCATAAATGGCCATGATGGGCATCGATAATTTCTTTGGAAATGGAAAGTCCTAAACCGGAATGTGTATCTTCTTCTGTTTGCGGCTTTTCTTCCTGAAAAAACCGGTCAAATATATGTGTTATCGCTCCTTCCGATATGCCTTTTCCATCATCGGCCACAGTTATTTTCAGTAATGCATCCCATTCAGTCAGTGTTTTCCGAAGTTTCGGCTCTTCCCCTGGTATTACTTTTTTCATATGCACACGAATTGTACCGTCTGCTTTGGTAAACCGGATTGCATTAAAAATCAGATTTTGCAATACCTGATCCAGTCTGTCAGCATCAATAAGCACACTTTCCCTGGACTCGGCTTCATTCAATTCGCTGTAAATATAAAAATTTAAGCCATTTTCTTTAACCTCCCTTTCATATTTTAATAGAAGCATGTTCAGTATTTCTCCTGCTGTCATTTGCTGCCATCTGAAGCTGACTCTTCTTGCTTCCAGCCGGGACAGATCATATAGATCCTGAATAAGCCTGTCAATGACCAATATTTTTTTATAAACCATGTGCAAATAGCTCTCATCATTTCTGTCAACTACACCATCAAGCATTGCTTTTATATAACCTCTTACCGAAGTCATCGGAGTACCAAGTTCGTGGGATATATTGGACATCAATTGCCTTCTTGACTTTTCCATTCTTGCCAGCTCATCCGTCCTTAATTCCAGTTCCTGTGTACGCTCTGCAACCAATGATTCCAGCGAATGATTTAGATATGTCAGCTCTTTATTCACTTTCACAACTTCTTCCATCGTTTGCTTTAAAGATAGTAAGGTTTTTACACGTGCCAGCAATTCTTCCCTGGAAGTTGGTTTTGTCAAATAATCATTGGCACCTGCGTTAAAAGCAGTGATGATATCTTCCGTTTGGGATCTGGCCGTCAGCATTAAAATCGGAAGATCGGTTAGTGAAAACTGCCCCCTGATTTTTTTGGCAGCGTCAAATCCTGAAATTTTTGGAAGCATGACATCCAAAATCACAAGATCATAGGAGCGGTCATTCCGAAGTTCATCCAGCACCTTCACCCCGTCATCTGCCACTTTTATCTGATAACCAGCCATGGATAAGTGATTCAGGAGCACCTGAATATTAACCGGTTCATCATCCGCAATCAATATTTTACCTAAAGGCTCCGGATTCTCATGATGCAAAAGCACGCTCGTTCCAGCTTGCTCAGATGAAGTAAAGTAATGACTCACACCTATTTCCTCTTCCTTAAAAATCGGTATGGAAAAAGATACGTTCGTTCCTTCCCCCAATGCAGATTCGACTTCTATTCTGCCGCCATGAAGTTCCACTAGCTGCTTCGTAATCCTTAGTCCAAGACCTGCTCCCTTTTCTGATCTGTCTTCTATATTGGAGCCCCTTGTAAAACTGTCAAAAATGTGCATCTTATCCTTTTCAGACATGCCAATCCCGCTATCTCTCACTGACACAATTACCATGTTCCTATCCTGTTCAGCAGTGATTGTAATTTCTCCTTTATCAGTATACTTGATTGCATTCCCAAGGAGATTATATAATATTTGCTGCAATCTGTTTTGATCCCCTGCGACATGCGGAAGATGCTCATTAATTTTATTTTGTATTGTTAGGAACTTACTCCTGTTCATCGATTTGGAAATAGTGCATACCATATCCGTCAGCTTTTTCAGGTTGACCCGGCTTATTTCCAAATTTAAATCTTGATGTTTTAATTTCGAGGCATCAAGAAGATCTTCAATCAGCTGTGCAAGCCGTTTTCCACTTGAAATAATCAAGGATAGATTGTGCTGTATTTCCTCGTTTGATCCTTCCCTCTCTTTTATAAATTCAGCCAATCCAATCATCCCATGAAGCGGTGTGCGTAATTCATGGGAAGTATTGGCCAAAAATTCATCCTTCAGTTCATTTGCCTTTTTTAGGTGTCTTACTGCAAGTTCCCGGCTTTTCAGCGCACTTTCCTCTGCTTCCTTCTTTTCCTTTCTGAGCTGTCTTATTCTTTCACCGAGTGCAAGGGAAAATAGAGTAATTCCTATGACTGAACCAATTTGAGAACTGTACGTTGTTAAAAAGTTGATAGGCAGCAAGCCCATATCAGCAATGGAACTGACGAGCGCCCCAATAAAAAACGCTGTCCAGCCGTAAAAGAAATACTTTGCCGGCACATGACCACGCCGCCAGCTTAAAATGATGGAAGGCATAATAATAAGACTGATAGTACCTACAGTGGCAGCCATGATAATATTTAGCGCCACTTCATAATTAAAGAACAATATAGCCATTAAAATCGGCTGCAGAAACACAATGCCTTTCATCACTTTGTCCATACCCGGCAAATAGTATTTTGTATCTATAAAAGATTTTACAAATAATAATCCTGTCATATTCGTGCACACAATGAAAAATAAAATCGCACGGTGATTCCACCAGGATTCTTCAGGCCAGATATATTGATAGGCTAACCCGTTCAAAGTGAAGTGCATCAACATTAATGTAACTATAAAAAGAATATACCAAAGGTAACGCGACAACTTTAACGAAAAGAACAAAAACAGATGGTATAAAATCATAAACAGGCTAAAACCGTAATAAATACCAAGGAGTATATATTCCAGCTGACTTTTCTGCCGAAATGCATCCCTGGACCACAGTGTAACAGGCAGCTGCATGGATCCATCACTGTCCAGTTTTACATAATAGGTTTGCATGGAACCCGGCGGAATATCCAATTCAAAAATAAAATTCCTGTGATGCACTTCCCTTTCATAAAATAACAGCCGGTCCCCTGTTTTACTGCTGCGAAATTTTCCGTCATCGGATTTTGTATAAAGTTCTATCGAATCATGGGGCGGGTAGGCAATTTCAAGCATCCATTCACTATTTGCCGACCGGTTTTCAAATGTTATGCGCATCCAGAAGGTGGAAGGGGTATATCCGTAATTGGGGATATTTCCTTCATATAGATAAAATTGATCATCCCATTTGCCCGCGGCAATCTCTTCCAGGGTTATATTGTTATTTTCATCTTCCAATAGTTCCATCAAGGAACCAAGCTCATATACTTCCTGTTCGGGGGCCAACTTTGTTATTCCGGATGCCATTACCTGATCAGTGTAAACAAAACAAACTATCACTATGAATATGAGAATACAAGTTAAAATGTACTTTATGCCCCCACCCCCAGTCTGAATATTCCATAA
This sequence comes from Virgibacillus aidingensis, assembly GCF_010994035.1. Lineage (GTDB taxonomy): Bacteria > Bacillota > Bacilli > Bacillales > Amphibacillaceae > Virgibacillus_N. Next base: position 34,851 of record NZ_WIXN01000002.1, read on the forward strand.
TACTAATATACTAAAAGCAACAATTATTTTATAGCCTTTTTCATATTCTTTTTATTATTTTGAACAGTACACAAATAAAAATCCAATTATTTTCCTCAAATCTGCAGATTCTGGTAACATAAAGGGGAAACTATAAATTGGAACAGGACGGATAGCATGGACCACTTCACCAAAACCACCATAAAACTTCCCAATGCTCATATATATTGTGAGTACATTTTAAATGGGAAACCTCCCCTCCTGCTTATACACGGACTAGTGGCTTCGGTTTATACGTTTAAAAAGATGATGCCGCTCCTGGAGAAGGATTTTTCCGTCATTGCCATTGACCTGCCCGGATTTGGCAGAAGTGAAAAATCGGCCAGATTTATTAATTCCTACGAAAACTTTGCAAAACTCATCGCTTCCTGCATTGATTATTTTGATTTGAAAGAAGTATATCTTGCCGGTCATTCCATGGGTGGCCAAATAAGTTTATATACGGCTAAACTTTTTCCCGAGAAAATTAAAAAACTGATCCTCTTAAATAGTTCCGGCTATTTAAAACCGTCAAACCATTGGATCAAACTGCTTTCTTACGTTCCTTATTTTTATCTTTTTATAAAGAAGAGCGTCAAAAAACAAGGGGTTAGAAGCACGCTGGAAATAGCACTGTCGGATCATTCGGTAATTACAGAAGAAATGATAGAAGAATACAGCAGACCATTAAAAGAAAAGCAGTTTTACAAGTCGCTTCTCCGGCTGGCTCGTTACCGTGAAGGCGATCTGCGTTCAGCGCAAGTAAAGCAGATTACCACTCCGGTCCTTTTAATATACGGGGAGAAAGACAGGATTATCTCCTTAAAAGTAGCAAAAAAATTGGCAAAGGACCTGCCTAATGCCAAATTGCTCATCCATCCGAATACAGGACACTTATTTACAGATGAAATACCCGAAAATCTTACGGAGCAAATACGAAGCTTTGCGCTGGAATCATAATTATGCATTTATTTTTTCAGCGCTAAAATCTTTGTTCACAAACATCCAATAGCGGGCATCCTTCACAGATAGGTGCTGCTTTGCAATGCGTCTTCCCATGTGCCACCAATAGTGCATGGTATTCATTGAACAAAGAGGTTTCTTCCGGAAGTGCTCTCTCCACCATTTCTCTGAATCTATCATATCCGTGTGGCACATTATACCCTAACCTCCTAAAGATCCTTCTCGCATAATTATCTGCAATGAACACCGGTTTTTCCATCGCATACAGCAAAATAACATCGGCTGTTTCATTGCCGATACCATAAATGTTTAATAATTCCTTGCGCAGCTCATTTTTCTCCCTGAATTTTAAAAGGGAAAGACGATAATCATATTTTTTATACCAGTACAAAAAAGCTTTAATTTTTTTTGCCTTCATATTGTAATACCCGCTTGGGCGGATGAGATGTGCCAGTTTTTCCTCTGCAAGCTGATGCATTACTTCCGGCTGCAAATAGTGTTTCAGATTTTCCAGTGCTTTTTCGGCATTTTTCCAGTTCGTGTTTTGCACAAGAATAGAACCAATCATCATTTTAAAATCACTGTCAGCCGGCCACCATCCCTGTGGGCCGTAATATTCCAGCAGGCGCCTGTAAATGAAATCATAGGATTTTATCATTCCTTTTCCCGCCCCCATTTCTTGCATGAATATATTATATACAATACCCCGGTTTAATTTTTATAGACAATTTACATAAACTTTACATTACATACAAACTACCTTAACATTCATCCTTTATACTAGAAATTAAGATGGAACGGTGCTGGAAGGATCGGCACATGAATTGGAGTAAACCTTGAAAAATATGATTCGCATATAAAAGGAGCATCAGGCTTAATTGAAGATCTGTAAACACTTCAATATTAAAAATATGAAACTGTCATGACCGGATGAGGGTGTGGAAACTACTCACATCCTATATGACTTTTGCAGCCGGAATGCAGCATATGTCAACCTTGCAGCAGTATTATACTGCCTTTTATTATTTTTTACACTGAATGAAATAAATGTGGTGGAAAATTTGTCTTTCCTCTAAAGGGATTCCTGAAAGCGTATCTTGCTTTCCCTGGATGCCCTTATACTGGGAAGTGAAGGCTCTGATAGCGTCTGCGCAGGACGGAAAGTCTTATGCTTTCTGTACTGCCAAAAAAGATTTGAAGGAGTGAAATGCCAATGAGTAGTGTTACAGAAGCAATTGATATCATTGGAAATACTAAACTGCCGAATAAAAGGAAGTCAGGTCCGGACGTTTTGAAACGGGTTGTCTATGATACAACGGATTTAAATCTGTGGTACGGCGATAATCATGCATTAAAAGAAATTAATTTACCAATGTATGAGAAGGAAGTAACAGCCATTATCGGGCCATCAGGCTGCGGAAAATCCACCTATATTAAGACATTAAACCGAATGGTCGAGCTCGTGCCCAATGTCCGCATTACCGGCACGATCAGGTATAACGGCCAAAGCATTCTCAACAATTCATTTAAGGTGGAAGAACTGAGATCGCGTGTCGGAATGGTATTTCAAAAACCAAATCCATTTCCGAAATCCATTTATGAAAATGTAGCCTACGGTGCAAGAATACACGGCATTCGCGATAAAAAAGTACTTGATCAGATCGTGGAAAAGAGCTTGAAAGATGCAGCTCTATGGGATGAAGTCAAAGATCGTCTGAAAAAAAATGCAAACAGCCTTTCCGGCGGTCAGCAGCAGCGCCTTTGCATTGCCCGCTGCCTGGCAATCGAACCCGATGTAATCCTAATGGATGAGCCGACATCGGCGCTGGATCCAAGATCAACAGCAAAAGTAGAAGAACTTGTACAGAACATGAAGCAAAAATATTCCATAGTAATGGTGACACACAACATGCAGCAAGCAGCGCGTATTTCCGACAGAACCTCCTTCTTTTTGAATGGCGAGGTTGTGGAATACGATTATACCGAGGCACTTTTTAATCATCCTGGTGATAAGCGTACAGAGGATTATATCTCTGGAAGATTTGGATAAGCAGCAGTGTAAAATAAGGGAGAAGCAATTGTGATTATTGTTTCTCCCTTATTTTTTATGCACTCTCTCTTGTCAAATATTACAAAGAGAAAAAAGTTGCAATATGAAAAAGCACCCTCTTTATTAGCGGGTGACTTTGCGCAAATCCTGGTTATATGTACACACATCCCTTTCGGCATCAATCAAGCAGAAAGAGACATGTTTATTAGGTCAAGGTGGAGTAAAAGGTTTTCCGAATCGTTCCTAGGCCACAGAAGACCAGAGAAGCAGGAGAGGTTTTGCCCAATAAAAGTGCATACCAGAACAGCATATTGGAACCCTGTATGAGACAGGTTCTTGTTCTTACCGCCAAAGAACAATCAATTATTAAGAGGTGCTTTGGCAGCTAAGAAAACATCAACCTTCCTGATACCTGGAATATGCTGCGTATTGATTGTATAAGCACAATTGAGCTTGGCGATAAGTCAGGTTTTCTGCTGTTTCCTTCTTTCAGCTGTATAATAGTTATGATAAACCTAACGATTAAGCTGCTTATAATCGAAAAAGTGACCTACCCAAATTTCCCTGTTATATAATCTTTCGTTTGCTTTTCTTTTGGGTTCGTAAATAATTGATTTGTTTCATCCGTTTCAACAACATAACCATTAAGGAAAAACGCCGTTTTATCTGATATCCGTGCTGCCTGCTCCATATTATGGGTGACAATCACTACAGTATAATTTTGCTTTAGCTCATTAATTAACGCTTCCACTTTTGTTGTGGAGCCCGGGTCCAGCGCTGATGTCGGTTCATCCATTAATATAACTTCCGGCTTAATCGCCGCTACCCGCGCAATACAAAGTCTTTGTTGTTGTCCACCGGAAAGACTCATGGCATTATCGTTCAATCTGTCCTTCACTTCATCCCACAGGGCTGCTTGCCGCAAACTTTCCTCAACAATACCCATAAGTTCTTTTTTATTCTTTAATCCATGTGCTCTGGGGCCGTAGGAAACATTATCAAAAATACTTATCGGAAATGGATTCGGCTTTTGAAAAACCATTCCGATTGACTTTCTCAATTGAACCACATCAACATCAGGGTCATATATATCCTGACCGCCAATTTGTACGCTTCCTTTAACACGTGTTTTAGGAATCAAATCATTCATTCTGTTTAATGTCCTTAAAAATGTTGATTTTCCGCAGCCTGATGGACCAATAAGTGCAAAAACTTCATTTTCTTTTATATCCAATGAAATACTATTCAGCGCATGTGTTTGACCGTAAAAAAAGTCCAATTGTTCAACAGCTATTTTTACATTTCTTTCTTCTTGATTAATCATCTAAAATCTACCCCCTATATCGCTGGTCATACAGAAAAGCGTCTGACTAATAATTTGAATAAACCTGCAGCAGCAAAATTAATGATTAATATAAGAATGATTAGAACAGCTCCTGAACCCATAGCCATTTGCAAATCCCCAGTTTCCATTGCTACCAGGTATAAATGCAGGGCAAGTGTCCTGCCCCCATCAAATATAGATTGAGCAAATAAAAGACTTCCGCCCAGCGTTAATAAAAATGCTGCCGTTTCCCCGATAACACGTCCAATCGACAATATTAAACTGGTTGTAATACCCGGCAATGCCAATGGCAATACTATTTTTTTAATCGTATACCATCGTGTCGTACCCAGTGCCAGACTTCCTTCTTTTAACGGATCCGGCACACTCCTGAGCGCTTCTTCCGAGGCTCGGATAATTACAGGTAAAATCATGATTACTCCCGTTAAAGCACCTGATAAAATGGACCAGCCCCCTGTATAGTCTCTTAAAACAATGACAAAGAAAATAAAGCCGAACATCCCAAATACAATAGATGGTACACCTGCTAATAATTCCGTTGCAAATCGGAGAATTTTCTTAAATCGACCTTCGGGCATGTATTCGTTTAAATAAACTGCTGTCCCCACCCCGATAGGCGTTGCAATAATCATAACAAGTACAACTAAATAAATTGTTCCTAATATCGCGGGTAAAACACCGCCTTCAGTTCCCATACTGCGGGGCTCATCAAATAGAAAATCCATACTAATCACGGAAAAACCGTTAAGCATAATATAAAAAACAATTGCAAAGAGTGTGAGGACTGTTAACGCTGCCGCCAGGCTCAATAAAGTAAAGGCGAAGATTTGATTTCGTTTCACCTTAATCATGTGATTGGGTTTCACTTTGAACATGGATTAATCCTCCTTTTTCCTGAGTACTAGCGTGATGGAATTGATAATGATGATAAAGATAAAAAGTATGATCCCCGTTGCAAATAAAGCCTGACGGTGCTCAGGACCGGCATATCCCATTTCCAGCGCAATATTTCCTGTTAGCGTTCTGACAGGGGCAAAAATACCTTCCCAGCCTGCTTCGGGAATCTGTACGGTATTTCCGACTACCATAATAATTGCCATCGTCTCTCCAATTGCCCGGCCAACACCCAGAATGACTGCAGCAAGCACACCGGATTTGGCTGCAGGGACTACCACTTTGTATATTGTCTGCCATTTAGATGATCCCAGGGCTAAAGCAGCTTCTTTATATTCATTGGGCACAGCCCGGATTGAATCTGCAGATATGGAAATAATTGTGGGCAAAATCATAATCGCTAATATAATTGCTCCAGCAAGCACTGAATAGCCTGTTTGATAACCGGCCGGCAAGTATTCACTCAATGGACCACGTGCTAAACGCCGAATTACATCCAGCATGACTACCATGCCAAAAAGCCCAATGATAACCGATGGAATACCTTCCATTAACGTGATTGCCGGTCTGATTATCCGCGCAACTTTAGGAGGTGCTATTTCCACTAAATACACAGCAACAGCAATTCCAATTGGAGCACCGATCAAAATAGCCAGTAAAGTTGCTATCACAGAACCAACAATCATTGGGAAGATGCCATACACTTGATTTGACGGATCCCACTCTGTCCCGAAAATAAAATCTGCAATGCCATAGTCAATCATGAAAGGCATTCCTTCGTTAAAAATAAAAAACGCAATAAGACCTAAAGATGTGATAGCAGTTAAAGCCATGACAAACAGTACTTTTTTGACTATGCCTTCTTCTATATTACTTTTATTATTTCTCTCCTTTTGAAACTTCAAATCTATCACTCCATGACAGCTCATAAATTTATATGTGAAAAAAGTGTAAAGAACAGGGCAGTCTGATCCCACCCTGTTCTATTTAAAGCTCTATTTAATTAAGCTTTATTTGAAAATTAGTTAACGGAAATAAATCCATTATCTTCAACGACTTGCTGACCTTCATCGCTGAGAACAAAATCAAGGTATGCTTGTGCAACTTCGCTTAATTCAGTTTCTTCATTGGCCACATAATTAAATGGTCTCGATACTGGATAGTCTCCAGCACTGATGCTTTCTGCAGTCGGCTCCGCGCCGTCAACCAAAAGTCCCTTAACCGTATCATCCATGGCACCTACCGATACATATCCGATAGCATTTGGATCATTAGCTACACCTTCTGCAACAGCACCGGTAGAATTTTGAATAAGTGCAGAATCTACTAATTCCGCGTCACCCAGTACGATGTCAGTAAATGCACCTCTTGTTCCTGATCCATCTTCACGGCTGATTACAACAATGTCTGCATCGTCTCCACCGACTTCTGACCAATTTGTAATCTCTCCGGCAAAGATACTAGTAATATCTTCCAGCGCTAAATCTGATACAGGGTTGTCCGGGTGAACAATAATTCCAATACCATCAATGGCAATAACCCATTCATCAATACCTGTCTCGTCTTCTTTAATTTCACGGGATGCTGCTCCGAAATCTGCTGCATTATCTTGTGCAGCTGTCACACCTGCACCTGAACCGCCACCGGAAACTTCTATTCTGGCATCAGGATTTTGTTCCATAAAGGCAGCTGCCAGCTCTTCAGAAAGAGGTTGAACTGAAGTTGATCCAGCCATTGTTACCGTACCTTCCAAACCGGACTCTCCATTATTGGAAGCCTCTTCTGCATTATCAGAAGAAGCGTCATTTTCTTCTGTATTTTCTTCTTCTGTGTTATCTTCCTCAGCGTCTGATCCACATGCAGCGAGTCCAATAACTACTCCTGCAATCAGCAGGAACAAAAGTACTTTTTTCAATTTCATCAACTAATTCCTCCCTGTGTTGTTGTTAACCTCACTTTCAAGTATAGGTGTTGAATGTTAAGGAAGTTTGTATGTAATGTAAAGTTTATGTAAAGTAGTAGGTCTTTTGTCAGCAATAATTTGTTGTGTTAGGGAATGGGTCCTGGAAATGGATGTTAACCTGTTTACACATATATGAGAGATTATTTGATTACTTTTGTCCACTGAAGCAACCGGTGATAGTATATTTCGAAAGGATCATCAGCCTGACTCTTATGCGAAGCCATACATTAGATAAATACTAAAGAGAGCATGGGTGAGTATTGTAATTTGAAACGGCTTGATTCAGGTTGAAATGTTTTATCGGAGAACACCTCCGGCAGGTATAAGTATGGCTACTTTCATTTCCTATTTATTTAAAATTAAATAAGCGTGATGCTTCCATCCCTGTGATGGCGGAAGTCACGCTTACTCTTATAGATAAAAATGCTATTACTTAGCTTCATTTACATTAAGCAGCTCAGGAATCGTCACAAATTCCATTCCCTCTTGCAGGAGACGGGGAATAATTACATGTAAGGCATTTACAGTGCCTGATAAATCCATTGTCCAATCACCGCCATCATGCATGAGTATAATAGAACCCGGTGTAGTATTTGCCAGAACGTTCTCTGCAATTACTTCAGTGCCCAGCTGCTTCCAATCCAGTGAGTCCACATTCCAAAGAATCTCCGTATTGCCCATCTCTCCCAGCAACTGAACAATTTCCCGATTTAGAGCTCCGTATGGAGGCCGGAATAACCTGGGACGGAAGCCCAAAATTTGCGTAAGAGCGTCTCCCGCTGCATTTACTTCCCAGTGCACCCTTTCCAGGCTTTCTTCTGTTAAGTTGGGGTGCCAATACGTATGATTGCCGATGGCATGGCCCTCTGCATGAGTTCTCCTGACAATATCGGTATGTTCTGCTGCCCTCGCCCCCATCTGAAAAAAAGTTGCTTTTACCTGATATTCATTTAAAACATTTAATACTTGCGGTGTATAGCGGATATCCGGGCCATCATCAAAAGTCAAGGCCACCTCATTTCCTTCAGGGGCCCCCCTTAGATAAACAAGGTTGGGGAACTCTCGCTGTAAAACTGAATTTGCAACTAAACTCGGCTCTCTGCCGATACTTTCCGGCCCCCCCTCCGGTTGACTTTGAGGTACATCCCTATAAGGAACATTGAAGCTTCTCCATAAATATCCATCAGCATTGTACATATTTATTGCTGCCTCCCCATCTCCATATTTACCCACATATCCATTACTCTATGAAGATGGTGCGCTGCTAGTTACAGAATGGCTCACGAACAGTAAACTATACGTTTGTGACTACGACTCACGGCCTTAAACAGGCTGATCCTTTTATAATTCCAATTCTTTCGGTGGTTCTCCCTTTTTATTCATTAATCGTATTCCAGTAGGACGAATTTCCAGTAAAGTGTAATCAGGATCTTCCGGACCGTCGAAATATAATTTCATATCATCATTCCAAAACTCTTTTTTTAATTCTTCAGACTCATTAAATGCAGCTTTTCCCTGATATTCTATATATTCATCGCCAAACCCCTCCCCTTCATAGCCAATCAGAATATGTGTATATGGGTTGGCGTCAATTTCTTCGGTTTTATCCGTATTTTTGTCTGTCGGTGTATACAGGATATTGTCTCTGTGAAAAAAAGTCATATACCTGGAGTGGGGTTTATTATTCTTTACGGTTGCCAGGATGCCTGTATGGCTTTCATCCAATATTTTTTCAATGCTATTTCTAATCTCTGTTTGGTTCAACTGAAATCACTCCTTATACAATATTGATAATAGTATTTGTATCGTTATCAAAAAATATTATATGGATATATCTTTTTAAAAAAATGGGAATTGACGCAGTTGAATAATAAAAAAACAAATAATTGTTAATAATCCCAGCCCTATTATTCTTCTGCCGGTTCCACATAATATTCCATCGCCAAATCAAGCCATTTTTACTCATCATCTGTAAAAGATGAAGGCATCATATTTTCAAACTTTTGTATATCTTCTTCTTCCACATCAGCCAATTAATGCATTAATCTTTAATTCAGCTTCAAGCGTATTATTTTCTAATTCGTCTGTAAGATTATCGAGGAATAGCCGGAATAAATATCTAATCCACTTTAAACTATCAGACGCAGGATAAAACCGGGATAAACTATAATTACCCCGGTTGGTTTCATTTTCTGTATATGGATTGCTTATTAATGTAATAAAACTACTCCTCTTTTTGGCTCAAATATTCGTTTGGCGCCTCTCCTTCCTGTTGATTATTATTCTTGAATTGACTCTTGCGCCCATTTCTATGCTCTCCGCTCTGCCTGTTCTTCTTGAACATGTTATTAAATTCTTTCCCTTTATTAACCATGCTGGTACCTCCTGTAATAGAATTTTTCCTTAGTCTTTGTACATGCCGGTATGTTATACGCTCCATTATTTTATAAAGCCCGGGATTTCGCAGATTGTTTAATGGAAAAAACGCAGCATTACAACTTATAGCCTAAACCCTTTTCAGGCAGGAAACTCTTATTTCTGCCCGCTCAAAAAAGCTCAAATTTCCTCTTGTATTACAGCTGACTTTGTACTATACTGCATTACAAGACTAATGCACTGATTCCCAGGAAAGGAGTTGTGGGCTTGATTATATCTTCTGACAGTGCCAAACCGATTTATGTTCAGATTGCGGAGTGGATTGAGACAGAGATTTTGAATGGCAATCTGAAAGAAAATGATAAAGTGTATTCCCAGTACAAGCTTGCAGAAATGTTTACCATCAATCCTGCAACTGCTGCAAAAGGGCTGAACATGCTGCATGAGGAAAAAATATTGTATAACAAACGAGGACTCGGGAAATTTGTGACTGCTGAAGCCAGGATGATTATTACCGACAAACGAAAAAACCGGGTTTTAAAAGGAATGCTTCAGGAAGCAGCCTTGGAAGCGGAGCGGCTGGAGGTCAATGAAGAAGAGTTAATAAATATGCTTCATACTATTTTTAAAGAACGTAAGGGGGATACAAAGTGAATGTCATTGAATGCGAAAAACTGACGAAAAAGAGAAGACAGTTAACAGCACTCCAGGATTTATCCTTTTCCATAGAGGAAAACACAATTACCGGGCTGATCGGGAGAAATGGCGCCGGTAAAACAACATTACTTAAAATTCTCGCCGGATTTTGGCGTCCTTCTTCAGGAAAAGTTGAGGTTTTTAAAGAAGATCCGTTTCAAAACCTGTTCATCTCAGCAAATGCTATTTACGTAGATGATCAAATGCGCTATTCCAGCCGATTAACCTTATCGGAAATCTTAACTGAAGCGGAACGGTTTTATGAAAATTGGGATGCTGAATTGGCGAATAGACTATTTGATTATTTTTCCTTCCATCCAAGACAGGCACATCATCACCTGTCCAAAGGAAAAATGAGTACTTTTAACATGATTATCGGGCTTGCTTCAAGATGTGCGCTTACCATGTTTGACGAGCCGACGACCGGGATGGATGCAGGCGTACGAAAGGATTTTTATCGGGCACTGCTTAAAGATTATATTGCAAATCCGAGAACAATCATTATTTCGAGCCATCATTTGGAGGAAATCGAGGATTTGCTGGAAGATGTGCTGCTGCTTGATGAAGGAAAGAAATATTTTCATTTGCCGATGGATGAATTAAAGGAATATGCAGTTGGAATTTCCGGCAGAACCGAAGTAGTCATGCAATGGATGGCAAATAAAGAAGTCATCCACAATGAACAGGTTGGAAACAATGCCACCTATGCGATAGTAAAAAATGACTACTTTTCCATTGATCAGGCAAAGCAATTGGGAATGGAAGTCTCTCCAGTTTCCGCCAGTGATCTATGTGTCCATCTGACAAGCAGGAGTAAAGGAGGAATCGAAAGTGTCTTTAAATAATGCAAGTCTTGGAAGCACGGTGGCCAGGCAATTTAAATATAAGCTGAAGGCATATAATGGGGTGTTAAGTTCGTTGGTCCTGGTGCAAATAATAGCTATCCTCTTTTCACTGGGCGGCAATGGTTCATTCCATTCTTCCGGAGGCTCAGGCATTTCCATTAATGCTACGTTGTTTACGAATGCAAATGTGATTATCTTTACCTTTCTTTGGGTAATTGCACACGCCGTTATGATGACAACCAAGGCAGAAAGGGAACACGGTTTCACCTTTGTGTCCAATCATATAAGCAATCATCTTTCCAATGCTTTATTTTTATTGCTGGCAAGTGTGATTGCTGCGGTGACAACTATTTTAGCAGGTTTTTTATTGCGGGTTCTCGTGTACTTTTTCAAGGAACCTGCCCCCATTTTGGGATCCAATGTACATTATGAAGTAAGTGATATATTTACCGGTGTCTTTTCGATGACATTCTATCTGATTTTATTGGCATCTGCAGGCTATGTGCTTGGCACCTTATCCCAATTGCACCGCACCCTTCCTTATCTGCTGCCTGTGTTGCTCATTGGCATCTTTATTTGGCTGATTCAGCTGGATCACAGTCTTGTCGGACGAGGGGTTGCCTTTTATTTTGAGGAAACAAATGCCTTGCTTTTTGTGCTGAAGGTGACTGTCACCTCGGTTGTCTGTTTTCTGGCAGCTATAATGCTGACAAAAAGATTGGAGGCTAGACAATGATGAACCTTGGACCATTTACACCACTCATTATTTTAATGCTGCTCGTTGCGTTGACTTTTTGGGTAGTTATGCGTTTCAGCAAATGGCGGGGAGCGAAAAAAGGGTTTTGGATACTCGGAGGCTATGGAGTCATTTTACTTATTTCAGTTATTATTTATTATTTTATCCCTGTTTCTGCAGAAGAATCGGAAAAAAAGAGAATTGACCATCCCGGCCATGTGGAAATCTTCAGCGGTGTGCTATCCGGAACAGAAGATGTGGCATCCATTGAGGAATTTCTGCTGAAAGAATGGGAGTTTGATTATGATGAAGATACATTCCGTATAGAATCCCGCGGAGATATGAATTTTATTCGGGTTGCGGTGGAACGTACAGAAAGTGATGGAATTAAAGCTGCCTTTTACCGTACACCTCTCAGTTTTAATGGAATGGAAATAGAAAACAAATCCATTCCACTAGATATTCAGCTTACACCGGACCGATTGGAAATTGTTTCAAGCCAAGGAACAGAAGAAGTGTACATCGCTTCTTTCAGCAAAGAATTTCCGATGCACCAGTTCAATGATCAAGATATGGAAATGCTTGGCTTTGGCATGGAAATGGGATGGAGTGAACAGCTTCTTTATCTGCAGGTACCGGAAGACATAGAAATTTCGGGTGTATCCGGGGTACAAGTGGAATATATAGATTAGGCAAAAACTGCCGGGTCATGTGCACAAAGTGCATGGACCCGGCAATTTTTTGATAGATGGGTTCCCTACTCTGACCTCAGCATGGCATATTCTCATTCCCGTCAAAATCTGTTTGTCTCATGACGAAAACTTATATTACTTTTCCTTCAAATAGTCCAGGACTTCCTTATCCAATTTCCCCTTTTCCAGCTCCCTTTCTTCAAAATTTTCCGTGTGAAGAAAAGAAGTGAATGCCTTATGTAATGCCTCATATCCGGAATAATTTTCCTTCAAATACCCGAGACGTTGGAGGTGTTTCTCCAAATCGGCCTTGATCTCACCATCTATCGCCAGGATGTTTTCTTTTTTCGTACTGCCGAAATAAAGCTGGTGAAGATGATAAATCCGGATTAATTCTTTGATCGGTTCGGGATGATCATCGACCCGCAAATCAATGTACCGGTCATTCGCCCCAAGATAGCCGCCTTTTTCCTTCACCACATAAATGGCTGCCGCCTGTTTCCCCCGGCTGTCACCGCCTGCAGCCTGTCCTGCATCCAGTGCCTGAAGCAGCCTGTCGGCAAGTGTTCCGGTTGATTCTTCAAATGTTTTCCCCATCGCTTCTGCTGTTTCCCGACTGACTAAAATATTTCCTTGTGCCGCATAGTGTTTTCCTGTGATGCCGCCGGCCCAGTCATAGCATTTTTTTCCTGTGTAAGTTGCGGCATTCCCGCTGGCATCGACAATGCCTACCTGCCTGTCTTCCCTGCCATCATCCTGTTCTGTAAGTATGTCCACTGTTTCTTGTGCTGATTTTCCCTGTTCCAAAAGCTTTAAACCGTCCGGGCCATACGCCGGATTGGCAAATGCCTGCGTGGCTATAGCTCCTGCTCCGGCCTTGGCCCACGGAACAACGGAGCCGACGCCAATAAATTTTGATTGAACAGCCACTCCCAATTCCTTTGTTTCCGGATCAAAACCAACGATTGAAAAAGTCATGTTTCTATCCCTCCCGTATTTTATTTTATATTTTAGCACACTCGGGCTATAACTGGGTGCTTCCTGTTGAGGAAAAGGCCGGGTTATGTCGAGAAATGCAGGATCTATATTCACATCCGACGAAGAGAACCCAGTAATCTATACTATCTTCTGAACAGGGATTGAAGATAGAACATTACTTAGGGTAATTTTCCAGCCCGCTTCCGGTTCCACTTATCGGCTTTATTCAGGCAGCGATCTCATACTTAAGGAAAAGCCTTTGGGGCTCTCCTTTTCCATGCCACCTCCTTCCGGCATCCTTCGATTATAGGGGTGAAAGGCAGGTGGTGATAGATATGGAATTTCCGACAAAATAAGCAGTTTGTCCAATACAAATTTGCCGGCAGTCATATTTTGTACTGTAAAAATTAAAATCAAATGGAGGTATTATGTATGAAGCTGTATTTAGATCCAGGTCATGGCGGAAATGATTCAGGAGCTACGGGCAATGGATTATTGGAAAAAAATATTAACCTGGATATTGCCCTGCGCATCCGCACCCTGCTGCAAAATAATTATCAAAATGTGGAAGTAAATATGAGCCGCACCTCCGATGTTGCCAGAACACTCGATCAGCGGACGAATGAAGCAAATGCATGGGGCGCAGATTATTTTCTGTCTATCCATTGTAATGCTTTTAATGGATCTGCACGGGGCTATGAGGATTATATCCACAGCAGTTTATCCGGATCTTCTCAAACGGCAGTCTATCAGAACATCATGCATGACGAAATCACAAAAGTAAACCAGCTATCCAACCGTGGGAAAAAACGGGCAAATTTTCACGTTTTGCGCGAATCAAGAATGCCGGCACTCCTAACGGAAAATGGATTTATAGATAATGCGAGTGATGCCGCGTTAATGGCTGATCCATCCTGGAGACAGCGGGTTGCCCAAGGGCATGTAAATGGCTTGGCAAGGGCATTTAACCTGCAGGGTAATGGAGGCGGAAGCGATGTGATCTACAGGGTCATTGCAGGTTCCTTCCAGACAAGGGAAAACGCCGATGCACGTGTGAGTTTTCTATCTTCCCAGGGCATTGATTCCTTCGTAAGTACGATTACTGTCTCCGGCCAACAGTGGTTCCGTGTACAGTCAGGTGCCTTTTCCAGCAGGAGTAATGCAGAGGCACGGCTAAATGAAGTAAAGTCAGCAGGCATTTCTGATGCATTTATCGTTCAGGAGAACCTTTAATTATAATGAAAGCAGCCAGGGATGCATCATGCATCTATGGCTGTTTTTTCATAGATAATATAAAAGTGGTACATGGACATAGTCCAGGGAAAACACCATCTGACTATATATTTTCATTTTGCTCTCGGTTTACTTTCAAACCCTATTTTCCTGTGTGTTCCGTCACAAAATGGCTTGTTTGAAGAATTTCCGCACCTGCAGAGGGAGAAGCTTTTTTTCGTTTGATAGCTATTTCCCTCTTTGTCCACCAGTTCCACATCTCCGGTAATTCGCAGTGACCCGTTGTCATTCACCTTAATTTGTGCTTTATGATCCAATTCATCCACTCCCCTCGTCATTCTAATGCTACTCTATGCCGGCGTATTGTTTTTCATGAATTGTTCGGTTGGCGAAAAAATGGTATTTACACTGCTGGAAGTTTGATAACCTCTTAGAATATATGCCTTGTCAGCCCTCCATGCAGGAAGCCCCATCTGCTAAAAAGGGACGGACAGTAATACATATACCAGTTTTTTGAAACATACATCTTTTAAAAAGGAGGAGAAGCAATTGAATAACCAAGCTCCAATGACAAGCCTGGAGTACCCGCGTGATTATCTCTCCATCATACGAAATGGACTTGAGCAAACATCTGCACCAAAAAAAATAATTATTATAGGAGCAGGCATGGCTGGATTGACTGCTGCGTCATTATTACGAGATGCCGGGCATCATGTAAGCATTATTGAGGCTAATAATCGGATTGGGGGCAGGATATATACCGTCAGAGACCCATTTATTCCCGGAAACTATATGGAAGCCGGAGCCATGCGGTTTCCCGCTAATCATGTTTTATTATTAGAATATATCCGGAAAGCCAATCTTCCATTGCAAAGATTCATGAATATTACTCCTCATGATGTTATTTTTATGAATAACAAGCGTGTTAAATACTCCTATTATGAAGAAAACCCCCATATACTTGGATTTCCGCTAAAACCTTCCGAAAGAGGATTAACAGCTATAGAGTTATTATTAAATGCTGTGCATCCAATGATGGATTTATTTATGAATAGTACAGTAGAAGAGCAGCAGCAAATTAAAAAGCGGTATTCCCTTTATTCTGTCACGCAATTTTTGCGCAATAATCCGATCGGTCCTTCTCTATCTCCTGAAGCAGTCAATAAAATATCCGTGCTCCTGGGGATAGAAGGATTGGCCGAATACGCATTTACAGATTTTTTCACAAATCTGATTATGCCTATATCACTCAACCTCCATGATTTTAACTACATTCCGGGTGGAAATGATCGTCTGCCACTGTCTTTTTTTCCCGTCCTTTCTGATACGATAACTTTTGAAGAGAAGGTCGAAATGATTATACAAGGGGAAGAGGGAATAAAAATACAAACGAAGAGTATGGCTTCGGGAAAGAAGAATATATTTTCTGCAGATTTTGCGATTACTACCATTCCTTTTTCCATCTTTCAGCTGGTCAATATATTTCCTTACCACTCTGTATCTCATAAAAAACACCAGGCGATACGAGAGCTGAAAAATATTCCGGCAGTCAAAATTGGGATCGAGTTTAAAACCCGCTTTTGGGAACAGATGCAGATGGGGCATATTACATCTTCTTTACCTATACGATCAACATACATACCGGCTCCTGCCTCAACCGACAATATAAGCGGTGTGCTGCTGGCAAGCTATACATGGGGGAAAAATGCACAGTTGTGGCACACAGTTCCAGAGGACAGGATGATCGATCATGTATTAAGGGACCTGGTCAAAATTTATGGAAATATCGTATACGATGAATACATACAAGGCTATTCCCTGAATTGGACGCGCAACCCGTATGCAGGCGGCTGCCTCACTTTATTTACACCCGGGCAGGAGACGGATTTTGGGGACTATATCCAACAGCCTGAGGGGAGGATTCATTTTGCCGGAGAACATACCTCCTGGTTTCACGGATGGGCAGAAGGAGCGGTTGAATCCGGGATTCGGGCAGCTGCAGAAGTAAATCATCGGAGCAGTGTCTAGTATAGCAGGGGCTGACCTATTTTCTTACGGGTCAGGCCCCGTAACTCATATTGATTACCTTCCGCGACATAAGTTCCTCCGATGAGATTTTGAATTCCCCTTCCATCCTCTCTAACAGCTATCATAATCATACTTATCATAAACGCGATCCCCACACTGAAAATACCTCTAAGATAAAATCCTGCCAATTCTCTTGTAAACATAATTTTAAATATTAAACGTTCGCCATTTAGTGTTTTAACTTTGATATTGCCAAACTTCCTTCCAATCGCATACTCCCGCCAAAAGAGCGAAATAACTGTTATATGAGACAGAAAATGATTTGCCAATATATGCCGCGATCTGCCGGGAAACTGCTTTCAACTTCAAAAAAGGATGCAAAGAAAATCAGCGCCATGGTCAGAATCAGGATATCATATTGCCTCGATAATAAACGCTTACATAAAAGCAAAAATTTTTTAATAAAAATCCTTCCTTTTTCATCCATATATTGGCTGCAGCTTACTGTGATTTTGGAAGATTAATAAACCGTTCTATTTTTCAACTCTTCCAAATCTGAACGCAGCTTTGAAATTTCTTTTTCCACCCAAAAGAATTTTTTAAGAGTCAAGAAATGAAAGGTTTCCATGAAAAAAAGCTGTATACGGGAGGAACCTATTTTTTCATTCATAGCTGTAAAGCAATTCATCATATCACCTCTATTCCTTTTTAACTTCCAGTTTAACATATACAGGCAATTTTAAAGAGAGCAGCAAAAAAATGTAACACTGGTATATTTTAATAGAATAATAATTATTGACCAGCATCATTTGGAAGTTAATCCTTTATTTTGTAACCTCATTCGCGAGTTATTTTATAAGATAAAAATTCTTCCTGTACCTCCTGGATATACAACAGCATATATGATAAGTTTACATCAAATTAGCTTTCAAAGGGGCGTACGTCTTCATGGACTTTTTATTGGATATAATGGTAATTATTTCGGCAGTTATTACAGTAACAGCCATTCTGCGGCTATTTTTCAAGAAAAAAATAACTGCTTTTGCCATTGCGGCTTTTTTGGTCATAGGTACTGCTTATATAATAGACCGCTCCCATTATACAACATTCATCGACCTTTATTCTGATCATCTGAACAAAGACAGCGTTATCAGAAGTATTACGGTTTCAACTGCTTACCTTCCCGATGAACGCAGATTTGACCCTGAAGAAGATATTGAGATTGAAGAGGAAAAAATAATGAATGAGATTATACAAGCGTTTTCCGAGCTGGAGCTAAAAAAAGACAGGGATCATCATTATATTGAAAATCCGGATTACAGGGTGCGCATTACCACAACAAATGAAGAGGAAGAGGGTTTATTAAGAACAGAAAGCTTCTATTTTAATTTAAATGATAAATACCTCAATAATTATAAAGTCGTCAATGATTCGAATCTTATAGAAATGCTTGCCGCTTTAGTTGAAAATGAACATGAATAACAGCTATATTGCCAAAAATTGCAATATGGTTTTATTTTTAATTTGTCCATCCTGCTGCCTGCAGCATTATTCGAGCTTTTTTTGGAAGAATAAAATTTTTTACTGGGGCTAGCGGTTAGCGATCCCGGACAGCCAAAAATGGATATTCATAGAAAAGTTGCTTTACAGCAAGATTGCAACCTGTTTACGTGATATACTAAAAGGTAAACATTATTATTATTACAGAAAAGGAATAGAGATATCTTATGAAAAAAGAAATAGGTATTAACGAAACTACTGCAAAAACGCCTTTATCAGAGGTTTTCGCTGCAACTGTCAAGACAGGCATCATTAAATCCAATCTGATACCCATGATTGCCGGATTAACGCTGGCATTATACACTTATGAGATCCATCCGTTTGACCGGCTGACCGAAATATTTTTTGCCATTCTCGGGACAGCTCTAATTATAGGGGCAGCGGGCGCCTTTAATAATTTATATGACCGTGATATTGATGCGATTATGGAAAGGACAAAAATCAGGCCGACTGTAACTGGTGTGATCAAACCTAAAGCTGTCCTGTGGATGGTTATTGCTATGATGGTCGCTGGATGGGGAGCACTTTTAATGACAACCCCGATGGCTGCTTTAATAGGGCTTTTGGGTTTCTTTCTGTACGTTGTCCCATACACCATGTGGAGTAAGCGCCGGACTGTGTACAATACGGAAATCGGCAGTCTTTCCGGTGCGACACCACCCTTGATCGGATGGGCGGCAATTCACCCGGACATCACTCATCCTGCCGCTCTTGGGCTCTTTATCATCTTAATCATCTGGCAAATGCCGCATTTTTATGCGATTGCCATCCGAAAACATGAAGAATATAAAGCGGCAAAAGTTCCGATGCTGCCGGTAGTCAAGGGAATCAGAAGAACATATATCCAGACAAATGTTTATTTAGTGCTGCTGATTGCTACCAGCTTTCTGCTTGGTTCTCTTAGTCTTGGTCTTATGCTTGTAGCACTCCTGATGGGTATAGTCTGGCTAATTTTAAGCATATACGGATATCGCAAAAAGAAAGATGCTGAAAAATGGGCTAAAACGCTGTTTGTTTTTTCCCTTATTTACATGACTGTCGTTTTTTCTACGATTATTATCTACTCCTTAATGGGTATATTCGTATTAGGGTAAGAGATGGGACAAGTACCTTAATATAACTGTTAATAACAATATTTTTCGGGTAGGAAGCTGCTTGTTATTTTATCAGCGCTTAATTGAATATTACCGTTTATGGAGATTTATCAGCGAAGATTCTAACTTATCAGCATTTCCAGCAGTGAAATGTTCAGAAAGTCGGGATCAACTCCACCTTGGATGAAAAGTGGGACAGCTGACCTGTCCCTGTGTCCCTACAAACCAGGTATAAGGGGTCTGATTATGCAATTAACATTGACGTTTATTATTTTGGGGATCACCATCATTTTATTTATGACAAATAAATGGCGTTCTGATCTGGTTGCCGTGCTGGCCCTATTGGCCTTGGTTATTACAGGCATTCTGGAGCCTGCTGAGGCATTGGCCGGTTTTTCCAATAATGTCGTGATTATGATTGCCGGCCTGTTTGTAGTCGGTGCAGGACTGATGCGTACGGGGCTTGCTCAAATGGCAGGCGATCTGCTTTTGCGCTGGTCCAGGGGCAGTGAGCGAAACCTGTTTTTCATGCTGCTGTTTATTGTCGGCGGAGTGGGCGCATTTATGAGCAATACCGGAACAGTGGCACTCATGCTCCCTGTCGTGATCAGTATAGCTCTCAGCATAAAAAGCAGTCCTTCCAAATATCTCATCCCTTTATCTTTTGCAGGAAGCCTGTCGGGTCTATTGACACTGATTGCCTCACCGCCCAATCTGATTGCCAGCCAGACACTTGGAGAAAACGGCTTTGACAGACTTGGCTTTTTTCAAATTACCCCTATCGGCATTATTGCATTAATTACAGGCGTTATATTTCTATATTTAACGAGAAACTTTTTGCTTCCCGACATTAAAGGAAGGGCTGGCAATGCCGGGGATTATGAACTTTCACCAGAACAGCTGACTGCAGACTACGAACTAGGGGAAACGCTGTTCAGAGTCCGTGTTCCTTCAGCATCTCCCATGGTCGGTAAGGCGCTGGCAGATTTGAAGCTGCCTGCCAATTATCAGCTTTACGTATTAAAAATGGAACGGAATTCTACAGAGGGAATAAATATCCTGCCTATGAGGTACCAGGAGATGGCAGGGCCGACAAGCACTGTGCAGGCGCATGATATTCTATCGATTAAAGGTGCTAAAGAAAAATTAGAAAAATTAAAAGAAGATTACGGTCTGATACTGGAAGCGGAAGAACATGAGGCGGAAGATCTTGTTTCTAAACAGCTTGGGATGGCGGAAGTACTGCTGACTCCCCATTCATCTTTTATTAATAAAACCATTAAAAAAATCGGGTTTCGTGAAAAATATAACCTGAACGTGATGGGCATTAACCGCAAAGGGGACTATGTGCTTGACAGGATGTCCAATGAACGTCTCCGCTTCGGGGATGCCTTGCTTGTCCAAGGTGCCTGGGAGGACATTGAACTGCTGTCCAGGGAAGCGAGTGATGTTGTCGTTATCGGACAGCCGGAAAGCTCTGCCGGAAAAGCCGCGGCCTCCGGAAAAGCTCCGATCGCGGCAGGGATCATGATTTTAATGGTTATATTTATGGTTTTCGAGATATTTGCACCGGTTATATCCGTCCTGATCGGTGCCTCTCTCATGGTTCTTACCGGCTGTCTGCGCAATATGAATGATGCCTACAGTGAATTAAACTGGGAAAGTATTGTATTAATTGCAGCCATGCTGCCTATGGCAACGGCTTTGGAAAAAACGGGCGGAATGGTGCTTTTATCCGATGCAATCATTCAAATGCTCGGCGGTTTTGGTGCTGTCGGCGTGCTGGCAGGCATATACCTGCTTACCATGGTTTTCGGGCAATTTATCAGCAACACCGCAACAGCTGTATTATTTGCACCAATTGCATTAAGTGCAGCACTTAGCATGGACGCCAATCCATATACGTTTATGATTGCCCTGGCAGTTGCTGCGAACATGGCCTTTGCTACGCCGGTCTCCTCCCCTACCAATGCCATGGTGATGACCGCGGGAGGTTATAAATTCTTTGACTTCATTAAAATTGGAGTGCCGCTGCAGGCAGTAATGTTTATTGTTATGATGATTGTCATACCGATTTTTTTCCCACTATAAGAAAGAAGGTTATAGGGTTGAAGGAATACCAATATGATAAATTGCTGCATATTAAAACTGGAAAGGACAGAAAGGTGAAATACCCGGATTCCTTTCATTATAATCCATATGAACCGACACCTTACAGCACCTTGGAAACATTATCAAAAAACTACGAGCTGCGGGCAAATGATCGTGTAGTCGATTTTGGTGCCGGCAAAGGCCGGCTCCCTTTTTACATCCATTATTTCCATCCTGCTTCCGTCATCGGGGTGGAAATGGATGAGGCTATGATGGAAAAATCACTGGTTAACCTGAACAACTACCAGCGTTTCATACAGGAAAAAGAGAATACCATCGAATTCCTCCCCTGTCTTGCCGAAGAATATATCATTCAGCCTCAGGATAACTGTTTTTATTTCTTTAATCCATTTTCCACTGAGATTTTTCGTAAAGTGGTGAATCGTATCCTGCAATCGGTGGAAAAGCATAAACGCACTGTCGATCTTGTTCTTTATTATCCGAATGGGGATTATATTTTTTATTTGGAAAATCATACTGTATTTGAACTTGTAAAAGAAATTAAACTGCACGATTACCATTGGAATCCGGATGAGAGAATTCTCATTTACCGATTTTAGCACAATTGGGCGTGCAGCATTTTTTTATTAATATACCTTGTAATACGATGCACATCGTGTTACACTTTTTCCGAGGAGGGATAAAGGAATGGACCGTGAAATAATGAAAGGAAGCATCGATATTTTATTGCTGAACTTACTTAACCAAAAAGATATGTACGGGTATGAAATGGTAAAGGTTTTAAAAGAAAAAAGCGGAGCGCTTTACAATATGAGTGAAGGGACGATGTATCCCGCTCTAAAAAGAATGGAGAAAAAAGGGTGGCTTCATTCCTACTGGTCGGAGACGGAACATGGCAGAAGAAAATACTATCGAATCAACGCTGATGGAGAAACGGTGCTGGAAACAAAGATCAGCGAATGGAAAAAAGTGAACAGTCTCATCCAAAAAACGTCGGGGGATTTATCATGAACCGGATGGAAAAGCATATTCAGCAAGTGCTCCAGGAAACCCAATGCGCTGCTGAAGAACGGGAAGAATTGGAGGAAGAACTGCTGACTCACTTGCAGGAGCTGAAACAGTCTTATATCGCACAGGGTGAATCGGAAACGAAGGCAGAAAAGCTGGCAATAGTTCAATTTGGCGGATCAAAATTAATTGGCCGCGGTTTGCAGGAATCCATGTACCCATGGCAGCGCGGATTATTATATATCATTGGAATTGCCAGCCTGTTATTTGGCGTGCTGTTTCATTTATATACTTTATATGTTTTACAGGAACCTTCTATAGGCTGGCTGGCCATTCAGCTGACAGCGGGTGCCTTTATCACATTGGCCGCCATTAATATTGCTTTTATCGGAAAACATCCCTATTTCCTGCATGTGATGGGGATGCTTCATCTTATTTGGCATGCCATTACATATCTTTTTATTCAAGGAATGCCAATGAATCAAGTTTTCTTGTTTCTTGTCTATTTAATCCTGCTTATTGGTTTTCAGCTTGTATTCCTATTTAGAAATTCGTATTTTTCTTCAGCCGCTCCGAACGAGGACGCAAGAAAGAGATGGGAAATTAAAATAGGCTATACACTGAATTTGGTGTTTGGCATGGCAGTGATCGCCATTGCTTTGTTCTTCCTTTGGGGACTTTTGCTTTTTACAGGCTGGTCGATGATGGCCCTTTATGCATTTATTCCGATCCTTGTCTGGTTTGTGTTTTATAAGTATCAAATGAAATTTATTGCCAGAAAGCCAGTTGTTTCTATTCTTACCGGGCTGCTGTTTTCGGCACTGGCGGTTGCCGTTCCCTATGCCATCCTTGTGATTGTTTAGAGCGCTGAGTTGACAGGAGGATTTAACATGACTTTAAAAATGAAAAATATACTTTTTATTTCCGGCATGCTGATTTTATTTCTGTTATTATGGAGTGTCACTTTGTTTGCAGATGTGCCGAAAGGATTTACGGGCTACGGGGAAACAACGGCGATTTCCCCGGATGATGAGACACTCGTGTTTTCCTACTATCATGACGGGGACGCGTCATTATACGCAGTTCCCGTTGACGGCGGGGAAGCAACACTGCTTGCTCAGCCGGAGGAAGGGACATCCTACGTCAATCCGGCATTTTCACCGGATGGGGACATGATTGTTTTTATTAAACAATGGCAGGAGGAGGAGCAGCCATATGGGGAATTAATGTTAATGGGAGCTGCCTCCGGAGAAAAGAGAGCACTGACATCCGGCTATAACTTGATTACGGAAGCCGTGTTCTCCCCTGATGGCGGATCTTTATATTTTCTGCAGGCCGGAGTTTTTCAAAACTACTCCGATATAGCAAGGGAAAGACCGCATGATTTTGATATTCACAGGATGGATTTGCATACATATGAAACCGAACAGGTCACAAATAAAAAGGCTTATGACATGTCTTCCCTGGCTGTCACACCGGATGGTGAAGAGCTGATGTACCGGAGTTATGAAGACAGCGACCGGATTATCTTTATGTCTATGGAAAATAACCGGGAAACATCTCCCGTGCCCATTTTTGATGTTGCTTCAGAGGCGCCAATCCTTTCTTCACCGGCTCTGTCATCGGACGGAGAGCAGGTTATTTTCTCGGATGTTGCTTCTAAAGATGAAAATGGAACATTTATATATGAAGGCTTTCGTATGGACCTGGATAATTACGAGGCCGAGCAGATTACCAATTTTCAGGAGCATGTGACCGAACCGGTATTTTTTCATCACAGCGATAGGCTGATTGTAACGGTGGATAAACAATTTGCCCAAAGGGAGTCGGATTACCAGTACTGGGAAGTGAGTCTTGATGGGACGGAGCAAAGGCGACTGCATATTGAAATACCTGAGGGCGAAGAATTATAGAAGGCTTCAGGATTGATTAGTATTTTATTAGGATTCTTAGTCAACTAAAAAAACCGGCGACCCTTCATGATCCGCCGGTTTTTTATCAGTTATTCCTCATACTCTTTTTGAATATCCTTTGTGCTTCTGACCGTATCAATTGGACGCACCATTTTTTCTATCTGTTCCCGTTTAGGTTCCAGAAATGGAGGCAGAGACAGTTTTTCCCCAAGTGTTTCATATGGCTCATCCCCCATAAATCCAGGACCATCTGTAGCAAATTCAAATAATATTTGTGGCGCTACTCTCGAATAGAGTGAACCGAAGAAGAAACGGTCAACAAAGCCGGAAGTCTGGAATCCAATTCCCTCCAAGTGTTTTTGCCATTCCTCCAGTACAGAGCGATCCTCCACACGAAATGCTGCATGGTGCACTGTTCCAAACCCTTGCATGGCATTTGGCAGTACGGCATTGTATTCCACAATCACTTGTGCGCCGTTTCCGCCTTCTCCTACTTCAAATAAATGGAAAGAGCCGTCCTGATCTATTTCTTTAAATTGGAGTACTTTTTCCATCATCTGTTTAAAATAATCTATATCGGACGTGCGCACAAACAGCGGTCCGAGCCCGGTTATCGCGTATGCAAGCGGGATTGGTCCATCCTGCCAAGGTGTACCTGATGCGACACCTTCATTATTTTCATCAGAAATCAATTGATACTGCTGATCATCAAAATCCACGAAGGAAAGTGTCTTTTTCCCGAATTGCTCTTTTACACCGGTATGCTTTACTCCCAGTCTGTCAAAACGCTTCACCCAATAATCAATGGCAGCATCGCTCGGTACCCGGAAGGAGGTTTTAAAAATTTCATTTGTTCCATGAGTGCCTTTCGGAATGCCGGGAAAGTCAAAAAATGTCATATCTGTTCCAGGGCTTCCTGTATCATCGGCAAAAAATAAATGATAAGTCTGGATATCGTCCTGATTTACTGTTTTCTTTACCAGACGCATCCCAAGTACATAAGTGAAAAATTCATAGTTCTTCTCTGCACTGCTTGTGATGGCAGTAACGTGATGTATTCCTTTTAATCCATTCATATGAAATCCTCCAGTTTTGTATATTTAGCAAGCTGTTTAATTTTAATTACGATATTATGAATTCAGTTTATCATAGGTGTTCATTTGTGTCAAAAAAGAACGCCTGATTTCCTGCCTATATTTATCTTCCCATTTGATAAAAGCATTTCCTAAGCTATGGTATAATGAATGAAATGATAGAAAGAGGTGAAATCAAATGAATAGCAATGATAAATCAAAAAAAAGTGATAAGATAAAAGAGAATTCCCTTACCTATGATGACTATGCAGCGATTGATGACGGCAACCGTTATGAATTGGTACAAGGTCAATTAGAACTCATGAGTCCTGCCCCATCCTCTATTCACCAAATGATAAACTTTGAAATCCAAAAATGTTTAACAAAAAGCTGTGAAGACGCGTACTTCATATTACATGCCCCTATAGATGTTATCCTATCAGAAGAAGAAGTAAGACAGCCGGACGTTGTTCTCATTCACCGTGACAGAAAAGGTATAATTAAAAAGCGAGGGATAACTGGTGCACCTGACCTTGTCGTTGAAATCCTATCCCCCTCAACGTTAAAACGGGATAAAATTGACAAACGGAAAACATACGAAAACTATGCTGTGCCGGAATATTGGATTGTTGACCCGGATTCCTTTGTATTAGAGCAATTTGTTTTAAAAAACGGACAATATGAGCTGTTCAATATCTTTCAACAAGATGAAACCATCACTTCCCCAAACATCCGCTGCACGAGTTTTACGATGGCAGAAATCATGGTAAATATTCCGGATATTCAGGAATAAAATGAAGAAAGACGTCATTCCAAATGAACAGCGTCTTTCCATTATTTTCATTCCTATCCATGACTGTACTAATCCCCTGTTAAAATAACGCCAGCAAAGTATCCGGTCAATACCTGTTTCTCTTTCTCGTTTTTGCATGCAAAATTAGCTAAAATAGAAACTTTATGTTTATCTTTCTTTTCCAACTTTTCGATCATGACTTCACAATGGATTCTATCTCCGGTAAATACGGGTCTTAAAAACTCAAAATTCATGGTTCGGGCCAGCACATTATAATCTCCGCCCACCTTTGTCGGCAATGTACCTGTTAATAGGCCCTGCACCACCAGCCTTCCCAATTTATCAGGATGCTTATGATGTTCCCCTTCATCTCCGGATATTTTTGTAAATACTTCTACATCTTTTTTGGTAAATGTTCGTTCAAACCGGACAATGTCTCCAACTTTTAAATTCAATGTATATGCCCCCTGCAATATTCATGAAGAAAGTATCCACTTTTGCATAGAAACTCCAAGGGTAGAACCCATCCTCCCAAATATCTATTCCACACCGCTTTCCAAAATAGAAAATCTCCCATTCTCACAGTCTATCTCAACCAATGCCCCATATGGCAAAATGAATTTTGGTTCCGTATGCCCAAAGTTTGCATTATAAAGAATCGGCAAGTTTTCAAGGCCGTATTCTTTCATGACCGTTAAAATTTCTTCCTTGTATTCCTCATAATACTCCTCGTCCTGAGGTTTTCCGAACACCATTCCATTTGCCTGCTGAAGAATCCCCTGTGCTGCATAGTTTCTGAGCCAGTACTTCAGCATTCCAGGTGCAGGTTTTTCCTCAGAAGTTTCAAAGAATAATATACTATTTTCCCAATACTTTTCTTCCGGCCACAGCACGGTCCCTTTGGCAAATTCCAGTACTTCGATGCATCCGCCGATTAAACGTCCCTCGACTGCACCATTTCCCTGCAATATTTCATAACCGGAATTCCGCTGCATTTGCCGCTGTTTATTTTTGTTTTCCTCCGCCCATTCAAGAAACTCACTCGTCCACATTTCTGCAGGCTTAACTTCACCAATTGCTTCATTTGAAAACAGCGTCCGCTTTACCATATCCACTGTATAAGGAATCATTTCCACATTTTCGGCAAAATCTGTCATGATCGCAGGACCGTAGAAGGAAGAAAGACCCGCTTTATGGCAAAACAGATGGGATATCGTTATATCGGAGTATCCCATAAATACCTTTGGATTCTGCCGAATGACTTCAAAGTCAATATGCGGCAGCAGCCGGATACTTTCATTCCCGCCAATTGTCGCAAAGATTCCTTTTATACTTTCATCTTTAAAAGCATCCATCAAATCCTGAGCCCTTGCTTCCGGATGTTCATAAAGATAGTCTGCGCCCTTCAGGCTGTTTGGCATTGCCACTACCTTAAGGCTAAATACCTCTTCCAGTCTTTTGACACCCTGATCATACCGCCAGCGCAATTCCGGCTCGCCGGCTGCTCCTGAAGAAGGACTTACTGTTGCCACCTTATCTCCGGGATGCAATTTTTGCGGTTTTTTCAACATTTCCATCACCAACTTTTTTAATCAGTATACACGATAAACGAACCTATATCACTATATTTTCCAAATAAAAATACACACCGATCACATAAAAATGTTATTATTAACATACTTTGACACATTGGGGCAGATTGGCAATATTCTTTGTCCCGGAATTTAGTAAAGAAGGTGTTTTATAAATGAAACGGGTGAAATATGGATTGACCCTGATTCTACTAATGCTCCTCCTGGCAGCTTGTCAAACGGGCGATCCAGTGACAATCGGAGACAAACAGTTTGAAGAAGCATTACGGCAAGAGATCGGGAAACAAGATGGAGATTTATACGAAGAAGATTTCAGCGAAATGGAAGAGCTGGATTTATCGGACAATGGTATATCAGACATCAGTGATTTAGCCATGTTGCATAATTTACAAATAGTGTCACTCGAAAACAATGAAATTGCCGATATCTCTCCGCTGCTGGAGCTGGAAAATCTGAATGAAGTGAATGTGGAAGGAAACCCAGTTGATTCTGAAGAACAGCAGGAGATCCTTGATCAATTATCCGAAAAGGGAATTATCGTTCATCAATCAGATGAAATTGAAGTTGTTGGCAGAGATGATGGACCAGGCGGCTTTTTATGGAAAGTGGAAAACGGAGAAACAACTGTTTATTTGCAGGGAACTGTACATGTCGGCCCTGAAGAATTTTACCCGATGCATACCAAAATTGAAGATGCCTATACGGCATCAGATGTGGTTGTGCCGGAAATTGACATGACCTCCGTCAATCCATTTGAAATGCAGGAAGTCATGATGGAACTTGGCACCTATCAGGATGGAACAACCATCGAGGATCATATTCCTGAGGATGTACACGCAGAATTGGTTTCCAGGCTGGAAGAGCTTGGCTTCCCGTATGAACTGGCGGAAATGTATAAACCGTGGATTTTATCATCTACCATTCAGCAGCTTATGACGGAACAGCTCGGCTATCTGCACGGAGTGGATGAATATTTCCTAACCAGGGCAAACGAAGACGGCAAAGACATCATTGACCTGGAGACTGTGGAAGGGCAGCTCAGCATATTTGCCGATACTTCAGATGAATATCAGGTGGAAATGCTGAAAGACGTTTTTATCGATCTGGAAGACTTTGACGAGGAGATGCAGGCATTGCTTTCCGTTTACGCAGAAGGGGATATTGAAGCGCTTCTGACCCTGACCACAGTGGAAGATGCAGCAATGTCTGAAGAAGAGGAAGCCTTTATGCAAGCAATAAATGATGACCGCAATTACGATATGGCAGAAACAATCGCCGGATTTTTAGAAGAAGATAATGATCTAACCTACTTCGTCATCGTCGGCAGTTTGCATTTAATTGAAGAACCTCATATTATATCCATTTTGGAAGAAAAGGGATATGAGGCAGAGCATATACATTAATAGGAAAATTTGCCCCGGGATCTTTTTAATGGTTATTTCCTTATCTTTACCCTGCTTAAAATAAAAGAAAAAAGGATTTCAGGTGATTTTGTCAAACTTATGGAAGCGGGCAAAATGAAAAATGCTTATTCAAATGACAACGTGAGCCCGAACTTCAAGCAGTTAGAATTTTGGCTTTAGAGAATTCCTATTAACCATTTCTGCGGATATTTTTTGTAGCTTTAGGCTTTATTGGACTTCTATTGGCCAGTTCTTCGGAAGTTTTTGGGAGTTTTGGATTTTGGCGCCTTCCTATTTACCAATTCTGCAGCAGTTTTAAGGAGTTTTAGGCTTTAGAACTCTTCTATTTACCTATTCTGCAGCAGTTTTAAGGAGTTTTGGTTTTTAGTGCCCTTCTATTGACCAATTCTGCAGCAGTTTTTGGGAGTTTTGGGCTTTAGCACTCTTCTATTTACCTATTCTGCAGCAGTTTTTGGGAGTTTTGGGCTTTAGCACCCTTCTATTTACCAATCCTGCAGCAGTTTTTGGGAGTTTTAGGTTTTAGAACTCTTCTATTTACCAATTCTGCAACAGTTTTAGGGAGTTTTGGGCTTTAGCACCCTTCTATTGACCAATTCTGCAGCAGTTTTTGGGAGTTTTGGGTTTTAGAGCCCTTCTATTTACCAATTCGGCAGCAGTTTTAAGGAGTTTTGGGCTTTAGAACTCTTCTATTTACCAATTCTGCAGCGGTTTTTGGGAGTTGTGGGTTTCAGAGCCCTTCTATTTACCAATTCTGCAGCAGTTTTAAGGAGTTTTGGGCTTTAGAACTCTTCTATTGACCAATTCTACAGCAGTTTTTGGGAGTTTTAGGCTTTAGAACTCTTCTATTGACCAGTTTTGCAGCAGTTTTAGGGAGTTTTGGGTTTTAGCGCCCTTCTATTTACCAATTCGGCAGCAGTTTTTGGGAATTTTGGGTTTTAGAACTCTTCTATTGACCTGTTCTGCAGCAGTTTTAGGGAGTTTTGGGTTTTAGCACCCTTCTATTTACCAATTCGGCAGCAGTTTTTGGGAGTTTTGGGCTTTAGCACCCTTCTATTGACCAATCCTGCAGCAGTTTTTGGGAGTTTTAGGCTTTAGAACTCTTCTATTGACCAGTTTTGCAGCGATTTATGGGAGTATTGGGTTTTAGAACTCTTCTATTTACCTATTCTGCAGCAGTTTTAAGGAGTTTTAGGCTTTAGGACCCTTCTCTTAACCTGTTCTGCACCGGTTTTAAGGAGTTTTGGGTTTTAGCATTTTTTTATAGAAACTTACGAGATAACTGCTGGAGCAGCGGGGCCCTCTTGTGCGCAGCCGAATTTCCAGTTGGTGAAAGTGATACTTGACACATACGATGAAAGGAAATAACAGCAATGGCAAGAGAGCAAAAAATAACTACACAGCATAACGGGCGCATGGACACCCCGACATGCTGTTTTTTTAAGCTTTGCGATTCATTTGTTTGCGGATGACCCAAAACACGATCAGCCCTATTACTCCCAGCAGCAATATAAGCGGAAGGTTACCCACCAGGAAGACAAACAATCCGGAAAACGCGGAAATAAGGAAATTAATGCTTTTCATAAACTGTTCCTGTGTCTTTTCCCAAGTGTTTAAATCTTCTTCTCCAACCCCGGATATCCTTACATCTTTCTCCTCAATATGTATCGTCACGGTGGCCAGGTCCGTTTTATCCTGCAAATAATTCATCCTCCCGGTAATCTCCTCTATTTCTTCCTGTACATTTGCCAGGTCATCGGAAATTGCCAAAAGATCCTCTGTTTCTTCCGCTTGCTCCATGAAGCTAAGCAGCCGCTCCTCCACTACTTCCTTTGATGCCAGCCGGGATTCCAGATCAACATACTCCTCTGTCACATCCTGCCCTGACACATTGCTTTCCAGCACCCTGTCGCTTCCGTCCTCCACTACTTCAATAAAGGCATTAAAATGCTCCTGGGGAATCCGTGCCGTAACATACCCGCTTGCTGTACCATTTTCTGTTTCTTCATACATTGCAGATTCCACCATATAGCCGCCATAATCGGAAATGCTGTCCTGAAAGGTGCCAAGGGATTCCTGATAGTCCCTTACTTCCACCCGCATATCGGCAGTATAAATAATCTTTCTGTCCTGTTGACCAGCTTCTGTATTTTCAGGCACCTCACTGCTTTCGCCTGAATCGGCGTCATCCTGTGCCTGTTCCACATTTTCCGTTTCCTCTCTTTCCACTGCAAACCCGCCATCTTGTACGCTGTCTTGCTGGCTTTCTGTGGAAATATCATATTCTGCTGACTGATCCTCATTTTTATTGCTGCAAGCTGCCAGCATCATAACAAAACCAAAAGTTACCATCAGCACCGTTATCATTTTTTTCAAATTGACCACCCTGACTTTCCCCTTTTATAATACAGTCGGAATTTACTGAAATAGGTTACAAAAATAATGATTAATTTTAATTACAGTTTATAATGGAATAATATAAAGCAGGAGGAGAGAAAAGATGCTGCATAGATTTCTTTCTGATATACAGGCACTTCCCGCGGATAGACCCCTTACGAAACAAGATGTATTAACACCGTCTTTCTTGATCGAAAAGTGTAATAATATCCGTATGTACTATGCCCCTCATAATGAATGCATCAACAACACGGCAAAGATCGTGATCGTGGGAATTACACCGGGATGGCATCAAATGAAGACAGCCCTTGAGCAGTTTGTAAGAAGCCATGAAGCAGGAGAAACACTCGAAGTATGCCTGAAAGAGTCAAAAAGAGCTGCTGGATTTGCCGGTTCCATGAGGAAAAACCTGGTTGAAATGCTTAATGGCTGCGGAATACGGGAAGTATTTGATCTTCCTGACTCCAATTTTTTATTTGGAGCAAACCGGCATCTCCTGCATACCACATCCATCATTAAATACCCTGTGTTTATCAATGATAAAAATTACACCGGACATCAGCCGCCCATCAGCCGATCCCCATTATTGCAGCATTACGCCTATAAGGAGTTTCCAAAGGAAATGGCATCTATTCAAGACAAAGCACTGATTATCCCGCTTGGAAAAACAGTGGAACAGGTAATTCTCAGACTGGCTGAAGATGGTCAATTGCCGAGGCACACCTGCTTAACCGGATTCCCCCATCCATCTGGGGCAAATGGGCATCGGATAAAGCAGTTTCGGCACCAAAAGAAACAGCTTTGGGATAAAGTGAGGACATGGGCTAATTTGACTTTACGATGTAAACAAAATCAGTCGGACACGAGCTGTTCCAAATCCTGTTTTTCAGAATAGATTATTATCAAATAATCTTAAGGCAGGGCTTTCACATGGATCATGATCTTAAAGCGTTGTTTGGCTCATGGGATTCAGCCATAGGTACCATTCTTTCCGCTATAGCAAGCACACCTTCTTCCAGGCTTAATGAAACGATGCAAACGAACTTGAACTTATTAGGAAACATAATGCAGGCTACAGGCAGTGCTTTAGCTGCGGACAGTGAAAAACAAATCACGTTAAATAAAATCGGGAACAAGCTGCAAGCTATCGGAAATTCCACCATAATTAGTGGATTATTAATTCAGTTTAATGAAGAAACAAAAACAGAATTAAATATAAAGGGAAACCTGCTTCAATCCGCAGGAAGCGGTATGTCCCTTCCGGATTTATTGGATGCAAATGAAATAACCCTGAATGAACTGTACGGGATCTACGGCGCCCTGCTTCAAGTGATAGGAAACGGTTTACAAGCTTTATCGGGCATCATTGAGCTCAGGGGAAATGAGGGTCAGAATATTAACCTTGCCGGCAGCTGGATACAAGCCGCTGGTGCACTTATTCAAGCGCTCATTCAAAGTAAAAATTAAGCAGTAAAATGCTAACATAGTATTTTAAAAAATCGCTCATGAATTCTAACTTCATAAGCGATTTTTCGTTTCAATAGCCAAAATTATTTCCACTCATAAGGAGTTTCCTGATACACATAATAATTCAGCCAGTTTGAAAACAGGAGGTGTGTATGGGAACGCCATGTGTTCAGCGGCCGTTTCTTTACATCGTTATTCGGAAAATAATGCTGCGGAATTGCTATATTTACCCCTTTATCGATATCCCGCTCGTATTCTTCAGCCAGTGTAGTCGCATCATATTCCAGGTGTCCAGTGAGCATAATATGCTTTTCATCCTTGGACATAATCATAAATGCTCCTGCATCTTCTGATGAGGATAACAGTGTTAGATCAGGATGGTTTTCTACTTCCTTCATTGACACCGAAGTATAGCGTGAGTGCGGTGCCCGGTATGCTTCATCAAAGCCCCGCACCAGCTTCACTGTTGGATCGGTAACCTGATGATCAAACACACCAAAGCATTTTTCCGGAAGCGTATGTTTATCTATCCCGTAATGATAATATAAAGCAGCTTGTGCGCCCCAGCAAATATGCAGCACGGAGGTTACATTCTTTTTCGTCCATTCCATGATTTCGGTAAGCTCTTTCCAATAGTCCACTTCTTCAAATGGCAAATGTTCAATCGGTGCTCCGGTAATAATCATTCCATCAAAACGGCGTTCCTTTACTTTGTCAAAAGTTGTATAGAAAGTATCCAGATGTGATTTACTGACATTTTTGGATTCATGGGAAGCCATCCGCAAAAATGTCACATTTACCTGCAATGGCGTGTTTCCCAACACACGGAGCAGCTGAAGCTCTGTTCTTTCTTTTTCAGGCATGAGATTCAAGAGAAGAATATTCAATGCACGGATATCCTGGGTTCTCGCCCGCTCTTCATCCATGACAAATATTTTTTCCTGTTTCAACTTTTCCGATGCAGGCAATGTTTTCGGTATATTAATAGGCAAGTGATTTCTCTCCTTTAAAATTGTTCGCGAAATGAAAAAATCCCTTTTGCTTTGATTGCCAAAAGGGTTTCCCATTTTATCATTCAAAGCAGCGCTTTGTTGGTATTAGCACCTTACAATTTCGTAGGTTGCTGTGACATCATTGAGCCAAGTCTCTCAGTCACTCTTAATAACTATTCAATTAGTATCAGTATATATGAAAATCCCGTAAAAGAAAAGGGTGAATAACTGAGCCTGTTGTTTAAAAGCATACTATGCTTATTCTATGATATTAAGCTTCTTTATCAATTCCCCGACTATATGATCTTCACCTGGTTCAATATATACTTCTGTTGTATTATCAATAATTTTTTGATACGTCTCTTCTCCTGCAGGATTCTTGCCATCCCAGCGTTTTGGAACATCATACACATTTACTGTTCCGTCCCCATTGCTGCTGTATGTCACAGACCCGTCCACCAAACGGGTTCCTGACAGCTGAACCACCTGTTCCGGATAGTCGGCACTTGTCTCATCATCGGGATTAAGTGGTTCGCCGGCCGGAATTTGTTCCGCATACAATGTATCTATATACGGATTCGGGCCGAGCTGCAGCCAAACACGGGCATATTCAATTTCCTCAGAAGAATATTCGGATAATGGATGACTCTCTTGACTTTTCGATGGTTCATCTGCATCCCCGCTTTCTGAGGAGGTTTCATTTTGACTATCATGATCAGTCTCCTCTGATGCTGATGCGGATTCCGATTCATTCCCCTTTTTGTCTCGGTCGATGGTTTCAGATTCATGATTTTGTTCATCTTCCGTTTGCCTATTTTCCGTGCCGTTGTTTTGTGTTTCGTCACCATTACAGGCCATAAAAAGCAGCACTGTAACAGTTAAAATTGTAATAAGGATGAGTAACTTTTTCATCGATATAGTCCCCTGTCATTTTTGTACATATAATATCTGCTATTTACCTTATAATATTTTTTTGAATTTCTCAAGGAACTTTTAGGTAAGGTAATCAATTGAGAACAACTGATTTCAGTATGCACCGTTTGTCAGTGTATACTAAGATCCATATTATAAAACATATTTACGCTATTCCTTTTCCAGATGTTTGTTTAACGTATGAGAAGTTTCTTCCACCAATTTCTGGTCGATTTCGGCATAATAGATTCCGTTTATTACTTTTGGCTCTGCCCCTTTTGCCATATCAATCACCTTTATGGAGGTAGCATGTAAATCCTCCATCAGGGATAGAGTGTTTCCTGTCATATTGGTAGCACTACTTTCTTCCAGAAGTGTTTTTATATCTGAGGCAGATAATTGATCTTCCAATAATTTGCCCATGTCACTCCATATTTGCCGGTTATTCTGCACATCTTCCTTAGCGATTTCCAGCTTTTCATATATACTTTCTTCCGGAAGCGCGGCATAATAGTCCACGGGAACATCCAACAGGCCCGATACGGCAGCAATGGCAGGCTCAGGGGATTTCTCATAAGCAGAAGCATGTATTAATTTGTCCTGGCCTATCACTTCTCCTTGTGCGTTAAAAATATCAACATACGCATCACGGGGAATAGACACTACATTTATACTATTTTTATCGCTATTATAAGTAAGCAATATATTCAGGCTGTTCCTTCGATTCGTTTCGTCAGCGGCATCTCTTCCCATCAAAAACACAGAAAAGGATGAAGTATCCTGCTGAGCAGCCTGCTGTTCATCCGGACTGTCCTGAGCAAGTTCATTATTAAAGTTCAGATCCGGCATCAGGAGAAGTATGACCAACATGACCATCATGACAGCTCCCAATACAGGAACTGCATACCTTCTGCTTTTGCCAGGTAGCATTGGCTTCTTTTTGCTGTTTTTATCCTGAATTTTATGTAAAGTCTCCACCCGGTCTTTTTCCGTAAATGTCAGCTCTTCTTCTTCCAAATGGGAAAATAGCTTCTTTTTCCATTTATGATTCATAAACATCTCCCTCCTCTATTAAAATTTTCAGCTTTTGCTTTGCTCTTCTTAACCTTGTTTTAACTGTGTTCGTATTTAATCCGGTTATTTCGGATATTTCCTTGATGGAAAAAGACTTATAGTAATACAAAAAAATAACTTCCCGGTATTGTTTCGATAAAGAAAAAATCATACGCTTCATCTCTTCAGCCTCAGTCTTATTCATCACTTTTTCTTCTGCTGAAGGCAATAAAGTTCCCACCGCCTTTTCCAAAAAGCTTCTGGCCTGCACTTTACGATAGTGCCAGCTTCTTAAATAATCCTTACACTGATTAATGGTAATTCTGTACAGCCAGGTTTTGATGGAAGATTCAAAACGAAAGCGATCCAGATTCTCATAGCATTTAATGAAGGTATTCTGAACCATATCCTTAGCTGTTTCCGTATCTTTGACATAACTGAACGCCAGTCTGACCAGATCACTTCCATATTCGATCATGATTCTTTCCAATATCTGTTCTTTCTTCCCCTCTTCCATAATTCCTCCTTTTTTCAGCCTGATTATTTAGCCTTTTGACGGCAGCTAAATCAAATTAGTTTCAACCTTTCACTGCCTTTTCAATTTTTATTCATTTGTTTATACTTATGTACACCATCTTATCTCATTAAAATGCATGATATAAAACAAAGAGAACCTGTTCCAACGAATTGGAACACTGCTGGAGTTAAAAATAATACAATAGATTCAGACAAGTTTTAGCCGGGGAATAAATCGGGAAATAATAGAATATATATTTAAGCGTCTTGACCAAAAGGAGGAAAATCTAGTATGCCAAGCGGAACACATCATGAGGAATTAAATGTGCCGATAATCAAAGTATGGGATTTCGTTAGTGATATGAATAATTGGGCTCCCTTGGTTCCGGGATATATTAATCATAAAATTTTAAATGATAGGGAATCCTATTGGGAATTTTATGGAGATATTGGGATTATGCGACGGAAAATTAAATTGCACGTCACTATTACTAAATGGGAAAAGCCCTCCAAAGTCACCTTTGACTTAAAGGGGGAAAATGAAAAGTTTACAGGCAGCGGATACTTTGAAGGGATAGCCTTAGATGGAGCAAAAACCGAAATGACCGGAAACCTGGATATTACAGCAACTGGTTTGAAAGCACCTGTCATTAATCCGGTATTGACTTCATTTGTTCCAAAAACTGCAAAAGATTTAACTAAAGCTGTTGCCAATAAAATTAGAGAAACTGAAAAAGAAAGCATGGGATAGTTCAAACTGCTATCCCATACTTTCTTTAAGCTCCCTTACTAATTCCAAAAAACCTTTTTTGATGAATGGACTTTTTTTCTTTTTTGGTCTTCAAATAAAGCTGATGCTCCAACGCCCTTTTTCGCATAGTCCTCACATTGTCTTCCGCTGCACTTCTGTATATATCCTGATACATATTATATCGTTCCTTCCATGTTTTATTTTCTATTTACAGTTTACCCTGTTTACAGCTTTTTAACTTCGGCACAGGGATTGATTTCACACGGAAAAAAACCCTACTTCTTCAGTAGGGTGTGTTCCGTCTTAAGACGGAGTATGGAAAAACCATTATTAGTACCCAATCATTTGTGCGAAAACCACAAAAGCCCCGCCAATAACAATAAAAATCACGACAAGCGGCCAGATAAATTTGATCCATTTTTCATAAGGAACGCCGGAAGCTGCAAGGAAGGCCATCAGCGTAGTTCCTGTCGGATAAATCAGGTTTGTAAACCCGTCTCCCAATTGAAATGCCAATACTCCTGTCTGTCTTGTCATACCAACTAAATCGCCCAGTGGAACAATAATCGGCATCGTTGCCGCAGCCTGTCCTGATCCCGAATTAATAAAGAAATTAATGATCGTCTGCACGCCATAAACTCCCAGCACTTGAACAGCTTCAGGCAAAATCACTACAAAATTGGCCAATCCCTGAATAACAGTATCAATAATCATTCCTTCTACCAAAGCTACAGGAATTGCTCTTGCTATACCTACTATGAGAGCACCTAATGTAAAAGCTTTTGCTCCGGCGAGGAATTCTTCTGCAATCCTGCTCGGTGAAAGTTTGGCAAACAGTCCGCCGATAATACCGATGGCCAGAAACAGCGCCGCAATATCGTTAATATACCAGCCCTCATTCATGACACCCCATACAAGCACAGCAAGCCCTGTTATTAATGTCAAAAGGACAAAATAATGTCTTGTTTGAAAATGAGCCTCCTCCAATTCATAAGTTTCTTCTTTTGCATTCAGTTCCATATCATATACAATACTTTTGGAGGGATTTTCCTTTACCTTTTTTGCATACCGGATAACGTAAAAGCTTGCCGCAATCAGCAGGATAACGAGAAGAATTGCCCTCAGCCACAACCCCGAATAAATAGGCACTTCAGCAATCTGCTGGGCGACCCCCACATTAAAGGGATTCATTAATCCTGCAATAAACCCGGAATACATACCTATAAATACCATCGATAACCCAGTAATCGCGTCATAACCAAGTGACCGCGCCAGTGCTATTGCCAATGGAATAAGTGCAATTGCTTCCACCGTCATTCCAATCGTAAACCCGCCGATTGAAAAAACGATCATGAAAATAGGAATAATGAGTACATGTTTATTTCCGAGCAATCCTGCAATTTTCTTCACCACTGTATCAAACAGGCCAGTAGCAGTAATGATTTGAAATGCTCCGCCCACAACAAAAATAAACAGGATAATATCTGCTGCTTCGTTTAATCCAGTTATAAATAAACCTGGAATTTCAAAAATGCCGACAGGCTGCTGATCAACATACTGATAGGAACCTTCCTGAACGACTTCTCTTCCTGATTCCGGATCCTCTGACCGCTCGAATTCGCCTGCAGGAATAATATATGTTAAGGCAGCTGCAATCAGCACGATGATGAATAATAATACAAATACATGCGGAATCTTTAACCGACGCTTCTTTTCTGTCTCTTTGTCTGCCGATTTTTGTGCCATTCCATGTCCCCCTTTATGACTATTTATACAATAATGTTTATAATTATAGATAAAATTTTTATTTTGTCAAACATAAGTAAAGATATACCATAAAATACCTACCTTTATCTCATCCATTTCAATAATTACCTTCTTTATGTAATAATCCTGGACCGCACACTAACAGGTTCTAGATGCAAGCTGAGTTAATCACCATTTTTGGGCTATATACTATCATAATTATTAGTTCTTATATTGAAGATCTCTTTAGAGTCAGAAGAGAAAAATAATTCTTTATGCCGCAGCAAATAAGCGGGTGTCTAAAGAAAGGTAATAAGCTAATTGGATATAGAGAGCTGGAAATCCGTTTACTAAGCCCCATTTAAATAAGTTATATAAGAAAGCTTGCTTATGGTATAAGGATGCGTGTTAAAATTAAATTTTATGGCATCCTCATTTCATGGGACAATTCCTCTGCATTCAAAAAGCACTGCATTTACAGTGCAATTTGACAGTATCTTCTTTACCTATTTTGATCTGAAAATGTATTCTTCCCGATAAATAACGGAACCCGAAAAAATCCCCTTTGCCCAATGCTTTTCATCCTGCTTTTACGGTACTATGATCTTCTCCAATTCCAATGGCTCTAGGTATTCTCCATCTTTATATGCGCGCATATTGCCGCCGGAAATTTCATCAATAAGCAAAATACGATTATTTTTATCCCTGCCGAATTCCAGTTTGATGTCGTACAACTCCACACCTTTTTCAGCAAGCGCTTCTTTTACAACATCCGAAATTTTCACAGTCAGTTGCTTTAATATATTATATTCGTCTTTTGTTAAAATACCGAGCATATGCAGTGCATCTTCATTAATGGGAGGATCCCCCCGCTCGTCATCTTTCAGGGTAACTTCCACAAAGGCATCCAGTGTTTGGCCTTCCTTCGCATATTTTCTATAACGTCGCAGGAAACTCCCGACCGCCCGGTAGCGGCAAATGACTTCGAGTCCTTCCCCGAATACCTCGGCTGGCTTCACGGTCATGGTTTGTTCCTCTATATTTGCATTAATAAAATGGGTAGGCATATCATTTTCCTTTAATTTTTCAAAAAAAAATTTGGTCATTTTCAGCCCTGCTTTTCCTGCCCCCTCCATCGTGAGACCGACTGTATTGGCACCAGGGTCAAATACCCCGTCCTCTCCGGTAACATCATCTTTGAATTTCAGTAAATAATTCCCATTCTCCAGTGCATATACGTCTTTTGTTTTTCCCTTGTATATTTCTTTCATGACCGAATTCCTCGCTTTTCATCTAATTTCATGACTGTCCAATAAGTTATTCTTCATATGATTTATGTTATCATATAACTAATACTTGACATAGTCTTAATATAGGAAAGATACAATCAGGGGGAATATAAAATGGATGTATGGTATGTAAGTTATGGTTCCAACCTCTGCAAAAGCCGTTTTTCCTGTTATATCAAAGGAGGCACACCTGAAGGATCCGATAAAGCAGAGCGAGGGTGTCTGAACCAAACACCACCAAAAAGAACCGAGATAGCAGAACTCCCCTATTCACTTTATTTCATGCGGGAGAAAAGTAAATGGGGAAAAGGCGGTGTTGCGTTCATTGATCATGAAAAAGAGGATCAGCAAACAACGATCGCCAGAAAATACTTGATTACTGATGACCAATTCCGGGAAGTGGTGGAACAGGAAAACAATGTAGAAAAATTACATCTTCCTCTGGAAAAGATTATAGACAATGGATACATTGACTTAACGCCAAGCTGGTATGACAGGGTGCTATATGTTGGCGAAACGGAAGGAGCACCCATGTTTACATTTACAAACTCCAGCCCCATGGGAGAAAATGATTTCACTACTCCTCCATCGACATATCTATCCATGATCTCACGAGGCCTAAAAGAGGTTGGCTTGAAAAAAGAGGAAATTGTAGACTATTTTATAGGCAAACCCGGTATTGAAAATCATTTTACACGGGAGTCGCTGTATCAGTATATTTTCCAGGAACAAACTTCATTAGTTTGAATCTCATCCCATTTTGCGTATAGCTGCAAGTTCATGGGTATGGCTATTTTATGCAAGCTGACATCATTTATTTTTGTACTCATTTTGCAGGCAGGTAATCTGCCTGTCCAGCAGCCGATCGATGAAACCTTTTTATCAAGCGTGTGAAAATATATCCAGGATGTGAATTTCATGCCCACTAACCGATTGCCAATTCTAATTCTTGTCATGAGTGTTGTATACTTATTTATTATCCCGGATGAGCCATTTATTTTCAGGTTATTTTTCAAACTTATCCCGATGGTTATGATCATTATGTATGCATTCCGTCAGAGTGACGTAAAAAATTCAGCAGCACAAAAATTCATAATCACCGGGCTTTTTTTCTCCATTATCGGGGACGGCACCCTGCATTGGTTTATGATTGGGCTGACAGCGTTTCTGCTCGGTCATATTTCTTATACTGCAGGGTTTCTTACCCGCTGGAAATTTTCCTGGATTCGTCTAGCGATGGTCATACCAATTGCAGGATATGCTGTTTTTATGGGAATGGAAATGACTGGAGCATTAAGCAGCGGCGGGGATAAGGCACTGCTGGTTCCTGTCATGCTTTATATTACCGTTATATCTCTCATGGCCTGGTCTGCGATCATGACAGGAAACGTATGGGCAGCAGTTGGCAGTATTTTGTTTGTGATTTCCGATTCCATCCTGGCCTGGAATATGTTCGTTTCGCCAATAGCCAATTCTGGGGAGCTGGTGATGTCTACCTACTATGGAGCGCAATTTCTGATCGCCCACAGCCTTGCTGCGATTAACGGCAAACCTAAAAGAATCATTTGGTAAATACAGAAGACAGACACCCGCAGGCCTCTGCCTTTTCCCATTAATACATAATCCCTTCCCTCGTATGGGTTTCAGCTAAAAATGCCGGGTCCGGATCAAAGTAATCTTCATTATAATGAAAATGAAACTCCCCATCCCGGACATAGCCGGCACCCCAGGTTGGATCCATTTCCAGCCAATCACCGTCAACCATTACTTCTACCCAGGCATGCCGTTCCCCGGCAAAGCCTTCTACATAATGTGCTTCCATGCCACTCGCCCGCAATAAGGCTGTTGCCAAAAAGGCATAGTCCTGGCAAATGCCTGCCCCGGATTCCAGCACAGACAGTGCACTGTCATCTATATTAAAAATATCTGCCTCCGCTTTTTCCACATCGTAGGCTATATGCCGGGCAACAAATTGGTAGACTGCCCTGGCTTTTTCCCGATCACTTGCCAGGCCTGCAGTAATCTCTTCCGCCTTGTCAATAATGTTGGATGATCTGATTCTATCCCGCGTGATGGAAGAATGCCGCGTTCATCCGGTATATCATTCACTTCATGCTTTATTCGTGCGACGGCTTCAAAATAAAACATGGATTGATTTTGTCTTTCATGGTCAGGTACATTAACGATTACCTCGTAATTCCCCGGTCCAAAACGAAAATAGGCCAGCCCATCAAATTGATAATCTTCTACAGGGATGACATACCCTGCTTCCTCTTCTTGCGCATCAAGATTTATAACCGTAACAATAATATGAGTTATCGCATCAGCACCTGGCATGCCGGGGTCAATTTCTCCTGCAATACGGTATTCCTGGTCTGTCTGCAGTGCTGCTTCATTCCAAGCAGGAGCATGCAATGTGACTCCCCGCTCGATGTACTGATTAAATTTTTCCATTTCTGCAAAGGTCTTCTCACCCTGATGATCAGCATAAAAGGAAGCTGCTTCATAATACAGATCATCTTCCTCGTTATAGCTTTGCACCCTCACATGATGAAGCCCTTCACCAAAATACAGGGGAACTTCCCCCTGAAAGGTGCCCCCTTCAACCGGGAAGAGAATTTGTCTGTCCTCATTATCCTTTTCCACCTGAACAAGCACCATCTCCCCCGGATAGTCCTCCGGAACAGACCCTTCAACAAAAACAGTACCCTCAT
Organism: Virgibacillus aidingensis; assembly: GCF_010994035.1. Lineage (GTDB taxonomy): Bacteria > Bacillota > Bacilli > Bacillales > Amphibacillaceae > Virgibacillus_N. Next base: position 78,071 of record NZ_WIXN01000002.1, read on the forward strand.
CATGCTGGTCCAATCCCTGTTCAGGGCTGAAAAGCTGCACATCATTCAGTACACCATATTCCGTATACTCCACTTCTCTGTAGACATCTTCATCCTCATTCGTCACTTCAAATGCTGCCGTTTCAAAATAAATTTCTTCTTCATTTGCTTGATTGCTCGGCGCCCGGACACTTACTTTATACTCGCCGGCGCCTTGATGTAAATTCAGTTCCTGGGAAAAAGATCCATCTTCAATGGGAACATAGTAATTGAATTCATTGCCGGGTAATTCTTCTAACGCATCCGCTGCAGTCATGACAATCCATAAATTATTTCCCGTCAGATCATCCGTTTCCGTGATGGTACCTTCCAGGTTTACTGTTGTATTTGCTGTGAAACGATCCTGCTCCGGTGACGTCAGGGAAAAACCAACTTCCTCTGCATAAGGTGTCAGTTGAATGCCGGTATTATCTTCTTCTGTCTCCTCCTCCGCCGCTGCTTGTTCTGCTCCCTCACTATCCTGTTCATCCCGCTGTACCTCATCCTGTGTACAGCCAGTTAGGATGAAGAAGATAAATAAAGTTATTACTATGTAAAGCATCTTTCTTTGCCCCATCGAATCCCCCTAGCTCTTTGCCTTAATCCTGCAAAGTTATAAGCGTTATACATAACAACATGAAAACTTCCAAGAATTTTCTATCATTATCTTACTATGGTATACAAACGATGTCACTACTGATTTTTACTGAATCTGGTTTTACTAGTCATAATTGCTTCTTCCCCACATAAAAATGAAATATCTATATCACTTTGGGGGTAAATGAAATAATGAATAAACAAGCGGCAGTCACAGCGGAGGACTTAGAAAGGTATTACACACTGCGAAAGCAAAAAACAGAGATGGAAAAGGAAATAAATGAGTTAAAAAAGAAGATCCATGATTATTTTGACAATCATGTCGGGGAAAAACAAAAAGGCAGCGTGACACTTGGCGATTATCAAGCTTCCCGGCAAATCCGCAGTTCTGTACATTATGATCGAGAGGAAACGGTTGAAAAATTGGAAAAGCTGAATTTAAAGGATTTTATCATCGTAGAAGAAAAACCGGATACAGAGAAACTGGAAGCAGCTATAAAAGTAGGCTTAGTCGAAAAGGATGCATTTGCAGACTGTAAAAATACAAAACTGACACAGGCGATCGTAGTGAAAGAGGTGTAGGGCTGGATGATGCTGATAGGATGACCAGGGGGAGGCCCCTGGTTTTTGTTTATACAATCTTTTAGTGGTGAAAAGTTGAATTATCAGTTTATATTATAAAATTACTCGTTTGATTTTTGTAGCAGCAACACCACTTACAATTATACCTGAGGGACTGATAAACAGTATGGTAATCCGCTTATCATCGGATCATGAATTACATCCGTTCCATTTCCTCCATTTTTGTCGATGCAGCAGACTGTCCGCCGGAATGCAGGCAGTCAAATTTCTTTTTTTTCACACATAACATATGTAATACTTTCCTGATCAATTAATACTTTACCATTATATAGCCGCCTATAAGGATTCACGATAGTATTTTCACTCTGTCTGACAGCAGCTTTAATTAATTGTGAATTTGTTTGATCTGTTTCATCAGTTTCGTAAAGACTGCCGACGTTTGCTTTTCACAATACACTGATGCACATTTGAGGTGTCACCCTTTCCCGCTCCATCTGTCCTTATTTTAATAGCTGAAAAGAATAAGCCGCAGTTCGATCTGTTTCCTTCAGCTTTTCCAATACAAGATTTGCAGATTCCGTATTTTCCCTGAGCACGGTTTGGTAAGTCCGGTTGATCACATCCATCTGCTGCTTCATTTGCCGGAGTTTCTCCACCACTTCCATGTTGCTGTCTCCGGAAACATTTTTGGAATAGACATGCTCCATTGCCTCAATAGTACTTTTTAATTCATTTAGTGATTGTTGAACAGGGGCATCTTCCAGTTTAATTTCTTCATCCATGATTCAATAGCTCCCTCCTTCTTTGCTGTATAAATTATGCAGCCTTGAACTCTGGGTTGTTTGATTATCTTATAAAGAAAATCCTCCTGTTGTATTTTCTTTATTTCTGTTTTCACAGGGGATAGTCTGACAGCTGCCCTGCGGAAATCGGTGATTCACCCAACTGTTTCACCATATTAAAATGAAGCCACCTATTATTGTAAAATAATTGCCAGCTTTTACTAAGGTAAAAAAGTGCTATTTTGCGAATGGATAACAGGACTTATCTCCTGTTTTATGCAAAACAAAAAGCCCATCTTTAAAAAATGCGGGCCATTTTTCATGTCTTTCGTTATATGATTTCAGCTTCCAGGCAGGTTATCTGCTAATCCTGTTCTTCTTCAGAGATTTTCATTCGCCCTTCTTTATCGATTCTAAAATGTATTCCATCCTTTAGGGTTATTGCTAGCGGATGTGTCGCTGCCTCTTTTTTTGAAAATTTGAATTGCCAGCCTGGTGGTGCAAGTATAATGTATGCATCTTCTTTTCCAATTAAATTTACTTTTTCAGGATTTACTTCAGCCCGTTTAACAAGAGGAAGACCCGAGTCCTGAAGTTCTTCTCCTACATCATATAAATACGGGCTTATAATGGCGACTTCACTGATATTGAAGAATGCTTCCTTCGTTAAAGGACCAAACAGATCCCGATTTCTGCGGCCAATTAATTCAACCAAGTTGCCTGCAGGATCTTCAAAGTACATGGAATCTGCCCCGAAACTTTTGTAATATATTTCTGTTAACCCCCTGCTTCGGTTCAATGGAACTTTCTCCCTGATCCATTGCTTCATGATGCTGAACTGATTACCCGGAATGTTGATCGCAAAATGGTAAAAGGAAGGAGTCTCTGCTTCTTGAAATGTAAGATCTGTACCGCCCACCTTGACTGTGAAATACTTGCTGCCTGAGCCCTTCATATCCAACCCCAATACATTTGCATAAAAACGTTTCATGGCTTTTAATTTATTTGTATATAATAAGACCGATTTAAACATAGATTCACCCCAAATCAAATGATTAAGCCAGCTGCTTTTTACTATCATTATATCATTTTATTCAGCTGATGATTTACTGATTTTGGGGTAAATTTGTTTCAACGATTCCATCAGCTATTGACCGGAAATGATTTGATATGCATCCGAAATACCATCGATCACATCACTTGCCATGAGGTCATAGTATGTCTGCCTCTTTTCGATTTGCAAATCTGCAGCCTTTCCATGAATGTAGCAGGCATTGCACAATGCTTCGAATATCGCCTTGTTTTGCAGGATCATTGCCAGAACAACTCCTGTAAGAACATCACCAGTTCCGCCCTTTGCAAGCCCCTGATTTCCTGTATCATTCACGGCCTGCTCTCCCGAAGGACCGCTGATAATCGTAAATTTACCTTTTAAAATAACATAAACTCCATACGTTTCGGCAAAATGGCTTGTGTAATAAAAGGGTTTTTCCAATAATTCCTTCACAGTTATATCCAGAATTGTTGCCATTTCTTTGGGGTGCGGGGTAATAATCGCAGGATGTGCTCTTTCCTTCAGTTTGGAAAAGTGGCATTTTAAATGATATAGTCCATCGGCATCGATAATTAGAGGAACATCGGTTTGTTCCAGTAATTCAGCCACCAATCCACCAGTTACTTCTTTTCTCCCCATTCCGACCCCAACCGCGACGGCATCAAATCCGTTAAGCGGAATGGCGGACTTATTTGTTATATATCCATCTTTTTCAGAAAGCGGCAGGCACATGACTTCCGGTGAATGAGCATGAATAGCCGGAAAAGCTGCTTTCACCGTTGCGGCAGTTATTAAACCCGCCCCCGATTTTAGCGCTGCTTTTGATGAAAGCGTTATGGCTCCCGGCATAGTTGAACTTCCTCCAATCACCAGACCCCGTCCATGATTTCCTTTATGAGCGAAAGTTCCCCTTTTTGGCAAGGACCTAATTACATCCTGTATTCCCCAGTATTTACGACTTGTAAATTTTTTCATTACAAATGGAGGAAAACCAATGTTTAGAGCATACCACTCTCCATAAAAGTGTGCGGTATGCTGCAGGAAGGCACTTAGTTTTGGCGCACCAATGACTAGTGTTACATCTGCTTTTACAGCAGTAAATTCCATAACTCCTTCCCCTGCAGGCAAGCCACTTGGAATATCCACAGAAAAAACTTTTGCTTCTGCTTCATTGATTGCCTTAACCATGCCATTCAGCGGTTCCCGCAAGTCTCCTTTTACGCCTATTCCTAATAGGGCATCAATCACAACATCCGTTTTCTGCAGCACACTTTCCAGTTCTGTTTGCGAAAGAACAAATTCTGCCTCTCCCCCGTAATTCAACCAGACATCTTTATGATAGCGGGCATCTCCGGTAATCTTTTCATCCGGGACAACTTGTACTGCTTTTATGTTGTATGCTGATTCCATTAGTGTCCTGGCAATAACAAAACCGTCCCCCCCATTATTTCCTGGTCCGATGGCCACCATAATACGATCGTTACGCTTTATCATAGATTTCAATCTTTCAGCAACAGCCCTGCCGGCATTTTCCATTAGTATTTTTCCTTCAAGACCTAATTCTTCCATGGTGTAATGATCAATATCATACATTTCCTTAGCGGCTGCAATAAACACATTGTTCCCCCCTGGGATTTTGAGATATGTAAAACATCCGTTTTCCAATTATTTTCCTATTTACTTAAATTCAGCTTTCAGCAGAAATGCAGTATCATAGTCCTCCAACTCCTCTGCATGTTCATCTGCATCCTCATAAAAATAGTCAGGAAGGGAACTCATCCCACCTTCATCACTGGAGTAAAGTATGCTTGCCAATACCATTTCCCCACTAGCGGGATCTTTTTCATTCGGATTAATTCCCCATACACTGGATACATTTTCACCCGGAAGCGCCGTCGTATTGCGTGACACACTAACAACATTATTGCTGCCGATCCCGCTATGTAAAAAAAGCCGATTCCCGGAACTATTCATTCCGGAAACCGTGAAGATAATGGAGCCTTCCTCCTGTATTTCCGCAGAGAAATAAATCAGCTTGTCATCAATCAATTCCCCTGATTCATATCTTTCAACCGAGACAGTGAGTTCCTCCAATTCCTCATCCGTATGAAAATCAAATACAAAGGATTGTTCTGCTGTTGTAGAAAGTATAGCTTCTTCTCTCCCTGTTAAATCAGCCTCGAGCACTTTACTTGATTCTGTAGTGTTGCCTTGACAGGCATGCAGAAAAAAAGTGATGAAGATTGACATGGATAATATAAGTGCTTTTCGCATATTCGCCTCCTGCTTAAGTGACCATATAAATTGACTAATCGAAGTAGTATAACCACTTCCAAACCACTTAAATAACTTACACAATCTGTGCTTAGTTAACATTGTCTTTCACAACATTTTAAACATGCTTTTTCTAATCGTACCACTGATCTTTCTTAACGGGCATTAGAGATGATCCATTCAATGAAGCATGCTGCTTTTCCGTGTCAACTTTCATTTCCTGTCATTCGGGCTCTTCATTCATGGCAGGCATTTCATGTACCTCAATCCCTGCATTTACTTCCCCGCTATCATATCCAGCCACTTGATATCCGCCTCCAAATGAAGCAAGGCTCCTTCCACAAGCATTTTCATCGTTTGATTTCCGGATTGATTCATTTCCTTTTTTAAATGCGTCAAGTGCAGTACGTCTTTTACCATCGTTTGTTTTTGCATCTGAATCATATGCGCTTTATCCTCATAATCTATATGGCTTGCACACAGGTATTTGAAATAAAATTCATCCTTTAGTAAAGAACGGCTTACAGGCTGCTTCAGCCAGGACCACAATTCTTCTTTCCCCTGATCGGTAATGGTATATAATTTGCGATCTTTCTTATCATGACCGGGAGACGCAACGAGTTCATCTCTTTCCAGCCGGTCAAGTGTTGTATAAACTTGACCGGCATTCAATGGCCACATACTTTCGACAAGATCCTCAAAACCGGTTTTCAGTTCATAGCCATGTCTTGGTTTTTCATATATTAACGCAAGTAGTGAATGTTTTACAGACATAATGATCCCCGCTTAGTCATAAGATATCGCATCCTTTACCTTCACACGTGATGCGGCGGCGCTAGGCAGCCATGAAGCAGCAAGGCTGAATAGTATACCGCTGGAAATAGCCAGAATCAGGCTGACCCACGGAACAGAAAAACGCAATAAATCCTGTGCCATTTCTGATTGGGAATTCAGGTAGATTACCAGAATTCCATACGCCGTTCCAACGATGACACCCGTAAGTCCAATAATCAGTCCCTCTGCTAAAATCATACGTTTGATTTGGCTTTTTGTAAATCCAATTGCCCGCATTACGCCAAGTTCCTTTGTCCTCTCGATTGTATTCATCAGCAGCGTGTTGCTGATTCCGATTGCTGATAAGGCAATAATAAGCAGCAGGAGACCCTGCATCAGTTCGTTCATCCCTTCCAGGGCGCTTACAGATGCTTCTGCATTTTGCGAAGCTGTCGAAATACTGGAGATCTCGTCACCATAGTTTTCCCATAAATAGTTTTGCAGTTGAAAGGAGTTTGCCTCATTATCTAAACTAATAGCCAATTGAAATGGTTCAGGCCAATTTAGTGATGATGCCAGCATTGCATCTTCTGCAAATGCCGCATAGCCAGTGTAATGGGCAGTTTGCACCGTGCCTTTTACATAAAAATCACTTGCACCGGCCGGGGTGTTCAACGTAATCACTTCACCGACTTCACCATCCCATTCATTCAGTGCCCGCTCCCCGAGGTAAAGGCCAGGTAATGTATCGGATTTATCCGTCTCTTCTGTTACACGGAATATGTCCTGCTCATGGGCATGACCGGAAAAACTCATTATCGAAAACTCTCTGGCATCTCCATCGTTCGTTTCCCATGTAATAGAAGGTATATCAGCAAAACGCTGAGCATTCTCCGTACCATCTGAGGCTTTTATATCCTCCACCTCTTCCTCTTGCCAAGGGGTTTCTTTTTGTACAATCATATCCCCGCCAAATGTGCTTCGAATATCGTCTTCCATTCCATCCGGCAATGATTCCAGTGCCGCACTCATAAACAATGCCAGACTAACGCCTATTGCCAGCATCGCCGAGGTGTTCCCATTCCGGTTTTTAAATTGTTTCACAGATCGAAGTGCCTGTTCCCCGGGGTATTGGAAAAGCAGCTTAAATAATGGACTGACCAGCTTTTGAAGACCATTCATAAATACAGGGTAAAGCAGCACCAGACCGAGAAACAAGAATAAAAATGCGATAACATCATCAATCAGACCGATTCCTGTAAACACCACACCAAAGACGACCCGGAAAATATTTGTTTTTCTGCTGCGCTGTCTCACTGCCGACTGATTGGACATTGCTTCCAGTACCGGCGTTTTACCAGCTTGGTATACGGGAAAAGCAGCTGCCGCAAAAGGGAATATCAGACCAATTACCGCTGCAGTTATGATTGGAGACAAGATTTCCAGTTCATAGGTAATATTTTGCGTGGCGATGGCACCCATTAATAATTCCTGAAAGTAACCGCCAAATGCAACACCCAGAGGAAGTGCAATCACTGTACCGATTATAGCAAGAAGTCCTATCTCCTGCAGCACAAGACGGTATACTCCACCATTGGTATAGCCTAGACTTTTCATTACGGCAAATTCTTTTCTTCGCTCCATGATGTTTGTGTAAATCATATTAAATGCAATAAACCCACTAATAAATACGGATAGTATTGCTATAATGTCAAACGTCCAGTATAATCCCTCCAGATCGTTATTTTGTCTATCGTCAATGACAACCTGCTGTACGAACATATCCGATGCGGCAAGCTCTTCCTGATAGGCGGCAAAGATTTCATCACTCTGACCCTCTGCAGTTTCAAAACGATAGCTGGAAATCCGCCCGTCCAGCCCGCTCCATTCCTGCAGTACATCAAGCGGTACCATTACCCGGGAATGCACATAATTTGCCTCTTCCAGTGTTTGCGGGCTGCTCAGCATGGATCCCTCATGGACAATGGCCGTTATTTTCAGCGTTCCCATATCCGAAAAGGTAATGTCATCCCCCAACTCCTTATTCCAAAGGCTTGCGGCATTTTCCGTTATAATCAGCCCTTCTTTTGTAACATCTCCTTCTTTTACCGGCAGTTCAAATAAGCCATTATCAAAACTGGAAACGCCCGAAAACCTAACTGATGATTGTGCTTTAGACAGGCCGTCGATTTCCACAAATCCCTGCTTTAACAGGGTGCTGATTCCTTTCTTAAATTCCTCTCTATCCTGAAGCCAATCCAACCTGTTCTCTTCAAATGTATGATTATTGCTTTCAATCCAGTAATCTGCGCTTCCTGCATATAATTTTTCATAGTAATCCAATGTTTCAGATGTTGTTTCTTTAGCAATCAGCATACCCGTCATAACAACCACACCAATAATAATGGCAATCAGCGTGAGAAAAAATCGCTTTTTGTTTCTGGTAATATTACGCCATGAAACGAGTAAGGAATGCCGCATAGTCCTCATCCTCTCTTCGCACCTCTGTTTCAATAATGCCGTCTTTAAACAGAAGAATTCTGTCTGCATAACCTGCAGCAAACATATCGTGTGTCACCATGACCACGGTTTGCCCGCGTTTCTGGTGAAGATTGGAAATGATATCTAAAATGTCGCTGGAACGCTCTCTGTCCAGGTTTCCTGTAGGTTCATCTGCAAGCAGGATGGCCGGTTGATGAATAAGTGCCCGGGCAATGGCTACACGCTGCTGCTGTCCTCCGCTCAATTCATGCGGAAACCGGCGTTCATAGCCTTCCAAATCAACTGCCTGCAACAGTTTTTCTATTTCTTTCGGATCGACTTTTTTCCCATCTGCATGAAGCGGAAAAGCAATATTTTCAAGCACGGTCAACGTTGGCAGAAGCTGATAATTTTGAAATATAAACCCTATTTTTTTCCGTCTGATAATGGTTCGCTGCTTTTCATTTTTCTTTTGCAGCGCTGTACCTTCCAGTTTCACTCCGCCGGATGTAGGAACATCCAGACCGCCAAGCAACTGCAGAAGTGTACTTTTTCCGGATCCGCTCGGCCCCATAATTGCTACAAATTCTCCCTCTTTAATGGTAAGGTCGACCCCTTTTAAAATGGAAGTGACCTCTTTTCCGACGGTAAATTCCTTCGTTACGTTTTCTGCCTGTATCATAAAAATCATCCTTTCGGTTTTGATGGAAAAATGGTAAAAGACCATGAATAAATAAAGTCAATAATGAAAACGATTGCCCAAACCATGGAGATTCCGTAAATAGTGTCATTGGCATATGGGGTTTCTGCTGCATTTTCTGCCCCAATCCATGAAAGATCTGTTATATAGGAGGCCATCTCATTCAAGCCGCTGGTTCCATAGATCCAAAAAATAAATTGAGCAGCACTGAATACTGTTAAATGTGCCATGGAAGACCAGCGATATTTCATTGCCACATATTTGGGATCCTTTTGCCTGGCCATGATCCTTCTGTCTTTATCCGAAAGCAGGTCAACCCCGCGCCAGCCTCCAATTTTTTTCCGCATCCAGCGATCCAGCTTCATAAAGTCAAAAATTCCAAATGTACATGCATAGATGACAAAAATGGTGATGATAATCAGGAAGTTGGAAATCTCCCCTGTTTCCTGATAAATCAATATAGCCAATCCCGCCTCAGTTATTAATAACACCAGAAAAAACACCAGGAACAACAGGCTGAGCCTGCGTTTTCCAAAGAAGTACCTGACTGCCCCGCAGAGAATTAATGCAGCCAGCGACAACACTTCAGCCGTAATAAAAATTTCCCATTGGTATAGAATCAGTTCATCCAACATTTCATAAGCGCCTCCACATTTACATACTCAGTATCTATTTACTGAGTATATACATACTGAGTATGTAAGTCAATATGTTTTTTAAAATAAGGAAAATAATATTCAATAAAATTGTATAGTGAGCAGCGGTGATGGGGGGGTGTGGTATTTTTGGGTAAAGGAATTGATTAACTTTATTAGCAAGGTAAAAGAAATTACTTCAACTGATTTAGTAATAAAGGAAAGGTAATACCTAAAACAGTAACTGTTCAGGAGAAGAAGAGGATTTCAGATTAAACCATTGTTGTTTTTCTCATTACATTTATACCTGCTATCCGCTGTCAGCAGCATTCTGTTAATTGCCTGGCTGATAATATGGCAGTTATATTCATAAGGATTAAGGCAGGTAGTTTGATAAATGCAGATAACTATTTAATGTGAGAACCTTATTAAGGATGACCATAAAGAAAACGGAGGGGCGGAAGGGCATTCGAATTTTTTCTATTCCTGCCATAAAGAGTATGCTGGGACGGTGATGGCCATGAAAAAAACTGCTGTATCCATTGTTGGGCTTTACAGCAGTTATCCGTTTCAATCATCTGTATCGATAAAAATAGTAAGGACCTTGGCGCCTTTGTTGTCAACAGGAATGAAGAGGTGAGTCTTTTTCCCATTAAAATAGGCAGTGTCCCCTTTTTCCATTTTGTGTTTCTCATCATTGTAAAGCAGTTCAATCGCACCTTCCAATATGTAAATAAACTCGTCCTGGGAGTGCGTATATGGTTCATGCCGTAAGTTTGCATCTTTTGGTGTTACGTGGACAATTGTTGGTTCAATGCTGGAAAACTTCGTCCTGTTTGCCAGCAGTTCAAACGAATATCCCATATTTTCATCGCCAACTTTTAACTGCCTTTCTGATTTTGGAAGCAGCATAAGGTCTGTTTCAGGATGGCTGTCAAGCACCCAGGACAGGGAAACTCCCAGTGCATCACTGATTTTGGATAATGTTGCCACTGCAGATGCAGTCTGTCCATTTTCAATTTTTGACAGTAAACTTTTGGATATACCGCATTTATCTGCGATTTGCTGCTGGGTTTTTTTATTACCCAGCCTGGCCTGCTTGATTTTTCTGCCAATATTATGTAAATCCAGCGGGACTCTCCCCTTTCTGACCGAAATGATTAAAAGTCATTATATCACAGAAAAGCAGGATTGCAGAAGGAAAAGGGTGTTTCGGCAATATCAATAAATTATTCGGGATTGGAAAATTACATTATAATATTTCCATATACTGACGCTTCCATAAACATCAATAACTTTTCTCTATTGTGATGGACTGCCTGACTATACACGGCTTGGCGCCGGCTTTCTTTTAAATTTTTTGTTGCATTGGATTTTACTATGAAGCAATGGAAAAAGCAGTCTCAACCATATCAATGGTTTTAAACTGCTTTCCACAAATCTTGCCGTGACGTTGTAACTGCTTTGGCTCCTGCATCAATCGCTTGCTTAACATCATGTTCTGTTTCAATTAATCCACCTGCAATAATGTCAATTCCTGTTTCTTCATGCACTTTCCGGATATAAGAAGGTATGATTCCCGGAAGAAGTTCAATTACATCCGGTTTAATCGTACGTGCAAGCTGCAAACTCGTATGAAGGGCGATCGTATCAAGCAGAAACAGTCGCTGTATCGCCATTATATTGTTCTTTTTAGCCGTTTTGAGCATATCCACTCGCGTAGAAATAATACCTGCAGGTTTAATTGTTTGTGATAAAAATTCAGCAGCATAACGATCATTTTTCAAACCTTGAACTAAATCTGCATGGAGGATCATTTTCTTATCCGCTTTTCTTGCGTACTTTCGCACACTCCCAAGTTGGGATATATGAAGCTCAAGGGCGACAAAAAACTTCTCATCTCTTTCCAGGACTTTCTCAAAATCCTGCATGTTTTTTACGGCCGGGATTATTGTTTGTCCATTAAACACTTCATCACACTCCATCATTGATCAGGTATCATTATTTTCCACATATCATTAAGTTCAGCGATACGCTTTGTTTTTTCCTCTTCTGACCAGTGAAGCTTCTCAGACATCGCTTCAACTACGGCATTTTTATTTTCCCGTGCCTTATCGATATCAAACAACATGTATGATGTACGGCGGAGCAAAAAATCTACCGGTGTTAAAGCCATCTCGTATTCCAGAGCGTAACGAAGCGACGCCCAAACTGCTTTCGGAAGTTGAAATCGCTCTGCCTCTTCATCATCAAGGTACGTAAATACTTGAGATACGTTAGAACCGTAACGTTCCACTAATTCCCTTGAAGTTTTCCCGTCTAAACCAAGTTTCATACCTGCACGTACGAACGTCTCGTTAAAAGATTTGAGTTCCTGGGAACCTCCAACATCGCCACCGGATAATACAAGATTTTTCGTTTGGCAATTTTTATATTTTATCCCAGTTTCCTTTTCCAATTCCTGAGCTACTATCGTGACAATGGAATCCGCCATTTTTCGATAGCCGGTTAATTTCCCCCCGGCGATCGTCATTAACCCGCTAGCCGAATGAAAGATTTCATCCTTGCGGGAAATGTCTGTTGGGTCCTTTCCTTCCTCATGGATGAGCGGCCGTAATCCTGACCAGCTTGATTCGACGTCATCCGCCGCAATATGATAACCGGGAAACATTGCGTTTGTTGCTTTTACAATATAATCAATGTCATCAGCGGTCACTCCCGGTTCCCGCGGGTCACCATCATAATTGCTTTCGGTCGTTCCCACGTACACTTTGTCCCCACGCGGAATAGCAAACATCATCCGCCCGTCCTTAAAGGGTGTATCAAAATAAACCGCTTGCTGGAGCGGTAAACGCTTCTTGGATAAAACAACGTGGACACCTTTGGATAAGAGAATGGTTTTCCCGGTTTTCGAGCGATCCTGTTCCCGCAAATGATCAACCCATGGGCCAGTCGCGTTAACGATCTTCTTTGCATATATATTAATCGCTTTATCTGTGATCATGTCACGGGCTACGACACCGATCACTTTGCCGTTATCATAAATGAACGATTCTGCTTTAACATAGTTTGCAAGGAGTGCCCCCTTCTCTGCCGCAGTTTTCGCTACTTCAAGCGTCAAGCGGGCATCATCGGTGCGATATTCCACATACATCCCTGCGCCGCGGAGATTTTTACCGGCTAAAATCGGTTCTTTTTTCCTGGTTTCTTTTGCACCCAGCATTGTGCGGCGTTCCGCTTTTTTCACGCCGGCAAGACGGTCATATATGGATAGTCCTATTGAGGTTGTAAACGAACCAAATGTCCCTCCTTTGTAGAAGGGTAACATCATTCGTACCGGTGTTGTCACATGTGGTGCATTCTCGTAAACGATTGCACGCTCTCTTCCGACTTCAGCCACCATTTTAAACTCCAAATTTTTCAGATATCTTAAACCACCGTGCACAAGCTTCGTGGAACGACTCGAGGTCCCGGCAGCAAAATCCTGCATTTCAATCAGTCCTGTGTCAATACCGCGGGTTTGGGCATCAAGCGCAATACCTGCCCCTGTGATCCCTCCTCCTATAATCAATAAATCAAGGTTTAATTGCGTCATTTTATCTAATACAATTTCCCGTGAGTATGCTGAAGAAGTCAAATCAATTCCTCCTGTCAAAATTAATACAAAAAAAGATCACAGACTCCCAAACGGCATGTCAGCCCGCCGTTTGTTTGCTGTGATCTACTCAATAACTCCGATCATGTTTATCAACTTGTCTTTAGTATACGGCAAATAACTTTTATTGTAAAGCGAAATGAATACGATCTACTCAGGCTTAAATCCCATCGTTGCTTCCACTGCTTTCTTCCAGCCGTGATATAATTGATTCCGCACTGATTCATCCATCTTTGGTTCAAACGATCGTTCCATTTTCCATTTTTCCGCAATTTCATCTTTACTGTCCCAAACCCCTACAGCTAAACCGGCTAAGTAAGCGGCACCCAGCGCAGTCGTTTCTTTCACGGTCGGCCGTTCAACCGGGACATCAAGGATATTGCTTTGAAATTGCATAAGGAACTCATTTCCAACAGCGCCGCCGTCAGCACGCAGTTTTTTGAATGGAATACCTGCGTCTTTTTTCATTGCCCCCATGACATCTTTCGTTTGGTAAGCTAAAGATTCAAGCGTCGCCCGTACGATATGCTCCCGCTCTGTTCCTCTTGTAATGCCAAACATAGCTCCACGTGCAGCGCTATCCCAATATGGTGCTCCTAAACCAACGAAGGCAGGCACAACATAAACGCCGTCTGATGATGTTACTCGTGCGGCAAAGGCCTCACTATCCGACGATTGTTCAATTATTTTCAGGCCGTCCCGCAGCCATTGCACCGCGGAGCCAGCTACGAATATACTACCTTCCAATGCATATTCCACTTTGCCATCAAGTCCCCAGGCAATTGTCGTTAACAAGCCATTTTCGGACGTCACCGCTTTTTCTCCGGTGTTCATTAAGATAAAACACCCGGTTCCGTACGTGTTTTTTACCATCCCCTCTTCAAAGCACGCTTGGCCAAATAATGCAGCATGCTGATCTCCAGCCACACCTGCAATAGGAACTTTCGAGCCGAAGAAATGATATTCAACGGTTTCCGCATACACTTCCGAAGAGGATTTTACCTCAGGCAACATCTGTTTCGGAACGCCTAAAATATCGAGCAGTTCCTCGTCCCATTCCAGGTTGTGGATGTTAAACATCAGCGTGCGTCCGGCATTCGTATAGTCCGTTACATGTGCCGCACCGCCGCTTAGTTTCCAAATCAGCCATGTATCAATGGTTCCGAACAATAGGTCACCGTTTTCTGCTTTTTCGCGGGCGCCTTCTACGTTATCAAGAATCCACTTCACTTTTGTGCCAGAGAAATATGGATCAAGCAAAAGACCCGTTTTCTTCTTAAATGTTTCATTATGCCCCTCTTCACGCAGTTGTTCACAAATCGAAGCCGTTTGCCGGGATTGCCATACAATAGCATGATAAATTGGACGGCCAGTATGCTTATCCCACACGACCGTTGTTTCCCGCTGATTTGTAATCCCAATCCCTGCAATTTCTTCAGGGCTAATCTCCACTTCGGTAAATAAACCGGCAATGACAGCAAGAACAGAGCCCCAAATCTCATTTGCATCATGTTCAACCCATCCGGGCTTGGGGAAATGCTGGGTAAACTCCCTTTGTACCGTGTGAACAACTTCCCCTTCACCGTCAAACAATATTGCCCGCGAACTTGTCGTTCCTTGATCAATGGCAAGGATGTACTTATTTCCCACTTTTTCACCTCCCCCTTTATACACTTGCATTTCTCTCTTTCAACTCTCTTAGTATTTGAGGATATTGCTTATCCAATTTAAACAGGAATAAAAGGATGATCATTAAGATACTTAAAATGATAGGAAGGTGAATGAATAGCACGTTTATCGTAAATAACGCACTGTCAGCTTGGACTGCTTGTCCACCTACATATCCTCCAAGGGCTAATCCCCAACCTATAAACGCACTGCCAAATCCTGTTCCAATTTTAATCCCCATACTGGCACCGCTATAGAGGGCTGGGAAAAAAATTTTAGTAAACAAGAACCCGAACATCCTTATACACTAAGCTTAGAACCCGCTCTCCGGAAATATACTACGCTTTCACCATTGGCACAAGTGCGACATCCGTTCAAACTCCTTTTGGTCGTTCTCTCGTTGTCTGCTTTGCCGCGGGCATCGGTAAGCCTCCTCGTGCTGATGCACTGCGGGGTCTACCGATGCCTTTGCTCCCGCTGGAGTCTACGTATATTTCCGGAGCTAATATGGTAGATTGTTCGTCTTTTCAATGTCTACTCAGAGTTCTGTCTCAGCCTCTTTAAAAATTTACTTTTAATTCATTCACCTCTCATAGCTTTGACCTAACCCTCCCTTTTTCCAATAAGTAAAGAGAACCCTTTCATTATACGTTGGATCAGAAAATAGATAGTATTGAGAGCAATAAAAAAAATAGCTCAATTACAGATTGATTTCCATCACTCTGTAAAAAAGCTATTCCTCATCTACTCATTAGCTTATTTATTAACTTTGAATTTATTATACATAATTATTTTTTTATTGTAAACCCATACATTAAATTAAAATCGAGCGTTTCCAGGAGTTGTTCACATTAATCCATATTTTAATAGTATTCTTTATTATTGCTGTGCTGCAGCATATGCAACTGATTTACTCGGCAAATCTTTTCCCAGTTTATTTTGAATATAAAGTGCTGCTTCCTGAAGTTTTTTCTCACATATTCCTGTTTTTATTCCAAGGCCGTGCATAAGGTATAAAATGTCGTTGGTAGCCACGTTTCCTGCGGCACCGGGAGCGTACGGGCATCCGCCAAGTCCGCCGACAGCACTGTCAAACCTTGTGATACCGTATGCCATGGACGTCATGATATTGGCAATTGCCATGCCTCTAGTATCATGAAAATGCATGATGATCCGGTCTTTGGAATAACGATTCACCACAGCTTCAAGCAGCTCTTCCACCTGTGAAGGGACAGCAGTACCGATCGTATCTCCGAATGACAGGTCATCTACACCGCATTCCAGCAGCTGGTCACTTACGCGAATGACTGCATCAGGTGAAATCCTTCCTTCATACGGACAATCAAAGACAGTCGATACATAGCCGGTGACATGCTTTCCTGCTTTCTTTGCTTCCCGGATCACTTCGCCCAAAACCGGAAATGTATCATCAATGGACTTGTTTATATTCTTTTTATTGTGCGCCTCACTTGCCGACATAAATACGGAAGCCCCGTCAATACCGGTTTCCAAAGCCAGTTCAAGCCCCTTCATATTAGGCACGAGCGCAGAATAACGCACTTCGGGATTCCGTTTGATTTTTCTTCCTGCTTCATGGGCATCAGCAAGCTGCGGTATCCATTTCGGATGAACAAAAGAAGAGTATTCAATTTCTCTCACACCGGACTCAGAAAGCATATTAATCCAATTTACTTTGTCTGCTGTTGAAATCCGCTTCTTCTCATTCTGCAAACCATCCCTTGGGCCAACTTCTTTAATTTGAACAAATTCCGGCCAACGTCCCATAGTTATCCCTCCCCGGAGTTTTATTGCGAACCACCGCTTCAGCAACATCTCCTATTATATTGAATGCGCTTTCAGCACTTTTGTTACAGAAATGTCATCTATTTATTTTCCGCACCAATAACTTGCTTCCCATTTCTTATTCCCTTTTTGTTCTACCTTATAACAATTATATTCAATGACGTTTATCACTATTCAACCTTGTTGAATATACTATATAATAAATTTTCGGAATTTGCAATGGTGAATTGCATTTAATGGAAGATGAGAAGATGATTGGAGGCCTAAGCATTTGTGACGGTGGTACAGCATTTCCTCAACCGTCAATATGCATAACGGGGAAATAACTGCCGGCAGGACATAGATGGTAATTAATTTAAGGTTTCAAGCTCCCCAAAACGATGGACTTTATCCGTTACAGTATTTGAGTAAAAAAAGATGCGGTGTCAGGAGCGTTTATCCCCCTGACACCGCATCTTTTTTTATTCACTCTGATTTTAGTTAGTTACTTTCTCTTTTCTTACTGTTTTCAATGCCTGGCTCCAGGCAATTACCTGGTCCAGCATGCCATTTGCATTTGCTGCATGATAATCAGCAGGTTTGAACTCGGTAAAATCAACAAAGTCTGTCATCAGTGAGAATGTCACTGCTGTTTGCACATCCGCAACCTGAAGTTCCCCAAAAATCAAACGAAGATTTTCATGGGCACGTGTACCGCCAAGGCTGCCATAGCCTACGAAGCCTGCTGCTTTATTGGCAACTTCCGGTTTTAAGTGGTCAAGTGCGTTTTTCAGTGCACCGCCGACTGCGTGATTGTATTCCGGCGCTATAAAAATATAGCCGTCAAAACTGTTCATTTTCTCTGACCATGCCTGAATGATTTGCTCTGCTTTTGACTGTTCATCCTCCGGCAATGCCTCTCCCAGCATTGGTAATTTATAATCAGCAAGGTCGACGAGCTCATAGGATACGTCCTGATCATTGCGTTTTGTTGCAAAATCATACATCCAGTTTGCAACAGCTTCCCCGTTGCGGCCTTGACGTACACTTCCTAAAACAATTCCTATCTTTAACATATGAAAATTCCTCCTGGCGTTATATTTATAATGAATTCATTATTTTTGAATTCATATCTATTTAAACAATATTTATTCTAACACCTTGAAATATAATTTGCAATAGAAATTGATTATTTTTTATCATATAGTTATAAAAAGTAAGTTACGATTTGTTAAAAAGACCTGCTCCCGGCAGGCCTTAACCTGAGCAGCACTTCTATGAATGCCTACCCTTTGGCAATTTGAACATTATTCAGCTGCCACTGAAGAAACTGATGTTTCCGCGTTTTTCTTGGAACGAATTGGCGGATATCATCTTCATGATAACCTACCTGAATACGCTTTTCATCAATAATAATGGGACTGCGCATAAGACTGGGGTGTTGTTGTATAATGTTGAGTAGTTCCTTAAGCGGAAGTGAGTCCAGATCCATATTAAGATCCTTATACACTTTGGATCGTGTTGCGATAATTTCATCCGTCCCTTCCAAAGTCATCCGAAGAATGGAATGAAGCTCTCCAATGGTTAACGGCTGCCTCAGGATATTTCTTTCCACAAAACTGATTCCGTGATTATCCAGCCAATCTTTGGCTTTCCTTGTCGATGAGCATGGGGTTCCATATAACGTTACTGTCATGTATCATACCTCGTCTCTTTCATTTTCATTGTACTTTTTTCACATACTTCTTTTTTAAAAAAGCGGAGAAATAACCACCTCTTCTATTCTCTAAACTTTACTCTTCTGTCTTTCGGTACAGCCCATATTTCAACAGCGTCAGTTCAGATGTATAGTTATTTATTGCTTCCTCATCGGTTAAATCCCTGGAAAACTTCTCGATGAAATTACGAATGGTAACGGAGGTAAGGATTTGCATAACATAGAATAACTCCTTATCTTCGGAGATATTCAAGTATTTTTTATTAATTAATGGGCTGATCTTATCCAGCGAATCATCCATCATGCTGCTGCTGAACATGCCCGCAAAAGTGTGTTCCACTTTATGTGTCATATTTAGAAGGGCATTCTTCAAAAAGGGCAGATTCTTTTTATCAGGGGCATCGGAAATTATATCTTGAAACATCCCCGCCATGGCTTTAAACAAGTCCCCGCCATGCTGCTTCAAGAGCAAAGTAAAGTGTTCCTGCCGTTGTTTTGTATGCTCTTTTAACAAATAAAAAAAGCATCTTCTTTGTTGTCAAAGTATTGATAAAAACTCCCCCTTGGAATCCCTGCATCCTGTACCATGTTTGCGACGGATGCCTCGAACAGCGGAACCCTGGAAAACTCCTTTTCCACTGCATCAAGCAGGATTGTCTTCTTATCCTCGGGTAAGTTAAAAAACGTTTGCTTTGGCATTGCTGACCTCCATTACTTACTGCAAATGACATAATGTCATACTTAAATGATAAATGACACTGTGTCGTATGTCAACAGTTTTTTGTGACACCATGTCATTTTTTTATAGACTTTTCCCCTTCTCCTTAATTTGGGTTTTAAATGCATCAATAAAAGGCTTTGGTGATGCTTTCACTGTATAGGGAAATACGCCTTTTAATGTATGCAAGTAAAGAATGCCGCCTTTGCCCGCTACTTCTTTGTATGACACATCAAGTACGTCCTTAATTGGAAATTCCCTGCGCTTCGTAACTACTTTTTCATCGTACAGGTAGATCATCCGCTCTTCTTCTTCATCCCATTGCTCAATACTGCTCATTTTCCGTTCCACTTTTACATAAGGCTGCTTGGCAATTAACCCCATTTAATTCCTCCTGTCATATCTCCTGCCGCTAATCGGCTGAGATTGTTTTCTCCTCTTTCTTAATTTGCACTCGGCTTAACGTTCTTTCTTCTGTATTCAATATGGTGAAAACAAGACCATCTTTTTTAATTGTTTCCCCTTCCTCGGGAAAATAGTTAAATTCCTTCAGCAAATAGCCGCTGAGCACATCCTCCTCTTCAGGGATCTGTGTGTGGAAAATTGTATTCAACCGGTTAAGCGGTATTTTTCCATGGCAGATTATTTCCGTATCTGTTACATTTTCCACCAGTGCTTCATTTGCATCGTCCATTTCATCTTCTATTTCCAGACCCAGAAGTGCTTCAATGATATCCTCATGTGTGATGATACCCTCTGTACCTCCATATTCATCCAGTACAATTGCCATATGTTTTTTCTCCTGCATCATTTTGCGGAACACCCACTCAATCGAATGAAACTCAAAAACGATGAGCGGATCCATGTCACTATAGCTTTCCAGTGTTCTTTCCGGTTCTATCGACCAGGAAAGCAAGTATTTCGAATGAAACACACCAACAATGGTATCAATATTTTCGTCATAGATAGGATATCTTGTAAATGGATTCTCGATGGCAATATTGCGCACTTCTTCAAAGTCCGCAGTTTGCGGCAAGCCCATAATATCTACACGGGGGGTTTTCAATGCATCTTTTACATTTAAGTCCTGAAATTCCAATACTCCTTTAATCCGGTGAGATTCTTCTTTCTTAAAAATCCCCTCTGTTCTTGCAATATCAACCATCGCCCGGATTTCATCCCGGGAAACAGAAGCCTCTGTCTGCTCGCCTTTGGAGAGAACACGAACAATGAAGTTAGTAATCACATTCAGTAAAAATGTAATCGGTTTTAAAATCAGAATAACAAATCGAATAACCGGATATATCACATAAGCAATCCGATCAGGGAATGCTGCTGCAATAGATTTTGGGATTACCTCGGCAAACACAATAATTACTATCGTTAATATTGCCGATGCCACCGCAACATTCCATCCATAGTCAATGGCAACCATTGTTACCAATGTTGGGAGTAAAATGTTTGCAATATTATTTCCGATAAGAATGGATGTAATAAACTGTTCCGGTTTGGAAACAAGGTTTAACAGCTTTTTCGATTTTTTATCCTTATTCCTTGCTCTTGTTTCCAGCTTCATTTTATTTGTTGCTGTCAGAGCTGTTTCACTGCCCGAAAAAAATAATGACACAAACAGTAATGCAATGATTGCGATAGTCACGCTTTACTTCCTCCTGATTGGGAAGAGATCCACTGCTTCAGCTTCTCCCCTATATTTATAGGTATATTAGCTTTATCATAAAGGAATTGCGTAAATTATAAAAGTAATTTGCAGATGAAAGGAAAAAGGATTTTCATACATGTTTTATATCATTTTGGATAAATTATAGAAACAGGTACGCTGTTACATTAATGCAAATTTAATTGGGGCACGCTGCCTGTAAAGGAGGGTTTTCATGGATAATACAAGAGAATTCGTTCAGGAATTTAAAGAAAATAAGCGAAAAGACAAACAAAATAAAGAACGTCAGGGACATAATGACCCTGCAAAAAAACTGCCAAACAAACGGCATTAAGGTAATAAAGGAGGCGTCCGGATTGGACAGACATCGCGCAGAAGAAATTGCCCAATCACCCGATATGAAGCAGGTAACGTATAACGGACAGCAAGTTTACATCCAGCATGTACATGAACAATCAAATTCAGCACGTATTTTTCCGCTGGACCAGCCGGAAAACGAATTTGATGTGCAGCTGGAAAACCTGCTGGAAACGAAAAGAGGGAATGCCTAATGGAAAAACAACGGGCTCAGGAAATAGTGGATGCCATCGAAATGATTCAAGTCTCCTATCGCGGGATCCCAGTTTATATTCAGGAAGTTCATGCCGAAAAAGATATGGCTACCGTATTCCCGCTGGACCAAATGGATGATGAACAGACGGTGGAATTAAATGGATTATATGAAGTGAACCCCAATGAATATCCAAATTAGCAGACAGAGAGACAGATTCCCCGTCCTTACGCTGATGGGCTGAGATAGTCCTTAATGTAATCAGCCGGAGAAACTCCGGTTATTACATGGGCGGTGTAAGCAACAGTGCGGAACAACGGAGAATTGGATACGTAAAGGAACAAACTTACTTTTTCTTAAAATGGGACCTTCAGTTTTGATTTCGGCAGCGCTTTTCGATATTCCCGAGGGCTGGCAGCACAGTCTATAGAATGGCATCTCTTAGAATCTCTTTGCCGTATGTTATTTTTAGTTTTCAAGAAAGTGATATATTACAGTATCGGTTTATGATCACTTCTGTGATATGAAGTACCAAGGATACGCTCTATGGTACTTCATTTTGATTTCCCGGCATAATCGCGTACTCTCTCTCTGATCCCGGAAGCGTGCATCATATCCACATTTCGGGACGACTGCTTCACTGCTTAAATAATTCTGATGACTGATCTTTTCCGGATAGTAATTTTGTCATGTAAGCAGAAGTGAATTTGGCGCTTTCCTCAATTTTTTCAGCAAGAAAGGCTGTTCGCTCAAACAGCGAGGAACGGAAATGATCGAATTGCCGGAGCATTTTCTGTGTGAGTGCTTCCTGGTTTTCCATTCGGTCCAGCATTTCGCCCTGGCTGTTCTCCTGTTCGCTAACCCTTTTCGCCAGCTGTTGGTGCAGCAGTGCCTGTTCGTCTATTTTTCCAATCAGTCTTTGAGCTTCTGTTTCGTACCCTTTCAGCTTACTTAGTATTTCCTGCTGTGACGCATGCATTTGCTTCATTTTGTTATTCTCATCAGAAGTATTTTCCTTTATCATATTTGATAGCAATTCGTTTTTTTCATCTAACATGAGTAGCTGTTTCATTACATGCCCTTCCACTTGCTCATGTTTTGTATTCATATCGAGGAGACGCTGTAAATGCTCCTGCATTTCTAACCATTTTCCTTGCTGGATCCCGTCCTGCTGTTTTTGATATGCATTCATATTTGCAATCGCTTTTTCCATCGATGCATTCACTTTTTCCTGTGCCTTTATCATTTCTTCCATATGATTTCGTATAAAAAAACCTTGATTCGGTGCAGAAATATCCTCTTTATTTTTAAAAATGCCTTGATGGCTGTTATGATTAATATATAACCCCATAATTACACCCCTTATTGCAATAGCTCTATTTATACTATGCAAAACTTGCATAAATAGGGACACGAACACAGAAAAATGAATTTCAGGAGGAAGAAAAATGCTCAGCGAATGGCTGCAAACTTCTCATTACACAGTTGTTTTTACCGGTGCAGGAATGTCTACCGAAAGTGGATTGCCCGACTTCCGTTCTAAAAATAATGGGTTATGGAACAATTTGGATCCGACGAGACTGGCATCAACAGAAGCTTTAAATAAGCATGTGGATGAATTTATTCAGTTTTATCGCACCCGAGTAGCCGCAATTACCGATTATAAACCACATAAAGGCCATGAGATCCTGGCAAAATGGGGGAAGAAAGGGAAAATCAAATCCATCATTACGCAAAACGTGGACGGCTTTCACCAGGAAGCAGGGTCAAAAAATGTTGCCCAATTGCATGGCACATTACAGGAACTGCACTGCCAAAACTGCGGAAAGGTATATGGCAAGGAATCATATATGGAAGAAAGGTACGAATGTGTATGCGGGGGCACTTTACGGCCGTCTGTCGTATTATTTGGCGAGTCTTTGCCGGAAGAAGCTTTCCGCTTTGCTTTGGAAGAGACGGGAAAATGCGATTTATTCATTGTGCTCGGTTCGTCTTTGACCGTGACACCGGCCAATCAGTTTCCGCTGATTGCCAAAGAAAACGGTGCCAGGCTGGTAATTATTAACCGGGAGAAGACAGAACTCGACGCGTATGCAGATCTGATTATTAATGGAAGGCAAATTGGTGAGGTGCTGGAAGAAGTCGATCAAATAATCAGCTCATAACTGAAATTGCCCATTTCCCTAATACTTGCCTCAAATAGAAAAGCCACCCGGCAATCCCAAACCTGCTAACCGGCATATCTTCCATCCCATGCGAGAATGATTTCTACAAAAAAATGCCATGCAGCGTTTGTACGCTGCACGGCATTTTTACGCCATCCACTTCGGCGGCATATTTTTATCCCAGAATATTTCCCCAATCTCATGATGACCTTCAAAATTATCGTCATTTATATGGTAATGAAAATTAAACCAGTATCCTTCCCACGGGCGGTGATCCCGGCGTACATGAAAACGGATGAGGTCTTCATTTGTCCGCGCATTGTAAATATGAAAAATCTTCTCTCCAAATCCATCTGCAGGGGATTCCGTTATATTTAAGTAAGCATATTCTTCCTCCGGCATTTCCGCAATAAGACTTTCCAATGTATCTTCTATGTTAAGTAAAATAGTATCCATAAAATTTTCATCAAGCTGACTGGTGATTCTTGGGCCCAGTTTCATGAGGGTCTGCTCTTTAGCCTGATCTGTCAGGAGAAAAAGCGGATCTTCTTCACGCGCTGTTACTTCCGGATCATGGACTTCCAGAACCTCTAAAACAGAGGCAGTTTCTGTTTCTGTATTTACATCGGAATGGGAAAGTTCATTTTTATTATCCTCTGCCTCCACATCCGTATGCAAACCCGGCGGCACATAAAAGCCAAAGGTCATGATTGCAACCATCATTACGGCTATTTTTCGCATCAAAAGCTTCATATTCTGTCACCTCAGTCTTCTTAATGAAATTTTATCATGTTTTTATTATATGTCTATATCTTTTTCCATTTTTAATCAAATTGTTACATTTAACTAAAAATTCCCACGATACATGCCTTTTTTATTTCCTCTGTCATATTTCCTTTCTTTAATATTCCGTTTTATGAGCGGATGTTTTCCAGGTTTGGAATGGCTGATCATAGTTATCCGGGCAAATCTGGGTCATTTTAATGCTGCGGCTCTCAAAAGGAAGCGCGATTTGTTCATATATAAATTGATCATCAAAGCCGACTTCAGCTGCCTCTGTTTTTGTAGCTGCATAGTACACTGCCCTCGGTCTGGCCCAATAAATTGCACTGAGGCACATGGGACATGGTTCACAGCTCGTATAAATATCACATCCTGTTAATTGAAAGCTTTTTAATGACTGGCATGCATTGCGAATAGCCTGAATTTCAGCATGGGCAGTAGGGTCGTTTGCTGCTGTTACTTCATTGCGGCCAACTCCAATGATCTCCCCGTCTTTTACTATAACCGCTCCAAAAGGGCCGCCATCGTTCATTGCACTTTTTTGTGCAATTTCCACAGCCCTTTCCATCAGCTTCTCATCTCCCACCATGATCCCTCCATTTGCACATTTTCCCTTTGCCAGGCATCAGATATTGTGTGTTAAGTAAATCTGAAGCTGATAGTCAATACAATTTGATTTGGAAAATAAAGACGCCTGGATGTTATATAGCGTTTATTTTGTCATTTTCCTTAAATACACAATTTGACCAATATGGTATGCATTGTGTGTGGCTGCATTTCCAATCAATGCCCACCATTCAGCTTCCACGGGAAAACCTTGAACTTTTTCGTTTAAGCTTTGTTCGTCTGTAATCAAGGTCTGCCAATTCAAAAGGATATCCAGCAATTCTTTTTTTAGATCTGTAAATTGAATATCTTGCGTAATATGAAAAGTTTTTGCGTTGTCTTCCCATGTGTTCGCAGCATCAAAATCGGACATTTCATATCTTGTTTGCCAAATTTTATTCCAATGAATGAGATGTTGTACTATTTCTGCAATACTATGACTTTCCGGGTCCGGTTTCCAAATCGCTTCTTCTTCAGTAACTCCTTCTACAGACTCTTGAAAAGAAAGATACCAGCTTCGGTCATTCGCATTTGCCAATAATTGATTTAATAGCACTGTTTTAGCATGTGGCATTTTTTCAAAACCTTCCTCATATTTATTTTTAATCAAATACTTCATACACTCTTCCTTTTAATTCTTATCATTTCACAGCCAATTAACGGAATAATTCTAAAATTTATTATACCTGCAAAAACCCTTTTGGACAATGCACAATCCAAAAGGGAAAAAGTTTATTCCAATTCCATTGTATTTACATCTGCCTCCGATACACCTTCTTGCCATCATACGAATAAACAACCTTCTTCTCATCCACATACGTTTCCATGTAAACATTTCTCCCCCATAGCTGATAAATATATGGGAGTACATGTTCCAGATAATTGATATCCAGCTCTGTTCCTTCATAGCTGTGCACTAAATAAAGCTCACCATTGCGCAGGTAATCTCCATTTTCCACCGTAATATAAGGAAATCCGCCATTAATTCTCATGGAAACAAGTTCATCACGAACATTCTCAAATTCTTTGTCCGTAATTTGATACGTGCTGCCTTTTCTCTCAAATAAATACATATCCTCTTTCTGCACAAATTCTTTCGTCAAATAGTTGCGGATAAAGGAAATATCTGACTCAATTTCCCTCACTTCAAACATTTTTTTTCTGCCCGATCCAGGTCGGATGCCAAGTTCCTTCATTTTTTCCGTCGGATTATTGTAACGCTTCTCAATATCCTCAAACATCTTCAAACCCAAATAGTAGGGATTCATTTGCTGTTTGGAAGGCTGAATCACGCCGGCGTTTAATGTGGCATACTCTATCGTTTCTTCAGAAGTTAAATCCATTTCCCTTAATATCCGCTGGTGCCAGTAGGTTGCCCAGCCTTCATTCATGATTTTCGTTTCCAGCTGCGGCCAAAAGTATTGCATTTCCTCGCGCATCATCGTAATAATATCCCGCTGCCAATTTTCCAGTTCTCTGCTGTACTCTTCTATGAACAGAAGGAGGTCCTTCTCCGGCTTTGGAGGGAACTTTTTTCGTTTTTTTGTCCGCCTTGGCTCTGGCGGCTTTTCATCCAAATCCCATAAATCATCATATGGTCCTTTTGCCTGGGAAGTTGGCTCTTCCTCCTCCGCTTCTATATCATAGGATGGCAATTTGGGCCGAACGATGGACGGATCAATGTGTTCCTGTATGGCCAGCACAGCATCAAGGAAGCTTTCAACCTCCTTCTTCCCGTGTATCATTTCATAATAACTGATGCGCTCTGCTGTTGCCGTCATGCTTTCCACCATGTCCCTTCTCGTGTTGGAGAAACGAACATTATTTTTGAAAAAATCACAGTGGGCAAGCACGTGTGCCACAATCAGCTTATTTTGAATCAGACTGTTCGTATCCAGCAAAAATGCGTAGCAAGGATCTGAATTAATGACAAGTTCATATATCTGGCTGAGACCCAAATCGTATTGCAGCTTCATTTTATGAAACTGTTTTCCAAAACTCCAATGGGAAAATCTTGTTGGCATACCATAAGCACCAAATGTATAAATAATATCCGCAGGGCAGATTTCGTACCGCATCGGATAAAAATCAAGTCCCAGCCCCGAGGCAATTTCCGTTATTTCATCAATGGCACGGTAAAGCTCCTTCGTCTCACTCAATGAAAAACCTCCCTCTATATAATTAAAATTTCATCACAGAAATGCAAATACTTTCTATAACCTATGAATCAAACATGGATTTATTACCTGATCCGGGGCGGTATGTTTTCCCCTTTTTCCGGGCAGGTTAAATTACAGGAGGGATGTTTTGTGCGTGAACAATATTTATCAATCGAGGAATTTAATAATTTAATCAAACAGTGGAATGGGAAAACGGTAAAAATAGCCAAGCAGGAGCTGGATGATTATGATGAAACGGTAATGGAGCTATCGAATGTCTCCTATGAAACCAATACGAGAAGAATAGATGATTATGTGCCTAAACATGCACTGCAGTTAAATGGTACAGGATTAATTGAAAATGAACGGGAGGAAAAGCAGCCTTTGCCATCATCCTTATACGAAATACCGCTGGAGGATTCATCGTTATATCAATTTGACGGTACTCGTTTTGCGCTCATTACCGACCGGGCTATATATACAATTGAGGTGGACGGAGATTAAAGGCCACCGCTGATACAGGAACAATTGTACTCCTGTACACGATGGCCTTCATTTCAAAATGAATGCTGTATAAGTGCACCCATCATTCAAAATTTGTAAACACCTATTCCCCTTATTATACCGCTGCAGCCTCTTTTCTGAAAAAGTTTTTCAATGCATGATATACTTCATTTTTTTCTTTGATAATATAATGGCGGAATTTGGGAGACTCTATCGTTTCAAATGCCCGCATTAATGTTGATTTCCTGCTGAACCCATTTACTTCGCCATAGCCAAACATGTTTGATAACTCCATGATTTCATGGACCAGATCTATACATTTCGGATTGTCGGAAGTGATGTTTTCCCCATCCGAAAAGTGAAAGGGATAAATGTTATAGCGTGAAGGATGATATTTTTTATCAATGAGTTCCAATGCTTTTTTGTATGCGGATGAACAAAGTGTTCCGCCGCTTTCCCCCCTTGAGAAAAATGCTTCCTCTGACACCACTTTAGCTTCAGTATGGTGGGCAATAAACTCTATTTCCACCGATTCATATTTGGAGCGGAGAAACCGGGTCATCCAGAAAAAGAAACTTCTTGCAATATATTTTTCGAACATCCCCATGGAGGCACTTGTATCCATCATGGCAAGCACCACTGCTTTGGATTCCGGCTTGACCTCCTCATTCCATGTTTTAAACCGGAGGTCATCATTATAAATCGGATGAATGCCTGTTTTACCTTCTCTTGCATTACGTTTAATCGCGGTTAATATCGTTCTTTTTTTATCAATATTTCCCATAAGTCCTTTTTTACGCACATCATTAAATTCTATTTTTTCAGTTGTTACTTCCGCTTGTTCTTTTTGCTCCAGATTGGGCAGCTCCATTTCCGAAAAAAACGCTTCTTCCAATTCTTCCAGCGACACTTCCGCTTCATAATAATCCTGACCGGGCTGGTCGCCGGCTTTTTTCCCCCGGCCATCTCCCGGCTTTCCTTTCTCGGGTGCCCGGGCGACGACATCTCCAATCTGACTGTCTCCCTCTCCCTGTCCTACATGCTTGGACTTATCGTAATTGTAACGGATTTTATATTCATCCAGGGAGCGGATCGGAATCTTAATAACATCCCGGCCATTAGACATGATGATATTTTCCTCACTGACTAAATCCGGCAGGTTCCTGTGAATCGCCTCTTTCACTTTATCCATATGCCTCTTCTGATCTTGATATCCTTTACGATGGAGGGTCCAGTTTTCCTGGGAGACTATAAAATTTCCCTTTTTCCCCTTCATACTTATCCTCCTCTATAACTATCTGCGAATTCACAAAGGTGTTTTTAAAAGCCGGGCAGCAGATAAAAGGAAAATCTGCTGCTATACACTGCTCAGCCACCTTTCTCTATTATATGCAGCAAAGGGACTGCTATTGCACTTTTCTGAAAGAATAAAGGGAAAATACAGCCTATTTTGACAAGGAAAATAATAAAGCTAATAAATGATAAATAATAGTATGATAAAATATGGATACGCAGGCAGTTCTTCATATCATGTAATTAAGGGAGGTACGATGAAATGCACATTCGCAAATACAAGCAAAGTGATGAGGAAGCACTTTTTCAGTTATTGTCAGCGGAAGGAGAAGAATGGGAAGAATTTACTAGAGAAGAGGGTATACAAAAATTCAAGCGAACTTTGGAAAGTTCCGTTGTCTATGTGGCTTTTGAAAATGATGTATTATGCGGCTTTTCCCGTTCCATTATAGATGGAGAATTCTATATTTATGTATGTGACCTCCTCGTTGATAAAAACTCCCGCGGAAAAGGGATAGGACGACAGTTAATGGAATGCGTCTGTGAAGCGTATCCCGATTATACGGTACTCGTTTTATCTGATGTAGATGAATACTATCAAAAGCTTGGTTATGCAAAGGAAGGATCACTATTTTTGGTGAAGCCTTAATATGCTGCCGAAGAAATAATGGAAACCAAAAAGCTGAATGGGTTAAAGCTTAAAGATAGAATTTGTCGTTTTTCAATGTTAAAAAAACTATTTAACTTAATATAAACTGTTTGTGAATTATACCGCAATAAAATAAATACCATAGAAGATCTGATTTATAATTTAGGTGACAAAAATAAAACCTCGGGGGAAGGTGCAGGCAATGAAGGGGTCAGCAGTTTTAATTGAGCAGGACAGCATTGTTAAAATAGGAGAGAACCGCCCCGCATTCTCTATAGAAACGTGTACGATCGTTTTATAGAAAAATTTTAGTCGCCCAAAATTGGCATTCCCAGCTGAAATTTTAAAGTTAATTAACGTGCCAGGAAAAGGGGACCGGGAATTTTCCTCCCTGTCCCATAATATTTTTACCTATTCAGCAAACTTCCAACGTACCGCAGCAATTCATTCGCCGATACAGAATTATAACCATATTCATCTACCAGTCTGGCAATAACTTCATTGATCTTTTTCAGCTGTGACTCATCCGGTGTTTTGGAGGAGGTAGTGATTTTGACGACATCTTTCAGGTCGGCAAACAGTTTTTTCTGAATAGCTTCTCTTAATCTTTCATGTGAACTATATTCAAACCGCTTTCCTTTTCTTGCATAAGCAGAAATACGGATAAGAATTTCTTCCCTGAATGCCCGTTTTGCATTTTCCGAAATTCCTATCTGTTCTTCAATGGAGCGCATCAACTTTTCATCCGGATTCATTTCTTCCCCTGTCAGCGGGTCCTTCAGTTTATTTTTATTGCAAAATGCCTCCACATTATCCAGGTAATTATCCATTAATGTTCTGGCAGACTCTTCATAGGAATAAACGAATGCTTTTTGCACTTCTTTTTTGGCAATTTCGTCGTACTCTTTCCGGGCTACGGAAATATAGTTCATATAATTTTCTTTATCCTCATCCGTGATGGAAGGATGCTGATCCAGCCCTTCCTTTAAGGAACGCAGCACATCCAGTGCATTAATCGACTTGACGTCTTTACGAATAATGGCAGAAGATATACGGTTGATGACATACCGCGGGTCGATTCCTTCCATTCCTTCCACGGGAAATTCCTTTCTTAATTCATCAATATCAAGCTGATTAAACCCTTCCACACTTTCGCCGTCATACAGGCGCATTTTTTTTACGAGATCGATCCCCTGCTTTTTGGAATCTTTCAGTCTCGTTAAAATGGAAAAAATAGCAGCCACCCTTAATGCATGAGGAGCAATATGCACATCTGCCATATCACTTTCATTAATCATTTTTCTGTAGATCCGCTCTTCCTCACTTACCTTCAAATTATATGGTATCGGCATGACAATAATCCGTGAATGCAGTGCCTCGTTCTTTTTATTGGCAATAAAAGAACGATACTCTGCTTCGTTTGAATGCGCCACGATTAATTCATCTGCACTGATGAGCGCAAACCTACCGGCTTTAAAATTGCCTTCCTGCGTGAGTGAAAGCAAGTGCCAGAGAAATTTCTCATCGCACTTCAGCATCTCTTGAAATTCCATCATCCCCCGGTTTGCTTTATTCAGCTCTCCATCAAACCGGTAAGCACGCGGATCTGATTCCGAGCCGAATTCACTGATCGTGGAAAAGTCTATACTCCCTGTCAAATCGGCAATATCCTGTGATTTTGGATCAGACGGACTAAACGTTCCGATCCCCACCCGCTTATCTTCATTGAAAAAAATGCGTTCCACAGGCATATCTTCAATCTTGCCTCCATACTCCTTCTCCAGCCGCATTGTATTTAGCGGGGAAAGGTTTCCTTCAATACGAATGCCGTATTCCTGATAAAAATCAGCCCGGAGATGAGCCGGAATGAGATGAAGCGGATCTTCATGCATCGGACAGCCCTTGATCGCATAGACTGCTCCTTCATCTGTCCTCGAGTATTGTTCAAGGCCACGCTTCAGCATCGTCACAATCGTGGACTTTCCACCGCTCACCGGACCCATTAACAGTAAAATCCGTTTCCTTACGTCCAGGCGTTTTGCTGCGGGATGAAAATATTCCTCCACCAGCTTTTCAATTGCTTCCTCCAGCCCGAAAATCTCTTCGCCAAAGAAGTGATACATCTTTTTCCCGTCCCGCTCGGTCAGTCCTGAGCTTTTTATCATATTGTAAACCCGGGAATGCGCAGTCTGGGCAACTTCCGGTCTTTCTTTGACAATCTCTAAATAATCCGCGAACGATCCTTCCCACTTCAGTCGCTTTTCTTCTTCACGGTGACTCTTTACTTTTTCTAAAATATCCATGTCATACCCTCCATCTGATCGCGGTTTCTATCCATCATATGCAAAATAGGTATGACAAATGCATAATAGGACAGCGGAACAAGTCTTACGGAAGGCGTGATTTAGTACAATCCCGTCTTTTAAGGCGGAGCGGGCATTTAATATACAACCCGGGTCTGCTGCGATGTGAAATCCCGCAGAGCAGGCAGCACCGGAACTGTAATGCTATGAGAATTCTTTTACGCAAGAATCGTTTTCTCCAGAGTTTGACAGTATAGAAACACAACTTTGCGGGATAAAAGAAGAAAGCCGAGTCATTTATAAGCAAGAGGTGGTAAAACAGCACAGCGGAGAAAACGCAGCAAATATTTTAAGGTTTATTATAGAAGAAATTTTTGAAAAAAATGCAGAAGACAAGCTTCCTGGGTACAAATCCGCAGAGCCATAATACTGCAAATTCCCATATATTCACAATGGAAGGTGTTAAGATGAGCGTTATATGGATTTTTCATGATAATTGAAACTTGAACATTCAATTAAATCTTCAACTCAGACAAAATTACGCAACCAGCAGAAAATACAAAATAAACGGCGATATGCAATATCAGCTGGGATGGCCTGCAGTCAATGAATTATAAAAAGTAATGAATTAGTAAACTGTGTAGATGCTTGGATTTAGACGGGAGTAAAATAATTTGCAAACATACAACTTTCTGCTATATTTTGTGAGATTTTTACTCAAAGGAAAAACATGCTGATTAATACATACCCAGATGCCATGAGCGACAGCAGAAAAATTAACGATGTATATAATAATATTTTGGTTTTTCTATCCATTGCCCTGACCTCCCGGCGTAATGGAGAAAATCCCAGAAGGCAGCCTCCCAAAATCGTAATTAATCCGTATAATGGATCGAACATACTCCCCAGACACATCCCTGCTGTAAAGAGTATGAAAGCAAATATCGGATTAAATAAAACCTTCGCAGCCAATTTGATCTTCCTCTCTTTATTTTAAACAGCTGCAGCACCCTTTTCCTTAACAATAATTATAGCATCATTCTTTAACATTTTCTTTAATTTCAAAAAACATACATATTATCCCGCATCTTGACTTTCAGAAAACAGAAAGCGTGCATCCTTGATAAACATATAAGGTCTGCACACTTTCTTCAGTTTTTTTATTCACTTACTCAAAAATACGGTCAATATCCTGAACTTCCTGAGCCGTTAATTGTACATCCAGCGTGTTCAGGTTATCAAGCACCTGTTGGCCCCGTTTGGCACCAGGAATAACGGCGTCGATCGCATCTCTGGTCAAATACCATGCAAGCACAACATGCGCTGCAGATGCATTTTTGCCATTCGCAATTTTCCGAAGCTGCTCTACCTTTGCCAGGTTTTGTTCATAGACACCTTTCTGGAAGTATGGGGAGTTTGCCCGGAAATCATTGAACTGCGCATTTTTATCATATTTTCCTGCCAAAAGGCCGGATGCCAGCGGGAAAAATGGAATAAACGAAATATTTTGCTCCGTAACATACGGAAACAGGGTGTTTTCCGCTTCCCGGTTCAGCAGATTATATTCGCCCTGATACACATCAACATAACCATCCTGATTCGCCCGCTTTAATTGATCCGGCGAGAAATTGGAGACACCAATCGCGCGGATTTTCCCTTCATCCTTCAATTCTTTTAATGAGCCGACTGCTTCCGCTTCAGGGGTTTTTTCATCCGGATAATGGATATACATAAGATCCACATAATCTGTCTGCAGCCGCTTCAGACTTTTATCCACTTCCTGTTTCAAAAAATCCGGGGAGTTATTATTTTTCATGCCGTCGTCTGTAAATACCGGGGATACTTTTGAGGCAATGACCAAATCGGCTCGTTTCCCGCTGCTCTTTACGACTTCGCCAATTAGTTCCTCTGAACGTCCCTGGCCATATAAATAGGCTGTATCAAGAAAGTTTACCCCATGATCGATTGCAGTTCTTACAAGTTCTTTTCCTGCTTCTTCGTCTGTATCGGGATATAGATTATGCCCTCCAACAGCGTTTGTTCCCAGACCAATCGGGTTCACCTTTAACCAGGACTTGCCTAATTCTACTTGTTTTGTCATACAAATCACGTCTCTTTTTTAAGTGAGGGTTCATGTGGCTTTTGCAGTTATTGCATGGATTTCTCCACAAAACAGGTCAATAACAATTCACTCAAAAACTGGATAATATGAATCAGACTAGCATAATATGGAAATTTAAGCCAGAAATCCGCGCCCCCAAAAATAAGCAGACAACACAAAAAGACTGCTGAATCACACATCAGCAGTCTTTCAGTTCATATTTACAGATTCTGAATAAAGATCCGAATTACGTCTGCGCCCCCGACCAATGTTCCAAGCGAACTGCCAAGGTTCGCTAAAATAACAACAAGCAAAATCCTTGTAACTTTGTTTTGCCAAAAACCTTTTACACTCTGCACATCATCCGACAAACTTTCAAAATCACTGACATACGGTTTCTTTATATAGGCCTGTACAATTCCTGCAAACCAGCCTGAAGCCAGCAATGGATTTAATGATGTAAACGGGGCAGCGATGAAGGCAGTAAGAATCGCCAGCGGATGCGCCCATGCAACAGCTGCACCAACAGCAGATAAAGAACCATTCCATAAAAGCCAGCTGATTGCCTGCTGCAGCCCTGCGGATGGATTCGCATAGAACGTATAAGCAATAATCGCCAATATAACTACCGGTATGGACCAGCCAATGACTTTCGGCCACTTTGATTTCGGCGGAACTTTCGTCAGCCGTTTTAAATCGTTTTCTTTTCTAATTTCCTCTTTGATCCCTGGGACATGGGCTGCTCCAAGGACTGCAACTACCTTATCTCCCGGGGCCTTTTTAATTTTTTGGGCTAAATATTGATCACGCTCATCAATTAACGGTTTTTTTAATCGCGGAAAATGCTCTGTAAACTCATTCAGTACCGAATTAATCGTATCCTGCTTCTTCATTTTTTCCAATTCCTCTTCAGAAATGGTTTCTTTGCTGAAAATACTTCCAACCACCTGCATCAGCAGAATAGCTTTCCCTTTCATACCAAGGTTGCCCCAAATGCGTGAAAACGTAATTTGTATATTTCGGTCAGCCAATACGAGAGCAGCACCATGTTCTTCAGCAGATTCAATACCTTGTATCATTTCCTGGCCCGGACTGATTCCAAATTGTTTGGCCATCCGCTTTTGAAAGGAAGAAATAGCCAGGTTCATTAATAAAAGTGTCGCTTTCTTTTCTTTAATGACCTTGAATATATCCATATTCTTCCACCGGCTGTCATCTTTGATCGACTGGTACCTCTGTTCATCCAGCTCCACACAGACTGCATCCGGTTTTTCCAGGTCGATCACCCGCTTCACTTCTTCAGCACTATGCTTGGAAACATGCGCTGTTCCTATTAATATTATTTTTTTGCCATCTATATATAGGCGCGAAACATTTTCTTCTTCCATATATTCCATTTCTTTTATCTTCCCTATCTTCGTTTAGTTAAAAATTCCCGTATACCTATAATAAACTAGTATGAGCAGAATGAATAGACATTTTTCTATTTATAAAGAAAATATCCTCTAATGAATGGCATAATATTGTAAAGGATGGAGAAATTAATATAAAAGAAGATGTTCAAAGCGGCCGGTGAAAATGACACTTCAGATTTCCCGTTCCTTTTCATCCCTTTTGAACTTGCACTTAAATGTATGTTAGAGGTGTTACGAGTGACGAATATTTTTGAAAACATTACAGATTTTATAAAAAACACGGTGGATGGCGAAGATAAGCCGCCTCTCCATATTGGAGAAGCTTTTGGCTGCTGGCTGTATCTTTCCGCTCTGCATGAGGAAGTGCCAGGACTCGATATTGCATTGAACACCACCAAGGACAGGGATCTAATAGAGCTCATCCAGGAATCAAAAAAGCTTGGGCAATCCCAACTAGATAAACTGGAAAAGTTTATGATAAATGAAGGCATCCCTTTGGGCATGTCTTCTGAACCAAAGCCAAAATCCGATTCCGCATCTATCCCGCCTGGTGTAAAGATGACCGATTATGAGATAGCAAATTTCATTTCCGTTAAAATTGTTTCCAACACAACATTGTGCGCCACCAATATGAACCAGTCCATCCGGTCCGATATGGGGTTGCTTTGGTTATCATTTTTGGGAGAAAAGGCGCAATTCGGCTTCAAATTGAAAACAGTTATGCGAAAACGCGGCTGGATTAAAAATCCGCCTTCTTATTTACCCAGCGGATCAGACAAAAATAACTGAATAAGGAGCTGTCAAAAACGCAGCTCCCTGCTGAAACCCCAGTTATGCCATCGTTTTATTTTGATAAGGAAGCTCTGGCTCCATGGATTTATCACAATAACATAAGAAGACCACACCACAGTTTGTCCAAAAACAACCATCACTGAATGATAAATCCGCTTTCTTTTCTCCGCCCCCCGGCCGATCCGCTTGCTGGCATTTCATAACTATATCTTCAAACGCAAGGGGAAGTCCAATTCATTTATAACTCATATTTCCGCAGTTTGTTATATAGAGTCATCCGTGAGATGCCAAGCTTTTTGGCTGTAAGCGATTTGTTGCCGTTTGTTTTTTTCAGCATTTCTTCTATTTGCTGCCTTTCCAGATTTTCTTTTTCTTCCGGAAGCAGCGGGAAACGGTTTTCTGAAGATAGGGCCGCCCTTTCTTCCTTCCACCCGGCATTCGGGAAAAACGTCAGCATATCCTTCCTCGTAATAAATGGTTTTTCCGACAAAATAATGATCCGTTCCATAAAGTTACGAAGTTCCCTTACATTGCCGGGCCAATCATATTCCAGCAAAAGCTCCATTGCATTTTGTTCTATTTCCGGTAAAGGCACCTGATACCTTAACGCAAACTGCTTCAAAAATACTTGTGTCAATTCCGGAATATCCTCTATTCGGTGACGCAATGGAGGCATTGTCAATTGAATTACATTCAGGCGATAATATAAATCGGAGCGAAACTGTTTTTGCTCCATTAATTGTTTTAAATTCTGATTTGTCGCAGCAACAAAACGAACATCGATTTTTCTTCCCTTTGAATCACCAACCCGATACAGCGTTTCTTCCTGCAGGACACGGAGAAGTTTAACCTGCATCTCCAGCGGCAGCTCTCCTACCTCATCCAGAAACAGGGTCCCCCCATCGGCTAGCTCCAGCTTACCTGCCTTCCCATTCTTCTCTGCACCGGTAAATGTACCGCCCTCGTAACCAAATAATTCACTTTCGAATAATGCCTGAGGAATAGCACCACAGTTAACCGGAATGAACGGCCCATCGTTGCGGCCGCTTGCGTCGTGAATGGCACGGGCGCAGATTTCCTTACCTGTGCCGCTTTCCCCGAGAATTAATGTCGTTGCATTTGTTTTTGCAGCTTTTCTCGCCATTTGAATTGTTTGTTTCAGGATGCTGCTCTTTCCCCTTAAATTTACAAATGGATTTTCTTCATTATTTAAGTTCACCTTTTGACGCAGCTCATTTAACTCCGCAGAAGTACTCTCCAGATTGGCATTTAACTTTACAATCTGTGTGATGTCCCGCTCAATGGAAACCGCTGCAACCAGTTCCTTTTCTTCATTGTAAATCGGCACTGCATTAATGACTACATGTTTGTCCTCTCTTGGACGGTGGTACTCATTCCATACTTCTTCCCGGGATTTTAGCACCTGCAGTACAACAAGATCTTCGGTGTAAAAGTAATCAGTGATCTGTTTATGAAGTATCTCTTCCTGCGTAATGTTATATGTTCTGACTGCTGCCTCATTCCAAAAAATCACTTCCTTTTCTTTATTGACAATGGTAATGGCATCATCCTCCATTTTCAAAATGGCATTTAAGTAGTATAGTTCATTGGACATATTTACACCTCCCAAGTGTAAACTTATATGTAAATTAAGTATACACTTCTGTAAAACAACTGTACATACTTTGCACGATCTTAGGATAATATGGCTATGATAAAAATTTATTTGAAAACGATTACGCTAAGCTTTCTGAAGAAATTCATAAAACTTGGCATGGTTTTTGCATGTTTGATAGAATGATAGATGGTTATCCTTGGAGATAGCTGTAAATACATTGAAGGAGGTTTTCTTGTGGTTTTACCATTTAAGCATGAACCGTTTACGGATTTTAATGATGAAGTCAACAAGAAGGAATTCGAAGCCGCACTGAACAAAGTGAAGGGTGAGCTGGGGCAAGAATATCCAATAGTTATAAACGGAGAAAAAATCTTTACGGATGATAAACTGACTTCCTATAACCCCGGGAACAAAGATGAAGTAGTA
Source organism: Virgibacillus aidingensis (assembly GCF_010994035.1). Taxonomy (GTDB): domain Bacteria; phylum Bacillota; class Bacilli; order Bacillales; family Amphibacillaceae; genus Virgibacillus_N. Next base: position 116,550 of record NZ_WIXN01000002.1, read on the forward strand.
GGTAAAGTATCCAAAGCGACAAAAGAGCATATTGAGCAGGCAATGGAAAGTGCGAAGGAAGCATTTAAAACATGGAGCACCTGGTCGCCAAAAGAGCGGGCAGATATTCTGTTCCGTGCTGCTGCTAAAATCCGCCGCCGCAAACATGAGTTTTCGGCATGGCTGGCTTATGATGCAGGCAAACCATGGAACCAGGCAGACGGTGATACAGCAGAAGGAATTGATTTTCTGGAGTATTACGCCCGCCAGATGATTGAACTTGGTGAAGGAAAAGAACTGAACCACCGTGTAAACGAGCATAATGCCTACACGTATCAGGCAATGGGGCCGGGTGTGGTTATTCCGCCATGGAACTTTGCGTTTGCTATCGTGGCTGGAACAACGGTTGCTCCGATAGTAGCAGGAAATACGGTACTCATGAAACCATCGGAAAATACACCGGTGATTGCTTATAAACTTGTGGAAGTACTGGAAGAAGCCGGTCTTCCTAAAGGTGTATTGAACTTTGTGCCTGGCGATCCTGCAGAAATCGGTGATTACCTGGTGGACCACATAGATACACACTTTATCAACTTTACTGGGTCCCGCGCAACAGGTACACGAATTTATGAGCGTGCAGCCAAAGTCCATGAAGGACAGCAGCAATTGAAAACAGTTGTAGCGGAAATGGGCGGTAAAGATACGATTATCGTTGACAAAGAAGCTGATCTTGATTTGGCAGCACAATCCATTGTGGACTCTGCATTTGGTTTTTCAGGACAAAAGTGTTCCGCCTGCTCCAGAGCCATTGTCCATAAAGATGTATACGATGAAGTACTGGAGAAATCCATTGAGCTTACGAAAGAGCTGACTGTCGGCAACCCTGCCGAAGAAAATGTGTATATGGGCGCGGTTGTAAACCGGAAGCAATTTGACAAAATTAAAGACTATATTGAAGTCGGCAAACAAGAAGGAGAGCTCGCTTACGGCGGAAAAACTGACGACTCCAAAGGCTTCTTTGTTTACCCGACAATCTTCAAGGATATGGATCCTGAAGGCAGAATTATGCAGGAAGAGATCTTTGGACCTGTTGTAGGATTTGCCAAAGCCAATGATTTTGATGAATTACTGGAAATTGCAAATAATACAGAATATGGGCTGACAGGTGCGGTGATTTCCGATAACCGTGAACATTTGAATCGCGCACGCACGGAATTCCAGGTAGGGAACCTGTACTTCAACCGCGGCTGTACAGCAGCCATTGTCGGTTACCAGCCATTTGGCGGATTCAAAATGTCCGGTACTGATTCAAAAGCCGGAGGTCCTGATTATCTGCATCACTTCTTAAACGCAAAAACAGTAACAGAAGCATTTTAATTTTTAATAAGGGTTGGGACAGAACACTGAATAAGTGCTGAGAAGACGAACAAACTAACACGTATTAGCTCCGGAAATATACACAGACTCCAGCGGGCGCAAAGCATCACGAGATCTCTAAAGACAAGACAGCAACCTTTCCTTGCTGAAAGGCAGCACAGGAAGGCATTGCACATCCGCCCGCGCCAAAGCCTCCCCCGGAAAAACGGCCAAAGGGAGTTTGATTGGAAGCGAGGTATATTTCCGGAGCAGATTTTAATTGCACGTTTAAGGATGCTCGGATTTCTGTTTATTAAATTTTTTGTCCCAGCCCTGCATATAATAAAGGAGCTGCAACAATGGCAAACTTAACCAGAGATTTTTTTATCGCATTATCAAATAATCAATTTTTAAATACAAATGCCAAGAAGTGGGGTTTTCGTCTCGGGGCAGATAAATTTGTAGCAGGAACTGATATTGACAGTGTGGTCAGTGTAGTGAAAGAACTTAACAACAAAGGGATCAGCTGTACACTGGATAACCTCGGGGAATTCGTATTTGAAGAATCAGAGGCAACCCAGGCAAAAGATGACATTTTGGAAATGATTGAAAAGATACATGAGGAAAATCTTGATTGCCATGTTTCCGTAAAGATGACCCAGCTTGGTTTGGACATTGACCAGAACTTTTGCATCAGTAACATGTCAGAAATTTTATCTGCTGCGGCAAACTACGATATATTCGTAAATATTGATATGGAAAAGTACGAACACTATCAAAAAACTTTAGATGTGCTGGCCATATTACGAAAAGACTTCAGCAATGTTGGAACGGTGATGCAATCGTATTTATACCGGACAATGGATGATCTGGAAGATTTAAAGGATGTACGGCTCCGCTTAGTGAAAGGTGCTTACAAAGAAAGTGAAGAGGTAGCTTTTCAATCAAAAGAAGATATTGATGCCAATTTCATCAAAGCTTGTGAGACCAGGCTGCTGGGAGACACTTTTACATCAATTGCAACCCATGACCATCATATTATCAACAGGCTAAAGAAATTCGTCAAAGAAAATAATGTGCCAAAGGATAACTTTGAATTTCAAATGCTTTACGGTTTCCGGGTGGAAATGCAGCATGGGCTTGCTGAAGAAGGTTATAACTTCTGTACGTATATCCCATTCGGCAATGACTGGTTTGGGTACTTCATGCGCAGGCTGGCGGAAAGACCACAAAACTTGCAGCTGGTGATGAAGGATACATTTTATACAGAAGACAATAAATTGAAAAAAACACCAATCGTTGCTGGGGCAGCCGCAATCGGATTGTTTGCACTGTGGAGAAGAAATAAGAAAAAAAACAAAGACTGATGGCGGAAATGCAATGATGTTTCTCAAATGAACTTTTTATCTTTAATTTTTTGAACAGCAGGAAACTTCAACATGAATCTTTCCTGCCCATATCCTCCATCCAACATGTACAAAATTCCTGCTTCCATTTTCTTATGCCGACAATGTACTGCCGACCCTGAAGATATTAAAACAACTTGATGTACAGCACGAGGAATATATTAATAAAAAGGGGGAAAAGAAAGATGGATACCACGTTTCAACTTATAGCGATTATTCTTTATTTGCTTGGTATGATCGGGATTGGGCTCTATGGATATAAAAGAACAACTAATCTGGACGACTACATGCTTGGCGGACGAAAACTGAATTCGTTAACGTCTGCACTGAGTGCGGGGGCTTCGGATATGTCCCAGTGGTTATTAATGGGACTTCCAGGTGCTATTTATGTATCCGGTTTAGTAGAAGCATGGATTGCGATCGGCTTGCTTATCGGGGCATGGCTGAACTGGATATTTGTCGCACCCAGACTCCGGGCTTATACCGAGGTTTCCAATAATTCCATTACAATTCCAAGCTTCCTGGACAGCCGTTTTAAAAACAATTCAAAAATACTAAGGATTGTTTCGGGTATTATTATTTTGGTGTATTTTACCTTTTACGTCTCATCCGGCATGGTGGCAGGCGGTATTTTCTTCCAAAGTTCTTTCGATTACAGTTATCATACCGGCCTTATTATCGTAGCATTGGTAACGATTACTTATACTTTTATTGGCGGATTTCTTGCCGTCAGTTTCACTGATGTCGTACAGGGAACTATGATGTTCCTGGCACTGCTTTTGGTTCCGATTATCGGAGTATTTGCTACCGGCGGATTTGGTGAAACAACAAGTACTATCCAGTCAGTGGACCCTGCTTTAATGAGTCTGTTTGCAACTGCAACAGCAAGCGGAATTATTTCTTCTCTGGCTTGGGGTCTTGGATATTTTGGACAGCCGCATATTATTATCCGATTTATGGCTATATCTTCTGTCAAGGAAACGAAAAATGCAAGAAGGATAGGTATTGGCTGGATGCTGCTTTCTTTATTAGGTGCAGTTGCAACTGCATTGGTCGGGGTTGCTTACTTCACGCAAAATCCTGATGTCACACTAACAGATCCAGAAGCTGTCTTTATCGCATTAGGGCAAGTCTTCTTCCATCCGTTTATTGCAGGACTTATGCTTGCTGCAGTACTGGCAGCCATCATGAGTACAGTTTCTTCTCAGCTGCTTGTCACGGCATCTGCCCTGGTAGAGGATATCTACAAAGCTGTATTGCGAACAGATGCATCACAAAAGCAGCTTGTAAGCCTGAGCCGTATTGCAGTTTTAGCCGTTTCTATCATTGCCTTGATTTTTGCATGGCAGCAAAATGATACAATTCTCGGCCTTGTATCCTTTGCTTGGGCGGGATTCGGAGCCGCGTTCGGCCCGGTAATTTTATTAGCACTTTACTGGAAAAAATTTACTGGCCAAGGTGCATTATGGGGGATGATTGTTGGTGCAGTAACCGTATTTGTCTGGGGAAGCTCCAATCTTTCCGGCTACCTCTATGAAATCGTGCCGGGATTCCTGCTTTGTCTCATTGTAGGTATAGTCGTAAGTAATATGACATACAAACCGAATCCTGAAATTGACCGTGAATTTAATGAAGCACTTGAAATCGTAAATAACGAGACTAAATAAAACTTTTTCTCCTGACAGGAGAAAAAGCTTTTATATGGTGAGTTTCAATCGGCTGATCAGTCAATGAATGGGAGACATTCCTAACCGTTCGTTGACTCATTCGCCTGATCAACCAACGAATGAGAGACATACTTGCCCGTTCGTTGACTCATTCGCCTGATCAACCAACGAATGAGAGACATCCTCGCCCGTTCGTTGACTCATTCGCCTGAACAGTCAACGAATGGGAAATATTTTTGCTCGTTCGTTATCTCATCATGCAAAGAACTCACAGATCTTCCCTGCGAAAATTATATTTCCGGATTTATAAAGATAAATTCCGTATCGTCATCATGATGATACGGAATTTTATTCTTTCCCAAACGGTATTTCGTCCTCGTTTGTCAGCTCCATAATGAAAGGATACATTGAGAAAATTACAAGGGCAGCTATTGCAAATATGGTGAATCCCACTGCAAAGGATATATTCAATATAAGCGGAAGCAATAGCAAAAGTGGCAAAAGCATATGCAGGATACCCATTTTTCGTCTTGATTGATTTGTCAGGTACTGTTTTTCCTCACAATAGGGGCATATAATAGCTGTGCCCAGTGAAAATATCCGCTTTATTGCTTCGCTCCATTTCCATTTTCTCCCGCAGTTTTTACATTCAGGCATCGAAAACCTCCCTTCAACTGCTAAAGCGTATTCTTCCCTGCACGGAAACTATGAATCATTTTCTTCAATCCGGCTTAGAAAATCTTCCGCCGCACTGTAGCCCTGCTGCTGCAGATACCAGTTATTTGCTGCGGCTTCAATCAGTCCGGCCACATCACGTCCCGGCTGCAGCTGAATTTCAATATGGGGAACGGGCACATCCAAATAATCTGTTGTTTCCTCTTCCACCTCAAGTTCGTTATTCAAAGAATCCTTCTCCCACTTTGTCAGTTTAATATCGAGGGTAATTCTTGTTTCTTCCTGAAAAGCTTTTCTTCCATAGACGCGTACTACATTCAGAAGGCCTATACTGCGCAATGCCAGGAATTCTTTATTTTTCTCATTATGGGTACCGAGGATAGTCCGGTGGCTTAACTTTTTCAGCACCACTATATCATCAGCAACCAGACGGTGGCCTCTTCCGATTAATGTATGAGCAATTTCACTTTTTCCGACACCGGATTCCCCGCGCAGCAAAATACCAATCCCGAAAACATTAATGCAAACACCATGAATTGCAATTTCCGGGGCCATGACCCGTGTCAAATATGCATCGGCTTTTGCAATAAAATCACTCGTGTCTTCTGTTGTACGCAAAAGCGGAATGTTTTCTTCGGCGCAAAATAGCTTTAAATAGGTTAAACCGCTTTGCCCTGCCGTTACAATAAAACAGGGGGGATGGTAATTAACGATGTTTCCGATCCGCTTCCGTCTTTCAGCTTCATTCAGCTGCTGCAAATACGTAATTTCTTTTTTTCCGAGTATTTGTACCCGTTCCATCGGGAAAAATTCAAAATAGCCAATAAACTCAAGGCCCGGCCGATGGGTATGCGGCTTTGTAATTTCCTGATCCAGCTTTTCTTTCCCAGCCAGCACTTCCAGCTTAAATTCCTTCACTAATTTATTTACCGTAATCGTTTTCAGCATCTTGTACACTCCTGTGCGGCAGAGTAATTCTCTGTTTGTCCCCATTTTGTATTATATGAATCAATTATACGATAAAGCGGGAAATAGTGAAAGACTGAACTTGTTTATCTTAGCCGAATTTCAATTATTTTACAGTCGTGTTCATATCCCCTATGCTGTTATTAAAAGTATGGAAGGATGATTGTAATGTCAAAAGAAATCGAGGAAATTACCGAAAACCTGATGACTTCCTACAAAACAAGAAAACCAATTGATTTTATACGAAATGCCTATTCTCTTGATGAAGCTGCCTCCTATGAAGTGCAGGAGGCATTTGTCAGAAAAAAGTGCGCGGAATACGGGGAGGAGATCTCCGGCTATAAAATCAGCATGACCAGCCCGGAAACACAAGCACTTGCCGATACCAACGAACCCGCATACGGAACATTAACGACATCCAGCATGATAAAAACGAAGGCACGGCTGAATTTGGAAGAAATGAATGCCCCGCTCGCTGAGCCGGAATTGATGTTTGTACTCACAGATGACCTGTCATCAGAAGCAGATGAAGAAGAAATTTTAGCAAAAAGCAAAATTGCACCGGGATTGGAGATTCCCGATTCCCGTTATGAAGATTGGTTCCCGAATTTCTCACTGGTGGACCTAATTTGTGATAATGCCGTAACCGGAAAGGTTGTTATGGGTGAACCGGTGGATGTCCCGAACAGAGACGACTTGCCGGAAGTAATGATGCAGCTTTTTCACAACGGAGAAAAACAGGGGGAAGGATCAGGAGCGGCTGTTCTGGAAAACCCGGTTTCTGCCGTTGCCTGGCTTGTGAATAAACTTGCCGGGCGAAACAAGACACTAAAAAAAGGAATGGTGATATCTTCCGGGACATTCATTTCCCCGATAAAAGTGAAGAAAGGGACGTATAAAGCCGTTTTCAGCGGAATTGGGGAAGCTGAAGTGACTTTTGAATAATGATAAAAACCAGGCCGGCAGCATCCTTTTCTATAAATTACCCGATATTAAAAAGGACAGGTCCCTTGAACACCTCTGTGCACTTGAGGGGATCTGTCCTTCTATCATTAATTATTCGGTTCTAAATCTTCAATGGAATCAATATCCATATATTCAGGTACAGTCAAGCCAATGATGGTACCATCTAAGTTTGGACCCAAATCAATATAGTCATCCTGATATTCTTCAGCAAAAGCACCGTGTGTAATAGGCAGCCATGGTGCGAGCGACGCGTCCGCTTCACCGTTGGCAATGGCCTGGAAGACTATTGCAGGGTCAACAGGTGTAATTGTTACCTCATATCCTTGTTCTTCCAATACAAGTTTTATTACTTCACCAGAAGCACGCTCTGAATCCCAAGGGGTGATTACCAGTTCAATTGTTTCCCCATCTACAGGCTCTGTTCCCTCAGTCCATTCACTTACCAAGTCCTGATTCTCTTCTACCCAAGTACTTGCTGCTTCTTCAACAGATGAATCCAGCGCTTCAAGCATGACTCCTTCCATATCTTCTACTTCCCAGTAGAAACGATCAAGTATTTCATAAGCTTCAGGCATGTCCTCTTCCAGGCCCATCCTTGCGATGGTGTGTATCTGTTCCTCTTCACCATAGGAGCCTTTTGGATCATCTAAGTATTTCAGCTCATGCTGAGCAAACATATAATGGGGATTCCAGCCCACGACAATAATTGGTTCTTCATTACGGATTGCCTCATCCAGCTCCGTTAGCATTCCTGCAGTGGAACCTTCCACTTGTTCCCAGCCCGCCAGGTTTTCATATTCCTCCAAGGCCGTATTTGTAAGCCCTGTTGCTCCTGCACCTGGCTCAATGCCAATGATCGTATAATCTACTTCTTCACTATAATTCACTGTTTCTTCTGTAGCATCTCCATTCGTATCACCGTTATCACCATCGTTATCCTGTGTATCGTCTTCTCCGCCGCAGGCAGCCAGCAGCATAGAAATGGATAAGAAAAGCGTTAAAACAATAAACTTTGCATTTTTCAATTCAGAACCTCCTCCAAAATTTAAAAAGGCATATATTTTGATAAGCCCTGTTGCACCTTTTTAAGCACATAAAATTATACGTAAACAACATCCCCCAGTAAATTTGGAAAAAATACCAAATAAACGACTTTAAATGAATGGCAGTCCATTTTCGTAACCCAGCCCAAAAATTCACAGAAATATTGGCATATGCTTCATGAAACACAATTTTCCTTGAAAAAGAATGGAGCACAGTTCCTGTTTCCGCTCCTGATGCTTTGGAAAAAACAGGCCGGCACCATCGAATAATTGAGAATGGCTGAAACAATAAAAAGGACTATACATATTGTATCTGTCCTTCGTTTTTTCATACCTTTTTAAATGCGGCAGACAGGGAGATGAACGGAACAGGGATCACACTAGCGCTCAGATCCCTGTGCCCCATCCAGTATCTCCTTCGTTTTGTCCAGGATCTCTTCATCCTTCAGCCGAAATTTAAATTCCACCCGGCGGGAAGCCGCTGCACTGTAATTCCCATCTTCATCCGTCCGGGCATCCGTATAGGATTTACTATTCACCGTGAGTTTGTCTTCCAGATGGGACTGAATATTTTTATAGGGAAAATCCTCTCCTAAAATATAGGATGCTACACTGTATGCCCTATCCTGGGCAAGCTGCAAATTATACAAATAGCTGCCATCCTGGTCTGTATGTCCTTCTATAATAATTTCGGCGATATATTCTTCATAGCCTTCCTGCAGCAAGATATCCAAATAGACCGGGACAAATTCATCCAGAAACGCAAATGAATCAGGATTTAATTCGTCATCGTTATACTCGAATAAAATATCGGTATTAAAAATGATCGCGCCGGTTTGACCATCCACCTCCACTCCCAGGTTCGAATCACTGAATTCCTCCTCCAGATCACTGACAAGCATGGCGCGCACCCCCATAATCTGGTCCAGTGTACGTTCCATTTCTTCAATCTGCAGCGACTTGATGACCATCAGACTGATAAAAATCAGTATAAAACATAAAAGGATGGTCGTTAAAAGGTCAGTAAATGAAGGCCAAAAATATCCCCCTCCCCCCTGTTGCCGAAACAGACGCTGGTACTTAGTATTCATTTTGATTCATCCCAATACGGTTCCTTGGAGGCGGCTGCTGAATGATGCTGTTCCGCTGCTGATTCAGCATCTGGATTTCCCTGTTCAGCTCCTGCAATGTCTGCTGAATAAACCGGGCGTTACTTTGCTGACTCGTTTCCGTGATCCGGTTTAATTCCATAAACTCACTGCGCATCCCTTCGTTCATTTGCTGGATATAATCTGTCATCGAGCGGCCAAACTGGTCCAATTTATTGCCCACATTTCCTTCCAGGCTGGACACATAATTGGAGAGTGTATCCTTTAATATGCCAACACTCGTCTCCAAGTGATTTTCCCGCTGGTTAAATGTGTGACCCATTTGCGCAATCACAGCATTCATATCCTGAATCAGCTCGCTGTTTTTCATCCCGATTTGCTCGTAGCTGCGGGTAGCTTCCTGCATATTCCTTTCAAAATTTCTCGAATCCTGGGCATGGCTTTGCAGATGATTGTTGAATGTCCGGTTAAACTCCTTGAGCTCCTGAAAGCGCTCCGACAGCAAATGTTTATATTCTGCCTGTGTCTGGTTAATGACATCGAGCGCATCCGGCAGCTTTGTCAAAGAGGATCCCATTTTATCAAAATCACCGGAAAGCTCACGCAAATAGGTGATCACTCCTGTCAGTTTCCCTGTTACATCCTCCCCGAAAATCTTTTTGAACTCCTTGTTATGTGTTCCCATCTGCTCAGCTAAAGTGGTCACTTTTTTCTCTATTTTTTCAAAGACATTCTGTATTGATTGCTGTTCCTCCAGCAGAGAAGAAGTGAAGCTCTTCACTTCTTCAACTGACTCCTCAAATTGGCTAAGTGTTTTCAGCTGCGCAGCAGAAGTTTCGTTTATCTTTTCATATGTCTGCTCAAAAGCTTTCGTCATCCGTTCATTGCGGCCATCCATCTTTTTAAAGTAAGAAAATAAGCTGTCAAAATTCTTATTCAGACTGGCAGTCCCTTCAGCAAATCCGTCTGTTGCTGCTCTCATATTCTGGAATAACTCCTGAAATTCCTGCAGGTTTTCATGCAGACCTTCATTGAATAAAACCAAATCTTTCGCCGACTGCTCGAGACCTGTCGTATATTTCTGAAAACCATGAAATGCTTTTTCAATGCTTTGCAGGGATGCCTGGTTCGTTTCCTGTAAACCAAGAATGGACTGATTAATCGTTTCTGAAACATCAATCAGCCGGTTGAACCCATTTTTCTCTTCACTTTCTAAATTGGATTCGGTTATCAGCATAATATCCGTCAGTATAAATTCCGTATTTAACAGCCGGATCATGATTGTCATAAACAGGGAAAAACCCATCCCGGCAATACTCGTGTAGAACGCAACATCAATTCCTGCCAATACGGCTGCCACATCTTCCACCAGCTGATCGCCGCCGGTTATATTAATGCTGCCCAGCGACATGGTCAGTCCGATAAACGTCCCCAGAACTCCAAGCAAAATAAAAACCGAAACAGTCATCTGAATCATTTTAATCAAGCTTACCACGGGGATCTGAAAAACTTTCCAGCTTGAAAACTTCTCCTGGACAAATGTTTCCACCTTTAAGCCTTCTGTTTCCTGCTTGCGTTCAAATTCCTCCTTCAAGACAGAAACAGGCTCAATATCCATGCGTTTTGTATCCCGCAAATAATTCCTTATCTTACGTAATTTTGTAAAAAGAAATAGATGTACAAAAACCGCGATAAAAAAAGCAACAAACAACACCGTAAAAATAAGCTCAATAAGTGGATTTGCCAGTATAGCCTGTACCTTTTCCTCACTTGCAAATATTCCGAGAATAAACTCCGCCATTCTTTCTCCCCCTACACAAAACCTTCTCTTACTATAACTATTCATCCAGAGGAAAAATCATGTGTACAAGTTGCAGCACCGGGACGGTTCTCCGGTTTGAGGGGAGAATAGGCCTCTCATTTGAGTATGCAAAAAATTAAAGCCGGGATCATTGAGGAAAACCCGACTTTATCTAACAAAGTATATTTCTTTTAGGAAGTATTATACTCGGTGAATTTAAACTGTTTAAATTGGCTGCTGACTGTTTACTCCCCCGTCTCACAGCCGGGCTTCTTTTATTGTCAATATTTTCTCTGAAAATAGTAATATGGAACCATGTATGCTGCCTGGACCGGGAATTAGTTTCGTCCGGAATAATGATCAAAAAATGGAGAACATTTGAGGAGCGTTTAGAAAAGAAGGACAGCTTTAATATATTGAAGATCTGGACGAAGATTTGTACTTAATTAAGAGATACAGAAAAAAATACACGCAGTCTCCTTAAGTTAAAAGGAGCTGCGTGTATTTTTTTGCATTGGCAAAACATGCGGTAAAAGTTTGTCAAAAACTACTGAAATAGCATCCTTAACAAACATACGATGCCAATACTGCCTGTACATCATAAATATTGAGCTGTTTATTAAATGTCTTTTCTATTGGTGCAGAACCGCCGGACACCCATATTTTCAGCTCAGCATCCAAATCAAATGTACCTGCAGTTTCAACCGCAAAGTGGGTGATGCTCTTATAAGGCAGTGAATGGTATTCTGTCTTCTTGCCGGAAACTCCTTGCTTATCTACAAGAATTAATCGCTTATTCGTAAATATGAAAAGGTCCCGAATCAGTTTGTATGCATGTTCCACCTTTTCACTGGCAGTTAATAGTTCCGACACTTCTTTCTCTACCTTGGCAGCGTCCACTTCCGAAGCATTTCCAATTATCCCATCAAATAGACCCATGTAAAAACCCCCTATAAGATTTATATACATTATACATGAAAAGGCATTCCGCCCATAGAGCCTATGTATCAAATTTATGAACTGCGGCCTTTTATACACTCGCCGTCGGATATTATTTCTTTTACCAATAAAAATTCAGCCATTCACCTATTTAATTAAATCCTTCAGCATAAACGGCAGATTTCTTTACCTGTTTTTCGAAGTTCAGCCTTAAGGCGGTTTAAAATTGTAATTCTCCCTTACCACTATTTGGATTCCCTTTCCGCCATAACATAAAAAGACCCGCCCACATAGGAGCGAGTCCTCTAACTAGTATCTCTAATTAATCTATCGTTACATCACGCAGCTGATACAACCCGGAACCATCAGCCCAGAATCCATTCACCCCTTCTGCATATCCCATGATTTGGGCAGGGTGATATAAAAATGCCATCGGTGACTCCTCATTCAGCCAATTTGTTGCCTCAATATACATTTGCAGGCGGGTATCTTCATCCTGTTCAATCCGTGCCTCATAGAGCATTTGGTCGAACTCTTCACTTTGCATAAACGTACGGTTGCCTGTGGCACCTACGTTTTCAGAGTGGAACATCATATGCATTGGGTAGTCTGCATCCATCGTCCCAAGCGACAAGCCGAGAATAAAGATTTCATGTTCCCCATTTGCAGTGGCATCAAGATAAGCACCCCACTCCACAACTTCAATTTCCACATCCACACCAATTTCAGTCAGACCCTCCTGGGTATAGGTAGCAATATCAATACGTTCCTGACTGTCATTGGTCCAGATGGTTGTTTCAAAGCCATCCTCATACCCCGCTTCAGCAAGCAATTCTTTTGCAGCCTCAATATCATACTCAATTGCGTCCACTTCATCACTGAAACCAAACTGGGTACTATTAATCGGCCCTACGGCAACTTCTCCGGTTCCTTCAAGTATACCATCCACCATTTCCTGCTTATTCAGCGCCATTGCTATAGCACGGCGTACCCGCGGGTCATCAAACGGCTCTTTTTCCACATTAAATCCCATGTACGTGATGGTAGCTCCCTCTGTAATGTAAGGGTGTACCCCTTCCGTATTCTCCAATTGTTCTACATGGGGGGCCATGACAGGGTCAATAATATGTGCCCCGCCGGTTTCCAAATCGGCAATACGAGTCAAGTCTTCAGCCACGACCCTAAAGGTAACTGAATCTACCTTCGCCGGTTCGCCCCAGTAGTCATCGTTGCGTTCAAGCACAATTTCCACTCCCGGCTCCCAGTTATTATACGTAAAAGTGCCTGTCCCAACCGGATTCTCATTCACATATGTACCAAAGTCTCCGCCGGCTTCTACCTCATCATAATCCGCCTGAATCACTTCCGGGCTGATCATGCTTGATGCGTAATGAGCAAAGTGTGAAGGAAGCGGGGCAAATGGATATTCCGTCACCATTTGTACTGTAAATTCATCAACTACTACGACTTCATCAATGTCATTGAATAAGATAGCTCTTGGGGATGCAAGATCCTCATCAAGCAGTCTGTCCAGGTTTGTTTTTACAGCTTCTGCGTTAAACTCGGCACCATCGGTAAATGTGACACCCTCCCGCAGTTTAAACTCCCATACTGTTTCATCAATCGCTTCCCAGCTCTCTGCAAGCAATGGCTGCAGTTCCAGGTTCTCATCAAATTTTGTCAACGTTTCATAAATATTAATTTGCACATTTCCGGACGGCACATCACTGGAAATGTGCGGATCTAAAATAGTCGCATCTGACAAGGCTGCAATTACTAAATCTCCGCCTTCAGAGCCTTCAGCCGTTTCTGTCTCTGTCTCTCCATTTTCTTCTGTTCCCGTGTCACTCGTGTCTGTTCCCGCTTCTTCAGGTTCATCCGAACAAGCTGCCAGCATAAATATAAGCACGGCAAGGGCAAACAGTCGGATTAATGCCTTTTTTGTCAAAATTATTCCCCCTAATAAGATTGTTTTTTTTTATAATAACAGGAAAAGTCTGTCATTAGATCACATAAATTATATCTTAAAATTCTATTAATGTAAATATAATGACGTTTCTTTTATTGAAACGTTTACCATGCAAAGCTATTTATCCAATTGGAAAAGCATTCAAAAAGATATATTAAAAATAAGATGGCATTGTCAAGAGCAAGTCTGCCGTTAAAAAAAGCACTTTAAAAAATTTATTTCCGGCTGTACCCTATTGTTCGGTTGATGTATTGTATTATTTATAACTGATTGGAGAGCAATATGAACTGTATCCCTTATTCATGGGAGGTCCCTCACTCGGAGCCCTAGACCCGCATATCAATTTAAAAGGCGCCCTTTCACACCAGGGCGCCTTTTTAGCTCACACTTTCTTGTCATATACGATTTTCATAAATTCGTCGCCGGTAATCGTTTCTTTTTCCAATAGATATTTTGCCGACTCATGCAGTTTGTCCATATTGCTTTTGAGAATTTGCCTGGCTTGTTCATGGGCCTTTTTAATAATTCGCTGCACTTCTGCATCTACTTTTGCTGATGTCTCTGAAGAAGCCTGCATCACTGTATCTTCACCTAAATAGGGATTCGTTACTGTTTCCATCCCCATCATGCCGAAGTTATCACTCATGCCAAAACGCGTTACCATCTGCCGGGCGAGTTTTGTCGCCTGCTCGATATCATTGGACGCTCCTGTGGTAATCGAATTGAAAATAATCTCTTCTGCAGCCCGCCCGCCGGTTAAGACAGTAATTTTATTCAGCAAATCTTCTTTGGAGTATAAGAATTTCTCTGCTTCTTCCACCTGCATTGTAAAACCTAAGGCGCCGGAAGTCCTTGGAATAATCGTTATTTTCTGCACCGGGGCGGTACCCTCCAGATTAACTGCTACCAGGGCATGTCCTATTTCATGGTAGGAAATCACCAGCTTCTCATGGGTGGAAATAACCGCGCTTTTCCTTTCATATCCGGCCACCACTACATCTACCGAAGCTTCCAGATCTTCCTGCGCGACTTTGCTGCGCCCCATTTTCACTGCTCTTAATGCAGCTTCATTGACAATATTCTCAAGTTCAGCCCCAGATGCCCCGGCTGTGGACCTTGCAATGACATCGAAGTCAATACCCTGTTCCAAACGAATATTTTTGGCATGCACCTGCAATATTGCTTTCCTTCCATTCACATCCGGCAGTTCCACTGGAATCTGCCTGTCAAATCTGCCGGCTCTCAGCAATGCTTTATCCAGTACTTCAGGCCGGTTTGTTGCTGCAAGAATAACGACGCCTTTGCTTGCATCAAAACCATCCATTTCATTCAGCAGCTGGTTCAGTGTCTGCTCTCTTTCATCATTGCCCATCACACCCCGGCTGTCCCTGGCCTTGCCGATTGCGTCGATTTCATCGATAAATACGATACACGGTGCTTTTTCCTGCGCCTGCTTGAACAGGTCGCGCACCCGGGATGCACCCATTCCGACAAACATTTCCACAAATTCTGAGCCGGATATGATAAAGAATGGAACTTTTGCCTCCCCGGCCACCGCGCGGGCCATCAGCGTTTTCCCTGTTCCCGGCGGTCCGACTAGCAAAGCTCCTTTCGGCAGTTTAGCTCCGATTTCCTGAAACTTTTTTGGGTCGTGCAAAAAGTCTATTATTTCAGTTAGTGCTTCCTTGGCTTCATCCTGACCGGCAACATCGCCAAAATTGACATCGGATTTGGATTCTGCATATATTTTTGCTTTGCTTTTCCCAAAAGACATGGGACTGCTGTCTCCACCCATTCTTTTACGCAGACTGCGGGAAAGAAAGATACCTATTATGATAAAAATCAACACGGGCAAAATCATAAACAGAAAGATGGTAAAAAACGGAGATACTTCTGTTGGAATTTCCTGGGTAAATTCAGCACCAGCTTCATATAACCGGTTCACCAGCCCCGGATCTTCGACACGTCCGGTCTGGTAAACCATATTTTCTTCTCCCGACAATGTATACAATATACTCGTTTCGGTCATTTCAACTTCATCTACATTTCCTTCTTCAAGCATGGAAAGAAACGTGCCATAATCGACATCCTCCAGCTGCTGCTGCTGAAAAAAAGGTGCGACAAAAGCATTTAGGGCTAATATGATAATGACAGCGAACAGAACATAATATATAATCGGCCGCCTCGGTGTTTGTCCTTTGTTCATCCTTTCCTCCTCCTTCTGACGGATCAATTAATAAAGTAACCGGAAATATTCACCATTTAACTTCATTCTATCTTAATTTACAGCACATTGCTTATTTAATACTTAACTTTCTCAGACTAAGCAGGAAATTAGGCTCAACATGTTTTTTCCCATGTTGAAGCGGGGATGGAATTATATTACTGCTACTTTAAGTTTTACGCACGAAAGGTTTGTCAATTGAATTTATCCCGGTAATCTCTTAAAAATGTATCCATACTCCTTGCAGGCCTTCCAAGTATGTTATATATATCATTTGTTATTCTTTCTTTTCTTTTTCCCGGATAGGCATCAGCAATATACGCCAGATCATAAGCCCGCCATTCGGGAATTCCTTTTAAGCGCTGCCGCTGATAAAATGCTTCCTGTTTTACCGCGTTATATTTTACTGATTTACCAAGTATGGCTGACAAATATTCGGCAATTTCCATATATGATACAACGGACGGACCTGTTAATAGATTCTATACGATAAACAGATATTTATCCTGACCCTGTAATTCCTTAAATTTTCCCAGCTGGAAAATCTCAACCGCGGGCAATTCCACGGGGTATTTCCAAAAAACATATGCTGTCCTGCCTATGATGATATACAAACAAGCCATGATGGGCCATAGAACACTGCACAAACTGTCTTTTGCATAAATTCCAGGATTGAGCAGATACTTTGAAAATGGTTACTTTTATAGCTATAATAAAACTATAGTTACTTATGGTAACTGAATTACTAAAAGGAGGAAATGCAGCATGAATAACAAAATTGCTTTAATTACCGGCGGTGCCGGCGGTATTGGACAAGCCACGGCACAACTGTTTCTTGATAACGGTGCTAAAGTTGTTCTCGTTGATATCAATCAGGAAGCACTGAATAACGCCAAAAATAACTTAAACGGGGATAAGAATAATATTAAAGTTGTACAGGCAGATGTCACCAATGAAGAGGATGTGAAGAACTACGTAAAAGAAACTGTAGATGCATTCGGCAAAATTGATGTATTCTTTAATAATGCAGGCGTAAATGGACCTTTTGCCAATATAAAAGATTTGGAAAAAGAAAAATTCGAACAGGTAATGGGGATTAATGTTACCGGAGTATTTCTCGGTCTAAAGCATGTCATTAAACAAATGGAAACACAAGGACATGGCAGCATTATCAATACAGCCTCCAACGCAGCCTATATTGGTTCAGCAGGAATGCCCGCATATATTGCATCCAAACACGCCGTAGCAGGGCTAACTAAAACAGCTGCACTGGAATCCGCCGAACATGGCGTACGTGTAAATGCAGTAGCCCCGGCGGCCATTGACACGCAAATGCTCACTGACATTCAAAACAATACATCACCAGGTGATCCGGAAACATCCGCAGAAGCAATTAGACAGGGAATTCCTCTAGGCCGGTTTGGGGCACCGGATGAAGTTGCTCAGGTTGTTTATTTCCTTGCATCCGATCATTCTTCCTTTGTTACCGGCTCGCTTTATAATGTGGATGGCGGTATGCAGGCAGATTAATTAAAAAATTGGAATAGCAGCAAGGCTGGTCTGCTCCTCGTTGGGCAGCCGGCCTTTTTGTTAACTAAGGTTCCCGGCAAGCCAGATTTTCCAATATAAAATCTTTACAAGCTGCAAACATCTTTAAACCAGATTCACCTGCCTCCCCTTTTTCATAATAATCAAGACAGCCCAGAAAATAATTTTAATCTATATTGACTGCTGATTGCACTAAGATTTCACCCATGAATTAACCCTTCTACGCAGGATACCTGCTGCCGCTTATTCACCACACTCCTTATTCCTATCCCTATATCTCCATTACACTTTAGCGTTTACCAATAACCCCGGCAGGGAAAAGTGAAAACCAGAAAAAACCGGGGGGATAACAGTATGTCGGAGTTTACACTATTAATAATCATTGGCATTATTGCCGGAATCGGTTTATCCCTTTTCATGGAACTTGTCCGGATACTCACCGGCAATCCGGCTTCTATACTGCTTTACAACTTGGATTACATGCCTGTCTTGAAGAAATGGAGTCATATTCGGGGGATGGGGCTGGCATTTCATTTTGTGACCTGTATAGCAAGCGTGGTTGTGCTGTTCTACCTGCTCCGGCTCATGTCATGGGAGCATTATATTTTTCCTTATGTAATTGTATACACTGCCGGGAGTGCTTTACTATTTTTCTTAAGTGCACTGACAAAAACTCCGCCCAAATCCACGGATGGTTATGCATGGCTGCATTGGACAGCAGGCCATGGTGTCTTTGGCATTATTGTCGGTGTGCTGGTGCGGTTATGGGTTCAATCCGGGTAAATTCCTTATAAAATAAAGCAAGAACCCCGGCAGGATTACTTGCTGTTTTTCATACATTAATTATTTACATTTCGTTCCGTTGATTGCTGCTTTCCCAGCCACCATGCCCATCCAGCACATCATTTTAATCTTTTGCCAATTCCTTGCGATCGGCTGCCTCCGGAGGCTGTTCCATCCACCCCTGATCGATCATAATATTGGCACCATCCTCTAAATATAAACCAATGTCCATCACGAATTTAGCATAAATTGTTCCAAGGTCCCGCCTTCCATTAAGCGACATACTGTTTGCATATGACCTGATTTTCATGGAAAACATATCGATTTTATGCCATAACATTATTTTATCCGAAAAAGGAGGAATAGTAGATGCAGTAACAAGGTCATCCACTAATTGAGGTGCCGGCAAATTATCTCTATTCAGCTCTTGTGAAGCCGTTTTAATATGTTTATTTGTGATTTCTTTTCCACGCACAAAAAAGTCTTTTACCTTTTCCATTTTAGCTACTTGACTGAACCCAATTAATAACGCTTTACTGGTAGCATCATTTTCCGTACTGTCATACAGATGTGCCACTTCGAGTGCATGAAGCGGCCTGACATCGCCCAAAAACCCATTCAAAAATTTTTGCTGTTTCACAATGTTAACCTCTTCCGGAACAGGAATGAAGGGTGGTTTTACTAAAAAACCTTTGGCTGCTGAAACCTCGTTAACTTCCGTTACAAGCTTAATGGTGGAATTAAGTACATGAATATAAAAGTCCCTGACATCTTTTCGAATCATGAGAGGTATGGCAATCGAATAGAGACTCATCCCCGCTTTACTTGTATACTTAAGATAATGAAGATAAAATTCATCGGAAAATAACCTTGGAGCCCCGGTGTTGACATCTTCCTCTGTAAAACCAATCGGCACAGGGAAATCCTCCCGGATGAATATATCTTTTATATCCTGAACCATTGATTTACTTAAATTAAAAGCACTTCTTACAACCCTTTTGATATCCTCATCCTCTGTATGCGCTAAATAATATTCAAGAACACGAACAGCCATGCTGTTTCCCGTGTATGTTGCCCAGAGTTTCCCCATTTCAGCAGCCGTTAGTTTATCATTCCTATTGGTTGATTCTTTTTTACGCTTCATAAAGAAACCCCCTCTAATCAATTTCTTTTAGTCTTATCCGGAAATCTGAAATTATTCATTGGAACAGCTTTTTTTAAAGCAATTTATTATCTCTAAGTGAGTGCTATAATAATGATTCATTCAGATATAAGTTAAAGCTTTCATACTTTACCCGCCGAATAAAATATTTGCAGTTTACCAGTAATGATATAGCCCAAAGCGTATACCCTTCGTCCTTTTTAACACTTGACTATTACCTTTTCTTCAAAAATGCTACAATGGAGTTATGATTCTTGCTTCAAATAATATTTTGCTATGCAGATGAACCTTGGCAATTACAATAAAGGAGTGGAAAGTATGAATCAACAGCAATTTGAAAAAATTAAAAACGGAAAAGGATTTATTGCAGCATTGGATCAGAGCGGTGGAAGCACACCGAAAGCACTTGCTTTATATGGCGTTGAAAAAGATCAGTACGCCAACGAAGAGGAAATGTTCGACCTGGTACACGAAATGCGGACAAGAATTATTACGTCCCCTGCTTTTAATGCTGACCATATTCTCGGTGCTATTTTGTTTGAGCAAACGATGGACCGCGAAATTGAAGGAATGTATACAGGAGACTATCTGGCTGAAAAGAAGGGGATTGTTCCATTTTTAAAAGTCGATAAAGGCCTTGCGGATGAACAGGAAGGCGTACAAATGATGAAGCCGATGCCGGATCTGGACGAAACGCTGAAACGTGCAAATGAGCGTAATATTTTTGGAACTAAAATGCGCTCTGTTATTAAAAGTGCCAACCCTGAAGGTATTACAGCTGTAGTGAATCAGCAATTCGAAATCGGCAGACAGATTTTAGCCGCCGGTCTGGTTCCGATCATTGAACCGGAAGTAGATATTAACAGTCCGGAAAAGGAAAAGTGCGAGGAGTACCTGAAAAACGAGCTGATTACTCATTTAAACAGTCTCAACGATGATGAAAATGTTATGTTGAAACTAACGATTCCGTCAGAGGCAAACCTGTACAAAGAGCTGATTGACCATCCAAGAGTGATACGCGTTGTTGCCCTTTCAGGCGGATATTCCACTGATGCGGCAAATGAAAAACTGAAAGAAAATGACGGATTGATCGCCAGCTTTTCCAGAGCCTTGAGCCAGGATCTGAACGTGAACCAATCCGATGAAGAATTTAATGCGGAACTGGAGAAAGCTGTAAAATCCATCTATGAAGCATCTGTGTAAAAATGAGGGGACAGTCCCGGAGAGCTGGTTCCACTGCTTCCCGGGGGCTGTCCCCATTTCTATTTCCAATAGTTATTTGCTGCTGCAATGGTCTGAAAGTGAATCGCCGCTACTTGTGAAGCAAGTGTAAGGCTATCTGCATTTTCTGTATAATCTTCACGCAGCTCGTCTCTTACCTCTTTATCCTTCTGCGTATAGGTTGCCCCTTTCTTCGCCAAAGTAAGAGCCAGTTCAAACCCTTCCTGTGGTGTACTTGTTCTTAAATCCGTTAACCACTCACTCATAATTAGCCTCCTCCATAATAAGTTTCATATATAACTTACCCTTTTAGTATGGAAGTATCACTTAAATAGAGAAAATTATCAGCAGTGGCATTTTTACAATCCAGTTGGGATATTCTCAGAAGTACCGGGCACTTCTACAACTCGAACTCCCAGTCCTCTCTCATTTTTAAGTAAAGCACAAGCAAGGCATTTTCGAGATCATAGACGGATTTGCTTTTTGTTTCCAGGCCTACTTTCGGCAGCAGTATTTCTGCCATCTCTATGGTGAGCTGGCTCCGCTGGGCATCACGCAGCTCCAATAGCTTTG
The DNA here is from genome assembly GCF_010994035.1 of Virgibacillus aidingensis. Lineage (GTDB taxonomy): Bacteria > Bacillota > Bacilli > Bacillales > Amphibacillaceae > Virgibacillus_N. Next base: position 137,937 of record NZ_WIXN01000002.1, read on the forward strand.
AACTGTACGTCCTCAGCAGATTATATTCCTTTGACCCAAGTGTATTATAAGCGACATCATCTATATATAGACTGTTTTTATTCAGTCCGCGCTGTTCTATTTCCTTTTCCAGCGCTGTTTTCTTTTTCTGCTGTTTCCTGCCTTCTTCAAGCACGACAACTGTTCCGGCGGCCATATCGCCAAGCCGTTTATGCTTCGAATGGAAAAAAACAAGAATAATGCCAAGAAAATAACTCGTCGGCAGCATATCAATGATCCGAAGCAGATTGCGGATCAGCGCTGACAGCAGTGTAATACTGTGCCCATTTTCCTGAATAACACGGATTCCAATGATATTTTTCCCAATCGTTTTCCCGTTAAAAAAATATTCAGCTGCAAAAAAGTAACCCCAATTGATGATGAAAAGCACAATGAGAAAAATAGCCACCAGCCAGCCGGAATCCAATAACACCCATATATTATTACTCGTCGAAAAAATAAGCAATAAAGCAAGTGCAAAATTAGCAAGTGTTACAATCACCTGATCTATGATCATCGCCGCCGATCGTGATCCCAGGCCGGCAAGGCTGAATTCGAGGGAAACATATTCCGGTGTCTTAATATCTATCTGTTCCTGTTTCATGCACTTCTCCCCAACTTTCCTTCGATCTTCTCTTATCCAATAACATTTTACCCCAAATAATATACAGTAATAACCCGATCACAGTAACAAGCGCCACAATATACTTCATTTCCAGCGAAAGTTCAGCCGGTGTAATAAAGCCTTCAATCACGCCGGCAATAATGAACAAAGGTATGGTTCCGAGAAAAAGCTGAACGGACCGTTTGGCATTCTCCTTTAACTGATAGCTTCTCGTGTACGCTCCAGGAACAAAAAGCTTGTAGCCCATTAAAAGCCCTGCACCGCCGGCAATAAAAATAGCTGCGAGTTCCACCATACCATGCGGTACAATGAAAGCCCAAAAATCATAAGACATGCCGGCATGCCAATAAACAGCGGCCAAACCGCCAACAATCAGCCCATTATAAACGAGGATGAATATCGTGCCAAGGCCAAGCGTAATCCCGCTGGCAAATGCCAAAATCGCTACTTGGATATTGTTCGTCATAATCTGCGCGGAAAACAGGGAAGAGTCGATCGAATCCAGGCCCTCCCCAAGCTGCTGCGGATCTACACCCCCAGCCATTTCATCCGGCATGACCGTATAAAACGCGAGCGGATCATCTGCAACTGCAAGGAAAGCCGCCAGCAGACCAAACATAAACAGCAGCATGGCAACGATAATAAATTTCCATTGTTCCAACAAAAGCCCGACAAACTTTGTACTGAAAAAATACCTCATCTGCTGGAAGCTCGTAACCTGATCCTTATACAATATATTATGGGATTTGGACACAAGCCCATTTAAATAGACGGTAACCTCTTCCCCGGGAAAATAAGTCCGGCTGTATGATAAATGCTGCGCAGCCTTTTGATAAAGCCGCTGGAATGCAGAAATATCTTTACCCGTAACCTTTCTTCCTCTTTTCTGCATATGGACGGTATACCCTTCCAGCTGCTTCCATTCTTCCCGGTGCCGCTTCACAAACTGTCTCATGTTCATTTTATCACCCTCTTCCTCTTCAGGCCCCGCAAAACCCTTCAACATCGCTCCACAAACTCCGGGCAGGACAACCCTTTACGGCGGGAAGGATATGCTGCGCCGGCCCGGGCACTGTTAAAGCATTCCCTGGTTCATCCAGTGGATGTATTGGGAGACTGCCTCTGTTGCGAGTCTTTCTTCTTTCGCTTCTATCATAACAAGCCCTTGTGCTTCCCACTTTACTTTCTCCCGTTTCTTCACCTGGATCTGCTGCTGGGCAATGGACTTTCGCATTGCCAGCCGGACATTTTCCGGAGGCTGCTTTGCCTGTTTTTCCAGCACCTCATCCTCTATTCCGATCATCAGAAAGAGATGCTTTTGCCGCAGGCGCCGTAAATAATTCAGTGTGCTTTCTTCGTGTAAAAATGTATGAATATCGCTAAACAGTAAAATCAGGCTCCGTTTTTTTTGCACAGTCTGCAAATAACTCATCACCCCGGCATAATTGGATTCCTTTGCATCCGCCTGCAGATGGTAAATGGACTGCAGGATCTTCTGCAGTTGATTCATCCCCTTTTCAGGGGGGACATAGACTTTAATATCATTGGAAAATGCCAGCACTCCGACATAATCCCCATTTTTAAGGGCTGCCGCTGCCACCGTAATGGAAGCTTCCAGCGCCTTTTCCAGCCGGTTGCCCGTTTTCAGCTCCGCTCCCATCATTCGTCCACAATCAATGAGTATTGTAATATATTTTCCGTGCTCCGGTTCATACTCATTTGTCATCACTTCCTGCAATTTTGCCGTCTGCCGCCAGTTAATTTTCCTCGGGTCATCACCAACAACATAATTTCTTACCCGGGAAAATTCCCCTGTGCCGCTTTGATTCCTCCGGATTTTCATGCCTTCATACAGCAAAAATTGCTGGGCGTTTTCCAAAAAATTCCTCGTTTCCGTCAAGTCCGGGATCACTTTTACTGTATCATGCTGCTCCACAGCCATTTGTTTTTCCCAAAGGCCAAACCTGCTTGCATAACGGAGGTACAGTTTTTTCAGCTCATACTTTCCTCTGACAGCTGCACGCGTTTCATAGGTAATCCGGCTGAGTGTTCCCGCTTCAGCCATTCCTCTCACCGGAAAACGCGCTTCAAAAGACTGCGGCAAATCATCCACAAAGCGAAATGTGCACGGATATGCCGAGGCATTTTTTATTTCCACCTCTGCCTTCACTCCTAAACCGCGTTCCACTTCATCCGGGAAATGCCGGGCCGCCTGCAATTCTTTCCGCCCCGGCACGAAAAATAAATCAAGAAAAGATGCGAGGATAAATAATACATTCACCGAAATAAGAAACATCCAGGAAACTTCCGTAAAAGTTAAGATTAATAATGCCGCGGACAGCAGCAAATAGATGGTGAGAAGCCTGCGCGAAGGGAGGATACCCTTATCTAGGAACAGTAACCTGGCCCACAAGCTCTTCGATGATCTGGTCAAGGCCCACTCCCTCCAGTTCCATTTGCGGCGTTATTTGTATCCGGTGTCTCAGTGCCGGTTTAGCAACTACTTTCACATCATCCGGCGTTACATAATCCCTTTCCAGCAAATAAGCCCACGCCTTGGCCGTTTTTGCAATCGCAATGGCAGCTCTCGTACTTGCGCCAAACCGGATCGATTCGCTATCCCGGGTCTTCCTGACAATCTGCATAATATAGCTTAAAATATCATCACTGATCGTAATAGCTTCCATTTCCTCCTGAATCGCCCGAAATCCTGCCAGATCAAGTACAGCATCTGTTGATTCATCCGTATTCCAGCGTCCCAGCACCTGTTTCAGCACAGCCGTCTCTTCCTCCAGCTCCGGAAAATCAATCGTCAGCTTAAATAAAAACCGGTCCTGCTGGGCCTCAGGAAGCGGGTATGTTCCTTCGAATTCAATCGGGTTCTGCGTCGCTACGACAAAAAACACGTCAGGCAGCGGGTATGTCTCCCCCTGAATCGTCACCTGCTTTTCCTCCATTGCCTCGAGGAGTGCTGCCTGTGTTTTGGCAGGAGTCCGGTTGATTTCGTCTGCCAGCACAATATTGGCAAAAATAGGACCCTTCACGGTCTGAAATGTATTTTCCTTCATATTAAAAATAGTGCTTCCCGTAATATCCGACGGCAATAAATCCGGGGTAAACTGAATCCGGTTAAATTCCCCGCCGATCAAATTGGATAATGTACGTACCATTTGCGTTTTCCCTGTCCCGGGAACCCCTTCGATTAACACATGCCCGCCGGACAATATAGCTGCAAGCAGCAATCTCAGATTCGTTGTCTGGCCAAGAATTCGTTCTTCATATGCCTTGATCAGGGGGCTTAGCTGATTGTTCATTCCTCTTCCACCTCTCGTTGCAGCCGGTCGAGTTTTTTCGACCAGGCCAAGTATTCCTGTTTATTAACAGATTCCTTGTTTAGCAGTTTTGTAAGTTCCAGCGTAAACATACCGACTTCTTCCGCCGGCATTTCATCAACCTTCCTTTTCAGCAGCTCCGTCGATTCCTGCCAGGTTTTCCGGTAGGGAACCCCCCACTTTTCCTGGAGCAGAAGTTTCACATAGTCCGCCTGCAGCTTCAGGGAATCCTGATAGCGGCGTCCCCGCTGGTACCATGCTGCAAGTGCCGCTGTCTGTTCATTGCTGAAACGCACTACCTCTTCCCGCGGCGTTCGCACCGGGCCAAACCGCTTTCCCTGGTACCATAGCCATAATATTGTCAGCACGGACAGCTGCAATGCCAAAACCAGCATCCATTGCGGATACAGTGTGGCCGCATTGGGCCCGCTTCCTGCACCATGAATATATTCATCGAAAAAGATACTGCTGTATTCCGTCTGCTGCATGAGAAAGAATATAAGCTCAAGATGGTCTTCATCCATTACATTATCGTTTGCAAGCCAGGCAGGAGAATTTACGGCAATCAGGCTGCCATCCCCGACGGATCGCTTAAGTGCAATCACACCGGCACCATCCTCCAGCAGCACTTCATCCGTATTTTCTTCCTCTATCCGCATTTGTGACTGAACCGCTGCCTCGTATTCATCACCATGCTGATTTTTTACCGTTATTGCATCATCTGCTGCCCATCCCGGAATTGCAGCCAGATCAAACATCGCTTTCGGATTATTCTTAAACAGCAAAATCGTGTTCCCTGCTTCCATATAACGGCTGTATTCATCCATCTGCTGCTGATCCGGCACAAAAAATGGCTCTATCATGACAAGCAATTCATCACGATCGTCCCCCGGCAGCATTTCCGGTTCATGTTCCCACCTCTGTACCCCGGCATTTTCATTCAAATATGTATAGAATGCCTTCGTTCCTGATGGGGAAGGAGACTCGGAAACGTAACCCGGATATTCCTGCGGATGCCCTGATGACAGGAAATAACCGGCTGCAATAAACATCACCAGCAAAATGCCCAGCCATATCCATGTTTTTTTATTTGATGATTGCACTCCCCAAGCCTCCTCTTACACTTCCTGCATTTCTTTTTCCGCGGTTTTCTGCATCCACTCACTTACATTTTCCCTGTAATGTTCATATTCCTCTTTAGTCATTTGCTGTTCACCATACACAGCTTCATCAAAAGTGCGGGCAAGCTCGTAAAAAGCCTCCGCCCTCTGTTTATCTCTCTTTTGAAGCTCGGCAAAATAATCCCAGTTTGTTTTCCAGATATGTGCTTTTAACAGTTCCAAATCATGAAAATATAGCAGCAGCGCCAAAAACTGGTGCCTGATACCAAGCGAATAGTTCCCGGCATCTGCCTGTTTTTCCGCTTCCTTTACATGCCTTTCCACTGACCACGCCAATTCATCAGCAGATTGAAATGGCTGGTATGCCTGAGCCGCCTGTTTTCTTCTCAACGAACGCACAACAAAAAAGATAACGACGACTGCAAGTAAAATGACCACGCCAATCAAAATGACAAGCAATGTATCTGCGAAGGCATTTGATGGATCCAGATCCGAGAACCATTCGGCCAGCAGCTCATAGAACCATTCAGTGATACGATCCCATAAAATCTGAATAAAGTTTCTATTCTCCTCGTAATAAACCTGGTATTCCCTTTGACTTAAAATCTCTTCCAGTCTTTCCCTGGCCTTATCCGGATTACTCATACGTTATCACCCGATTAATTTTTTTGGTACTCATCAATCATTTCTTTCAGGTCATCCCCATCCTGTCTAACCTTCAGATCAAAGTAAATCACGGAATAGGCAACTGCATTAATTACCGTGATAAGGATGGTCGCCAGGTTAATAATAATCATATACAGGACACTGTTTCCAAGGAGAAGGGCAGTGACTCCATCTATTGCTGCATAAATAATCCCCGTAATTAGAAATATGACAAGAAACAGCCCAAATACTCTCCACGTATTATTTTTTGTCAGGCGCCAGCTTTGCGGAATGCCCGGAAAGCCTTCCTTGAAAGCGACAGAAGCCATGTAAAAGCCCCAGCGGGTGAAAAGCAGCACAAAGCCAAGGAAAATACCAAACAGAAGAATAAGCACACCGAATAATGCGCTCACCGGATCCGTAAACATGATGCCGACTGCGATCGTAAAAACGATAAAAACTGCAATAAAAATGGCAACAAATATAGCCCCCAAAATAAAAGAACTGCCAACCAGAGGCACAAATCTGGCAAATGCCTGTTTAATTAAACTGCCGGCTGTAAATGTTTCCCCGTTCTTAATGCGATGTACCCCAAATAAAATGGAAGCTGCTGCAACAGGTCCCAAAAAAATCATGAGAAGTCCCATCACATTATTCATCCCGACACTCACACCTACCCCCTCTTCAAAACCTGACATTACATCCTCAAACCAGCTGCCGCCGCTCGTCCCAATCTCTCTAAAGAAACTTACACCTGAATTTAATAATAATAATGCCTCAATCAAATAGATTGGCCCAAGCAAAATTAAGCAAACAAGAAAAAAAGTTGAAAAATTGCTTTTTAACAGTTGAAAAGTATGGTCCAGAATTTCACTGAACCGCTTTTGCCTGCCAAATTGATCTTTCATATGTATCCCCTTCCTATGTATATATACTTTCATAATAGCCATTGTACCATTTGTCCGGAAGTTTTTTTAGTACAAAATTTTCAGGAGGAAGGAACGGTAGCTAAAATACAACCGATGACAGAATAGAGACTTTCCCCGCACTTGCTATTATTCTATCTTTTTGTCGGTACGCTTCCTTAAATTAGTTTATATCATACACGGTTACAGGCAGTACAGCGGCCTTTTCAGCCCGGGACTTTTACCTTATTTTTTAAAATAGCCAACAGGAATAGGAGTTGAATATTCTGATCTTTTTCGTTTAACACGGTCTTTTTACAGCGTAATCGTGATATGTGGTCTATAATTCACCCCCGTCTCAGGTGCTATAGCACTATAAACCCTTAAATATGCAGCTTTGCAGGAATGGATTTACAAAAAGTGTGACTATATATTCAATTTCTACTTTTTTGAACAAAATTCTATCCTTTTCTGCTATTATTTAAATGAAAAAATGCCAGTCTATCACCGCGTAAATAAGGTGACAAACTGAGTTTCCCTTATCAGCAGGAAAGTTTTTGTATTTTCTTCCTGCTGGAAAATCAGGAGGTGACGATAACGGATATTTCTCCATATTTCTCCATCTGCTTGCAGACAAAAGGGTGTCAGTTGGATTGAACAGAGATATAGAAATTGTGCTTAAGATACCACTTTACTCCTGCGCCACCGACAGCATGAGTATCGATTTTTTGTGTCTAAATCACTTTTTCTTGCAAAGGTTTGCTTTAAGGCACGTACAGCAAAACATCTGCTGCATTGTATTTCCTATTCCCGCTGTTAAAGCAGCAAAGAAGTTTTTAAGTCTAAAAAAAATAATTGGAGGCTGACTCTATGAAACTAGGAAAAAGAATGATTATTTTATTGCTAAGTGCGCTTATCCTTTTTTCTCCAGCTACTGCATTTGCATCCACGGAAGGTGCAGCAGGACAACCTGGCTTACCGGAATTCCCTGAGTCGATCGATGAGGAAACCTGGATGCTTCCACGCGATCAAACATGGGAAGACTTTAACGAACTGCCGGGAAAAGGCTGGGATGAAGTAGACGCAGAACCGGAAAGGGTACTCAAAGGGGCACTTGTATTGGTAGACTTCCCTGACCTGCAGTTCCAGGTACTTAATGAGCCGGGTACAGATCCAGCCGGCAACCCGCAAATCGGCAATGTTCCTGAAGATGAGGTTGTTGACTTTTGGCTGGACTACTTAAATACACCACAAGAACTAAATAATTATCGTACGATCAGCGACTTCTGGACGGAAAATTCTTATGGCAAATGGCAAGTAGAGCTTGATGGGTATGGCGTTTACCGTATGGATCATAATGAATTCCAATACGGGATGAATGAATTTGGCCAACAATCCTTTCTGCCTGATGGATACGATCCAAAGAGTCTGCGTCCCGAGGCAGTCGCGAAGGCCCGGCCTGATCTGGATGCTTCCGGAATAGATTATGACTTTATATTCATCCTGCATTCCGGCTATGCGGAAACAGGCGTATGGCAGGAGTTTGGTGAAATGATGTTTATGGGTCCTGAGGATGTTACCGACGAATTTGGACCGCCGGCAGAATTTGGCCTGGAAGAAAACTGGGTGACCACCCGCTATGTGCCGTGGACTTCCTGGTTTGCTGCAAAATCCATCTGGTCCAGTGCGAGCGGCAACACTTCCATTCAGGGATCAAGTAACGGAATGGCTACGTACGCACATGAATTTGGCCACCTGATGGGACTTCGGGACAATTATAATAATCCGCAGGCAGACCCGCCAATCCGGACATATGCCGGCTCCTGGGAATTAATGAGCAGCGGAAGTTTCAACGGTCCCGGCGGCGGACACACCCGCTGGATGATCCCGGCAACACAAGGCGGTTCCGTACCACCGCACCATATGTTACGGAACAAAATCAAGCAAGGCTTTCTGGATGAGGATCAATATATCAACGTGAACCGTGATGACCTTGAAGAAACCGGACCGATTTTTGCTGATATATTAAGCCGCTCTGTTCCAACAGGAGAGGAATTCGGACGTGAAGGAATTTACGGCATCAATATCGAAATGGTCGACCATACACCGCCGAACTCGATTGAAGATGACTGGCGTGCGGATATGTTCCGAGGTGCAGAGTGGTACAACAACTACACCATTGAAGTTGTAGACCGGGTAGGCTATGACTCTTTCACGCATGATAGCGGAGTATTAATGGCTAAAACAAAAAATAGCGAAGCAGCTCCAAACATCTGGGTGATTGACTCCCATCCAGAGGATATAGATGTTGTTGACTTCACCCGCCCTGACGGATCAGAAGCAAAATATTCCAAAGGATCACTGGAACAACTGGTCGATGCAACGTTTAAAGCTGGTACAGATGAAGGCGTAGTCAACGAGTATGTCGACGAGCATAACCGGCTGCACTTCTACATTTTGGATAAAATCGTTGCCGAAGACGGAGCACTTTCCTACCGTGTAGCTGTTCGCCACATGGATGGTTCCGGACCATATGAGCGCGGTGTTTCCGTTGACGCTGGTTCACCGGAACATGCAGCACCGGGAAATGTCGGCACGTACAACTTTAGCGTGACAAACACCGGGGAAGAGACAGATATTTTCCGTGTGAACGCATTCGCAGAAGCAGATGCAGACGTGAAAGTATTAAATAACTTTGTTGAAGTTGACCCGGGTGAAACAGTGGATGTACCGGTATATGTCCAAATTCCCGAATCTGACATGAAATCAACAGAGCTTACTTTCACAGCAGCATCGGAAACTGATGCTAAACAAGCTTCTTCAAGTGTTCGCGGCGTTGTAGCATTTGACGGCACCATGGAGAGCCTGCAAATACTCGTCGATCAACTGAATGAAGAAGGCGAAATTGCTGACGACACCGCCCTTCGTCAATTGCAATTGCATGTGACAGCGTTGGTAACGTTTGAACAGCAAGGCGACAGTGAAAAAGTTGCCAACCATTTGGATGCGTTAAACTTGCTGGTTGGTCATTTTGAGGAGCAAGGAGATGTTTCCGGGATGGCTGCTGATATTTTAGTGGAGTATGTGGAGTTTATAGGAAGTCAATTGGATAATTAAATTTGAGTAATAGCATAAACAGCCCCTGTGACACAATATAGATTGTCACAGGGGCTATTTTAAATAATTTATGTTCAATTCATTAGCATAGGGTTGAAAAGACAATTCTATTTTGTCGGGGATAGTTTTTTGGAAAAATTTTATGAGCTCTGTTCAGCTACTTCTATTTTCAGATCTAAAAGATCTCCCAGTTTTACAACTTGTACTATATTCATTTCTGCATCTCCCTTCATCTCCATACCACCAACACAGAGTATACCTCTTACCTCAATTTCGCCATGCAGCATATACTCTCCCTTGCTATCTTTTACAAAATGGAGATAATCCAGGAGCTCCTCCAATCCTTTAATGGCATATTCTTTACGGGTAGTATTTTTCACTTCACCAATGACTATTTTGACAAGCTCACTCGTTCTTCCATCAACAATTTCCAGAAAAAAGTCCGGTCTCCCTCGCCATATATCATCTGATTTCTTTTTACCGAATAGCCTTTCCGTTATTTTGTTAGCCGTTTGCACAGATTGATACTTTTGCTTAAGGTAGGGATTATTACTTTCTTTAATCTCACTACCGGTAATACGGAAAGCTACTTTATCAGAACCAACAGAATCATGATAGAGCCGATAAACATAACTTTTTTTATTCCAGGAAGCTACCAAGCTTTTATTTTTTGTTCCATCCATAAGATATAACTGACTTTCCATTGTATTTTGTTTTATCAACTGGATTACCCAATATAACTCCATTAAAACATCTTTATTGTCAGGTGCGATAAATGTCTCGCGGAGCAGCAATCTGATATCCTCTTCACTATAATGTCCATCCACTAGTCTTCGATAAGCTAATAGCAAAGCTGCCGCTTGGCGGTAAAGCTTGTTGCGATGATTAACCTTTTGTTGAACAACTCTATCGGGAACACGTAATTCATCTACACGTTGTATGTAAATATTTCTCTTATAAGCATGAAGAATGTTTTGTTTTAATTTCTGCCACTCACTAAACCAGGATGTTTTTCCGAACCCAGCAATATAGTCATTCTTAAATAAACAACTGTAAAATACGCCTAATAATTCTTTCAAGATCTGGTTTTCCGGGATATTGTACGAGCGGACATGTTCATTGGTCGAAAATATAGTTTTATCCTTATAGTTTCGTACCAATCGTTCTTTTATAGTATGATCCCAATCAATCTGACCTCTTACTTCTCCCATATATGTTTCTGTTTTCATATTGGTTGTTGTCTTGAAACGTTTAAGCAAAACAGGTAGATTCCTTACAAAATCTTTCGTTTCTGTTCTAAGCAAAAAACGGAGAATCAGCAATTGTTCAAGGTTTGCGATATTCACATTTATTTTTGATAAAAATGAATTAATCCTTATTTGACCTGATTTTAAATAACCGTGCAGATAACCGGAAATCTCCTCAAGTACTTCCTCTTCATCCATTTTCATTCAAATGCACCTGCATCAAAGAAATCATACATAAACTCTTCAAGATAACTTTTTTCAATTACTGCATCTGTCTCCTCTATCACCTGTGCAATAAACTCTTTTATTTTGTGAACGGACAGACCCTCAAACTGTGGTAAAACATAGAGTATAATGGCAGAAGTGAAATCATCGTTATCTTGTGTATGCATAGCGATATCTTTAATAATCGCCGGTCCAATTTTCCGGTAAACATTAATAAGTTTCCAGATGGATGTCAATGTTTCTACATTCGGATAGGTCTCCATATCCCATACTTCCAGATACTCTTCAACCAAGTCTGTAGTAATTGATTTTGGGATACCCACCGGAATAAATGCAAAACGCCGCATGAATGCATAGCTCATCTCATACAGGGAAGCTTTATCTATCGTGTTCATCGTCCCAATAATCCGCCAGTCATTCGGAATAATATATTCATGGTCATTGGGTTCTATAGCAATTTTTGTTCCCTGTGGTTTCATATTTATCAATTCACCACCCTTTGATTCAAAAGGCAATGTAATTTTATCTCCTGTTAATACGGAAAACAATGACCCGAATGCCTTATCAATATCTGCTCTGTTGATTTCATCTATTATAAGCCAGTTATTCTTTGGGCTGTTAGTTTCTTTATCCTTTACACACTTCAAGAAAATACCCTCATTAAAGTACAAATTTCCATCCCTGTCCGGAAAATACCCCCCTATTGTTTCATAAGTGGACCAGTTTGATGCCGCTGTAACCATGGTAAAGTCTACATTATACATTTTGCATATTCTTCCTGCCAGTTTCGACTTTCCAGTGCCCGGCGGACCAGTGAGGATAATATGTTTGCCATTTTGCAGTGCCGTTTTTATCTGGTCCATGAGTACATCGATGTTTTCAAATACCAAACCATCTTCCAGCGATTCTACTTTAAAATCAACAGAAGGAATTTGAACCCTATTATCCAATGCACTCTCTTTAACCTCTTCGGCATCATAAACTACCTGATCTAATAGTCGTTGAATGCTTGTGTACTTAATGGGATTTCCCCTGCTTGTATGTACTCTGCTAACATCCAAATGAATTAATTTATTCCTTAATTGTTCATCAGCCAGCTTCCCCTCTAAAACATACCGACCTTCTTTATTCTTTTTATAATCTTTTAATTCATATATCTCTTTGATTTGGTTGTTATAAACCGCACAAAAATATTTAAGTTGACCGGATTCCAGCTTTTTTTCGTCGATAATCCAGGCTGATCTTGTGGCATTATATAATTCTTTCGCAGGCATCTCCTCTTTATAACTTACCCCTATCTTAATTAATGCTGTATCTTTATTTTTGCTCTCCGCATTTTTATCTTGTGCAGGAGGGGGATTCCAGGTTTCAGCTATTCCGGGAGTCTCATAAAAGTCTATTTGATTACTTTCATATTCATGCGCTAACTTTTCACGAATTATGTTTAATTGTTTATCCATATCTTTAGTCTGATTATCTTCAATCAAGTTTGCGTATGCCTTCACTATTCTTTTTTTATGACCCCAACTAGCAATACGCTCGAAGTATTCCGGCAATAAAAGGTGAAGAATAATATGCTGCATCTGCACCCTTTTTCCAATCTGTTTTCGAACCTCTTCTGCCACTTCTTTTATCTGCTCCGGCTGCTCTAAAATCACTTTTCGTTTCTCTCTCGGCTGTACCTCAAATATTCTGCTAAAAAAAACAAGAAGGATACTTCAAAGTATTTACTCGTATTGTAGAAAATACCAGGCATCCCTACGCCGCTTTTAAAAGCATGAAATACAGGCAAAGAAGTATCAATTTCGATACCTTTCCAAGAAGCAATTGTTTTAAGTTTACGCATCTTTGTGTTAGAACTGAATGCTTTTTTAGATGGAAACAAGTAGTAAATGAACATTAATTCAATGACTAATTTATAAACATCTTCTGATTCATTCCTTAATTGCTTTTTTAATTTATCATCAAAGGAATCACCTGATTCATCCGGATTCTCAATAAAAACCGTTCTAAACCTATTCATGTTTTCATTTGTCCAAATAGATTCCCCTTCCCATATCAATGATTTGTCATCCAATAAGCAATTATTTTTCCATTTTTCAGCGGTACCGTAGATTACCTGTAATTCATTTTCATCTAATTTGTAATAGATGGCCAATTGATTCACCTGCTTTTGCTTTACTTTCTATTAAGTTAACACAATAATGATAATCAAAACTACAATTACCTACGTTTCACCTTATAAGATTTTTTCATGATGATAACTATTAGATTTATGGTTTTGGTAACATATTTACTAATCTATAATTTAGAGGAATATTCCTTGAGAGAGTGTTTTTAATGAAAATTCGTGTATAATTAATATTAACCTATTTGTTATTCTATAAAGGGAGGAAGAGCAATGGCTGATGTATTAACACCTGAGCAAAGGAGAAAAAACATGAAATCAATCAGGTCTGTGTCCAAACTGGAAAGTATGGTGTCACGAGAACTTTGGAAAAACGGTTTCAGATTTAGAAGGAACACGAAAAACCTTTTCGGAAAACCTGATATCTCCATAAAAAAATATAAAATAGTTATATTTATAGACTCCTGTTTCTTTCACCAATGCCCTTATCATGGAAACATGCCTTCAACGAATACAACATTCTGGCGCAAAAAACTGAACAGAAATATAGAACGTGACAAAGAAGTAAACCATTATTATAAAAAGAGAAACTGGAATATCCTGCGGATTTGGGAACATGAAGTTAAAGATGATTTGGACCGAGTGATCCAAAAAATAATGCAGTTTATAAGGAAAGCAAAGTTAAAAGAAACTAATCATTAACGTATCGGTAGTGACACTACAAATTTAGAGTCCTTATTATATAACTGATTTGAGTTCGGTATTGTACCGGACTTAAACCAGCAAATTTTATCGTGATTCGCTTATTATTATAGTAATCAGTATACCCTCCAATTTTTCTATTTAGATTTTCACAAGGCATTAATTCTTCACCATAATACATCTCTAACTTGAGAATCCCAACTGCGAAATAATCAGATAATTATCCTTTACTCGGTTACCTTCATTTATCCCTGCCATGACCGATCCTTCGTGTGACCTTACCACTTGTTTTACGGATAACTGTTATCCATATTTGCTTTTCAAAATGGTAGGTGGAAGTCCTGTTTCCGACTTTCATTTGATGCTCCAGCTTAGGGGGCATCACAAGTAAATCCCCTTCATTGTATTTGGCAAGTAATAAATGCATGAAATGGCAATTAAAAATGCATGCCACTTACCGCCTCGATTATTGCTGTATTAAAGACTCTTTATAACGGAAGCTCTCTCCATTAAAAAGAAGTAAATGAGAATGATGAATCAGTCGATCGATCACTGCTTCTGTTAAGATCGGATCTCCGAAAACATGATTCCATTGTCCGAATTGAAGGTTTGTAGTAATCACCAGGCTTTTATTCTCGTAGCACATAGAAATGACTTGAAACAATAACTCCGCACCTTCTTTATGGAGAGGAATGTAGCCCAGTTCATCCAATATTAAGAGTTCCAATTTTTCAAGTTGCTTGATTAGCCTGGGGAGGGAACCATTCTGGTTCGCCTCAATTAACTTATTTGCCAAAGATGCCAAGGTAAAGAACTTCACTTTTGTGCCATACCTGTGTATGGCATTTAAGCCGATTAATGTTGCCAAATATGTTTTGCCCGTACCCACACCGCCATATAAAATCAAATTCTCCTTTTTATTAATGAATTCTCCTTGTAGAATACTATCCCGGTCAATCCCTTGTGGGATTTGAATATGCTCCCATTGATAGGGCTGGTCACCTGTCTTTGGCAATTGTGCCTGCTTTAGTAATAAGTTCACTTTTCTTTCTTCTCTATTCTCTATTTCTCTTTCAAACAACTGAAGAAGATAATCATAATTATTATCAGCTTCGATTTCATGATAGTGCTCCCTGATCCAGCTCAACTTCAGGCGCTTTGCGTATGCCTCGATTTTCTCTTTCATCCAGATACACCTCCGCTATGAAGTAAATTATCATAATGGGAAAGCCCTCTAGTCGCGGCAGGCATATCTGGTAGATTGATAGTCGGTCTAATTTCTTTATGTGTATGACCTTGATTTACTATCGTGTAAAAACAATGCTTTATTTGATCTGCACTCGGATGGCCATGAGAAGAAGCCATCGCGAGAGCTTCATTAAGTAATGAAAAGTCGTCATTCTTGAGAAGTTCCCCAAGAAGGCGTAATACATTCTTCTGTTCTTCTTCTGTGCAGCTCTTTAAATAAGCCGTCCAAATTGAGGGGAACTGATTATAGATACTTGAATACTTGATGGCCCTTGGCCGCCTGGACAATAAATTCAGATAAGGCTGCCATATCATAGATCTGCGCTTTATGCCGTAGAGTCTGTCGTGTTTGGCAATCACTTCCTGATCTTCATTCAAAATGGTAATTTCATTATAAGTAATACGGACTCTAACATTTTGCTGTGCAAATCTGGGGGAAGTCGAATATTGTTTGTTATCTATGCTCACAATCCCAGACTTGTCTGATTTGAATTTTTCATATCGAGCACATTCAAATGTCTTCTCAGGCAACATAATAAAACTGTTAAAATCCTCTTCAAATAATTTTGACTGAAGAATCTTTTTATCGTAATGCAAACGATCTCGATCTTTTTCAGCCATTTCCCATAAGTTTTCATTGAAATCGTCGATATTTATAATTCTGTTTTCGGGCAATAGAAAGTTGTCTCACATATTTAACCATTGCTTCTACATGGCCTTTTTCATTTCCTTTACCTGGATTACAAAACTCATACTGAAAACCGTAATGCAGTACAAAACGCTCAAATGTATCTGTTAGTTCACGCTCCCCCTTAGAGAATATTTTGTTCACTGCAGGGGATAAATTATCAAAGCGTATAGTCTTAGGAACCCTGCCCATATGTTGGAACATGCGCTGTAATCCTTCTAATAAGCATTCTGTATTTTCCGAAGGAAAGACCTGAAAATAAAAGCTGTTACTGTAGGGAAAAGACATTACCAAATACGGTAAATCAATTGTTTCAGAATCATATTTAAAGGGACCGGTAGCGAAGTCAACCTGGGCAGTACCTGGTATAGATTCAAGTGGTAAAGATGCTTCTGTCATCGACTCCTTTAATTCTTTCTTTCTCTTAGACACATAATCACGTATCGTACGGTCTGAACCGGTATAGCTATGAAAGTCCCTTAATTGTTCATACATTCTTTTGGCAGTTCGGTGATACTTCTTTTTCTTCTTCAGATCTTCTTTAATCCACTTATCTATGATGGGTTTAACCGGATCCATCACCCGTGCTTTACGTTTTTGTTTTCTCTTTCTTTTGAACTCTTCCTGATTTGCATATTTACTTACCGTACGCGGGTCAACTTCCATTCTCCTTGCGACCTCTGCATAACTCTCACCTTTTTGATTTACCTCATGTCTGATATAATCAATTTGTGCCACTGCTAACATCTCCTAATATCCTCCTGTCGAACGTTGTTGGTCCAACGAGGAGTTTAAAGTTATTTTGGGGAGTTGGCAAGTGGCGCATTTAATTTATGTATGGCCCGTAGGGCCATACATAAATTAAATGCCAAACCCTACATTATTAGTTTGCCATACACACTTCATTCTTTTTTTATCCTTACTCTATTTTTAAAGTTATTTTTTATTAAGATTTTAATTTTTGTTAGATTGTTGCACCTTTTTTGTCTATAAATCATGCGGTGGCAAATTACACATAATGACATTAAATCAGTTCGAGGAGTTATTTCAGTTAGGTTTTCTATTATGTTTATGGGTTTAATTTGATATGTTTTTATAGAATCCTTACCGTGGATTGCATGAAACTCTTCAAAATTATGTTCTTGTATTGCTTTAATTCCGTTTGTGAATTGCGTTCATAACTTGTTCCATAACAATACTTTATCTCCCCCTTCTGAACTGGTGTCATATTCCCTAATTGAATAAATAAGCTATGACTCTGCAATGTTGGTGTTTTTTCATTTCAGAATCCCAAGTGTATTTATTAATCCATTTTGTTCGTAAAGTTTAAGCTGCCTGTAATGTTTTTGCTTGCCTATTACAAACAGTGTACGTAACAGTTTTCTGCAAAATGCATATAAGTATTGCTATTTCTTCAATGGGTTGTTGGGGCGAGTGGTATAATATTTATTCAACGCTTTAAACGTGGGGTTTTGGACACCAATGGTCTTACTGTTAAATATAAGGTTTTTCGCAGTCGGCTCGCGTTTCGTTATTTTGGTTCGACCTTTGAATTTCCAAGAGCTTTGTTCACATAACGATAAGCCTGCCATACTCATAAATTGCTGGAGGCTCCGCACCAAAAGTGACGTGATGTTTGTTATTTTCCCTCTGAAGTCCAGAAACCCCCGCCCAGTAATTGTTCAAAGCAGTGTATCCGTGTCAAAGACCAGCCTTTTCCCACTTTCAAAACTTCAATCATCTTGCACACGTACTATGTGTTTGTCTTTAGCAATGCCAATTCCTAAATTTAACGTTTCATGTGTGATTTGCGATAGTTTGTGATTTTGATTATGATTCTTATTGAGTCCCCCCTTAGTATTTATAAATTTCGTTGCCAATGTATTAACACCCTTGATTACAGGAAGGTTCCTTACTTATAAACTATTTAAGTAATAAGGAAAAGCTATAATAAATTTTCAACGAATAACTTATTCGCTTCTTCTCCTATATATATTTTCATAGCATAAAATGTATTGATTTTATATGATTTAATAACACCAAGGGAACTGTTATTTTCAATAGTTACGTTACCTATATATATTATTGGTTTATCTTCATTAGAAGGAAAAAGAAAGATGTTTCGTATATTTTTTATGTTATTTATTTTCTGTGTATCAACCCTGTTTTTTAAAAAAGCAGGTGAATTAATATGATTCCTAATTGTTTCTGCATAATAGAACTGTTTGACTATATCTTTCCAGCCTGGAAGATTTTTATAAACATCATAATATTTAGCATCAAGTATGTATAATTCTTTATTTTTTATTAACATAATGTCCGGTCTTTGCGGTTGAACTATAGCATTATTATCTAATCCCCATTTTAGTCTAGGTACAATTTGTTTTAAACTATTATATTGATTTCCAAAAATATTACTGCAAATAGACTCCCATACATTATGAAAATAAGGAGTCATTAAAGTTTCTATTTTTTCTTCTATTTGCTGATGTTGAATACCAATTAAGAAATCCTTTATAAGATTTATAACAAAGATATCTCTTTCTACATAAGTGCTATTTAATTGTTGCTCTAAAAAGTTGATTGCAAAAGAAATCTCAAAATTTAATTCACTTATCTCAAAAAGATTTTTATCAATTTCAAAATCGAATAACCAGCCATATTTTTCAATGCTCTTATATAAACAGAACTTTTGCAGCTGAATTAATAAGTTTGTTGAATCCAAGGTCTTCTTCCTTATTAATTTATCATGATAAATAATATTTTTCCCTGAGATAATAGGATCTTTTTTATTAACTGTGTTTCCCCAGTCAATATTTCCACCGTAGGCAGTTGTTCTACGAGTTATCTCCTTTATTAGAAGACCATTTGTGACAAAATCATTAATTAACATAAAGGCAGTGGTGATATTTTCATTTTTGTTACCAATACTTCCACCTAGTAATTCTGATTCGAAAGGATCCAAGATCTTTTCATTCTTATACTTCATTAAAGTTTTAAACAGGACCTTAATGTATTCATTATTATGCTTTTCATTATGGAATTTAATATAATTTTTGGGGAAAATTATATATACATCATTTTTGTACACGACAAATCCGGAAGCTTTAAAAACAACCTTGTTATCTGTTGTTATTGTGCATATTCGATTTAAAATAAGTTCATTTAAAAACTCGCTTGAAAGGTTTTTTTCGTATTCAACCTGCTCTATTTTAAGAAAAACATTATTCATTTTCCACACCACCTTCCAAAGTCTAATTTACTCTTTGTCTTTGTTTTCTTCTTCAATTTCCTTTTTTTCATCAAGCTTATCCTTAATGCCTAATACATCCACACCACTTGCAAAGTTTATTACTACGTCTGAATAAGTCTTAAAGTCATTATTGAATAACTCTTGTCTTTTATATCTTACAACATCATCCCATAAGTAAATTAATAATTTTGAGGTGAAGCTACTATTGTCTGTTATTTCTTGTGGAGCTAGGAAATAAGGTCCAATTAAACGGTCTTCATTAATTCCTATCATTTTGAGTTTCTCGTTAATTGTGTTAAGTAATATTCTCCATTCATAGGAGTCACCGGCGTACTCTATTTTAACTTTTTCATGAACAAATCCTTTTTCTTGAATCGGCATATATTTAAATTTCCATCTTCTTTTAAACGCAGAGTCTAACATAAAAACTCCTTGATCTGCACTATTCATTGTAGCAACTATATTTAGATTATTGGGTATATATAATCCGTCTTCAAACTTGTCACCTAAGCCTTCTAAAGATGTTAAATAATTGTATAGGTCTTTATTTGGCTGGATCTTATACTGACTATAGCCGTGTTTATTTCTATCTAACAATTGGAATACATCTCCAAAAACAGCAGGTGCGTTTGCTCTATTTAATTCCTCAATTAGTAATGTAAAAGGTTTTTCCGGATCATTAATTGCTGCAATTAAGGTACTAATAAAAGGACCAGGTATAAACTCGTAATTAATTACTGGCTCTCCAAGTTTAAATTCTTTTCCAAGTAAATTATAAAGTTTATCATTTGTTTCTTTGTATAAAGGGGACGGTTTATAATTACCTATAAAATCATAATATGAATACTCTGAATGGAAAACCACTCTAGTAATATTGAAATAATTGTCTTCTATGTATTTACTTTTACCAGTTCCTGGAGCCCCATATACAATAAGATTCTCCGAAATGTGGCTGCTAGTGTTAGTTCGCTTAATTTCTTCTGCTTGAAGTTTTAAGGCGCTATCCATCAGTTCTGTATCTGAAGCTAAGTAGTTGGCAATATCTGCCACGTATGATTGACTTACATTAACAAGCCCTAATAAATTTAAAGTTGGGGAAACAAAATAATCTCCCCGATCTATTGTCTTGTTACCATACCACCAATCATAATCAGTAATAAATCTACTTAAGTAATCTGCACTATTAGTGTCTTTATCAAAATAATCATCAATTTCTTGTTTTATCTCACTTGGGATATCGTCAGGGTCTCTTCCTTTTAACTCCTTTATTTTATTAAAAAACTGTGATCTCGTAAGATTATTGCTATTAGATTCAGCCATATTTTCCAAAACCTGTTTATAATTTATTAATTCAGAAACAAATTCAACAACAAATGTTGCTATATAAAACCATTGATTCGGACAATATATCTTATTATTTGATGATGTAGTAATTTCTGCAGAGTAACTATAATATTGAACCTCACTACCCTTATTTTTTAATAATAGAGAAAACCTATCCTTAAAAGTGGTGCTTAACTGAAAATCTTCATTCGTAAAATTTTTATTAAAGTTAGCTTTGGAATCATTAGCTAACTTATTCAAGTCCTCAAGTCCCATGTTTTTTTCAGATCCTTTCACTTATTTGTTTTTTCTTTAGTTAAAGTTTTGTACATGTAATTAATTAGTTATAATAAATATTATGATAAACCTTTGGTAATGAAAATATAATGTCTATCTAAACCATAAAGTGATGAAAGTAATGATGTAGTTACCGACAACCCAAACGTTTTACTTGCTAATTTGAATAAACTTTCAGGAAGTAAGTCAAGGCGATGCTCTAGTGCTTCATAAACTATTAATCATGGTTTGGGTATATACTAGACACTAGATACTTTCTTATTAATTCTTGAAAGAAGGGTATTTTCAAAATTTATACCTCTATCCTACTAAGATACCATAATTAATAACTTTTATCTTTTTAGTAATAAAAAAATAAAAAAGTTAGACAGCCAAATAAATGTTCGGTATAATTTGTGTCAGATAGAGGACAAAATGACCTTAAGGAGACACGTTCATTATGAAATCAAAAAAAATAAAAGAAAAACGGGAAAGATTAGGGCTAACACAAAAAGAGTTTGCTGATGCTTTAGGTTTAGGGAAGAATGGAGATAGAACCCTAAGAAGATGGGAAAATGGGGAATGTAATTGTTCAGAACTAGAATATAAAGCTATTTTGAATTTTCCTGAAAAACCTCCATTTATAAACCCTGAAAAACCTAAATTTAAAATTATTGATTTGTTTGCAGGTATAGGTGGCATTCGATTAGCATTTCAAAAACACGGTGGAACTTCTGTTTTCGCTGCGGAATGGGATAAATTCGCAGTTAAAACTTATAAAATGAATTTTGGTGAAATACCGGTTGGGGATATAACATCAGTGTCTGTGGATGAAATCCCTAAACATAATATTTTATTGGCTGGATTTCCTTGTCAGCCTTTTTCTCAAGCAGGATTAAAACGAGGTTTCGAAGATACTAGAGGGACATTGTTTTTTGATATTGCACGAATCTTGGAATCCAGAAAACCTCAGGCTTTCCTGTTAGAAAATGTTAAGCAATTAAGAGGACACGATAAAGGAAATACATTAAAAACTATTTTGAAGGTTCTTGAAAATGATCTAGATTACACTGTACATGTTAAAGTACTTAGGGCTGCTGATTTTGGTTTACCGCAAAATAGAGAGCGGATCTATATAGCAGGGTTTTATAACCCTCTTGGTGGTCAAGATGTTCCTTTCAATTTCCCTTTACCAACATTTAAACCTACTAGAGTTGGAAATATTTTAGAAGAAAAAGTCGATCCGAAGTACACAATTTCGGACCGATTATACCATGGGCATCTTCGCAGAAAAAAAGAACACATGAAAAAGGGAAATGGATTTGGATTTTCCTTGTTTAACAAAAATAGTCCTTATACAAACACACTAAGTGCTAGGTACTATAAAGATGGTAGTGAAATTTTGATAGATCAGGGACTTAATAAAAACCCTAGAAAGTTGACTCCAAGAGAATGTGCTAGATTACAAGGGTTTCCAGAAAACTTTATTATTCCTGTTTCCGATACGCAGGCGTATAGACAATTCGGGAATTCTGTTGCAGTACCAGTAGTTGAAGCAATAGCAAGAAACATGGTGGAAGCAATAGAAAACAGTGTAGATTTTCAATCAATTGAAAACAAAAAATTAGTTTCGACATAAATAGAAAAGGTTCCTCAACCATTTAAAAATTAGGTTTAGTTAAAGGTTGTTTTAAATATTTAGTATTTCATGACCTTGTATATTTTAAAGACGGAGAGTTAGGAATGAATATTAGTGTGTAGTTTTGCATTTGTACGTATAGGTTGCAGTGGTGCACCGAAAGAAAGACCATAAGGAAAAAGAGGTCCCAGACTATCATCTAGAGTTAAATAAATGAAGTATAGGCTTAATGGTGATGGGTTATGGTTAACAAGGATATTTCGTTTAGTTAGCGGTAAACTGACTGTTGAATATTACATTTTCTAATGAAAAAGACATATAGAACTTTTACGTTTTTTCTTTTATAACAGATAGGAGAAAAACCTCGAAAGAGTAGTACAAAATTTTAAAAAAGCGAGTGGAAAAATATATTGGTCCGAGACCCACCAATGTTAATATTTAACTTAGGGTCGTATTGAAACAGACAAAGTCTATCGAATCCATCCATCCGTTTTTCCACTCTTTGTTCACTGAGAAAACTTTTATCAAGCGGACTGAAGCTTGGTGCAGCCGATGAAGGCGCAGGAAATTTTCGGTAACTTGTACTACTCGTCCACACCGAGGGGAACAGCCCCTTTGCTATAATAGAAAACCCAGAGTTTCCTGGTATTTTTTCCCATTTATTTACTATTTTAAGGAAACACTGGAATTAACAGACAGTAGTTGCATAAAAATTCCGAAACTTCTTGGAAAAATGTATTTCTTTCTCCACTCCAGTTCTTTTTCCGGCAAGTGCGATGCTATGCGGTTTGTTAGACCTTCATTCTATTACTTACGATAATTGCGTGAAAGAAGAAACTAGCAAAAAGGCTGGCCAATCGGACAGCCCTTAACAATTCAAATGCATTCTATTCCAACCCTGTTAACTAAAAAGGTATTGAAACTAGCATCTGTTCCATGCAAACAAACTATCTTTTACTTACACCTAACCCCCTGTTAATCATACCTAAATAGGGGTTAACTTATACAAAAATAATAATGACCTAGTCATAGATGCTCCCAAAATGATTAAGTACGCTTACCCTTCCGTCAAATTCAAAAACCTATCCACTTCCTCCTCAGTATTATAAAAATGAGGAGACACCCGGATTCCGGAACGGTAATTAACCGCTATCTGCAAATCGTCGTAAAAAGATTTATCTCTTCCGGTAAAAAGGGTGATGCCCGAGATGGTTTTTTCA
This sequence comes from Virgibacillus aidingensis, assembly GCF_010994035.1. GTDB lineage: Bacteria > Bacillota > Bacilli > Bacillales > Amphibacillaceae > Virgibacillus_N. Next base: position 161,649 of record NZ_WIXN01000002.1, read on the forward strand.
GGAGACTTCACCGTTACATTTGGAATTGAATCCAACCCGCTTCGAAGTCTTTTTGTCAGCAAGGTTATCCGGTTATAAATATCTTTCCGAATAGGATATAACTGCTTTAAGGCTTCATGTGCTCCGGTGATGGCGGAAAAGTTCATATTTCCGGTTTCAAAACGGCTTGCAGCTTGAGATGGATTATATATCATGTCTTCGTAATTAAACTTATCCTCCATACTGGCCCAGCCGATCCACGGTGGCTGCATCTCCTGTAACGCCCGTTCGCTGACATACACAAACGAGAGTCCGTCAGGGCCCATCAGCCATTTAAAGAACCCGCTTACGACAATATCCGCATATACTTTCATTAAGTTTAAATCATCGGTGCCGAACCCCTGAATTGCATCTATCACGAAATATATATTATTTTCTCTGCAAAATGAGCCCAGCTTCTCCACATCCAGTTTGTTTCCATTTGTGGCGTTGACCCAGCTGATGCTGATCACTTTTGTACGTTCGCTGACCGCATGTATAATGTCATCTGCTGATAAGCAGTGATCTTTATGTTTTACTGTTTTCACTGCTGCACTCTTCTCGCGGGCCGCATGAATCCAAGGGTATACATTGGAAGGGAAATCCAGATCAGTAATTATGATCTCATCGCCTTCTTTTATAGGTAATCCCATTGCAGCCAGGTTGATCCCTGCTGAAGTATTCCATAAAAAGGCTATCTGCTTTGGATCAGCCTGGATCCATTTCCCAATGACTGCCCTCGTTTCTTCTACCTCTGTCCACCAATTGCTAAAATCTGCTCCTTCTTGCTGACGGTAGCTATGAAAACTGGTAATCTTGCTTACAACTGCATCATGTAATGGGGACATAGCCGCATGGTCCAGGTATAGTTTATTTGTTCCTGTAATTTGCATACCGCTTCGAAATTGATTGATATCGGCTTTATTCATTGTTGCCACCTGCTTCTTCAGAAAAATTGCGAAATATTTGGGCATATATGTTTATAGCTTCGATTAACTCCGCAGGATCAATCCACTCATCAGTAGTATGAGCTTGTCTGATGCTTCCCGGCCCAAATACGACCGTAGGAATATTTTTTGGTGCAATCTTACTTGCATCACATCCAAATTGCAATCCTATATAGTCAAAGTCGCTGTCCCTATTTTTCATAATATCTTTCAGTTTCATTAAGCTGGCACCGTTAAGATCATTGGAAAGCGGAGGATCAATTAAATAAGGCTGATGCCAGGTAATATCCCGGCTTGTCTCTTCGGCGAGTTCCTTATGAACGGTATCTTTAATATGCGCATAAGCTGACTGCCAATCTTCCTGCGGGTTTAAACGTCTGTCTACATGGATAGTACACTCTCCAGGTATAATATTAACCTGCTCCCCGCCATGGATTAAATTTTGGCTGATCGCACTCTTTCCGCAAAATGGATGCGTCACTTCTTCCACTTCTTCACGAACAGTGCTTTTTAAAATTTGAATAACATCAGCCATTTTATCAATCGCATTTTCTCCCTCCCAGGGTGTGGAGGAATGTGCATTTATTCCGCGGGAAGTAACTTTAAATCGGATACTTCCTTTATGAAATGCCCCTGCTTTTAATTCCGTAGGCTCTCCGACAATGGCCAAGTCTGCCTTTAAGTTATCGTCTTCTACTAGGGCATCTACACCCCGGTGGCGATGTTCCTCATCTGCGGTTGCAGCAAATAGGATGTTTAAAGGCAATTCCCCGCCTTCTTCATGAAATGCTTTTTGCAGCCCAAGAAGCATGGCGGTAATTTGCCCTTTTGCATCATTCGCGCCGCGCCCGTACCACTTGCCGTCTTTTTCCACCAGCTGAAAAGGATCAATTTCCATCCCCTGTACATCTACGGTATCCAAATGGGTTTCCAATAATATAGTTGGAAAGTTTTCCCCTCGGTGGTAAGCAGCAATAATATTATTCCGGTCAGGCAATACTTCTTTTTTCTCCACCTTCATATAAGGCATTTGCTGCTGCAAATAATCAAATAGATAATCCCCGGCTTCCTTTTCCCCATACTCCACTCCATAATCACTTTGTTCCCCGGGGTTTATACTTGGTATCGCAACCAAGCGGGATAGTAAATGATAAGCTTCCGCCTTCCAATCCATGTTAAATACCTTCTTTTTATTATTTTTGCGTTTGCTTTTGGCTTTTCAATTAAAATGTTCTCGGGGTAAATACTTTACTCATTTGATCAATTCCCATTTGCACATGGTCCTGCCCGTTGCTTAGCACGAATAAACGGTGGCCGGGGAACAAAGCATCTGTTTTCAAGTCCGCCAGCTTCCCCATATCCTCTCTGAAATCATGCAGGCTGGAACCTGGTGCATTTAATAATCCAATTTCCCCGTTCACAAATACAGTGTCTCCGGAAAAGAGAACATTTTTATCTTTCGCTTCCATATAAAAACAGAACATTCCCGGGCTGTGACCCTTTACATGAATTGGCTGTAATGTGAGAGAACCGCATTTGACCGCTTCTTCTTCCTTCATTAGAAAGTCCGGCTGAAAATATTTAAATTGGTAGCCTTGTGGATACCCTCCCGCATTAATAGCCAACTCCAGGGCAAGCTCCACTTCATCCCTGTTATTTTGCATCCATTCATTTTCGACATCGGAGAGCCAGACTTCCTTACCTTCCTGCTGAAAAAACTGGCTGCCTCCTCCATGATCGGCATGAGAATGTGTACAGATGATACGGGAAACCTTGTTCCAGTCCATCACTTTTTCAACGTTCTGCTTTAACCGTTCCGGCTCTATACCTACACCACTGTCAATGATGACAGCATCATCACCGCCATCGACCAAATATACATGGCAATCATAGCGGTTGGAAAGACCAATTTCTCCGCTGCCTATTAAATGTACTTTTTCTGTTAATTGCATGGACTATAACTCCTTCCATTGTATTTCCCTTTTTTCACTGGCAGAACGAATTAACCCTTCAGAGATTTTCACACCTACCGCAGCTTCTTCCATGGTGATAACCGGAGCTGCGCTTCCTTCCATCAAACGCAGGAAATGTTCCAGTTCATTGCGCAATGCCCCGGATACCACTCCATGCACTGCAGGAGTGAGCTGTATGTCAGGCTGTGATAGCTGGCCATTTCTCATGATGTGAATATTATCTCCGGGATAACGGAACTTCAGATGGCCTTCATCCATCATCGCTTCAAATTCCACATCTAAATATTGGCCATATTCATTGGGCAGGCACCACTGGGTCTCCAGTGAGCAAAGCAATCCATCTTCAAATTCTATCAGCCCTAATAATATTCCAGGCGTCTCGTTATTGGAATCAATTTGTCTCTGCATGGCATACATCCGCTTCGGCAAACTGGATGTATTCCAGATGATTTGGTCTATATCATGGGAAAGGGCCATAAAAACCGGGTGTGTTCTGGAATGTAAATTAAAGCGTTCCACCGGCACATTCCGCTTCACCTTTAATGATTTCAAATTACCTTTTTGCTCATTTAAAGCTTCTTTCACCCTGGCATAGCCGGGATCAAAACGAAGCATATGCCCAGGCATGATAATGCTCTCTGATTCCTTCTCAAGCTTTACAAGATTTTCTGCAGTTTCGATACTGGTTGCAACGGGCTTTTCCAATAATACGTGTTTCCCATAGGATGCTGCCAGTCTGGCAAGAGGCTCATGACTCTTCTCATCTGTAGCTATAATTACCCCGTCAAGTTCTTTTTCTTTTAATAATTCCGCCGCATCCGTATACGTGTTTTTAATATGGAACCTATTGGCGGCATGGGATAATTGCTCTTCATTCAGGTCACAAATGCCAAACAGGTTCACCCCTCTCATGGATTGGAGTGTTTGGATATGCTCCAATCCAAACACTCCCGCTCCAATCACTCCAATGTTCATACTTTTTCCTTCTTTGTACAACATGAATTCCTCCGTCTGAGAAGTATTTAACCTTCTTCACTTGTTTCTTTGCTTCCGATTCTTTCCAGGAATTTATTTACTTTCTCTTCATGTTTATTAGTAGCTGGAATCATGTAACTGAGAATTACCCCTACTATTAGTGTAACTAGTGTACTTGTCGCGGTAGTAGCAGCCAATCCCTGAATGCCGCCCACTCCCAGAATGGAAACAACAAAGCCTAAAATAGTACCGGAGAGAATAGAGATAACCGCTGCAGTCGCTTTCATTCTTCTCCAGAAAATGGCCAGACATACGATAACAAATATTGGCATATCGGTAATGGCAATGACGTTTAATATGGCATCAACCGCACCGCCCAATAATGGTGTAATGAGTGCCCATGAAGTACCGATAACCGCCAGCACAATCGTTGTAATACGGGAAACCTTTAAATAATGCTTTTCTGATTCTTTTGGCTTCCATTTTTTATAAAAGTCCTCTGTAAATAAAGAGGATGAAGCTAATAATGCGGAGTCAGCAGTCGATATACCGGCTGATAATATAGCCGCAAAGAAAATCCCCAAAAGTCCTACAGGAAGCAATTCCACATATACTGCAGGGCCTACCATATCCGGATTCAACGATGCCACTACTTCCGGTGAAAGCAATGATCTGGCTGCAAGACCAGGCAGCACTTCCAGAATGGCAACCGGAATGGCAACGATCGCTGTAAAGATTAAACCCCAGCGGGCAACATTAACAGATTTTGCTGCCAAACCGCGCTGCATGACAAATTGGCTTGTAATAAAGTATGGAAAACCAAGTAACGTCATGGCAAGAATCCAAGGCCAGCCATTTGCACTTTCCGCAGAAGGCACCCACTCTGTTAAGTTGGATGGCACCGATTCCACCACTCCGGACCAACCGCCCAATTCATTAAAGATATAAAAACCGCCGAGGAACAATCCGGCAAACATGATAACAAACATTAATGAGTCAGTTATTGCAACAGACCTGAGTCCGCCCAGGTAAGTATAAATCACAACGATAACTGCAATTCCCAATACCAGCCAAGTAATATCTACTCCAAATAAAATACCCAAAATAACTGCTGCCGCATATACGGTTACTCCGTAGCGGTTTAAAGTATCCGCAATAATCCAAATAACACTAATGATCCCACGGACACGTCCGTCATACCTGTCTTCAAAAATTTCGGACATCGTATTGTAACGGAGTTTTCGATAAATAGGAATAAAAATAACAGCAGCAAGCACACAGGCCATGGCATTTAATGCAATCCATGAAACAGATATACCTGCATCATATACAACCCCCGGCTTCCCTACTAAACTCCATGAGGAGAAGTTTGTTGCACTAAAAGTAGCTACCAGCATAAAGGGGCCAAAGGTCCGTCCGGCAACAGAAAAATCTTCAAATTCTCCTACCCCGCGGGAAACCCACCAACCGATAAATAATGTAACGATTACAAAAATAATAACAATCGATATATCAATTCCAGATACAGTATAATCCATATTTTTTACCCCTTTTCTTATTCCCCTTCTCGTTCTTCTTTAGATACCATCATTTTCAGCATTTCATTTCTGGCGACGGCAATCAATCCGCCAAAGATCCAAAGTCCGTATCCCCACCAGACAAAAGGTGACACCTGTTCAGAAGTGAATCCTGGCCGGAATAATAAAGCGACGACGAATAGAGCTAAACCAAAATACATAATCCCCATTCCATAACGCCCTTTTATTTTTGGTGACTTTTCCTGTTTTTCGAATAGAATTTTTCCGCGCAGTTCCATAATCGTTCCTATGATTAATACAATTGCAAACAAACCAACAGAACCTAAAATTAATACACTACCTAAGTCCATCACTATTCCCCCTTCTTCTTAAGCGATTCAAGCTGAAACTCTTTTAACCTTTGAACGATCAGTGATTTTTCATTTTTTTGCACCCAATCTTTCGGGAAGAGACTGCTGCCTATTCCAACAGCCTGCACTCCTGCCTCAAACCAGGAATTCACGTTGTCCAGCCCTACACCGCCTACTGCCATAAGGTTCACATGATTTAATGATGCCAGCACATCCTTAATATATCCGGGACCAACTTGTCTCACAGGAAAAACTTTAATCAAGTCAGCTCCCGCTTCATATGCCTGCTGTATTTCTGTTGGCGAATATGCACCCGGTATATAAGGAATGTTCAGCCGCCTTGAAGTATTGGCTACATCAGCCGAAAAGCTTGGGCTCAAGAAAAAGGCAGCACCATAATCAGCAGCTTTATATGCAATTGGCGTGTCCACTACTGTTCCAGCCCCCACCGTAAGATCACGGCCAAACTTTTGATTTAGTCCGTTTATTAAGTCAAAACTGCCCGGCTGGTTTACAGATATTTCTAAAATACTTATATCTGTTTCCAGTAAACATTCCACAAGGAAATAGGCTTCTTCTTCGGGAACGCCCCTAAGGATCGGCAGTATCTTCTGTCTCTTAATGCTTTCTATCATAAAATTCACCTCTATCTTATGGTTTCACTATCTTCTTTCAGAAAAGATTGTAATTCTTTCTGTGTCGGCAAACCGCCGGTATCTCCTTCTGTACTTATGGCAAAGGCAGCTAAAGCATGTCCATATACAATCGACTCCACTCTTGTTTTACCGTTTAAGTAACCATGGAGAAAACCTGCCGCAAAAGCATCGCCGGCCCCTACTTCATCAATGACATTGTTGATCTCAAATGATTTAACGAATTCCGTATGTCCATCCTCTATTAACCAGGCACCTTTAGCTCCGTCTTTCACGACCATGGCAGGAATTTTCCATTCAAGTGCAAATTTTTCAATGTCCTGTAAAGTCTCTAAGCCTAATAGCATTTTTAATTCATCTTTTCCGGGAAGAAAGATATCACTCTCTTTAATAATGGGCAGCAATGTTTCCCTGGCTTCCTCAATATTCCATAATTTAAGTCTCACATTTGGATCGAAACTGATAAGCTTATTATATTTCTTTCCAAGACGGACCACTTCTGTCACAAGTTTTTTGCAGCTATCGCTTAATGACGGCGTAATTCCTGTAATATGGATGATTTTACATTGTTCGATCCACGCCGGGTCAATATCTTCTGCGGAGAGTGCAGAGGCAGCAGATTTCTCCCGGTAATATAGTACTTCCGTATTTAATAAAGACCTTTTCTGCTTAAACATCAATCCCGTTTGATTTGCAGGATCTCTGGTTACACCCTCCGTATCTATACCTTCTGCCCTTAAAGTATGCAAAATTTTTTGACCGAAGACGTCCTCCCCAACCCGGCTTACCCATTTCACTTTATGATTGAGGCGGGCAAGTGCTGTTGCAACATTAGACTCTGCTCCTGCTATAGAAACAGAAGCCTGGCTTGTACGAACAATCGACTCATCGTTGATTGTAGAGAAAGCCACCATTGATTCCCCAAAAGTCAGCACGTCCATGTTAAAACTCCTATTCCTGTTCCAATTCTACAATTGTTTCTATTTCCACCGGTGTATTAAAAGGCAGTTCATTTGCTGAAAGTGCGGAACGGGAATGCTTGCCTTTTTCGCCGAATACTTCTTCCAGCAGTTCCGAAGCTCCGTTTATAACATATGGATGTTCGACAAAACCATCTGCCGAATTTACAAATCCTAATAATTTCACAAAATGCTTTATCTTATCAAGGTCCCCAATTTCCGCTTTCAATACTGCCAGTGTATTGATCATGGCCTGACGGGAAGCTTCGTATCCTTGTTCTACCGTTAAATCTGATCCTACTTTCCCTTCATAGATCAATGTACCGTTATCACGGCAGTCCTGGCCTGACACATATACCAGATTGTTGCTGAAACGTTTGGCAGGAACATAAACGGCTGCCGGTTTTGGCGCTTCAGGCAGTTCAATGCCCAGCTCTTTCAGTTTCTGTTCGATTTTACTCATATGCTCACTCCTAAAATATTATCCCTTTTAAGGTTTTTCACTCTTATTTTCACAATTACGGATATTATTTATCCAGATGTTGGGTTCTATTCATGTTTTCTGTTGGAATAACTTATATGTTTTAATTATTAAAACACCGTTTTATATATGGGTGAAAAAATTAGAGGCTGCCTAATCGCCTCGAAATTAATTGAGCTGTTTCTTTTATCTCTACAGCTAAATCAAATAATGATAACTTATCAATTCTGGATGCTGGACCCGCAATACTGATCGCTCCTACTACAGACCCTTTAAAGTTAAAAATGGGAGCTGCCGTACACTTCACCCCTGATTCATGTTCTTCCAGATCAAACGAATAACCCTGTGCACGAATTTTCTTTAATTCAATTTGCAAGTCATCTATATTGGTTATTGTCTGATCCGTATATGGGTGAAAATCAATTTGCGGAAGAATCCGTTCACGCTGTTCTTCCGGCATATGGGCTAAAATCGCCTTCCCGATTCCTGTACAATACAGAGGGGACCGCCTTCCTACTTTTGAATACATACGAACCGAACGGTCGCAATCAACCTTGTCAATGTAAACTACTTCTCCGCTGTCCTCGACACCCAAATGGACTGTTTCCTGGATCCTGTCTTTTAAATCTACCAGATAAGGACGAATGTCGCTTATCCAATTTTTTTGATTTACTACCTTTGAAGCCAGTTCAAACATTCCCAATCCAAATTGATACTGTTGTGTTGATTGGTTTTTCTTTAAATACCCTTCTTCTTCCAATGTTGCTACAAACCGGTATATTGTACTCTTATTAATGTCAAGTCTATTTGCCAGTTCTGTAACTCCCAAACCTCCTTCCTGCTCAGCTACTGATTCTAAAATCCTAAGCAATTTTACAGCAGATGAATTCCTCAGCGACTTATTTGTCATTTTCTCCCCCTAATTTTTTAACTATTAAAACAGTGTTTTATATTAATTATTGCTTACATTATAATTAATAACTGAAAACGTTGTCAAGCTATTTTTTGATTTCCATCTATTTATTGTGATTTTATTAACCTGCTCCAGGATTTTAAAAAGAGATCTATTATTGATTTGTCTCTTTAATAAAGCCGACTTTTCTTTCCAACCATCTTCCTGCATCCAATATACCCACAGCCCATCCTGCAAAAGTAATCAAATCTCTATTGCCTAGCCCTAAAGCTTTACCAAAAATGGTTTTTATTAACTAATTTGTATATTAATTCAGGACTTTCATTCCGTTTTCTGAACTTTTAAAAATGAATCCTCTGTCGGATTTTTTTTACCATTTTTTTCTTATATACTTAAAAGAGCATCACGATTCGACATAGGCAGCGGTTTTGAGGAAGAACAAATAAGGCATGTGGAGGTGGATATCTTCGTTTAAATGTCTTAGCATTTGTCCTTTCCTGCAAACGCATCGTCTGTATTGAAAGGACGGACAAGCCCGTAGATAGTTGAACCCCGGGAAGATTTTAAGCAAGTTAAAATCTATGAGGAGGTTTTCTGCGATGAAATGGAAAACGGTCGTAGGTGCTGGTGTATTAACGCTGATTTTGTCACTGATAGTTGGCTTTACACTGTCTGACTCTTTCCAAACAACAGCAATAGAAGATTCTTCTGCTTCGCAAGCTGCAGGAGAGAGCTACACTGTTACGTTAATAACGGGAGATCAGGTTACAGTGCATGAGCATGAGAATGGAAAGCAGGAAGTTAATATCGAACCGGCAGAACGGGATGGATATGAAGCAAACTTCGAGAAGATGGAGGTCGATGGGGAAGATTTATATATCATTCCCGACGATGTGCTTCAATATATTCCTGATAAGCTGGATCGGGAGCTTTTTAATATTACCAGATTAATAGATCAGGAGTATGATGATGCGAATTCGGACAATATTCCAATCATCATTACCATGGAAGATCGCGCAGTAAATCAAAGCATGCGTTCCATGGACACGTCTTTAAGTGAAACAAGCAATCTGCCAAGCATTAATGGGGTGGCAGCAGAGGTTTCCAAAGAGGAGACTGAATCACTCCATAAAGCTTTATTTACAACGAGCAGCGAGAATACACTGCAAAGTACAAGTCTTTTCAGCAATATCGATAAAATCCACCTGGATCAGAAAGTGGAGGTGGAGCTGGAGGACAGCGTTCCGCAAATTGGTGCCCCTGAAGCTTGGGATGCCGGATATGACGGCACCGGGATGACAGTAGCTGTACTTGACTCCGGTATTGATGCAAATCATCCGGATCTCGAGGGAAAAGTTGTAGCGGAAGAAAACTTTTCCTCTGATGAGACAACCGACGACCTGCATGGGCATGGTACTCACGTTGCTGCAACGGTTGCCGGAAGCGGCGATGCTTCAGACGGACTGCGTCAGGGTGTGGCACCAGGAGCAGACCTCATCAATGCAAAGGTGCTGAACTCAGCTGGAAGCGGTGCTATTTCCGATATTATTGAAGGAATGGAATGGGCAGCTCAGGAAGGTGCATCCATTCTTAATATGAGTTTAGGCGGAGGGGTTACTGACGGAACGGACCCTATGAGTCTGGCAGTCAACTCTATCAGCGAAGAATATAATGTCCTGTTTGTTATTTCAGCAGGCAACTCCGGGCCTGGAAATGAATCGGTAACTACTCCGGGGGCAGCGGATGATGCTTTGACAGTTGCTGCCTTTGACAAAGAGGGAGAACTGGCCAGTTTTTCCAGCCGGGGACCCAGAACAGGGGACTATGCAATTACACCGCATATTGCCGCTCCCGGTGTAGCCATTCAGGCAGCACGGGCTGAAGGAACCTCTATGGGTACACCGATTGATGATTACTACACGGCAGCGAACGGCACATCCATGGCTGCTCCGCATGTGGCCGGTGTGGCAGCATTATACGCCCAAAAGCAGCAGGAAGCAGGAGACTTTAATGCTGAATTGGTAAAGTCTGCCCTCGTTTCCACAGCCGGGCCAAATGATGAGTACACCGTCTTCGAACAGGGCGGCGGCCTTATTAATGCAGAACGCGCATTGACACAGGATGTATTTGCTCAAACAGCCACACTCGATATGGGCTTTTTCGAGTATCCGCATGAGGATCTGGAACCTGTCACAGATACGATTGTCTATCAAAATGCCGCAGATGAGGATGTAACACTGGAATTTTCTGTGGATGTCCAAGCACCGGATGAGTTTACCCTTCCTGAAGATATGATCGAAATTTCCGATGAAGAAATCACAGTAGAAGCAGGAGAGACTGCGGAACTTGAAGTCACCGTTAATCCTTCTTTAGGAGAACTTGGTCTGTATGGCGGTTATATTACAGCATCATCAGCGGATGATGAAACGCTGATCCATACACCGCTTGGTTTTTACAAAGAACCGGAATCCTATGATTTGACGATAGAAGGGATAACCAGAAATGACCAGGTTCCATTAGGACCAAGCCGGGTGAGTGTCATGAATGCCATAGATTCTACTGTCTTCAGTGATTACAATGTTACTTTCACGGAGCAGGATGAAGGAGAGATCACTTTCCGGGTGGAGGCAGGCACGTACAATATAAACAGTATGCTGTATACGTACGAATCTGCTGATGACCCAACGGTTACGAGTGAAGTGGCCATGATCAACGAACCAATGGTGGAAGTCTATGAAGATACGAAAATAACATTGGATGGCAGTGATGCATTCCCGGTTACTGCAGAAGTAGAGGATGAAGCTGAACTGGATAGTTTCAGTCTGGCATACCACCGGTCTGCAGAAGAACTTGGTTCCATCACAAGCAGCTACAGTTTTATCGGCGGTGCAGACTTTGATGTATTTGCCTATACACCAACAGAACCAATCAGTTTGGGAGAATTCGGTTTCTATACGCAATGGGAGTTTCTCTCACCTGATGCTTACTATAATTTAGTGCTCGAGGATGCCATTGTGTCAGATACGCACTATGATATTGCAAATGACGAACTTGCCCAGTTTGACACGAAATATTATGCACAGCAGCCGGGGGATACCTATTCCAGGTTCCAGCATAAATGGAGACCATATGAGTTTGCATCTTTTGCTGCAAGCAAACGTATGGATCTTCCTCAGGAAAGAATGGAGTATTTTGTAGGCGATGATACGAGATACCGCTCAACGATAGCACCAAGCGATGAATGGCCCGGCGGTGTTGAGTTAAGACATGATATAACGGAGTTCGAGGTTGGACTGCATGAAAGAAACTGGTATAAACAGGCAATGCAGCCGGGTATTATACCGGGAAGCTCACCAGTCTACCGGGAAGACGGCAATCTGGAAGTTTTCCTGTATGAGTATACAGATGCAGACGGCCATTATTCTACAGGGGCACCCGATGCCAATCCTGTTTTCCGGGTTTACGAAAATGAGGAGCTGGTGGAAGAAACTGACCGGCCAAGAGGAACTTTCCCGCTGGACTCGGATTCATCTGAAATCAGACTTGAACTTGAAATGGACGCTGACAAAGCATGGTCGCCTTATTCTTCCTACACGCTGACAAACTGGACCTTTAACGTGGAAGAACCCGAGGCGGAAGAACAGGAGACTGCACCAATACTGTTCATTGATTACGACTTGAACCTGAATATGAACAACGCAGCAGTCCGTGATGATGAGCATAACCTGAACTTTGCAGTGAACCATCAGGCCGGGGCAGAACCTGCTGCCATTGAGGATGCAGTGGTTTCCATTTCCTATGATGATGGAGAAAACTGGACGGAATTACAAGATGCAGCGCATTTGGGTGACGGATCGTTTAATGCGGTACTCAACCATGATAACGTCCCTGAAAGCAATGGTTTTGTCTCCTTAAAAATCGAGGCATGGGATACAGACGGTAACAGCATTGAACAGGAAATTATCCGCGCCTACCGCATTCCTGTAACAGCTGACAGCATGATTACGCATATAGAGCGTTTTGAAAACGAAGGCGAAATGGAAAATGAGACCAGCGCCCGTCAGCTAAAAACACATCTGACAGCGGTAGATCAATACGAAAACCGGGGAGAGGCTGCTAAAGTAATTCGCCATATGGAAAGCTTTGACCAGCTGCTTGATTATCAGCTGGACCAGGGACTGATTTCTGAAAAGGCATATCACTTCCTGAAAGCTGACAGTGATACCATTACCGGATATTGGGAGTAGCAAATAATACAGAGTGCGCTTTGCACGGCCAGGCGCACTCTTTTTAAAAAAGCCGGATTCATTGGTTTATAAATAAAACAGCAGTCTCCAATGGAAATTGGTGATAGCGCATCTTCCGTTTCCCAAGGAAGATCCGTTAACACATATATATCTGCTAATGGAAGGAGGATTGTTTTAAAGAACAACAATATTTTCAAGACGAATTCCCGAAACTTACATGAGCGGTATTTTCAACATTCAGAACAGGGAAAGCGGGGGAAGCGATTTGAGATTGTATTAATTATGGAAATCAAAGGAGAGGTTATTTTGAAGAAATTTTTAAGCATTCTACTGGTACTATCGCTTTTAATTCCTGTCACCGTATTTGCGCAAAGTGAAGGTGCAGCAGTTGAATCAGAAGTTCCGCTTGTAGTCGTGTATTTGGATGATGAGGAACAAATGCAGGAATTGGTGGAAGCCGGAGTGGATGTTACGAATTATGACCCGGTTAACAAGGAAGCCCAAATCGTCTTGCATGATTTTGAAAAAGATTATTTATCAGAACAAAACATGGAGTATGACATCTTAGTGGAAAATTTAAATGCAGAAACTCCCCGCGCCGGAATGAATGCGCTTTCTTCTGATGCAGATTATCGCTCATTTGCGGATTATGAACAAGAACTGCATCAGATTGCCGAACAATACCCGGATATAGCCGAATTGCATGTGATTGGCGAATCTCATGAAGGTAATCCTATTTATGCCTTGGAAATCAGTGACTCGCTTGGCGAAACCGGGGAGCCGGAAAGTGTGCATATGGCACTTTATCATGCCAGAGAATGGCCAACAGGTGAGATGGCAATGAATCTGGCTCACCACCTTACCGATGGATACGGCGAAAATGATCAGGTAACCCAAGTGGTCGATGATATTAAAACGTGGATCATCCCTGTGGTAAACCCGGACGGTTTTATTCATTCGTATGAAGATTACCGTATGTGGCGTAAAAATCGTATGGATAACGGGGACGGCACCTTTGGAGTGGACCTGAACAGAAACCATTCATACCTGTGGGGCAGTGATAATGGCTCTTCCGGAAATACTGACTCTAATACGTATCGCGGAACAGCACCTTTCAGTGAACCGGAAACAGCAGCATTGCGTGATTTCTTCCTGGAACGGAATGTGATTACCACGATCACAAGCCATACGCACGGCGAGCTTATTCTCTACCCATGGTCACATAAATTTGACGTAGTGCCTGATCCGGAAATTGAAACTATGGCAGCCGCAATGTCTGACTTTAATGGGTATTCCGATATTCCGGCGATGGGCTTATACCCGCAAAGCGGCGATTACCTGGATTGGATGTATGGCACAATGCGCGGCATCAGTTTTACATTTGAAAGCGCCACCGAATTCATCCCGCCATATGAGGGATATAGTTATCCGGGCGTCCAAACAGATAACAATGCATTTGAAGGCCGTCTGTTGACTTTTTCACCTGAACTCAACGGCCAGGAGGGTCTTGTAGTAGATAGCGGGCTAGGAACAGATGCAGCAGATTTTCCAGAGGAAGTCGATGGAAATATTGCGCTAATTGAACGCGGCGAGGGCACTTTCAGGGAAAAGGCGCTAAATGCTCAAGAGGCCCGGGCAATTGGTGTAATTTTTTACAATAACACCTCCGGATTTATTGAAGGTACACTTGGTGCTGACGGTGTGAATATCCCGGTAATCGGGGTGGAAAGATCATCAGGCTTGAGCATGTTAAATGCCATTGATGATGGTGAAGAAATAACAGCTGCTTTAACGCCTGATGCGTTCCAGGGTGACGGAATAGATGAACTGTATGAGAGAAACCTGCCTGCATTTATGTATAGCATAGAACAGGCAAAAGAACATGGCAGCATCATTCAGGGAAATGTTACGGACAAGCTTACCGGAGAAGCAGTGAAAGCAGAGCTTGAATTTGAATCAACTTTTGATGTTCCATTAACCGGAGCATGGGAAGGGCAGACTGTGGAAGAAACACAGCATGGTTCTATTGAGGCTGAAGGTGCTTTCGAATGGACCGTACTGCCAAGTGAAAAACCTGAGTTGGATAGTGACCCTTATAATATAACAGTGACCTCACCGGGAAGATACGAACAACAGGTAGAGGTTGATATCGACGGTTTTGGACAAGCGGAAACGGTAGATATTGAACTGCAGCCTGTAGTGGAATTAAAAGGAGCCGTAACGGTACGTGACAGCTGGGGTACAAGCAGCACCATCCCTCTTCGGTTTGCTACCTTAACAGAGGACGGCAGCCAGGAAAATATGGAAGATGTTCGTGTAACCATTTATGACGGCGACAAAGAGTTTGCATCTTTCACTGAAGGCGGCCAATATAATGACATCCGTCAACTCGGTCAGGATGGGAACTATCACCTTAACATCTTTGGAAACCAGCTGGGATTCCAAGGGAAAGTATATGATGTAGAAATTACGTATAATAACGGAGATGAGGAGCTGTCTTATGAATTTCCTCTGCAGATCGGCAGAGCTGTTCAAAGCTTTCCGATTTTGCTTCCGTAAATGATAAATCACTTTTAAAAGAGGATAATCATTCATGACTGCTGATAGAAATCAGCAGGTTTTTTATGTGCGTTTATACATTTTATTTTATTTTGTAAACAATATTATTCGGCGTATGAACCTGTAAAGTAAAGAGACTGAATCAACCTTCCCAAAAAACCTGAAGTTTTTCCCGAATCTTGACACCCGTCAATTTAATAAACCCGGAAATGACTTATGATAAAAACAGAAGGAAGAAATGCAGCAAGAATGAACATCAAATAAAATTCCAGAAGGAGAGAGAACCATGTTTATACGATGGATAAATAAGTATAAAAAACAGATTACGTTTTTTGCCGGTGCATTATTAATCCTGGCGCTGATCGCCAATTACACAGGCTACTATGAAGCACGGCAGTTCATTTTAATTCTTGCCACGATTATCGCTGGGGTGCCGATTTTCATAAAGGCTTATCAATCCGCCCGGATGAAAGCATTCAGTATTGAACTCTTAGTAACGATCGCCGTGATCGGCGCGCTCTATATCGGGGAATACGTTGAATCCTCCGTGGTTACGTTCCTATTTCTATTCGGGGATTACCTGGAAGCACGTACACTGCAAAAAACACGTTCTTCTTTAAAAGAATTAGTTGACATGGCGCCACAGGAAGCAACCGTGATTCGTGATCATGGAGAAACAGAAACAATTCCGGTGGAAGATGTTGCAGAAGGTGACCGCATCATCATCCGCTCCGGCGGAAAAGTTCCGGTGGACGGCAGTGTTATCTCAGGCCACGCTTCCATCAATGAGGCTGCCGTTACCGGAGAATCTGTTCCGGTTTCAAAAAACCTGAATGATAAATTATTCAGCGGAACGATTGTTGATAATGGATATATTGAAATGGTTGCGGAAAAAGTAGGTGATGATACAACATTCGCGAAAATCATTGAGCTAGTTGAAGAAGCACAGGAATCCAAGTCAAAAACGCAAAAATTCCTGGACCGATTTGCGAACTATTACACACCAGCAGTAGTTATTTTATCCGTTCTCGTTTACTTCATTACAAATAACCTGCACTTAGCAATTACGTTCTTAGTTGTCGCTTGTCCGGGTGCCCTCGTCATCGGTGCTCCGGTATCCAACGTAGCCGGTATCGGCAATGGCGCGAAACAGGGCGTGCTTGTCAAAGGCGGGGAAGTTATGGATAACTTCTCTAAAGTGGACACATTGGTTTTTGATAAAACCGGGACACTCACTAAAGGTAAACCGGAAGTGACTGACATTAAAACATTTAATAACTATGATGAAGCAGCTGTACTGAAATTGGTTGCTGAAGCGGAAACGATTTCCGAACACCACCTCGGTCAAACCATTGTGAAAGAAGCGGTGTCACGCAATCTTAAATTAGATCGCGAACCTGAAAACAGTGAAGTCATTAAAGGAAACGGGATAAAAGCCGCCCTTGACGGTCATGTATTAGCCATCGGCAACAGTAAATTGATGAAAGCAGAAGACATTTCCATTCCGGAAGATGTTGCCGCCTATCAGGAAAATCGTGAAAAAGCGGGCAATACAGCCATTTACGCAGCAATTGACGGAAAAATCGCCGGTATTTTCTCCATCGCAGACCAAATCAGGGAAGATGCAGCAAGCTCCCTGGCAGAGATGAGAAAAAACGGCATCAAAAAAATTGTGATGCTCACCGGAGACAACAGACACACTGCAAACCTTGTCGCAGAACAGCTTGGCATCGATAAAGTTCATGCTGAACTTTTGCCGGAAGATAAAGTCACCCATGTAAAACGTCTGAAAGAAGAAGGGTATACAGTTGCCATGGCGGGAGACGGCATCAACGACGCACCAGCTATCGCCACAGCTGACATTGGCCTTGCCATGGGGGAAGGCGGAACGGATGTCTCTATGGAAACAGCGGATGTTGTCCTGATGGCAGATAAACTGTCCCAGTTCTCTCATGCATACTCTTTATCCAAAGCCACCATCCGCAATATGAGACAAAACACATTTATAGCAGTCGGCATTGTATTCGTTTTGTTGGCGGGAGTGCTTGGCGGAGTCGTTAACCTGGCATCCGGCATGCTTATTCACGAAGCAAGTGTCCTAGCTGTAATTCTGAACGCCATGAGACTCATCCGATTCAACCGCAAAAATGGCAAAGTACAGGAAAAAGATTTGGAAGTAAAACCGGCATAAAAATAAAAGCAGCTGCATACGGGTCCCTAGTCTCCAAGGCCGCGCCATCCAAAAAATTATATAGAAACTTTATAAATTTTGACTCAGGTCAAGGATTGAAACTCAATCGTATTTTATAATAAAGATAGAAGATAAATAAAGGAGAGATTCATAATGAGAACAGTAAAAATACAATTAGAACCATTAACTTGCCCGTCATGTATTAAAAAAATCGAAACAAAACTGGGAAAAATGAAGGGCGTTGACGAAGCGAAGGTCATGTTTAATTCCAGCAAAGTAAAAGCAACTTTTGATGAGGATAAAGTAAGCAAGGATGAAATTGAAGAAACAATTGAAAAGCTCGGTTATCCAATCGTTGCCTAGCACCAGGGAAGCATAATACGACAAACAGCAATAAAAACTCCAAACCACCTTTTCGCACTGGTTCATTAATCCCAAAACCAACGAAAGGGTGGTTTGGTTTTTTTACCTTTATAATGCACTTTTTATTTTTACTTATTAAGCAGAAGTTTCATCTGGATGCCAGGACAGGATTGTACTAATTTACTTAAAGTTTGAACCCAGTGTACATTCTCGAAATTATATTTTTTGAACGGCTGGATTATATTATACTCCGGGTTTTTTCAATAAGCTTTTTTTTCCTCACCACTTCGGCTCCCCTTATTTTGAACGAAAGGCTGTATCTGTCCCTTATAAACTTTCTGATGGCTATCACATTAGCAATGTTGTATTTTCAATGTCTTATTTCTAATTCTGCTGCCATTTTCCGATCAAATCATCTGCATGAGTTTGAAGGCTATTAAAGGCTTCTAAAGATATCAGGTTATGATCCAGCTGGTGATTCAGCAAAATCTTAAACCCTTCCATATGCCGAACAACTTTATCTCCATTTTCCTGATTTTCGTACTGACCGACAGCAATTAAATGAAGCTCTAGAGCACGAACAGCTTCATCACTTGTAAATTCTCCATCTTCTGCGTATTGTTTAAGAATGTTCTGGATTTCCATAGCGCTGTTTGATGAATATTTTAATCCATGTCCAAAAGGATATTGGCCTTCTATCGTAATCGGCAGTTTTCCTCCGGGTTCCTCACCAAACACTACATCCACAGCTGCATTAATGGAAGTCGGATTAGCGAGCTGCCAATTGTCAAGCGCATAGGATGCCATATATGCATCGACTTCCGGATAACTTTGCAAATCATAAGGAAGTCCCACTGATACAGCTGCGGCCGGTTTTCCTGTTTCCTTTAATGCCTCTACCAGATTTCTTTGCCCTTCCGGCAGCTCGGCGATTGCAAACGTTGCAACGAGAATACGATCTGCTTCCTCTGCCTGCGCCATAGCTTCTTCTATTTCCTCACTGGAAGGATCGTGACTACTAGCTTGCCAAGAGACGACATTTCCACTGCTTCTTTGTTCTACACGATCTGCAATGGCATTTACTTCTGTGACACCTGCCACAAAGGTGGTCTCTTCACTATCTTCATCAAAAGGTAAAATTCCTTCATTTTTGACTAATGTGATAGAGTCGCGTGCTATTTCATCAGCTGTATTTCTATGTTCCTGGTTGCCGACAACTTCTTCTGCATCGGAAGGATCAACAAATCGCTGTTCAAAGAGATCATATTCCAATTTTTTCATCAGAATCCGCTCTAGAGATTCCTGGACCCGTTCCTCTGTCAATTCACCTGATTGATAAGCATCATAAAGTGCTTCAAGAGTTTCCACCTGGGCTGCTTGACTGCCTACTGCCATAACAATGTCTGCACCTGCCTGTATGGCCATTACTGCGGCTTCTCCGGCTCCCCAATTGTCTGTGATCGCCCGCATTTCCATGGCATCTGTGACAATTAAACCATCAAAGCCCATTTCTTCACGCAGAAGTCCTGTTAATACATCTTTTGATAAAGTAGCTGGAAGTTCAGGGTCAATTGCTTCAATAATGATATGAGATGTCATGATCGAATCAATCCCTGCATCAATCGCTTCCTGAAAAGGCGGTAAATGTACTTCATCAAGTATTTCCCGGTCATATGTTACGATTGGTAAACCATAATGAGAGTCGGTCTCGGTATCACCATGACCCGGAAAGTGCTTCGCTGTAGCAATTACGTCTTCTTCTTGATACCTGGCCACTTGAGTTACTGTCATTTCGGAAACCAATTCTGTGTTCTCACTAAAGGAGCGAACACCAATTACAGGATTTAATGGGTTATTATTGACATCTGCCACAGGAGAATATGACCAGTTAAAACCTAATGCCTTGACCTCTTTTGCTGCGATTTTTGCGTATTCATCTGCAGCTGTTAAACTATGCGTCGCGCCTACTCCCATTTGCCGGGGAAGTGTAGTTGCATCATCAGGAACCCGCTGGGCAGCCCCGTTTTCCAGGTCCGCCGATGTGAATAAAGGAATATTCATTCGAGTATCCGCAGCATATTCCTGCACCTTATTATTGTATTCAGCCTGTGATACTGCATCTCTTTTCCCGTACACAATAACAGATCCGACATAGTACTCCTGAATCATCTGCCTCATAAATTCATTCGGCATCCCATTATCTGCATGGTCATTCGCAGCCATAACTAACTGTCCTATCTTCTCCCTGTCGTTCATATTATCAATAATCTGTTCAGCCGCCTCTCTTTTTTCATTTTCGGATGCCGGATGGAAATCAATTTCTTTCTTTTGAGCGTGTAAGTGCGGGATTCCCATACTTGCCATCAGCAATAGGATCATGATAAAAGAAAACAATTTTTTCATGTATATCTCCTCCTATATCATATTCGCTCTGTTTTAAATTCAGGCGTATTCCGCCTATGGCAGGATATAACCCGCCATAGGCAGATGTTATCTACCTTTCATTGTACTCGGATATCAAGGCATCTGTTTGCATAACGAGACTGTCATATACTTCTTCAGTAATTAACTCATTATCTGACTGGTAAGCAAGCAGGTGTTTAAAACCTCCCAAATGCTGGATGACTTTGTCTATTTCTTCTTGGTCTTCGTATTGGCTGACTGAAGTCAAATGGGTTTGCAGATGTCGCACAGCCTGAGCATCAGCAAATTCCCCTTTTTCATCATAGTGTTCAATAAGCGCTTTTATATCGTCAGCATTTTCTGGTTGAGTTATATAGTCTCCAGTAATAAATACATACCCGTACTGTATACTGACTTCTTCACCAATCAATGCATTTTCCAGAAGCCAATCACTGCCATGAATGCTTAGCACATAACCGTTATCAGGAATTTGTGAATTGTTCCCCCCTTTGCTTACTATAATTCCATCTTCTACAATTACTTCATAACCGTATTCATTCGTTCCAGTGGTATCCCCATGCTCCGGCGTGTATTGGACAAGGTATCCTGCGCCGCGGACGGTATTAACTCCATCCAACTTTCTTACATAAACATACTCTCCATAAACCGCCTGTGTCAGGAAAGGATCGATTACAGATTCTCCCATTTTTTCAGAGATTTCATCGAGTTGACTTATCTGGGCGATAAGTTTTTCCCTGTACTGCTCTTCCTTTTCTGTTTGACCTGCTTTACTTGCCATCAACAGATCGACAGCTGTAACACCTGCTTTCCCATATAAGGAAAGTTTGTTTAAATAGGGGTCAGCCTCATCTAAGAATTTTTTATTATCCAAGTTTTCCTGCAGGTTCTCTACTGCAATTTGCAGATTTTCAAATTCATTTTTCAGATTTTCATCTTCCCGGGATACATTATTAAACTCTAATGCCTGCCAAAAATCTTCAATTAACGGTTTTATGGTTAATGATTCATGTTCGTTCAGTTGTGTAGAATAAGAGTTTTCTGCGAAGGTTCTTAAGGAATCTGCTTCGTCACCGCCAAAAGACTCAATACTCCGATCCCATGACTCTTCAGGATCATAGCTATATGGATTCCATGCATAATCAGCAATCGTAAATAATGGAATTTTAGAAGCTTCTGCCTCATTCATCGGATTTGAGGTTAGGCCAATCACCCCGTTATCAATCAAATCAGCGTCCCGTTGCACCAGCGGCCCAAGAAATAGGCGATTTCTATCAATGTCATTTACAGGGAAGTTATCCCATAGTAATAAATCATGCTGTTGAAAAGATTCCGATGCTTTTTTGGCCTGTTCTGAGGTGATTTCCTCGGGAACAACATCCGGGCCAGTCCACATAACGATGACTTCATCGTCTAATAATTCAGCGAAACGCTTTCGGTATTCGCTTTCATTTACTCCGGCATAATCTGTTGGCACTGTAATCAATCGTTCTGCATCTTCTTTTCCTTCCAGAAACTCATTATGAAAACGGTTTAAAAAATAGGCGTGAGCGGCAGCCACAGGATTAGGGTCATCCTCAAACCTGTCTTCATCCTGTTCACAATGGAGTTCATAGGGAATATCGTCAAGAAACACCGCATACGAACGCACGCCTAAATCCCACATTTCATCCATTTTCTCCATTAATAACTCGAAATCATTATCATTTGTATAACAAATGGTATTTCCAGGCGAGAGAGAGAATGTGAAATCGACATGGTTATCCTCAGATTTATCAATCAGCTCCTTGAGTTCATTTAATGCTTCTTCCGGATAAGGTTCACGCCATTGGTCGCGATGATAGGGATCATCTTTAGGTGCATAAATGTAAGTATTCATTTTATTATCACCGTAAAATTCTATCTGATTTAGCCGGTCTTCATGTGTCCACGGCGGACCGTAAAATCCTTCAATAGATCCGCGCAGCGGCATATCCGGCCAGTCGCGAATTTCAACGGATGGAATCCAGCTGCTGCCCTGTTTTTCTTGAATCAGATTGGCAAACGTCTGAGCCGCATAATAGGTACCCCTCCTGTCCTTACCAGCAAGGACGATCTGTTTTTCTTCATTTTCTTTGGCGGCCAGAACATATCCTTCTTCTTTCAAATCCTCTGTTCCTTCTATTCCAAGCTGCTGCAAAACTGGGAGTGCGTCTTTGTTTTCTGAAGGGCCGCCAATCCAAATGGTCACCGGAGTATCAGGTGCTGGCTCTCCTGCACTCTCCCGAACAATACGATCTACCCCAGTACTTGTTAAAGCTTGTTCCACTTCACGGACTGCAGCTTCATCCGTATTTTCACCCAGCACAATCCCAACCTCATCAGATAAAGAGAATCCTTCTCCAAATACATCAAGATTCTGTGGCGTCGGATTGATATTGAGATTGTTTTCCTGCGAAAATGCAGCACTCACACCTGCCGGGGTTAAAAAAAAGATTAAAAGAACGAACAAAGATTTCTTTAGGTTTTCCTTATATTTTACTCTATCTATAGTCAACAAAAGTTATCCTCCTTCAGTAATATTGCACACTCTTCAAGCTCATCCAGGTTTAATCCGTATGGGAAGTGACGAAGACCTGCCCTGTCTATTTAGGAATCCTGCTGCAACACTTCATTATTAGGATCTTATAGCGTTACACTCATGCTTTAGCAGAATATGAAGGCTTTATTTCACCCTTCAACCTCCTCATCGTAATCGCTTCCCAAAATTGAATGACCGTTTTCTTGTACTTTGCCTGCTTTGTGCTCTGCTTTGTCATTATTTCCATTCAAAATATGCAGAACAAAATACCTGCTACAGAGAACTTATAACCAAACTCACCACCTTTCATTTGCAGCACATGAGCCGACAAAAAAGCATGGGGGTATGAAAAGGAACCGAAGAACCTTTTATTTACCACCATGCCTGGTCGAATCAGTAACATGTGATCCATTTGAAATTACCTCAATCTTAACAATTCAAATTTTTAAGGTCAATGTGTATTTTTGCTCATTTTTAAATTTTCCGGTTAATTTATGTAAAATTACGGATTCTTATTGCAGATGATTTACTATCGGAACTCATTCAGAATGAAGATTGAAACGAAATCGAATAAAATGTCAGGTGTAGAGGAAGCGGATGTGATGTTTATTTTCAGCAAAGTAAAAACAACATTTTGACGAAAATCAGGTAAGTTTGGATGAACCTAAAATACCAGTACTTTCAACCCCCTTCTTCATATGGAAAAAAGAGGCTGTTTCTGCTTGCAGCCTCTTTTTTCTGTGGCATCGGTTATCGCTATAGGATAGTCAGCAATATCCTTACCTGTTCGGCCGGGGAATGATCAAGCATCCTGATGGACCAGCGCTAAATACGCTAATATTAATACAGTTCAGTCCTTTTCCCCATTACTTGTCATTTCTGTCCATTTACTTACCGATTCACAGATGCAGCCATTCGTACGTACGTATGCCGTTTCCCGCGAATGGCTATGGAGTAGTCCATAATGTTCTCCGGCACGGCAATGCCATGTTCTCCGGCGTCACCGATATGATGAATATCCGCTCCTGCCATTTTATTCATTAAGGCCATTTGCTGAACCGTTTCTTTTGCTGCGCCTTCCTGGCTTGTACCAATCGCCGTTAGAGCCAGGGCACCTTGTTCATGGGCCATCTGCACCAGCTGTTCTACCTTTTCCAGCGTCGTACCCGGAACAGTGCCCGCACCCGGGAGCAGCACCACATCAGCACCTGCCTGAACAAGATCCGTCGCCACTTCTGCATTAACCAGACCACTTCCTGCCTCATTCTTCACTCCTGCCCCATGCATTTTCCCGGCAATGATGAGGATGTCGTCCTGAAAAATTTCTTTCGTCAGCTTGACTGATTCTATAATAGCTGAATTGGTGACACCTGTTTTCGGATTACCGGTCAGGCAGATGAAATCTGCGCCGAGTTGTTTTGCTTTTTCCAGTGATTCACGGTTTGCGGTACGTCCTTTTGGGATTTCCTCCAGCACCTCTGCATTGTCTGCTTCCGGATCAACCGGCTCCAGATTGATACCGACAGGGCGGCCAACCAGTTTTTTCAGGTTCTTGATAACATGCTGCGGATGATCTGAAGGTATTCCTTCAATCTTCGGGTCATCCACATTAAATACATTTAATAAAATCATATCAGCTCCAAATGCAGCCGCAAATTCCGCATTCGACAACTCCGGAAAATATGGTCTTGTAGAACAAATTACCTCAGACAGCATAACCCTTCCTTCCGAAGCCTCAATTGCTTGTCTCAACTGCGTCCCATTCATATTTGCAAAATCAGACGCCGTACAATTCAATAACCGTTTCATTTTCATATCAACCTTTCAGCAAGACGATAATTTCCTTCTTCACATTATTCCCCAACAGTGGTACCTGATACCATTTTACCTTCTTGGCAGGTATGGAGATGGGATGGGGCTTTTTCGCATCATTAAATTCTTGCTTACCGATCACTTTTTATTGGCTGCCGCTGTAAATGGTCAGGAATACTTATCATTGAATCAGCAAAACCTCTGTTGTAATCGCGGCAATTTTTTTCTGATATGTTTTGATTTTATCAGGTGCTGGCACCTGGTTGTAACCAGTCTCGGATATCTCAAAAAGCGATTCTTCGTTGTTGACCGTCCTGAGAAATTGGCTCAAGGACGTCATGCAACAGAAGTACTGCGATGACCGACCTGAGAGCGTGGCTCAGGGTGGTCATGATACATAATAGCTGCGTTGACCGACCCGAGAGCACCGCTCAGGGTGGTCATGATACAGAAAACCCGCGTTGACCGACTCGAGAGCGTCGATCAAGGTGGTCATGATACAGAAAACCCGCGTTGACAGACCCGAGAGCACCGCTCAGGGTGGTCATGAACAGAAATTGCTGCGTTGACCGACCTGAGCGCGCGGCTCAGGTCGGTCATGATACAGAAAACCCGCGTTGACAGACTCGAGAGCACCGCTCAGGGTGGTCATGATACAGAAAACCCGCGTTGACAGACTCGAGAGCGTGGCTCAGGGTGGTCATACAACATAAAACCTGCGTTGAACACCCTGAGAGCGCGGCTCAAGTAGGTCAAGGTACAAAATCCAACTGTTGACCGTCCCGACAATCTGTCCAGGAGACTTCAAGCACAGGCATTCCCTCGCTGACCGCTCCAATAACTCTTTTTAGTGGAAGGGGGCATACTTATTTGCGATCATTTTACCGACCAACGTTTTTCAGAACCAGGATAAGCTATACCATCCTGGATATTGATTCCCTATTTATGCTAATGAACCTGCCTCAAATGATTATTCCGGTATGGATATCACAATTTTCCCCGATAAACTCCCCTGGTCCATTTTATCACTGGCTTCCTCGATCTTCTCCAGCGGAAAAACACTATCAATTTTAGGTTTTAGTTTATGGTTGCTGTAAAAGGATAACATATCCTTAAACTCTGCCGGGTTCCCCATCGTTGTCCCATGGATCTCCATTTGTTTAAAGAAAATCCGCGGCATGACCACATTGTTGACAGGCCCGCGTGTAGCACCAAAGGAAACAATCTTACTGGCGGGTTTGGCAAGGCTGATTAAATCGTTAAACGTTTCTCCGCCAATACTATCAATGCTCACGTCCGCTCCGCCTGACAACTCTTTTAGTTCTTTCACCCAGTTGTCCGATGTGTAATTCACTCCCCCGAAAGCCCCATCCTTTACAGCATTTTCAATTTTTGCATCACTGCTCGATGTGACGTACACCTTCGCCCCTTTGGCAGCAGCTATCTGCAGGGCAAAGTTCGCTACCCCGCCGCCAATACCCGGAATAATGACGGTGTCGCCCTCCTTCACTTTTCCTTTCGTAACTACCGCCCGGTAAGCTGTCAATCCTCCAAGCGGCAGTGCAGCAGCTTCCTCAAAGGAAAGATGCTCCGGTTTCGGAAACACATTCTCTGCGGGAACTGTCACATACTGGGCAAAGGTACCATTCCTTGGGACACCCAATATGGATTGTTTTTTTGAGGGAAAATCCGGATTATCCCCCCAGTCCATCTGCGGATTGACTACCACTTTATTTCCTTTTTCAAATCCCTGTACACCTTCTCCCACTGCTTCCACGATGCCCGCTCCGTCGCTTCCCGGAATAGATGGCACTTCAATGCCCGGATAGGCACCATACCGGATAAATACATCTCTTCTGTTTAAAGCCGCGTTACGCAGACGGATGAGCACTTCTCCTTTACGGGGTTGGGGTGTTTCCACTTCTTCCACATATAAAGGCGCTTTTCTGTCCTCACCGAACTGCACTTTATCTTTCAGCACAACCGCTTTCATTTTACCTCTCCCCCAGTCTAAATGTTTTTGCACTTTTACTGAAATCTACCCTGCATAAAAGTAATATACCAGGACAAACAACCCTAAAATAAAACCAACTGCCGCATAGGCAAGTCCCTGCTCCGTTTTCCTCGCCTCATAGATCCCGGCGGCGGAAATCACCAATGCGCCGGCAGCTAAAAGTGGTGTAATTGGTGCTTCTATAATAAATGTAGAGATGGCACCCAGAATCAACCCTGCAATGGCCCAATAATTTGTTTTCGCTTTGTTCTCCGCCATACTTTCAACACCTTTATCCATATTTTGCTGATCTGATTTTATAGGCTATTATACCATTCCCCTCTTGCAGGAAAAAAGAAAAGCAGGATTTTCCAGGGACTGTAATAGTATTTTAAATCTACTGAAATAACCATATAAATCTCCTTGTCATTTTTGCATAGCCGCGTTCCATACGCTGTGGTTTTCCCAGCATTGCCCGCCAAAAGAGTACAAATTTTCCGTTCTGCCATACATGCAGCCAGTTAAAATCCTGCAGCAAAGCTTGAGCGGCACCACTTTTCCCTATACTGTCCGGTAAATACCCGATTAAAAGATTTAATAAATTTCACAGGAAAAAGCCCTCATAACCGCATGGTATGAGGGCGTGTGCTTTTCCTTTTTATCAATGCATTACATCAATCACTATTCTTGAAGAGAAATCCGGTGTTTCATATTCTATATTATCCTGTTCCAGGTTTAATACGGCAACAAACATATCGTCTTCCTCGGCATAATCCACCGATGATATGGCCGGACTATTTGCAATTTCAATGGTTCCTCCTTCTTCATCCAGATCACCGGCAATTTCACCGTATGGGATTTCCACCCTTAGATTGCCTTCCTCTTCCGTAATTTCATGATTATTAATCGTTTTGTTTAAATCCAAAACTATTCTTGTATATCCCGGATGGATGCCGTAGCGTATGTTTTCCACGTAGGTAGCGGAAACTTCCACTTCCCTGCTGGCTTCAAAATCACCATATACAGCAGTAACTGTACCTGTCCCTTCATTTTCGCCATGAAACACGCCATCTTCCACATAGCCAATATCATTGGATACTGTCCATTCGATTTCGGAAGGATCGATATCCAGCGCTTCACCGTGCTGGTCATAACCCTTTACCGTTAAATCAACTTCCTGTCCGACAGAAGCCGTCAGATCCAATGGCAGAATACCCAGTACGCCATCCGGCTGATATGGCTGTGCTCCGCTGTCATATGGCGGATACATTAAATATTGATTCCGCACCTCATCTACCCAGGTATCTAGCTCATCCTCCCAGGAGGCGATAATCTCGTCCACCGGCACGTCATCCATGATCATGTCCGGGACCTCCGGATCGCCAATCAGGTTTGCATAACTAGGTGTCATTTCAAACTCTTCCGGGTTTTGATCCCGCATGGCATCTACTAGATTCAGACCCAGCTCCACGAGGTCTATTTCGGCAGGATCGTCGATATGAACCTGCACTCCGCCGACCAATTCACCTTCATATTTACTAAACATTGGAGTGAAATAAGCTGACCTGAACTTTACACCATCTATTTCACGATTATTCATTTCTGCTGCCAGAGTCTCTCCCTGGATCCAAGGAGCACCAAGCAATTCGAATGGCTTGGTTGTGCCAAGCCCGGTAGATAATGATGTATCATCCACCAGTTCCGTTCCGGCATATAAGTAGGCTGTTTCTTTCGTTGGAATGTTAGGCGAAGTCAGCACCCAGGGCAGTTCTGTGTCCTCAAAATGCATATCGCGTTTCCATCCATCCATTTCAGCTACTTTCAAATTAACGCCCATGCTGTATTCATGATTCCACATGACAGCCAGTTCACCAACTGTCATCCCATGTCTGACAGGCAGCAAAAACCTCCCCATAAAGCTTACTGTGTCTTCAGAACGTACCGGCCCTTCCACCCTTGATCCGCCGATAGGGTTCGGCCTGTCAAGCACAATTACTTCTTTATCATGCGCTGCCGCCGCTTCCATGACGAATCCAAGCGTATAAATATAGGTGTACACATTCGATCCAATGTCCTGGATATCATATAACAGTACATCCACGTCCTCAAGCATCTCTTCCGTCGGCACCCAGGTAGGACCATATAGGCTGTATACAGGCAGGCCTGTCTCTTCATCTACATACGATTCTACATATTCTCCTGCCTCACGGTCTCCTCTTATTCCGTGCTCGGGACCATATAATGCCGTCAGCTCTACATCAGGATGGTCGTACAGCAGATCAATGCTGCTTTTGAGTTCCGTTGATACACCGGTCATATTGGTTACCAGCCCGACCTGTTTGCCCTCAACCCAATCGAGATGATCATTCATTAATACTTCGATTCCCGGGGTCACGCGCTGATTTCCTTTATTACCCTGATTTTTATTATTGTCCGTTGCATTCGAGCTTGTCTCTGAAGACGAAACAGCAAGTACAAAAAATACCATTACCAGTGAAACTATCATGACAGTCTTCCACGTTCTCACATAAAACACTCCTCCGCCATTTTTTTCGAATAACGCTTAAGACCCCTCAGCCCCGCGGCAGGTTGCATTCCGGAAGCAGATTCTATGCTGTGATGACAGTCATTGCATGATCTTTTGCCTGAACCATTAACACACCAGGATTTATTCACTTCGCCATCCAGGTTTTAATATTCTGAAATTAAGTCGCATTTATATTTCCTGTTAATGATCCGATCCCTATATTATCCATGAAATAAAAAAATTCACCCTTACCCTTCACCACCTTACGCTTGTAAAATTCAGGATAATAATGTGAATTTCTAAGTTGTTTCCACTGTCAAATTGTATATAAAATTATAACATCACTTTATGGCGAAAAAAAGGTGAATCAGTAACATACTGGAAAAACAGTAATAAAGTATTAAAGATACATAGGACCTCCCGGAAATATCTTAGGAGAATAGTCCGGAAATCATAGTACTCTACCCTTTCTGAACATAAGCCATTCCGGCAGATCAATCCGCTTCCTGATTTAATTTTAATCCATGTAATTTGCTTAAAATGAAATAGACGGATACATACCCGATCAGTGACACCGTGCAAAGAAAGAACAAAATAGGCAAGTAGAATGACAACAGCAGAATGCATACAATAACAAGCATTACGGCTATAGACTTTAACGGCTGAAAAAAGACGAGCAGAAAGCTGTTTTTGAAGAGCTCCTTTCCATTAAATGTCATATGAACATGAACTGCAGTCAAATGAAGCAGAAACAGTATATATATCGTCAGCATCATGCTTACAGCTGCGAAAACAAGAAGCTCCAAAACGGAAGAACCGGAAATGAAATAATACTGGGACAGGCTGATGAAAATAATAATTAAAGGTATACCCGCCAGATTTGATCTCCAGAACTCCTTTTTAATTTCTTTAAAAAACCTGCGGATCAGGCTGTCAGACCCTCTAAAGAATTTTCCTCTTATACATGCGAATAAAGCAACAGTGGAAGGAATAATTGTAATAACAGGCAGACAGGCAGCCATCCAAAGAAACTGCAAAATAACTATACTTGTTATTTCATCCAATATTTTATAAAACCTGGAATCTATCACGGACAATTTCACACCAC
This sequence comes from Virgibacillus aidingensis, assembly GCF_010994035.1. Lineage (GTDB taxonomy): Bacteria > Bacillota > Bacilli > Bacillales > Amphibacillaceae > Virgibacillus_N. The sequence continues at coordinate 192,237 of NZ_WIXN01000002.1, forward strand.
CCTATTAAAAAGTCATGACAAGTATATTCTGCCCATTGGGATTTCAGAACATCTATAAATAGTTTTACAAAATAATAGAAAGAGGTGAAGAAGTGTCCTACTATCTTGGCGTTGACGGAGGAGGAACAAAAACACTGGCAATCGTTACCGATGAATATGGCATGGTAATCGGGGTTGGGGCGGGTGGAAACAGCAACCACCAAATCAGCCGGGAAAATGCAGAGGCAGCATTAAAGAAAGCAACAGATGAAGCGCTCCTCTCTTCCGGGATAGAACAAAGCATGCTTTCCAGCTCCTGTTTTGGTCTGGCTGGAGCAGATACCACCCAAGACATTGTTATAATAAAATCCATCCTTCGCAAATTGGGATTTGAAAACTGCATGATTTACAATGACGGATTAATTGCCCTTAAAGCAGCAGATGCTTCCTTTTTTGGTATGACGCTTATTTGCGGAACAGCAACAAATGCGATCGGCAGAGATCATGAAGGAAATATTCATCAAGTGGGCGGGTTTGGTTATAATTTTGGGGATTTTGGCGGCGGACATCATTTATCCAAAGAAATTTTCAGACTGGTTATTCGCAGTGCAGAAGGCAGAGAGCCAAAAACATTGCTGTCAGACCTTGTCTTAAATGAACTCGGTTTTAAGCATATCAGTGAAATGTATGAATACTATCTTATAAACAAGAAAAGTATTCCTGTCCATTTGACGCCCCTGCTTTTTGAAGCAGGAGAGCAAGGTGATGAACCTGCCATACGTTTAATAGAAAAACAGGCAGCTGAACTCGTTTTATCCGCGGAAGCGCTGGCCGGGAAAATGAAGCTGTCAGCAAAACCGTTCACTTTAGTGCTGGCCGGCAGCGTCATCACCAAGTCAAAAAGGGATCTCATGTATCATGCCTTTTTGTCCAAGCTCCGTCATTCACATCTAAATGCAAATGTAACAAAGTTGAAAACAGAACCGGTCATCGGCTCGGCGTTACTGGCCATTGGGAAAAATGCCGATAATGGGAAAGTAAAACAACACCTGATGCAATCATTACACTCAGCTATGAAAGGCAGTGATTTGGATGGATAAAACGAAAATTGCCGTAATTGGCGGCGGCTCTTCGTATACGCCTGAACTAATAGAAGGATTAATTTCACATGCCACCCATCTCTCTTTGGAAGAAGTCTGGCTGTGTGACATTGAAGAAGGCAAAGAAAAAATGGATATTATTTATTATTTAGCGAATAGAATGGTGAAAAAGGCAGGCCGTCCTTTTAAAGTATTTGCCACTTTTGACAGAAGGAAGGCCATTGAAAATGCTGATTTTGTTATTACTCAGATTCGCGTTGGACAGCTGCAAATGAGAAAACAGGATGAATACATTCCGATCAGGCACGGCTTAATCGGCCAGGAAACAACCGGGGCAGGCGGCTTCATGAAAGCGCTCCGGACAATTCCTGTAATACTAGATATATGCAGGGACATAGAAGAACTGGCACCAGATGCATGGCTGCTTCACTTCACCAACCCTGCAGGCATTATTACGGAGGCATCATTAAAGTACAGCAATGTAAAAACGGTCGGCTTGTGCAATAACCCCATTAATTTTTATAAAACATTCGCTCAATACTACGGAGTATCCATGGATGCCGTCAGTATCGATTTTGCCGGGATTAACCATTTGAATTGGATTGTAGACTTTTTTATAAACGGTGAATCGAAATTGCAGGACGTGTTATCAGGCAGGAAAAAAACGTATCAGGCAGAAAATATTCCGGCTTTTGATTGGGATTCCGGATTTCTGCAAAGCCTGGGGGCAATCCCATCCGGATATCACCGTTATTATTACCAGAAAGATATGATCTTGCACAAACAAAAAGAAGAGCTCAAAAAAGGGACAACCCGGGCAGATGAGGTGATGAAGCTTGAGAAGGAGCTCTTTCAGACATATGCCGATACAAAACTGGAAGAAAAGCCGGAATCCTTGGAAAAAAGAGGGGGTGCTTTCTATTCGGAAGCGGCCGTAAATCTGATTACATCCATTTATTTAAACACAGGAAATATTCATACCGTCAATGTGCGAAACAATGGGGCTATTTCCTGCCTGCCTGATGATGCATGTGTGGAAGTGAATTGTATGGTGGAAAAACACCGTATTGTTCCTTTACAAGTGGAGGAGCGGAAGATTTCCCCGCAAATAAGAGGCCTTTTGCAGGCAGTCAATGCTTATGAGGAGCTGACAGTAGAGGCAGCTGTTCACGGTGACAGGGGGAAAGCCATCCAGGCCTTAACCCTGCACCCGCTGATCGGTTCGTTCGAAAAGGCGGACAGGGTGATGCATGACTTGTTTGAGGCGAACAAGCCTCATTTGAAAACTTTTTTCGAAGACAGTTAATTTAGGATGTTTATTATAAGAGGGGGTTTACATTTATGAAGAAATTATTGTTCTTTCTGCTGGCTGGCCTATTCGTTTTTGCCGCCTGCAGCAATGGAGAAGATACTGGTGCCGAATCCAAAAATGGGACTGATGACGATACGGAAGCAGGAAGCGATGAGGAAGTTACCTTGGATATTTTCAGCTGGCGGAGCGGGGATACAGAGGAATTTGACGAAATTATCGCTGCATTTAATGAGGAATATCCGGATATCCATATCAATTTTGAGCCTACTACTGCCCCGGAATATGATTCGGCATTAAACACACAGCTAAGTACAGGCACGGCTGCAGATATTTTCTTTGTTAGGCCCTTTGCCCTTGGGGAAAACATTTATGATGCAGGACATCTGGAAGTGATTACTGAGACGGACATTGAAAATCTTGCTGTAGTCGATGACATTCAAAAGGATATATATACATCCGGTGAAACAGATGAACTGTATGCATTGCCTTTTAATTTTGTTTCCTATGGTTTCCTCTATAATAAAACGATGTTTGAGGAAAATGGCTGGGAAGAACCGGAAACATGGGAGGAATTTTATGCACTTCTTGATGATATTAGCCAGGAAGGGGTGACCCCGCTGGCACTGGGCACGGCAGATGATTGGGTTGTGGATGAAATCGTCGGAAGCGGATTTTATCCGAGCTTTGTCGGCGGTGAAGCATGGAGAGAGGGACTGCTGGCCGGAGAAAATAGTTTAACAGATCCGGAGTATGTTGCTTTTCTGGAAAACCTTACCCGGTGGAGTGAATATATGCCGGATAACCTGGAAGGGATCGGTTATGTGGATGCGCTGCAAATGTTCATGGCGGAAAATGCCGCTATCTGGGTAACCGGTTCCTGGGCACTGACGGATCTGGATCAGGATGAAATTACATTTGATATTGATATGTTCGCTTCTCCCGTTGAAAACAGCGGGGATCAAAGATGGGTAGGCTTTAATGGCGGTGCCGGTCTTGGCATTAATGCAGCATCGGAGCACCAGGAGGAAGCAAGAATTTTTCTGAATTGGCTTATGAGTGAGGATGCGCAGGCTTTGACGCTGAACTTGCTGCCCGGCCAATTTCCTCCCGGCGATATTCCCGTGGACCAAATTGAAGATCCAACAAACAGGAAATGGCTGGAAGCCGGTGGAGAAAATAATGAGAATTATGCTGTCGGGCTGGCCTTTGAAGGTTTAAACGCAGGGGATCCGACGATGGGGACCCTCCAGATGGAAAACATATCCCAGGTTTTACAAGGAGCCTTGAGTCCGGAAGAGGCTGCGGAGAATATGCAGGAAGGCTTATCATCCTGGTATGAACCTTTTCAGTAAAGTTGGATAAAGTGCACTGCAGCAGGAACTGGCATTATCCGTCCATACATTAAAGGGGGAAAGGCTTGTTCGGTGATTAGCCGTCCCCCGGGGAATCAGCCCTACGCTGACATATTAGACTTAAAGGGGGAGCTCCATGAAATTCAGGAAGAAATTATTATGGTTTATTGTGCCGGCATTTTTAATTTATTCAGGATTTATGCTTATCCCCCTCATTTTGTCAATGAGAGTATCTTTTTATGAATTTTCCGGGATAGGAGACATGGCCTTTATCGGGTTTGATAACTTCTACCGCCTGCTTTTTGAAGCGCCTTACAATGAGCGGTTCTTTAATGCCGTGGGGAATACTTTTGAGTTTTTTGCCTATACGATGGTTTTTCAGAATGTGACGGCACTTTTATTGGCACTTGCCTTAACACGGGGATTGAAAATGACCGGCTTTTTCCGTACTGTCATTTTTATTCCGGTCACTTTATCGCTGCTGATGATCGGGTTTGTATGGTCCATCATGCTTAACCCGAATATTGGAGTGCTTAATGAAATACTGAGTGCGATTGGTTTGGAAAACTGGACACGTGCCTGGCTTGGTTCTGAATCCCTTGCGCTGCCGACTGTTGCCCTTGTGAACGCGTGGCAGTATACAGGGTTGATGGTGATGTTATTTGTTGCGGGTATCCAGAGCATTCCCGAGGAGCAGTTTGAATCTGCCAAAATTGACGGAGCCAACGCATGGAGCGTTTTTAAAGATATTATTTTGCCGCCGCTGGTGCCGGTCATTGGTATTGTCACAATCATGACGTATATGGGTGTTTTCAACCAATTTGACCTTGTTTATGCGATGGTAGGCTCCACGGGGGGACCAAATTATGCAGTCGATGTATTGGGGACATTTTTTTACCGGACCGCGTTTGGCGGAGCCGGCGGACAAATGCCGCAAATGGGGCTCGGGGCAACCATTGCCACAATGACGTTTCTGTTTATTGCCTTTGCCATTGGCGCATTTTTATACCTGTCCCATGTAAGAAAAAAGGGGGAAAACTGATATGGTTAAGGGAAAAAAAGACAGAGTGCTGGATTTGTTCGCTTACCTTTTGCTGATTATTGCAGCGATTGTCGTCATTTACCCCCTGTTTGTCATGATTATTACCTCCTTGAAAACAAATATGGAGGTGCTCGTCAATCCGTTTGGACTGCCGACTGAGCTTAATTTTGAAGGGTATAAGTATGTGCTCCGGACAGGGGACTTTCCGATATTTTTCCGAAACAGCATTTTTATTACCCTTGTTTCGTTGTTTGTCCTGCTGCTTGTAACGGTAATGGCAAGTTATCCTTTATCCAGATTCTCCTTCTTCGGAAACCGGATGGTATATTTCTATTTTATAATTGGTGCTATGCTTCCTACCAGACTGGCTACAGTAAATCTGTATCAGGTGATAAATGGTTTGGGGTTATTTGACACGCTTTGGGCCTTAATATTTATATACATTGCGATGACAATTCCTATTTCTGTATTTATCATCGCCGGGTTTATGGCTGAATTGCCCAGGGAGCTAGAGGAATCCGCCCATATGGACGGGGCATCCGACTCCCGGATTCTTTTTTCGATATGGGTTCCGCTTCTGCGGCCAGCCCTTGCGACGGTGGCAATTTTTAACTTTATTCCGATTTGGAATGAATTTTTCTTCCCGCTGATATTTATCAGCAGTGACCATTTAAAACCATTGCCGCTTGGTTTGGCAACTTTCTTTGGCCAGTATCAGTCTGACTGGCCGACAGCATTTGCTGCGCTGACGATCGCCATTCTGCCGCCGCTTATTTTCTATTTAATTGCTTCCAAACATTTTATCAAAGGGTTAACAGCTGGCGCGTTAAAAGGCTGAAAATCGGCGTTCCCGGAGGAGACCTTTCAATAAAAGATTTATCATTGGAGAAGCTGAAAAAATAATGGAGGTGAACGGCATGGCAACAATGGGTGTGAGCTATTTTGGCAACCGCATGATCCAGCATGTGGAAAGAGATTTAAAAGAGCTGAAAGCGAAGGGATTCACCGACATTTTGCACACTGTTTCCGAAAATGATTTAAAATTTTACCGGGGCACCATGGAGGAGATTATTCAGCTTTCCAAAGAGATCGGTTTTACTGTAACCGTCAGTCCATGGTCAATTGGTTTGGTATTTGGCGGGGAAGCATTTTCGGAATTTCATATTCATCACCCGGAAGCATGCCAGGTGACACAGGAAGGGAAAAGACTGCCGCAAGCTTGTTTTAATCACCCGGTTTTTCGCGGATTTATGAAGAAATGGGCGGATGCAGTCAGTGGGATGGGTGCAGATTATATTCTTTGGGATGAGCCCCATTGGGCCGGGCAAGGCGGCTGGTATTTTATCGGACAGAATGAATGGACCTGCCGGTGTGAGGCTTGCCGGGATTCTTTTATAAAAGCGTTTGGATGCGATATGCCTGCAGAATGGAATGAGGATATTGAACAATTTCGCAAGGATGTGATGATTGATTTTTTGGATGAGCTGTCCAAGTATGCATTTGGGCTTGGCGTGAAAAATATTGTTTGTTTTTTTCCAAACCGGGAGAAACTGATCGTTCCGCCCGAGTGGGAAAAGGCGGCGGGGCTTGAAGCCGTGGAGACATTTGCCACAGATCCTTACTGGGCGGGATCAAAGTTTGCAGCTGAAGAATTTGTTGATTTTTATGTTAAAGCAGCCATGGATATTGCGGGAAGGACAGGAACAAAGCCGCAGTTATATATCCAGAATTTCCGTATTCCTGGAGGGAAAGAAAGTGATATTTGCAGTGCAGTGGAAATTGGGTGGAAAAACGGGATAAGAGATTTTTATACCTGGGGATTTAATAGCTGTGCACACATGTCTTTTTTGCGCAGTGATCATCCGGAAAAGGCATTTAAAGCTTACTATGAAACGGTTTTAAGAAAAGTCGGATGTTCTATGGCTTAACTTTTTCTGTTGACGGCAAATAAGGAGGAGTATGGATATCGTTTCTGCTAAACACAGCTATCGCAAAAGCTTGGCAAATATTAATGCCGGCATTTATTTATCACCATGATACGGCTCTTAATTTTATATAGTCAAAACAAGCTGGTGTAACCATATTCCTCATTTCTCCTCTGGTTGATTTTTCCCTGTATCGGAATCATTTTTAATGGAGAATTTAAAAAAGCACTACTCCTTTACAATTAATTCAAAGGATTCTTCTTGTTCATCCCATCTCACATCGACATGAACGACCATATCCTCCCTCATCACCGCTCCTGAGCCCCCGCCTCTCGAAGTGAATTTCTTATCAGACACAGGTTCATCAAACGTAAACGAAGAACTTCCGCTACCCACTGTCCCTTTTTCATATTGATATTCCAGTTGCTCCATTGGTGCCAATTCTTCCAGATCTCCTTTATAGGTTAATGTAAATATATAGTCGCTCTCATTTGCATAGGTGTTTACATCATCGGCGTCCTTATCCCAAATTTCTTCTGCTTCGTACTCCAGTTCGGCCGACCAATATTCCCCTTCTCCTGTAAATAAATATTTATGTTCCGTAACTTCTCCATTGTCAGTACATGCACTTATGAATATGAAAAACAACAGCAATAAAATAACTTTTTTCATGAGCAAAACTCCTCCCCAGAAGATGTAGTTGACCTTTTTAACGATATCCAAGTTCGTTTACTTTGCTGCCCTGCTCTTGTGGAGCGCAGGCACCTGCTATCCAATTAAATTATCCTTTTTTTATCAAAATACCCGCCTCGAATAAGGTTATATCTGTGATTTACATGGGATGCCAAAATATTAATTAAATATTAACATTCAGTATGGATTAATAAAAGAGGTTAGAAGGTTTTTTAAATTGCGTTTTTCTAATTTTTGTGTATACTTAGGAGTTAGAAAGGAAGTGGAATATGCTATTATTTAAACCCCGAAAAAAATCCTCCGAGTTGCTCACTTTAGAATACCTCAATACCAGAATGAGCCTTTCACCAAAGGACAAGCATTATTATATATCCTTGAAAAAAGGATATGAGGGAGAAAAGAAATTTGATTTATGGACTGAAAATCTTCAATGTGAGTGCATCATATTAAATGATTTACTGCTAAAGGTAAATAACACGACTTTCCAAATTGATGCTTTAATCATCACAGCAGACAAAACGTACCTCTATGAAGTGAAAAACTTTGAGGGGGACTACATTTTTGACCCCCGGACAAATAAATTCTTTTTCATAAAATCTAAGCAGGAAATAATTAACCCTTTACATCAACTGGAAAGATGTGAATCCCTGCTGAATCAATTGCTGCCCAAGCATGGATTCAATACCCCCACGAAAGGGGCAGTGGTTTTTATCAATGATGAATTTACACTATATCAGGCCCCTCCTGACGAACCCATTATCTTTCTAAGTCAGCTTAAAAAACATTTCAAAAATCTGAATGCAATATCTGCTCCGTTAAGCAGGCACCACTTTTTATTAGCAGAAAAACTGCAATCCCTTCACATTACCGATCCGCCTTATAAACAAATTCCAGCTTACAATTATGAACAACTTCAAAAAGGGATTACCTGCCGGAAATGCCATTCATTTTCCATTCATATTAAAAGATTAAAAGCTGCATGTGAGGAATGTGGGCATGAGGAACTAATAGCTGAAGCAGTAATTCGGTCAGTAAGGGAATTCCAGCTGCTTTTCCCTGAAGAAAATATAACTTCCAATATTATTCATGATTGGTGCCGGGAAATTAAATTAAAAAAGACAATATCCAATATACTTTCTCAGCATTTTACAGCAAGAGGCAACAATCGTTGGATTTACTACGAATAATGTGGAGGACATGATACAGAAAAGAATGAATGCATTTGGAGGCATAAGTGAGAACGAACGGGATTTTTCTTTTTAACATTTGGGGAGATAACTATCGGGGCGGCCTTGATACTCGGTTGGGGCCTTGGCCACCCCGAGCAAGGCGGTCAGGGCGGTCATTGAGCACGTTGGGATCCTTGACCAACCCGAGCAAGGCGATCAGGGCGGTCTTGATTCTCGGTCGGGGCCTTGACCAACCCGAGAAGGGCTCTCAGGGTGGTCATGCGACTCAGTTGGAGCCTTGACCAACCCGAGAAGGGCGGTCAGGGCGGTCAGGCAGCTCGGTTGGAGCCTTGACCACTCCGAGAAAGATGATCAGGGTGGTCATGCGACTCAGTTGGAGCCTTGACCACTCCGAGAAAGATGATCAGGGTGGTCATGCGACTCAGTTGGAGCCTTGACCAACCCGAGCTAGACTGTCAGGGCGGCCTTGATACTCGGTCGGGGCCTTGACCACCCCGAGAAAGATGATCAGGGTGGTCATGCAGCTCGGTTGGAGCCTTGACCACCCCGAGCAAGGCGGTCAGGGTGGTCTTGATACTCGGTCGGGGCCTTGACCACCCCGAGAAGGGCTGTCAGGGTGGTCATGCAGCTCGGTTGGGGCCTTGGCCACCCCGAGAAAGATGATCAGGGTGGTCATGCGACTCAGTTGGGGCCTTGACCACCCCGAGAAAGACTCTCAGGGTGGTCATGCTGCTCGGTTGGAGCCTTGACCACCCCGAGCAAGGCGATCAGGGTGGTCTTGCTAATCGGTTGGATTCTTGACCGCCCCGAGCAAGACGATCAGGGTGGTCACTAAAATCTTTCGGACCCTTGGCCACCCCGGGCAAGGCGATCAGGGTGGTCATCGGACAACTTCCGCGGCTTCACATACCAGAGAAAGCTTACTGCCGGCACCCCTTTAACTACTGACTAAAAAAGCAAGCATGGAAAGCTGTAAATCTCCATGCTTGCTTATTATATAATCCATTAAATATCCAATTAGCATTAACCCAACGATAGCTTACTGATCACATTCTTTACATCATCAGCGGATCGATCGAGCTGCTGCTGTTCATCCTCGGTCAATGGAAGTTCTATAACACTTTCAATTCCGCCTGCACCAAGGATGGTTGGGACGCCCAGATAGATATCTTGATAACCGTATTCACCTTCCAGGTAGGCAATGGACGGAAGGATCCGCTTTTTATCATACACAATTGCTTCTGCCATTTCCACCAGGGATGCGGCTGGAGCGTAATAGGCACTGCCATTGCCGAGCAGATTGACGATTTCTCCCCCGCCTTTGCGGGTCCGTTCTACGATCGCATCCACTTTTTCTTCAGGCAGTAAATTGCTGATCGGAATGCCGCCTGCGTTGGAGTAGCGGATGAGCGGGACCATGCTGTCGCCATGGCCGCCAAGTACAAATCCGGTCACGTCTTCAGCTGCAATGTTCAGTTCCTGGGCTACAAACGTGTTAAAACGGGCTGTATCCAATACACCGGATTGTCCGATGACCCGGTTTTTCGGAAATCCTGTTGTTTTAAAACATGTATAGGTCATCGCATCCACCGGGTTGCTTAATACAAGAATATAGCTTTCCGGTGCATACTTTACAATTTTTTGCGATACATCCTTCATAATATCGGAGTTTATCGCAACAAGATCATCCCGGCTCATGCCAGGTTTTCTGGCAACGCCTGCGGTAATGATGACCATGTCGGCATCTTTAATATCTGCATAATCCGAGGTGCCAACTACATTGCCGTTAAATTTTTCCACGGGGCCAGCCTCGAGCATATCGAGCGCCTTCCCTTTTGTCGGGTTTTCCTGGTCGGGAATATCGACCAGTACGACATCACCCATTTCCTTTTGTGCGAGTAAAAATGCTGTAGTCGTGCCGGTAAACCCTGCGCCAATTACTGCAAATTTTCTTCTCTTAAAAATGGACATGCTTCTCCTCCTTTTTAATTCCTGGCCGGGAGTGCATGCTGCAGCCCCGGCTTTCCAGCTTTTTTACTTTCTTACCGGTGTCATCTTACCAAAAATTACTCAGGGAGGATACTGCCCAATTCGTTGTGAGGACGAGGAATGACATGGACAGATACCAGTTCTCCGACACGGCGGGCTGCTTCACTGCCTGCTTCTGTTGCTGCTTTTACTGCTCCCACATCTCCACTGACAAGTACAGTTACCAGTCCTGCGCCAATTTGTTCTTTGCCGATTAAATTCACATTTGCTGCCTTTACCATGGCGTCTGCTGCTTCGATAGATCCTACCAACCCTTTTGTTTCCACCATTCCTAAAGCACCATTTACGTTAGCCATTTAAAATTCCTCCTTAATTATTGGTTTTGGTATTCCCTTAATACCTGTTTTACAAGCATTTCTATTTTATTTGTATCAATTGCTTCATTGCCAGCTGCACTGGAGTTAATAAATGCATCTTTTACCATGCTGTTCAGGTTATTTATTTGCCCTGAATTTGTCCTGCTGCCACTTCCCGGCTTGGGCACCTCAACATCCTTAATGGCGTGAGCCACTCTTTTTACGTTAATCAAGTGACGGGCAGTGATATTGTCGGAGCTGATATTTCCTCCGTAACCGCCGCAGCCGAGTGTCATAGAAGGAGCAAGCCCAGTTGTGGCACCTACTGCCCCAATGGAAGACAAGGTATTTACAAGGACACGGGAAACCGGCACTACAGCGCTGAATTCCTCTACGACCTTGTCATCATGCGTATGAAGGGCAAAGCTGTGCCCTCTTCCTCCAAGGTTCAGCAGTTCCAGTGATCTTGCTTTTGCATCTTCCTGTGTATTTGCTGTATACATTGCAAATACCGGTGCGAGTTTTTCCAGAGAGAAAGGAACTTCCTTCCCAACCTGGTCTTCTTCCGCAATGAGCAGCCTGGTGTCTGACGGCACACTGACTCCGGCCATTTTTGCAATGTTTACTGCTGCTTTACCTACGATGTCAGGATTAATTTTCCCGGCTCCCGGAGAAATAACCTTCTCCATCTTCTCTTTTTCTTCCTTATTCAGGAAATAAGAGCCATTATTTTTAAATTCCCGGACTGCCGTGTCTTTAATGCTGCTGTCTACGATAATGGCTTGCTCTGTGGCACAGATCGTTCCATTATCAAATGTTTTACTGTCTACAATCATTTTCACCGATTTTTTCACATCAGCCGACTTTTCGATATATACAGGGACATTTCCCGGACCGACGCCATAAGCAGGTTTGCCGGAACTGTAAGCAGCTTTTACCAGTCCGCCTCCCCCGGTGGATAAAATGAGATCCACATCTCTATGGGTCATTAATTGGTTCGTTGCTTCCATGCTCGGCTCAGTGATCCAGCCGATCAGCCCATCCGGAGCCCCTGCATCAATGGCTGCCTGCCTGCAGACTTTCAGTGTTTCAACAGTACATCTTTTTGCACGCGGATGAGGGCTTACTACAATGGCATTCCCCGCTTTCAGGGAAATGATTGTTTTAAACATAGCAGTTGAAGTCGGGTTCGTTGTTGGAATAATGGCCGCGATGACACCAAATGGATAAGCGATTTCTTTCACCTTGTTTGTCGTGTCTTCATTAATGACCCCAACCGTCTTCTCATTTTTTATGGAATTGTACACATCCATCGAGCCGACATGGTTTTTCATTACTTTATGCTCCACTACGCCCATACCCGTTTCCTCAACAGCAAGCTTAGCTAATTCCTGTGACTTGTTATAAGCAGCCTTAGCTACGGCTTCTACAATGGAATCAATTTTCCACTGGGAAAACTGCATGAATTCTTCCTGGGCTTCTTTTGCTTTTTGTACCGCGTCTCTCATTTCCTGTACGGATAGTAAATCCTTGTCTAATTTCAAATCAAATGCTCCTTTCTGCACACTTTATTAAATTCCTATACATAAGGAGAAAACGTTACGATGCTTTTTCCGTTTTCCGGCTTTTCTGCCTTCACATGTGTCAGGACAACTGGATCAGGCAGCGGGCTTTTATGAGGCCAGATTTTCACAGCTTGCTGATTGGAAAAAATCCCGTTTCCTTTCATTTCTTCGAGTGAGGAAATTACCATTCTCGTTACCTTCTCCACAAATTCCTTGTCCATGTATACACCTCCAACCTCTCTAAAGCTGAGGGAGAAATCTTATCTGACTGTTTCATGAAAGATGATATGTTCAGCATCAGTATCTTCCGCATACTCTTTCATTTCCCTCATGGAATTTAGTCTGACCAGATCCAAAATGCTGCTGATGCCCTGTCCCGTGTAAGCCGATGTGATAACAATCGGTCCGCTAACCATCGCCTTTTTCAATAACCAGACAGCCCTGTCAATATCCGCATTTTCGTGATCTGCTTTTGTCACCGCCCCGATGGATAACTTGTTGATGCCAGAGCTGAAACCCGGCGCAAATATTGATTTTTCATTAGTGGCATCCTGGACAAACAGCACATGGGTAATTTCCATGGAAGTTGCCATAATGCTCCTGTAGTGAAGCGGGTTTTCCGTATATTCCCCCGGTGTATCCACAATCCAGTCAACATAGTTTAAGGATTGCGTCTTTACTTTACTGGGCTTCCGATCATTGCCCAATAATGCATCCGTCAGGGTTGTTTTTCCTGCATCAATCCCTCCAAGAATCATGGCTCGGTTTTTTTTCTGCATTACCAGCCCTCCATTCCATCAGGATTTCGTTATATTCGCCGGGGTAAACGAGAGCACTTCTTTTAAAAATTCATTTACTTCCTGAAGCGCTGTTTCTACTTCGGAAACAGTTCCTACAAGTACCAGGCTGCCGGTAAAACGATCCAAAAAGCCTATACTTACGTTTGCCGCCTTTGTTGCACGGTCTCCTGCTATAATGACTGATTCACTCGGAGTAAGAGTGAGCACGCCCAGTGCCCCGGCCTGCTGTACACCTAATTTTTCAAACATATCTTCATCAGGGTTTGCAATTAAATGGCTTAAAGTAATCTGTTTGCCTGGGACAAACTCCTGTATAAACCGTTTTTTATCTTCCTCCATAATTAATCACTACTTTCCTTACAACTGATTGAAGGGTATCCTCGATTCATTTCGATTCAGCCCAAATATTTATCGAACTGCAGGCTTTTTATCTGCCTTTCCCAAAATCATATTTGCAATAAGGATTGCAATGAACACCGCAGCTATACCGCCAACAAGCTTACCGGCAATCATAGGAAAAATCATATCCCTGGCGACACCTGCGGCAAATCCCAAATGATCTCCAAGTACGAAGGCAGCCGGAACTGAAAAAGCTACGTTAATAATTTTTCCGCGATTATCCATATCCTTCATCAGATTGAACATGGCAATATTGTTTGCAAGTGTTGCTACCATTCCTGCCGCGGAAACCTCATTCATTCCAAGAAGTTTGCCGACGCGCATTAATGGCTTTTTGAAAACTCTTGTGATTACTTCCACCATTACAAATGCACCTGCCAGTACAATGGCAATACTTCCCACAACTTCAATACCATCTGAAAGAGGCGCAATTCCGGGAATAACTGTAATTCCTGTAAGGACATCAATAATACCTATAGCCAGGCCACCGGTTGCCACGACAACGACACCATGACCAAAGACCGTAAATCCTCTAATCATTTTTTCCGGAATTTTCCATAACCCCAGGATCACAAGTGCAGCCAGGATGAATATTGGAATCAGGTTGGTTATAACCATGCCAAAGGAATAGCCTGCAACCAATCCGCCGACGATGGCTCCAACGGGAATAGCGATAAATCCGGCAAGCATTCCTGTAGCCAGGTAACGCTGATCTTCTTTTCTGATAATCCCCAGTGATACAGGAATAGAGAATACAATGGTTGCCCCCATCATGGCTCCAAGTATTACCCCTGAAAACATAGCTGCATCATCATTAAGCGCCATTTCCTGTGCCAATTGCAGACCACCCATGTCTATGGCCAAGAGGCTACCGGCAAACATGGCCGGATCTGCTCCAAGCGCTGTATAAACAGGAACAATAACCGGGCTTAACACATCGGCAATTACCGGGGCCATGACGATAATCCCAATCATAGCCAATGCCAGGGAACCCATGGCCATCAGACCTTCATCAAAATGCTGGCCCAGACCAAGCTTGTTTTTAAACATTTTATCTATTGCACCAATGATCATGAAAATGACCATGATATAAATTACTATTTCATTTATTCCCATACCTTTTCCTCCTAGTCCTGAAAGATGAAAATACTCAATCCTCCTTGATATCTATAGAATCAACGACACCGACAATGACGGAATCGACGGGAATCCTTTCCCTGCCGAAAGCACTCCTTGCACTGCTTCCCTTTGTTACAAGCACGGTATCGCCGACGCCGGCGCTTGCTGTATCGGCAGCTACAAAGGAAGCCCTTAAATCATCCGTGTATTTTGGCCGGACAACAAGGAGTTTCAGCCCGTTCAGTTTTTCATCCTTGCGAGTGGCCCATACTGAGCCAATTACATCCCCAATTATCATCCCTTATTCTCCTCACGTCTTAATATTTCCAATTTATGCTTGCGTACATAATCATTAGCAAGAGGGGTGATGATGCTGCCGGCAGGGATTTTTACTTTCGTGATTTGTTGTAAAAATAGTTTTTGCAAATCATTTTCCGTAATAATCTTTTGGTTTAGCTCTGTCATCTTTCCCAGCTCGGTTTCTGCTGGAGTATGCTGTAATGGTGCTGCTTTCCGGCTCCCGCCCGGTTGGCTGCCAGGCGATTTTTTTATGATTTTTCCCAGGACACCTTTCCTAAAGCCGCATGCATTTGCTTCATCAAAGTCGATATGCATGTATGTCCTGTAGTTAGGATGAATGCGAATAACTACTTCATCAAAAGTCAATGATCGCTCACCGAAAACTTTTACCTGCACGAGTTCCTTATTCTCCACTTGAAGTATTTCTGCATCCTCGGGAGAAACATGGATATGCCGTTTTGCAACAATTAGCCCTTTATCCAGTTCCAGCTGGCGGTCATTGTGAATTAATGTAATCCCTGGCGTTCCTTCTATATCTCCGCTTTCCCTGACAGGGATCTGCTTGCCCAAAGCGACTGCATCTGTCAATGACACTTCCACCTGGGATGCTTTTCGCTCAGGTCCCAGAATAACAACATTTTCGAGTTTTCCTTTTGGTCCGGCGACTGTAATTCGCTCTTTGCAGGCAAATTGTCCAGGCTGGGAAAGTGGTTTTGCTTTCGTCAGCTCGTATCCTTCACCGAATAAAAAATCGATGGCTTCCCTGCTTAAGTGAACATGTCTGCCGGATGCCTCCACTTCCACGAAAGACTCTTCCAGCATGACTTTTTTTACCGTGTTGGTGATCGTTTCTGCAAGAAGCTGGTTCAAGCCCCTCACCTCCTTTTTTCCGCTTTATAATGGCCTGCCCTGAATTTCACCATCAAACAATAGCAAAGGGAGGACAATCGGTTTAATGCCAAAATAATATCGTCCCTGGCTGTGGTGCCATCTTCTTTTTTAAAAGCCTGATAAGCTGCCAGTTCAGTCTCCCTCACTGCTGTCCGTACAGCGTTTAAGGCAACAATTCCTGCTCCCATTTGAAAATCCGGTGTAAAATCTCCGATGCCAAAATACTTTTCCGGATGATGGGACATTTCTCGGATCTCCTTTTCATCCATATGGAGCAGCCGGAATTCACCAAGATCTTCTTCCAGTACTTCTGCACGAAGAATTTCCCGTACAAATCCCAATACTTCTGATAAGTCATCCGCCAGGCTGGAATAGTTATTCTCTGCTATATTCCACTGTGCTTCGATCATCTTCGCTTCGAGTGAATCAAGCTTGCCGCGAAAAATAATCCGTGGATGATCCTTGTAAACGAGCAGGTTGGAATGAAGTGCAGTCATGTGCTCCGGTTTTTCATCCAGATATCCGCCTTGTATCACTCGGTATTTCATGGGAGAATCACTTTTTTTCGGCTGCTCATATACTGTTGCTTCAGCAGCTTTATTTTCCTCTGCCTTATTTTTTTCTACAAATGTAAAATCAATTCTTTTTTCCTGAAGATAGCTTTTCGCAGAAGGGGTTAATATGGTTCCCATAGGAAGCTCTAAAACAGGTTCATTTAATTGTTTATTCAAAAACCGGCTTCGCAGCAGGCTTTCTGTCAGCACAGCCATGGCTTCACTTCCTTTCCCCGCAATCCTTGAGGGAAAAATAAGATAGAGGTAAACGTGTTGCCTCTATCTTATTTTCCTGCATTGGTGATTACTCAGTTTCGCCCGACTGTTTTGGCAGAATGGCACCTACTTCAGTATGCGGACGCGGGATAACATGTACGGAAATCAATTCGCCTACTCGGTCTGCCGCTGCTGCTCCTGCGTCTGTAGCAGCTTTAACTGCACCTACGTCTCCACTTACAAGTACTGTTACGAGTCCCGCACCAATCTGCTCTTTTCCAATCAGTGTAACGTTTGCTGCTTTCACCATTGCATCTGCTGCTTCTATAGAACCTACTAATCCTTTTGTTTCCACCATTCCCAATGCATTCGTTGCCATTATAAATTCCTCCTTAAAATAGTTATAAAATTTATATGATTTGATATTAATACCTGGTTAACAATCTTATTACAGCTGGTTTCAGCGCTCCCGGGAATCACACCGGGAGCAGCAGATGTAAGCTCCTTAACCTTTTACTTCATTATCATACATTCCATCATCATCGATGAGGCTGCTGATCAGTTCTGCCTTCCTTGCATACTTAATATTCTTTGTATTTGCAGGCATTACATCCCTTTCCCGGGCAAGCTGACGCAATTTACTTACTGTCATTTTTTCAAGGTCTTTCCGATAAAGGACTGGTGCTTTCTTCCCCTGCTCAGGATCAGGTGTATCCTCTGCGGCATGGTCATCAACCTGCACATCGTCTTTTTCCAAGGCTTCAGGAGCTTCCTCCCTTACCACGATTTCCTTCTCACCTTCTGCCTGTTCTCCGGACTGATTTTTAGGTTCGGCCTGCTCGGACAACTTTTCCGGGTCATCCTGGTCTGATTGCTGCGGCAATTTTTCGATCAGCTGATGTGTTTCCCTGTGCATTCTCGGAATCACATGGCTGGATATCAATGTACCAAATGGCTCCACTGCTGCAGTTCCAGAATCCACAGCAGCCCTGACTGCTGCAACATCACCAATCAGTTTTACCGTGACGTACCCGCCTTTGATTATTTCCACATCAATCAAGTTAACATCTGCCGCTTTTAAAGCCGTATCTGCAGCAACAATGGAACTGAGGTAACTTCTATTTTCGATTAATCCAAGTGCTTCCATAAACATCACCTAGTATCCCTTCGGATTATCCGCGACATGGTTTACGGCTGCTGCAAAAGCATCACAGGCAGCTTTAGCTGCTGATTGACTTCCTGTCAAGAGGGCTCCACCATAGTTTGTTTCAGAAGGCGGGCCATAAAAAGTAACAAGCTTTACATCTGCTGCTTTCAAGGCTGCATCCAGGGCATAAACAGCTTCGATCGGCGGTGCGATCAGATAAGCCAGCGCTTCCCCTTCCCGGATGTTTGCTTCTTTGGAAAGAAACGTACCTGTTCTTGAAATGAGATGGGCAAAATAATTAATGGAATCATCCTCATTTGCACTTACAAAAAACGCATCATTTTCTATATAGCTGATTGCTGCATCCAGCCCGCTTCTTACCTCTTCCGGATTATCCCCGGCTAACACACCGATTACTTCGCCGGTAAGTTTTGTCGCAGCATTATCTGCACCGGCATACATGGATTCGGCATACACCACTTCCACATCCGCTTTCTTTGTCGCTTCATCCAGACCGGCGTACACGACATCATCTATATCCCCTGTGATGATGCCTAAGCTTCTTTGGCTGGAGTTAAGCTTGAATTCCTTTGCCAGATCGGGACTGACATTGGAGATCAGCTTTACTCCCAGTACCTCAGCATAGATTCGATCGTGCTTCATCTTCTTTCCTCCATTCCTCTGAATAATATATTAAAAGCTCCATTAAGCTTTATTTAAATCCAGTCCTGAAGCTTTCTTGTCAATCATTCTTTTAATCAGCTCTGCAATGTGGGCGCCCGCTTCTGCCGGAGGGGTGCCTCCCTGATGAATGTTGGAAACTACCGTACGCCTTGCTTCCGGCATGTCCACTGTTGGCTTGTAAGCGATATATGCACTCATGGATTCAGCGGTTACCAGTCCCGGTCTCTCTCCAACGAGCAGACAAACGACATCTGCATCGGTTACTTCGCCAATGACATCCATTGCAGGCACACGGCAATGTTTTACAAATAAATCATTTTCCGTATCAATTCCATGCACTTTTAAACCTTGTTTAATTGCAGGGAGTGTATCTTCCAGATTAGCTTCAATGGATGCCGAACTGAGCCCATCGCCAACCATGATTTGCACTTTTGGATTTCCGCAATGCTGTTTAATTTTTTCCTTTTCTTCGTCGGAAAATTGTCTTCCCAGGTCAGGGCGGGTGATATATTCATCTTTGTCCTTACAAACTGTTGCGGTTGGATACAGGTTATTTTTTTCTACAAAGTCTTCATCCACATAAGAAAATACTGCATCCTGTGCTGCTGCATGGTCCGCTTTGAATCTTAGTGAAGTCGAAGTCATATAGCGCGGGCCTGCATGCCAGACACCAATCCTTGCCGGCGTCTTCTCTTTCATTTCCATATAACCTTCTTTGTCATAAGGGTCAGGAACGAGCAGATCTTTTCTGATTTCCACTTCGGATATATCCGGAATGGTTATTTTGGACTCGCCGCCGGCAGCTTGTCCCCGCTCATTGCCTTTTAATACATTTTTTTGTGTTTTGGATGAAGTGCCTTCAACCATTTCATGTAGAATATTTTCTATCAGCGATTTTAATTCTTTTTCATTTACCATATGGTCTCCTCCTTTACACTAAGAATAATGAAGCGTCCCCTGCTTTTTTCGTCAGCCGGCTTTTGTTATCCAGTACTTCCATTTTCTGAAGCCACTCATCAAATTCCTTAATCGGGCTTAAGCCGGTCAGCTCACGCAGTGACTGTGCTTCGTGATAGCCGAGGCTTTGATAGTTTAACATGACATCATCGGCGTGCGGTGCGGTGATCAGGAAGTTAACACCTGCCTGTGTCAGCAGCACACCTAGGTTTTCCATGTCATCCTGATCTGCTTTCATGTGGTTGGTGTAGCACACATCCACTCCCATGGAAATGCCTGATAATTTACCCATGAAATGGTCCTCCAGGCCGGCGCGGATTACCTGTTTTGCATCGTATAAATATTCCGGCCCGATAAAGCCAACAACAGTATTAACGAGGAACGGATCATATTTTTTTGCAAAACCATAGCAGCGGGCTTCCAAGGTCAGCTGGTCCACACCATGGTGGGCGTTGGATGATAGTTCAGCCCCTTGACCTGTTTCAAAATACATCACATTCGGTCCTGCAGCTGTTCCCTGGCGCAACGCCAGGTCCTTCGCCTCTGCAATCAAATCTCCGCTGATACCAAAAGCAGTGTTCCCTTTTTCCGATCCCGCAATAGATTGGAATATCAAATCAGCTGGTGCACCTTGTCTGATCGCTTCCATTTGTGTAGTCACATGTGCGAGCACACTGGTTTGGGTCGGGATTTTAAATTTATTTTTTATTTCTTCCAGCTTCTTAAACATTCGGACCACGCTTTCCACCGTATCATCCACCGGGTTCAGGCCAATTACTGCATCCCCGGCACCGTAAGCCAGCCCTTCTAAAATGGAAGCAACTATCCCGTCTTCGTTATCGGTAGGGTGATTCGGCTGCAGCCGTGTAGATAGTGTCCCTTCCAGACCAATGGTTGTATTGCAGTGGGCTGTTACTGTAATTTTCCTGGCCCCATAGATTAAATCAAGATTAGACATTAATTTCGCTACAGCTGCCACCATTTCTGATGTCAGTCCGCGGGAAATTCTCCTGATATCGTTACTGGAGGTATCTGAATCAAGGATCTTCTCCCTCAGCTCCTCCACAGTCCAATTTTTGATGGATTGATATATTTTTTCATTTACGTTATCCTGGATAATCCGTGTGACTTCATCTGTTTCATAGGGAATTGCCGGATTATTATACAGATCCTCCAAGGTAAGATTAGCCAAAACTACTTTTGCTGCTACACGTTCTTCTGCGGATTCGGCAGCTATCCCGGCCATAATATCACCGGATTTCTCCTCGTTTGCTTTTGCCATTACTTCATTGACTGAATTAAATTGATATGTCCTTCCAAATAATGTGGTGCTTAATATCATGTAAATCCTCCTTTTTAGAAAACTTGCTGTACCTGGCCTTTAGGCGGCAGCCTTAGTACCTCAAAGGTTAAGATCCAAGGACTTGCATTAAGAAAGTTTTATACTTAGTTGGAACCGGGCGCATTTTCGATATACATGTCTTCTCTGCTGTTTTTTTAATGGTTATTTTTGCCAGGCAAGTACTTGAGAAATGGAGAACTGTATATTGCCTTAATCCTATCCATCTGCAAAATGCATAGGAGTTTTATTCAAGGCGTTGTGCAAATTTTACGCCACTGCTCTTAAATTTCAGCATTTCAGAAATAGTATCCGCTAAATGTGCACCTGCTTCTGCGGGAGGCACACCGCCTTCATGGATATTGGAAAAAACCGTTCGGTCTGCTTCCACCGATTTTTCATTCGGACGATAAATAATGTAGGCACTAATACTTTTGGAAGTAGCCAGTCCCGGCCTTTCTCCAATTAAAGAAATCACCACGTCGCAATCAACCAGCTTAGCTACTTCATCCTGTATCCATACTCTGCTTCTCTTAATGAAAACCGGCGTGCCAATGGTAATGTTTTTCAGTTTAAGTCCTTGTATGAGTGCTGACATTAAATCAGGCACTGTTTCGGGGGTCCCTGTAGAACTTAAACCATCCGAAACGATAATTTGAACCTGTTTCCCTTTTTCGGCATTTTGCTTTAACCATTCAACAGATGCTTCATCCAGTTTTCTTCCTGCATCAAGGTTCATCAAATATTCTTCCTGATCCTTGGCAGTAGAGTTCAGCACCGGCAGGTTCAACTCTTTTAAAACGGATTCATCTACATCTTTAAAAACAGCATCCTGTGCAGCTGCATGGTCTATGAGAAAATCAAGGTAATTTGCTGTCTTCATTCTGGTACCTGTCCGTCCGATCCCTATTCTCGCGGGGGTTATTTCCTGGGCACTTCGAATGGTTTCCACGTTAATTGGATTATCTACGGACACTTTTTTCTCTTTAATGTACTCCACGTGTTTTTCTATATTGCTCTTTTCCTTTTCGGGATTGCCGGTTTTATTTTCCTGTCCCAGCCTTCCCTCCAGTTCCTTCAATACTTCTTTTACAATATTTTCGACATCCATACTTTTCCTCCTCTCATTAATCAAATACAGAAAGATCTCCTGCTCTGCTTGTTAATTTTCCGTTTTCCATAAGACCCATTTTTTCCATCCATTTTTCGAACTCGGCCAATGGCCTGTATCCAAACATTTCTCTGAGTGTGGCATCATCATGATAGCTTGTATCCTGATAGCTCAGCATGACGTCATCTCCGCCTGGCACACCCATATAGAAATTGGCTCCTCCCAGTGCAGTAAGCATACCGCCTATTTCCTGATCATTTTGGTCAGCAATTGTATGGTTAGTGTAAGTTGGGGCAATTCCCATCGGAAGACCATGCAGTTTTCCCATAAAGAGGTCCTCAAGATCTGCCCGGATTACCTGTCTGCCATCGAATAATATTTCCGGTCCGATAAAACCTGATACATTATTTACCATGAATGGATTCCAGTGTCTTGCATACCCATGGGTTCTCGCTTCCAAAGTCTGCATATCTACCCCTTCATGCGCACTTAGAGAAACTTCTGACCCTTGTCCCGTTTCAAAATAATAAAAGTTTGGACCTGCGGAGTAGGATTTCTCTTTCATTAATGCATATCCCTCATCCAGAATTTCCTCGGAAACACCAAAATCTTCATTTGCTTTTTGGGTACCTGCCAGACTTTGAAACATTAATCCAACAGGGGCACCTTTTCTGAGTGCATCCATTTGTGTCGTTACATGGGATAACACACAGTTTTGGGTGGGTATTTCCCATTTATCCATAAGGTCGTAAGTGATATGGAGAATTTTAGAAACCGAGTCTACACTTTCATTGTTTGGATTAATGCCTATAACAGCATCTCCGGAACCGTAGGATAATCCTTCCTTTACGGAAGCAATGATTCCATTGGGATTGTCTATTGGGTGGTTGGCCTGAGCACGAAATGCCAGCCTTCCCGGTTCACCAATCGTGGTATTGCAATGTGCCTGGTATCTCATTTTCTGTGAAGCTGATACCAGATCCATGCTTGACATTAGTTTGGAAACACCTGATATCATTTCACTTGTCAGCCCTCTGCTGATTCTCTTTAGATCCTCGGAAGTCGTCCGATGAGATAGTATATAATTTCTGAGTTCTCCAACCGTCCAGCCGGAGATTTCTTTATATATAAACTGACTGATGTCATCATAAATAATGCGTGTTACCTCATCATGCTCATACGGGATCACCGGATTCTCATAAATATCTTTCAATTGGAGTTCACTTAATGTTAGTTTAGCGGCCATCCTTTCAAGGGAAGACGCAGCCCGGATCCCGGCCATCTTGTCTCCGGATTTTTCTTCGCTCGCTTTCGCCAGCACTTCTTTAACTGAATTAAACTGATACGTTTCTCCTGATAATGCAGTGCTTAATTTCATTCATATCCTCCTCCCGGAATATATTAATTAAATACCAATGTTTTGATTACTACTGGAAGCACGCTTCCACTTGCAACAGGCTGTCCGATATCGATATAATCGCCATCTTTGACAAATACACTGTCAATACAAATCAGTTCTTGATCTCTGCCCATTTTTGCCATGAGTGTCTGTCCCAGCACCTTCGCTATATCGTTTTCGGTAATGATTATTAACGGCAGCCCCAAATCTGTATATTCTTTCACTCCGGTTATAATTTCTTCAGCAATGTCCACAATTTCGGAAAAGCTTGCATGCTGATTGCCGGTAAATGAAATGGCTACTTTTTGCCTGTTTTTCTTAATTTCAAACCATTTCAGTTTCTCTTTAATAATTTCAGCAAAGTTGCCGGTTTCTTTAATTTCCTCATCCAGGAGCTTGATTACCGGAATGTTTTTTACAGGAAATTGATTTTCGGAATACGTAATGGTGCTTCCGCTTATTTCTGTTGTGTGGGAACCGGCTCCTACTACGGTTGCCCGGATCAGTTCGGTTGGCTCCACGAGACTGAATTGATGGGAAATAGATGAATTTGCTATTGCCGTGCCGAGCATTAAACCGATATCTCCATATTTAAAAACATCTTCCTGATCTGCAGGCTTATATATCGCCTCGGCAACACCTCCTGTAAAAGAAATATGTGTGATATCGTCTGTATCTGTAATCGTTTTATGAGTAGCTATCATTTCCAGCTGACTCGTTGGTGTCCGCGCCCCGACACTTTCCTCCAGCAATGCCGCCATTTTGTCCACCACAGGCTGCAGGTGTTCTTTCGTAGCTGTCTGCCCAATTTGTATGGACCAGCCATTTTCTTTTATCAGTCTCTGTATTTTCTCGGAAATATACTCAATTTTCTTCGTTTCTTTATTCACTTTAATGAGACGGCCGCCAATATCCAGGCACCCTGTATCCACTACCCGTCCCCTGTTCATGACTGCCAGATTGCTCGTGCCTCCGCCGATATCCAAATTGACAATCTTCGCGGAGTGATCCTTCGAGAATGTGTGCATCCCTGCACCTTTGGCAGCAATAATACTCTCCAGATCCGGTCCTGCTGTCGCTACAACAAAATCTCCGGCAAAACCGCTTAATCCCTGCAGCACTTCCTCTGCGTTTTCTTTTCTGGCTGTTTCTCCGGTTATAATAACGGCACCTGTTTGAATCCTCGCTTTTTCAATGCCTGCTTTCTTATATTCTGCTTCTACAAATGTCTGGATTCGGTTCTGGTCCACCCTGGTCCCCTCTAAAAGCGGGGTGTTGATAATATCGCTTTTATAAATAACTTCTTTATCCGTGATAATGATGCGGGGTACATTAAAAGCAGAGGCTACATTTTCAATAGTCAAATCCGAAAACACTAACTGAGTGGTGGATGTCCCGATATCTATGCCAACACTTAACATTTTTTCCGCCAAACTTATCACCTCCAGTCAAATGTCCTGTCTATAGAAAGCAAAAAAGCTTAAAGTACAAAAATGCACACAAATACCTGCAGCATTTTATACCTTAAGCTTCATTGCTTTCGGATCAGCTTATACCCCATTGTAAAAGCCTTATCTAGTTGAATCGGAATGTAATTTCCATTCCTTTTTTTCTTTTATCAAATTGTATTGTTCCTTTTAATTTATCTTTCACATAATTTTTTACAATAAATAATCCGAGGCTGCTGTTTCCTTTAATGTGATCGATGTCAAAACCGACGCCATTATCGGTAACAGATATCACAACTTCCTCTTCTACTTTTTTCAAAAAAACAATAATCCTGCCTTCCGCTCCATTTGGAAATGCATGGTTATAGCAATTTTGAACAAGCTCATTAACTATCAGGGAAACTGAAGTTGCCACATCACTTGGCACAATGATCGATTCTTCCAAATCAAGGGCCAATTCAATATTTTCCAGAAGGGAATAGCTTCTTTGCAGGTTATTCACAATAAATTCCAATACTTCACCTAATTCCACCTTATCTCCAAGCTGTCTTGCCAGAATATCATGGGTCGCCGCTATGGAAATAACCCGGTTCATATTGTCTGTCAGTATATGCTTGACTTCTTCATTGCTGCTCCTTCTTCTTTCCATTCTTAAAAGGGACCCCATCGTCTGCAGATTATTTTTTATCCGGTGATGGGTTTCCCGGATGGCCTCCGTTTTGGAAAAAATCTCTGCCTCTTTATCCTTCAGCTGGGTAATATCCCTTAGAATAATAGCAAATTTCAGCTGATCATCTTCCAGAAGAATCCGTTTCATTAAATAATATTTCCCGTCCAGACAGATTTCCCATTGTAATTGTTTATGGTCATTTAAAATCAGATCACTAAAATTCACCTGATCCCCAAACAAATGGTTGTAATGCACGCCTTCTTCTGACAAGTTATTCGAAAAGCTGTCTGCCTTATCATTTTGAAATATCAGCTTGCCTGAAGCATCGAAAAAATAGATGGCATCGTCTATATAATTATTTAGCTTTGCTGTCATCGTCATATAATCATTTTTATCTTCTGCCGTTTCCTGCACTTCATGAAAAGCTGTTTCGAGAATATAAGTGCCAAGCACCTTTTCTCCATAATTAATGGCGTGAATATTTTGCCTGATGAATACGTTTTCCTGAGTGAATGCCTTATATCCTTTTAATGTGCCGCCTGTGCGGGAAACTTTCCAGACACCGGGCTCATTCATTTTTAACGCAGGCTGACCAACTGGGGATTTCTCGTATAATGACTGCTTTGTGACAGGATATACGTGATATACTACAATGGACGCTGTGCTGTTCTTCAGCGGAACATCAATAAATACATCACAGTCAAAAACTTCAGCCAGTTCATCCACGGCCTCGGCCTTTTTCAGGATAAAATCTATTTCCTGCTCCGTCATATTGGTGTATTTCCTGCATAAATCCACTATCTTCGTTTTTTTAATCGTAGACAATGGTAATCGTCCTCGCAATCTCGCTGATCGACGTACGGCCATCCATGCTCATTTTGCGCAATAGAGTGTACGCCTCCTGCTCATCCAGGTTCCTTTCTTTCATTAACAGACCTTTGGCAATATCAATGATCTTTCTATCTTCCAATTTCTTGGAGACCTTTTCCACTTGCTTTTCCAGGCTTTGTATTTTCTCCGCTCTGGAAATGCACATCTCTACAGTAGGTATGAAAGACTTTTCATCCAAGGGTTTTACTAAGTATCCTAATGCTCCTACTTCTTTTGCCTTTTTAATAAATTCTTCATCATAAAAGGCTGTTAATAATAGAACCCCGCCTGCAATGCGGTCATGCATAATTTTCTTGCTTGCTTTCAATCCATCAAGCACCGGCATTTTAATATCCATAATAACCAGATCCGGACCTTGCTCCTTGCAAACATCTATTGCTTCAAAACCATCCGAAGCCTGTCCTACTACTTTGTAGCCAGCTTCTTCCAACAGTTCTTGTAAATCCATTTTTGTAATAGGTTCGTCATCGACTATCACAATTCTTTTTTCCATGACTACGCTCCTTAGAAATTATATGCTTCCCGCTAATTCCCCTGAAGTAACCTAATTATGCTTTATTCCCTTTTTAAACATTGCTTCACCTATTATCAACCTTGATTTCATTTTTATACCCTGATTTTTACCAAACAGAAAAGATAACCAAACAGGTGCTTTATCCCTTTTTACGGCATCCATCCCTTCGCATCATTTTCATTATTTTAAGTGTAAAAAGCACAAAGGGACCCTGAAAAAGAAAGACAGTTTCTTTTCCAAAGCCCCTTTGCTTTGCCATTATCGTTTGATTTTTAAATAGCATCATTACGAAAGCACGCCTTTGTGCCCATACATGTATTATAATACCGCAAACGTTTTCTTGCAAGTGAAATAATATACAAAGATTTATTTATTTATGCATCCCGGACAGATATACAGTCCGGACATCATGAAACTGGCAAAGTGGCTTTTGGAAACAAAGCACACGGAAGCTTTTTCATATCAATCATGGAAGACGGAAGGTCACTTCAACTGTGTTAAAATAGCTATAATATCTTCCTTATTCGGTTCTAAAGGATTTGTATCGGTACAGCTGTCATCCAGGGCTGCTTTTGCGATATCTTCTTTTATCCCGTCTGTGTATTCTATATCATAGGTTTTGAAATCTGCAGGCATATCCAATGCCGTCCGCAATTTTTCAATTTCCTTGATCAGACTTCTTGTTCCACTGGCACTGTTTGTAGCAGGAAGTCCCAGCATGCCGGCAAGATATGCATATTTATCGGCGGCAGGCTTTAAATCCGCATTGCTGTAACCTTTTACACCCGCATTATAAGCAATGACTTTCGGCAATAAAATCGCATTTAACCGGCCATGGGGTATGTGAAATTTTGCCCCGCATGCATGGGCAATGCTATGATTGATCCCCAGGCCTGCGATATTAAAAGCGATGCCTGCCATCGTGGAGGCATGATGCATTTTTTCCCTGGCAGCGATGTTTTCCCCATCATGATAAGCATCCTTTAGATATTGAAAAATCAGGCGGATGGCCTTTTCTGCCATTGCATCAGAAAAATCATTTGCATCAGCAGCCACATATGCCTCAATGGCATGGGTCAGTGCATCCATTCCTGTATCGGCTGTTATTGAAGGCGGCACAGTTTTTACCAGGTCTGTATCAAGAATTGCTTCTTCAGGTATTAATGCATCGGCAACGAGCGGATACTTAATTCCTTTGCTTGTATCCGTAATAATGGAAAAAGAAGTGACTTCTGAGCCTGTACCGCTCGTTGTTGGAATGGCGGTAAGCGGCAGTGATTCAAAGTCATAAATTTTCATGGCAAATTCCTTCATCGCTTTGGCTGCATCAATCGCCGAGCCCCCGCCGACAGCTATGATGAGATCGGGTTTAAATGCTTCTATTTCCTTTACGCCGGCAACTACATTTTCAACCGGCGGATCCGGAACAATATCACTGAATAATTCCCATTCGTTTTGCCCCTTCACCAGCCGCCCTTCAATATGATCAATCATTCTGGATTCCATTATAAACGGATCGGCAACAATAAATATTCGCTTTTTTTCATAGCTTTTCAAGTGATCAAGGGCTTTTTCTCCGGAGTAAATCATCGTACTGAGTGATATCTTTTCCAAATTCATCTTCCTCCTTTTTTGATGGATAGTTGACCCGCCTGCCTGCAATGAGTGCCTGCTTCAGGGTAAATGGAGAACCAGGTATCATGAACAAAAAAGGAGCTTTACAGAAGAATCCCCTTCTGTAAAGCTCCTTTGCTTTCATTCATGCTACACGCCGTTGTGTCTAAGCTTATTATACTATTCAGGGAAAAGGGGTGTCAATCAATATCAAAAGTGCTGCACCTTGGTTTTCCCGATTATTAAAAAAATATTCGCTGACATAAATGCAACAAAGACAGAAAAGCTGTTTCCGTCTTTGTTGCAGTACGTGAACTCATTACCCCATTGTAATTGATCACATGCATCAAGCTACGTCATTGTAGCTAGTTATATACGGTTCGCGTTACTTCATTGTAACTGCAAGCTATTTTGCGCATTAAAAAAACTCTCTCCTTCAACAGGCTGAGAGTTTACAGATAACCCCAATTAAAAAATGGAATAATCGTGCATCCCCTTTTCCCGGAAGGTTGATGTGCATTTTATTCTGGCAAGTCTCCTGACTCATGGCTGTCATTACTCCGCCTTCCCGGGGAATGCCCAGTGGCATATGGAGTAAAATTTCCATTCACAGTGGCCGGACCGTTCAGGATTTTCACCTGATTCCTTTTTAATCATTTACCTGTGTAAATGAACCAAAATAAATCTATGAAGTTTTTACTTTCTTCATTATACCGCATGATTTAAAAAATGCCAAATTTTACAGGGGACCAGTGCATTATTTGGGCACTTTATACGCTTGCATTTATCATGCCAATGGTCACCGCTTCCACTACCCTCTATTTCCTGCCATCATTCAACCTTCTTGCTTCTTCGGGACCTGACATTTTTGCTGACCCTTTATAGCGCAGGCCTGTGTCACGATCTGATTCCACTTTTCCACTTTGTTTCAGCTTTTTTTCCTGACGATCTCTTCCCATATGAAACACCTCCTTATCTTAACTTGAGTCCTGGGAATAAATTTATGCAAAAAAAAGCCGAATGAGATGCTCATCATACATCTTTTCGGCTATGGATACTAAACAAACTGCTCTGTTCCCTTGATTGCTCCTCTTTTTTCTGCAGCCGCGGATCCCGCCAGTGACTTGGCATACGCCACCGCATCCTCTGCGTCATCAAAAACGTTTCCTCCGCCGATTTCCTCATACAGGCCGGACTTTTTTAACGTTTCCTTTAAAGAGGGAGCGACTCCGGCAACAAGGAGAACCCCGCCATGGCTTTTGAAATGGTCCAAGATGTTTTTAAAATGTGCTGCGCCTGTGGAATCCATAAACGGAACCCTTCCCATATGCAATATGAGCACTTTTGGCCTGTAATTAATTGTCTTTAAAACCCTTTGCTCAAAAACCTGCGCGGCTCCAAAGAACAATGGCCCTTCAATTGTATAAATGCTAATTTCCGGATAGTCCTTCAGCTGATGGAGGACACGCAATTTAGCCGTTTCCTCTTTTGGCGTCTCATCCGGAAAAACTTTTGAAATAACGAGCATGCTGCTCATCCGCTTGGCAAATAAAATAATGGCTAAAATAATCCCGGCCACCACTGCTGTCGTAATACTTGTAAAAACAGTCAGTAAGAAAGTTGCCAATAAGACCAGTGAATCGCCTGATTTCATTTTAAGAACATGTGCAAATTGTTTCCGTTCACTCATATTCCAGGCAACAACCATCAAAACCGGCGCCATACTTGCCAGTGGGATGTGAGAAGCATACGGAGCCAGCAGTAATAACGTTGTCAAAACAAAAATGCCGTGGATGATTCCCGACATTGGCGAATAGGCACCACTCTTGATATTCGTCGCTGTCCGGGCAATTGCCCCTGTGGCCGGAATTCCTCCAAATAAAGGAGTAACAATATTCGCAACCCCCTGGCCCACCAGCTCCCGATTGCTGTTATGCTTACTATTGGTCATCCCGTCAGCAACCACAGCGGATAAAAGTGACTCAATACCTCCCAGCATGGCGATCGTAAATGCAGGCACCAGCAGCCGCAAAACCCGTTCCAATGTGATTTCCGGCATTTGAAAAGCCGGAAACCCGCTGGCTATCTCTCCAAAAACAGTGCCGATCGTCGGAATATTCCCAGAGAAAAATAAAGCAGCAACCACCGTGGATACTACCAATCCTACAAGTGGACCAGGTACCCCGGGCATTAATTTTGGTGTCAGCAAAATCGCGATCAGACAAACGACTGCCGTAATAATGCTGTATAGACTAACTGAATCAATATGCAAAAATATCTCTCTCATATTTGCCAGAAATTTTTCATGTTTTTCCAAATCGGACAATCCTAAAAAGTTCCCTATTTGCCCGGTGAAAATAATGACGGCTATTCCAGAAGTGAATCCAATTGTTACCGGCCTGGGCATATATTTTATCAGCGTTCCCAATTTAAAAATCCCCATCAGAACAAGCATAATCCCGGCCATAAATCCCGCCAGCAATAAATCGGCATAACCGTAAGTAATCACAATTCCTAAAAGAATTGGGATGAACGCACCGGTAGGTCCGCCAATTTGAAATCTGGAACCTCCAAATAATGAAATTAAAATACCCGCAATAATCGTGGTATAAATACCATATTCCGGGTTCACCCCAGAAGCAACTGCAAAAGCCATCCCAAGCGGAATCGCTATAATCCCCACAATTACCCCTGACAGCAGGTCCTTTTGAAAGTACTCCCAGGAGTATCCTTCAAATCTTCCTGTCCAAAATCGCTTTTTCAATTATTCCTCTACCCCTTCTTTTCCTCGTTATCCAGTTCTTCCAGCATGGAATAGGTATCAATGAGATGGTTGTTAAAAATCGCCTGTGCTACACCCAGCAATTCTGTAATCGCCGGATCCCGGAGTGTATACATCACGTTTTTTCCATTCTTAACGCCAACGACGATATTTTTATTACGCAAAACACTTAATTGCTGTGAGACTGCGGATCCTTCACTTCCCAGCGTCCTCTGAATTTCATTTACACTTTTTTCTCCTTCCGCCAGCACCTCGAGAATACGAATTCGAAGAGGGTGTGCCAAGGCTTTGAAAAAATCAGCTTTGAATTGCTGTAAGTCATTCCACAACGGAATCATTCCCTTTTATAAAAAATAAAATAATAACATATCAAGATATTTGAATATGTACATATATGAGTATACTATACCTTTATTTATTTACAATAGAAATGCTCAAAATAAAGAAACACATAAAATATAAGAAAATTAATAGCAATTTAGAAGAAATCAACAAGGGAACAAAATGGTAAAATATAAAAAAAGTAAGAGGGAGGAACAGGAATGTCCAGTAAAAACCAAAGCATTGTACCGCATTTATGGTTTGACAATGAAGCGATTGAAGCAGCCGGATTTTATACTTCCGTATTTCCGGAATCAATGGTTTCCAGCATAACGACAATCAAAGATACACCATCAGGTGATGCTGATGCAGTATCCTTTGAATTGTGGGGGACGAAATTTATGGGGATCAATGGAGGTCCGCTTTTCAAATTTACTCCGGCCGTGTCTTTTATGGTTAATTTTGATCCGTCACGGGATAAAGATGCGGCGGAAAAAATAAAAGAGGTTTGGAACAAGTTATCCGATGGCGGCACCGTGTTAATGCCTTTTGATAAATACCCATTCAGTGAAAAATATGGATGGATTCAGGATAAATATGGTTTAACCTGGCAGCTGATCCTTACCGATCCGGAAGGGGAAAAGCGGCCGGAAATAATGCCTTCATTTCTGTTTGTCGGCGAGCAATGCGGCAAAGCAGAAGAAGCGATGAATTTTTATTTATCCGTATTTAAGAACGCCAGGCCGGGTGAAGTAGCCCGCTATCCAAAAAATATGGAGCCGGACAAAGAAGGCACTATCATGTTTTCTGATTTCATGCTTGAAAATCAGTGGTTTGTCGCCAACGACAGCGGACAAGAACATGACTTTGGTTTTAACGAGGCAATATCCTTTATGGTTTATTGCAACACACAGGAAGAGATTGATTACTACTGGACCAAGCTGTCTGCAGTTCCTGATGCAGAGCAATGCGGCTGGCTGAAAGATAAATTTGGCGTGTCCTGGCAGATTGTATCAAGGGAAATGCATGAGATAATCGCGAATAGCACACCGGAACAGGTTGATCGGGTAAACAAAGCAGTGCTTAAAATGAAAAAAATTAATATTCAGGAGATACAGAAGGCATATAAGGCATTGTAAGACGTGGTTTTTTGCAGCACCAACTTATAAAGACTTTAGATTGGGGGAGTAAATTCACTCAAGCAAACATAAGGCATTTCACCAATCTTATTTAAAAAGCTTGGAGAATTATTATTTTTAACTTTTTACCACTAATGAATAAAAGCACGGCTTTATTGAGCTTCCGTTCAATTCATCAAAGAAATCTAATGTCAAACCTTTATAATCAGGCAAGAAAGCTGATCTGAAAAGTCGCTTTCCTTTACGTTGGGAAATCGGCTTTTTGTTTGCTCCCACTCCATTAATGTATCCATTGCTGAATAATTATTATCAGTATTGTATTATGCATTAATAATAGGTATGCTGCTTCACACTGTAATGCATTCTCAGGTACAATAGGATATAAAAAAAGAAAAACCGGGAGGACTACCATGACAACCATTTGTTTAATTCGGCACGGGGAAACGGAATGGAATGCTGCAGGCATATTGCAGGGTACAACAGATATACCATTGAATGCCAAGGGAGTAAAACAGGCAGAGGCATGCAGTGTTTATCTTGCATCATCCAGCTATGATGTTCTCATTTCGAGTCCGCTGAAACGGGCAAAACAAACAGCGGAAATTATTAATCAAAAGCTCGGACTGCCATTTCACACGATGAGCGAGTTTCAAGAGCGTGCCTTTGGTGCTGCGGAAGGCATGACCTATGAAGCGCGGCGGGCCGTATATCCGGAAAAAAATTACCCGGGCCAGGAGAGGGAAGAAGATTTTCACAACAGAATCATGATGGGTCTTCAAAAAGTTACCGAATTGTATCCCGGCCAGAAGGTCCTGCTCATTAATCATGGTGCTGTCATCAAAGCAATCCTAAAAGCCTTTTCAGGCAATGATAATATCCTGGAGGGAGACAGGCTGATGAACGGCTGTATCAGCAACATCCATTTTGAAAATGAAAAATGGAAGATAAAAGATTTTAACCGGACAGCACATTTGCGACTGCTATCTTAATTGAGTATCAAGCTATCGACAAATAAATAGATGCCTGTAAATATTAATAGACAGTAGATAACGATTCTAAAGGTATTTTGATCAATCCTTTTAAACAAAATTTGCCCCAAAAATAAGCCGATAAATACGAGCGGCAAAGCCAGACCACTTGAAATCCAAGTTATTTTATTTGTTCCCGTAAATACAGTTTGGATAAGTAGACTCATAAAATAAATAAAAAGATAGAAAGCAAGTGTTGTACCCCTTAATTTTGCTTTCAGCACAGCTGTCCCGGAAAAATATAATAACAGTGGCGGTCCGGGCATTCCCATGCTTATGGTTAACACTCCTGATAATCCGCCTGCTCCCAGGTCCCGGCGTTTATTTTGACTGATTTTAAACCTGAAAATAAGCATGACCGTCAACACCAGAATTATAAGACTAACAATCAGCTTTAATTTTTCTATATCAATGAACAGGAAGATGACAATACCTATCGGCAAACCTGCTAAACTTCCTGCTATCAATCTTTTCAGAACCCCGACATCTATATCTTTGCTGATTTTCCTGATTAATACAATAGAAATCACAAGAGACAAAATCAGATTTATTTGAATGGCCTCAGCGGGTTCAAAAATCAATAGAAGGAAAGGAGCAGCAATAATAGAAAAACCAAACCCTGTACTTGTTTGGAGTATAGAAGCAACTAGAACTATTACGATTAATCCTGCTATTTCCATGTGAACCCTGCTTCCCCCGCAAATAGTGTTTCTTTATATTTTACCATAATTGTCCTGTAATCCCTTAACCGGTTTATTTATTATTGTGATAAAATGCTTTATAACAGCATGTTACTGCTCCTTAGAAAAAGTTCATATTTCAAAGGAAGGGGAAAAACATGATTAAAAAGATCGGACAAATCGGGGTGCCGGTAAGAGACCTTGAAAGAGCTGCAAATTTCTATAAGGAAAAACTGGGGCTTCCTATGCTTTTCAGCACAAAAACGATGGCTTTTTTTAAATGTGAAGGATTGCGTATTATGTTAAGCCTCCCGGAAAGAGAAGAATTTGCCCATGCCAGTTCCGTAATCTATTTTCAAGTGGAGGATATTCAGGAGGTATACCTTGCTTTAAAAGGAAAAGGTGTCTTCTTTCCCGTTGAGCCGCATCTTGTGGCAAAGATGGAGCAAACCGAAACATGGATGGCCTTTTTCAAGGACTCAGAAGAAAATACACACGCCTTAATGAGTGAGGTGGAAGTCTAGGAGGAAGTTCCCCGGCTTCCTTCTTTTTTGTCAATGAATAAAGAACCGTCAGTCTGAACCTGGCCAAAAAACACCTCTGCAGCCGAGTCTGCTCCATGCTGCTTCAACTCACTGTTTACCCAATCAATATCAAGGTCCAGTTTTTCCAGACTATCAGGAAGAACCTTTCCATCCACAATGATCTCAGTTGGAATGGGATATACTTTGCTTTCCGAAGAAATATTCATATCCGACTTCGTTACCGGCTGTTTGTTCTCTTTCAGCAATACAGTTAACCTGCCATTTGTCTCGAATATCGCATAATCCACAACGGAAATGGAAAATATATTTTTTTGTCTCAGCATGGAAGTTAAAGTATCCAGGTCAAGCCGATGGATCCGCAATGCTTTTTCCGCAATTTTCCCGTCTTTGATGACTATCACCGGATCACCGCTGACAACCTTTCTTCCTTTTATCGAAAAAATTTCGACAAATGCAAGGACTAAGGTGAAAACAGTCCAGCCCGTTAATGCGATGACGCCATTTAGTATACTGAGATTTTGATTGACGACAAGGTTCGCAGTGATCGAACCGATCGAAATCGCTGATACAAAGTTAACAAAGGTCATTTGGCTGATCTCTTTTCTCCCCATTATACGGGTAAGCACAAACAGGACGACGAAGCCGATTGTAATTCTTAAGAGCAATTCGGAAATACCCATATTATTATAACCACCTTTATATATATTCCTTAGCATTATGGGTATTTTTATATAATATAAACCATAGGTTCCTAGAAAAACCGGATGCATCGAAAAAGCATTTTCTTCTACCTTACCTTTCCATTATATTTTCCGGGTCCGCCAAACAGGCAGATGACCGTGTTTCGCCATCATCATTATCCGGCTGTGTCCCATGGGAACTGCTTGCATGCGGCCCAATTTGCAATTTAACTGGTATGGTACTTCCGGAACTATCATTGTTTTTACTAAGGCTTCAAAAATGTGGATCGCCTGTCAATATGGTACCATCTCCGCTTCTGAATCATACCCTGATTATGGAAAGGAGAGAAGGCCATTGTTGTCCACTGGTGCATTTTTACAAGCAATGATCCCCCTTTTTATTATGGCAATCATTGGTTTTGCCAGCAGAAAAATGAGAATACTTCCTTCGAGCGCCACACAGGTTATTACCCAGCTCTTGCTGTATATCACTTTACCGGCATTGATTTTATATTCATTGAACACCACCCTTTCCCGTGATATTCTAACAGATTTCGCCTGGCTGGTTGCCATGTCCATCTTCATACTTAGCATATCGGTTTTAGCCGGTTTTTTGCTCAGGCGAAGAGCCAAACTGCCTGTAAAGCAAAAAAGTGTATACGAAAGCTTGATCATTTTCGGGAACCAGGGTTTTATCGGTTTTGCCATCAGTTATATTTTAATGGCAGAACAAGGAATTATGTACTTAACCTTGTTTAATGTTTGTTACTTAATATTGATTTGGTCATATGGGATCTTTCTTTTTACCAAAAATGAATCAAGTACAAACTGGAAAGCCCTGTTTCTTAATCCAGGCATTTTATCGACGCTGATCGGCCTATGCATGCTGTTTCTTCCGTTTGATTGGCCTCTACCGCTGCTGAACACATTTGAAGATGTCGGAAAAATGACGATTCCCTTATCCATGATATTGATCGGCAGCCTCCTGGCGGAAATCCGCTGGCATGTTTTTCAGCAATACAGTAAACACGTATATGTATGGATAGCAGCGGCCTGTAAATTACTTATCCTCCCGTCATTTTTGTTTGTTTTTTTCTTTCTCCCTGTTCCATACCCTTTAATTGTTGTTGCTGTGCTGACAGCTGCCATGCCGAGTGCTCCCACCATCTCTGTTTATGCAAAAAAGTATGGTGGAGATGCTTCCTTTGCTTCATTTGGCGTGATGCTTACAACCCTGCTTTGCCTGGTGACCATTCCGCTGCTTTACAGCTTCCTTCAGTGGCTCCATTCCATTTTTTATTGATAAGAATGTATGTATTCCCAATTATTGTTTATACTATGAAAAAACAGGTAAAGGAGCGATTTTATGCTGCATTTGGATACAGATATGGAAGGAAAGCAAATGTCTTTTGGCTATGCCCTGGAGACATTAAAAAAGTTTGGTTTTCATATTGGCGGAAATTGGGATTATGACAGGGGCATGTTTGATGGGGTGATGCATCGGGAAGGCGGAGAAACCTATTATATCCGGATGCCTTTTCATGTGCTTGAAGGAGAACTGGACAGAAGAGATGCATGGATTGAATTTAAAAAGCCTTTTGTTATCAAACATGTAGTTAATGAAGGGCTGGATACGGATGAACATTCCCTGCTCACTGCAGCCGGCGGACTGAATCAATTCCAGAAACCGCTGGATAAGGACGGCTATATCCGTGATAAGAGCAAATGGCAGGAATTTGGCGAAGAAGCCATTGGTGATATATTGAATAATCTGTAAGACCGGTCTTTTCTTTAGCGTATAAGAGCAGCATCAGGGGAGTGCAGCAATGCAAATAAAAGATTTCTACTATTAAATTCTATAGTTGTATCAAAATACTTAATATGATTTGAAAAATAGAAGAACACAGCAATACCCCCATTAATTCTATACGTATAAAGTAATGCATTACACTTCGCTGTTTTAAATCAGCAATCTTTTTCGCAACTTTTAGATTGATGGGTACGAAATACAAAGAAAACAGGAGTCCTCCTGAAAAGGAAATACTAAGATGGATGATGGCTAAATTAGAGGTTAATTCTGCCACTGTACTCCCAATTATAAAAAAAGGTACTCCAGCCCAGATAAAGAAGGTTATCACTAATAACACCGCTGCCATTACGGCTAACATGAAGTTCTTTTTGAGCACACTTGAACAGATTTGGAAATATAAACTCAAAGGATCACTCCTTGAATGGCAGGGTAAGGCCCGCGGTTAGCCGGCAGCCTGCCCTGTATTATAATCAGGCTGTTTATTGCTCTTAGGCTGAACCTTAATAAAACCATTCCTTATTTTCTGCTTTAATCTTCCCGGCTGCGGTAGTTTTCAAGCATTGTTTCCAAACGATCCGGATAATCGGTAAAAATGCCTGTGACGCCCCAGCTTATAAGCCGCTCCATGTCATCTTTCTCATTCACGGTATAGGGGTGAATGAGCAGACCTTCCCGCCGGACTTTTTCTACGAACTCCTTCGTTAACGATGCATGGTTTACACCAATGCCGACCGCATAACCTTTGATTTCATCCAATTCCTCCTCTGATAATACTGCTTCTTCATCCCGGTAATTTAATAGTTTGATCAATGGAATCGATGGTTCATGGTCTTTTACTTCCAATAAACTGGATTTATCGAATGACTGAATGATCACCTGGCCTTCCGGAATATCTTCGCCAATTAATTCATGCCGGTGGAGCACTTCCAGCAATTCCTCCACCATTCCGGGGTAAATTTCGGGTGATTTCGTTTCAATATAATAATTAGCATCATGGCCGAATGTTTCCAGAACCTCATCTAATGTCGGGACTTCTATTTGATTAAAAATCGGCTTGGCAAGGTCCGGATTTTCCTCATTAAACCAGCTGCCCACCTCAATCGCTTTGATCTCGTCAATGTCAAAATCTTTCACGGCACCTTCTTTTCCCGAGGTGCGGGATATATCTTCATCATGCAAGGCAACCAGTGTCCCGTCATTAGTCATCTGCAAATCGACTTCAATATAATCCGCATTCATTTCTTCCCCCATTTGATAGGATACCAATGTATGCTCCGGTGCATGGCCGGACGCACCGCGGTGGGCAATATTGAGGAATCGGGTTTCGGATAACAAGGCACCATCCCGGTCTAAAGCCACTTCTCCAGCCTGATTATACTTCTCCGTTACTACTTCCGTGCTCGTTTCTCCAATATGTCCGCAGCTGGCCAGGAAAATCAGCAGTACTATAAAAATACGTATTTTCATTTCTATCACCTGATTTTATTATAGCAGAATGAATATAGATAAATAGACTGCCGGCGATTGATTCGGGCCAATAGGATATCCTTCATCTGTTCCGACACATCCTGTTTATTAACAAGAAAGTGCTGCAGGATGCTTCACATCATCCTCACCGCGTAAGGGATGCTCACGATAATTTATTTGAACTAATTATACTTTACACTTCAACAGGGTGGTCTGCCTCATATAGAAACTGCTCGAGTTCCGCTTCATATCTTTCCATCTGTTTCTCAGTCCATTCAAAGAGTCTCTTCATTTCCTCCATAACCGCTTCCTTTTCCTTTTTCACCCAATCAATATTAAAAAACATTGCACCTGTACGCCGGATGAAGAAATCCGTTGGCTTGCAGGCTGCTTCGTATTCCATACTGTAATGCAGCATTGCCCATGTCAGCGGATGCAATCGGCTGTTATTCACTTTCCCTTGCTTATATAAATCAAAGAGTACAGGGGCATTCGATCCGTATTTTTCTGCTAAAAATCTGGCATCTTCAGTGGCAAGTCCTGCTTTCTTACCTATAATTATTTGCTCTTTCACAAACTCCGGGAAACCTTCCGATCCGCCAACATTACCGCCGGATATAGGCAATGCTTTCGTGCTGGCACTATTTGGCTGAAAATGTTTCCCCGCTATTCTTTTCACTACTGCATCCACCGCTCCCTCAGCCATTTTTCTGTAGCCTGTTAATTTCCCTCCTGCGATGGAAATAAGACCTGAGTCTGAAATAAAGATTTCGTCCTTACGTGAAACTTCTGAAGGGGACTTGCCTTCCTCATGAATTAAAGGTCTTAAACCAGCCCAGCTTGATTCCACGTCAGTAACAGAAAGCTGTAATCCGGGAAACATGAAATCAATGGATTGCAATATATAATCCCGATCATTTTCCGTCATAGTCGGAAAGGCAATATTGTCTTCATAGACGGTATCCGTTGTACCGACATAGGTTTTCCCGTCACGGGGAATGGCAAACATCATTCTGCCGTCCGGCGTATCGAAATAAACAGCCTGCTTCAGCGGGAAACGCTGCTTGTCAAAAACAAGGTGCACCCCTTTTGTTAATTGAAGGGTTTTTCCTTTCTTTGATTGATCTATTTCACGGATGGTATCTACCCACGGACCTGTTGCATTGATAACGTGTTTCGTTTTAATCTCGTGAATTTCACCTGATAACTGATCCTCTAC
The DNA here is from genome assembly GCF_010994035.1 of Virgibacillus aidingensis. Classification (GTDB taxonomy): domain Bacteria; phylum Bacillota; class Bacilli; order Bacillales; family Amphibacillaceae; genus Virgibacillus_N. The sequence goes on from NZ_WIXN01000002.1 coordinate 232,464, forward strand.
CTGGATGCCGGCCACTGTGCCGTTTTCATACTTAAAGTTAGTTACTTTGGCATAATTTAGAGCAAGTGCGCCATTTTCCACAGCTTTTTTAAGTACCTCTATCGTCAGCCGGGCATCATCCGTCCGGTATTCCACGTAATAGCCGGACCCGAGGAGCCCATTTTCTTTTAATAACGGCTCCATTTCCAATGTCTCTTTACGACTTAGCATTTTCCTTCTTTCCGACTTCTTTACACCTGCAAGGAAATCATACACCCGCAAACCTATGTTTGTCATAAAAGGTCCGAATGTACCGCTTTTATAAAAGGGCAGCATCATCCATTCCGGTGTAGTAACGTGGGGGCCATTTTCATATACGATGGCACGCTCTTTGCCGACCTCGGATACCATTTTCAGTTCAAATTGTTTCAAATATCTTAAGCCGCCATGAACTAACTTTGTGGAACGGCTGGAAGTTCCCGCTGCAAAATCCTGCATATCGAATAAGGCGACACTTAAACCACGCATACTGGCATCCAGCGCTATCCCCGCGCCGGTAATCCCCCCACCTATAATAATTACATCCAAATCACTTAATTCCATTCTGTTGAATATATTTTTACGACTTCTGCTTGATAAACGCATTGTACTCATCCTTTCTGCAACAAATATAGCTAATTATTCCGGGATTCCTTAAGATATGTTTTGGCGAATTTGCAAATAACTTTCCCGGAGGAGTTGATTTCTTGCAGCTAAAATTATTTGCATGCTTATCTCCTGTCCAGCACTTTTCCAATGTTAATAAAAAAGGAGAACACAAATATACCTTCCCTAAGGAAAGATAAACATTGTGTTCTCCTAAATCTCCACTAAGATTAATTAACTTTGGTTCCTATTTTACTCTAAATTATCACTATTTGTCTATAATAGCAGATCAATTATTAATTTTAAATTTCCGGATAGCACTATTATAATTCCATAACTCTTTACGTGATGTTGTTATTGCGACTGCGCCGTGGTTTAAAGCAAGCTCGATATCTTCCGTTGACCTGATTAAGCCGCCGGCAATGACAGGTGTCTCTGTCTGTTCAGCGATTTCTTGAATGATAGGATGAATAATGCCGGGCAGTACTTCGATATAATCCGGTTTTGTTTTATCTACCAGTTCAATATTCTTCCTGATAGCTGAGCTGTCAATGGCAAACATTCGCTGAATTGCTACTAAACCATTTTTCTTTGCCATGGAAATAATATTTCCGCGTGTAGATATAACACCGTCTACTTTCATATGATGAACAAGCAGTTCCATCCCATACTGATCAACCTTCAGCCCATTTATTAAATCCAGATGGACGATAATCTGCTTATCAAACTGCTTTGCATATTTCACCAGATTTGCCAATAGGGCTATACGCGTTTCAAGCAATATAATAATTTTATGGTCTGATTTTAAAAGTTTTTCAAAATCTTTTATTTTTCTGACGGCTGGTACGACTCCCTGCATAGGCTCCACCTTAAATCCCCCTATCCGTATGCAATTGGTGTAAATTAACAAGTATTTATCTATAAGAAGCAAAGTCTTTACCCATTTTTAAATACACCTTTGCATTACTATTCTACTGATAAATAAATCACTAATAACTTCATCATTTGCGCCTGTGATAAGCAATTAATTATATCAATCCCAACACAGTACGTGAAATATTCATAGAATGCTTATAAATCTGCAGCAATTGATTCGTTATGTCCAAGTATACCGCACTTATATCAGGATTGTACTCCTGTTTATTAATTAAACTATTAAAATGCTCAAATTTAATATCGTTCTCAAATTGATTTACAAAGGATTGCGACTGAATATTTTCCCTTGCAATTAAGGTATCATTATCCCTAAAGGCTGATAAAGAGTTGGAATTGGCTCTCTCTATGTAGAAAAGGAGTTCTTTTATCTGGGACAAGTCTTTCTTGCCCAATTCTATATTCTTCTTACTTACTTTTTCAGCAGCACCTACAAAGCGCAATACAGAATCTCCAATATGCTCAATATCATTTAATATATGGAGCAGTTTTACTTCTTCATTGGATTGGCTGTTCGTGAGATCATTTTGTCCCAGCTTCAGTAAATATTTCTGAATTGTTATATAGGATGTATCTATGATACTTTCAGTTTTCACCAGTTCTTTTGCTTCATGCTTTCCATCCATAAAGTTCACTAACTGCTTAATCATATCTGTTTGAACAAGGGTTGCTAACTTGACAATTTCCCGCTTGCTATGAATGAGTGCTTCTTCGGGAACATCAAGTATTTTGTCATTCAGCTTAACACGAAATACCGGCTCTTCTTCCTTTTCCGGAAAAAAATGTTTAAAACCTTTTGCCACCATTGGCAGCAATGGCAGGAAAATCAATGTATTTACGACATTAAATAATGTATGGAAATGGGCAACTTGTCTTCCCGGATCTCCAGGTAAATATCCAATTATCTGCATCATGATTGGCAGAAAGATCAGGAACAGCACTGCTCCCGAAAAATTAAACAGAAATGAAAAAAAAGCTAATTTTTTCCCTTCACTACTCATTGAAAGACTGGACACGATAACTGGAATCGCTGACCCTGCATTAGCCCCCAATATAAGTGGTATAAGTACCTCTGCCGTCATAATTCCATTGTCAATAAAGGCAATACCAATCAGGATAACCGCTGCGCTGCTGTGAAATAATGCAGCTAAAAGCATGGCAAGGAAGGCAAAAAGTACAGGCTGTCCGGAAACATACAATAATGCGTCAATAACCGGTTCATAGGAACTTACCGGGGATACAGAACTGGATATAAGAGATATTCCGTAAAAAATAAAACCGATACTAAGTAAAATCAGACCTGAATTTTTCCATTTTGAATGCTTTATAAATACCGTGATGACTGCCCCGAAAAAAATGAACAATGTGCTGTACTCTGATATATTAAACGTTAAAACCTGAACCGTCAGCGTTGTTCCAATAGCAGAACCAATAATGATTCCAAAAGCCTGACTGAGGCTGAGTACAGCACTGCTGACGAGTCCAACAACCAGGATGGATGTAACAGTACTGCTTTGCAGGAAAAAGGTTGCTGCGATTCCACTGAATATGCCTTTCCAGCGTTTATCCGTTATTTTTATTAAATAAGCACGTATTTTTGAAGCTGCAATTCGCTGTAAACTATTACTTAAGAGATGGGTACCATATAAGAAAATACCCAGCCCGCCGAAAAAACCCAGTATAATTGTTAAAAATTCCATTTACTGACCCTACACCAACTTCCTGACCTGTCACGGCCATTTAATGGGAGGTTTTAAGGATTTTAGCATAATCCTTCCCCATAGAATGTTTTTTAAAATTACTGACTGAAGCCACGCTTAGATAAAAGTTTTTGCTTAATTGGAAACCTGGAGCACAAGGCTAAGTTGAAACTTCTAAACTTATTACCTTTCAGGTATATCAGAGGCTTCTTTCTCCACAGTCCGAATGGTCTCTTTATACTTTTTTGAACAATTAACCAAATGGTCACCGATCCTTTCTAAAAAGCGGCTGATAACAATCATTTTTAACTTACTTTCTGTGATTTTTTTTTCTACTTCAATGTGACTGACGAGCATTTGATAAGTGTCCTTATTCAGCTTATTAACGTGCTGATCGTGCAGAATAACCTGGTTCAGTACATTAATTTCATCATTTTTCATTCCATCCATCAGCCAATGCATCATTTTCTGTTCATAGACAAAAAATTTGCGGATTAATGGTTTTAATTCCTCTACGTCTTGAACTTCACTGATTGTAATAATGTTTGTTAGCTGGTCCCCAATCCGTTCCAGATCCCGGATGATGCGATTCATGGAAAACAGCCATTTAATCTCTTTCATGTTTAATTGCTGAAGAGAAATAATCTCTAAAATATAAGACTCTATCTTTCTTTCAATTTGATCAACACTATTTTCAGCCTTTAAAATATGCTCTCTCTGTTTATCGGAGGGGTCATTTAAGAAGTCAGTGTAGTAATTGGTCATATTTAGCAAATGATCGATAATACTTAAAGTGAGGGATTTAATTTCTTTGCGTTTTGTTGCGTAGTAGTTTTCCCTGCTTAACATGTTTATCACCCCCATTATGCCTAGGATAGTAAGAGGCTGTAACAAAGCAACATTAGTAAACAGTGATCCGAATTTCTTTATACCCTGCACTTAAGTTTCGGAAATTTACTCTGCTTTCCCCGCTGGCATAAGTGCAACCTGCGGTCAAATTCTTTTTAATGTCTGCTTTGACGCGGGCGGCTGGAAAGCCTCCTTGCGCCCGTTGTACTGCAGGTATCTCTGAAGTGCAACACTCCAAATTGCCGCCACGTCTTCAGGGGGCTCACTGATATCTTTACTCCCGCTGGATCCTGTGTATATTTCCGGAGCTAATATGGCAGATTGTTCGTCTTTTCCATGCTTACTCAGCGTTCTGTCTCAGCCTCTATTCAGATTGACATGATTTATTGTTCTGAAATACCACTATATTCTTCTAAATTAAAAAACATCCCACTTATATACTGATGACAGGATATGCTGCCCATTTTTATGAACAACTGCTTTCATCTCTCTGCGGAGCTATAATTTGGTGAAAATGTCCGGATTATTGGAAAACACACCATCAACCCCATAATCCAGGAGCTGTTCATACCGACTTTCGCTATTTACCGTATACGGAAAAACTTTATAACCCAGAGAATGGCATTCTTCAATTAATTTTCTATCTGTCCAATTTTGCATCGGATGTATGCTGTAAATATCCAGGCCGCAATACCTGGCGTATTCCCATGGTTTTAACAGCCGGTAATAAAATAGTAAACCTATTGGAATATCTGGATTTAATTCCTGAAAGTTTTTTAAAGCTTCATGATCAAATGAAGAAACAATCACTCTATCCTCAAACTTATGATTTTTTAAACAGTCGGTCACCGCTTGCTCAATTCCTTTATATACTATCGGAATATTTTTTATTTCCACATTTAACAATATATTTTCAGGGAGTATTTCCAGGATTTCATCCAATGTGGCTAAAGAAACGCCTGTAAATTCTTCAGAAAACGATGAACCGATATCAATTTGTTTAATTTCCTTTAATGTGTAATCCTTTACGTATCCAGGAAACATCTTATTGAAGCGCGCTAACTCCTGATCGTGGATAACAACCAATTTGTTATCCCTTGTAAGCTGCACATCAAGCTCGATCCCCCGAATGTTATGGTCCAATGCTTTTTGCATGGCCGGCAATGTATTTTCAGGGGCCTCTGTAAGAGAGCCCCTGTGTGCAAAGTTTAAAACCAAATTATTCACTCGCTTTTAAGGAGCTTTTCCGTCACTCAAGCAGTGAAATTAACTGGTTCCGGCAAAAGCCCCCTCATTATTTCTGATTCAACCATTACTGCAGGGCATCGGTAATTCTTTGTGCTGCTTCATCCAATGCTTCCTGAGGGTCACGTCCTTCATACATTTCACCTAGTGCCGTTTCAACAATTTGTCTTGCCTCCGGTAATACTTCTGTTAATGCTCCCTGCGTTGCAGGACTGGCCGTGGTGCTTTCCAACTGATCAACAGCAGTCCGGAAGATTGGATATTCTTCATAAACTTCATTTAAAGCGTCCTCTTCATAGGCTGCTGGTGTGATTGGGAAATAACCAGTTGCAGCTGCCCATTCTGCTTGAACTTCCGGGTCAGTCGTGTATTTAACAAACTCCCATGCGGCCTGTTGCTCCTCTTCAGATACCTGATTTGTAATCCAAATGGACGCACCGCCAACAATGACACCTTCCGGATCCATGCCGTCTGCAACAGGGATAAAAGCAGAACCGACTTCAAATGGGGAATTTTCTATTACTTGTGCTGTATTCGCTGTAGAATCTAAATACATACCCACTTGCCCGGCAAAAAATGGTCCGCGGGGATCTTCCCAGTTACTTCCGTAATTCCGGAAAGTACCGGCCTCATTCATTTCATTTAACCAGTTAAAGATGTTTAATCCTTCCTCAGAGTTGATCAATGCTTCTGCAGCATCCCCGCTGCGTCCATTGTCGTTATCCAGGTAAAGTGCACCCTGGTTTGCAAGCAGCTGTTCGACGAACCAGCCTATAGTTGCCATGGTGAAGCCATACGTATCATCATCAGATAACACCTCAGCAGCTTCACTCACTTCGCTGAACGTACTTGGAGGATTTTCCGGATCCAAACCTGCCTCTTCAAACATATCCTTGTTATAGAACATAACAGCATTGGAAGTATTAAAAGGCATGGAGTATAATTCTCCTTCTAACTCATAATAAGATAAAATATTTTCTTCCAAAGTAGAGGTATCAAAATTATCTGCATCAATAAACTCCTGCATCGGCGTAATAAATCCGCTTTCACTCATATACTTAGTGCCGATTTCAAATACTTGTACAATTGCAGGCGCTTCATCTGAACCGCCTACTGCACGCAGCTGGGCTAATGAATCATCGTAGCTTCCCTGATAGATTGCACGCACTTCGACTGTATCGGACTGCTCATTAAAGCTATCTACAATCGCCTCCAGAGACTCACCGTTAATACCACTCATTGCATGCCAGAAATCAATTTGTATTTTATCCTCTGAAGCACCGTCATCACTGGATCCGCCTTCACCATCATCGCTGTTGTTGCATGCAGCCAATGTTAGCATAAGAACCAAAAACAATGCTAAACTGCCAAAGAATTTTTTCATTTTTTCATTTCCCCTTTCAATTTTTATCCTTTCAACGCACCTGCAGTTAATCCCTCTCTAATATACTTTAATCCTATAAATAACAAAATTAATGTTGGTATTAGAATTACTACTACGCCCGCCATTACCATATTCCATGAAGAGGAACTTTCGGTATCTATGAGCATCTTCAAACCAATTTGTACAGTTCTGCGGGATTCATCATTGGTTACCAAAAGCGGCCAGAGATATTGGTTCCATGTTGTCAAAAATCCATAAATCCCTAACGCACTTAATGATGATTTAGATAACGGCAAAACAAACTTCAAATAGAACTTAAATCGTGAACAACCGTCCATTTGAGCTGATTCCCATAATTCTTTCGGTATCGTCAGGAAATGCTGCCTTAATAGAAAAATACCAAAAGGCAGTGCGAAAAATGGGAAAGTAAGACCGGCAAAAGTATTTACCCAGCCCAAATTCAATATAGTCAGAAAGTTAGGTATCATTGTTGCTTCCCATGGAATTAACATAGTTGCTAAAAACAGGAAAAAAATAAGCTCTCTGCCTTTGAACGGAATGAAAACAAATGCATAAGCTGACAAACTTGATACTATCAGCTGTCCTAACATAACAATAAAAGATACTGTAAAACTCACCAGCAGGAAATGTACTAACGGCACCCTGTCAAAAACTTCTCCATATGCATCAAAGCTTATGGATGAGGGCAGCAATTTGCCGGCATAAATTTCCTGGGGTTCCATAAAACTTGCTGATATGGCATATAGTAGTGGGAAAAACAGTATTAGGGATGACAGAACCAGCAAAAAATAAAATATAAATTTTCTCATCATTGATAATGCACCCTTCTTTCTCCCACTCTAAATTGAATAATCGTAACAATTAATATGATAATAAATAAGATAATCGCCTGCGCACTGGCATATCCAAAGTTACCGTAGGAAAATGCTTCCTGATAAATAGAGTAAACAATAATATTTGTAGACCCTGCAGGACCGCCCCCTGTTAAGATGTCAATTTGCCCAAATGTCTGAAAAGATCCTATTACTCCTATGATAGTAACAAAAAATAAAACCGGAGAAAGTAAAGGGATCGTAATTTTAAATAACTTTGCAAAATATCCTGCTCCATCTATATCGGCACTTTCATATAGCTCCCTTGAAATATTTTGCAATCCGCCCAGCAATATAATAAAGTTAATGCCTATTTGCATCCAAACAGTTGTTAATGCAACAGAAAACAGTGCCCACCTCGAGTCTGTAAGCCAATCAACTGCATCTATCCCGACCATACCGAGGATATTATTTAATACCCCCAGACTTGGATGGAATAAAAACATAAAAATCGTTGCACCTGCCGCTACTGAAACCCCAAGGGTAGACGAAAATATCGTTCTGAAAAAGCCGTTTCCTTTGAGTTTTTCACTGGCTATGACTGCTAAAAATAAGGAAATAATAATTTGTGCCGGAACCGTATAGAGTACAAATAACAATGTACTTACCATACTTTGGCGAAACTGTGGAGACTCAAGTAAGCTTGCATAATGTTCCCAACCTACAAAGTCACCAACTTGCCCTCCACCGCCAACTTCAAAAAAACTATAATACAAAGACATGATGATAGGATAGAATAAAAATACGCCCAGAAGCAGCAATGCCGGCAGCAGATAAAGCATACCCGTACCAAATAAATTACTCTGATTAAGACGTTTTCTATTTCTGGTTACTGATTTATTTTTCCCCAAGTTGTGTTTTCACTCCTTTATGTAAAATTACTAGATTACATTTTCCGGCAACCACCTCCTGAAAATTAAAAAAATATAATCCACAAAAAAACGCACCTTTCCTGTTTCAAAAGGTCATTCCCTGTGGATCTCCAATTCTCCATACTAATTATTAACTTGTCTTGTTTTAAATTTAACCAAATTATGAAAACGTTGTCAAGACAATTATTATAACTTTCTATATGGAAGATGTATAAAACTATAAATTAAAAAACGGTATTTGCGTTTGCCCACATCCAATTGCTTGCAGACCGGATCACTCCCTCTTCCTTTAGAGGAGAGAAAAAAGTACTCCATCCCCCGCTGCTTCCCGCAATGGATTGGAGTACTTTTTTCATACTTATTTCTTATTACGTATCTTGTTTACTTCATCTGCCACAAACTGAACACTCGTTCCAATTATCACTTGGATATTGTGTTTTCCTACTACATTAATGCCCGGAACCCCGGTTGCTTTGATTTTGTCCTGGTCAACTTTGTCCATATCCTTTACCTCTAAACGTAGCCGGGTAGTACAGTAATCAACAGATGTTACGTTTTCGTCGCCGCCAAGTCCTTCATAAATCTCGGAAGCCATGACAGCAGTTTCATCAGCCTTGTCTGAAGTTTCACCTGATTTATCAGCAGATTCACCTGCTTGTGCGTTGACAGCTTCATCTTCACGGCCGGGTGTTTTCAAATTGAATTTGACTATCAGGAAACGGAACAGGAAGTAGTAAATAACCGCAAATACAAGCCCTTGAACAAGAAGCATATAAGGCTGATTTGCAAGTGGATTTGTAAAACTTAATGTATAGTCTACAAAACCGGCACTAAATCCGAAACCTGATGTCCACTGGAATGTCGCTGCGATAAATAAGGATAAACCGGTAAGCGCTGCATGGACAACATACAATGCAGGAGCCAAGAACATAAAAGAAAACTCAAGTGGCTCGGTTACTCCTGTAAAGAAAGCAGCAAACGCAGCTGCCAGCATTAATGAGGCCGCCTGTTTTTTACGTCTTGTTTTAGCCGTATGGTACATGGCTAAAGCCGCAGCAGGCAAACCAAACATCATGATTGGGAAAAACCCTGCCTGATACATCCCGGTGATCCCTTTTTCGCCTTCACCGCTTAAGAAGTTACCGATATCATTAATACCCGCAACATCAAACCAGAATACGGAGTTCAGCGCATGATGCAACCCTGTTGGAATTAATAAACGGTTAAAGAAACCATACAAGCCTGCTCCTCCAGCCCCTAAATTACTGATTGCTGTACCAAACGATACGAGCCAAGAGTAAACAACAGGCCATACAAAGTACATAATAGCAGCAACGACAACCATTGCAGCCGCTGACATAATCGGTGCGAGTCTTTTACCACTGAAGAATGCCAGTGCATCCGGCAGTTTCACTTCGCTGAACCGGTTATACATCGATGCAGATACGATACCTGAAATAATACCGATAAAAACGTTTTCATTTTGACCAAAAGCTGCGTTTACACTTTCTGCATCAATTCCTTGTATGTTTGCGACAGTGTCGGTGGAAATCAGTGTACTAAATACCAGGAACCCTACCAAACCACTTAATCCTGCCGCGCCATGCTTGTCCTTGGATAACCCAATAGCAATACCGACAGCAAACAATATTCCTAAGTTGTCAAGAATTGATGTTCCTGCCGTCTGCAAAAACGTACCGATAATATTTCCCTCGGAAAAGCCTAAAATCCAGTTTCCGATCCCCGCTAAAATAGCTGCTGCAGGAAGAACAGCTACCGGCAGCATTAAGGCCCGGCCCAGATTTTGCAATGCTTTCATCATTTTATTTTTCCTCCTTTTTTACCAGGTGAGCAAGTTTTAAACTTTTTTACTGCATAAGTGAAGCTAAAGGTGTTTCTGCCATTAGATTTTGTCCGCAAATAAATCTTGAAAATGAGATAACAAAAGTGCTTATTGCCAATGATTTATTGCTTTCTAAGCCTTTCAATGTGAAGCGTAATGTACCCTAACTCTTCTTCAGGTATTTCAACCCCATGTTTTTCAGTCAATGTCTCAGCAACTTTCAGGGCACATTGGTAAGAGACAGCAAATTTTTGTTTGATCATCATAAACATCTCTTCATCCATCACATGAAGCTCTTCATTTTTTGCCCGGCTTAAGGCAAAACGAAGATGGGTGATCAGTCTTTCATATGCAATATCATCTACTTTGATCCTGATCCCCAAATAATCCTTGATTGTTTCCACCATATCCCTTACGACCGCTGTTTGCCGGACTGTTTTGTGTAAATCACCTCCTTTAATTTTCATCGTATGAATATGAAGCGCGATAAAAGCAGCTTCATCCAATGGCATCTCAATTCCTATCCTGTCTTTTATATGCTGAATCGCCCAAAGGCCGATTTCAAATTCTTCTTTGTACAGGACTTTTATTTCCGGCAGCAGTTTGTTTTTTATGTGAATTCCTTGTTTTTCCCGTTCTAAGGCAAAGGAAAGGTGGTCTGTCAATGCCAATAAGATATGGTCATTTAAGTTTGTCTCCAGCTGTTTTTCTGCATAGGAAATAATTTCTTCGGACAATGCAAGGTGTTCTTCCGGGATTCGGAGGAGGAGCTGCTGAAGCTTTTCGTTTTCCTTCAGCACAAAAAGTTTTTCAATTTTACCCTGATTAATCATATCGTTTTTCCTCTTGCCGAAACCCACACCCGCTCCAATAGCTATATTCTCCTCTTCACCATCTTTAACGATAACCGCATTGTTATTTAGTATTTTGGTTATTTTCACCAGAAACACCCCAGACCATTCCTCATTGTGATGAGGCTGTAATAATTACTGTTTCTCCTGCACTTCCTTCTTTTTCTGTTGTCATCGTATATTCTTTATCGAGATTGCTGCTGTTTGTAATGACAATGGGCGTGATAATGTTTTCTGCATTTTCCTTCACATATGCTAAATCAAAATCCAGCAGTGCTTGTCCGACGGAGACTTGATCTCCCGTTTGAACTTTCGCATCAAAACCCTGTCCCTTCAATGAAACGGTTTCCAGGCCGACATGGATAAGAATTTCCATCCCATCCTCCGAACGAATTCCGATAGCATGCTTTGTCTCCGGAACCTGGATTACTTCTCCGTCTACAGGTGAAACTATTTTCCCTTCTGCCGGTACGATTGCAATTCCCTCACCCATCATTTTCTGGCTGAATACCGGGTCGGGGACTTTCTCAAGAGCCACAATCTCCCCATTTGCCGGTGCAAAAATTTTAGTTTCCTTTGGTTTTTTAAATAAGTTTTTAAGCATCGATTTATTTCACCCTTCCTTTTTTGCACTTTCTCTTTTATCATATGGAAAAAAAGCATTTATACTCACTGGTTACCTCTCATACATCACATGTGTTTGGGCAATACAAAAATCTTTTCCTGACTAAATTTATGTGGCCATTATTACAGCTTTATTTATAAAACAGAGAACGGAAATCACATAAAAAGGCATGGCAGTAACAAAGGTACCCGGGCGGGTTTCCTGAGTGTACCACCATGCCTGATCTAATCAGTAACATGTGATGCAGTATTTAATTATATTTTAATCGTATCATTACAATGAGTAAAATTCAAGAATGTATCGTGATATTTTGATGAGAAGGAGATTCGTTTACATGGTTTAACATGGCTGTACTTAATGAAAATGCCTTCTTTACTTTCCTTATACATCATGAAAAAACTCTCTACCTTTTCTTTTTTTTACCTAAAAGACCTATGGCAGCTGCCAGCGCAACAGCTATAGCTACCCAAGAACCTATACCCAAACTTTACATCTCCCTTCACCATTCTATTTCTAACTTATAATATAAAAAATGAATGAATTCCCTATCCATGACCGTAGCCGATAATGGAAACATGATTAAGTTTCATTGTTATTATTCTTCATTTTCTTGGGTATAAAATAAGCAATGTTTGCAGAGAGAAAAGCTGTAAACAATGTTAGTCAAAAAGGACTAATCACCACTTCCCGTGATAAATTTCCGTTCATATGCCAAGCCCCTTCTAAACGGTATTCATCCTGCCCGTTTATTCTTATGCCAACACTTGAGATATTTTATTGCGGCTTAATTTCCGCCTTTCCTTCTCTGTCGGCTGCTTTTTCAGCATCCTTCATACCTTTTTCAACATCAACAAACTTCAGCAGGATAATACCGGCTACAAAGAAGAATATCAGTGATAAGATCCCCAGCCTGCTTGAACCAGTAATCTGTCCGATAAAAGCAAATAAAAACGGTCCAAATACCGCTGCAAATTTGGAAGATATTCCGTAAAACCCGAAAAACTCCGCATGTTTTCCTGCGGGCACCATTCTGCCAAAGATGGAGCGGCTCAATGATTGGGCACCGCCCTGCACCATTCCAACACAAACAGCCAGTATATAAAAATGGACAGCAGATGTCATGAAATATCCCAGGATGACAATCCCCAGGTACACATAAAGCGTGATATATAAAGCTTTCTTAGCAGTAATTTTTTCAGCGATCCATCCGAAGAAAAATGTGAATGGAATTCCTACAAACTGTGTAATTAGTAAAGCAACAATCAGGGAATTCCCATCAATTCCCACGTCTCTTCCATACACCGTTGCCATTCGGATAATCGTTGAGATTCCATCATTATACAGCCAAAAAGCCAATAAAAATATTAATAATTGCTTATACATTTTCAGCTCGCGAAAAGTATTTCCCACTCTGGAAAAACCAATCGCAATATAAGACCGGTCGCGCTTCACCTTTTCCTTTTGCTCTTCTTTTATATTTTTAAACAATGGAATGGAAAATACGAACCACCAGATACCAACTGAAGCAAAGGACACTTGACTTGCCACTGTGGCATTGGGCAATCCAAACCAGCCCGGCTGAAGGATCATTAAAATATTTATGGCAAGTAAAACTCCACCGCCGATATATCCGTAAGCAAACCCGCCCGCCGAAACTTTATCAATATTTTTTTCATCCGTTATATCCGGGAGTAATCCATCGTAAAAAATATTTCCCCCGGAAAAACCAATAGAGCCAATGATAAACAGAACAGAAGCTAATATGTAATCTCCTTCACCTACAAATGCCAATAAAATACTTGCGATAATACCCATGAATGCAAAAAATCGAAGGAACTTCTTCTTTGCCGCGGAAAAATCACTGATTGCTCCCAGTATTGGCGCTAGAACTGCCACTACCAGAACAGCAATGGATTGCGAATAACCCCAGTAGCTTGCAGCAAGATTTTCATCGAGCCCGACTGCAGCCACATCATAATAAAACACCGGCAGCACGGCGGCCATGATTGTCGTAGCAAACGCGGAATTACCAAAGTCATACATCATCCAGCTGCGGGTTATTTTTTTATTTAATTTCATTGCTTCACTCCTTTCCCGTGAATATTACAATATTCCCGGCTATCACACCAATAATATTTCTGTATTCTTTTAAACCTTTGTTTTGTCCTTTTTATACGCAGTTGGCTAAATATACAGCATACAAAAGTCCTATACAATTAAAATAATCTTACTACATTCATTTTAACCGGATGATGCTGTCTTTGTGAAGAGGGTTTCAGAAAATTTTACATACTTTTAAAAATACTTTCGCCAAGCATATTAAATAATTTAATTGTTCTTTGCAACATCATTCCTTCGTCTGTTTTCATAACAGCGGGTATTGAAGTGATGTATAAATAAGGACTTAAACAGTAAACAGGTACTCGGGCATGATTTGCAGGACGAACTTGTGGATGCGTAAACTTTTTTTAGAAGGTTATATTGGATGGATTATTTATAATAAGAAACAGCCCCTTATAGTTCCAAAGGGACTGCTTCGTTGATGAAACATAACAAACTTTTTTCTATTAGCAGATCATAATTGGAAAGCGGAAAGACTACTGAGAATATTTTCTTCTGTAAAGAAGAATCATTCCACCTGCCAGAAGCAATAGGCTGCCAATCAGCAAGTACAGATACATGCTGGTTGCTGTATCTGGCAGGACTGCTCCATGATCACCGCCAGCTGTTCCGCCATCTTTCGCACCCGGCCCGGCCTTACCAGAAGCGGAACCAGTTCCGCCTGGTGTCGAACTATCGTCATCTGAATCAGATCCAGTTCCGTTTGTACTATCTCCGTTCGAGCCGGTACTATTTCCATCAGGATCACCACCATCTCCGTTTGAACCATTATCTCCGTTATTGCCGTCGTCATCGCCCGGTTCTTCAGGGAGTTCTTCACCCATCAGATCGACTATTCTGCCTTCCCGCTCAGGGTCTACGATCCCGGCGAGATACGCTTCTTCGACCATGTAATCTCTTAATTGCTCCCAGTCGGATTCGCCGATGTCTCTTACACGTCCATCCTCATAAGCGTCTGCAAAAGTCTCAAAACCGTCGCCGCCCCGTCCGGTGAAACCGTTTGTTGTCACTTGATACTCCTCATCAAGCTGTATTTCTTTCAGTTCGCCGTCCATCTCCACATACATTTGAACTACACGGCTGCCCGGCTCTTTTTCGCTGTCATAATAAAATTGCATACCGGATACATGCAGGAATCCGCCATTTTCAGCCGGTGCCTGTCGGACACTGTGCTCCAGAAGATCCTTGATCTCCTGACCGGACAATGTCGCTACCACTGGATTGTTGCCAAATGGCAATACGTTAATCACTTCACCAGTTGTTATTTCACCTTCATCAATCGGTGCGCGGATCCCGCCGCCATTTTGAAAAGCAATTACCGTATCAGGCTCTTTTTCCTGTGCCTTGGCAAGCATCGCATCTGTTACCAAATTGCCAAGCTCCGTTTCATTTGCCCGGACACTGTCATCACCAGGTTCATCCTGGCGCGGATTGGTCAGATCTTTCATGGCTCTTGCGCCAATTTCTTCATTCATTACTTCGTCGACTTGTTCTTTGTATGGTTCCAGTACTGCCAAAGCTTGCGGATCCGCTTCACGTGTGTCCACTTCCACCAACTCGCCGCTGTAGCCTGTTACAATTCCATCCTCATCAAATGTTACATCAAGTGTACCAAGATACTCGGAGTACTCTCCGGCCTGAACAATAACAGTCGGTTCCGCTGCTTCCCCGTCAGTAATCATCGTTACTGCTTCCGGGACAACCACAGGTTCCTCGAGTGCAGTATGGGAGTGCCCGCCAACAATGATGTCAATGCCATCCACTTCCTCTGCAAGTCGCAAATCATTGCCTACTTCAGGTGCACTGTCAAAGCCGATGTGCGTCAGGGCAATAATTTTATCAATACCTTCATTTTCAAATTTCTCTACAGCTTCTTCTGCAGTTTCCACAAAATCCTCAAAAGTCACTTCCGCCGGGTTTGCAATGTTCGCCGTATCTTCTGAGGTCAGACCGAAAATCCCAATTTCTTCTCCATCCACTTCCAAAATGATACTATCGTAAACTTCCCCGTCCTGCGGATTGGCAACCAATGATTCATTTGTATCAAGATCGCTCATGAAAGGATCCCGGGAAAAGTCAATATTTGTGCCAAGGAACGGAAAGTTGGCATTTTCCACAAATGCTGCCAGTGATTCATGACCGTTTTCTTCGCCGCCTAAATCGAATTCGTGGTTACCAAACACCATCGCATCAAATCCCATCAAGTTCATCAATTCCAAATCAGCCTGACCCTTGAATTCATTAAAATACAAGGTTCCTGAAAATACGTCCCCCGCATGCAATAGCAAGGAATCCGGATTCTCGGCCCTAAATTCATTGATGGCCGTTACCATATTAGGCAATGGTTCTACGCGTGCATGATTATCGTTCATATGCATAATCGATAATTCATAGCCAGTCTCTACTTCTTCAGCTGCCGTAAGATCGATCTGTGTCAAAATCGGATCATGATCACTCGCACGTCCATGCATATCCGTAAAGTCAGCATTCACATGCAGTACATCCACTTCTGTCACATCTGCCAGGTGATTGGAAACAAGAACATGGTCAAGCACCTGGGAATTGCCCTGATAAATGTAGGTGTACCGTTCTTCTTCCGGCACTTTCATCATGGCATTGGTCAATTCATTACCTTCAAGAATATCCAGTGTCTCTGTAAATTCAAAATCATTCATATCTCCTAAAACAACTACATTTTCGTTTGGATTATCTGCCTTCATGTCTTTCACAAATTCGTTAACAATCCGAGCCATCTCATGGCGCTGGGGTTCACTTCCTTTTACAGGCGGCTGATTTTGCCCAAACTCACCATCATCTCCGCTTTTGGAATTAAAGTGATTGTTGATGACAACCACGCTTTCTCCATTAAAATCAAACTGGGCTGCGAGCGGCTTGCGTGTATTTTCAAACGTCTCCTCATTTGGAGAAATACGCCCCGGGTTCAGTGTCAGCTGCCCTTCCTCATAATCCGCAGCTCCGGAGGCTGTACCATGCTCCCCTTCCACCAGGGATACACGTTCCGGATTAAATAGGTAACCAACACGAATGTTGCCATGTGGTGCTCCGCCATCCTGATTATACTCGGGATCAATATTGGCATAGTCATAATTAACCCCGCCCTGATTCCGGATTTCTTCAATCAGCCGTTCATAGCTTGCAGAAGCATCGGCATCATTCGGCCCCTCATTTTGTCCATTATTATCCATCACTTCCACTATGCCTACAATGTCCGGGTTATCCATATCATTAACAAACGCCCGGGCAATATCTTCCGCTTTTTGTTCCGGAGTCTCACTTGTGTTTGCCGAAAAATTTTCCACATTGTAGGTGGCAACTGTCAGCTTGTCTTTATCTTTATCGATCACAGTTGTTGGATCCGGCTGTGTATTTCCTTCTGTCAAAGCCGCTTGCGCATCCCCCAGATCTGCATACACTTTATAGTTTCCGTACCCGTAGTTCACTACACCTTCGATTGGTTCCGTGAACCGGTCACCAGTTTTGACTGCAAAATCTCTTGCTACATCGTTGGGCTGCAGCTTATATTGAATCGTTTGTGCATTTGGTCCTGCTTCCGTTAAACGAATTCCGCCATTGGCTGTGCTATTTTCCGGTGTAAACTCTTCCGTTGCTACAACCAGATCACCATGTTCCTGTGGTGCCACTGCTTTAGAAGGGGCTACTTCCACCCGCATGCCTTCCATGCTTTCCCAAAAATCAATGGCATAGTTTTCCGGCTCAAAGCTGGAAAAACCGTCGTCTCCAATAATGTTTTCAGGAATGTCGCTGGATGTCAGCTCAATAGGTGAGGGCAATTCCACATCACTTTCAATTATTTCCACATCGCCGCCCCAATCATCACGCGCAGCAATTTGTGTAACTGATAAATCCGTTTCCTGCCTGTCATTATATCCATCAATATGATATTCATCGACTTCCCCGGTCACATGGACAAGATCTCCGACCTCGGCCAGGTCCTGATTACCGGTATAGACGACGATTCCTTCCGATGTTTTCTCATTTCCGTCATAATCCGCTTCAGGTGTTTGCATATGAAAATAATGCGCACCTCTTAATTCATATTTATAAGTAACAATCCCTTCCACACCTTCTACCGTACTTCCAACGAGTGGAGATTCATGACCTTCTCCCTGAATATCGTGAATCATGATGCCATCCTCAGGATCGTAGACAGTATAGTTAAGTTCAGCAATGCTGCTTGCTGTTAATCCATCCTTTTCAGCGATTGCTTTAATGGTTACATCCGTATCAATGGTGATCCCATCGCTGTAAAGCTCCCCATTTACCGAGGAAGGATCACTGCCGTCCGTCGTGTAAAAAATTTCTGCACCCTCTGTCACTGTTGCCAGTGTAATTTCCGACCCTGCCGGAATCATTCCCGGACCAGGTGTGGCTGTCACTGGCTGGACCGCAGAGGCATCTCCGATAATATCTGCCTGGCTGCGCGGAATAATCTGCTGATCATCATCAAACTGGATGACAATACCAGTAATAGAATCATAGGTGACACCTGTATTCAGGCTTAGCTCACCTGTTTCATCACGTACAATAAATGTATTTCCGGCTTCATCTTCTGCAGTGTAATTTGCCCAATCCCCGCCATCATTGACATCGATTAGTGTTACATGATCAACGGCTGCCAGTTTTGATTGATGATTTTCCAGTTCATTGCCCTGAAGGTTTACAGGGGCCGGAATGTCTGCATCTGCATTTTGTTCATCTACTACAGCATTATCCAGCTGCAATAATCCCCGGTAATCATTCAAGTTCCCGGTGACGGTGATTTCATCGCCAACATTCACATCAAGGGATGTTGGTCTTACAGCAATAGCCGCTGTTTCATCCTGTATTTGAATGGTATTTTTCAGCTTGGCTGTCACTACGCCTTTTGTTTTCGCTTCACCTGCAGCCTGTTCTCTTACTTCAGCAATTGTCTGCAATTCTAACGGCTCGTCCGGTTCATCTGGCTCGTCATTTTCCGAGGCAAACCTCATATCGCTGGGACTCTTTAGACCATAGTGCGTGTGATATTCTTCCATTAAGCCGGTGACCACAATTTCTTTACCCAGATTATTCGGATTTGTAGCCAGTCCGAATTCGGAGCGATATTCACTGCTTACTTGAACAAACAGCATATTCGCTGGGTCAGTTTCACCGGCTTCATCTGCCAGGGCAACATTATGATCCTCCCGAAAATCATGATCCGAGACATTATCAGGACTAATGACATACCCAACAATATACCCTTCAACCGTCTGTTCACTTCCATCATTATCCAGCTCGATGGCTTCCGCGACTGTGATAGAAGTTTCTGTTTCTGCAGCCTGCAAACTCACTGGTTCTGCTGCAGGCGTCAACATGCTTAACATCAAAACAAAAATCATCATCATACTTACATATTTTCTTTTGGTTCGTCCATGCAATCGTTTCTCCTCCTTTTTGTTTAACCGGTTAACAAGCTCAACAGTGTCATTCTGCGTATACGTACATGGATTTGCGGGCACAGCCTCTGATCGGGAAAATATTGCGGGACGAATGGCATCAGCTGCAGGCTCTGACTTGCGGCGCTGCTTTCTGTCTGGATCTGCCAATTCCTATCTTGTATGTATTCAATGTTTAAGTTTGTATGGTTAACCTCTGACTGATACCACTATGAGATTTACAGGCTTATTTGACTGCAGCCGCTTCTGCAAACTTCATTCTCCATATCCCTTCACGCATCATCAACCCAAACTTGTTTTATGGTTAATTGCCTAATTTTAGAATAATTAATTTTCCATAAATTTACTAGATGATAAAACTACTAAATATGCTGACCCTTCATGAGCCGAAAGTTTCACCTCCTGCAGGTTTTATTAATAATATCTTTGAATCTTGAAACCTATCCGCATACCCGGTTTCGCTTTCATTTAAACAGACAGATCCTCTATTGTGAAGATGGATTTCAGAAAATTTACATACTTTTAGCAGTATCTTCACAGTTCGTTTACAAACATAACCTTCTATTAATAAAAGTTATGTTATGATAGCTTTATAAGCGTGTATAGTTGGAGGGACTTTAATGGAGTTTAAAGCTGGGGAAAAAGTCGTATTTATTGGAGACAGCATTACAGAGGATAATCGTTTTCAGGAGGAGGACGGATTGGGGACTGGGTATGTCCGCCACATTCATGATTATTTTGCTTTGTGTTATCCTGAACTGTATTTACAAATAGTGAATAAGGGAATAAGCGGAAATAGAGTGACAGATTTACAGCAGCGATGGGAAAAAGATGTGATACAGGAGGAACCTGACTGGCTTTCTGTTTCCATTGGCATAAATGATGTATGGCGTCAGCTGGACAGTCCGGAATTGGAACAGGTTTCCCCCGCTGCGTTTATGGATATTTACCGCGAACTGCTGAAGGAGACGAAAGAGAATACGAATGCAAAACTGATTATACTGGAACCGACGATGATTGGGGAAGATGAAAATGCTGAAGGGAATAAACTGCTAAAGGAATATGTAGCCATTACGAGAATGTTAAGCAAGGAATTTAATGCCGTTCACGTTCCCATGCATGATAGATTTATAGAATATATCCGGCAATTTCCAGGTAACAAACTGACTACAGACGGGGTGCATATGAACCCGCTTGGAAGAATGCTGATGACGATCGTTTGGATGGAGAGTTTAGGGTTGACTTCGGGAAAATAGTGTACCGTTGTGCAGCCCTTCACCTTTTAGTAATAATAAAAGTCATGAGAGAATAACTGCAAACATCTTCCAGACTCAATGTCCTGTCGGGAGTTCGTGGCAAAAAAGATAATAGAGCCAGCTTAGTGGCAAACAAAACTACAGGGACTTAAAGCAGCTGGTTTCTTTTTTACAAGAGCTCCTGAGAAACACTGAGCCCCTCTGTTTCTGGTGTTTTCATTATTTGGCCAACTTTTTCGGGCTGCACGATCCTTCTGGCTGGTTAAATCGTGCTGTTCCAAACATAAATTTTTTAAATTTATTAAAATTAGCCTTGAATATTTATTCAACTTGTTGCATAATAATTCATAATCACTTATAAATATAACCTTGGCGTTATCTCATTTTTTGGAAAAGGCCCGGGTTTTTTTAATACATAATCAGGGGTAATGAACATGGTAAAAGAACGGATTGTAGTGAAAATTGGCAGCAGTTCACTGACAAATGAAAATGGAGAAATCAATCATCATAAACTGGAAGATCACGTGCATGCCATTGCAGCATTGCGAAAAAAGCGGCATGACGTTATTTTGGTATCCTCCGGCGCTGTAGCTGCCGGTTTTAAGAGATTGGGTTACGCTTCCCGGCCGGTCAGTTTAAAGGGAAGGCAGGCGGCTGCCGCCGTTGGGCAAAGTCTCTTAATACAAACCTATTTGGAAAAATTAAATACTTACAATGTAACTGCTGCCTTATTGTTGATGACACGCTCTGATTTTTCCAATCGGGAAAGGTATCAGAATGCTTTTGCGACGATAAGCGAATTGCTCGACCGTGGTATTTTGCCGATTATTAATGAGAATGACACGGTATCCGTGGATGAATTAACCTTTGGGGATAATGATATGCTTTCCGCGCTGGTAAGCGGTTTTGTCCATGCTGACCGATTGATTATTTTAACAGATATTAATGGAATCTATGACGGCAATCCGAAAACCAATCCGAACGCCCAAAAACTGCATTACCTGGAGAACATTACGGATTCCATGATTCAGGCAGCAGATGAAAATGGCTCCAAAGTCGGAACTGGCGGCATGAAATCAAAACTGATTGCCGCCAGAACTGCACTCTCCCTTGGGGTTCCTGTTTTTGTCGGCCAGGGACAGGGGAAAAGTAAGCTGCTGGACGTCCTGAAGGGAGAGGGAGACGGCACCTACATTGCCAATCCGGAGCTGCACTGGATTAATACGAAAAAACAGTGGATCGGGCTGCACTCCAAATCATCCGGAAAAATTTACGTGGACCAGGGGGCGGAAGAAGCCATCCGATTTCACAGCAAAAGTCTTTTGTCCGCAGGTATTTTCAAGGTAAAGGGCATGTTTGAAGCCGGCGATGTTGTGGAGGTGTTGAGCAAGAACGGTCTGCTCGGTAAAGGCCAGGTAAAATGTTCTTCAAGTGAATTAAAAGCATGGTTGGAAAACCGTAATAAAGAAGATGGAAAACCGGCACTCAAGGTTATACGCGGAGATCATTGGGTGGATTTAACTATACAAAGAGAGGGTATTGTGGATGAGCAAAGTACAGTTAAAGAGCGAAGTACAGTGGAAGGGTAAACAGGCACAGGAAGCAAGCTACGCTATGAACGCATTAACAACAGCAGAAAAAAACAGCGCATTGCAATGGATGGCATTGCAGATTTTAGAAGACCAGGAATTTATTTTGCAGGAAAACAAAAAAGATATTGAAGCGGGAAAGGACAGAGGCATGTCAGATGCTATTCTGGACCGCATATTGCTTACACCAGAACGGATAGAAGCCATGGCAGCAGGGATTAAGCAGATAATCGAACTGACGGATCCCATTGGGGAAACATTGGAGTTGATCGAAAAGGAGAATGGCCTGGTTGTGGAAAAGAAACGGGTCCCAATTGGGGTTGTCGGCATGATTTATGAAGCAAGGCCAAATGTGACCGTTGATGCGGCAACCCTTTCTTTAAAGACAGGAAATGCGGTGATATTGCGGGGCAGCTCCTCGGCTAAACATTCGAATATGGCGCTTGTTAAGTCCATTCATGCTGCTCTGGAGAAAAGCAATGTACCTCGGAACGCTGTGCAATTAATTGAGGATACGAGCAGAGAGACGGCGAAAAAACTCTTCCGGCTGAATGAATACCTGGATGTATTGATTCCCCGCGGCGGAAAAAACCTGATTGATACTGTCGTTCGTGAATCCACGGTCCCAGTGATTGAGACGGGTGCAGGAAACTGTCATGTATATATTGATGCGTCGGCAAAACAGAAGATGGCAGAAGAAATTGTAGTAAACGCGAAACTGCAGCGCCCATCCGTTTGTAATGCGATTGAATCCTTGCTGATCCATCCTGGATGGTTTGCGCAATATGGGGTCACACTGCTGGAGAAGTTAAGACAGCATGGCGTGGAGATTATTGCGGATGAAAAAGTCATGGCTGCTTTCCCTGAAGCAAAGCCGGCAACGGAGGAAGACTGGCATACGGAATACCTCGGGCTATCCATTAGTGTAAAATTGGTGGAGGATGTGAAGGAAGCTGCACGCCATATTAATAAATACGGCACAAGACATTCCGAAGCGATAATTACGGAGGATCAGCATAATGCCTCCCTATTCCAGCAGGGTGTGGATGCTGCAGCAGTCTACCATAATGTATCAACCAGATTTACGGATGGATTTGAATTTGGATATGGGGCGGAAATTGGCATCAGCACGCAAAAGCTGCATGCAAGAGGGCCGATGGGACTGCCTGCATTGACATCCAGTAAGTTTTTTATAAAAGGAGACGGGATTGTACGGGAGTAGTTTTTTTGCGGGTTTTTAATATGTTGGAGCTGTATAAATCATCGCGGTTATTTTTGAATAGATTCATTTTTCCGGGGCAGCTCATCATCAGAGACATGATGGGCGAATTTTTGCCCGATGACATGCCTGATAACGACCATCAGGGTCGTCATTGAATAGTTTTTGCCCGATGGCATGCCTGAGACTTGCTATCAGGGTCGTCATTGAACAGTTTTTGCCCGTTGACATACTCGAGAACGACTCTCAGGGTGGTCATGGAATAAATTTTATCCGTTGGCATACCCGAGAACAACTCTCAGGGTGGTCATGGAATAAATTTCATCCGTTGGCATACCCGAGAACAACTCTCAGGGTGGTCATGGAATAAATTTTATCCGTTGGCATACCTGAGACGGACTATCAGGGTGGTCATGGAACCACTTTTGCCCGATGACATACCTGAGACGAGCTATTAGGGTGGTCATGGAACGAATTTTAGATAATATCCATATAATTGTGTGAAGTAAAAAATCAGGTCATCTTTCAGACCCATGTTAAAATATTTTCGACCCAGAAAACAACACATGGAGGTATGAAAAGATGACCCAAATAAATATTACTATAGATTTAGAAAATCTTAAAGAGAAAGTCGAAAATAGTTCTTTGGAATCTCCTGTTAAATCTTCTTTAGCTCTGATTTTAAATTCATTAATGGAAAAAGAAAGGGACGAATATATTAATGCTCTTTCTCATGAGCGAACAGACAGTCGCAAAGGCTATCGGAATGGTTACTATGAGCGTGAATTGATCACCGGGGCCGGTACACTTAAACTAAATGTACCACGCACGAGGGATGGGGAATTTTCTCACTGCAGTCAATGGCGAGCAGCAAAGCTGTGGCTGCTATAGAACTATAATTTTAAAAAATACTTCTGTTGGTCGAAAATATACTTTTACACAGAATTATGGACTTGACTCGGTTGGGGCCTTGACCACCCCGAGTAAGACGTTCAGGGTGGTCATGGAACCACTTTTGCCCGATGGCATACCTGAGACGGACTATCAGGGTCGTCATGGAACCTCTTTTGCCCGTTGGCATACCTGAGAACGACTCTCAGGGTCGTCATGGAACCTCTTTTGCCCGTTGACATACCTGATAACGGCTATCAGGGTGACCATGGAACGAATTTTACCCGTTGGCATACCTGAGACTTGCTGTCAGGGTGGTCATGGAATAAATTTTATCCGTTGGCATACCCGAGAACAACTATCAGGGTGGTCATGAAACCACTTTTGCCCGGTGACATACCTGAGACGGACTATCAGGGTGGTCATGACACCTCTTTTGCCCGATGACATACCTGATAACGGCTATCAGGGTCGTCATGGAACCTCTTTTGCCCGTTGACATACCTGAGACGGACTATCAGGGTGGTCATGACACCTCTTTTGCCCGATGACATACTCGAGAACGACTATCAGGGTCGTCATGGAACCTCTTTTGCCCGTTGACATACCTGAGACCAGTCATCAAGTACATCATTGAACGGCTATTGGCCGATGACAAACATGAAGCATATATTTGGGGCCTCATCCATTTTCTTGAATCCCTGCAAATTACGTAAACCAGGTGCACCCATGCTGAAAAAAACAACCTGAAGACCCTGTCACTCTTTAACACAACTTCACCGGAACAGGCTGATCCAGTACGAGCTCATTTTCCCTTAAAATGCAATCATAAGCCAATATGTGCACCCCTTCCGCCGCTGCCCTTTGCACCGCTTCTGCAAAATTTTTATCCATTTCTGCATGCGGTGTAAACTGCCGGCATCCTTTCATTTGTATAAGAAACAAAATCGCAGCAGTATATCCTTCCCGGGCAGCTGCGGCCAATTCCAGCACATGCTTTGTTCCCCGGATGGTTGGCGCATCCGGGAACATGGCAACCCCGTCCTTCTCCAGTGTGACACCTTTGACCTCTATAAACCCTTTTTCCTTGTCTTTTTCAAAATAAATGTCAAATCGGGAAGCACCGTAAGTTACTTCCCTTTTAATCACGTCCAGGCAGCCAAATTGCTTAAGATCCCCATTATCAAGCGCTTCAAACGCAACTGTATTCGGCGCCTGGGAGTCAATATTAACCCAGCCATCGCTTTTCTTAACCGCAACTAATGAGTACTTCGTCTTTCGCTGCGGATTGCCGCTATGCTCCAGCAAAACTTCAGCCCCGGGCACAAGCAATTCTTTTAGCCTGCCGGTATTTTTAATATGTACTTTTTCTTTTTCCCCATAAATGAAAACCTCGGCGATAAATCTATTTAGCCTTTTCTCAAAAATCCCATGAGTAATTTCTCCATATTTCATAACTTCACTTCCAGCTTATTTATTCCGTGCAGCTTTCCTTTCCTGCTGCAATGCTAAGGACTGCTGAGCTCTATAAACACATCCTTCGCTTCCTCCGTAACAATAATAATATCATAAGTCCCTGGTTCAGCCTGAAATTCGATATTGCCTTCACCTGAGGCCGGGATATTTTCTTTCCATAAAACCTCGTTTCCTTTTTCCACTGTCAGCGATACTATTCCTTCAGCAACCACTGCTTCATAAGGAATGGACAGAATTCCCCCGCTCGTAACATCATATTCCGCCACCTCGTAGCTCCCTTTTAATGTCCCAATGGATACTTCAACATTTCCGTTTGACATACTTTTGCTTGCGTTGATGGCTACATTATCGGCGAATAAAAACATAGCCCCGGCAAATCCGGCTATAAAAACAACTATGCCGCCTGCCAGCCAAATCCATTTCTTTGAATGAAGCTTTCCTGCCCCAAACCCAACAAGACCATAAACTATTCTAAACATCACAGGGAATAATATGACAGGCAGCAGCAACACCCAGCCAATTTGCTGTATAGCCAAAAACACAACAGATATAAAGTAGAACAGGACAAAAGCCCAGTAAGCAATAGTTAGAAATCGGTTTTCCTTATTTACTCTCCCAAACAGAAATTCTATAAACCTTTGCAAAAAATACACCCCTAATTCAATTAAACATCCAGATTGAGTTCTGCTCCATCCAATTGAAAGCTCCATCTTTAATATATTTCCATACTTGCAGCTAAATTCCTGCCTGACATACTCACTTTTGGAAAAAATTCCTTCCATAAAAAGAACCTTCCATCAAAGATGAAAGGTCCGTTTTGTCTCTTATATGCTATCAGGCTAGCCAATCGCCATTTCGTTTGAGTCTGCTTTATTCAATCCAAGCACTTCGGAAGTTTCTGCATGAACTTTTTCCAAAAGCTCCGGATTTTCTGCCAGCAGCTTACCGTAGGAAGGAATCATTTCTTTAATCTTCGACTCCCATGCTTTCATTTCCTCAGGGAAGCATTTATCCAGGATTTCCAGCATGACGTTCACCGCGGTAGAAGCACCCGGAGAAGCACCCAATAATGCGGCAACCGTACCTTCAGCTCCGGTGACCACCTCGGTGCCGAATTGAAGTGTTCCTTTTCCGTCTTCTGTATCCTTAATCACCTGGACGCGCTGTCCGGCAACAACAAGTCCCCAATCATCAGCTTTGGCATCCGGGATAAATTCACGCAATTCTTCCAGGCGCTGTTCCTTGGATGACAGTACCTGCTGAATCAGGTACTTGGTCAGCGGCAGCTCTTTTGCCCCTGCAGACAGCATGGTAAATACGTTGTTCGGTTTAACAGAGGTAACCAAATCAAGCATGGATCCTGTTTTTAAAAACTTCGGTGAAAATCCGGCAAATGGTCCGAATAACAGCGATTTTTCCCCATCGATATAACGGGTATCCAGATGCGGCACTGACATTGGCGGTGCACCCACTTTAGCTTTTCCGTACACTTTTCCATGATGCTTCTCCACGATTTCCGGATTTTTACACACCATGAAGAGCCCGCTTACCGGAAATCCGCCAATATGTTTGCTTTCCGGTATGCCTGTTTTTTGCAGCAGATGGAGACTTCCCCCGCCGCCGCCGATAAAGACAAATTTGGCAGTATGGTATTCGATGGCATGATTTTCATGGTCAATCACGCGGACTTCCCACGCGCCATCTTCAGTACGCTTAATGTCCTCTACACTATGTCTGTAATTTACTTCCACATCTGTTTCCTCGAGGTGATCAAACATTTTACGGGTTAATGCGCCAAAGTTGACGTCAGTGCCCGTATCTATTTTCGTGGCAGCAA
The DNA here is from genome assembly GCF_010994035.1 of Virgibacillus aidingensis. GTDB lineage: Bacteria > Bacillota > Bacilli > Bacillales > Amphibacillaceae > Virgibacillus_N. The sequence goes on from NZ_WIXN01000002.1 coordinate 260,131, forward strand.
TAGGCTCGCGGGATGTGCGGTTTTCCATAATAAGCGGCATCCATGATTTTAGCGTCTCCGGGTCATCGGAGAATTCCATCCCGTCAAAAAGCGGGTTGTTGGACATGGCTTTATAGCGTTTTTTCAAAAACTCCACATTTGCCTCGCCCTGTACCATACTCATGTGCGGAAGCGGCATAATGAATTCTTCCGGGTTTGGGAGCAGGCCTTTATTTACCAGATAAGACCAATACTGCATCGAAACGCGAAATTGTTCATTTATGTTTTTTGCTTTACTGATATCGATTGATCCATCCGGACCTTCTTTTGTGTAGTTTAATTCACAAAGTGCTGCATGCCCTGTTCCTGCATTATTCATTTCATGGGAACTTTCCTCTCCCGCTTGTGCAAGCTTTTCAAATACAGTAACTTTCCAGTCCGGCGCTAATTCTTTTAAAAGTGTCCCTAATGTGCCGCTCATAATTCCGGCACCGATTAAGATAACATCTGTGCTGACTTGTTTATTTTTCATCATAACCTTCCTTACATAAAAAATTTAGATGAATTCTGTACATGCTATTTATATACGCAGTAAAATAAGGCGCGTTCAAAAAGCACACCTTTTTTGAGTGAATGTTAGTTTAGTATATTATATCATATTCCGCACAGATTGATATAGCCCTTTTAAATGTGGTCAACAGGAGGGAGGTATTCGGGTTGGGAAGCTCTGTTGGCATGCATCAGGCGGGACCTGTGCCGCCGCTGTATTTCTACAATTGTTAGGCGGCTTTATCTGCTTGCGGGCAGGTTTATTTCCGAAAGGAGCTGGGGATGGCTTTTTCAAGCGGGAAATGGCTTTTCATGTAATCCAAATAGTTTCCTTTTTGAATTTCTGATTGTATATGAAACCTTTTTGATCACAGAACCCCTCCCCGCACCAAATGCTACAATAATTCCCTGGCCAGTAAACGGTACACATTCAAACGCTGTTCCTGTGAATGCGGAATGCTTACAATCATCGCTTCGTCAAATTCATAACGGGCCTGGTCTTCTCTTAAAATTGCTGCGACTTCCTTCGCATCTCCTACAAGATGTATTTTACGATTTTCTTTAATCTGCATCCGATCCATTTCCGTTAATGGATAATCCCGTGCCTCCACAGGTGTCATCACCGGCATAAGTTTTCCCTTCATAAATAGTAAACGCCATATATCCTGCGGCTTTGCTTCAAACTCTGCCTCTTCCTTTGTTTGCGCTGTTGTTACCATATAGCTGACATTAATTTGCGGCTTTTCCATGAAGGCAGAGGGCTGAAAGTTATTTTTATATGCAGCAAAAATTTCCTCCGACATGGCGCCGGCAAAAAACTGTGCAAAGGAATAGCCGACACCTCTTCTCCCGGCCTGTAGTGCACTGTTTCCCGTGGATCCGAGCAGCCAGGCTTCCGGCAATGCCACTTGGGCTGGTGTTGCAATCGTTCTGTTGTATAACCTGTCTTCGGGGATTTCATCATTAATCAGCTGCAGTGCAGTATCCAGCTTCTCATACATATTATTTACCATTGGCTGGCGGCCTTCTGATAATGCATAGATGGAATGATTATCTCCGCCGGGAGCACGGCCAACACCAAAATCAATCCTGCCGGGCGAGAATGCACTTAATGTCTTAAATACCTCGGCCAGTTTTAAAGGGGAATAATGCATCATCATGACCCCGCCGGTACCAATCCGGATATGTTTTGTTTTAGCTGCCAGATGTGCAGCTGTTATTTCCGGAGCGGAGCTTGCATAATCATTTGTACCATGATGCTCAGCCATCCACATCCGGTGATAGCCTAACTCATCGCCTAAAACAGCCAGCTCTTCTGCTTTTTTTAATGCATCTGCAGACTTGTTCCCTTTTGTTATAGGGGCTTGGTCCAATATACTTAATTTCATATGCTTAACCCTTCCCATCTATAATTATATTTTATCAACCTGCTTGGATGGTGTTTGCAAATTACGCTCACTCTTTTTATGAAAGCACGGCATCTGCCACCAGCTGATATGACTTTTTCTTTGCCTCGAAATCATGAATATTAGTAATGATCATAAACTCATCTATTTGATAATCTTCCTGTAATTTCAATAATTTCTGTTTCACCATTTCAGGTGTTCCTATTATTGCTCTTTTCCTATTATGCCGGATGGTCTCCAATTCATCCCTGGTAAAAGGTCTCTTCCGCACCTGCTCAGGGGATTGGACAACAGTACCAGCTCCCTTGCCCACATTCAGGAGCCATTTGTCCTGTGATAACGCCAGCTCCTCCGCTTCTTCTTCTGTTTCCGCACAAACCACAAAAATACAGACAAAGGACTGCGGTGTTTCCATGCTGACAGATGGAGAAAAATTTTCACGGTACGTTTGCATGGCGGAAATGCCCTTCTCCGGATCAATAAAATGGCCAAAGACAAACCCCAGACCCAATTCCGCTGCATTTTGCGCTCCCCGTTCAGATAAACCCAGTACCCAAAGCGGCGGCACATTTTCAATCCGCGGCCCGGCCTTCACTAATCGGAACGCATGATCCCGCGGCAAGGTATTATGTAAGAAGCCTTGTAAATCAGCAAGCTGTCTGGGAAAGGCCTCAAGACTTTTATGCTGATGATCCAGCAGTGCTTTGCGCGTTATTGGCGAGCCGCCCGGGGAACGCCCCAGTCCGATATCTATTCTATCCGGAAAAAATGCTGCCATCGTTTTCGCATTTTCTGCAATTTTATACGGGCTGTATTGCGGCAAGAGGATACCGCCGGAACCAACCCGGATGTCCTTCGTAACCGAAGCAATTCTCGTCATCAGGACCTCGGGAGAAGAGCTCGCTAGCCCAATCGTATTATGATGCTCTGCCACCCAGTAACGATGATAGCCGAGCCTTTCTGTCCACTGTGCAAGCTCCAGTGTATTTGCCAGTGCCTCTTCATGGGTCTTTCCACTCGATACAGGGGCCTGATCCAAGACACTTAATTTCATTTGACCCGCTCCTTTCCTCCATTTTACATGAAGCCTCAAGTATTTAACGATAAATGTGCTTAGGAAAATCTCCGGACAGTATTAAAAGACACCCGGCTATACTTCTTATTTCATAAGGTTAACCCCAATTGGTACCATCTATATGAAACAGCCTCCCATTTTCTACATCAGTTTATTCTATGGAGCATGCTTAACGAACAACATTACTTACTTGACATCCTTCACGCTTAAAGCGTAGTATGCTGATAAGCATTATAAACTACTGTATTTTAAAGGAGTGGGTGGAATGGCTCCACAACGTAATAACGCGGATAATTCCAAAGTAAACCGCTTATTAAATGGCATCGAACGAATTGGAAACAAACTTCCGGACCCATTCATGTTATTTGTTGTACTGGCAATTATCGTAATTTTCCTATCTGGGATTATTTCCTTATTTGATATTACCTTTACCCTTCCCGGTGAAGAAGAGGCACTTGCCATAAAAAGTCTTATTTCGGCTGAAGGTTTGCAATTCATGCTTACGTCCATGATTGATAACTTTATCGGTTTTGGCCCGCTTGGCATTGTACTGACCATGATGATTGGTATTGGACTGGCAAATAAAGTCGGTTTGATTGAAACAGTAATTAAAAACACCATTCTAAAGGCGCCCAGAAAATTTGTAACTTATGCCGTAGTTTTTACCGGCATCATAGCAAACCTTGCCGCAGATGCAGCTTTTATTATCGTTCCGCCGCTTGCAGCTATGGTTTTTTACAATATAGGACGCCATCCGCTCGCAGGATTGGCTGCAGGGTTTGCCGGGGTGGGCTCCGGGTTTACTGCAAATGTCATCATAGCCAATACGGATGCTGTAATTTCCGGTATATCGGCAGATGTTATGTCCTCATTAAATACAACCGTAACAGTTACACCGGTTGATAATTACTTTTTCATGCTTACTTCTGTCTTCCTGCTCACTGCAGCAGGCGGATTGATTACGGAAAAGATTGTTGAACCGCAGCTGGGCACTTATGAAGGCAATGCCAACAAAGCATTTGAGCCAACCAAACCGATAGAGAAAAGGGCACTTCGGAATACTGCCTTTGCCGCTGCCGGTTATATTGCACTGCTGCTCTTTGCACTCTTTTTCCCGGATTCCCCGCTTCGCAATGAAGAAGGAGGTATGGTTCCATCCCCATTTTTGGCAAGCATTGTGCCAATCATTATGCTGTTTTTCATTACAGTCGCTATTACATATGGAACCACGGTGAAAAAAATTGAAAGTTCTCGATCTGTTGCTCAGTTGATGGGTGAGGGCATTAAAGATATGTCCGGGTTTATTGTACTGATTTTTGCAGCGGCACAGTTTATCGCTTATTTTGAGTGGACCAATATCGGCTCCTGGATAGCAGTCAGCGGAGCCACATTTCTTGAGTCAGCAGGAATGACAGGAATAGGGATAGTAGTTGTCTTTATTATATTTTCTGCTCTTTTGAATCTCCTCATTTTCAGCGGGGCTGCCCAATGGACATTACAGGCACCGATTTTTCTGCCGATGTTTTATTTCCTTGACTACCACCCTGCATTTATTCAGGCCGCTTACCGGCTTGCCGAATCATCCACCAGTGTCATCACGCCGATGAATCCTTATTTTGTTATTATTTTAGGTTTTATGAAGGAGTATGACAAAAAAGCAGGGATAGGCACGTTAATGTCCTTAATGCTGCCGTATAGCATCACCTTCCTGATCATCTGGACGCTGCTCCTGCTGGTGTTTGTATTTCTGGGAATACCAATTGGACCGGGAATTGGCGTTAATTTGTAGCAGAAATAAAAACTGACGCGGGGCAGGGGCACATCGCCCCTGCTTCTACGCCAACGCAGCGCCGTTGAAAAGGTACAATTTCAGATAAATGGAAACCAACGGGGAGAAATAATTACACACGCCATACGTGCAATTATAACTGTATGGCATGTTGCTGCTTTTGTTTCAAGTGGTACACTTCCATCTTCAGTTCGGGAGTGAACTGCTGACGTTAATTATAATCGCCGCGGTATTGCTTTTTTCTATAAGTCCTAAAGTGTTAGTATGTGTAAAATAGTTCTCGGTGATAATTCTACAAAATCCTAGCCAAAAAAGAAGAGGCACTCTATCATAAATGTATGCTTACCACGGCAAATACATTTAGAAAGAGGCCTCTTCATGAATACTATTATATCAAAATTATACACATTAATACACCAAACAGACAATCTTATTGATTTTGAAGAAACCGTTCGTAATCTGATGTATGAGGTGTTTGCTTCACTGGTGGGGGACGTATTCACCAATATGAATGATGTCATTGTAAG
>NZ_WIXN01000020.1 GCF_010994035.1 Virgibacillus aidingensis
GACAAAAAAATAAAGCCATTATAAGGCTTTTGCGATTTTTATGATAGATTAAGTGTCAAACTCCCGTGTCACAATATGACCGCCAAAAGACAAATTTTCTGCAGAATTTTGGAGAAAGTGCAGTTAATTACAGGATTTTGTGGTAAAATATATTATTAGTGGCATTATGTCAAAATGTGAGAAAGTAATTATTAGGAGGATCCATACTCATGTTTTCTAGGGATATTGGAATCGACCTTGGAACTGCCAATGTGTTGATTCATGTTAAAGGAAAAGGCATTGTTTTAAATGAACCATCGGTCGTTGCCATGGATCGAAATACTGGAAAAGTATTGGAAGTCGGAGAAGCTGCACGCCGGATGGTTGGACGTACACCAGGAAACATTGAAGCTATTCGTCCGCTCAAGGATGGAGTAATTGCAGACTTTGATGTAACAGAAGCGATGTTAAAGCATTTTATTAATAAAATTAATGTAAGAGGATTTTTATCGAAACCGAGGATGCTTATTTGCTGCCCGACAAATATTACGAAGGTGGAGCAAAAAGCAATTAAAGAAGCTGCTGAAAAATCAGGCGGAAAGCGGGTTTATCTGGAAGAAGAACCAAAAGTTGCCGCGATCGGTTCCGGCATGGAAATCTTCCAGCCGAGCGGGAACATGGTTGTAGATATTGGTGGAGGAACCACAGACGTGGCTGTACTTTCCATGGGTGATATCGTGACCTCTGAATCGATAAAAATGGCCGGTGATAAGTTTGATGTGGACATTCTTCAATACATAAAGAAGAAGTACAAACTGCTCATTGGTGAACGTACGGCAGAAGCCATTAAGATCAATATAGCTACCGTATTCCAGGGCGCGCGAAAAGAAGAAATGGAAATACGCGGGCGTGACATGGTGTCCGGATTGCCGCGCACGATTACCATCTATTCGGAAGAAATTGAAGAGTCTTTACGGGAATCAGTCAATTTAATTGTACAGGCTGCCAAGTCGGTATTGGAGCGTACACCGCCTGAACTGTCTGCCGACATCATTGACCGCGGCGTGATTTTAACGGGCGGCGGAGCATTGACACACGGCATGGATCAGTTGTTGGCCGAGGAGCTGAAGGTTCCTGTATTTATCGCAGAAGAACCGATGAACTGTGTTGCCACAGGCACCGGGTTAATGCTGGAAAATATAGATAAGATCGAACGGAAAAAAGTTGTTTAAAGACGATTTTTTGCAGAGTTAGAAAATAGTTTGCCTGCCTGAATGCAAAGGTCTTTAACCTGAAGTGCAAAGGCTTTTGCTGAAGGGTTCTATCTCAAAAGCACAAAGAATTGTTAAAACGAACGCCGGGTGAAACGTGCTGGTATGCCCGGGAAATTTGCGCATGTAAAAAATCAATGAATGGGGTTCGCCTGACTTTTTGATTATATGCGCTTATACATAATATCTATTAAATTATGAAAAAGGGGGAATTCCCTTGTTACGAGGATTTTATACGGCAGCGAGCGGAATGATTGCTCAGCAGCGGCAGCAGGAAGCGTTGTCCAATAATATTGCCAACGCCAATACACCTGGGTATAAAGCAGACCAGGCGGCATTGCGGGCATTTCCGGAGATGCTTTTGCAGGAAATCGGCACAAAAAAAATACCAACCAGCCGCGGTTTGAGCTTGCCATTGCAAAACCCGGTCGGCTCTTTAAACACCGGAGTTTACGTGCAGGAAACAATCCCTGGTTTTATTCAGGGAGATATGAGGGAAACCGGCATAACAACAGATCTGGCACTCGTAAATGGGGTAATGCCTGATGAAGCCGGCAGTTTATTTTTCACAGTGCAGAATGAGGCGGGAGATGTCCGCTATACAAGAAATGGGAACTTTACCGTGGATGGCGCTGGTTTTTTGGTGACCAATCAAGGCTATTATGTGCTTGATGAAGAAGGGGATGCGATCCAGACAAACGGGATGGAGTTTCAAGTGAGCCGGGACGGTGTGCTTCAGCTTGAAGGTGAGGATATTGCCCTCGGCATTGCCTATACTGAAAATGCCAATGAACTTGTCAAAGAAGGCGATGATTTATTCAGCGGTGATGCAGGTGCAGTGCCTGATGATGCTGCTTATACAATCCAGCAGGGCTTTTTGGAACAATCCAATGTCGACGCTATGCAATCTATGACCCAGATGATGGAATCGTACCGCATGTTTGAAACGAACCAGCGCGTTCTGCGGGCATATGATGAAAGTTTGGGAAAAGCAGTTTCGGAAATTGGCCGGCTGGGGTAAGGGAGGAGTATAATATATGTCCAGATCAATGATACAGGCGGCGGTCACGATGAACCAGCTGCAAAATAAATTGGATTTAATCGGAAATAACCTGGCGAACAGTCAAACAACCGGGTATAAAAGCCGTGAAGCGGATTTTTCCTCCCTTTTGACACAGCAAATCAATAATGTTACACACCCGCAAAATGCGGAAGGGAGATTAACTCCGGATGGTGTAAGAATCGGATCAGGTGCCAGACTGGGTTCTGTGAATATGAACATGGCATTGGGTGCGATAAATGAAACAGGAAGAGAACTTGATGTTGCTCTCCTGCAGCCAAATTATTTTTTTCAGGTAGAGGTAACGGAAAATGGGAATACGGAAACCCGCTACACCCGGGACGGATCCTTTTACTTGAATCCGATAAATGATAATCAGGATGTCCTGCTGACCAATGGTGACGGGAATCCGGTGCTCGGCGAAAATGGCCCGATTATTATTGCAGAAGGGTTCGACTCTATAACAATTCAGCCAAATGGACAAATAACAGTTCAGCGCGGAAATGTAACAGAGGATGCCGGTAATATTACGATTACTGAAGTAGTCAGACCAAGGCTCTTGGAAGCGGCCGGAGAGAATAATTTTCGTTTGCCGGATACAGCAGAACTTGGGTTTGAATTAGATGAGATTCTGCAGGCACCAGCCGGTAATCAGGAGCTTTTGAAAAACGGTGCATTGGAGAATGCCAATGTGGATGTTGCTAAACAAATGTCTGACTTAATGCTGACACAGCGTGCATACCAGTTTAACTCCAGAACTATTTCCATGGGCGACCAGATGATGGGGCTTATCAATCAGCTTCGTTAAGTTCAGTTTTGGCACAGGGACTCCAGTTCAGTCAGTATAATGAATTCTAAACTGCTCCGGTGCCAAAAATCACAGCAATTCCGGGAGCAATAAGCCGGTTTTCTAATCAAGAAGTTTAAGGGGAAACAAACATGTCAACGAAACAAACAGGAAAAGCAGCGGAGGAAAAACAATCAAGACAAGTGTACAAGAAAGCCAGAAAAAAAGAGAATAAACGGCGGGAAAGCCGGGCATCGGAGGAAAAGGCCGCAAAAACACAAACAAGAAAACAGCGCAAAGAAAGACGGAATGCAAAAAAACCGAGAAGGCGTATCTTTCCGTTGTGGCTTCGCATTATTGTCGTCCTGATTCTGGCTGCCGGTGCACTTGTTGCAGGTTTAATGATTGGCTTTGGCGTGATTGGAGACGGAACGCCAACAGATATCCTTAAAGTTGAAACCTGGCAGCATATCATTGACATTGTAGTGGGAGACGCTTGATGGGAATCGGTTTGTAACGGTACTATCTGCAGGGGTGTCTTTCGAATTTCAGTTTTCTTCTTTGCGGAGAAATAGATTGAAATCGGTTGTACAGTTGAAGCCGGATAAATACAAACCAAGTCAAATAAAAAGCTGACCAACATTTTTTGTTGATCAGCTTTTTTAACAGCAGTTTATTCTGGAAAGCAGGATCATCTAGTCTTTTTAACAATCCGGTCATACTTTTCTGCCGGTCACCAAGCGAATGATTAACACAACCAATGCAATGACAAGTAAAATGTGAACAAGGTTTCCGGCAATTTCAAAGCTAAATCCAAGCAGCCACAAAACCAATAGAATGATTAATATGGTCCAAAGCATACAAAATCCTCCCTATGATGCTTATTTTGTTTATCTATAGCTGAAATGATAACTCATTGTGCCTTTTATATTCCTTTCTCCAGGATAAATCAAACCTATCTTTGCTATAATTAAGAGGATCAGTTCAAACGGAAAAGAGCAGGTTACAGAAAAATGTATATGACAAGGAGAGATGGATATGGATATTCAAGAGATTAAAGAAACGATTCCGCATCGTTATCCTTTTCTTTTAGTGGATAAGGTAACGGAAATGGAAGAAGGGAAACGGGTTGTCGGGATTAAAAATGTTACAGCCAACGAGCCTTTTTTTCAGGGGCATTTTCCTGAATACCCGGTGATGCCCGGAGTGTTAATTGTCGAGGCGCTTGCCCAGGTGGGAGCAATAGGTGTACTGGGGATGGAAGCCAATAAAGGAAAACTCGGCTTTTTGGCTGGACTGGACAAATGCAGATTCAAACAGCAGGTAAAACCGGGCGATCAACTGCAGCTGGAAGTGGAGATCACACGCATAAAAGGACCGATTGGAAAAGGCAAAGGCATTGCGACAGTAGACGGTAAAACCGCTTGTGAGGCTGAAATAACATTTGCGATTAAATAAGTATCGGACCATTAATTATATTTCCAACGACTTCACGGGGAATTAGATGAGCCCTCGTATTAGAAAGTTTTTCAAGAAAATAGCAAAATAAAGTATCACTTCTTTATAAATGGTTAAGCTAATGGCGATAGAATACATTATAAAGGAGGAAAATACACTATGAACAAAAAACTTTTGCTTAAATTGGGAATACCTTTCGTAGCACTATCCATCATTGCAGCCTGTGGTACTGACGATGGCAATGACCCGGCAGATGATGAAGCACCTTTAATTGAAGATGATGACGGGGCGCCATTGAACCCGGATGAGGATAATGAGGGCAACGGCGGCATGAACGATGAGCAGGATGATGCCGGTGAGATGACCGATGACCCTGAAGACCAGGACCTTGAGGAAGAGTTTGAGAACCAGGACGGCAACGGCGGTACTGGCAATCAATAAAAAACAAAAAGCAGAACAATACCTATACATAGGCATGTTCTGCTTTTTATTTGCAGGAAAACGTTGAATTTTTCATCACCCCGCGCATAAATAAACGATCCAACAATGTAACTGATATTCTCTCCCATAAAAAAATGCCCATAAGACGGCCTTATGAGCACTTCCAAATCTTTATTTACGCTTTGATATCAATCCGATTGCCTTTAGCAGGATGGACTGCGGCCGGATTCGCTTGATTCAGCATATCTATAAGCCGGGAACCATCCTGCTCCATGACTTTTTTTACATTGTTCATTACAGCCAAACCGGCCTCTGAGCGTACCTGCTGGTTGGACATGACTGCGGACAATGCTGCAATATCCATACAAACCCTCCATTTAAATGACTTCTGCCAATCATTATAACATAGGAAATGATAACCATTGCTGGAGGTTTAATGTTTATTTTTTCAAAAGATTGTTTCCTAATACAGTTAAAATATAGTAAAATAGTCCCATAAGGAGCCGGGAAAAATTTTGGGAGGGAACAGAGATGGGAAAAGGGTCAAATTTAGTATACACGATTACCTATCAAACAAAGGCTATTATGCATAAAGAATCTTCCTATTACCGTTCATGGATATTAGAAGGGGAAAGAGAACGATTTGTCTTACATAAACCGGAGAAAATCATTGAACATAATTGTCTGATCTATGGAACAACGATGGAAGGCAGAAAAACGGCAGTTCAAAGTATTTTAAAATCAGCAAGAAAATTGCCCATTCCCGTTAGTCCGGAGAAAGGCTTTTATATGATTCCGACAACCTCAACGAGGAAAAAGGATTGTGTGTGGCTGGCCTATCATCATATTAAATCCTATGAACAGCGGGATGATAAAACTTATATTTCATTTTACGATGGTACAGGGCTTTTCGTTAATATCTCGGAATTTGCGTTTGACATGCAGTATAAACGCACGAGCCAGGTCATCGTCCATTTGAACCGGCCGGTCATTTTCAGCAGAATAAACGTTATACCCCGCGGTCCTTCAGGAGGTACTTCATAATCAGGGGATTGTCACAATATATTGGTTGTAACACGTGCCTGAAAAGTGTAAGATGAAAAAGTGAGATAATAATAATTTTATGTGACTGACCGGTAAGTCACTATGATGCCGGGCGATATCCCTGCCGGATCTGTATTACATTTCCCGGTGCGGCTAAATAAAAAAAAACAGGTGGTATGATGAACGATAAACAAATGCAGCTGATCCAGGCTGGAATAAAATTATTTGCACGTAAAGGCTATTATCATACTTCCATTCAGGAAATTGCTGCAGAAGCAGGTGTTTCCAAGGGAAGTTTTTATATTTATTTTCAATCAAAGGAAGAGTTTATCGCGAAGGCTTTTCAGTATTTTTATAAGCAGCTTACGGAAAGGATGGAAAGGGTAAAGCAGGAAAACTTGCCTCCAAGAAAAATTTTAGCAAAGCAAATTACTGTGCTGATGGATTTCGTAGACAGTTATAAAGATTTTTTCAGAATGCATGTCAGGGAAAATATCTCCATTGGAGAAGATATTAATAGACTGATCCACGAGATCAAGGAATATAATTTTAACTGGATGGAAGAGATGATTCTTTCCATCTATGGCGAAAAGCAGCAGGGTAATTTGCTGCTGGATACAATTATCCAGTTTGATGGACTTCTTAATGCCTATTTTAAATGGGTTGTATTCAATGATGTGGAGGTGGATAAAACAAGGGCAGGTACATTTATCATCTCCCGGCTGGATGACGTAGTTTATGGAATGAACAGAAAGGCGGAAGAGCCCCTTGCCCATGCTGCTCGTCAAGAAATAGAAAAGCCGCTTGCCAATCTTTTAAATAAACTAGATCAGCTGACGATCAGCGATAACAAACGGAAGCAATTACAGGAAGCAGTTGCCGCACTGCAAACAGAAACGAATAAAGAAACGTATAATCCTGTAATTATCCAGGGACTGCTGGCGCATTTTTCACAGATGGAGGAATTACAGGAAGAGTGCAAACAGCTTGCAGAAATCTGGGATGTTGAATTACTTACATCCTGAAGCAAAAAAATGAAACATCACCCTGATGCAGTACGTATGAACAATAGGCTCATGATACATAGTTGAGAGGAGAACAAACGAAAAATGAAAAAATTGCTATGGAGTATGGCAGCTATTATGGTGGTCGTGTTTTTGGCTGCCTGTAATGAGGATAATGAGGAAACAGAAACAGAAGAAGAGGAGGAAAGGGTTGTTCCGGTCGAGATTGACGAAGCGGAAGAAGGCAGTTTAACCGCTGTGAACACCGTGTATGGGAGAACCGAACCAAACCAAACGACACCGGTAATGGCAGAAACGCCGGGAGAAATTGATACGCTGGAAGTGGAAAACGGGGATAGCGTAGAAGAGGATGATCTCATTGCGACCCTTGATACCCCGGCAGGATTGCAAAACATCAGAGCTGACCGGGAAGGGGGAATCACCAATCTGAATTTTTCAGAAGGAGATATGGTGACGAATGAAGAACCGTTCGCTGTCATTGCCGATTTTAAAACATTGAAAATAACAGCAGGCGTAACTTCAAAGGTTCTGGCACTTTTTGAAAAAGATGATACAGTAAACATTACTATAGATGGACAGGAAATTGAAGGGAACATTACTTCGGTTGGAAACATGCCGGATGATACCGGTTTATATCCTGTTGAAGCAGAAGTGGAAAATGATGACGATGACTTTTTACCTGGTATGGTTGCCAAAATTGCCGTGGATGAAACGCTTGTTTCAGATACGATTATTGTACCGACAGAGGCCGTGATGGAGGAGTCGGAGGAAACTTATGTCTATGTGGTGGTCGATGGGGAAGCAATCCGCAAGACAGTAACCGTTCAGGAAACACAATCAGAAAAAACAGCACTTGAAGGGGACATTGAAGCTGGAGATCAGGTAGTGACGGCCGGCCAGCTGACACTGACAGACGGCGCCCAGGTGAATGTGACGAAAGGGGAATAAACGTTGAAGCTAGTGAAAACATCCGTAAAACGTCCTGTTGGCGTGATCATGATTGTACTTGCCATTATTGCACTTGGCGTTGTCTCGTTTCGCAACCTGGCCGTTGATCTATTTCCGGATATTGAACTTCCAATAGCAGTAGTTGCCACATCCTATGAAGAAGCAGCGCCGCAGGATGTTGAAAATTTAATAAGCAGACCAATTGAATCTGCAGTCAGTACCGTAGAGGGAATTGAAATGGTTCAATCCCAGTCACAGCCGGGGTCTTCATTGGTTGTCATGATGTTTGACACAGATACCGATCTGGACCAGGCTTTACTGAATATCAGGGAAAGTGTGGATCAAGTATCAGGAATGCTGCCGGAGCAGGCCGGCGAACCGAATATTATGCGTTTTAATCCGGACCAGCTGCCGGTAATCTGGGTTGGCCTTACCGGAGACAATGCAGAAAATTTAACAGAAGTTGCCGATGATCAGGTTGTGCCTTTCTTTGAACGGCAGGAAGGGGTAGGTTCTGTCACGCTTGAAGGTGGCCGGGACAGGGAGATTCAACTTGTTCTCGACCAGTCCAGCCTGGATCAATATGGTGTTACCGCCCAAAATATTATTCAGGCTTTAAACAGTACGAACCAATCCGGCTCCGTGGGCACAGTGGAACGAGGAAATCAGGATCTGCAGCTTCGTGTTTCAGGAGAGTTTGACTCCATAGATGATATTAAACAAACGATTGTTCAAAATGAAGCGGGTACCGCCATTCACGTAGAGGATGTAGCTGAAGTACGGGACAGTTACAAGGAAGAGTCAAATGTCACATTAGTCAATGGTGAGCCCGCGCTTGTTCTATCTGTTTTAAAACAGACAGATGCCAATACCGTAAATGTAGCAACAACTATTCAGGAAAGTATGGAAGAAATCCAGGCAAATCTGCCGGCAGACGTAAATTTGGAAGTGATTATCGATACTTCTGAATTTATTCAGCTGTCCATTGATTCAGTAGTTCAAAATATTATAATCGGTGGAGCCATTTCCTTTTTTGTTCTGTTGTTATTTCTAAAAAGCCTTCGAGCTACATTTGTCATAGGATTATCTATTCCAATCGCAATTATTTCTGCGTTTGCCATGCTGTATTTTACCGGGGAAACGCTGAACATTCTGACCCTGGGTGGTCTGGCGCTTGGTATCGGGATGGTAGTGGACAGTTCGATCGTTATTCTTGAACATATATTTACGTACAGGCAGCGCGGCTATAGTTTAAAAGAAGCCGCAATCGAGGGGGCATCTGAATTAACGCCTGCGATAATTGCATCTACGACAACAACATTGGTTGTGTTTTTGCCGATTGTGTTCGTGGGAGGTATTGCTTCAGATTTATTTACACCACTGGCATTGGCAGTTTCCTTCTCGCTCATCGCCTCCCTGGTGGTGGCAATTACCCTTGTGCCCATGCTGTCATCAAAAATGCTCCGGAAAATTTATGGAGCTTCGGGGCGCCGCTATTGGTTTGACCGTCTGCTTGGATGGACTACAGGAAAATATAAGGGTATATTGAGGCGTGTGCTTAAATACAGAAAAACAACCATTGCCGGAACTATTTTGGCGATCATAGCCAGTCTGGCCCTTGTGCCAATGATTGGAGCTGAATTTATTCCGGCGGCAGACCAGGGACAAATGGAGATCCGGGTGGAAACCCGGCTGGGAAGCTCCCTGGAGTACACCGAGGGAATGGTGGAACAGGTAAATGAGAGACTGGAAGACTATGAATCATTTATAGAAACGAGTTTTGTAACCATTGGTTCTGCAGGCTTTGGCACCGGAAATCAGGCAACTTATACGATGCAGCTGATACCGGCAGGGGAGCGGGATCAATCGACGACAGAAATTGCCAGGGACATGGATGAGGATTTCCGGGATATCGCCGGAGCCGAAATTACCGTGAATTCCCTGGATGGCGGAATGGGTCTGGGGGACCCTATCCAGATTCAGGTAAGCGGTCCTGAGCATGAGGTAGTAAATGAGCTTTCAGAGCAGGTGATTGAAGAAATTTCACAGGTGGAAGGTATTTTTAACCCGGAATCATCCGCAACAGATGGCGTGCCGCAAATGAATATTCATGTGGACCATGATGCAGCTGCCATGTATGGATTAACCCAGGAACAGGTATTAAGCCAGGTCAGACTGCAATTCACCCAGCAAGTAGCAACCCAGTATCGGGAAGATGGTCAGGAAATGGATGTTTCCCTCATGTTTCCGAAGGGTGAAAGAAGCACGATTAATGACCTGCAGGATATGAATATCCAGACGCCGACCGGAACGGCTATTCCGCTTGCTGAGGTAGCAGAATTTGAAGAAACACTTGGACCGGTAGCATTATCACGGCAAAATCAGCAGCCGCAAATGAATATTTCAAGTGATATCGTAGACAGGGATCTCGGAAGCATTGTCAGTGATGTAGAGCAAGTACTGGATAATATGAGCTTGCCTGAAGGGTACAGCTTTGAAATGGGCGGCCAGGCACAGGATATGAATGAATCATTTACTGATTTGGCCATCGCGCTGGTTTTCTCGATATTTTTAGTATATGCTGTCATGGCAATACAATTTGAAAATTTCCTGTTTCCGTTTATTATTATGTTTGCTATGCCAACCAGTATAATTGGCGTGCTGCTTGGACTATTTGTTACAGGCATTCCGTTAAGCATTCCAGGCTTTATCGGGATTATCATGCTCGCCGGTATCGTCGTGAACAACTCGATCGTACTGGTGGATTACATCAATATTCTAAGGCGCAAAGGAAAAGAACGGTACGAAGCAATAGTGGAAGCCGGAGCAAGCAGGCTGCGTCCAATTTTAATGACAACATTGACAACGATCCTGGCCATGGTGCCGCTCGGCCTTGCCCTGGGAGAAGGTGCCGAGATGCAGCAGCCGCTGGCAGTGACAATCATCTTCGGACTGACAGTTTCAAGTATGTTCACTTTAATACTGATCCCGGTTATTTACAGCTTATTTGATGATTTGACAGCAAAAATTGTAAAAAGGAAGAATAAAAAGGCTTAAGAGCCGGAGCTCTTCACCTGTGGAAGGTGGGGAGCTTTTTTATTTAGTGATGGGAGCTGGCGGAAGGGGGCGGGTTTGGGAGAGAATCGGATGAAGTATGGTGCAACTTTAACAAGGTGCATGGTGGATGGAGCAATTTTTTGCATTTGAGGACAAGCTTTTTGTGATGCGGCAAGAATTGTGTATATTGTGCGATTTTATTCTTGTTTGGGGCAACATTCTGCACTTCCGGGTGAGTTTGAACGTAATAGATAATTTTAGTAGATCTTCCATATTTTCTAAACTACTGACTATTCGACACAGTGCATCACACGGTCATAATCATCGGGCGGAAAGAATACTTATGATGTACAGGCTGTTAATGGGGGTAGGTGCGGCATGTCCTGGGAAGCGTTAATTTCTCATGAATATTTGCTTGATTTCACAATATTACTGACAATACTGGTGCTGTTTTTCTTTTTGCGAAAATACATAACGAAATATGTATTTATATTTTTGTTAAAAATGGGAGGTAGGAAACTAAATGGTTTTTTTAACCAGCTGCATGCCTCATTTTCACTGCCGATTCAGGGGATTATTTTAATCGCCGGGGCGTATATTGCGGTTGGTTATTTTCCGTTTCTGGCACAATCGAACGATCTGCTGATTCATATACTTAAGTCGGGTGTCATTTTTATGATAAGCTGGGGACTATACAATCTTTCCTCATCCTCATCCGCCCTCTTTTCCAAAATAAATAAAAAATATCATATGAACATCGATGAGATTCTCATTCCCTTGTTTTCCCGGGCATTAAGGATTGTTATTATTGCCATTAGCTTCAGCATTATTGCACAAGAGTTCGGTTATGATGTGAATGGTTTTGTTGCAGGTTTAGGGATAGGCGGGCTCGCTTTTGCCCTGGCAGCCAAAGATGCCCTGGCAAATATGTTCGGCGGTATTATCATTATTACGGAGAAGCCTTTTACCATTGGGGATTGGATTTTAACGCCAAGTGTGGAAGGAACGGTGGAAGATATTTCGTTCAGGAGCACAAAAGTAAGGACATTTGCTCAAGCACTTGTTACGGTTCCAAATGCAACATTATCCAACGAGCCAATCACAAATTGGAGCAAAATGGGAAAAAGACAAATTACCTTTAATTTAACCCTTGCTTATGAAACGCCAAGGGAAAAAATAGAAACAATTGTAAGGCAGGTCGAATATTTGTTAAAAAATCATCCGGAAATTCATCCGGAAACCATTTTTGTGAATTTCGATGAATATAAAGAATATGGCGCAGATATCTTCTTATACTTTTTCACGAAAACAACAGATTGGGGAAAATATTTAACAGTAAAAGAAGAAATTAATTTGCATATCTATGATTTACTGGAAAGTGAAAACGTAACCATTGCCCTCCCTGCTCAAAGAATCCATATGGAAGAACAGAAACCGGCTGATGCGGGGATGTTCGAAAGACAAATCCAGTGAACAGGAATATTGCATGAGTGGTCTTACGGCAAAACCCGGGAAGTAAAAAATCTTAACGGCAGGCCGGGATTTAAGTGCAGTCCCCAGATCTTAACAGTGGAGCGAGTATGAAAGCTTTTACGGTGGGACATGTGCATGAAAGTTTCACTTCTTTACGCTGAGGCAAGCATTAAAGTACACTCACAAATTCTTGAGGAAGGGTGTGCATTACAATGGATCACATGTCCCTTTATGGTCCGAGCCACTCCCCGGTCTTTTTGATAACCTGATTTGCCACTTCGGCAAACATCAGACCAATCGCAATTCCGCCGGCCAAAAGCATCACCTGGGTGGAAAGCTGGACAGCTGCAGTATAATCATTTTCCACAAAATGCCGCATCGCATCATACGCGATCCCGCCGGGAACAAGCGGAATGATTCCGGAAACATTAAATATAATGACAGGTGTTTTAAATAATTTTGCGCATAACTGGCTCAGTACTGCAACAAGCATCGCAGCAAAAATGGTGGAAGGCACGACATCGAGACCTTCTTTTGTAAGGAAAAAATACAATATCCAGCCAAACATGCCGACAAGACCACATTGAATAAGTGCCTGCCTTGGCGCATTAAATAAAACACCGAACCCGGCTGCTGCAATAAAACTTGTAATTACATGGGTAAAAACAGTCATGAAAAACACCTCTTTTAGTGTGATGGGAAACGATGCGGGTTCATTATATTGCTGGAGCGTATTTAGTGGTCCATTCCCTTTGCGGGCCTGACTTAGATTCGAGCTGCATCCGACTGTAAGAATGTCATATCCTCATCTCAAGTTCAGCAGCAATCAGATTTTGCGACAGCCTGAATAAGGAACCTGCTCACGTTCCATGCAGTTACCAATTGACTTCGTTGCACACCGCTATAAAAATGCAAATACTACAGCAACTCCGGCGCCTATCGCAAAGGCAGTCAGGACTGCTTCCACTCCCTTGGAAAGCCCGGCGACTAAATGGCCTATCATTAAATCACGCACTGCATTGGTAATGTGCAGGCCGGGGACGAGCGGCATGACAGCACCGATAATAATCCGGTCAAGTGCCTGGCCGAAGCCGTAATGGACAGAAATTACGGCTGCCAGCCCAATAACGAAGGATGCAAAAAACTCGGCAATAAAACGAATCTCCACCAGCCTATCAAAAAATAACATACTGGCAAAACCAAGTCCCCCGGCAAGAAAAGCAGGAAGAAAATCCCCCCAGCTGCCGCCAAACATAATGGCAAAACTGCCGCTTACAAAAGCTGCTGCGACAATTTGCAGCCAGGCCGGAAAGGTTAATTTCGCCTGGGAAATATTGTTCAACTGCAGCTTGGCCTCGGATACGCTTAATTCACCGGCTGTTATTTTTCGTGAAATATCATTTACTTCTGCAATTTTATGTAAATCCGTAGCCCTTGAGGTGACCCGGCGAAAATATGTCATATCCTGATTCTCATGGGAAAAATTAATACCGGTGGGTGTGGCGTAGCTTTGCGCATTTTTAAGCCCGTAGGCATTGGCAATCCGGTTCATTGTATCTTCCACCCGGTAGGTTTCCGCTCCGCATTCCAGCATTATTTTCCCGGCCATCATACATACTCGGGCAGTGGCTGCTTGTTTTGTCATCCTCCATACACCTTTCCAACGTATTTGTTTTCTCTCTTTGAGTATAGTGTCCTTTCTATAGAAAAGAAAGATATATAGTGTGGAATTTTACAATAGTAAAACTGCATTCATGCGTCTGTTAGTGAATGTGATATTTTATATTGGCTTCCCCAAATCCACTTCATTGGGACTGCGGTACAGCAATTCCTCATCCTATCAAAGACATTTGGGACTGCGGTACAGCAGTTATCCTCCCACCGACAGCAAATGTTGAAATTTTATATTTACTTAATGTATAAAAAAAGAAAGCTGGAACATCCAGCCTTCCTTTTATGGCACCATGATAAACAATCCAATCAATGACATGAATGGAATGGCAGTGGAGAGTGGAATACTCACTAATGAAAATGCATTAATCACTGTTTTTGCTGCGGGTTCGGTGCCGACATTTTTCTGCAGGAAGATAAAGAAAACGGAAAACAGCATAATGAACATAATAATAATTCCCGGTAAGTACAGTTCTTCTACGGTATTTACAGCCTCCGAATTCATAAACGCAAAAACAATAAGAATAATCGGAATAATTTCACTTACGGCAACGCCAATCATGAAATTCGTCTGAACTTTTCCGCGCTCCTCGGGATTCTCCTTTAATTTTTCCACGTTTATTTTAAACAATATTAAAATAGGAATGACTGCGAGTGCAGCAGCTGCGACAAATAGGTAAGGCAAAATTACAACCTCCTTTTCCATAGGATAATCATCCGCGTGCTTAAAAAAAGTATTCTGCTTAAAGCATGCTTAAAAGCATATAAATTTTACCATAGTTTCATTGCCGGCTCAATCCACAAAAATTTGCTAAACCTCCCCAAACTTCGCTATAATTTAAGTCAATTACTAAGAGAAACAACAGCTATGCCAACTTACAACAGGATTGCAGGAGAAAAATATGTTTAATTTTGCCGATTTAGCAATTGCATTCATGATTGCACTTATATCCGCTTTTTTCATAACTTTTCCGGTGAAACAACTCGCGATAAAATGGGGAGCTGTTGATTTCCCCAATCATCGGAAAATACATACAAAGGTAACACCGCGTTTAGGCGGACTTGCTATTTTTGCAGGTTTTTTAATTGGTTTGCTCTATTTATTTCCAAGCCATCCCAACCTGCCGGAAATTATCCTTGGCTCCATCGTAATTATCCTTACCGGTGCACTTGATGACCGCTATGGACTCCGGCCCGGCGTGAAGCTGACCGGCCAGCTGATTGCTGCATCATTTCTTATATCGGACGGGCTGATTATTGACAGGCTGACACTGCCATTTGTCGGGACCATCGAACTTGGTTTTTTAAGTGTGCTGATTACCATTCTCTGGGTGGTCGGAATTACGAATGCGATTAATCTGATCGATGGGCTGGATGGATTGGCGACCGGAGTCACGACAATCGCATTAATCAGTATTTTTATTATGGCAATTATAGATGTTCAAGTGATGGTTGCTTATTTAAGCATTGTGCTGATCGGCGCCAACCTGGGATTTTTATACCATAATTTTTACCCGGCAAAAATATACATGGGCGATACCGGTTCTAATTTTCTGGGGTACATGATTGCAGTTGTTTCCATGCTTGGTTTGTTTAAAAATATCGCCTTATTCAGTTTCATTATTCCGGTCATCGTGCTCGCCGTCCCGATTTTTGATACGCTTTTTGCCATTCTCAGGCGTGCCTATAATAAAGAAAACATTATGGCTGCAGACAATAAGCATATCCATTACCAGCTCCTCCGTCAAGGATACAGCCACCGGAAAACAGTACTGATTCTGTATATTTTCAGCGCACTATTCGGTACGATGGCGATTTTATTTTCCAACGCAAGCATCACGACATCATTAATTATTACATTATTCGTGCTGGCATTATTGCATATTCTTGCAGAAATCATGGGTCTGGTCATGGGCGGAAAACGGCCAATGCTCGACATGCTGGGGAGCGTATTTAAAAAAAAGCGGAAACGGGATACTGAAAACTAGCCAGCCGGGAAGCTGGTTGGAAGCAGTTATTAAATGTTGCTGAGTATAGTGAATGAGGCAACGAACGGGGAGGGACCTACCTGCTTCGTTCACTGATCGGGTGGATGAGGCAATGAACGGAGAGAACCTCCGCTGCTTCGTTAACTGATCGGGTGTATGAGGCAATGAACGGAGAGAAACTCATCTGCTTCGTTCACTGATCGGGTGGCTGAGGCAATGAACGTGGAGAACCTCCCCTGCTTCGTTAACAGATCGGATGGATGAGTCAATGAACGAGGAGAAACTTATCTGCTTCGTTAACTGATCGGGTGTATGAGGCAATGAACGGAGAGAACCTCCGCTGCTTCGTTCACTGATTGTGCGAATGAGGCAACGAACGTGGAGAAACACACCTGCTTCGTTAACAGATTGTGCGAATGAGGCAATGAACGAGGAGAAACTCACCTGCTTCGTTCACTGATCGGGTGGATGAGGCAATGAACGAGGAGAAACTCACCTGCTTCGTTAACTGATCGGGTGGATGAGGCAACGAACGAGGAGAAACTCATCTGCTTCGTTAACTGATCGGGTGTATGAGGCAATGAACGGAGAGAACCTCCCCTGCTTCGTTCACTGATTGTGCGAATGAGGCAACGAACGTGGAGAACCTCCCCTGCTTCGTTCACTGATTGTGCGAATGAGGCAATGAACGGGGAAAAACTCCCCTGCTTCGTTAACAGATCGGGTGGCTGAGGCAATGAACGGAGAGAAACTCATCTGATTCGTTAACTGATCGTGTGAATGAGGCAACGAACGGAGAGAACCTCCGCTGCTTCGTTAACTGATCGGGTGGCTGAGGCAACGAACGTATAGAAACTTACCTCATTCGTCAACTGATCGTGCAAATCGATCAACGAACGGTCAGGAAATATCCCCACTCGCTCTCACCAGCATGTAAAAACCTGATCAATATTAATATTTATGTCCTTCCTCATATTTGGCGGCTTTGGGATATCGTTACCCTCTCTATGTACATCCGCCAAAAAGAACAATTGCTCCGACCTTGAGTTCGCCGGTGAATCACTGCAAAACCGGTAACACTTAATGCCCGCTTTCTTCCATGAATGACAACCCCTGACAACACACCACCAGGACTATTAACCCATTTTATACCAATAAATTTATCGATTTTTGTCGAAAACAGAACAAAAATTGCACCAATTTCCCCATGACCTTTGGCTCTGTCTCCGTTCCCGAAAATTTTGTATGATTATGATATCTGAATATTAAGACCTAAGTTATTCAGGGGAAGGGGGTCACTTTGCATCAAACCGATATTCTCAGCATCTATTAATCTATAATAGGGGGAAGTTTATGATTAAAAGAATTGGATTTATATTTTTGGCAATTTTACTAGTGCTCAGTAATTTTTCATTTGTCAGTGCAGCAGGACAAGCCTTGCCGCAGCAGTTGAAAGAGAGACCAAATCTGCTATCCGGCGAATTAAAAGAAACAGAGGACCCGAATAAAAAGCTGCGCGTAATCGTGGAAGTAGATGATGAAGCACCGATTGAAATCGCAACAAAGAAAGGCATGACATTTAACAGTCTTGCAGAAAATGAAAAACTGCAGATGGAAAGAGAAGCAAAAGCAAAGCAGGAAATCATTAAGGACGAAATGAAAGGAAAGCAGGTAGAAGCTGACTATCTGCAGGAGTTCACGACGGTAGTGAACGGTTTTAGTGCCGAAGTAAAGCAGGGGGATATTGAAAGTATAAAAGATATTCCAAGTGTAAAATCGGTACATATTGTAAATGAATACGAACGTCCAATTGTGGAACCGGAAATGAAATACAGTAAAGAGTTAGTCGAAGCACAAAAAGTTTGGCGGGATTATGGATATAAAGGGGAAGGCATGGTTGTCGGCATCATTGATTCCGGGATCGATCCGAGCCACCGGGACATGGTTCTTACCGATAACGAAACAGGTGCACTGACCGAGGACTACGTCAATACGGTCATTGACAAGGAAGACCTGCCGGGAAGCTATTATACTGAAAAAGTACCGTATGGCTACAACTACATGGATGAAAATGATGAGATCCGTGAAATTCATGTAAATGCCAACTACCATGGCATGCATGTCGGCGGAACGGTTGCTGCCAATGGAGATGAAGAAAATGGAGGAATCCTGGGTGTTGCACCGGAAGCACAGCTTTTGGCATTGAAAGTGTTCGGAAATGATCCCGATATGCAATCCACCTATGGCGATATTTACATTAAAGCCATTGATGATGCGATAAAACTAGGGGCTGATGTGCTGAACATGAGTTTAGGTTCAACAGCGGGCTTTGTGGATCCTGAATCTCCGGAACAGCAAGCGGTAACCCGTGCAGTAAATAATGGCATTCTGATGTCTATTTCAGGAGGCAACTCCGCATTATTTGGCGATGGTTTCTTTTATCCATATGCCTCAAATCCTGACTATGGTGTCAGCGGATCACCCGGGGTAGCGTATGATTCTTTGCAGGTATCCTCCTTTGAAAATACTTTCATGGAAGTGGATGCCGTGGCATATTCATACGGTGAGGAAACTGGAACAGCTGCATTCCTGTCTGCCGGAAACACAAACCCGCCTGAAGACGGTTCTTCATTTGAAGTTACCGAAGCAGGACTGGGGCATCCGGAAGATTTTACAGATGCTGACGGAAAATTTGTACTCATCCAGCGTGGAGAACTGGATTTTGTCACAAAAGCACTTAATGCACAAAATGCAGGAGCTGCCGGAGTGATCGTCTATAACAATGAAGATGGGCTTGTAAATATGGCTACAGATCCGGAGATTACGATACCACAGCTGTTTATGCTGAAAAGTGATGGGGACAAACTGGTTGCAGCCATCCGCGATGGGCAGGATGTGACATTCACTTTTTCCGGTGATTCCGCAATGATCGATAATCCGGATGCCGGAAAGATGAGTGCATTCACGTCCTGGGGACTTACACCGAACTTGGATTTCAAACCGGAAATCACTGCACCGGGCGGCCAAATCCTTTCCACATTAAATGATAACGAATACGGATTAATGAGCGGTACATCCATGGCTGCACCACATGTTGCAGGCGGAGCCGCCCTGGTATTGGAACGGATTGATGAGGAATTTGGCTATGCAAACGCAGACCGTGTGAACCTGACAAAAAATATCATGATGAATACCTCGGAAAAAGTGGAATTTGACGGCGCCTTTGTTTCACCGAGACGTCAAGGTGCCGGGTTAATGCAATTGCATGCTGCATTATCCACACCGGTAGTTGTGACTGAATCCGAAACAAATGAAGCAAAAGTGTCATTAAGAGAAGTAACGGAAAATGAAGTGACTTTTTCCTTAACTGCCGAAAACTTTACGGATGAAGCAGTTACGTATGAAGTGGAAGCAAATGCACAGACAGACACGCCTGTAGATGGCGGAGGTGTTATTGTTACTGCACCGAATATGTTTGGCGCTAATGATCTTGGCGAGCTTGCCACCGTAAATGGTGAATCTGTAAGTACAATTGAAGTACCGGCAAATGATACCGTGACATTTGAAGTAACCATCGATGTAAGCAGTGTGGACGAGTCTCTCACTGAAATATTTACAAATGGATACTGGCTGGAAGGTTTCGTGACACTGACTGATCCGACAGACATGAACCCTGAGCTGACAGTGCCGTATGCCGGATTTAAAGGAGACTGGGACGCTGCACCAATTTTTGATGAACCTATGTGGGATGCGGACACGTATTATGGCATGACAGGTGTTGTTACCCACCTTGGAGAAGGAGACTATGGATTCCTCGGGGAGGATCTCGCAACAGGAGCCATTGATCCGGAAAAAATTGCCTTCTCGCCAAATGGAGATGGCGAACAGGATGATGCTTTGCTTATGTTCTCACTCCTGAGGAATGCCAAAGACGCCAAGTTTAACGTGCTGGATGAAGACGGGGAAATACTTCGCACGATCAGGCTGGAATCCAACCTGAGAAAAAATTACTATGACAGTGGAAGAGGCCCGCTTTATTCTTTGTCCGGTGAAAGAGCATGGGATGGAAAGATTAATGGAGAGCTTGCAAGTGAAGGTCAATATTATTTGCAGGCAGAAGCAGTCATTGACTATGAAGGTGCTGAATGGCAGTCACTGACTTTGCCGGTAAAACTGGATGTAACAGCACCGGAATTAACAGCCGAATATGATGCAGAAGAACAAGTGGTAACAGTAGATGCAAGCGATAATGAAGAAGGAAGCGGACTTGCATACTGGGAAGTTTATGTGGACGGGGAGCCTGTCCTGGAAGAACCTTATGTACAAGGGGAAACCGAACATCAATTTACATCTGAATTGGAAGACGGTGCAACCATCACGGTCATTGCCGCTGACTATGCCGGAAACAGTGCGGAAGAAGAAATGGAAGCAGAAGGACCTGCTGACACCACGCCACCGGATCTTCGTCTCACAACACCTGAATTCCTGGGAGTTGAAACAGACAGGGATGTTGAATTTTCCGGCTATGTTACAGATGATACCGGTATAAATACAGTAACTGTGGATGGACAAGAAGCAGATCTTGTTTATAACGAAGAAGAAGATCGCTATGAATTTTCCCTCACGGTAGCACATGAAGAAGATGGTTTTTATACCCGGCAGGTTAAGGCAGTGGATCACGCAGGCAATGAGTCATCTTTTGCCCGCAGATACTTTGTGGATACCACACCGGCAGCATTGGAAATAACAGCGCCGGAGAAAACAGAAGAGGCGGCTGTTGCCGTTTCAGCAGCGATCCAGGATAATTTTGACGAAATTAATCTGTTTGTAGATGACAACCATGTTTTCAACCATGACCTCTCCATGCCATATGGTGAGAACGGATTTGATGAAACAGTCGAGGATATTTCATTAAACCTGGAGCTCGGCACAAATGAATTCGAATTTAAAGTGGTTGATCTTGCCGGGTTTGAGACAGTGGAGAATGTAACGATTGAGCGGGAAACAAGCGTTGCCAATATGCAAAGCATAATCGAGGCATTTACCGCCTCGGGAGAAATTGCAAATGAAGCAACCGCACGCGCTTTAAGTTTGCATCTGACAGCAGTCGGCCATTACGCAGACAATGATCAGCTCGATAAAGCAGTACAGCACATGCCTGGCCTGCACCAACTGCTCAATGTATTCGAAAGAAATAATATGATAACAGAAAAAGCAGCAAACACCTTGAAAAAACACGCAGAATACCTAATTGCAAAGTGGGACTGAGGGACAGGCACGTTGTCCCACTTGTGGGGACACAGGGACAGGTTTGCTGTCCCAATTACTTCAGTAATGAAGACATTTTAGTATTGTAAAAAAGAAGGCACGATAGGCAGTATTTGAAATGCTCCCCTTAAGGTAGACAGATTAAAAAATAAAAATCTGTTTTGTCTTAAGGGGAACTTTTTATGCCTTCTTCTTGTTTATTGCGTTTCTATTGACAAGAGATTTTTAAATGTTAAAATTAATTTAAAATTCTGGAAGGGATGGATGGAGGTATTGATAACTACAAAAAAAGCAACAATAATTTTTGAGAAAAAGTCACTTTATACTGACCATGACAGGCTATTCAAAGAACTGATTCAAACGTTTTTCAAGGAATTTATCGGTGCATTTTTTCCATTGGTTTACAGAGAAATAAATTTCTCCACTGTAAAATTTCTGGATCAGGAAGTATTTACAGATATCATAATCGGCGAAAAGCGCCGTATAGACATCCTTGCTGAAGTAAAGCTAAAAGCTAAACATCAGATTATCCACATCCATATTGAACCCCAGGCCTCATATGAAAAGGACTTCCATGAAAGAATGTTCATTTACTACAGCCGCCTTTATGAAAAACACCGCAAGCCCATATTGCCAATTGCAGTTTTCAGTTATAATGATAAGAGACAGGTACCAGAACAATTTGATATTCATGTAACAGGACTCCACCCAATTAGATTTCGCTATTTACAGCTTCATTTAATTAAGAAAAATTGGCGGGAGTTCATTAAAAATGATAACCCTGCTGCTGCCGCACTATTAAGTAAAATGGGATATACAGAAGAAGAGCGGGTGCAAGTGAAATTGGAGTTTTTACGAATGATAAGCCGAATGGAACTGGATCCGGCCAGGATGTCTTTATTATACGGATTCTTTGAAACTTATCTTGAATTAGATGATGAGGAGGAGAAAGAAATGCAGGAAAAAATTAAACAGCTGCCGGAAGATGAAGCAAAGGTTTTGCATCGGCTGCCCAATTCATATTTTGAAAAGGGTATGAAGGAAGGAATAGAAAAGGGAATAGAAAAAGGAATAGAAAAAGGAATAGAAAGAGGAATAGAAAAAGGTAAGCAGGCAGCGGCAAAAAATCTATTATTAAAAAATATGTCAAAAGAAGAGGTTGCAGAGGTTACGGAGTTAAGTATAGAAGAGGTAGAAGAAATTGCCGGGAACTTAAAAGGTTAATGGACATGAAGGACAGATACCTGGGGCTGTGCTAAATGCTCGCCCCGTCGTAAAGAATTGTCCCAGTGTCCCTCAAGGAGGAGAAAGAAATGCAGGAAAAAATTAAACAGCTGCCGGAAGATGAAGCAAAGGTCTTGTACCGGCTGCCCAATTCATATTTTGAAAAGGGTATGAAGGAAGGAATAGAAAAAGGTAAGCAGGCAGCGGCAAAAAATCTATTATTAAAAAATATGTCAAAAGAAGAGGTTGCAGAAGTTACGGAGTTAAGTATAGAAGAAGTAGAAGAAATTGCCGGGAACTTAAAAGGTGAAATGGGGGACAGCTGACCTGTCCCTGTGTCCCATTTATCCAAGCACACGTTCATATACTTTCATAAAGTTTCTGCCGTAGATTTTTATGATATCTTCTTTGGCAAACCCTCTTTCCAACAGGGCAAAGGTCAATCTCCCCAAGGAACCATGCTTGTCGACGATATCAAATGCTTCCCGGACGACCCCGTCAGGTTTATATTTCGTAAACAAGTCGCATAAATCAAGTCCAAGTCCGATATGTTCCACACCAACTATACCCGCCATGTGCCCAATATGATCGGCAAGGGTGTTCACATCCGGTTTGTCCGATTCAACGGAAGCAATTATACTGACCGCATTGATTCCCGCCACACCGCCAGAGTCTGCAAGTGCCTGCAACTGGGCGTCGGTTAAGTTTCTCGGTGTATTGGATACCGCTCTTGCATTCGAGTGGGAGGCAATGACCGGCTGATTGGAATGGGCCATTATATCTTCAAACCCTTCATCATTAATATGGGTCACATCCATGATCATGCCGAGTTTTTCCGCTTCCCTGAGCACCTCCAGCCCAAAATCCGACAAGCCGCCCGTCATTTGCCGATCGGAAAATTTAAATGTACAGCCATCGCCTGCCGCATTTCTTCTGCTCCACGTTAACCCGACAAACCGAACGCCCAGTTCATAAAATACCCTTAATAAAGAAATATCTGTACCAAGCGGCTCCACTCCTTCAAAAGAAAGCATGATGCCAACTTTTCCACTTGCCTTTGCCTGCAAAATATCCGTAGTATCTTTACAGAGCATCAGTTTATCAGCTGACTCCTCAAGCTCCGTGTACAGACAGCTTACCTGATGGAGAGCTTTTCGCAATGCATTCTCCGGAAGGTCGGCATCTTCCAGGTAAATGGAAGAAACAATCACATTCCAGCCGCCTTTTATAAATTCAGGAAGATGATCTGTTTCAATCACCTTTGTCCTGCCTAATGCACGCTGTGCAGCTACATCAAACAGAAGGTCAAAATGCGCATCAATGGTAATGGCCTGTTCGTGAATCTCGTCTATTGTTTCCTGTAATGTATTTTTTCCCACGTTATATGTCCCCCTATTATATTAATGAAGACAAACCCCAAAAGGCTGCCTCTATTATACTCTATATTTAACAATTTTCAAAAAACATCACGGAAATGAAAAGCAAAACTCCCAAGTGCGATCCAGTCAGGGAGTTTTGCCTTCCTATTAGATTTCGTTAAGGCAGAACAAGCCTTTATAAACTCCAATAATGAAATCCTCTTCTCTCACATTCTTTTCTGTCATAAATGCTTTTAATATCAACAAGCACTTTTCTGTCGTTTTTAAATAACGTCTCAAGCCTGTCCAAATCAAATTCTTCTTTTAATTCATTATGCGGCACTGCCATCACGATCGAATCCAAATCCTGCAGTTCATCTTTGGAGGCCAGCTCGATGCCGAACTCACGATACACATTTTCCACTTCGGCAACCGGATCATACACGATTACATTCACACCGTATTCCTTCAGCTCAT
Organism: Virgibacillus aidingensis; assembly: GCF_010994035.1. Classification (GTDB taxonomy): domain Bacteria; phylum Bacillota; class Bacilli; order Bacillales; family Amphibacillaceae; genus Virgibacillus_N. The sequence continues at coordinate 24,530 of NZ_WIXN01000020.1, forward strand.
CAATAATATCAATCACGCGTGTGTTTCTCACATCCCCGACATTTTCCTTAAATGTCAGGCCGAAAATGGCAACCTTCGCGCCATCGATTTCCTGCTTGGCCTTGATCATTTTTTTAATAATGTTGCTTGCCACATATTTACCCATGTCATCATTAATTTTTCTGCCGGACAAAATAATTTGCGAATGATAACCAAGCTGCTCTGCTTTATATGTGAAATAATACGGGTCCACTCCAATACAATGGCCGCCGACGAGGCCAGGGGTGAACTTCAGGAAATTCCACTTTGTACCGGCAGCTTCCAGCACAGCTTTCGTATTAATATCCATTTTATTAAACACCATGGAAAGCTCATTCATGAAGGCGATATTAATATCACGCTGGGAGTTTTCAATTACCTTGGCAGCTTCAGCCACTTTAATGGACTCGGCTTCATGCACGCCGGCTTCAATGATGGAGCCGTAAACATCGGAAATTTCCCGGAGCGCTTCTTCATCCGATCCGGAAACAATTTTAATGATTTTGGTAAGCGTATTGACTTTATCCCCCGGGTTAATGCGCTCAGGCGAATACCCGGCTTTAAAATCCTCGCCAAACGTCATCCCTGATTCTTTTTCCAGCACCGGAATACAGATTTCTTCTGTTGTTCCCGGATAAACCGTGGATTCATAGACCACAATGGAACCTTTTGTCAAATTCCGTCCAACCGTTTCACTGGCACCAATGACCGGCTCCAAATTCGGTGTTTTATCCATATTAATCGGAGTGGGTACTGACACAATATGAAATTTGCATGCTTTCAAATCTGCTTCATCACTGGTAAAGGTCATGGTCGTATTCCTGACAGCCTCATCCCCTGCCTCATCCGTCACATCCACTCCACTTAAGTATTTATCCAGTTTTTCCTTATTTATATCATAGCCGACAACATCATATTTTTTAGCGAGTTCAATAGCCAGCGGCAAGCCTACATAGCCCAGGCCGATTACTGAGATTTTTTCTTTTCTATTCTTAATATCTTCAAACAAACTCATCATATTTTCATTCCCTTTTTAAACTTTTATCTAAAATTCACTATACAATTATATCACGTGATTGTATAGCATTTTCTCTCATAACGTCGCCTGATTACGACATAATATGCAAATATGATAAACTAAGATGTAGCCGGACAAACACTGATTATGGTTAAAATTTTACTATGCTTCAGTTTAAAGGAGACGGACGTTATGCAGGTAAAAAAAGCAATTATCCCAGCTGCTGGACTGGGCACACGGCTATTGCCGGCCACAAAAGCCACCCCGAAGGAAATGCTGCCGATTGTGGACAAGCCGACCATTCAATATATTGTGGAAGAGGCAGTCGACTCGGGAATTGAAGATATTATCATTATTTCGGGCAGGGGAAAGCGGGCAATCGAGGATCATTTTGATACCACCTATGAATTGGAAGCAAAACTTGAAAAAACAGGAAAGACAGACGTGCTGGAACAGGTTCGCTCGATTTCCAATTTGGCAAATATCCACTATATCAGGCAAAAAGAGCCAAAAGGACTCGGCCATGCGATTGGCTGTGCAAGCAGCTTTGTCGGCAATGAACCCTTTGCTGTGCTGCTAGGGGATGATATTGTCGAATCGGAAGTCCCATGTTTAAAACAATTGCTTCAGGTATATGAGAAACACCAGTGCTCTGTCATTGGCGTACACGACGTGCCATGGGAAGATGTGTCCAAATACGGCATTATTAAAGCTGCCAATGGAAAAGATTTTGGCAGTTCCATCAAAGAAATTGAGACGATGGTGGAAAAACCTAAACAGGAAGAAGCGCCATCCAATTTGGCAGTCATGGGAAGATACGTGCTTACCCCTGCCATTTTTGATATTCTGAAAAATCTTCCGCCTGGAAAGGATAATGAGATTCAACTGACAGATGCCATTAAAATATTGCATGAATCAGAACAGGTGCTGGCATATAACTTTGATGGTGAACGCTATGATGTAGGAAACCAGCTGGGCCTCGTAGAAGCAACCATTGATTTTGCTTTAAAACGTGCAGATTTGCATGAAGATGTGAAGGCGTATATGCAGAAGAAACTGGCGTCTTTAGATAACGATTAAATAGGAGGGGTCGGCATATTTGCCGCCCCTTGTTTTTGCAGGCGGTACGAAAGCCGCGTAGGAGAGCTGAAATCGCGCAAGCCCCGGGGAAATCGCTCGAGAACTGCCAAAAAACGATCGGGAGTCCCAAAATTCGATCGGGATCATTGGAAAATCGATCGAGAACTCGCAAAAACGATCGGGCAGCCCGGCAAATCGATCGGGAACTTCCAAAAATCGATCGGGAGCTCCAAACTTCGATCGGGCAGCCCGTAAAATCGATCGGGAGCCGCAAAATTTCGATCGGGCAGCATGACAAATCGATCGGGAACCCCAAAAACGATCGGGTAGCCCGGCAAATCGATCGAGAACTCCCAAAAAACGATCGGGAGCTGCAAATTTCGATCGGGCAGCCCGGCAAATCGCTCGAGAACTTCCAAAAATCGATCGACAAGCACCCAAAAACAATCGGACCGCCAAAAGGAAAAACAAACTTTATGCATGCAGCAACGCCTGTTTTGGAAGGAAACAAGCCTACTTCCTGATGGAAAATTCATCTTTTTTAAATGAGAATTGATCCACCCAGCAATGGTTCAGTATCCAGAAGCACATCGCCTTCTTCTACAGCTTCAATTTCTCCCCTTGCATAAAAACTTCAGATCATGAAAAAGCGAATATTTCACTTTCACCACCGATGCTTTGTTGTCTGTTCTAGCATCATTTTTTGTTTTCTGTTCCCGGATGGTTTCATCATGTTGGGAAGATGGGGAAGGTTATATTAACTTCCCCCTTGCCACCTTCACCCCAACCGAACCACCTCTCCATCACATTTCCGAACAGTTCGACAATTTATTTATCTGCGCGCCTATGGTATAATTCGTGAAGTGTAAATCATGGAAAAGAATGAGTAACAGCATAACAAGCATGCAAGGGGAAGGCTGAATAAGGTGAAAAAAGTTAAAGTGATATTTTTTATCTACCAGATGGGTGCCGGCGGGGCGGCAAGAACGATGCTGAACATCCTGAATAACATGGACCGGACAAAATTCATGCCTGTGCTTGTTACATTAAATTATAATGGAAGCTATGAAAGCTATATAGAAGAAGATATAAAATTTATTAAATTAAATACAAAACGTTTGCGCTCGGCTGTTCTTCCGCTGGCAAAGGTTATTCGCAGGGAGAAAGCCGATATTGTATTCAGTACGATTCCGAATTATAATACGATCGCAATTCTGGCAAGGATTATTTCCTTTACCCGTGCCAAAAATATTGTCCGGGAAGCAGCCTTTCTCGGCGGCAGTTTCCGTGCCGACATGAAATTGCGGGCAATGGGAATGCTATATAAACTGACTGGCAAGGTGATTGCCCTGTCCAACGGGGTGAAGGAAAATATTGTCACTCGCTATAAAGTAAAACCGGAGAAAATCCGGGTCATCTATAATCCTGTGGATGTGGACAGCATCACCGCACATATGGAGACAGGGGAAATCGCCCGGGAAAACAAGTATATTTTCCAGGATAACGCCAAAGTGATCATTACTGCAGGAAGACTTGTAAAAGATAAAGACCACGAAACATTGATCAGCGCTTTTGCGAAAGTCAATCAAAAAATGAATGCAAGACTTGTCATCCTTGGCGAAGGGGAGCTGGAGGGAAAGTTAAAGCAGCAGGCTGCAAAGCTCCACCTGCAGGATAACATTCATTTTCTCGGCTTTCAGCAAAATCCGTATGTCTATTTTAAACATGCAGATCTGTTTGTCCTGTCCTCGCTCAGGGAAGGGTTTGGCCATGTGCTGACAGAAGCGCTGGCAACAGGGACGCCAATTGTTTCCACCAACTGCAGACCCGGGGCAATGGAAGTGCTCGATGGCGGTAAATACGGCATCCTTTGTAAAACAGGAGATGCCGATGATATGGCAGAAAAAATAACAAAAACACTAAAACTTGATGATGAAAAAACAGAGGAAATAATTGATAATGGTATCCGCCGTGCCAATGAATTTCATGCACGGAAAATTGTAAAAGAATATGAGGAAACTTTTTTAAACGAACACCGTAATTAGGAGATGAGGAGTATGACAGCTCCAAATGAAAGGAAATATGATGCTGTCGCCGGCGCAGATCCGGAGAGCCATAGAAAAGGCAAAAGAATCGTTCATATGACGACAGTCCATCATCCTTACGACCCGAGAATTTATCATAAAGAATGCATGTCACTGGCCGACGCAGGCTTTGACGTTACATTAATTGCACAGACAGCAGAAAAGGATACAGAAACAACTCAAGCAAAACCGATCAGACATATACCATTAAAAACGTATCCAAGCAGATTGAAACGCATGCTTTTCGGCACCAGGGAGGCATACAAAAAAGCAAAAGCTATACGCGCAGATGTCTATCATTTCCATGACCCGGAACTGCTTCCGGTAGCGTGGATGTTAAAGAAGCGAAACAATACCGTCATCTATGATATTCACGAAGACTATATTACAAGCATTTTGCAGAAAGACTATTTGCCTGGGCCGTTCAAAAAAATGATTGCTGCTGCGTATAAGTATATGGAGAAATTTTTCGCACGCCGCTTACAGCTTTGTCTGGCGGAAAAATATTATAAAGACATCTATCCGGATGGTGTGTTAATTTTAAATTACCCGACCGTAAATGAAAATTTTATGAAGCATGACAGAGAAGGCAGCCCACAGGAGGATAAATTATTGTATACTGGTAATGTATCCCATGTTCGGGGCGCGCTTTTTCATGCGAAAATTCCGCTGATTGACGAACAGACAGATGTTCATTTTGTCGGAAAATGTCCAAGTGATCTGGCAAAAGAAATGGAAGAAGTGGCCGGATTGGAGAAGGACAGGCTGCATATCGAGGGTATTGATGAATTTATTGAAAAGGAAGTAATTGAAAAGCGGTATCTTGAGCGCAACTGGCTGGCCGGAATCGCACTTTTCCCGCCGACTGAGCATTACATGAAAAAAGAGCTGACGAAATTCTTTGAGTACATGAATGCCGGGCTGCCGGTCATCTGTTCGGACTTTCCCGTGTGGAAAAATTTTATCGAAATGTATGAATGCGGGATTGCTGTTGACCCGAATAATGATGAAGAAATAAAAAAGGCGATCCAGTATCTTCGAAGCCACCCGGACAGCGCAAAGCAAATGGGCGAAAATGGAAAAAAAGCCGTGCAGGAACAGCTGAATTGGAAAACCCAGGAGGAAAAACTCGTCCATTGGTATGACGAATTGCTCAAGCTCAATGAAAAAAGAATGGGGCAGATAATGTGAAAGAGCGCAAAACCCCTTTAATATCCGTAATAACACCTGCATACAATGCAGAAAATTTCATACATGAAACCATTGAATCCGTACTGACACAGACTTACCCAAACTGGGAAATGATCATCGTGGATGATTGCTCGAAAGATCGGACGAGAGAAATCGTAAAAAAATATGAGGAAAAAGACAGCCGCATCAAGCTGTTTCAACTGGAAACAAACAGCGGCTCCGCGGTCGCCCGCAATACGGCAATGAAAAATGCAAACGGAAAATACATCGCTTTTTTGGACAGTGATGATCTGTGGTATCCCGAAAAATTGGAAAAGCAGCTGCAATTCATGCAGGAGAAACATATCGCTTTTTCTTTTACAAAATACATTCGGATGGAAGAGGATGGAACGCTTAGAAATGCGATTTCCAAAGCACCAGCGTCCGTCGGCTACCACGATTTAATGAAGCATTGCGTCATCGGCTGTTTAACAGTAATGGTCGACAGGGAGGAAATCGGCCCGCTGGAGATGGTGAACATCCGGACAAGACAGGATTATGTCTACTGGCTCACCATCACGAAAATGGGCTACCGTGCTTATGGATTGTCTGAAGTGCTGGCAAAATACCGCAGTGTTGATAATTCGATTTCCAGCAATAAGTTAAAGGCTGCAAAACGGCAATGGTATGTATACAGGGTAATTGAAAAGCAAAATCTAATAAAAAGCATCTATTATTTTGCACATTATGCAGTCATTGGATTAAAAAATAGTATAAAATATAGAATGGCCGATCGAAAAGAAGCGTAAAGATCGGCTGGGGCGCCGGGGAAATATGGGCTGATTCAGCCTATGCTTTTTCATAGACAGATACCAGCCGGCTTTAATTACTTTTGGCATAAAAAGTACCATTAATACGCCGATAGCGTTATCTATATCAAAATTGCCGTGAATGGCAATACGGACTGAAATTATAGCTGTTTTTATTTCCCCGAAGCAAAGTTAATTAGGCGGTGTCAACTTTAAATGAAATCTTACATACAGGAAATAATAAAACGAAAAGACTTACTGTTCTACCTGGTGAAATCCGGATTAAAAGCAGAACACAGAAACAGCTATCTCGGCTATTTCTGGTGGCTGCTGGATCCGCTCTTAAACGTACTCGTGTTTTATATGTTGGTCGTTGTCATCCTGCAAAGGGACAGTCAGGGAGACTATCCCTATGCATTATTCCTCGTAATCGGACTGGTTGCCTGGAGATGTATCAGCAGTACGGTGAACTCATCGGCAAAATCCATCATGCGCTACAGCTCGATTATTAATCAGGTGTATTTGCCGAAATCGATCTTTCCGCTGTCGTTTACATTAACACAGCTGTTTAATTTTGCCTTTGGGCTTGTCGTAGTGGCCATATTTCTGCTGATATACGGCTACATACCCGGCTGGGAAGCCCTTTATCTGCCGGTGCTTGTCATTATTCAGACCACATTTCTGCTGGCAGTCGGGCTGGTACTCGGATTTATTACCGTATTCGTCCGGGATATTGATAATCTCATGACATATGTAACGAGAATCTTTTTCTACGCTTCCCCGATTATTTGGGAAGGCGGACGTTTGCCGCCGGAATATGGCTGGGCCGTAGCGATCAATCCGGTAGCACATATTGTGGAAAATTACCGGAACATTTTAATGCATGGCACATCACCGGACTTTGTGCCGTTAACCATTATATTCGTTCTGTCCGTGGCAGTGATTATTTTCATGCTCTATTACTACAGCAGGAATGAACACAAAATTATTAAAGCATTATAAAAGAGGTTTTATACAATGAGTTCTCAAACAAAAGACACCAATAAAAATGTCATCAGGGCAAAAAATATAGGTGTCGCCTTTAATTCCAAAAAGCGGGATGATTACAAATCCCTTATATTCAACACCTTTAAAAGAGATAAGCGGTCAAAGGAAGAAAAGAAATTCTGGCCGCTGACAGATATTAACTTTGAAGGTCACCAGGGAGAAATTCTTGGCATTATCGGATCCAATGGTGCAGGAAAAACAACCTTAAGCAAAATCATCTCCGGCATATTGCAGGAAGATCACGGGGAAATAGATGTGGACGGCAATGTAACAGCATTGTTTTCCTTTGGCATGGGCTTTAATAAGGAATTGACCGGCCGTGAAAACGTCTATTTAAACGGCATGATGCTCGGCATCGATAAAGATATGATTAACCATTATATTAATGATATTCATGCATTTTCCGACCTGGGGGAGTTTTTTGAGCAGCCGATGAAATATTATTCCAGCGGGATGAAGGCTAGACTTGGATTCAGTGTAGCATCCCATCTTCAGCCGGAAATCCTCATCCTGGATGAGGCACTGAATACAGGGGATGCCAAATTCAGCCGAAAAGCTGCCGAGAAAATGAAGGAACTCGTAAAGCAGGCAAAGATGGTCATTATCGTCACCCATAGTCTCCGCTATGCCCAAAGAAACTGTGACAGGCTCATGTGGCTCGATCAGGGCAAAGTAAGAGAGATCGGTGATCCAAAAACGGTGATCGAAAACTATAAAGCAACCGTTCCCCCAAGGCCGCCAAGACGGCATCGCAACCTCCAGCTGGAAAAAACAGAAACAGAGGTTGGGGAAGGGACGATCGTAAAAGCCGACAATGTCGGTGTTTCCTTTAAATTAAATACAGGCACATTCTGGGCATTAAAAAATGTCAGCTTTGAAATAAAAGAGCGGGAAGTCGTCGGGATCATCGGCCATAACGGTGCAGGGAAAAGCACGCTGTGCAAAGTGCTGACCAAAATTTTATCCCCGGATGAAGGGCATATCGAACTGAACGGGGAGACCTCATCCCTGCTTGGCTACGGAACCGGCTTTAACGCCCAATTAAACGGCACAGATAATATATATTTAAATGCCATGCTGCTCGGTATTTCCAAGGAGCGGATTGAAAAAAATTATGATGCGATCGTGGAATTTTCCGGGCTGGGCAAAAAAATACACCAGCCTGTCAAGGACTATTCCAGCGGGATGAAAGCACGCCTCGGATTCAGCATCGCAGCCATTCTCAAGCCGGATATTTTTATTATTGATGAAGCATTATCCACCGGCGACATGGCGTTTAAACAAAAAGCAAGCGAACGGATCCAGGAAATGATGGAACGCGCAAAAGCAGTCATCATCGTAACTCACAGCATGAGTTTTGTGGAGCAGATCTGCACCCGTGCAATCTGGATGGAAAAAGGGCAGATCCGCTATGACGGAACACCGGAAGAAGCGGTAGCCAAGTATCGGGAGGCACAGGGAGTAAAACCTGTGAAGAATGTGAGAAATAACAGAAATACAAAAGTCATGAAAAATAGAGCAGCACAAAGAAACAGAAAGAATAAACCGGCGGAAAAAAAGTCCGGGGCTGACGCTTAATGGTGGTGGATGTTGATGTTTCGTATACTGAAAAAAATAATCATAGCGCCGATTGACTGGGTGCTTTACCGGCTGTTAAATGAACAGCAGAGAAAAAAACTTACAGATAAGCTGTCAGATGAACAAAAAGCGAAAATCAAACGGCTGATCGGCGGAAAAAAACAAGTTCAAAGACAACAATTGAAACAAATCAAACATCATCTTTACAGTCTCGGATTTACGGAAAAAGGCCTGGAAGACTTGAAGTCTTTCCATGCCAATATGAAGGACAAACACTTAAAACGGCTCGCAGCATGGGAGCTCGTTTTGTGGTTTGCCAATATATACACGGAAGACGGGGCAAAACAGGCACTCGCCTATATACCTGCAGCATCTGACGGAGAACAGGATCCGGATCAGTTAAGAAGAATCGCTATCATCAAAGCAGAGTGCCATGAGCGGCTGAATCAGATGGAAGAAGGAAAGCAGGTTTTACAGGAAATACTCAAAACACAAACGCATCCCGATTTGTATCTTGGGCTGGCCAACCTGGAAACTTCCATCAGTGACCGCGTGGAATGGATGAATAAAGCGATGCAAATGTATGACCTGCAGCCGATTACATTCACGGCAGAGGATCAGCCGAATTATGACGATATAGCAAATGAACCGCTGAATAGAAAGATAGCAGACGGTCCCAAGGTATCCGTTATTTTCCCGGCTTACAATGCAGAATCAGGGATCGGCACAGCAATAGAGTCCATTCTGGCGCAAACGTGGCAGAACCTGGAACTCCTCGTCGTTGATGACTGCAGTCCGGACAATACCGCAGCAGTGATCCGCAGCTACGCAAAACAGGACAGCCGGGTGAAGCTGCTCTCCACCCCGGTGAACAGCGGCCCGTATGTAGCAAGAAATATTGCGCTTAAGCAGGCAACCGGAGAATTTATCACCATCAATGATGCAGATGACTGGTCCCACGCGGAAAAAATAGAAATACAAGTAAAACATCTGATGGACAATAAAAATATCATCGCCAACACTTCCGAGCATGCAAGACTGACTGAAGAACTAAAATTATACCGCCGGGGAACACCGGGAAAATATATTTTCCCCAACATGTCCTCCATTATGTTCAGACGCAAGCCGGTAATGGAAAAAGTCGGTTTTTGGGATAGTGTACGCTTTGCTGCAGACGGGGAATTTAAACGCCGTCTTATTAAAGTTTTCGGAAAAGCAGCCTATGCGGACCTGGAAACAGGACCATTATCCCTGCCAAGACAAGCTGTCGCATCCCTGACAAGCAGCTCCGCATTTGGCTATAGCGGATTTTTTATGGGCGTCAGAAAAGAGTACGTGGAAAGTCTGGAGTATTTTCATAAACAGGCGGATTCCCTGTATTACCCTTACCCGCAGGAAACGAGACCATTTCCGGTGCCAGAGCCAATGTGGCCGAAACGGGAAGAAAAACTTACCGGCTATCGGGAGTTTGATGTGATCATTGCTTCCGATTTTCGTTTAAAAGAAACAAACAAAACAGCGATAAAAGAAATAGAAAAGCAGCTGCAAGCAGGAAAACGGGTTGGACTTACGCAAATGTATCATTATAATCTCAGCATCAATCATGACATTCAGCCGGAAATCCGCCAAATGCTTGATGGACAGTCTGTACAAATGATTGTATACGGAGAAAAAGTAACTGCAGCAGGGATCATCGTTATGAACCCGCTTGTCCTGGCAGATCGGCAAAAATATATACCCGAGATCAAAGCAGAAAGGATTGCTGTCATCCTGACGGAAACGCCGGACGAAAATATGGAACAAATGCAAGATCAGCTGCAGGCTTATTTTGGCAAACGCGGCCGCTGGTATCCAATCGATGAAGCAGCGAGGGAATCCTTTGAGAATAAGCATCCGGATAAAAAAGGCCGGCTTGCAAAAGAAAACTGGGAGCAAATGACCTATGAAAAACTGGGAGGATAATCAGCGGACTGCTGAATTAGAGACGAAACTGCGTGAATTGGAAATGATACTGGCGGAAAAACAAACTGAAAAGCAGAAAACAGAAGAGCATTTGAATGAACTGCAGCGGGAATTTCGGGCAGTGACCGGCAGCAGAACCTGGAAGCTCGTCCAGTCGCCGAAAAAGATGAAGAAATTTTTAAGGGCCACAGCTGCCTATGCACTTGGCAGACGAAACAGGAAACAGCTGTACAGCAAGGAATATAAAAGAAAAAATGCTTCCAACCAACTGAAAAAATATAAATACCATTTATATAACCTTGGCTTTGAAGAAAAAACATTACATGAACTGGAAAGCTTGTTTAAAGAAACGGACAATAAGTATCTGAGACAGGCCATTGCCTGGGAACTTACGCTTTGGTATGCAAATAAATATACAAAAACAAATGCAAGAAGGGCATTGGATTATTTGCCTGCTGCCATGAAGGATATGGATAACGCGGAGCAATTAAGAAGAGCTGCTGTTATTAAGGCGGAATGCCTATCCCTGCTCGGTGAATTGGAAGCAGGGAAAGCGTTCATCCGGCAGGTGCTCTCGTTTCAAAAGCATCCTGACTTATATCTTGCTGCAGCCAATCTGGAGGAAAAGGCGGAAAACTGCTTAAAATGGGTGAATAAAGCGCTGGATGTTTACGGACTGGAGCCGCTCAGACTGTCGGAAAGTAAAGCAGCAGCAGCGTATGACAAACTGATATCGGATTCCGGCCAAAAAACAAAAGACGGTCCAAAAGTAACGGTTATTATTCCTGCCTACAATGCAGAAGAAGGCATCAAAACAGCAATAGAATCCATTCTTAAACAAACATGGCAGCATTTCGAACTGATCATCGTGGACGATTGCAGTCCCGATCATACGAAAGAGACAGTCATCGAGTATGCCAAAAAGGACGAAAGAATTAAACTGCTGTCCACACCGCAAAACAGCGGACCTTATATGGCAAGAAACATCGCACTGAGGGAAGCAGCAGGTGAATTCGTAACAATTAATGATTCTGATGACTGGTCACATCCGAGGAAACTGGAAATCCAGGCAAAACATTTGATGGAAAACCCTCACGTTATTGCGAATACGTCAGAACAGGCGCGAATGACAGAGGAACTGGGGCTGTACCGGAGAGGGACTCCGGGACATTATATTTTTACCAATATGTCCTCTCTGATGTTCAGAAGAGCGCCGGTGATGGAGAAGGCAGGTTATTGGGATGAAGTCCGTTTTGCTGCTGACAGTGAATACATTAAAAGGATAGGGCTCATCTTTGGAAAAGAAAAGATTGTGGATCTGAAGACAGGACCCCTTTCCTTTCCAAGACAAACAGCAGGCTCTCTTACAGGAAGCTCGGCATTTGGCTATAATGGATTTCTTATGGGAGCAAGAAAAGAATATGCGGAAGTACACCGGCAGTATCATAAAAACGCAAATTCTCTTTATTACCCGTTCCCGCAACAAGAAAGACCATTCCCCGTGCCGGAGCCAATGTGGCCGAAAAGAGAACAAAAAACTTCCGGTGCAAGACATTTTGATATGGTTATTGCCGGGGATTTCAGACTGCCTGAGAATGAGCTTTATTCAGCGATAAAACAAATCGAATACCATAAACAGCTTGGGCTCCGGACAGGACTGATGCAAATGGCAAAATATGACGCGGGGCTCCCAAAAGAGATCAATCCAAAAATCAGGGAACATATTAATGGCAGCAACATTCAGCTACTTGTGTACGGCGAGAAAATCAGCTGTGAAAACCTGATAATAAAAAATGCCGCCATATTACAGGAAAAACAAAAATACATTCCTGAATTACAAGCGGCTAACGTTAAGGTAATCTTGGATGAACTCCCGTCAAAAAATGATGCCTTTTATGATATAAGAAAATGTGCATATCATGCTGTACACTATTTTGGAAGAAGAGGAAGATGGTATCCGACTGATGACAAGGTAAGGACGGCATTATTAGCCGATCATCCGCGGGAATTAGCGTCAATGAAGCTTTCCAGTGACAATTGGGACACCATAACCGATAACCTGAACGATTATGCTTCCCATATCGAGGAATGGACCGTGGACGAAAATCCATACTTATTTTGAACAATAAGGGGCTGGTCTTAATGAATAATTCAAATGATTATAACAATGCAGATGCGCCACAAACAGAAGAAGCATTAACGAAAGCATTGATAGAAAAAGAAGCGCAGATAGCAAAAACCGAAAAAGAAATAAAAACAAACAAAAAAGAGATTAAAAACATAGAGAAAAGCAATACATGGAAATATTCCGAGCCTGTCCGAAAAATGAATGATTTATTTGCGGCAGGAAAAAGAAGTACAGATCAGTCCCAGTACATCAAACAACTCGAAGCCGAACTGGAAACAGCCGAAAAGGAACGCGATCAGGCAAAAGAACGAATGCATGAACTTATGCTCGATGACCGCAAACTGAACAGCCAAGCGCTGGTTAAAAAGATAAATGAAACGAAACTGGACGGCGGAATTATTGATTTTATTGATAAGACTGTAAAGAATAAAAAACAGCATGATACAAATTATAGAAATGCATTAAGCTATGCTGCCCGCTTGTATATGAATGAAGAAAACGATTATAAGAACATGGTATATTCCAAAGCGCTGGAAGGCTTGAAAATAGAAGAGATCCCGGAGTTTATGATGCGGGCAGGTTTATCCGAAGATCCTATTCCATTGAGACAGGCCGCTTCCTTCCGGGGAAGCTTGAATATGCGAATCAGGCAAATGCAGCTGACAGGAACATTGCCCGAATGGCTGCTGGATGATAAGCAAGCTGCCTATCAGTTTATGGATCATCTCGGTGTCCGAATCCCCAAGATTTCCAAACAAACCTACCGGCTGGAAGAGATTCCCCGGGAAGGCGGAATCGTGATTAAGCCGGTGGATGGAGCAGGCGGACGTGGTGTGTACCTTGTTTACAGTAATAATGATATAATAGATATTAAGCGCAGCAAAAAGATGCACAGCTGGGAGGAGTTAATCTCCAGTATGAAAGAAGATGTCCTCATGGGGTGGGTTCATCATAATGAATGGTTTACGGAAGAACTCATACTTGAAGACATTCAGAAAAAAACACCGGCAAGCGATATAAAATTTTACTGTTTCTACGGAAAAGTCGGCATCATACTGGAAATCACCCGTGTGCCTGAACTCAGGTACTGCTGGTGGACAATTACCGGCGAAAGAGTTAGGACAGGAAAATATGATGAGGATTTGTTTAAAGGGCAGGGTGTAACCCAATCTGAAATTGAGTTTGCCTCAGACATCAGTTTAAAAATACCCGCCCCTTTTATAAGAATAGACTTTTTACGTTCAGAAAATGGACTTATTTTTGGGGAATTCACACCAAAACCGGGTAATTATGACGATTTTGATGAAAAAACGGATAAATGGCTCGGTGATTATTTTATAGAGGCACAAGGACGGCTGAGTAACGACCTGTTAAACGGAAAAGATTTTTCGGCGTTTAAGCAATTTACACCGCGTAATAAGTACAACGGGGACGGTTCAATTTAGGAGGAAGACAAAAATGGAAGAGAATACAAATGAATGGCTGCCGCACCTATCAGAAGAAGTTGTTTCCGATGCACACGGAAACCTGCTTGATGCCTACGTAATTGCACTTGAAGGCTGGAGACGTGGGCTGACGCTTCGCTGGCATGTCAAAAACTCGGAAAAGTTCAGTGAAATGGCAACATGGTATGTGGACAACCCTGGCCAGCTATTCTCGCTAAGCTCCAAGAATAGACAGCATTATTTCTTTCGTTCACGGGGAGATAAAATATCAAATGAAGCGGTAGCAATCGGAAAGGACAAAGAACGGACGAAGCAGGCATTAAGAAAGACAGAGGTCCTGATTCCTGAAGGTAAACAGTTTTCCGAAAAGGAAACAGATGATACGATTATAGATTATGCTTCCTCTCTGGGCTATCCGGTAGTTTTGAAACCGACTGACGGAAGCTTTGGAAGAGGAGTTGTATCCAATATTACCAGTCCTGGTGAATTAGCATTCTCACTGGAATATGTCCGGGAACAACTAAATTACCGAGATGTTATTGTCGAGCAATACATACCCGGAAACGAATATCGCATGTATGTTGTCAACGATCAGGTTGTTGGTGCGATAAACCGCATTCCGCCCAACGTGACTGGAGACGGTATTAATTCCATTAAGGCATTAATTGAGCTGAAAAATGAAGAAAGAAGCCTGAATCCCCGATTGGTGAGCTGTCCTATTAATTTAAATCAGGAAACGGTTGATTTTATAGGAAGAAAAGGTTATACATTAGACACCGTCCCGGAAGAAGGAGAACAAATTTTTCTTAGTGAAAAAACGAACATTTCCCTCGGGGGAGACCCGATTGACGTATTGGACGAACTTCCGGAAGAAATAAAGCGCACAGCGGTAAAGGCGATACAGGCTGTACCTGGTTTGTTCCACGGATCCGTTGATTTAATCATCCATGCAAATAATCCGGAAAAAGGATACGTGATAGAACTTAATCCAACTTCCCAATTGGGTGGTATCTTATATCCTATGAAAGGGAAGTCGCGTGATATTCCATCAGCAATTATTGATTATTATTTTCCGGAAACAATAGACGTAACAAAAAATAAAGCAAATGTGTTTTTTGATTTTCACGACGTATTAGATCCGCTGCAATCAAGGGATGCCAGTGTTTCCACGGTAACCCCGTGCCCGCAGGAAAAGATGTATGCAAAAAAATATACAGTAAGCGGAGAAGTTCAGGATATTGGCTATCACCGCGGATTAAGAAAGCAGGCATTTGAACGGTATCTGCATGGTTTTGTAATGAATTTGGAGAACGGGGATATTGAAGTAGTTGTCGCCGGTACGGATATGGAAATGATCAATGATTTTAAAAATGCTTTATGGGAAGATGAAGAACGCGCGCAAGTGTTTGAAGTCCAGGAAAGCAGCTATGATGAGCCAATCAAAGTCGGATTTGATATAAAAGCAGATTTGAAAACACAGCTGGAGGAATTGAAGTTATACCAACAGGAATTGGAAGTAACGGTAAACGATATGAAAAAAGCAGAGATTCAGCGAAGGAAATTTTATGACAGCTTATCATGGAGAGCTACAAAACCAATTCGGCTGGCTGGAGCAGTATTCAAGAGGTTTAAATAAAGCAGTACGTTAAATGGAGGAATTATTAAATGAAAGAGATACAGGGAATCAGTTTGCCCCACCTGACAAATGAAATAGTGAAAAATGCCAGGAAGACAAGACTGGACGCATTTGCAGTAGCACTGGAAGGATGGCGCAGAGGCTTAAAACTAAAATGGTATACAAGAGACTCAGAGCATTTTCAGGATATGATCATTTTTGGTGTGAACCCTCCGGGCAGACTCTTTTCCCTGAGCTCCGAGAAAAAGACACATTACTTTTTCAGAACAAGAGGGGATAAAGTAACCAATGAAGCGGTGGAAATTGGTTCCGAAAAAGACGACACAAAAGAAATACTCTTGCAAAAAGGGGTCCCCGTCCCGCTTGGAAAAGGTTTTGGCGAAGATGCTTCTGATGAAGAAATTATTTCTTACAGTAAAGAATTGGATTTTCCGCTTGTGTTAAAACCGACGAATGCAAGCCTTGGAAATGGTGTAGTTACAAATATAAGAGATGATCAGGAATTCCTCAAAGCCGTAAACTATGTCAGACATGACCTTGGATATGGAGAAGTTGTTGTCGAACAGCACGTACAGGGTGAAGAATACCGTATTTACGTAGTGGAGGATAAAGTAATCGCAGCATATAACAGGGTCCCTGCAAATATTATCGGCGATGGTGTCCATACGATTGAAGAACTGATTGGCCTGAAAAATGAGGAACGAAAAAAGAATGCCCGTTTGAACAGCTGCCTGATTGAAATGGATATTGAGATTCTTGAATTTATTCAGGAAGCGGGCTACAGCCTGGAAAGTGTACCGAAAAAGGGAGAAAAAATCTTCCTGAGACAAAAGACAAACGTATCATCCGGCGGAGACCCGATTGATGTTACGGATACGATGCCGGAAGAGTATAAGAAGGTTGCGATCGATGCAATTAAGGCCGTACCAGGCTTACACCATGCAGGTGTGGACATTATTGTAAATAAAAACAGAAAACAAAATGTACCTGCTGTAGTTATTGAATTAAATCCAACCGCACAAATTGGAGGGGCATTATTTCCGTTAAAAGGAAAGGCACGCGATATACCTAAAGCAATTATTGATTATTATTTTCCCGAAACGAAAGATAAAGTTGACACAACAAAGTCCAAAGTTTATTTTGACTTAATAAATGTGCTGGAACCGTTGGAAAACCGGGCAGCGTTAGAGGTGGAGGTAAGCCCGGCCCCAATGGGAAAATTATATGCCAAAAAATATATTGTCTACGGAGATGTACAACGGCAGGCTTATCATAGATGGTTGAAAAAACAGGCGTTGGATCGTAACCTGCACGGGAATATAAAAAGTACTGTTTTCGACGAAATTGAAATTATTGTAGCTGGGACGGACAAACAGAAAATAGAGGAATTTAAAAAGCTGATAAGTAATAATAAGAGAAATTCAAAGGTAACAAAAATAAAAGAAGAAAACCATGATGAACCAGTAACAGTAGGATTTGAAATAACAGAGCAGTACAACACTTCCAGTGCCAGGTCGATTCAATATGCATTGAGGAAAATGGAAAAAGACCTTAAAAATATGACCAAGCAGAAAAATAGAATCGAAAAAGATAATTGGCATATTGTCAATAGTACTTCATGGAAGGTGACGGAGCCTGTGAGAAAGGTTGGGGCTTTGGTGAAGAACAGGCAATAAGTTTTTAATATTTTGGGGAGGGATTTTGATGAATAAAGGTTACCCTTATTGGTTATCAAAACAAATGCTTTCAGGCGTTAGAAGATTTGATATAGACGCCTTCCTGGTTGCACTGGAAGGATGGAGAAGAGGGCTTTCCTTGAAATTTTACTATGATCCCTCTACTGTAACGGATCTTAAAATTATTGGCTATAATCAGATTGGAAAAGCCTTCTCATTAAGCTCGGGGGATAAAACACATTATTTTTATCGTACACGTGGAGATAAAGTGTCAAATGAAGCCACAGATATTGGGACAGATAAAGCCCGGGCCAAAGAATATCTAATGAAGGCAAATGTCCCAACTCCAGGAGGCTTCACCTTTAATAAATCAATGGATATAGATTCTGTTGTTAATAAGGCATTAAAATTAGGGTTTCCGCTAGTTCTGAAACCAACATTGGGGAGCCTGGGAAAAGGTGTTGTTACAGATATAAATACGGAAAAGTATTTAAGAGAGAGTATATCCTACTGTTACTCAGAGTTTGATTATGAGGAATTTATTATTGAGCGGCATGTCGAGGGTGAAGATGTTCGGGTGTATGTTATTAAAGATGAAGTGGTTGGAGCAATTAAACGTACTTCTGCAAACGTAACTGGGGATGGAAAACTTACGTTAGATGAACTTATAGATCATAAAAATGAACAAAGAAGGCTTAACCCTCAAACCTCTACTCGTCTTATTAAAAAGGATACTGGTTTAACTAATTTCCTGACCCGGCATAATTTAACTTTAGATTACATTCCGGAAAAAGGGAAAACTGTCTATCTAAAAGGTCAGAGTAATATTTCTTCAGGTGGTGACTCGGTTGACACAACTGATGAGCTGTCGCATGATGTTAAAAAAACTGCAATACAAGCCGTCAAAGAAATACCCGGGTTGAACCATGCAGGTGTCGATTTAATCGTAAACAATGAAAACGCGTATATCATTGAAATTAACTCTACTGCAGGAATATCGTTGCATACTTTTCCTGTACATGGAAAACCACGTAATATCGCAAAGGACATAATTGACTATTACTTCCCTGAAACAAAAGGCAAAGGTGATAATAGCACAAAAATCTATTTTGATTACAAAAATATTCTTGAATTACTTCGAAGCAATTCTGTTAAACAGTTGGAGGTATCAGATGCTCCTGTTGGTGAGTTGTATGCGAAGCGTTATGTGATTTCCGGAAAGGTGCAAAAAGTAGGATATAGAAGGTGGATTCGAAAACAAGCTATAGAAAACGGTTTGCACGGCTATACCAGGAACTTAAACAATGGGAAAGTTGTTGTTGTAGTAGCGGCTGTTGAAAAGGATAAGGTGAATAATTTTAAAAGGACTTGTTATGAAGGACCGGAAAGAGCTGAGGTAACGAACGTTAAAGAATATTTATGGGATAAACAAATTAGGGTAGGGTTTGAGATTAGGAAGCAAAAGAAGAAATTTTGAACCTGTATTTTTTAATTTCAAATATGACCAAATATCTTTATGTAAAACAAATGGAGACAGCTAAGCAAACTAGAAACTTTAACTCTACCGATCTATTGATTATCTTGTAGGATTCTAAAAGGATGAAAAAGTGTTCATGATTAAGGGGTTCCAACGATGTTTAAGTGAAAAGGGGTAAGATTAGATGGATAACGAATATAAATGGTTACCGGAGTTAGAAGGCACGGTGCCAAAGGAAGCATATGGTTATGCTATAAGCAATTATGCTATTGCTTATGAAGCGTGGCGACGAGGTTTA
Organism: Virgibacillus aidingensis; assembly: GCF_010994035.1. Lineage (GTDB taxonomy): Bacteria > Bacillota > Bacilli > Bacillales > Amphibacillaceae > Virgibacillus_N. The sequence goes on from NZ_WIXN01000020.1 coordinate 43,956, forward strand.
AATATCACGTTCGAAAAAGTTTATCATAATAGAGGAATGTTTATTCCAAAGTATACAATTTATAGTAAGAATAATAAGGTGCAATTTAGTCATACCCGGCCTCATCTTGTCTCAAAACAAGCAATTAAAATATGTGTAAACAAACAACTTACCAGAGAAGCACTTGACAAAGAAAATATCCCAGTACCTAAAGGAATGCTCCTTAAAAGTTTGGATGAAACATATATTAAAAAAGCTACTAGTGGATTAAATTTTCCTTTAGTCGTTAAACCACTAAATGGAAGAGGTGGAAGAGGAGTTATTACGGGGATAGATGATTTCGTTGAATTGAAAGAGAATATACAGTACTTAAAGAATGAGTTAAATTTTGATCAAATTATTGTTGAGGAATATATTCAAGGTGAGGACTATAGAGCTTTCGTTATTGGTGATAAGGTGGTTGGAGCTTTTCGAAGACTTCCCCCGCATGTTATTGGTGATGGAAAAAACTCTATAAAAAAATTGATGAAAAGTAAGAATGATATAAGAGTCAAGATTCCTGGAACTTATAATATGAGAGTGATTATAAATAAAGAAATTAAAAGAGAGTTAAGAAAACAAAACTATACTCTAAACTCTGTTCCAAGTAGAGGGCAATTTGTAAGATTAAAAACAAAGAATAATGTTTCTTCAGGTGGAGATCCAATAGATGCTACAGACGAGTTGCCGGAAGAAATAAAAAATAATTTGGTTAAAGCCGTGAAAGCTATTCCAGGATTAATTCAGGGTGGAGTAGATGTAATTTATGATAAAAAAACAGGGAGATATGCTATTCTTGAAATAAACACCAAGCCTTCAATAAGAAATCACCTCTATCCAATAAAAGGAAATGCACACGAAATACCTAAAGCAATAATTGATTATTATTTCCCGGAAACTAAGGGCAATTACCTTAGCAAAACAACACCTAAATACTACTTTGATTATTTGTTTGTAACAAAATATATTCGGAATAATAGGTTGGAAAAATTTACACTTCCTCCCCATCCTTATGAACCCAATTTGGATTCAAAATTAATTTCGTTTAAATCAAATAAAGAATTAACTAGAGTTAAACAATTGATAAGAAGTACATTTCATAAACTGAAATTTAATGGAGAAATGAATTTAATAAGATCAGGCGAATATGAACTTATTGTTGCTGGTAACTATCAAGATATAGATTTTTTTATTGACAAACTTCGGTCTAATCGGTTATTAAGTGAAGTCCAGTTCTATAATTATGCGGGACCTGTTAGAATTGGTTTTACATTTAATAATAAATCTATGAGCGATCCTTTAAGATTGATAGAGGAAAATGAAAATCTAAATAAAAAAGTTAAACAACTTGAGAAAGAACTTAATCAACTTAAAAATAGCAAGTCCTGGAAAATAACTTCTCCATTAAGAAAACTGAAAAGAAAGCGTGAAAAGTAATTTTGCAGTGTAAAATTCGGTAGATGAGAGTTCCTGATAATACACATGCAACTCTATATTAAGAAAAACCAATTCTTGAACCGGCAGTTTCGACAAATCTATAGTGGAAGAAACTACTATTTTAATTTTATCAGTATTCAAATCATCAAAATTTTTGCGTGGTTGGTGCAACAAAAGAATGTAAAAATATTATTGATGAACATGGAACTGTTATAGAAATGCTTTGATTAAAAAGGTCGATCGTCAAATAATTAACTAGTGAAATTTCGTAGCTTACTACTTATTCGTTGACTTTAAATTATAATTTTTATAAAGGTGAATAAACTAGGAGAGACTGCGACTGTAACATTGCAATATAAATTCACTAAAAGGTTTTAAAGGTAAGCTGGATTATGATAAATTCTGTTAATTCGAAGTAATAGTTGAAAGAAACATTTAGTATAAAGAATTATTTTGTATTTAAAATTAAATATTATGATGCAGAAGGGAAAAAGGAGTTAATAATTCCCTTAAATTCTACCTAGGTTGAGGAGGAGTAACTTGGGATTGATCAAAAATAACAATACAGTTTCATTAACTGCAGTTGGCGATATATTATTGCACGGAAGAGTATATGGTGGTTTAAATAAAAAAACAGGGTTTAATTTTATTAAACAGTTACAAAGTGTTCAACCACTTTTAGGAAAAACAGATATAACTGTTGCTAACCTTGAAACAATTATTGCTGGAACATCGATTGGTTTATCTTCTTTCCCCAAATTTAATGCACCTGTCGAGATTGGTTATGCATTAAAGGAAATGGGCGTAGATTTGGTCTCAATTGCTAATAATCATGTGTTAGATAGAGGAGAAGAAGGATTACTAAAGTCAATCGAGAATCTTGAAAGGATAGGACTTGAATACGATGGTGCATTTAAATCTGAAATAGATAAGGAAAGGTTGAGGGTTTTTAATATAAATGGTATAAAAGTATGTTTCTTATCATACACACAAGGCACAAATGGGATTAAAATACCAAAAGATAAACCCTATTTGGTTAACTCACTTAAAGAGACTTCAGTTTTAAGCATAGTAAAACAACTAAGACAAATTAAAAATAAGGGTATAGCGGATATTGTAATCATAAATATGCATTTTGGTGAAGAATATCATTTGTATCCCTCTGCTAGGCAAAGAGAAATAGCAGCTTCACTTTCAGATGCAGGTGCAGATATAATAATTGGTCATCACCCTCACGTACTGCAACCACCAGAATGGATCGAGAACTCACGTGGAACTAAAACGTTCGTTGCCTATTCAATGGGGAACTTTCTATCGGGGCAAAATGGTTTATATAGACAGGTTGGGGCTTCATTATCTTTAGATATTGAAAAACCTAGTCCAAAATATAAAGAAGTTGTTATTAAAAATCCAAAATACAGATTAACTTTTGTTAAGAGAGAAAAAAGATTAAGATATAATATATATATATTTGAGGATTGGTTAAAAGAAAATGATTATATTATAACTAGTGATGGGAAATTTTTATCCAGAGATGTATATGAAAATGTTGTAAATAGAATGAAAAAGTGGATTCCAAATTTAGAAATAAGTTAATAAGATTGTTTTTAACTCGAAAGGTGAGTATATATGAGACAGAAGGTAATCGGGATACTGGGAGGAATGGGCCCAGCTGCTACATCAGAATTATTCACCAGAATAATTAATAATACCGCAGCTGAGATGGATCAAGAACATGTAAATATGGTTATTATAAATGATCCACAGATTCCAGACCGTTCAGCATACATTTTAGAAAATGGTATTAGTCCAATACCTAAACTTCAAGAAAATCTAAAAAGGCTTTCCTTGGCGGGTGCAGAAGTAGCTGTTATTCCTTGTATGACAGCACACAGTTTTATAAAAGAATTAAATAAAACTTCTCCGATTCCAATTATAAATGCAATAAGTTTAGTGGAAGAGTTCATTCAAAAATATTATCCACACTATAATAAAATTGGTCTATTAGCAACGGATGGGTCTATTGGATCGAAGGTGTTTCAAAGATATATATCAAAAGATATAGTCGTCCCTGATAACATAAACCAACAAGAGGTTATGGCCATAATATATGGTAAGGATGGTATTAAAGCAGGAAATGTTTCCGAACAGGTAAGTGACAGAATTAAAAAAATTACAGACAGGTTAAAAAAGGAAAAAGCTGAAGCCGTGATTGCAGGATGCACAGAATTAGGGCTGGTAATGAACGAAGAAAAGGTACAAATGCCAGTCATTGATCCTATAACAATACTTGCGAAAAAAGTTGTAGAGATAGGGAATAATTATGTAGCAACAATTAAAAGATAAGGGAGGTATTGAATAGTGGCTGAAAAAGATTATGAATGGCTCCCCCATTTGGAGGATTGTATACCAAATGAAGGTAAAGGTTATAGCTTATCTATGTATTCCATAGCATTGGAAGCATGGAGAAGGGGAATTACTGTGAAATTTTATAATAATACACCTAAGAAATCTCAAATTAGGTATTCGCTTTCTTATCAAGGAAAAGAATACTTTTTTACTGTGTCGAGGGGGAGTATTGTGCCAAGAGAAGCAGTAAAAATTTGTATTAATAAACAATTAACGAAAGAATATTTGATGGAAGCGGGTGTTCCTACCCCCGCAGGAACTGAATTCACAGGAGATTCAACAGAAGAAGAAATTTTAAAATATGCCCAGTCGCTTGGCTATCCGTTAGTTATAAAACCTTCAAACGGTACTGGAGGTCATGGTGTCATAGCTAATATAAAAAATGAAGCAGAGTTTAAATCAGCACTGGATTACGTTAGAAATGATTTAAAATATTCCAATGTAATAGTTGAGAAATTTTCAATTGGTGTAGATCACCGTGTTTTTGTTATAGATGGTAAAGTTATTGGAGCATTTCGGCGAATACCAGCAAATGTTGTTGGCGATGGCGTGAATAACATAAAATACTTATTAAGACTCAAAAATAAAGAGCGTAATAAAAATCCATCTTTAAACGGGCTTCCTATTACAATAGATAAAGAAGTGCATAATACTTTAAAACAAAATGGCTATACTTTGGAAACCGTTCCCGAAAAAGGGAAGAGAGTATTTTTAAAAACAAAAAATAATGTTTCTTCCGGCGGTGATTCAACTGATGCAACTGAAGAATTGTCCGAAGAGGTTAAAGAAATTGCTGTGAATGCAGCTAAAGCAATCCCTGGCCTCGTTCAATGTGGAATTGATATGGTAATAAATAATGAAAAAAATACTGGGGAAATATTAGAAATAAACTCCAGGCCAGCAATTAGAAATCATCTATTTCCAATGGTGGGAAAAGCAAGAGATATCCCAAAAGCGATTGTAGACTATTATTTTCCGCAATCAGAAAAAATAAAAACTACAGTGAATTATTATTTTGATTTTGATGTAGTTGCTGATAATTTCAGAAGAAGGTTTACGGAAGAGTTTTTGATACCTCCCATGCCTACGGAAAATGTTCAAGCAAAAAAGTTACTTATAACAGGTGACTTATTAAATAGTAAATTTGATACATGGATTCTGCGTCAGGCAAGAAAGTTGAAAGTAGATGGTCATTTAAAACACATTGAAAATGAGAAGGTTTCTATTGTTGTCGCCGGGAAGAGTGAAGCAGTTGCTAATTTTGAAAATATAATAAATGAAAAAATACCGAGTAAATTTAAAATCAAGAATATATCACTAGAAGAGTGGAAAAAACCTATTAAATATGGATTTGAAATTGTAAATTCTGGGTCAAAGGTTAAAAAAATACCTACAAGCAAAAAATATTGGGATTTAAAGGAGCAGCTTGAGGAAATAAAAAGGGAAAGAGATTTTTATAAACAGGAAGTAAATAAAATTGAAAATAGTACCTCTTGGAAAATCACTTCACCTATACGTATGGCAGGAAGTATAATCAAGAGTAAAAAATAATAGCTTCTCATAGTTAGTACAGCACCAGAAGCATACCTATTATTATAGGTATGCTTCTTATCCAAATTCACAATTCTAATTTGAAAGTTTATCCAACATATACTTATAATAATCGCATTTAACCTGAGCAATTGCTCCTTCTCCAAATTCTACGCCCGGTGCGTTATTTGATTCAAAGTAATAGAGTCTTCCATCTTTTTCAATACCAATATCAATTCCTAGAGAGCCTAATTCTTGATTAAATATCTTTTCTATTTTGTATGGCAAAGTCTTTCCTGTATTTATAATTGAGGTCTTAACTTCCTTCCATTTTTCACCATAGTTTGCTTTTAAGAAAGAATTTAATTCACTGACACTTCCACCTTTTGAAACATTTGAGACCACTTTTTGCCCAGTGCCTATTCTAATTAGGTTAATTACATTCTCCCACTCGCCATTTCCATTTTTTTCTAGCCTTATTCTGCAATCAAATGGGTCTCCGTTCTTTGTTTTAGAGTTAATATACTTTTGAAAGATAAATCTTCTTTCGTTCACTTTTTGCTTGAAAAAAGACTTTAACTGCCTTTTAGATAGAGTTATTTCCTGGGTTTCAAAACTTATTATAAATTTGTTTTTTTTCTTTGCAATCATGTATATATCTTGACCTCTTTCACCTCTGCTTGGTTTCATTATTATTTTTTGGTGTTTTTTTAAGAAGCTAAAGAAATCTTTGAAATCCGTGTGTTTAATAGTCGGAATTAGTAAATGGGAAAATTCACCATCATCCATCAGTTTTTCAATTGTTATTTCTTTACTGGCCAACCTTCCGGTCGTAAAATAACTATGTTCTCTTAAAAACTTAATTTGTTTTTTAAATTTAAAGCTGTGTACCGTGACATCTACAAACAAAGGAATGTTAACTTTTCTTTTAACCCATTTATTATTAATAAGAATTTTACCATTAATTATCTTTTCATTCATGTTAATATCTTTGGGGTGAAAGTATACTAAGTCAATGCCATGATATTTTGTTGTTTTCGCTAAAAGTTTAATGAATTTTGAGGGTTTATTTCCATTCCGCATATAACCTACCTGCATTTTTACCACCCTTTTTAAGTTTAATCGTGTTGCTTTTGTAGATATTCCATATAATTAAGCTTGCTTATGGATCTAATCAAGATATATAATTATATATTGTAATAAGTTTACTTGCAAAAAACAATTTTTCATACTTTAAGCTTAAGTTAATTACAAATAAGAATACTTATGGAGGTAATGATGAGTATACTAAAAGTTTTAAAAAAGAAAAATAAGAATACAGGAAAAAAACCTTTATCTTTAAGAAAACAAGAAGAGGATGCTGAATTTGTAAGACAAAGAAAAAAAGAAGGAATAGGTTTAAAATCATCACTAATAGAGTATGCTGCAATGAAAAAAGGATTATCAGTTGATCGAATATCAAAGAGAGTAATTGTAGTTAAATCAGATAAAATTGAACGAGGTTTTTCTTTAATGAATGGAGATTATTCGAGTAGGGTTGGTTCTATTCTGTGTACAAATAAAGAAGATTCAAGGTATTTGTTAAAACAAAAAGGGTTGACTGTAACAGAATCAAGGTTATTTAAGGATTCAGATTTTGATGAGGCAGTTAAGTATGCAGAAAAAATTGGTTATCCTGTTGTTGTGAAACCAACTACACTATCCCGTGGCAGAGGTATTACGCCTGATATTAAACAAAAGGAAAGTTTACAAAAAGCATGGACAAAAGCAGTCAATGCCTATAAGAAAAAAAGTAAAAATCATAAAATTTTAGTTGAAAAACACTTTCATGGTGAAGATTTCAGATTTTATGTAGTTGGGGATAAACTTGTTTCCGCTACACATAGGAAAAGAGCAAGTGTTACAGGAGATGGAAAGTCTTCAGTACTTCAACTGATAAAAAGAAAAAATAATGAAAGGCAAGTTAATCCCTATTTGGTAGACCATCTCATACCAGAAGATTATACGTTGCTCGAAATGTTACATGAACAAAAAATAGATCTAGATTTTATCCCTAAAATGAATCAGGAGATTACTTTACGAAAGCAATCCAATATTCATGCAGGAGGAGATAATATAGATGTTACAGACAGCGCCCACCCGGAATTTAAAGCTATTGCTATTAAAGCTATTCAAGCAATTCCTGGACTAGCATATGGAGGGGTTGATATCATAGCCCCAGATATTACGATTAAACCAAATGAAAAAAATCATATTGTTAGTGAAGTGGAATTCTCACCAGCCCCATTGGCTCACTTTCCATATCTAGGAAAAAAACGAAATATGGCAGGGGCAGTAATTGATTATTATTTTAAGTAAGTAGAAAGTAAAAATGAGTTCACTAAATAGAACTCATTTTTTTTGAATAAATTTTCAAACCGCTTTATGTTTGTGTAATTCTATTGACCTATTGAAATTAACTTTAATTTATCCGATACTATAAGGGCGTTTAATAATAACATCAGGGAGGTGAAACTAAAGTGAAGGTAATTAAACAACTATTTATACTTATGGCAGCCTTAATTTTATTCCACTTTAGTCCACAAATAACAGAAGCAGCAGAGCATAACAGGGATAACTCCTCAGAAATTGAAACAACAAAAGAAGCAGATAGTGAATCAAAAACTTCCTCGATAGATGAGGAGAAAAAATTAGAGGAAGACTTAAAAGAACCTGTTGAGAATAAGGAAACATCAGATAATAAAGAGAACTATAATCAAACTGTTGAGTCTGATGGAAACCCCAAAAATGAACAAGAAAAAGATAAAATAATTAAAGAGAATCCAAAAGAAAAAGATGAAAATACAGAAGAAAAAGATGAAGAAAAAACTCAAGAAAATCATAAGTCAAGCAAACCAAGAAGTGAAGAAGTAGAAAATGAAGAAGAAGAAACATCAGAGTCTTCTACCTCAATTATGCAATTTCGCGACAGTGGAGAAGCAGTACAAGCTTTTAAATTGGATCTTATGGAGTTAGGATTTGGCACCCATTGGAATAATCCAACCAATTATTTTGGTCCTGATACCGTAAATGTAGTGGAAGAGTTCCAAAGTTATTACGGTATTACTGTAAGCGGTACAGGCGATGAAGCAACATTGTCAAAAGTAGAATCCGTATTGTCTAGTCCCTACCAACGAGGGAATCGAAGTGAAGAGATAAGAGAAATAAAGTTAGACCTGGTAGCATTGGGGTTTGCCGATTGGAGTAACCCAACCAATTATTTTGGTCCAGATACTGAAAATGTAGTCAGAGCTTTTCAGTCAGCAAACGGATTAGCAGTTAATGGGATCATAGACGAAGTAACTTTCAATAAATTAGATGAATTGCTGAATGCACCTTTACAATATGGGGACAGAAACCCTAGAGTACAAGAATTCAAGTTGAATCTTATGCAGCTGGGATTTGGGACACATTGGAATAATCCAACCAATTATTTTGGTCCGGATACAGTGAATGTTGTAGAAGAGTTTCAGAGTTATTACGGTTTGACCGTAAATGGTACAGGCGATGATCCAACATTGTCCAAAATGGCAACCATATTTTCCAGTCCCTATCAGCGGGGGAACCGAAGTGAGGAGATAAGAGAAATAAAGTTAGACCTGGTAGCATTGGGTTTTGCCGATTGGAGTAATCCGACCAATTATTTTGGGTCGGATACAGAAAATGTAGTGAAGGATTTTCAGTCAACCTTTAATTTGGCCGTAAATGGGATTATAGATGAAATAACCTACAACAAAATTGAAGAGTTAAAGGCAACGCCTTTACAATACGGAGTTAGAAGTACAGAAGTAAAAGAATTCAAACTCGACCTTGTAAAATTAGGCTTTGCAGATTGGGCTAATCCGACAACATACTTTGGTTCAGGGACGGTAAGTGCAGTAGAGGATTTTCAGGACTTTTATGGTCTGCCTATTACTGGAACCGGCGATGAAGCAACACTAGATCAAATAGAAACGATATTATCCACCCCAATGCAATTAGGTGCGAGAAGCAACGAGATCAGGCAAATGAAAGAGGAATTAGTAGCAATAGGATTTGCCGAGTGGAGCAGCCCATCCAATTATTTTGGTGCGGAGACAGAGAATGCCGTAAAAGACTTTCAGTCAGCCTATAGTTTGGCAGTTAACGGAATCGTAGATGAAGTGACATTAGCTAAAATAGAAGAAGTAAAAAATGCTCCTTTGGAATATGGATTAAGAAGAGGAGACGTAATTGACTTTAAGGAAGACCTAATGAATACAGGTTTTGGCACGCATTGGAATAACCCGACCAATTATTTTGGTCCTGACACTGTCAACGTAGTGGAAGAATTCCAAGCTTATTATGGTCTAGCCGTAACCGGTAAAGGTGATGAGGCAACGCTGGATCAGATAGAATCTGTATTATCGAGTCCTTATCAGGCAGGAAACCGAAGTGAAGAGATACTAAACCTTAAGCTTGATATGGTTGATTTAGGTTTTGCCCACTGGTCAAATCCAACTAATTATTATGGTTCAGAAACAGAAGCTGTCGTACGTGAGATTCAAGAGCATTATAATTTAGCTATAAATGGGATTGTAGATGAAGTAACGCTTAATAGATTAGAAGAAGAAACTTCTGACCTATTAAGGTATGGTCAAAGAAGTGATGAGGTTCAAAGCTTTAAAGAGAACCTGATTAAGACAGGGTTTGGGACGCATTGGAATAACCCGACCAATTACTTTGGTCCTGATACCGTTACCGTAGTGGAAGAGTTTCAATCCTTTTATGGTTTAGCAGTTAGTGGAGTGGCGAATGAATTTACTCTGAACAAAGTAGATGAGATTCTTTCCAGTCCAATGCAGCTGGGAGCAAGAAGCAGTGAGATCAGGCAAATGAAAGAAGATTTAGTAGCATTGGGTTTTGCCGATTGGAGTAATCCAACTAATTGTTTCTGTGCTGATACGGAAAGGGTTGTTAAGGAATTTCAAGCTGAACATAATTTGCCTGTCAGTGGGATTATGGATCAGGTATCTATAAATAAATTAAATTCTGAGATTGAAAACAATGTTTTTAGGATCTTTCTTGATCCGGGCCATGGGGATGATGATCCAGGTGGCCAAGGCTACGGTCTTAATGAAAAAGATGTAGTTTTAGATATTGCATTAAAAACTGCAGATGTATTATTATCTACTTATACTGGAGTTGATGTGAGGCTATCAAGAATAGATGATACATTTGTGGAACTAACGGATAGAGCAAATATGGCAAATGAATGGGATGCTGATTATTTTGTCAGTTTCCATACTAATGCTTTTAATGGAAATGCTAGAGGATTTGAAACATATATCTATAATGGAAATGTTTCGGATGAAACACGTGAAAGACAGAAAGATATTCATGATTATTTAGCTGACCGAATAGATGTAAATGATCGGGGAGCGAAGGAAGCAAATTTCAACGTGTTAAGAAATACTAGTATGCCAGCTATATTGTTAGAGTATATGTTTATTGATAACTATAACGAAAACCAATTGCTCAGAGATGCTAGTTATCGGACCTTTTTAGCCCAAATAACTGCAGAAGCAATAGCAAATTCTTTTAATTTAAGAACAAGATAAAAATAGAGATAGTAGATTTTAATCTACTATCTCTATTTTAAATTATTTAGGCTTATTTAAGGGGTTTGCTTGAAAAGGTTAATTAATTTCCGATACTATAAGTATAATATAGTTAATATTATCAAAGGGAGGTGACACTAAAGTGAAATTTACAAAATCATTATTTCTACTAATAGTATCTTTAATTCTTTTCCACTTTAGTCCACAAATAATAGTTGCAGGGGAAAGCAAAGAAGGTAAGCAGGAAATATACGAAGAAAAAAATGAAGCAATACCATTAGAAAATGATGGAAGAAAAGACGAAACGGTAAAATCGGAAGATGAGGAAACCTATAATAGAGATGCAAATACAAAAGACCTTGAAGAAGATATAGAAGGTAACCAAGAGGAAGATGTTAAAGGAAATTTAGTAGAAGATAAAGAAGCAAATAAAAAGACAGAGAGAAAGACAGATATAATGATAGACTCCACCTCATCAATTATGCAGTTTGGGGACCGAAACGGAACAGTACAAGCTTTTAAATTGGATCTTATGGAGTTAGGATTTGGCACCCATTGGAATAATCCAACCAATTATTTTGGTCCTGATACCGTAAATGTAGTGGAAGAGTTTCAAAGATATTACGGTCTGACTGTAAATGGCACAGGCGATGAAGCAACATTGTCAAAAGTGGAATCCGTATTGTCTAGTCCCTACCAACGAGGGAATCGAAGTGAAGAGATAAGAGAAATAAAGTTAGACCTGGTAGCATTGGGGTTTGCCGATTGGAGTAACCCAACCAATTATTTTGGTCCAGATACTGAAAATGTAGTCAGAGCTTTTCAGTCAGCGAACGGATTAGCAGTTAATGGGATCATAGACGAAGTAACTTTCAATAAATTAGATGAATTGTTGAATGCACCTTTACAATATGGGGACAGAAACCCTAGAGTACAAGAATTCAAGTTGGATCTTATGCAGCTGGGATTTGGGACACATTGGAATAATCCAACCAATTATTTTGGTCCGGATACAGTGAATGTCGTGGAAGAGTTTCAGAGTTATTACGGTTTGACCGTAAATGGTACAGGCGATGATCCAACATTGTCCAAAATGGCAACCATATTTTCCAGTTCCTATCAGCGGGGGAAGCGAAGTCAGGAGATAAGAGAAATAAAGTTAGACCTCGTAGCGTTAGGTTTTGCCGATTGGAGTAATCCGACCAATTATTTTGGGTCGGATACAGAAAATGTGGTGAAGGATTTTCAGTCAACCTTTAATTTGGCCGTAAATGGGATTATAGATGAAATAACCTACAACAAAATTGAAGAGTTAAAGGCAACGCCTTTACAATACGGAGTTAGAAGTACAGAAGTAAAAGAATTCAAACTCGACCTTGTAAAATTAGGCTTTGCAGATTGGGCTAATCCGACAACATACTTTGGTTCAGGGACGGTAAGTGCAGTAGAGGATTTTCAGGACTTTTATGGTCTGCCTATTACTGGAACCGGCGATGAAGCAACACTAGATCAAATAGAAACGATATTATCCAGCCCAATGCAATTAGGTGCGAGAAGCAACGAGATCAGGCAAATGAAAGAGGAGTTAGTGGCAATAGGATTTGCCGACTGGAGCAGCCCATCCAATTATTTTGGTGCGGAGACAGAGAATGCCGTAAAAGACTTTCAGTCAGCCTATAGTTTGGCAGTTAACGGAATCGTAGATGAAGTGACATTAGCTAAAATAGAAGAAGTAAAAAATGCTCCTTTGGAATATGGATTAAGAAGAGGAGACGTAGTTGACTTTAAGGAAGACCTAATGAATACAGGTTTTGGCACGCATTGGAATAACCCGACCAATTATTTTGGTCCTGACACTGTCAACGTAGTGGAAGAATTCCAAGCTTATTACGGGCTAACTGTAACCGGTAAAGGTGATGAGGCAACACTGGATCAGATAGAATCTGTATTATCGAGTCCTTATCAGGCAGGAAACCGAAGCGAAGAGATACTAAACCTTAAGCTTGATATGGTTGATTTAGGTTTTGCTCATTGGTCGAATCCAACTAATTATTATGGTTCAGAAACAGAAGCTGTCGTACGTGAGATTCAAGAGCATTATAGTTTAGCTATAAATGGGATTGTAGATGAAGTGACATTTAATAGATTAGAAGAAGAAACTTCTGACCTATTAAGGTATGGTCAAAGAAGTGATGAGGTTCAAAGCTTTAAAGAGAACTTGATTAAGACAGGGTTTGGGACGCATTGGAATAACCCGACTAATTACTTTGGTCCTGATACCGTTACCGTAGTGGAAGAGTTTCAATCCTTTTACGGTTTATCTGTAAGTGGAGTGGCGAATGAATTTACTCTTAATAAAATAGATGAGATTCTTTCCAGTCCAATGCAGCTGGGAGCAAGGAGCAATGAGATCAGGCAAATGAAAGAAGATTTAGTAGCATTGGGTTTTGCCGATTGGAGTAACCCGACTAATTGTTTCTGTGCTGGTACGGAAAGGGTTGTTCAAGATTTTCAACAGGCATATAATTTACCAATTAGCGGTATTATGGATGAAAAATCGTTGGAAGTTCTTTCCTTAGCTTTACAAGGTACAAAATATACCTGGTACAATTTAACGCTTGATGAAGCTCTTAATATCCAAATGAGTTTAAATAATCCCGCACCACAAACAGATAAAAACTATGCTTATGTATCAGCTTCTCATATTGATAGCAATGGTCGAGTAACTGCTAATGTCTTAAATGTAAGAAGTGGTCCAAGTACCTCTGGTAACATTGTCGGCACACTAACAAACGGAACCCAAGTAAACATCATAAGTGAAGTAAATGGCTGGTATCAAATTGAGTATAGTGATGCTGGCTGGGTAGACGCTGCCAGAGCTGATGTATTATACTATCTTGATCCTTCTAACTTCATAAATGATGAAAGACAAAGGTTCCAGTTTCTGGATCTTGCCAGAACCAGTGATGCTTCTGCAGATTTGCTGAATGATTATCTAGTAGGCAAAGGAATACTTGCCGGAAAGGGACAGTCATTTCTTGAAGCTAGTAGTATCCATGGTGTGAATGATGTATATTTACTGTCACACGCACTGCTGGAAACCGGACATGGTACATCTGCTTTAGCAAACGGAGTGGAAGTAGGAAAGGATAAATCTGGTGATCTAGTATTGGTAAATGCCGATAACAGAAGTAGGTTAACAGATATAAAAACTACTTATAACATGTACGGTATTGGTGCAGTGGATGGCAATGCACATCAAGCAGGGGCTTTTCGTGCATACAATGAAAGGTGGTATACACCAGAATCAGCTATAATTGGCGGTGCACAATTTATTGGAAATAATTATGTGAAAGCCGGCCAAAACACCCTTTATAAAATGCGCTGGAACCCAGCTTTCATGGATGAAAATGGGTATGCTTCACACCAATATGCAACAGACATTGGTTGGGCTTCTAAACAGGTTACAAATATGTATAACCTTTATCAGGAGTTAAATATCTTCAATGTTTACTTGGATATCCCAGAATATTTAAAGTAAGGTTTCAAATTAAGTCTAGTCTCTTTTATTAGAGATTAGACTATTTTTTTCTTCTGTTTTCAAGTATAATGTATTAATATATTTTTCGTTAAGTTTATTAACTTTAAGTTTAAAAAAGGAGTCTACACATGGAACAAAGGACCACACTAAAAAGAACATTTAAGCCCCACTGGATATGGGCAATAGCACTTGGCTCATCGATTGGCTGGGGAGCGTTTGTGCAGCCTGTTAATTGGATGGAAACGGCAGGGCCTATGGGTGCTATGCTTGGTTTCCTCATTGGGGCAGCACTTATGATGGTGATTGCTGTAAGTTATGGATTTTTAATTAAAACCTTCCCGGTGTCCGGGGGAGAATTTGCTTATACTTTTGTTAGCCTCGGGCGTACGCATGCATTTATCAGCGGCTGGTTTCTAACCTTGGGTTACATATGTATTGTTGCTTTAAACGCCTCAGCCCTTGCACTTATGTTTAAATATGTTTTTCCGGCTATTTTGGAAAACCTTTATATGTATCAGGTTGCCGGCTGGGATGTTTATTTTGTGGAAATCATTATAGCCACAGCAGCACTAGCTTTGTTTGGGTACTTTAATGTTAAAGGAAGCAGCTTTTCCGGTCGAATGCAATTTGTTTTTTGTATTGTGATGGTTAGTGCAGTAATTGCTATTTTCCTTATGACAGGTGCGCAGCCGGAAGCAGGTTTTAGCAACGTACAGCCTAGCTTTCCAACTGAAACGACAGCGCTTGCTGCCATATTATCCATTGTAGCTATTGCTCCGTGGGCTTTTGTCGGATTTGACAATGTGCCACAGGCTGCGGAGGAATTTAACTTTTCATCCAAAAAAGCATTTAGCTTGATTATTCTTGCGATTGTTTTTGCTGCGGTGTTGTATTGTTTAATGATCTTAGCAACAGCAATGGCAAGACCGTGGGGAGAGTTAGTTGAAGAGGGAAATCTTTGGGGAACAGGAGCAGCAATTCAGGAATTGCTCGGTACAACTGGGTTGGTAATTCTGGTTATTGCACTTACCATGGGTATTTTTACAGGACTTAATGGATTTATTATTTCCACCAGTCGTTTGTTATTTGCCATGTCACGGGCAAAATTTATTCCGGGCGTTTTCTCTAAATTGCACCCTAAATATAAAACCCCCTATATCAGTGTGATTTTTGCAGTGGTTGTATCGATGATTGCTCCATGGTTTGGAAGAGAGGCATTGACTTGGGTTGTGGATATGTCTTCTGTAGGGGTTACCATTGCTTATTTCTATACATGTTATACAGCATTCATTATGTTTAGCTGGAATGAGTCAGGCGAAGGCAATAATAGTAATAAAGTTGTTGCTCCTGTTAAAAAGGTATTTGCAGGGTTAGGTATGCTATCTGGTATTATATTCCTGGGCTTATTGTTAATTCCTGGTTCACCTGCTTTCCTCGGTGTGGAATCCAGAATTGCTTTAATTGCATGGATTATACTTGGCTTAATTTTTTATTTCATTAAACGGAAAGATTTGAATGCCATTCCGAAAGAAGAATTGAGTTATTTGATACTTGGTCGGAAGAAAGCTGGAGTAATTAAGGATAAATAACTTTAGACCAAGAAGGTTGCAGCTCAAAAAACTAAATGAGCTGCAATCTTTTTTTCTTATACGGCTGTCGTTGCCGAGTTATTAGCTAATCTGTTCTTTAGATAATTATAGTAATCAACCTTTATTAAGACAACCTCTCCCATGCCAAATTCAAATCCTGGTCCCAATTCTACTTCAAAGAGATAAGGCTTACCTTCCTGGTCAAAACCTAAATCAATACCTAAAGAAATTAAATTTTGACCAACAAGTTGCTCTATTTTATAGGGCAGCTCCTTTGCTATCAGCTTAATTTCGCCTTTTACTTTTTCCGCTCTATCTCCAAAGTTCGCTTCTAGAAAAGGAGTCAGCATCGATACACTGCCACCCTTAGCCACGTTGGATACAACCTTATTATTACCAATGCGTACTAAATATATGGCAACTTCCCATTTTCCTTCTCCATTTTTTTCAAGTCGTATTCTGCAATCAAAAGGGTATCCCTTTTGATTGGTGGAGGGAATAAATTTTTGCATCACATATTTATTCTCTTTCACATTATCTTTTAAAAACCGCTTGAACTGCCTTGTATTTCTTCTCTCTATTTCATTAAGATACTGGATAATATATTTTCTGCCCTGTCTGGTTATTTTGTAAACATTTTTACCTCTCAATCCATTATTGGGTTTAAGAATAAATTGTTTATGTTGTTTTGAAAAGCCTTTAACCGATTTATAGTCAGTGCAATTCTCATATGGAATAATTAAGTTGGAAAATGTTCCATCTTCCAGGATTTTATTATATATTTTATACTTTGATTTGAATGGTTTATTTATGGATAATGTACTATGCTTCTTTAAAAATTTTATTACCTGTTTATGTTTGAAAACATATGGATTAAGATCTATAAAAGGCGGCACATCCATTTCAACTGTTTTCCACTTACTATTTACTAAGATCTTTCCGTATATTTTTTCTTTTTCTAAATCTACATCGTGAGCATTAAAATAAACTATTTCAATATTATAGTATTGACTGGTCTTCGCAAGCAATTTTACTAATTTATTTGGTTTTTTGTATGAACGCATAAAACCAATTCTCATCTATTTCTCTCCCTGCTGTTTTAATTGTTGTGCGATGTTTATTACCATGGTGGCTTGGTTTATTGCTTATAATACCCTTTTGAAGGCATTAAAACACCTTTGTAAGTAAACTTTTCGCTTTGAAAGAGATTAAAAAGGGGTATGTAAAGATAATGTATATAGATTAAAAGAATGGTAATCATTTAGTAATATTTAAGAAAAAAGGAAGGATATACAGTCGTATTAGCGCAGTTAATACAAGCAAATTGGAATTATATTGCCAACAACGTTTAAACGCTGCCCAAATTATGGTTTACATACTTGGCAGAAGGGTGTAAAAAAAACAGACTTGTTCAGCAAAATTATTAGTGTCAAGGCCGGAGAGAAGCATTTGCATAGGGCTCATTACAACCATATTGTTAAGAAATTCTGTTGAAGCATCAATGATTATTTAACTTCTTATTCTTGCGTCCACACTCAGAAAAAACTATATAAAAAGCTTGCAGCATTTTTTCTCTGCAAGCTTTCCTATAACTTCATTTTCAACTAAACGACTTCCGCACCCCAGTATATCCGCCCTTCGTAATATCCCGCTTTCTCAAATGTGTTTTTTCCTCGATAACATGATAATTCCAGTCCACTGCAAGTTTGAGTTTATAAATTAAATAAATAGTGAGTAACAGCTGAAGAATGGCAATGGCAATGAATAATGCCGGGATGCTTGAAGTGTTAAGTATGATGATTGCTGCGAGTAAAGCGAGAAATAATGTGGCAGATCTAAGTGTGACTGTAAAGATCAGGGATGCCATGGCGATGGCAAAGATATAGGCAAAATCAGATATGAAGCCAGTGCTGACGACTGTTAATAAAGGAAATATGCTCAATGTGTCTCACTTCCTTCTTCTTCGTCCTGCTTCGGCCTGGTGAGGGGCTTATATTTTTCCAGGTCGTATTCATAGATAATGAAACCTGCACCCAGTCCTTCGTTAATCATGCGGTCAACTTCCTGTACAGGCACTTTTTCCATCATGATCACCACCTTCACTTCTATTATCTCATATAAAAGAGGGGAAAAAATTGATTTAGGTCAATTTTCGAAAAAAATTCACAAAGTGAAAAATATGTTGAATTATACTATAACAGGGTATAGGGTAATTGAAGGATCAGGGAAAAAGTAATGGAAATGTAAAATCCAATTCACCGTTTGTACTATACTTTTTTCTTATATGTGATAAAATAGGTTAGGATATTTACCATTCAAACAGAAGCAGGTGTGACCATGTGGAATATAACAGAATTAGTCATTGCCTTTCTCATTTCTGCAACAACTGCATTATTGATAACACCATTGGTAAGCAAGCTGGCCGTAAAGGCTGGAGCAGTTGATAAACCTGATAATAAACGTAAAAATCACAAAGGGGTCAAACCAAGTATGGGTGGCCTGGCCATCTTCATCGGGGCAGCGGCAGGTTATATTTACTTGCAGCCGGCTTCACCGGAAATGAATGCCATCATTCTCGGCGCACTGATTATGCTCATTACGGGAGTGCTGGATGATATTTTTGAACTAAGAGCGCTGTACAAACTGATCGGACAAACAGCAGCTGCTGTAACAGTTGTGTCGTCCGGACTGATTATTGAAAAGCTGACCATTCCTTTTATGGGAACCGTTTTTTTAAATGATGTCGTTGGTATTGCATTAACGATTTTCTGGATACTGGCCGCCTCGAATGCGATTAATTTAATCGATGGATTGGACGGGCTTGCCGCGGGAGTATCCGCGATTGCCTTATCTAGCATTCTAGTAATGGCGGTGATTGATGCTCGTGTGTTGGTAGTATATTTAACTATCATCTTAGTAGGAAGTATTCTTGGATTTCTGTTTCATAATTTTCACCCTGCAAAAATTTTTATGGGTGACACGGGGGCACTGTTCCTGGGGTATTCCATCTCCATTGTCGCGATGCTTGGATTGTTTAAAAATGTGGCCTTCTTCAGTTTTATCGTGCCGATTATCGTCATTGCCATTCCGGTTTTTGACACGATCCTTGCGATCATCCGCAGATCCATGAATAACCAGGGTATTGCCACTGCGGATAAAAAGCATATCCACTATCGATTAATGGATATGGGCTACACACACAGACAGTCCGTATTAATCATTTACGGGTTCAGCATTTTCTTTGGTTTCATGGCAATCATCTTTAACAGTGCCACTTTACTATCCTCACTTGTGACACTGGGAATCATTATTCTTGGAATTCAGCTTATCGCTGAATTGGCAGGCATCACCTTTTACAACCGCCAGCCGCTGCTCGACGCCTTTCGCAGAATGATAGGCATAAGCAAAATTGACCGAATGTGAAACAGCGGGACGATTCTCCTGTTGCAAAAGTAGTGAAGGAAGGCTGCGGAGTTACTATGACTCGGCAGCTTTTTTATATGAATTATGGTGAGTTGGCGCAGGGAGAGTAGATGAAATTGGGACACTCAGGAATAATGCGTTGTTTGGATGAATTGTAACCATGCTGAACGGAGGCAAAAAAGTTAGAATAGAATATACATATTTTTATCAACACAAGTTAATCCATGTTTGTAATCTGGAAGTGTTCTATTTATCAGTGGCATGATGGAGTCCATCGGCGTTATCGGGTACGTTATTATCGATTTTCATGGCAATGACGACCTTGAGCGGTGTCCTCGGGTATGTCATTGTTGGTTTTCACCGCAATGACGTCCTTGATCGGCGTCCTCAGGTACGTCATTCTTGGTTTTCTCTGCAATGACAACCTCGACCGGCCTCCTCGGGTATGTCATTCTTGATTTTCCTCGCAATGACGTCCTCGACCGGTGTCCTCGGGTATGTCATTCTTGATTTTCCTCGCAATGACGTCCTTGATCGGCGTCCTCGGGTATGTCATTCTTGGTTTTCTCTGCAATGACAACCTCGACCGGCCTCCTCAGGTATGTCATTCTTGATTTACTCCGCAATAACGTCCTCGAGCGAGTAAAAAGCGCCATTCGAGTTGAAAATCCAACCCAAACAGCGCTCCCGCTCAATCTTTGAATTAATATTGCCCGGATGCTTCACTCGTTTCTGAAGAACTCTCCGTTTCTGCATTTACCGTGTTGGTAATCTCCAAG
Source organism: Virgibacillus aidingensis (assembly GCF_010994035.1). GTDB lineage: Bacteria > Bacillota > Bacilli > Bacillales > Amphibacillaceae > Virgibacillus_N. The sequence goes on from NZ_WIXN01000020.1 coordinate 64,300, forward strand.
TGATCTTGAAGCAGGGATTTCGTTTCATTCAATGCGACTTCATCCAGCTGCCAATAATACGTGTCTGCCGGCTGGTAATCATTGCCTTCCAGTGTCATCGTATCTATTTCTATGCTAGTTCCTTCTGTTCCGTATGCAATAAAGCTTCTCATTTCACCGAAAGTCATATTTGTTGACATGTTCGAACCAACGGCCTCAATCACTTCATCCAGTTTCATTACAGAGCTGACGGAAACGCCTTTATCAACGATGGCTTTAATTAAATCCTGCTGCCGTTTACCGCGTTCAATGTCATTATCGAGTTTTCTTGTTCGGGCGAGGGCCAATGCCTCTTCTCCATTAAGCTCCTGCTCACCCGGAAGCAAATGAATCGCATCGCGCTGGTCCATGGAATTGGATTCGCGGAATTCATAAGGCACCTCTGCCGTGATGCCGCCAAGTGCATCTACAACGTCCACAAAGGCATGAAAGTTAACCCGCACATAGTAATCAATCGGAATATCAAGTAAATTTTCTACCGTTTCCCTTGTAGCACGCGGGCCGCCGTATGCGTGCGCGTGGTTTATTTTTGATTCATATCCCACTTCAGGAATATACACGTAGGAATCACGCGGAATACTTACGAGTTTTACACTTTTATCATCTTTATTCAAAGTGGCAAGCATCAGTGCGTCCGTCCTTGCCGCTTCAATATTATCTCTATGTTCATTTGCGTCTACACCCATGATCAGTATAGAAACATTGTCAAATTTTGGATCGACTTTTTCTACTCTTAAATCGGATTTTTCTACTTCATCTTCTACATAAGCATCCGATAGTACAGCATCCGCCTTCATGTACAAATAGGAACCATAGCCTATAATGCCAAGGAAAACGGCAAGCAATGGGATCAGTATAAAAAAAGCTCTTTTACGAAGTCTGCGCTTTTTTTTCCGCTTCACCATCCGTGTTCTCGTCATATTGTTTCTATCCATTTCGGTTTCTCCTTTAACTTGTTTCCGTTATTCAATAAACCAACTTATATTGTACTATGAATCTCCTAAAACGTAAATGCATTTTTTAATACAATATAGAGACAGTTTGTAAAAATTGAAAAGAATTTGATACAAAAAAACCGCCTATATATTATTAGACGTATGTAAAGAAAAAAAGATTCAAAGATACAGGAATATTGTCGATTTCCTTGCTGCCAATATCTACCTGTCGTGTCGAAATAAATCCTCTTTTATTTTTGTTGTGGATATTCCCCTTGTTCTGGGAAGATAAATGACCTTGCAATATTTTTTCAGATAATCAAATTTCCCTTCCCAGTCATCGCCCATAACAAAAATATCAGCATCATGCCGCCGGATATCGTCAACTTTTTGCTCCCACGTATTTTCGGGAATAATTTCATCAACATAGCGGATCGCCTGCAATACAATTTTACGCTGATCATAAGTATGGTATGCTTTTTTATTTTTCACCGTGTTAAAATGCTCGGTGGAGAGTCCGACAATGAGGTGATCTCCCAAATCTTTTGCCCTGCGCAATATATTTATATGGCCTTCATGAATTAAATCAAAGGTTCCATAGGTAATGACCGTTGTCACCTGAGTCACCTCACATTTCGCGTTACAGCGTTTTATTTGGAGGAAGAGCGCAAACAGGAGAAAGCAGTGTTTCTCCTCGAAAAATACTTGAGACATTAATAAACCGTTTCTCCATCATCCTCAACATAATCACTGATGTCCTGGTGAGACTGCAGATCCAGGTGTCTGCGCAATTCACTGCCAACCAAACTGAGGTTATCCTCTTCCACAATATAATACCAGCCGCCATCATCCAGATAGGTGCCCTCACCGTCAAAATTGATCATCTCAATGGATAAATCTTCAGCCAAGCCATAGCTGACGAAGCTTTGTAAATCTTTAAAGGAAAAATTGGTTTGCATATTGCTGCCGATCGCAGTAATGACTTCTTCCAATTTTAAAATGGAAGAAGCGGAAGTTGCTTTATCGGCAATAGCTTCCAAGATTTCCTGCTGGCGTTTCCCGCGCTCCACATCATTGTCATGGTCCCTCGTTCGTGCCAGCGCCAAGGCTTCCTCGCCATTTACTTCCTGGTAACCCGGAAACAAATGAATGGAATCCCGCTTATCCCGGGAATCGGATTCCTGAAACTCGTATGGAACATCAACCATAATGCCATCAAGGGCATCCACGACTTCAACAAACCCATCAAAATTCATTCTTACAAAATAATCGACAGGAATCTCGAGAAAGTGCTCCACTGTCTCCATGGATGCACGGGGTCCCCCATAAGCATGAGCATGGTTGATTTTTGAATGATAGCCCACTTCCGGAATATATACATAGGTATCACGGGGAATGCTTAATAATTTAATGGATTGATTGTCCCGATTAAATGTAGCAAGCACCATGGCATCTGTCCGGCTCACTTCTTCATCCCGATGGGCACTGTTGTCCACACCTAAAAGCAGCACCGATACATGATCTTCCACCGGGTCCACTTTCTCCTCCCGCATGTCTGAGGTCTCATTTTCCCGGCCGGTATCATCGTAAGACTCGGTAACCAGGTCCTCGGTTTTATTATACAGATAGGCAGCATAGCCGGCAGCTATACTCAGCAAAAAAATGAGAGGAATCCCAATAATCAGTATCCACTTTTTCAGCCTGCCCTTTTGTTTAGCCATAGTACGAACACCTCAGTTAATCTTATGCCTATTTTACAGATAATTATGTAAAAAGTATAGGGAATTGTCGTTTTTCATGGAGAGTGGAAATATAGGAAGAAATAATTGGCTCATTTACTACTATACCCAAAAAAGGGAAGGCGTAAAAAGTGGAAAGGGGAGTTAGGATAAAGCTTGCTTTGTTTCCTGGTAAGGTACTGCTGTGGAAATTTATAATCACAGGGCGCGCGCAATTTGTCGACTCGTGGGAACCGCAGCTAATGGCGATCGGAAACGGATTAAGAACGATAGAGACCACATCAAAATCGATCGAAGTATGGGTGGAATCGATCGAGAGCACCAGGAAATCGATCGGGGTGGCACCAAAATCGATCGAGAGCAGCAGAAAATCGATCGAGCCCGCCCAAAACCGATCGAGAGCACCAGGAAATCGATCGAGCCCGCCCCAAAATCGATCGAGAGCAGCAGAAAATCGATCGAGCCCTCCCAAAACCGATCGAGAGCACGAGGAAATCGATCGAGGTCGCACCAAAATTGATCGAGAGCACCAGGAAATCAATCGAGTCCGCACCAAAATCGATCGAGGTCGCATCACAATCGATCGAGAGCACCGGGAAATCGATCGGGGTCGCATCAAAATCGTTCGAGAGCACGAGGAAATCGATCGGGGTCGCATCGAAATCGATCGAGCCCACCCCAAATCGATCGAGAGCACCAGGAAATCAATCGAGCCTGCACCAAAATCGATCGAGGTCGCACTAAATCGATCGAGGCAGCCGCCAAATCGATCGAGCCCCCACCAAAACTGATCGAGACCATTCCCAAATTAATTAAAACTTTCACCAGATCAATTAAGTCAGCCTTCCCAAATCAATAGAGACAGACCGAACTAAGACATTTTACTCAAAAAAATTATCTATATGCTACCTTTTGCCCAAATCACACGATTGTATGGGTGAAAGGGAGGTGAGATATATGGCAATTCAGGAATTAATGTCATCTTCATTGCAGCTGGTTTTCAGTGAGGGTATTGATGAAAGCTCGGGTGAGCCGATTTACAAAACAAAAACCTTCAACAATGTGAAAACTACAGCGGATGCAGATCAATTGTATGCGGTGGCCACGTCTTTGGCTGCATTGCAGGAGTTTCCACTCTACAATGTTCACCGCAGGGACAGCTCTGACATTTATGCAGAGTAAATTTTGCTGAATCTAAAAGAAAGGAGGTAGGATGATGGCTAAAAAGCTGGAACTTCGCTTCGAAAATTACGACGGAAAAACAGTGACTTATTCTCTGGATAATCCTGTTGAACCAGTAGACACAGGTGACGTGAATGCAGCAATGGATGAAATCCTTGCTCAGGATGCGTTTACTTCAAGCGGCGGTGATCTTGTTGCCAAGAAAAGCGCCCGTCTGGTTGAACGGACTGTAGAAGAAATTGAGATTGATTAATCATAAAGACCAGTGGCCCGGCTGCTGGTCTTTTTTCACACTTTGCTGCAGGAACGATATTTTCCATTCTATATTGGCAGAGGCAAAAAATACAATTCCCATTTAAAAAGGATGTGAAAAACCATGGAAACCTGGATATCTTTTTTGACAGAGGTTGGCTTTCCGATTGCGGTCACCTTTTATTTATTGCATCGTATTGAGGGAAAGCTGAATTTGTTAATTGAATCCATTCATGCATTGCCTGATAAAATGAGAGATTAGAAAACTTCGGCACTGCCGGAGTTTTTTACATACCAATATTTTCAGGCTGGAAATAGGAAAGAATGTTTTTCACTATGGCCGGCTTGTAAACGTTCATTAAATCTTCATACCTTTCATTAAAAAGTTTGACGTACGTCAAATTTTGAACAGAAAGACCGTGCTACACTTTATTTAAGGAAATATTCCAATCCATAATGTGAATTTGTTCACAATAAATTATAAAGGAGCTGGTCTTATGTTCATCGATTTACTTAGAAAAAACAGAATCATTGCGGTTCTGCTTGCCATATTGCGGATCTTTATTGGGTATCGCTGGTTGGCAGCGGGTTTATCCAAAATTCAAGGTGGCTCGTTTGAAGCAGGTGGCTTTATCCGGGCAGCATCGGAAAATGCGGCTGTGCCGGAATGGTGGGCAGGATTTTTACAGGCGGTTGCTTTGCCGAATGAGGAAATCTTTTCATTCCTTGTCATGTGGGGAGAGCTTTTAGTAGGAATCGCGCTTATTGCAGGGATTTTCACCAATTTTGCTGCGCTGATGGGAATTACGATGAATTTATCTTTTCTGTTCAGCGGGGCCGGTATGATGGATGCACAGATGGCCATTCTGACAATATTTATTGCGATAGCGGGAAGCAATGCCGGCAGATACGGGCTCGATCGATGGCTGATTCCGTTTCTTAAATCAAAAACATTTAATAGAAAACTTTCTCCGCAGCTTTAATTCATGAGGCTGATGCCAGACAGACCGGGAAGGGGTTTTAGAGAAGGCATCCTGATAATGGGTGTCTTTTTTTTGTTACATAGCTGATAAAGGCAGGAGAATTTTTCATCAGCTGTGAAAAAAACCTTATTCCATAGTTATCTGTTTTTACATAGCCCCCCTAAAAGTAATGCTTCACTTATAGGCCATTGGCATTTGGCGGATAGGAAAAAAGATACTTATTGGCATCAAAATTTATTTTCTTAATTAGGTCTCATTAACGAATTTTGTAGTCCAATTAGTTCAATTTCATATTTTCAAAAGGGAATTATTCCAGCGGGGTCGAATGGGTTTATTGAAAGAAAATAATTAAATGGAGGGTATATCATCATGAAAAAAAGAAGGAAGCTGGCGTTGGTCGGCAGTGCAGTTTTATTATCTGTCGGGATATTAATGCCGGGTAATACTCCGGTAGCGGAAGCGTCACCGGCAAACGTTGTCAACATGCCGCCGGTATCAGGCTTTATCGACCACGAGGAACTGACAAGAGAGCTGCATCAGCTCGAAAGAACAAGCCAGGGTAAGGTGGACGTGGAAGTTGCCGGGTATTCCAATCAGGGCCGGGAAATCTATAAGGCAACAGTAGGTACAGGAGACAAGGTGGTACTCATTCAAAGTGAAATCCACGGCAATGAAAAAGTAGGAACGCAAGCCTTGTTGGAAGTGCTGAAACGCGTCGGCCGTAATAATTCCCCTGATATGCGACAGCTGAGGGAAGAATTAACCATCGTGGCGATCCCGATGATGAATGCGGATGGTTCAGAACTAAACAGAAGAGGAAACGAAATGACATGGGATGAAGTGGTGGAGAGATTCCCGAACCTGGAAAATGCGTCCCCTTCATGGAATTATTACACCTATGTCAATGAGTATTGGGATTATGAATCAAATCCGGGCTTTGACGTAAACCGCGATTTTAATCCTGATTTGGATTATACCCCGCAGCCGGAAGATTTCCCGGGAAGTTCATCGCAGCCGGGATGGTATATCACACCGGAGTCGCAAACTGTAAGAGATGTGTATAAAGATCTGCAGGAGGAATTTGGGGAAGTGGATGTATTTATAGATCTGCATCACCAGGGAGAATATGTAATTGATGGCACTGACGACCCTGTTACGCTATCCCTGTCCGGCGTATTTGTTCCTGATCCTAGCACGGAGGAAGGCGAAAAATACAGTGAGTATGCTGATCAGTATGATGTGGAATTCTCCAAGCAATTAAATGTTGCTGCCTATGAGGCACTGCAGCAAAGAGGCAACTCGCCATTTGGAAATATTTCATTATATCCACAGGATTTGGATTTACCAGGTACAGCACTTGGAACGTTTGCTTTAAATGGAAGCGGCGCCGTCATTTTTGAAATAACCGGACAGACGCAAAGCTTTGGACAGAAAAAGATGGGTCAATTAAGAAAAGCAACGGAATTGGGGCTTTTCGGTATCCTGGATAGTCTGGCAACCGGAGAAGTTTATGACATCGATGCAGACAGATATCATGATATACCGGAAACAGATAGATAAATAGATGCTTTTATTGGAGCAGCATGCTGCCTGTTAGGCTTCGTTTAATAGTTTTATGGATTAGTTGGGGAACACGCACTTTGAGGTGCATGTTCCTTTTTTTTGCATTAAAAAAGTGACGTGTTAACTGGAGTTGAAATGGAGGAGGAGATTTTTATGCGGGAGATAGGCGGCCTTGTGCCAAATTGCCCGGATACGGAAAAAGCTGTCCGGAAGCGTGGAAGGTTGCCCGAAACCGCGTGAAAAGTCGCCCGGGATTCACCTCAAGCCACCTCTTACCCTTAATCCGCGTAATATTTTTACAAACACATAACATAATGCTTTCACTATAAGAGAAGAAAATGTGTAACTTTTGCCAACCTTATGGGGCAGGCCAGAAAGATTCTCCACGACAAAGCATGTATTTTGGAAAATCACATGTAATACTTTATAATGATTACGAAAAGTAATTATTAATTTTCGTCAAAGGTTGTGTATGGATGGAAAAGTATCGAATAGATAAAAATAAACCGATGGAGTTTGGATTATATACGCTCGGTGATCATTTGCCCGACCCTGTGAATGGCGGGCGGATTTCTGCGGAACAGCGAATTCATGAGATAATCGAGCTGGCGCAGCTTGCGGAGCAGGCGGGCATCGATTTCTTTAGTGTCGGGGAGAGCCATCAGGACTTTTTTGCGACACAGGCGCATTCCGTTGTGCTGTCCGCCATTGCCCAGGCAACGGAAAAAATCAAGATCTCCAGTTCTTCCACGATTGTCAGCACCCTGGATCCGGTGCGGGTGTATGAGGATTTTGCGACCATTGATTTAATTTCAAAGGGCCGTGCGGAAATCATTGCAGGCCGTGCATCCCGCGTTGGTTTGTACGATTTGCTTGGCTATGATCTGAATGATTATGAAGCATTATATGAAGAGAAATTCGATCTCTTATTGAAAATTAACGAACAGGAAGAGATCAATTGGGAAGGGGAGTTCCGTGCGCCTTTAAAAAATGCCAGAGTACTGCCGCGCCCGCAAAATGGCTCCATGCCGATCTGGCGTGCAGTTGGAGGAACCCCGACGAGCGCCATCAAAGCGGGGTATGCCGGTGTGCCAATGTTCCTTGCGCATCTCGGCGGTCCGGTCTCAGTTTTCAAAAGGTCGATTGATGCTTACCGCGAGGCAGCCAGAATGAACGGGCATGACCCGGATGAATTGCCTGTTTCAACAGCAGGTTTTCTGTACGTGGCAGAAACGACACAGCAGGCACAGCGGGAATATTATCCACATATTAATGAAGGAATGAAACTGACCAATGGCAGAGGATTTCCAAAACAGAACTTTGCCCAGGGCGCTGACGTGCGTGATGTAATGAATATTGGCAGCCCGGAATTAATCGTGGAAAAACTGCTTTATCAGTACGAACAATATGGCCACCAGCGTTTCATCGGACAAATGGATTTCGGCGGCGTGCCATTTGACCAATTAAAGAAAAACATTGATTTGATTGGCACAAAAATACTGCCTGAAATAAAAAAACATACAGCGAAATAAACTGCGGAGTGAGACCCGGAGAGGTTTTCAGAATGAAGGGCAAAACCTGTAAATAGGGGGACCCAAGGAGGAATTACATGAAAGTGGTAGGATTATCCGGTTCCAATGTGGGATCGAAAACGAGAACGGCGATGAATTACGTCATGAAGGCAATTTCGGAAAAATATCCGGAAGTGGACACCACCTTCATCGACCTCGCTGATTACGATGTCCAGTTCAGTGATGGGCGCAATTATTTGGAGTATGAAGGAGATACGGGATATGTGGCCAAAACGATCATGGAAGCTGATGCCATCATCATGGGAACGCCGATTTTTCAGGCATCCATCCCGGCAACCTTGAAAAATATATTTGATCTGCTTCCCGTGGATGGCCTGCAGGATAAGGTCGTGTCCATGCTGGTGACCGCGGGATCTTCCAAGCATTATCTGATTGCCGAGCAGCAATTGAAACCGATACTGGCATACATGAAAGCACAAATCGTGCAGACCTATGTTTTTATTGAGGAAAAAGACTTTTTGCAAAAAGAAATTATTAATGATGATGTATTATTCCGGATTGACCGCCTGGTGGAAGATACGGCAATTTTGACGGAAACGTATATGAAAGTGCGGGAAGCAAAGGAAGCCGAATATGGATTTTAGTTGGAAGGAGGCTGTATCGTGCAGTCTCCTGTTTTTAATTTTTGTGATTTTTTTGGGACGAGGGGACAGGTACCTTGTCCCAATTGCTCGGGGATACAGAAGGACAGGTAACTTGTCCCACCATTACTCATGCAGGTACGGACTGGGTTTGAGGCATATTTTGAACAGCAGTCAATATTCGGCTTTTTTCCAGGCAATTGATAAAGAGGGTTAGTTCGCTGGAGAAATTTTATCATTCAATTTACTTGGTGTGGGCTTTCAAGTATAAGGAGTGCGGATATTTCTTCGATTCTGTCCATAAGATGGCTGGTCAAGTCCAAAGAGCGTGGATATTTCGCTGATTCTGTCCACGAGAAGAGTTATCAAGTACAAGTAGCGCTGATATTTCTTCGATTCTGTCCACGAGATGGGTGGTCAAGTACAAAGAACGTGGATATTTCGCTGATCCTGTCCATGAGATGGTCTATCAAGTCCAAAGAGCGTGGATATTTCGCCGCTATTGTCCATGAGACGGTCTATCAAGACCAAAGAGGGCGGATATTTGGTCAATTTTGTCCATGAGACGGTCTATCAAAGCCACAGGTCGCTGATATTTCGTCAATTCTGTCCTTGAGACGGTTTATCAAAGCCACAGGTCGCTGATATTTCGCCGCTCCTGTCCTCGAGACAGCTGATCAAGCCCAGTCAGTACGGTATTTTCTCAGTTATGTCCATGCGATAGCCCGTCAAGTGCATCGTTTAATTTCTGCCGTGCATGTAACTAAAGTGTGTGGTATCAAGTATATTTCCAATAGCATTTTCTCCAGTATACTAGCAGGAAAATGCTAAAACCCTTTGTATCACCAAGATGACAAAACAGACCAAACACAGCTGGACGACACCAAAAGACTGCTGGACTGAAAAAAGGGATGATCATTCCTTGAAACAGAAGGATCATCCCTTTTTCTATCTGTTAATTTCTTCAAATTTTGCAATCGCCGGCGGTGTTTCTACTATAGCATCATGCTCCCAGACAGAATGAAGAAATACTTCTGACACTGCTTTTTGCCTGTTATTTCCGTGATCGGTCATTTCCAGGGCAACAACACTTTCAAAAACTGCAGCCATTCCTTCAGCGAGTCTTTTCGTATAATAGGTTTGCATTTCAGGGGAAAGTTTTTTCACCTGATTAATTTGCTTCTCAAGCTTATCCAGCTCTGCCTTCACCTTATCTTTCCAGGCACTGTCTGCTACACCATCCAACCTTCCACTCAATTCCTCTGAGAAAATTTCATCCGCATTGTATTTCCCAATCAATCGCAATACTTCCAATCCCAAAATATTTGCGGTCCCTTCCCAGACGGTGAGTACCTGGGCATCCCGGAGCAGCCTGGGCGTAACAAAATCTTCAATGTAGCCATTGCCGCCATGCATCTCAATCGCCTCATGGGCAAAATGGATCGCCTGCTCTGCACTTTCCTTTTTCATGATGGCGACATACAGCCGGAACAGCAGCTCCTCTTCGGCGGAAGCGTTCCTTTCCGTCCCCATCACCCGATCCATCAGCTCAATGACTTCAAACAGTGCCTGCAGCTCCACTTCCTGTTTTGCTGCCAAATTGCTCAGTGTTTCTTTGACCATCGGGTAGGCAGTCAGTTTATTGCCAAAAGCTTCCCGCTCCATCGCATAATTCCGTGCTTCCAAATAGGCACGCTTCATGATCCCGAGTGATGCCACGGCATTGGACACTCGCGAAAGATTCAATGCTTCCATCATATAGTAAAAACCGCGCTCCGCCTCGCCGACCAAATATCCTTTGGCACCTTCAAATTCTACTTCCCCTGACGGCACGGCCCTGACACCCAGCTTATCCTTCAGGCGGCGAATCCTTAGTTTGCCTTTTTGCCTATTTTCCTCCCATGGAACGAGAAATAGGCTGAGTCCCCTGGTGCCGGCCTGTGCGCCATCGATCCGTGCAAGCACCATGGCAACTCCGCAGGCTCCCACATTACTGGCAAAATATTTTTCCCCGCTGATTTCATAATGATCCCCCGTTTTCACGGCTTCCACTTCATTTGCCCCGACATCCGAGCCGCCCTGTCTTTCCGTCAAAAAGGTCGCCCCTTCGTAAAGTTCCACTTCACCTGTCGAAAGCACATGCGGCAAAAATTTCTCCTTTAATCGAGCGTCTGCATAACGGTCGATCAGGTAGGCGGTTGCCTTGCTTAACGTAACAGGGCAGTAAAAGCCCGGCTCGGCGTGGGAAAGCAAATATCCCTGGGAGAAAGCGTATACATAATTTCCAATCCTTCCGAGCTCCGGTATTTCCTTGTGCAAATAGCCGACAATTCCCGTGTCATAGGTTTCCTGAATTGTTTTCCGGTAACCTTCATTCAGCCAAACCCGTGAAACCTCATTCCCCATTTTGTCATAGCGAACAAGCTTTGGTTCTCCTTCCCTGTCGGTATGTACCGCCCTTTCATCAATCGGTCCGGCACATAACCGGCCAAATTCCTCGAGATTCCTATCTGCGTACTCGAAAAAATCTGCAGGCAGTTTTTCTTCAAGCAGCCGTCTCAATGTCTTATCTTCCGTGTAAAAATTACGCATTCATATTCTCTCCCATGCTGTTATGATTTCACCTGTTCTCTTAATTGATTTTTCAAAAGCTTGCCTGTTGCATTCCTGGGAAGCGCTTCCAATTCCTCGTATAATTTTGGAATCTTATAGGAAGCCAGTTTGTCCTGCAAAAATTCCCGGCATGATGCTGCCGGATCTTCCATTTCACCTTCAATGACAACGAATGCCTTCACCGTTTCACCCCAATCCGGATTTGGCACTCCGACAACAGCACAATCCGTAATTTGCGGATGGGCAAGAAGCTGATCTTCAATCTCTTTTGGATAAATATTCACACCGCCGGAAATAATGATGTCTTTCTTCCGGTCAACTACCCAATAAAACCCGTCCTCATCCTGTTTTGCCATGTCTCCGGTATAAAGCCAGTCACCGCGGAGGGTTTCCGCAGTTTTCGCGGGATCTTTATAATATCCCTTCATGTTTCCTTCACCGCGTAAAATAATTTCCCCGACTTCTCCCTGCGCGACGTCCTGGCCATTCTCATCGACTATCCGGATTTCACAATGCAAGGCACTGCGTTTTCCAATGCTTCCCGCTTTTGTGTCGTGATCCTCAAACGTAAGCAGGGTGCCGCTTGGTCCGGCCTCCGTCAGACCATACACACACATTAGCCGGTCTGTCGCAAATTGCTTTTTCACAAATTTCACTTCCTGTGTGGATAGAGGCGCTCCGCCGTAGACCCAGTATTTCATGGACGATAAATCAAATGATTCTATTTTTGGGTGCTTTGCGCTGGCCAGATAAGCAATCGGCGCACCGAAGAAGTGGGTGATTTTTTCATTCTCCACTGTGCCAAGCAATAAATCGGGGGTGAAAGTCGGTACAACCACATGAGCGGCGCCCACATAGATTCCCGCTGCCATAAATAAATGGAGTGGTGCAGAATGGCTGAGCGGCATAATATGCAGCACACGGCTTTCCGGTTTCATCTCCATCTCAATTGCAATCATGCCTGCCACGGTCAAAATACTTCGATAAGTAAACACGACCCCTTTCGGATCCCCGGTTGTGCCGGAAGTATATAGTATAGAAGCTTCATCATCCTCTGTTAAATCACATGAAATCTCGTCAGGACTGCCCCCGGCAATCAGGCTTTCCAATGACAGCCAGCCATCGGTTGCTTCCCCTGTTTTTATAAAAGTCCTGCTGCCATCGTTGCCCAGGTTCCGCACTCCCTCAAAAAGCATCTCATGGGTAACAAACATTTTCGCATCGCTGTGATCCAGGATATAGGCAACTTCATGCTGGACAAGCTTCGCATTGATGGGAACAATTAGAGCCCCAAGCCGCTGTACGGCAATATACGTGTATAAAAATTCCTTTGTGTTTGGCATATGAAGCACGACTTTATCCCCTTTTTGGATGCCGAGCTTCTGCAGACTGTCAGCCAGTTTATTTACTGAAGTGTGCCAGTCTCTATAGGTAATACGGTCTGTCGGTGTAACAATCGCTTCCTTCGCTGAAAATTTTCTGGCCTGATGTGCAAGCAAGTCTGGTAAATTCATTTTTTCTACCTCCAATGTGGTTATTCTTTTGGAAAACTATTTGGCATAAAGGCTTTTCATCCTGCTGCTGCGTCTGACTTCACCGGTTCTCAACCTCGGAGTTATCTTTCGTTTTGTTTAACCTCTCTTCAAAATCCTTCAGCATTCTCTCCATTTCACCGCGAATGGCCGCTAATTCATCAATCCGCTCGGTCACCTCCTCGATCTTTTCCCTGCCATATTCGATTGTCCGGCGCAGCTGCTTTTTCCCGGATGGGTCCACATCGAACAGTTCGATCATCTCCCGGATTTCATCGAGACTGAATCCATATTTTTTTCCGCGGAAAATAAGACGAAGCCGGGTTTTCTCCCGCTTGCTGAAAATACGCTGGCCGCCTTCACTCCGCTTTGGGTGAAGCAGGCCCAATTCCTCGTAGTAGCGAATGGTTCTTGTGGAAATATCAAACATTCCCGCCAACTCCGAGATCGAAAACGTCTCACTTTCCGGGTGCCTGGGGCTGCGGTACAGTGGTTCCTCGTCCCACCGAAAAGATCTGTCACTCCCCGAAATAGCTCGGTTTTTGTCGAATCCCTTCATACTATCCAATCCCGTATTTCTTTCCTTCCTGCTCATGGAAAAACTCCTTTATGGTAATTTTCCAACAATTATACTATAACATTGACGTTAACGTTAAGTTCAAGGGTGCATGAAAATGGCTGTACCCTTCTAATAAACGTTCCTGTCTGTTTTTGCACGTTAATAAAGTATAAATTGCTTACTGTGGAGTGGGTTCGAGGTAGCTGAAACTTTTAAGTCTATAAAAAACGAACGGATTTACCAAAAGAAGAGCAAATGCGGGTTTTTCTAAATAATTTTGGGTCTTCGGAATATATAGTGGAAAAGGGCTTATAATTCACCCTTCTTCAATTTCTTTAGAAATATGGAAAAACGAATACCAAAGTTAACTAAATTCCATAAAGATGCTCTTTCGTTATAGATGAATTATGAAAAAAATATCCAATATACTTTAGAAGTTAAAAAACTATAAAAAAAGCATTTAATTTACTTTTCTATTCATCTACCCATATAGTTATAGTAAAGTTTTAGTTCAAAAGCCTTCTGTTGCAATACCTAATGCAATGTATAATTAGTGCGAATCTAAATATAAATTGAAAATTTGAATAAAAATTAAATAAAAAATAGTACATTATATCTATTAAATTAATGGGATTTTTTCCGATATTAAAAAAAATATCTTTTTAAGGAGGGATATTACTTATAGCTTTATAATGACTATTATATTTGTTGTAGTTGTAAGTTAATCAATTCCCAAAATTTTGAAAGGTGGTACTCAAAATGAAAAAGTTTATTTTAATATTTCTTGTAACTTTATTAATGTCCCCAATTGCTATTAGTGCGGATACGAGCACCCCGGATCAAGTATAAGATGCCATAGAATTGCCTAGAAACGATAAGACCGATAGAACAATGCCGGAGAAGAATCACCTAACTGAAATCAACTCAGATACTGACAGTAGAGTTTATAAAATTGAGTTAGGAATGAACCCTACAGAGAAATTAACTATTGTATCACAAAAAACCTATGACATAGTGATAACTGATTCGAATGGTAATACTATTATACAAAGAAATGAAATTGGCGAGGAAGGTAGTAGACAAGTAGAATTCCCAACTGACAATTATGGTGACTATTACTTATTCATCACACCTTCAGATGATGGGAGAACCCAATATCCCTATAGTTTAAGAGTCATAGTTGGGGAACCTATTTATTTATATTATGGAAATGAGTACCAAATCAATCTTCTGAATTCGTCTTTAACACCTACTAACACTACCAGTAGGATACAATACTTTGATTTATCAGACATAGATTCTATACCTGAAGGCTCGATATTAACAGGCTTTACAGTGGGGGGTACTGAAGTTAACCGATCTTCTCTTAGCCTTTATAGTATAAAAAGAAGTTTGAGACCTAATTCTAGCTTAAATTGGATAGATGCAACCTATCCTTTATATAGCCCTAGTGATTTAGATGTTGCACCTAAGAGTGATCAAATCTTGGTAAAGCAGGGTTGGGCATTTAGGCATTCTGCCGACTTTTATCCAGGCGAAACTGCTACCTATACTTTAACTCCAAAGATTACTTTAGATTATAAAATAGAGATGAAGCGAGGTTTGAAAAGGTCAAATGGTCTCTAGTATTCAAAGATTACTAAATAATTATTTTGATAAAAGTAATGTCCAACAACAAAATTTCCGTAACACAGTTTCACAATCAGTAGAGAGAACTGATGGTGTTCATTCTAATAAGAATGTAGAAATATATAATCCCAAAACTAATAAAGTGAAATACAATGATAAATCTATTTCACCACGGTTACAGGTTGACAGAAATTACAATTTAACTATTGAAGAAAACAAAGTATACAGTGTGGATACAGATTATGGATTGATAAACTATCAATTTAATAATGATTCAAATTCAAGTTACGTTCAAACACTGCATTACGATAATCAAATTAGTAATGAGAAACGTGTCCATCTAGAGAAAAACAGGCAATTTTTAACTCATTTACAGACGTTTGCAGAGACTGGAAGAATTAATATTATGTATACTGCAAGAGAAGCTAGTGAAGTACTAGAAGGATTTAATAGATTGGGAATCAATACCGAAGAGCCTTTCACTATAAATAATAAACCGACAAGATATAGGATCGATCCTTCTGGTGTTATTCATGAAGTTGATCTTGAGAGTAGAGGAATGAAAGAGAAGGACTGGAGAAAGTTTGGACATGATGAAAATACTATATTTATAATTCAAGGTAAAGAGTACAAAATGGACGAGAATGGTCAACTTCCTTTACCAAAAGATTATGTCCATAAACATGAGCAAGTACAAATTATTAATAAATAATGTTCAGTAACATAATATTTCTAGCACCCTGAAATTTATATAGGGTGCTTTTTTCTTGGATTTTCGGATTTATGGTGGAATGGAACTTATAGCTCTCCCTTTTCCAACTCCTTAATAAATGTGGTGAAGTCGATACCAAAGTTATCTGAAACGTTGTGATCTGTAACGTGGTCAAACATATTTGGTAAAGCATCGTAAAAAGCATTTTTATTAAAACGAGGTTTCCGCTTTTTATGAAGCTTTTCGTTGAATAAAATTTTTGCCCTTAAAGAATCGAAAGAATATCCTTTTCCCAGTCGTTCAACATGACGTATAATGCTATTTATAGACTCTGTATATGCGTTAGTAAGTCTTTTATCAAAGTGATTGAATATTTCTTCATTCCAATTGTCTACGGCTCTAACAAGGTCTTTATAAGCATCTTTAACATTACTGGATACACAACGCTGACGCCAATTTATATATCGTTTTTCTCCTTCTTGTGAACTTGGCGTATCCCATATCTTATAGAATTCTTCTTTGAGTTCATAGGCTTCCTTCAAATCAGGAATATTTCCATGCCAAGTTTCTAAAAGTAGCAATTCACGGTCGATTAGATCGTGCCTGCGTTTGAGAAGTATAAACCTATCACGCATAAGTGTTCTTCTTCCTTTTGGTGTCATATTAGTTCTTAAAGATTTCCTAACACTATCCAAGGCTTGATTTGCCATACGGACTACATGAAACTTATCTACCACCACTTTAGCGTGTGGAAGGACGATATTCACTGCATCTTTGTAAGGTTTCCACATATCCATTGTGACGTATTCGATATAAGACCTATCTTCAATCTCTAAAAGACGTTTAATGACTGTATCCTTGTTACGATCCTTTTTGATGTCATAGATAGTTCTCCGTTCGACGTTGGTAAGTACCAGACGAGGTTTACGAATGATGTGTATTTCATCTATCCCAAGCCATTTAGGAGTCTCAAATTGGTATTCTCTTTCTTTAAATGCCGCATAGTCCTTAAAGACGTTCCTAACGGTCTTCTCGTCAACACCAACGCTTTCTGCGACTTCTACAAAGGTCTTAGACATTGACTGCTCTTCAATGGATTCTAACAGCCTTCTGGTCATACTACGCTTTTCGTCAATGGATATAAGACGTTCCCAAAAGGTCGAGTCACACTCACGACACTTATAACGTCTACGGTTCAATTGTAAGCCAACTCGCTTTAAACGAATGGGCAAATCCATAATCAATTGTTTTCGTGAGCTGTGCTTATATAACTTGTCAAAACCACATTCTGGACAACGTTCTGGAGGATAGATTGCTTCCACTTTAAACATCATATCGGTTTCATTCTCTTGTGGTGGTTCGATTGCTGTAAGATCTGGGAGGAATAATAAGTCGTTCATATTACACCTGAACCAACTCTGGATTTTGATAGATATTACCAATAATTTTTAAATTGCATTCAAGTGTCTTATCATCCACATATTGTACTTCATTTGTCATATGCCAATGTGAGTACAAATTTATCCAAGCACGAAACTTAAACTCTCTCATTACCATCACTCCTATCATTTGATAGGTTAATTATACCAATAAAGGATAATGATATTCCACTAAATAATCCGATTTATGATTAAATTGTTGTTAAACTATTAAACTGGGTTTTCCACTATATATTCCGAAGACCCATAATTTATAAAGAATGAAAGGCACCATTTATGCTATTCTAGAATGAGAGTATATACAAAAGAAAGACCTGCGGTAGTATGTCAAGTAAAAAATAAATAATTATTTATTTATCAAGGTGCAATTTGTTG
>NZ_WIXN01000021.1 GCF_010994035.1 Virgibacillus aidingensis
CTAAACGGGACTTTAAGAGAAGCTTATCTTCAGGGTCTGCATCGGAGTGCAAGAAAGCAGCGGGAAGTAAAAAAGATGGTTCGAAGATCAGTTTCTCTGCATCAACCGACTCGTCCGTCCATTGGAGCGAAACTGGGCTCAATCGCTGTGTACGGATCCCATTCATCGGCTATTGGAAAACTGGCTAAGAGCTTTAGATAATCACCCTGTCATTTTGTGTTAGGTTCTTGGTTTGTAGAACGTAACACAAAATACAGGCCACCAAGCGATGACAATCGCGCGGTAGCGTGTAAGCGTACAAATACAGAGTGCTAGAAATATTGGTATTATAAGGGTACCGAGAAAAGCTTGACACAAACAAAGTGTTAAAAATATGTGTACAAGCTGTCAATTCGTGGTATAATTAACATAGAAAGATGTTATTTGCATACAATATTAAAGACCGTCCATGCTGGTACATGGAACGGTCGCAATAGGCTGAACCCCGTCAAGAGGGGAAAGGCAGCTTGAGCAAAATAATCCCTCACTAACCTGCTAAAGTACATGAGGGGTTATTTTTTATGGTTATTATCGGAAACGATAAACGCTATTAACATCCCGAAGGAAATCATAAGCGTTAACGTACTGACAATGTCCACGGGCATACACCTCCCTCCCCGGGAAGTCTCCCATCAGAAGACTCAACGACGAGTGACAGTGCTGCCAAACCCCTCATGCGAAGCCATCCTATTGTGCTTTATTATAACATAAAGTGATCATTTATACTGTAATTACCCAATAAGTATTTGCTCTTTTTCGAATTGGCAAGAAGTTTATTCTGTTTCCTTGTAATTTTTATAAACGAAATACATCATGCCAGGACCCGAACGTTCCTACTCCAAAGCTAAAAACAAATTTTAAAAAGAAACCAAGTAAGCCTTCACCTGCTTCAAATATATATAGGACCACCCGCGAGAAATGGGTGGTCTTTTTTATGTTCAAGGTAATCAGAAAAATAGGTACCGCGAACCAGGTCATTAGTAGTGAGAAAAGATAAATTATACTAAATAGAATTTAAATTTACAATATATTAACTCCAGCTTTATATTAACTTATTATTCCTCTGTTAATCTACTAATAGAGTGTCAGAAACATTTTTCAACGTGAATCTATAAAGGCAAATAGCATCTAAACATTGGTGACATCGCTCCATCAGGCAAAGCTTGATGATGCGTTCACACATATTAACAATTCAAACGGAGGAGGAATGAAGATGGGAATCAAAAAGCAGTTGGGTATGGGTTTGACCACAGCTGTACTTGGATTGACGTTAATTGGAGGAGGAACATTCGCTTACTTTAGTGACACCGAAGAAACGACCTCGACGTTTGCTGCGGGCACGCTTAATTTAACGGCGGAACCGACGGAAGTTATTAATGTGGATAATATGGTTCCGGGAGATTCCATGATTCGGGATTTTGAACTGCAGAACAATGGTACAGTCGACATCGACACAGTGTATTTGGAAACTGATTATACCTATAGCGATACGGAAGGCGATGATTTTGGGGAACATATCGAAGTAGAATTTCTCTACAACGCGGATCATCTCAATGAAGTCATCTATCAAACTACACTGGCCGAACTGCAGGATATGACACCGGAAGCAATCAACGAGCATATTTTTTATCCGGCAATTGGTGAGAAAGGCCTTCCTGCCGGGGAGTCTCATGACTTCATTGTTCAGATTAACTTCCTGGATAACGGCGATCAAAATCACCTTCAAGGTGCTTCGCTAAACCTGGAGTGGACGTTCGTTGCGACGCAGGGGGACGGACAAGATATATAAGAAAAAACTGTTTTCTAAAAGATTCGTTGTTTTTGCAATAGACATAAGGTTAAACTTCCCTTCTGGCCTCACACCGGAAAGGGGATATATCCGGGCAGCATCAAATTTTGTGAAAACACGTAAACCAATGTCAGCTATCAAGCAATCAGCGGGAAATACCGTAATTCTATCTCTGCTCTATTAAACTAAGAACTTCATTTTTCAAGGAGGAATTTAAATGAAATTTGGAAAGTCTATTGTTGCAGGAGCATCTATACTTGCATTGACTATCGCTCCTTTACAGTCTTTATTTACATCGGCAGAATCCTCACCACCAAGTAATGGGGATGAAGCAGTGCAAAATGTTATTTTTATGATTCCAGATGGTTATGCCACAAGTTATTCATCGAATTATCGTTTGTATAAGGAAGATGGTGAACCAATATGGGACGACATGCTAACCGGAATGATGAAGACTGTTTCTGCTAATAACGCAATTACAGATTCTGCTGCTGCAGGGACTGCAATGGCAACAGGGGAAAAAACAAACAATGGCATGATTAGTATGTCTCCGGACGGTGAAGAATTGGAAACCATATTGGAAGCGTCTAAAGAGGCAGGGAAATCTGCAGGGTTAGTAGCTACTTCAACTATTACCCATGCGACCCCGGCGGTGTTTGGTTCCCATACGGAAGCACGTAATGACGAGCATCTCATTGCACCCCAATATTTAGAAAATGAAGTCGATGTAATATTCGGCGGCGGGAAAAATTATTTCCTTCCTGAATCTGAAGGCGGAGAACAAGAAGAGCGCCATTTAATTAATGAATTTGAAGAAGCTGGTTATCAGTTTGTAGAGAATAAGGATGAATTACAGGCTATTGAAGAAGAGAAAGTACTTGGTTTATTTGCTGAAGGTGCTTTAGCTCCCGAATTAGAGCGGGATCAAACCGATGAACCCAGTCTGGCAGAAATGACAGAATCTGCAATCGATGTACTCGACCAGAATGAGGAAGGCTTCTTCTTAATGGTAGAAGGCAGCCAAATCGACTGGGCCGGACATGCCAATGATGCAGCATGGGCAATGAGTGATACTGAAGCTTTTGAAGAAGCAGTTACTGCGGCTGTCGAGTTTGCCGATCAGGATGGGGAGACACTCGTTGTGATGGCTGGCGATCATGATACAGGCGGAATGACTGTAGGTGGTTATGACACAGGGGATACACAGTTAGAGATCCTTCATAATGTAGAGAATACCGGTGGTTATATTGCTGGTCAATTGAACAGCGAACGAAGCAATACAAGAGATATTATGCTTGAACTTGCGAATATTGAAATCACAAATGACGAAGAGGAAGCCATTAGAACTTCCGATGCACCGGACCTGGAAATCAACCATATCATCAGTAATTACGCAGGGGTGGGATGGTCAAGCTATGACCACACTGGTCAAGAGGTTCCGCTTTTTGCATATGGCCCGGAATCCGATTTGTTCACCGGCCTTTTAGATAACACGGATATACCTAAATTAATGGCTGAAGCTATGGGTATTTCTTTAGGTGATGCCCGGGAACCTGTTGAATCCTCTATCGAACAGATGCAAACACAGATTGATGGATTTTTAGCTGGTGGAGAAATCACAAATGATGAAACAGCCAGGCATTTGCAGACGCACTTAATTTCAATAGAACATTATGAAGAAATTGGATCAATGGATAAAGCCATTGAACATATGAACGGATTTAAAGCGCTATTGAAACAACTGAAAGAGAATGAATTAATTTCGGAGAATGCCTATGATTACCTTCATTCAAGTGCCGATGACTTGATCGAGCAGTGGGGATAGAGTTTTAGCTTTCACAATACACATCCCTGTGCAGCAGAAGAACGATTGCTGCACGGGATGTTTTTATATTTAGCTGTAAAATGGATGCAAAGGAGGCAAAATTATATAGAATAAGCTGCCGCATTCACAAAAGACGAGTGAGTGAGTTTTTGCAGCAACCAATAATTGGGTAAAACTTCTTTCTCTAAAGCGCAGCGTGAAAACAAATTACGACGGATCCGCAGGAAAGGTTATTATTTGTAACGAATTCCGGGTGATCTAATCGAATAAAAGCCTGCACTCCTATAAAGGGACGGAATCCCTTTTTTTATGAACTTGATTGTCAAAATGGGACGAGGAACCTGTCCCTGTGTCCCATGGTTACCCGTAATGTGGTGTCCACGCCCTCCAATAGTTGTTTGCGGCGGCTATTGTTTGAAAATGAATTGCGATGACTTGGGATGTTGCAATCAAACTATCCACATTTCGGGAATATACCGGACGGAGCATCTGCCTGATCTCTTCAGAAGGTTGAGTAACCTCCACTCCTTTTTGGGCGAGCCTTATCGCTAAATCAAAACCTTCTTCCGGCGTTGGTGTCTGCAGCATTTGCAGCTGGCCGTTCGACATGCCGTTCACTTCCTTTAGATATTTTATATAGCTATACATATGCGCAGGCAAATGGGTGAGTGCCTGTATATACTGATGAAGTGGCATGTATAACATTCTAAACAAAGTACTTTGGAGGCAGCCGGCAGCAGAAAAGCTTACCCGTGTTTTTAAAACAAAAAGAGAACTGCCGGGTGTATGAATACATTTAATTGAAGCAAAATATCTTTAAGAGGGGCAATGGCCAATGAAGAGGCAATCAAAATACCTGTGCCGACTTGCTTCTCTGGCCGATTTATCAGTGTATTTAATGCGGGATCAGCAGGTACTGCTTATTTATGATTTATTGCGCACTCAGTGCAACAGTAAACTGTCCTTCAATGCTGCAGCCGTAGCCGGCCTGAATCCTTTTTATCCCCTTTTTCTGAGTACATGTTAAGGAGGTGTTTGGATGACCTATAAAAGAAAACAGCCGCAGGTTCTAAGTGATGAACAAGCAGCACGTAAGAAAATGCCAAAAAATTTTG
Organism: Virgibacillus aidingensis; assembly: GCF_010994035.1. GTDB lineage: Bacteria > Bacillota > Bacilli > Bacillales > Amphibacillaceae > Virgibacillus_N. Next base: position 4,769 of record NZ_WIXN01000021.1, read on the forward strand.
ATCATGAATTCGCAAATGAGCCATTAACGTCAAATGAAAAGCACAACAATAAAAAAACGAAAAAACGTCAATAAAGTGAAACTTCACCTACGGGGGGATGTCCCCCCTCCTGAACAAAGGGATTGTCTAAAAATACAAGCTGCCGCCTCATTTTCCACTGATATGAAGTCGGGGAAGTAAAATTGACGTAAGCTCAACAAAGCTATGATACTGCGGGAAATACTTGGCGATTGGGCACAAACGTGAAAAACCAGGGCAAGCCGGAAACCGCATAGGCATATACGAATCCGCTATTCTTTCACATTCTGCCACGTCTTCCCGTCGGTGTTATTACGCACAATTTCCTGAAGCGGAGATAGAGGACTCCCCTTTACTGTCCCCTCATTTTGTTCCGGATGCTGCTCCATTTCACTTTGAATGACATCGTTTAAAATTGCAGGATTGTCTGTTTCCCTTTGTACATTGCTTAAATGTTTTTTATTGTGATCATCATTCCACATTGCATACCACCTCCATTATTCACGCATTTATTTATAGCTTTTCCGGAACTTTTATGAATATGCACCCCAAGCCTTCGACAAAAATGGACAAATATCGAAAGGTGATAGGCACAGAACTATTACGATAGGCGAAGTATTTTATAGATATAAGGAATTGTGACAGATTAACGACAAATAATCGTCTATTATCGGGTTTGTTTAAATTTCATTTGATTGATATCTTATTAACATGTTTGAAAAAATCTATTGCAAATAATACTTGGAAAGCAGGTGTTAATTCCAGCCAACTATTATGTGAAAATCTACACAAAAAGGAGTAACGTACAATGGAAGCCAAAGAATTAGCACAACAACAGAATACCGAAGACCTTGGGGATGATTATTCATTAGACAGAGTGCCCCGGGGCAAAAGAAACATGGGATGGCTAAGTATTACCAATATTACCTTTGGTATTGCAACAGCTATTTTTTATTTCCAAATGGGAAGTGTCATGGCCCTCCAGTTTGGAGCAGTCAATGCGCTCATATCCGCCGTATACGCCATTATTGTTGCCGGAATACTCGGCACCTTCATTGCCTATTTATCTGCAAAATCAGGGATGAACGTGAACCTGCTGTCAAGAGGAGGCGGGTTTGGTTACATTGGTGCATCTTTGACCTCATTTATTTATGCCACCAACTTTATTATGTACTGTGCGCTGGAAGGACTCATTTTAGTAGCAGCTTTTCATGCATTCTTTCCGAATATACCGGAATGGGTGTGGATACTCATCTTTGGAACGATTGTAATCCCGTTGAACTGGTTCGGGATCAAGCAATTGGATAAATTGCAAAAATGGTCTTTGCCATTATTTTTCCTATTTTTAATCGCCGCCATTATTATGGCTGCCATGACGCCTTCCGGATATGAGGGAACGTTCTGGACCTATATGCCTGACGGGGTTCAGGTCGGAGGAACAGCACTGCTTCTTTGTATCGGCATGCAGCATGGCATTATGGGACTCACGCCTTTACTGGCCTCTGACTATGCCCGTTTCTTAAAACCAAAAGACACGAAAATCGGCATTTTTGCCATTGGTTTCATTCCACAGATTTTTTGTTTTGGTGTCATGGGCGGACTGGGCATTTGGTTTGGTGTTCGTCTCGCAGAACCAAATCCGGGAACATATATTGTACTGCTTCTTGGATTCTGGGGAGTTTTATTTACCATGATAACGCAAATCCGAATTAATATAACAAATATATACAGCGGATCTCTATCCCTGTCCAGTTTTTTTGAAAATATCTTCAAATTTACGCCGGGCAGACGGTTTTGGGTAGTAGTGGCTGGTATTGCAGCCATCATTTTAATGCTTGGAAAAATCGTGGATCATTTAACCCTTGTCATGACGTTCCAGGGAGTCTTTCTGATGACCTGGGCAAGCGTCCTGGTAACAGACGCGATTATCGTCAAGCGATTCCTGAAAATCGGACCGGCGTATTATGAAGCCAGACAGCAAAACTTATTTAAATGGAATCCGGTCGGAGTTACTTCCCTGATCATAGCGAGCGGCCTGGGGACGGTTGCTGCTACAGGATTTATGGGGGAATTCCTGCAAAGCACTGCAGCATTCTTTGCCTCCTTACTGGCAGCAGTTATTACTGTAATTCTGGCTATTTATACAAAAGGAAAATATTATATTAAAAAAGAGGCAAACGATATACCAAAAGAAGATTATATTCGTTAATTGTTGATTAAGAAGGGTGCGGCTGGATCAGCCCAAGGTAACGATAGGGGCTTAGACCACCCATAATTAAAGACAGGGGGATTCCACTTACCTCTTAAGTGAATCCCTCTGTCTTTTTAATTTTTACTGTCTATAGAAACCTGCCGGAACAATGACTGTATAATGAAATAGCAAGTGAAACTTTTTATTTAGGCAATCGTATTTTATAATAAATGCTTTGTTTTAGAATGTCTTTAACAAGAAAAGAATTGCCCGGAAATTGAAATTTCCGTTAAAGAGTAAGGAGTCGTAATATGTCTGAGATTTTTTCGCTTATTTTATTCATAGTGTTTATTGTCTATATTTTGTTTGAAAACAAGGAAAAACTGAAAATGCTTAAAGTCCATCAAATATTTGGTATTGGTATAGTATTTATGATTTCAGTAGGTATTGCTGCAACTATCATTTACTATGGCGGCAATTGGGTCGTGGGAAAAATTCCATATGAATGGGCGCGTTGGATTGTTTCCTTTTTTATTATAGCGGTTGTCATAGCTGTTACTAAAATCTATCTGAACAAGCTGGCAGGAAAGATAACCCATGGCGTCTTTGGTTCTAAGTAGATGCTGATTGGCACGTCAGGTTTTTCTGTTTTTGCTGAAGGTATAAAAATTGTGCGTTATCCTGGGCTTGGTGAACTAAAATATAAATTGGGAGGATGTATTTATCTTGAAAATCTTCATCGCAGCTGTAATACTTATTACCATTAATTTGTATACAATAGTGCCTCTGATTCCCAGAACGAGCGAAGAACACGTAGTAAAAAATATAAAACACTTAAAAAAATATCCATGGTTTCAAGAAATGCTAAGCAAAGAAAGGTACAAAGAGTTGATCATTAACGATACAAAAGTAAGAAAAACCATCGGAAGGTTCAATACCGGCAAACTTAATCATAATAAGAAGAAAGGCAAATACAGAAAGGCACTGCAAAGGATTTTGCATCAAAAAACGAATTATTTGGCTTAAATATTAAATTTACAAAATCTGACCAAGCAGTACAGCTGCATCAATTAAGCCACCTTCCGGCAAATCGGGACAAGTTTGCTGCAAAAATTTATAACAATAGTTTCTCCTTGTCTTGGATTAAGGAGCTGTATTTATTGTCTCAACATAATGAAGAATCTTTTCGTGATATGACTATGAAACAAAAAATAGGGACTATTGCAGGACTAACACTTTTTATATTCTTTATATTAGGTCTTGTTATCGGAATTTACCTGTTTGGGATGGCGGGCATATTTAAATTGCTCGGCATTGAATACACCTCTATTTGGTCATTAACTATTTTTGTTGTCAGTTTTTTTGTCCTGTCCACCATCGTTGAACTGTTTTCGAAACCAATTACTGGTCTGCTTACAAGAAAAATAACGGGAAAAGCCGAAGTTTTATCTATACAGTTCGGGGTTCAAAGTCTCACAAATTGGTTATGTCTTTTCACAGTAGGAGAGTTTATGGGAAGTATTACTCTCACTTTCGAGGCAGGGGTTATCATTGCAATGTTGCTCACTATAATTGAAATGGTGATCGAAGACAAAGATAAAGAGAAGACTATTAAAAAATCCGGAACAGCTGCAGAAAATAAGTAGTCTAATACCTCAAAAAAAGTGCCTGCACCACCTCTGAATTTCCGTCATCATTTGCGAAAATCCGGAAAGTGCCAGGCACTTTTTTTATACTGTTTGTTTTTCACTCAATTCATGTTTTTGGACAAAATCCTTTAATACGCTGTTCAAGTCCGGTCCGTCTATTTCATCCAGATCGTAGTGTACACGTGTGGTTGGCTTATTAATGGAAATAACGCGGGTCAGATCGATTGGTGTGCCGATAATAACGGCGTCACAGTCCGCTTGATTAATCGTTTCCTCAAGGTCTTTCAGCTGCTGTTCACCATAACCCATGGCCGGCACTACATTTCCAATATGTCCGTATTTGTTTAACGTATCTTTCAGCGTACCTGCCGCAAATGGGCGAGGGTCGACGATCTCCTTGGCACCAAGACGTTCTGCTGCTACTGTTCCTGCCCCAAGTTTCATCTCTCCATGTGTCAGAGTTGGGCCATCTTCCACAATTAATACGCGTTTTCCTGCAATGCTGTCCGGCTGGTCTGCAGTGATGGTGGATTCTGCTTTGATAATCGTGCTGTCCGGATTAGCAGCCTTAATATTGTTTTCCACCGTTTGTACAGCTGCTTCTTCTGCACTATCCACTTTATTAATAATGTTTACATCGCTAGTTCTTAAACACACCTCACCCGGATAATATTTCAGCTCATGCCCCGGACGATGCGGATCCAGTACAGTGATGGCCAAATCGGGCTCAATAAATGAAAAATCATTATTTCCCCCATCCCATAAAATCACGTCACAGCCATCCGGGTCGTTTTCAGCTGCTTCCAAAATTTCCGCATAATCCACGCCGGCATAGATAATATTTCCGCGTGCTACATGTGGTTCATATTCTTCCATTTCTTCAATAGTACAATGATGTTTTTTCAAATCCTCCACGGTCGCAAAACGCTGTACCCGCTGTGCATTTAAATCTCCATAAGGCATCGGATGTCTCACGGCAACCACCTTTAAACCTTGCTGCATCAGTGTTTCAACAACTTTTCTAGATGTTTGGCTTTTCCCGGTCCCTGTTCTTACAGCACAAACGGAAATAACCGGCTTCTTGCTTTTAAGCATTGTTTGGTTCGGGCCGAGCAATGTAAAGCTGGCTCCGGCTGCATTTACAACAGCACTTACCCCCATCACCGTTTCATAGCTGACATCACTATAGGCAAAAGCACATTCATCCACCTGGTATTTTTTAATTAATTCCGGCAATTGCTCCTGTGCATAAATGGGAATCCCATCCGGATACAGTGCACCTGCCAGTTCCGCAGGGTATTTCCGATCATCGATATCCGGTATTTGTGCCGCTGTAAAAGCAACTACGTTATATGCTTCATTATCACGATAATACGTGTTAAAATTATGAAAATCTCTTCCCGCCGCACCGATAATAATTACATTCTTTTTTCCCATGGCACTCTCTCCCGTAATTAAAATGTATTTATAATTATAACTAATTATGTATAATTATGCAATGTTTTTTAAAGTCTTTTTTCAGGGTTTACTCGACTTTTTAAAAATTACATATGGAACACTGTCCCTCCTTCCCACGTTTAATTATACATAATTTAGGGCACAGACCTTATACATTTTTTTATAAGGATGTGAATCAATGAAAGCTGTAACATTTCAGGGAAAAAAAGCAATGGAAGCAAAAGAGGTGGAAGATCCGAAAATCCGGGAAAATACGGATATGATCATACGCATTACCGCAAGCGGCATATGCGGTTCAGATCTCCATTTATACCATGGCGGGATTGTGCCTGAATCAGATTATGTAGTCGGCCATGAGCCAATGGGTATCGTGGAAGAAGTCGGTTCCGGCGTAAAAAACCTGAAAAAAGGGGATCGTGTCGTAATCCCATTCAATGTCGGGTGTGGTGATTGCTTCTTCTGTAATAACCAAATGGAAAGCCAATGCGATCATTCCAACCCGCACGGAGAACCCGGGAGCTTATTCGGATTCGGCAGTGATTTTGGGAATTATCCCGGCGGTCAGGCGGAATATTTACGTGTTCCCTATGCAGACTTTACTTCTTTTAAAGTACCGGATCTTTTAAAGTACCGGAATCAAGTGAATTGGAAGATGAGCAGCTGTTATTCTTATCTGACGTAATCCCTACCTCCTATTGGAGTGTGGAACATAGCGGTGTAAAAAAAGGAGATACCGTGATTGTCCTGGGCAGCGGTCCCATCGGGCTGATGACACAAAAATTTGCCTGGCTGAAGGGAGCAACGCGCGTCATTGCCGTAGACCAGGTGGAACACCGTTTGGAACACGCCCGAAAGACAAATAACGTGGAAACCTACAATTTCAGCAACAATGAAAAAGTGGGAGAGCTGCTGCACGAAGAAACCGGCGGGGGTGCTGATGTCGTTATTGACTGTGTAGGGATGGATGGCGCTGTTCCGCCTAACACGTCTTTTGGCTCCAAGCACAATAATCAATTTGGCACCATAAGCCCCCTTATTACTGCATCCCAATCAGTAAGGAAGTTTGGAACGGTGCAAGTCACCGGCGTGTACGGAACAGAAGCAAACAACTTTCCACTCGGTGACTTTTTCACACGGAATGTTTCCCTGAAAACCGGCCAGGCTCCGGTTATTCATATTATGCCAAAACTGTATGAAATGATTGAGAATAAAACGTTTGATCCGACAGATATTATCACCCACCGTGCAAGCTTAGATGATGCAGCAAAAGTTTACGATATATTTGACAAGAAAGAAGATGGGTCCATTAAGGTGATTTTCAAACCGTAGTAACTTGGCCGGGAATACTGCATGCTGCTAAACTTTGTAAAGACACAATGAAAAGAATTACTTTTAAACAGATACAACAGCCTGTTTCCATTGAGCAAATTTGGAAGCAGGCTGTTTTGTTATCATGTACCGGTTTTAACAATGAATGAGCGCTGTATTATCCTGTTTAGTTTGTAAATTATGAAGTATTCGTTTCGGGAATTTAGGAAACATAATCGATTTGAAGCGGAGAATTTACTGCATGAAAAAGCTATCCATCCTATTTTATTTTCTATCATGCATAACATTTTTCACATTTGCCTACTCTTTAATGAAGGGAACGCTATAGATTGGACAAGTTCACTTTGTACAATCGCTTTCATATGTGCTGCCATGACATTACAAAAACCGAAGCAGAAAATCAGTTTGTAATGATGCCTGGGACAACGTGAAAATATTTGTACACCGTAAAAATTTGGAACTGCACTGAAATGCCCGGCCGGACGTAATAATTTGGCATTGTGCTAAATGTCCGCGTCACTGTCATGATTGTCCCTTCCGGATGTTTGGCAAAATTCACTCGTCCCCAAAATAAATCACAGCATTCTATTAAAATGACCTTTAAAGGAAAATAATTAAGGAAAACAAATTAAAGGAGTGTGTTTCTTATGACCGGAGTAGAAATAGATCTGATTGTGGCGGACAGTCTGAAAGCACTGGAGCTGTACGAAAAAATATTTGATATTGAACGCATAGAGGTAACGGATTTTCCCAAGGGAGAAAATGAAGTGATTTTTTCCCTTTACGGCGTGCACTTTCATATGCTGGATGAAAATCCGCAGTTTGGGTTGAAAGCTCCTGATGCAGAGGCACCGCAAACCATCTGGTTTAACATCACTGTCCCTGACATTAAAGAAACATATGCCAAAGCGATGGAAGCTGGCTGCAAGGAGGTGCAGCCAATAACAGAATTGGCTGATTTCGGTGTGTCCAATGCCACCTTCAACGACCAATTCGGTTATCATTGGATGCTCCATGAAGTACATAAAGAAGTGAGCTTTGAAGAACGCACCCGGCTTTGGGAAGATAAAAGAGAAAACTAGGTGAATGGAACTGCGCTTAAAGTGCCCGCTCTGCCTCTACTCCCAATTTTTTTGGCTTTATCGAACTTGAGCTGGTATTGTCTTTACAATAATAATGAGGAGAATTGCTCTCAGTTTTTTTGGCTGGGGGCAATTATTTAGTACCTGTAATTTTTTATGGATTCGGCTACAGACGGGACTACGACATAAAAAGCAGTTATCATATTGTTACATTTACATCCTTTTGGCAGCATGTTATCAACTTTATTTAAGGCTCGGAACATGCCATAATTGAATTAATGAGGTGAGAGAAAATCATGCAAATCCGTGAAATGGAAGAAAAAGATAATAAAATGATGGAACAAATTATTAAACGTTCCTTGGAATCCTTTGACTTGGATATTCCAGGGACAGCCTATTTTGATCCTCAGCTGAGCAATTTGGCCGGGTTTTACAAAGAGCTGCGCCATGCAAAGTATTGGGTAGCTGTAAATGCAGAAAATGAAGTTGCGGGAGGAGTGGGAATAGGACCATTTGGAGAGAAAACGGAAATTTGTGAGCTCCAAAAACTATATGTAAGACCTGAATCCCAAGGGAAAGGTCTCGCGAAGGAACTCTTGAAGACAGCCCTCAACTATGCAGAGAAACATTACACATACTGTTATTTAGAAACGATGGAAAAACTGAAGATTGCAAACCGCCTCTACGACCAGTTTGGTTTCCGGAAGCTGGAAAAACCGCTGGAAGGTTCAGAACACGGTACAATGGATGCATGGTATATGAAAAAATTATATTAAAAAATTTACAATTGGGATACATACCTGCTTCCTGTTCAACAATTAATTAGGAAAGTGTAACACATCCAAAAAGCAAGGGCCGGCTCCCGCTTCTTCCTTTCTATTTTTTGCTGCTGGCAGTTGGGCAGGTCTCGGGTCAATTGTTTGCCGGTGTATTTATCGGAACATGGGGATATGGTCTTACATTTATTGTATACGGTGTGTTTGTCTGCTTGCTGTGTTTTTGGGGCCGGGAAAGAGAAAGTGATCGTGCAGGGATTTTATCCCGTCCCCGCTGCACTCCACTATAAGACATTTTACGTTAGCTGTCCGCAAAAGTATACGGGTGCTGCAGGGATAGATCCAACAGTTGTCAAGCTGGTAAAAGTATTCAGCCTTCTTTTTTATCTATTATGATCCGCCCAAACATTAATAAACGAATCATTATTACAGTTAAGATAGACATAAAAATTCTCTCTTCCCAATCAATCGGACGATCCCTAAAAAAGTCAATGATCCCCGCAACTCCCATTATGATCAATGGACCTATGATGAAGAAAATAATTTCTTTAAATACAACTTTTGCTATGGTCATCAGTGTTCCGCCCCCAGTTGCAAAAAAGTTCCATGTGTCCCTTATGCTAACATATTCCCGCTTTTCTTTCGTTACTGTAGCCGTCATATCTTATCTTCCCTGCAGCTCCTGTTCCCGAATCCAAGCATCGACCGTTTCGGGCGAAAAAAGAATCTTGCCCCTCAGCCGGTAGTGCGGTATTTCACCTGCACGCACCATCTTGTAGACAGTGTCTCTGTGTACACCCAAGTATGAAGCCATTTCCTTTACGGTCATTGACTTTCTTTCCATATAAAAAACCTCCCTTTGTTCTTTCACTACTACAATCGAACAATAAGGAAGATTGGTGGCAATTAAGGTTTAATTATCTTTTAAAGTACATTTTTTGAATACTAAAAACCCATTTCCCCTTGTAAAAAATGTGGTTCGTTTGAATGCCCTCCATTGCATCTCCCGACGCTCATTAATGCTTAATCCTAAACTCCGTAAATCGCGGATCCCCTTCTAAATCTATTACATTCATCTCTTGTACTTCAGCGAATCTTGATGGCCCTTTCCGTATTTCAGCTAAAAAGTGTGCTATATCCGCTTCATCACCGCGGGCTTCCATGACAACACTTCCGTCATTCTTATTTTTTACCCATCCGGCAATGTCATATTTGATGGCGATTTTCCGGGTGAAATAACGAAAGCCAACACCTTGTACATGTCCTTGTACTTTTACTTTAACATATCTCATGTTATTCACCTCAATGATGATAATAATTACGAATAATTGATGATTGCCAAGTTTTTAGATGACAACCCTTATGGCTTATACAGCGGGGCGGGGAACTACTCTTCCGCAGCCCCAATTCTTTTCGGCGGGAAGAGCAAGTGCAGTCCCGGACGCCAATCAGTCAAAAAAAGAGAACTGCATATCAGTCCTCCTCCACACGTGCTGCCGCATATTCCCTTAGCTCTGAAGCAAACGCCTCAAATTGCTCAGGCTTTTCCGTTTGTTCATTTCCTTCGTACTTTTGAACACTGCCGTCTTTATACTGCAGCCAAAGCTTCCAGGAATACCCATCCTCTGATTCTGAATCAGGTGCCGGCTCATCCGGCCACTCCTGCACATGGTGAGCGTCTAAAATATCTATCACTTTTTCCGCATCGCTTAACTGCACAATTCCCCCCTGGGCACGGAAGCCGCGATGATTGATGACAGGGTGTACGTGCATTTCATTATTGGCAATATCAATGGCCACCCCTGAATCTTCAAGCGGGATGTCGATGGAATGTTCAGCAAAGTACACCTTGATCACTTCGTCGACAGGCTTTTCTTCTGTTGCCTCAGGTGCCTGTGCAATATGTTTAAATTTGAAAATATCCTTATCGGCCATATTGTTTTCCTCATCCTCATTATTATTTTGTCCGTCCCCGTTTTGCTCCTCATCCACATTCTCTTCCTCATTTTCCTCATTGCCCGCGTTCCCATCATCATTTTGCGCTTGCCCATTTTGCCCGTTGTCTGTCTGAACGTCATTTTCAGATTGCCCGCATCCGGCTAACAGCAAACAAGTAATAAGCATTGCATAACCTAGCATTTTTTTCATTCGTTTACACCTTCATTCATTGACTCTAAAATTTCATCCATAAACTCCCTGGATTCAGGCAGGTATACATCTACACTTTCTAATTGTTCGTCTCTGAATTCCCCTTCTTCAATCATAATGCTGCCATAATAACTGGCGAATCCTTCCATGTTTGGCTCTCTTACCCGCTCGCCGTTATCATCGATCCAGTAACTGGCGTTATGATGTCCCCATTTCCCGATAATTTCATTCACCGTAGCACCGCCATAAATATCCGATGCATTATGATGGGCATCTGTACGCAGCTCATCGGACAGCTGAACCCGAATGGTTTCATACAATTCCTCTTCTTCACTAGTTAATGCAAAATCTGATGGTCCTCTATAAATAAATTCATCTGCAATATTATTCACCATATTTACTTTGTCTTCCTCATTCAGATGCTGATACGCCTCCTGATTCAGCTCTGCTTCCAGGTCAGTACGTATCCGGTTCTCTACGTCATCATACATACGATCGGATAAGTTTTGTCCATCAATCGTAAAAGAATTGGTGTAGTACCCGTCCATCCCTTGATCTGCTCCACTATAGTAGTCAATGGCATGCCCCAGTTCGTGAAAAAATGTAAAATAAGCTCCCCGGTCATTCACTCTGTCATTTTCCACATTAAATGTAATGGCATTATCGGAAGGATAAAATACTCCGCTGTCCGTTGTACTCGTTATCTCAAACCGATCCAGGTACTCCAGTGTCAGTGTTCTGTATGGCTCCTCTGCCGTATACATTAGATACTTGATTCCCAAAATATCCTGCGTTTCCAGCGGATCCAAAAAGTTATCGGTTTTTTGCGCATGGTCCGGATGTTGATCTTCATATTTTAAAACCTCCATTACTTTTTCCAGATCATCCGGGTTGTTTCTCAAGTATTCCCCATAATGCTCCTCTGCTTTTCTGGTATAATGAATATCATCAATCCTGCCGGCCCAGTCCATGTTCATTCCCTTTGTAGAAAAGGTTCCGCTTGCGCTATTGAACCCATTTCCATTTTGCAGCTCCGCAATTCCTGTGGCCACATTCTGCGCCAGTTCCATCGCTGTCTCATAATTGCTGCTTGAGGATGCATTAAATGTATGCAGGCGATTTAATTTATCTTCCAGCCCTCGTTTCATATTATACAGAATACCGGTCATGGAGCGAGCAAGCGGCAGGGTTTCTTCTAACGCCTCCGTTTGCCGAATAAGGTTGTCAATTTGCTGAATTTGCCCCAATACTTCCTGTTCTACCACATCCGTTGCCGCCACTTCTGACTGGAACGCTTCCGGATAACGGTCGTTTTGGCGAATAAGTTCCTCACATAAATAAATAATGCCCTGTGCAAGGGGCCTGTGGGTTTGAGCCATAAAATTTTTAGCAGAATCATAGGACTGTCCGCGCAATAGCATTGTACCTCTAAATCTATCAATGGATTGTATTGCTTTTTCCATCCCCTGGATGATCTCAACACACATATGGTTCATACTTTGTCTTTGTATTTGCGTTTCTCCAAGATACATATTCAAGCTCATGTTTTTTCCTACCTTCTGAAATTGCATATATTGCCCGCCCGCAGCTTCTCCTTATTTTCCGCAGATAATACTGGCTTTTTTATGTACTGTCAACTGCAGGATTACCCATTTTTTGCTCGCTGATAAGTGATCGCATCCTCAAAAAGCGGACTGGAGGACAGACCAGTACTAAATTGATTTTGCAGCTCACTGTCCGTCCGTTCAAAATCTTCCGCGGTTAATCGAATGTTGCGGATGGTCTGAAGAAAGACCTGGTTGAACGATTGCGTTAATTCTTTGGCCAGCTCATTTGCCGATTGTGCCTGGTGGTTAACGGTAAGCGTGGTTCGGTCAGCTTTATTTATTGATCTTTGTGTTGCCCGCTCAGTGGCATCAGACGCTTGCCCCATTTCCGTGGCAATTTCCTCAGCCGAGGATAAATTACTTATAATCATGGAATCTCCTCCCACATTATCATACGGTTATCAGCGGAATACTTGCAGCGTACATTGCGTATTTGTGTAGTTTGAAACATTGGAATTAGTTCTGAAGGTGTGTATTTTCATTGGGAAATTCAAGCGGCCCGTTTGGCTAAAAATAATGTCGTTGGCATTATTTTGATTTATTTTCGCTACATTACAGCGTAGCTTAAATACTCACGGCAAACAAGAGTACTTTATCCTATTCAAAGTAAAATTCTGTGACTTCATGCTTGTTGAACAGATTTAAGTATAGATGAACTCACTTAGCCGATGGCAAAAAAGGCAATAAATGAAAGCAGCAGACTTTGATATACCATTTTGACACGCAAGTTTCACTTTCCATATATGTAAACGTATTCGGCAGGATCTACTTCCAAAACATCTTTTTGACCTAATACCTTATAAAATCGATATAAGTGATTACAATTTTTCATCTTAACAAGGAAAAATTCCTCTCAATAATTGGTAAACTTTACATCATTTTACCATAAATCCAATGCAAGAATAATGAATTAATTACAAGTGAAGCAAAATGGTTCTTTTGACCTATTAATTAGCAGTTCAGGAAAGTAAAGTAAGTTATTCCGGAAACAGCTGCTTATCAATAACATTTTTTGCAAAATGGCCACAGTCCCCTGCTTCAACAAAAACCGAAGAAGCCGGAGTGTGGCCATATCCTTACTATGGGACAAGCATTCAGTCCAGATCCAGACAAATGTAATGCATGGGTGCCTGCTAAATCCCCATCAATTCCCGCAATTCCTGTTCATTCCGGATTAAATCTTTGATTGTGTATTCATCAAGCACACTGAAAAAGGCGTGCAGTGCTTTATTTAAGGCGTGCTTCAGCGTACATGCAGGGGTGATGACACAATGGTTGGTTCCCTTGTCAAAGCACTCCAGCAGATTCAAATCACTTTCCAGCCGCCTGACCAGCAGCCCAACATTTATTTCTTCCGGCGGTTTGGCTAAACGGATTCCTCCGTTTCTGCCGCGGATCGTCTCCAGCAGACCCATCTTATTTAATTCAAAAACAATTTTCCCCAAATGATGCGAGGATATATTAAATACCGCTGAAATCTCCTTAATGCTGGAAAGCTCTCCATCCGGTTTGGTCCCTGTAAATATGAGTACACGCAAAGCGTAGTCCGTATATTTTTTTAATTGCATGGTTATTCTCCTTATGTTTACTGCTTCACAATATTGTAACATAAAACTGGTTTTCACTATTGATACAGTGATTACAGTCATTTACAATAAAGATGTATACGAAATACATGTTTAAAATAACAAGGAGTGCTATGTAATGACAACACAAACAGCGAATCAATTGGATCAAAAGACAAGGGATATTGTGAAGTCTACTGTGCCTGTATTGGAAGAACATGGTACTGCAATTACAAAAAGTTTTTACCGTCAAATGTTTAATGACCACCCTGAATTAAAAAACATCTTTAATCAAACAAACCAGCGTAAAGGTGATCAGCCAAAAGCCCTGGCAAATACGGTATACGCTGCAGCATTACACATCGATAACCTGGAAGCTATTTTACCTGTCGTAAAGCAAATTGGTGAAAAACACAGAAGCCTGAATATTAAGCCTGAACATTACCCTATTGTCGGCAAGTATTTACTAAGGGGAATTAAGGATGTTCTCGGCGATGCAGCAACAGACGATATTATGAATGCCTGGGAAAAAGCCTATGGCGCCATTGCGGATGTGTTTATTTCCGTAGAAGCTGATATGTATAAAGAAGTAAAAAATGCACCAGGCGGCTGGGTGGATTTCCGCAATTTCAGGGTTGCCAAAAAAGTTATTGAAAGCGATGTAATTACATCCTTTTATCTGGAACCCGCCGATGGAGGCGTCTTCCCCCCTTACCAGCCCGGACAGTATATTACGGTCAAGGCTGAAATTGAAGGACAAGCCCATAATCATTTAAGACAATACAGTTTATCGCAAGCTCCAGGTGAAGAATATTACCGGATTAGTGTAAAACGCGAAGAGGCTAATGGTGACTATCCTGAAGGAATCGTGTCCAACTTCCTGCATGACCACATTCATGAAGGCAGTATTTTGCCAATCAGTGCACCAGGCGGCGACTTTGTACTTGATCAAAAAGACGATCGCCCACTCGTATTAATGAGCGGCGGTGTAGGTTTAACCCCAATGATGAGCATGCTTGAAACAGTAATTAAAACACAGCCGGAGCGTGAAGTCATTTATATTCATGCTGCAAGATCCGGAAAATACCATGCCATGAAAGAACGCGTTGAGGACATTTGCAATAACCATTCCAATGTAAAAAGTTACACCGTCTACGGTGACCCTGCTGAAGGAGAATCTTGTGATAAAGCGGGTTACATTGACTATGAATGGGTGGATTCCGTGATCCCGACAAATGATGCTGCAGTTTATTTCTGCGGACCAAAAGGATTTATGCGGGCAGCCTACCAGATTTTAAGAAAATTGGATGTAGCTGATTCAGATATTCATTATGAAGTATTTGGACCTGCTGAGGATATGAGTGCATAAAGTGACATATAAAACACCCCAAACATACTAATCTTAATATGTTTGGGGTGCAATACTTTTCGAAGTGGGTTTTTATCAGTTTATCTGTTCTCTTACTTTTTCAGCTACATCTTCCGATACCCACTCTGTCCAAATATCTTCATTTTCCTGCAGAAATTTGACCGCTGCATCGTGCGCTGATGCCTCTTCTTCCTGGATATATGTCAAGGCTTCACTCGCAATGTCACTCGACGTATTGTATTTCTCTAAAAACTCAACAAGCTCTGGTGCGGTTTCTTTTAAATCCACATTCACAGCAATCGTGATATCCTGTGATTCAATTTGAGAAATAATACCATCCGGATCTTTTTCCTCAAGCGGGGTCATATCGTACATTCCCATGATCCAATTAGGTTCATAATTATAACCCAACCAAGGTTCCCCATTTTCATACGCACTTACCAGAGATGCATTAATTGCGCCTTCCGATCCGGCGGACATATAATTAAATTGCTCATCCAATCCATAATCAATAATCGCTTCTTCCAGTAATTCATCGACAACCCAGCCTGATTCAGCCCCAATAATACGGCCTTTTGACGGATCATCCGGATCTTCAAATACATCCTGATACTCCGCTAAATCTGTTATATATTGCAAATCAGGTGCCATTGGTTCAATCCCGCGTTCCTCATCCCCTTCGATGACATACGTCGGAACATACAATCCTTGATAATTATCGTCGTAATTAACTGCAACTTCCTCCACTTCACCACTATCTATTGCTTTAGTATATATTTCTCCAAGGTTCGCCGTCCAGCCTTCCATATGCACGTCTATATCACCATCTTGCAAACCTTGCCATAAAGCGGTATCCGAACCAGATGTTTGTTCGTAGCTATAACCATAGCCAGCTTCAAAAATGATGCCGGCCACCTCATTATGGAAGCGGAGGCTGTCCCAACCTTCATCTGCAAAAATAATCGTTTCCTTTTGATCTTCAGCTGCTCCGCCGCAGCCTGATAATATAATACCTGCAAGAAAAATTACGCTGAACAAACTTTGTTTCCAAGTCTTCATAATGTTATCTTATCCTCCAGTTATTTAATTAATTTATGGTATGCTTTGGGATGCCTGTTTTCCCAGTACTGCAATTTTTCATCTCTTTCCTTATTAAGCGGGATAATGACTGTCCCCGGCTTTTCTGTTTCATTCAGCTTTATCAATTCGTGGCCAAATGGATCATAAGCAGCACTTTCCCCAAAGTAATTCAAATCATCTTCTTGACCTGTCCTGTTGCAGATCGCAATCGGAAGTTCATTTTCCATAGCCCGCACCTTCAAATATGCTTCCTGATAACGTGCATAAGGATAAAAATTATTCGTCGGTATTAAGATAATATCTGCTCCGCCAGCGTATAATGATCGAGCTGCTTCAGGAAAATCCAGGTCATAACAAATCATGATTCCAATACGCCCAAGGTCTGTATCAAATACTTTAAAGGTATCTCCTGATTCGAATATTTCCTTTTCCCGATCATATAAATGAACCTTTCTGTAATTACCTGCTATCTTTCCCTGATCTGAAATTAAACAAGCCGAATTATATATCTTTCCATCTTCGCCCCGTTCCGGCCAGGAAAAAACAGTATATACTTGCAACTCCTTACATAATGCCTGTATATATTTAATGCTATCTCCATTAATCGGCTCTGCCATTTCTTCCTTGATATCCTGAATAAAGTATCCGCTAAGGCAAAGTTCCGGAAAAAGCACTAGATCAGCATCCTCGGATGCAGCTTGCTCCATAATCTCTTTCATCGTTTCCAAATTCCCCTGTTTATCTCCAATAACAGGTTTAAATTGTCCCAATGTTACCTTCAACGTTTTTTGCACCTCTCCATAAATACTTAACATAATGAATCATATCATTAAATCAATATGTAATCAATTTTTGAAGAAATATTACAAAATATTAAGCATTTGTGTTATTTTACCAACTATACGCAAGCGATACAGCATAACCTGAAATCATTCAACTGAAATAATCAACATATTCCGCCACCCCACAGATCTTGGGCTTATATTTCCTTGCAACATTCATCTTTATACATACATCAAAGTACATTATTTCCACTATAAAAGGAGGCACCGTCATGATACAGCAATACTTACAATGTGAGATTTTATTAAACAATCCACAGTTCTATGATATATTTAAAAACATACATACACTTCCAGACTTAACATCAGAATATATATAGATGGCAGCAAATACGCTGCATGAATAACTTCGGAAAACATGTTTAATGTGACTGATTCTGATTAAATATAACCTTGTTTCGATAGAGAAACCAGTACACTGAATCCCAGGGAGTTACAATTTGTTTTCTATTTAAAAGGATGATCATATGTCAGAATTCAAAGATGAAATCATACTGAGAGGACTTAAAGAAAATAACCTGAAAAATATAGACATCAACATTCCAAAAGAGAAAATCATTGTATTCACCGGGCTTTCCGGTTCAGGGAAGAGTTCCGTCGTGTTTGACACACTGGCTGCAGAAAGCAGAAGACAAATGGCACTGAACTATCCGCTCTATGTCAGAAACCAAATGCCCCGGTATGAAAGACCACGAGCCGATCTCATGCAAAACCTGAGCCCGGTTGTTGTTGTGGAACAAAGACCGGCAGGCGGAAACCCCCGATCCACCGTAGGCACCTATATGGATATTCACCCGTTAATCAGACTTTTATTCTCGCGGATAGGAACACCCTCCATCGGGGAGGCCACCGATTTTTCCAGCCACAGTGCGTTTGGAAAATGTCCGGAATGCAGCGGGTACGGGGAAGTTATTACGCCTGATGAGAACAAGCTCATCGATTTTGATAAGTCACTTCGGGATTACGCAGTGAAATTTAAACCACTGTCGCCCGCAGGCTGGCAGGGCAGGTGGATGATGACCGGCGGCTTATTCGATCCGGATCTGCCGATTAAAAACTATCCGGAAGATAAGCTTAATCTGTTTCTGTACGGTCCCGATAGGGGGGAAAAAGTCTATGCCCCCTTTCATACGAAAAACGGACCGCAGGATCATGAATGGGATGGACTGTTGCCGAGATTTACCCGCCTTTATATCCTTAGGGATATTTCAAAGCTGAAAGAAGTCACCCAGAATGACGTCCTGGCCGTATCCAGACGTTCTCCTTGTCCCACCTGCCAGGGCTCAGGCCTGAATCCAAAGGTGCTGGCATGTAAAATAAATGGCCTGAATATTGCAGCATACGACCAAATAGAGCTCACGGCATTATTGGAGGAATTAAAAAAAATCAAGGATCCGATGGGGCGATCAATCGTCAGACAAGCCATTCCTCCAATTATGCAATTGATAGAAATGGGGCTGGGCTATTTAAGTCTGTCAAGGAAAATCAGTACTTTATCGGGCGGTGAAGCCCAAAGGGTAAAGATTGCCCGTCATCTGGGGAGCAGTCTGAACAATATCACCTATATTTTTGATGAACCAACGGCAGGACTCCACCCTGAAGAAGTGGATCTGTTAATACAGATGCTGAAAAGTCTCAAAGCCCGCTACAATACTGTTATTGTCATTGAACATGATCTGTCTGTCATTAAAGCTGCAGATGAGGTTATCGAGATGGGACCGGGAGCAGGTGTAAATGGAGGCGAAGTGGTCTATCAGGGAAATCTGGATGGGCTGGACATTTCAAACTCAGCCACCACGCTCAAGCCCAAGGTGCAAGTCAATAAAAACCCAAGGGAAATAAAAGCGTATTTTACAATAAAAAATGCTGTTAACCATAATTTAAAAAATATCAATGTACAAATTCCAAAAAATGTCCTGGTCTCCGTTTGTGGTGTATCCGGGTCCGGCAAAAGTTCTCTTATGCTGGAAGCTTTCCCGGAACGCTATCCGGAAACCATCAGGGCAAGACAAGGGAGCATAGGGATCTCCAGCCGCTCGACCATCGTGACATATATGGGAATTATGGATGAGATTCGCACCATATTTTCCAAAGCGACCGGACAACAACCAGGTTTGTTCAGCTTTAACTCCACCGGAGCATGTCCTGTTTGCAAAGGAAAAGGTGTGATCACCCCCGACGTTGCCTTTGCTGAACCGGTAACCACCCAGTGCGAGGCCTGCGGCGGTTCAAGATATTCCAAGGAGGCGCTCTCTTATCGCTATCAGGGTAAAAATATTATGGAAGTATTGAATTTAACGATTGAAGAAGCCAATCATTATTTTAAATCAGCAAAGATCATCAAGCGCGTGAATACATTGAAAGACGTTGGATTAGGTTACCTGACCCTGGGGCAGTCCACAAGTTCCCTGAGCGGCGGGGAAGTCCAGCGTCTCAAGCTCGCAAGCCACTTAAAAAAGAAAGGACAAATCTACCTGCTTGATGAGCCGTCCCTGGGTCTGCATGCCAAAGATAACGAAGCACTTTTAGAGGTCTTTCAAAACCTGGTGCACAGGGGAAATTCCTTAATCATCATAGAACATAACCTGGATTTTATCGCAGCAAGCGACTGGGTCATTGAATTGGGTAAAGGGGGAGGAAAGCAGGGTGGACAAATTATCTTTGAAGGCAGACCGGAAGAAATGCTGCAGGCAGACACACCCACTGCCAAAAGTTTACGGAAACAAATTACTGAATGAATTACAGGGAAAGGAAAGGACTCCGATACAAACCGCCTGCCATTATTAACCTTAACCAAGAGACTGGCTATAATGCTACACATCCAATGCGGATAATATAATTTATCCATATGTTTTGCCTTCCCTCCATCTTCATCAATTTATGGTGATGGCGAACGAGGGAAGGGGTGCTGCCTCTTTTGACATGACCAATACGCTCATGGAACTTCGAAAAGCTTCATTGACCTGACCGTCCCCACGTACATAGATACCTTATAACCTTAAAGATTTACGGCAGACATTGGAACGTATCAGGTTACATCACTTGATGGAAACCCCTCCGCGGAAAAGTACTGCTGTGTTGTTATCGTTCGATACATATCTTAACCGCATCATGATCACACCATATGTTTTCAAACCTTCCAAACATTTAATACAAAGACAGGAGAAACTGTAAAATAATGTAACATAATATTAACAACATTTTAACGTTAATGTTATAGTAATTAATGGCATTAAATGGTAAGTTAAAGTTGGCCTTGTAAAAATATCCAAAACATAATTTTCCTAATATTCAATACTAAGGGAGGGATTTATTAGTTTCATCGTCTAATGAGGAATGACTATTTTATCCACACAGGGCCATATCTAAAGGAGGCTAACCTTGAAGAAAATATTGCAAATATTCACTGTGTTGTTATTGACCATTGGAATTTCATCGGTTGCTTCAGCCGGCAGCGATAACACTTCAAAGAATGACCAGACAAACAGCTATGAGGACCAGTTGATTATATCTGTTGAATTGGAAGATTCTATTGAAAAGTCACCTGCAGGCGTTATGGACAGCAATAACAACCTGGCAAATCAGGGTTTTCAAATTGTAGACTCTCTTATGGATAATGATGCAAACGCATTACAAGCAGACGAAAATAAACAGTTGAGGGAAGAAATAGTGAAAAATATGGGTTGGGTTTACTTGGTTGAATATAATACAGCCGAATACAACTCATTTGAAGAAGCAAAAGCTGCCTTGGACAAGGCGCTGGCAGATGAAGGATTAAAAGTGAGACATATTTCTCAAAATGAAGAAGTACATGCAACAGATGCTGAGGTGATGAATGATACAGCAGCAGATCTTCACCCGTCCCAGGAATGGCATTATGAAATGGTTAATGCCCCGGAAGCTTGGGAAATAACAAATGGGTCCAGTGACGTGAGAATTGCAGTGCTGGACACAGGCATTGATGCAAACCATCAAAACCTCAGCAATTTTGTAAATACAAATCTCGGCGCAAACTTTGTTGGTGGTAATTCTACCATGGATCGCCAGGGACATGGTACTCATGTAGCCGGAACAGTTGCCAGTTATGGTTCCGTTTCAGGTGTAATGCAGGAGGCAACACTCATCCCGGTAAAAGTATTGGGCGACGATGGGAGCGGTTCCATTTTTGGAATTATTGAGGGTGTGCTTCATGCTGTAAGTGTTGACGCGGATGTCATTAACATGTCTTTAGGCGGGGGCGGCTATAACCAGAGTTTTGATGATGCTGTTCAGACAGCAGTTAGTTCGGGCACAATTGTTGTCGCTGCGTCGGGGAATGAATATCGCAGCACCATCTCCTACCCGGCTGCATATGAGAGTGTCATCGCTGTGGGTTCTGTTACTTCCAATAAAACCAGATCGTCTTTCTCCAATTATGGGGATGGACTGGACTTAATGGCCCCTGGCTCTAATATTTACAGTACGGTTCCGAATAATGGGTATAGTACGCTTTCCGGAACTTCCATGGCATCTCCTCATGTAGCGGGTGTAGCCGGTTTGTTGCGGGCAGCAAACCCTGATGCAACTGCAACAGAAGTAAGGGAAGCCATGAACCAGACTGCGGAATCAGCAGGAAGCTCTTTTGAGTATGGCAACGGTATAGTCGATGCCTATGCCGCCATCCAGTATATTAACGACAATGATGGTGGAGATGGCGGTGACGGTGGTGACGGCGGCGACGAACCGCAGGCACCGGAATGGCAGCCATACACTTACTATTCAGCCGGCGATGAAGTAACCTATAATGGTGAAGTATATGTTTGTACCCGTGCACATTTATCATTCCCGGGATGGACACCGCCGAATGACCCTTGGTACTGGAGCGTAAAATAAAAGTGCTTGTGTCGCTTTCCTGATTTTGCAGCATTCAGGGGAATAATAACTTATAGCAAAAGGGATAAAGGCACCGTCTTTGTCCCTTTTTTCACAACTTACCCACACTCCATCGTTTTCTTTATTCTTCTGCAGCCATTTTCTTCTGTTGGATTGGGAGTTGTTTCATCCAGGTTTGCTGGCTCCTTTTGATCTATCATTTTAATTTATGTGATCGACATTCAGTTTTTCATAACTAAAAGATGAATTTTCACATATTTGTCATAATTACGTTGTCTATTCCAGTGACTTTTGTACTATAATATAATTGAAATAGTATGACAAAGGAAGTGAAAAAGTTATGCTTGGACAAAATAGAAATATCGAAGAACTTATTGAACAGAATAAACAGGCTTTGCTTGAGGACAAAGAAGCATTGAATGAAATCGAACGTAAGCTTGAAGAAAAACATACAAGGGAAATGTAAGGTTCAGGGCTCAGCAGGACTTTGATTCTGCTGAGTTTTGTTATTTTTTTGATGAGAAAGTCAATTCACTGTCTGCCTTCCAAAAATCTCCCCTATTGTGGGAGTACAGCAAAGAATGATTTCCAGTAAAACTAATGCAGCTTTCAATAATCACAACCGCCATTTTTGCATTCTTCTTTTAGTTCGGGAAAACCTTCTTTTAGACCTGCACCCATAACTTTAAATACTTTTTCATCCATATCAATAGTGAAACCTGCTTTCCCATTAACTTTGCCATTAACCCACATCCCCCCCATCGGACTTTTTTCGACTCCAATAAATTCAACGGTTTCAATATCTTGATAATTATTTTTTATATAACTTTCTGCAACTTCTTTGGCCTTTTCGATTGTCTCATCATCATAATCTTGACTATTCACAAAGCACCCTCCTAATAGAATAATGGAAACCAAAATTGCCAATAAAGGAATTCTTTTCATTTTTTTCACTCCTCTATAAAATATTCTACAGTAAAAGAGATTAAGTGACTATGGGAAAATCACAAATATTGAAGCATCTTTGCTCTTCCAAACCAAGTATATAAGAATGACATTCATACCTTTGAAGTTGACATAAAAAACGAGATAATAATATGTAACATTTTATATAATCAATTTTGGAAAGACCCCAACTACACAACTAATTTAAAGAAATGGTAAAAATGCTTTCCCACAAGCTTTGTTGCCATTTCATCCTATACTTTCATCATTATCTTTTAAATAAGGGGAAACAACCATTACCTTCCGCTCAAAAAACATCTCTCCATTCCGCCTTTAAACTAACTATCTTTCCACAAAAATTGATTTGATGGCTTTATTGCTTATTTATCGTTATGATATTAGTCGACAGGGAATTAAGGTTGATAACAACAAAGGAGTTTCGTTTTATGGGATGGATATATGTTCTTGGCGCTGCCATTATCGAAGTTGTTTGGGTTCTTGGCTTAAAATACTCTCACAACTTTTGGATGTGGACCGGAACAATTGTCGCTATCATTTTAAGTTTCTATTTTATTATAAAGGCATGTGAAGTTCTTCCATCCGGTTCTGTATATGCTACATTTACAGGTTCCGGAGCTGCAGCCATTGCTATTATTGATTTCACCCTATTGGGGGAAACTTTTATACTGGAAAAAGGATTGTTTATTTTACTCATTATTATCGGTGTAGTTGGCATTCAGTTAACTACCGGGGAAAAAGATCAGGGAAAGGTACCAACTGCAGAGGAAGGTGAGAGCTAAAATGGCGTGGTTTTATCTTATAATCGCCAGTTTTGGGGAAATTTTTGGCGTGGCGAGCATTAATATGTATTTAAAAAAGAAATCATGGCGCTGGCTCATTACGCTGATCGCTTCTTTTGCATTCGGTTTCTATTTTCTGGCGCTGGCCATGGAAGACATCCCGCTGGGCACTGCTTATGCAGTTTGGACAGGTTTAGGAGCAACAGGAGCAGTCATTATGGGTGTAGTAGTTTTCAAGGAATCAATGAACGTGATTCGCGCCCTGTTCTTAACCTGTATTATTTGCGGAGCTGTTGGACTCCGAATCGTATCTTAGCACCAAATATCCCTGGCCAGAAAAAAGCTGGCGGGGAATTTTTATGCCATATGGCGGGAAAGGGAATAACTAGCCGGCTGCGAAGCATTTGTCCCGCTCAAATGCTTCGCAGCCGGCTAGTACATTCAGTGACAAATTGCTTGTCTTATGTTCCGCCTTAATCAGCGAATATGGATGCTTCGGGTAATCTTTTTTAAAGTACCAATGACACTCACTGCAGCAAGATAACTTGTCTTCTTATTGGAAGGCAGCGGTTTATTCCTGATTGTAAAAGAGGCTGTGCCAAACTCACCGCTGACCTCAATGGAATGAATATTTTCATCGATATTTGGATCCGCTATCAATGTCACCCCTGTTTGTTTAAAGCCAATCCCTGCCAGTGCAAGTGCAATGGAGACATTTATATTCTTGGGATATTGTTTAATCGCTTCCGCAGCATCTCCTTTATATACCACCTCAGCTTCATCAATGGACTTGTTCGTTAATGTATGGGCTGGTTTACTTGTAACCAGGGATACGCTATGAATGATCCCTACAGCAGCAACATTTTCAATGAGATCCAGCCCGCCAATCGCCCCTGAAGGCAAGTAAAGTTTGTGACCATTTACTTCGATAATCTTTTTTATTTCATTGAGAAACTTCTCTTCTGCCAAAGCACCAATGCTAATAATTACAGCATCCTTTTGTCTCACAATTTTCGGCAGCATTTCTCTTACAGTCTGGACATTTGCCGCTTCAACAGCAATATCGATATCCGAATCTAAAAATTCATCCAGTGATGTATACAGACGTATATCATATTGTTTTTCCAGATGCTGATATTTATCGAAATTGCGGACTAAAATACTTGTAACCCGAATATTTTTGTCTTTTTTTCGATTAAGCTCTTCAAGTAAGTATGTTCCAATTGCTCCAGCACCGATTAAGCCTACTTTCATTTTTTATCCTCCACTCTTCGTATACAGTATTCACCAAGTACTCCTTCCCATTTCCCCGACCAGTGGTACATTACTATCGGGATATCAGCATCAACAATCAACGCTGGTTTCCCAACCTCCTCTTCCTCAACAGCACAATAACAACATCCACAAAAATCAACACGACTCCAAGGATAAGTGCATAATCAGCCAAATTGGGGACACCATCGCGGAATGAAAAATGAATGAAATCGGTCACTTGGCCAAATAAAATACGGTCAATGGCATTACCTATTGCCCCGCCAACATACATTGCAATCCCCGTCTGCAGCAGCTTTCCATTTAAATAACCTTTCTTCAGCATATAAATACATACCACCGCAATAATGATGGCAACGGGAATAAACAATCGGCCGTACCCTTCGAACAGCCCTAAGGCAGCACCGCTGTTTTGAATGTGCGTAAAGTTTAATACACCTTCCCAAATGACCATCGTCTCGCCCACACCCAGCTGTGAACGAATCCAATACTTCGATAGTTGATCAATAAAAATGACGAAAAGCACAACAAGATAAAAAAGAATAAAAATCACACTTTCTTTGCTGCCATAATTAACAGGAAGCATCCAGAACTGACCGCGGCAGCAACTGCAAATACTGCCTGACTAATCTTTGAAGCTGCCTCGACGACTTCTTCTTTAGCTTACAAAGTTTGATTAACTTCCAGCACCTTTATACGGCGCATTTTGATGCTGCTGGCCCCAAGCCAGACTCCAGCATATGAAGCATCCTGTGACAATTCACCTGTAGCAAAATGGAATATATTTGGTTTAATCATCCCTTGTCCCCTTATTCATCTATTCTAGACTCATTATCTACCGCAACGGTTAACTTTTTCAAATGTTTGCCCTCCATACGCATCAAAACATAACTGCAGTGAAGTTCCCATATAAGAATACATTCTACTTAACTCATCTTAATAAAACAGATCACCTCCCAATAAATTTATAAATCTAACTAAAACGGTAGGAATTATATGTTTTCCATGCTAATATAGATAAATAGAAAAATGCGGAATAAAGGAAGTGTGCAAATTGTCGTTATCAACCAGAATTTTTGTGGCATTAGGTGCAGGTGTTTTATTTGGTGGTTTACTGAATCTGCTTGCGCCGGGCTGGGTGGAGCCGCTTGATCAATATCTATTGCAGCCTGTCGGAGATGTATTTTTACGCGCTATTCAATTAATTGTCGTCCCGCTCGTATTTGCCGCCTTGATTATGGGAATTACGCAATTAAGGGGAAAGGGATATATTGCCCGATTTACAACAAAGTTAATGAGCCTTTACGTAGTGACATCAGCTGCCGCCATCATCCTTGGACTGGCAGTGGCATTTATCGTCCGGCCGGGCAGCAATGCGGAGGCTATCAATACAGGAGACGCAGCAGCCGCTGATCAAGGGTACTCTCTTGTTGAGTGGCTCGTAAGCATTGTGCCTTCCAATCCGTTTGAAGCATTGGCATCAGGAAATCTATTGCAGGTCATTGTCATTGCCGCTCTGGCGGGTACAGCGATTAATCTGCTGAAGGATGAGCAAACCCGGCCATTTTTGAATGTCGTGGAAAGCATGTACGAGATTGTGCAGAAAGTCCTGCAGCTCGTATTGAAAATTGCACCATTCGGGGTTTTTGCCTTGATTACATCTGTGGTGGCCACACAGGGTTTTGGCATTATCGGCAATCTGGCCGTGTACATCCTAGGTTTGATTTTAGCAATTATCCTGATGATCGGTTTGTATATATTGATCTTATTTTTCGCCGGTGTAAAACCGAAGATATTTTTCAAAGGGTTTGCCTCGGCATTTACATTGGCCTTCGGTACCGCAAGTTCCAATGCAGCTTTGCCCCTTGCCTTGAATGGCGCACAGAAGGCCGGGCTGCAAAGTGATTTATCCGGTTTTGCCATTCCATTCGGTACCGCGCTGAAAAGAGATGGCGCGGGAATTTTACAGGGATTTAACGCAATTTTTGTTGCACAGTTATTTGGCATAGATATTACGATTGAACTGGTGCTTGCCGTTTTCCTGAGTGCACTGCTCGTTTCCTTTAGTACAGCCGGTGTGCCCGGTGCAGGAATTATCATGATGACAACGGTGCTTACTGCAGCAAACCTGCCGCTGGAAGGCATTGCCATTGTCGCCGGGATAGACCGGGTGACAGAAGGATTCCGTACATTGCTGAATGTGTTTGGCAACACAGCAAATGCCAGTCTCCTGCAACAGTGGGAAAATCGGCGCGATAGAAAGATGCAGAAAGGATAAAGTATAGTTTAGCATTTCATAGATATGGACAAATGAGCTTGTAATTGCGGGTAAGCGTCAAATAACTTTCACCTGGAAGCAGGGGGGATTTGACGCTTTTTGTTTTGCAGAAAGCTGATATCCAGCAAGTCCAGTATCAAAATTGCTAAATTCTATTGAAAGATATTCAGCCACGGACATTAAAATAGTAATATTTCACAGCAAAAGTGGACAGAATGATAAAGTACTAATTTTATATTTTTCGTAGCAAAGAAACCTGAGAAAGGGTTATAAAGATGATTGAATTCATGAAAGAAATGCTCATTATCCTTGGGAGAATAGTAACGATTATACCTCTACTGCTGTTTATGACCTTATTTATGGGAAAACGTGCGATTGGCGAATTACCTGTATTTGACTTTTTAATCATCGTCATACTTGGCGCACTCGTTGAAGCTGATATTGCCGACCCGGAAGTTAAACACTTGCCTACTGTACTGTCAATTATTTCCATCGCTATTTTTCAGCGCATTGTAGCCAATTGGAAATTATCCAACCGAAAAATAGGCAGATTACTGACATTTGAACCTACCGTGGTAATTCATGACGGGAAGCTGCTCGTGAAAAATTTAAAGGAGATCCGTTACTCTATCGATAATATTCTGCAAATGCTCCGGGAAAAAGGCATATTTGATTTGAATGAAGTACAGACGGCAGTAATCGAAGCAAACGGGGCGTTAAGCGTATTGAAAAAAGCACCTAATATTGAAGTGACACGGGAAGATATGAACATCACAAAGGCGACGTCTTCGCTATCTATTCCTGCTGTTGTAGAAGGAAACATATACGAGGACGTGCTGCAGGATGTAAATGTAGATGCATCATGGTTAAAGCAGCAATTAGCCAACCAGGGAGTGGATGATATTAAGGATGTTTTTCTCGCCTCGATAAATCGAAATCTTGAACTTCATGTTTCTTTAAAAAATGAAAGCAATATAACCATTCCGCAGATAAAACACTGACACTGACAGAGGATTTATTTTTAAAATTCAACCTGACCGGCAGCTCAGTTCCCCGATGAACATAAACCCGGCGTCCGGTCAAGTACTCACCGTTCCTTTAATCATCTTCATACTAACGAAAAATATCCACAGCATGAAAAGCACCCCAACTATTTCATTCAAATTATGCATGCTTTGTTCTCCCTGCATAAGAAAGAACCAGGCAATCAAATAACCTGCAATCATTAAGCCGCCTGTAAAATAGCCGAACACACTTACCCTCTTCTTATGTAAAAATTTAGATAAGCCTATGGAATGGAGGATAATCCAGGCCGCTAAAAGCAGATTGGCAATGATATAGATGCTTACAGACAACCCGCCCTGAAGCATGGACCAATCATATAATAGTGTTGCAAACTGACGGCTGTACATATCTTCACTTGAATTAAACAGATTAAAAGCATATTCCACTGTCACAGCCTGCAGCATCAGTGATAAGCCGTATAAAGCAAAGCCAAAACAGCCTGAAATGAGAGCTATGGTGTTTCTTAACCTAAAGTATTCTATATTTTTAAAACAGATGAATAGTCCAACAGGTATGGCAATAGAGAGAATCATGATGAGTGATTTACTTCCATGGTCCATCCCCAAATAACCTGGAAACGCACTATAATATGCGATGCCGTTTTCTGCTAATGTGTTGTCTTCATTCATATTAATGGGGTTAGAAAGACTGAAAACAATATTTATAATCATCCAAACTGCGATGACAGTAATATGCAATACCCCTATCCAGCCAATTACTCTCAAAAAAAAATACCTCCTGACATCTAAATTTCAACGGTTAAACCTTCCGTTTCCATACTATCCAACTCGGCATTATCGTATAGCCGCCGGTATTTCTCTGAATCCTGTCCTGATATTTCCTTTTAAGATGGAAATTTTCAGCGCCAGTCATTCTTCGCCACAAATTTACTTTCAGTTTACCATATTTCACTAGGTTTACGTGCCCTTTTTTAAAATATTCGAACCTTAATAATACCTGTGCCAAACATCACGTGCGAAAAGCAGTATACGCTGCTCTCCTGATTATTTTACTCATGCTTAAAACGGACTTCTTATCACACTGCCTACATGCTCATTTAATAATAAACGCAGCGAATAACTATTTATTTTCCCTCAAATAACTTCCGCCACAATAATTTGCACTTTACAATAGTGTGTGTCATACACTATAATGAATTCAGGAGCTGATGATATGAGCGATGCACATGAACACATTGACAAATTAATGCAGGAACTAAGGCGGGGAACCATTACCATTGGGGCGCTGAGTCAGCTTGATGCACCTCAATATGGGTACTCTCTGGTAACTATATTAAAAGAAAAGGGGCTTCAAGTGGAACCGGGGACGTTATATCCCCTGTTAAGAAGACTGGAAAAACAGGGTTTTTTGGAAAGTAAATGGGATACGAACGAGACACGGCCAAGGAAGTATTATTTATTAAGTGATACTGGAAAAGAAGCATTGGGTTTATTGCTTAAAGAGTGGGAAAGCATTGTCACAAGTATGAATGATTTAATAAAAGGGGAAACGGGTGAAGAAAATGGAGATGATTGACCGGTATGTATATGCAGTTACGAAGCGTCTGCCGGAAACACAAAGAAAAGATGTTTCCGATGAACTTTACGGCTTGATTGAAGATATGCTGGATGAACGTGTACAGGGCAAAAACATTACGGATAACGATGTGGAGGAAGTATTGCTGGAACTGGGATCACCAAGGCAGCTGGCACAAAAATACCGCGGAACAAAAAAGTATGTCATTGGGCCGGAATTGTATGATATGTATATACTTGTGCTGAAAATAGCTTTGATTTCGGTTGTGGCAGGAACCACTGCTGTTTTCGTCATCCAGGTCATTTTAAATCCGATGAACACGCTTGATTATTTTATCGATTACATTGTTTCTTTCTTTACTGCCATAATCCCGAATGTCATTGGCTGGACCACATTGAGCTTTGCTTTTGCGGAATATTTTAGTGAAGGCAAGTTATCAGGTGAACTGTCAAAAGTTACCCTGGATAAAGAATGGCATCCATCAAACTTGGCGCCTATTCCTGACCCGAAACGGCGGATTAATCCGTCTGAACCAATTATTGCCATCGTCGTTAGTGTGCTGCTGATCGTGTTTTTTGCTGCGTCTCATGAGTATTTCGGCATTTGGATCTACCAAAACGGGGAAATGGCCCATGTTATTTCCTTTTTGAATGAAAATGCATATAGTTCCATTTTGATTTTAATTATCCTTTTTATTGGATTAATTATTGTGAAGGAATCACTAAAGCTGTTTTACGGCAGATGGACAAAAGCCATGCTTATTTACACCGCTATGCTCAATGTAATTTCCATTGGACTCATTATAGTTCTGGTATCCGGAGAAAACCTTTGGAACCCAAGCTTTATGAATGAACTTGTGCAGTATAACGTGGTAACAAGGGGAACAGATGCATTTCGGACGGCTCAGATCATATGGGAGCAAGTTACCTTCTGGACATTGGTAATCCTTGTGATGGGGTTAGTCTCGGAAATAATTAAAGGATTAATCAAGGTCAGGAAACAAAGCAAAAATTAACGCTTAGTTGTATTGTTATTTTTCAGTGACAGCAATGCCTAATTGCTCCAGCCTTGTTTCTGCTTCTTTAGCTAGAAATTGATAGTTTCTGCTGCCGGAACAGCTGCTCATTATATGTTGAAGGGCTTGGGCATATGCTGTTTCCAATGCTTTACCTTGCGTTGTCTGTATATCCGGAGTCACGCCTTTTCCTTCCCAATTTGTTTGAGTAATGGGATTAATTGCTTGGCCATCAGGAATAAATACACTAAAGTTTCTCGTCAATTGATGGACAGTACCTGGATTAGCCCCTCCTTTAGTAGCTTCTCCGATAATGGTTGCACGTTGCAAGTTCTTCAGGTTATAGGCAAACTCTTCAGCACCGGAAAAGGTTTCCCGGCTTGTCAGCACGTAAATAGGGTTATCCCCGTACCGTTTCCCGGGAACATAGGATAAAGTCCAGGACTGGCTGAAGAAATCGTTTTGCCTAGTGTAAAAACTGCTCAGATGAAAAGGTGCACAATCAAATAAATAACTGATGAGAAAGGCTACCATGGAGGGACTGCCTCCCCCGTTATTTCGCAGGTCAAAAATAAGTGCCTCCGTATTCGCAACCAGGTTCATCGCACTTGCAGCAGTCTCCGCAGCAAATTTTGGGTCATGGAACTCCCGGAGATCGATATACCCAATATTTCCTTGAAGTCTCTCTACTTTATGAAATCCGAAATTGTTGATCCTGGCCTGCAGCATCCGTTTCTCCATTTGTTCTTTGTCACTAATCACCTGGTCATTGGATCCTGCTTTAGCTGTGTAAGTTAATTTCAAATGTTTGTCATTGCTTATCTTCTGAAGGTCTCTTGTAACTTGCCCACTAAAAGTTTCCGGATTTTTAATAGCTTCATAGTCTTTTCCCTCCAGTCTGTGTTCCAGGTATCTTGCTGTTTCTTTTGCAATATCCGGGAACACATAATGTTCTTTCAGCAATTTAGCTATGGAATAAATAATCCCTTCAGTATCATGCACCCAACCATTCCTGTTTTCAGCCTGCATATGAAATCATCCCCTTTTATGAAAATGCATTTACTGTAATCGAATGTGTATATTCTCAGATCAGGTTATATTGCCTCCTGCCCTTGCCAATTCTGCCCCTTTATTCTTTTAACGGAGTAAAAATAAAAAACACCGCCAATCATCCAAAAGGGTTCCCAGAAAACCAGCCTCCAGAACGTCGCATAGGAATCCAAATCAAATTCCAATACCTGAAATGCACTCAATGAAATCGTTATAAAATTAAGAAACCCATATAAAAATAAGAAGACTCCTGCAATTTTCATGACGAAATACAGCATGCCGGTTATGAAAGGCTTTTTCCATTTTCTAAACAGCATCCAAAATAATACCAGGCCAAGCAGTTTAATGACACCTGTAAGCCATACGATCGCTATAAAAGAGGGAGTAGGATCCAGGGACATTTCATAAATTGACCCTCCCAAAGACCTGACACCAGCCAGCCCTCCCATTGCCCAATAAAAACTCATCCCTGCAAAAATCAAAGTCCAAATAATACCTAAAGTAATGAATAAGTTATTTCTCTTCATTAGAAAGGTCTCCCCCTTTATAGAAGCTTTCTCCCGATAAGAGTTCGATTCTCCTAAAATATACCTGCCATTTCATTATTAATGCTGCTTTAATATCTATTTTGTCTGCAGCAGATTTTCCATCAACGTAGAAAAATCGTCCGCACTAAAAGCATGAGACTGGTCGGTAATGGCGCTGCGCATACGAAACCCGTAGGAAATCAGCATGAACAGCTCTGCTGCTTTATCTGCATGAACAGATAACGGGATGACTCCGGCATTCTGTCCTGCTTTAATCCATTTTCTTGCCAGCTGCAATGCCTGATCGTAAACGTTATTAATAATTTTGCTGACATCCGGCTGA
Source organism: Virgibacillus aidingensis (assembly GCF_010994035.1). Taxonomy (GTDB): domain Bacteria; phylum Bacillota; class Bacilli; order Bacillales; family Amphibacillaceae; genus Virgibacillus_N. The sequence continues at coordinate 37,586 of NZ_WIXN01000021.1, forward strand.
TCGTTCTTTGATAGCAAATAAAGAAAGATTTGATTCGTTGCCTCCCGGGGATCCTGCAGTGATGGCAATTTTTTTACGATTTCCTTTAAAGGGCCATCAAACTCCTTTTTTCCCTGGCTTACTTCAGCCATAAAGCGTTCATTGGTTTCTTCCATCCATTCCTCTAAAACCAATGCCAAAAGTTCATCTTTGCTTTTTACGTAATGGTATATGGCTCCTTTGGAAAGCTCAGTACGATTGATAATATCGTTCACGGTCATATGCGTGCACCCTTTTTCCTGAACTAAAGCCCTCGTTTCATCCAATATGATCTGTTTTGTATTTCTTCGCTGTGTTTCACGGTCCAAGATATTTCACCCTTTAGTTAATAATAAGCTTATTATTGCATACCGACCGGCGGTTTGTAAACAGTAAATTAAATTACTATTTTTTCATGGTCTATGTGGTCCTGAACAAAATAAAGGGGCATTTTCACGTACGACACTTGCTAATCCTATTGGAGGCGTGTACTTATTGTTAGTTTAAAAGTATACTGATAAGTAGTGTTAAAGAATGGGCAGATAACCAGAAATCTGCGGCTTGCCGAATCTATCTTTTAATATAGAAGGGGTACCAGAAAAATGATATTGCTTTTACTTACTGTAATTTATTGTGTAATAACACAGATGGTGAATATAACCTATCTGCCTGCTCTGGGAATTTATTTAATAGGTTTATGTGCTGTCAAAGGAGTTTTTAGTGAGACATTAACAGATGTTTTTAATTTCAAAAACACAAAGGAATTATACGAAATAAACGGGTTTAAGGACTCTCTAATGGAACTGTTGTCTTTACTACTGGTTTTTATTAATTCATATTTAATAGACTACGAGCCTTTTTCTTTATTTGAGTTTATGTTTTTATTTATTACTATTGCACTTGCATATCGCTATATATTCTGGGGCATTACCCGAACAATCAGGGAAAGAGCATCGTAAAAAACGTATGTATTCTATAAACTAATTTTTGCATTAAAAACGCAGTTGAGCACCTTGTCACGGGCTGTTTATTAGACTTTGTTTATCAATTACGCCGTTCCCTTGAACCTTTTGACTCTTTTTTGCCTCCATCAATTAAAAGGGGCGGTAACTTTATCATACGTGCATAAACTTCTAGCCGAGGAGATGCCGGCTTTCCCCCTTAACTATACGTCTTTTGGCTTTAAAAGTGTTATAATACAATTAACTTAAAAAAAACAAAGGAGTAATCTTATGCCTAAAATTATAGATCATAATGAAAGAAAAACACAAATTGTTGAAGCAACATTTGATGTTATTTATCATTATGGTTTTGAAAAAACTACATTACGGGAAATTGCCAAAAAAGCCGGATTATCCTTAGGCGCTGTTCAGCATTTCTTCCCAAAACAAAAAGATATATATACCTTCGCAATGGACGTCATTTTTCAAAGGTTTGAACAGAGAATGCAAAAGGTTGAACAGAAAGAAGAAGATGTTTTCGAAAATGCCGTCAATATGGCAAAACAAATTGTTCAAGTTCAAACAGAAGTAGAAAGAATGGAAAATGATATATGGGTGAAATTCACCTTAATGGCAACAATGAACCCGGAATACCAGGAGCTTAAAGAAAATTACCGGAAAGTAAACCTTAATTTTGCAAAGAACATTATAAGCATGCTTTATCATAATGGATATCTTGCAAGTTCCATCCATATCGAAGACAAGGCACTCTCGTTAATTATATTCATCACGGGCTTGACATTTGAATCCGTCATTTATACCCAATATTATAATGAGCAGGTGGTTGAACAAAAGGTTAGAGAATATTTAACGGGGATCTGCAAAGTGCAGCATGCATAAGTAAAAAGCTCTACAGCAATTGGCTGCAGAGCTTAAGGACTAACTCTCATTAATTCCATTATAAAGGCTCATCCACCTTACCATTAGCAAAACATACATAAACAATTTAAATTACATACGAAAATCCCAAACCTTAAAGAGAAAAAACAAATGTAAAGTTCCAAGGCGGAACCTCACATCCAACAATTCGCCGTAATATAAAGCAAACACAAAACTTACTTAAAAAACATCCACCTTCCCCACCGAACCCCTTCATAAAGAACGGAATCCGATGAAGACCGCAACACGCCCGGCCGCCATGGATAAGCTGCAGCTGCAGTCATGTTGCTTCTAAGGCAGATGTATTAAACATCCTGAAGTTCACGTATATTGCTTCCTACTTAAACCAATTCAATGGCTTAGGCTTTAAATTACGGAAAATATGCTTGATTTCCTGATATTCTTCCAGCCCTGTCTTCCCGAGCTCCCGGCCAATACCGGATTGCTTGTAGCCGCCCCATGGTGCCTGCGGGAAGTAAAGGTTCACATCATTGATCCAAACCGTGCCCATGCGCATTTTGGCTACGAACCGCTCTGCTTTTGCAATATCATTTGTAAAGACTCCGCCGGAAAGTCCGTAAATGGAGTCATTAGCCAGCTGGACAGCCTCTTCCTCTGTCGTGAACTTTTCTACGGTGATGACCGGGCCGAAACCTTCATCCTGCACCACACGCATATCTGTCGTGCAATCTGTTAACACGGTCGGCAGGTAGAAAAATCCGTTCTGCAATTCAGGATTATCAGGAATCCCGCCGCCTGCCGCAACTGTTGCACCTTCCCGCTTCCCTTTTTCAACATAATCGATCACTTTATTTAAATGCTCTTTCGAAATAAGAGGCCCCATTTGCGTTGACTCCTCGAAACCACTGCCAAGCCTGATCTTCTTAACGCGTTTGACCAATGCATCAACAAATTTATCATGAATGCGTTCTTCCACAATCAATCGTGTGCCTGCTGAACAGACTTGCCCGGCATGGAAAAAGACGGCATTCATCGCCTGGTCAACTGCTGTATCGAAATCAGCATCAGCAAAGATCACATTAGGGTTTTTTCCGCCCAGCTCAAGTGCCAGTTTCTTCACATTTGAGCTTGCAGCCTGCATAATTTTCTTTCCTGTTTCAAGTCCGCCGGTGAATGAAACCAGATCTACATCCTCGTTCGAAGCCAGTTCTTCTCCAACGGATTTACCAGGACCAAGCACTAAATTGACTACACCCTTTGGAACGCCAGCTTCTTCCATTAATTCGAATACTTTAATCGATGTCAGAGGTGTAATTTCACTTGGCTTCATAACAAGTGTATTGCCTGCCGCCAACGCAGGCGCCAATTTCCATGATGCCTGCAATAAAGGATAATTCCATGGTGTGATTTGCGAACATACACCAATAGGCTCCCGTACAATTTTACTGGTTGAATTCGGGATCGGTGAGTTGATCATCTCCCCATCCGCTTCTTTATCAGCTAGTTCCGCGTAATACCGGAAAACAGCAGCGATATCATCCATATCAATAAGGCTTTCCGCTACCGTTTTACCCGTATCCAGGGATTCGAGATCAGCCAGTTCTTCCCGGTCACGTTCGATCAAGTCAGCAATCTCATGAACTACTTTGCCGCGTTCTGTGGCTGGAATGGCGGCCCAATCATTCTCGTTAAAAGCTTTTCGGGCTGCAGCAATCGCATGTTTGGCATCATCTATGCTACCTTCTGAAACGGTTGCGATGATTTCCCGGTTGTAGGGATTGATAATATCACGTACGCTGCCGGAACTCGACTCTACCCATTCACCATTGATAAACATCTTTTTTGCTTCCAACGAATTCACTCCTTTTTCCTTGTACTGGGTTGATAGGCAAGCAGCCCACTTAAACCTTCAAATTGTTTTTATACGAAAGATTTGAATAGGTGATTTTTGCTATCATCCATCTTATCTTAGTTATTGTTTAGCCACTCAGGGTTATTGTCCAGCCACTGTTGAGCTATTTCTTCGGCATCCTCGCCATTATCGACTTTAGTGATCATTTCTTCCATATCAGCAATGCTTACTGTCCAATCTTCCAAAAGTTCATAGGCTTCAGGCGCTTTTTCTTTTACATCCTTATTCACAACAGGGTGAACTGAACTTCCATTAAAAAATTCAGGATGCTCTTCATTCGTCAGTATTTTTAAGTCCATATCGTTAAACATGGAGTGGGGTTCCCAGCCATATAATAAAATCGGCTCATTATCATCTGTACCTGCCTTAGCGGCAGCAAGCATAGCCCCCTCAGAAGAACTTATTAATTCAACATCAAGCTCATATGCATCTATAAGCTCCTGTAATTCATCCATCGCGGGGTCGCCATCTTCAATGGCGATTAGCTCATTGTTAACAATTTCTTCTTTACCAATTAAATCTGCAACATCGTTGATATCTTCCATATATTCCGGAACAACCATTCCTGCATTTGCATCTTCATAAATCGGTGCTAATTGCTCGATGGTATCCGAATATTCCTCCAGGTATTGTGTCTGTTGTGGATACCATGAGTCCATATAAATATCAATTTCTCCATTTGCCAGTCCGGCATAAATAACTCCTATATCTGCTTCTTCTACTTCAATGCTATAGCCCATATCTTCCAATATATCAATGACAATTTCTGTGGGCGGGATCGTGCTTGTCCAAGTTGTCAAGCCCATGACCAATTCCTGATTCTCTTCATTTTCTGCTTCATTTCCCTCTTCTTCCTCGGCTGCACCGCACCCGTACAAACCTATTGATAATAATAGGACTGTTATCATTACAAGTACTTTCTTCATTACAAAAACCATTCCTTTCAATTATTGCCGTAAATTATATTTCAAACTTATCAGGTCTATAAAATAATGACAGTCATTTCGGATTTATTCTTTCACCATTACACCCTTAAGTTACTTTGTTTCTAATTTAATACCCCATGACTATAAAGCACTCTGTACACATCATTATTTATCCTTCCAATAATCGTCTCCTGCTTCGTCAAGCCATTGGATTATATAATCATTACCTATCCGTGATACACCCAATTCTTTAATGTAATAAATACATTCATCCAGATTTTTGGGATTCCCGGAAGCTTTTATTTTAATTCTGTCACCCACAATCTCACGCATTGCTTTGACATTGTCAACTCCTGTGTTATCGTAGGGCTCTACCATTTCATCCGTGTACCCCGCTTCTCCAGTGCCGTCATATCCCACAGCAAATCCCGTGGCATTTTTTACATAATCGGCTCCTGAATCAATTACCAGCTCACATGCTTTGACTAACTCCTCTCTTTTTTTAAGATGAGGGGTCTCAATAATCACTTTAACAACACAGTCACTTCTTTTATTTTTTGCTGCTGCGACAATTTGTTTCAGTTCATTTAACACGTAGTCATAGTCACCGTCTTTAAAGCGGGCTATATTCATAACGACATCCAGTTCATTCGCACCATCATCAATCGACGCTATAGCATCAGCAATTTTGGCCTCAGTTGTTTCAAAACCCACAGGAAATCCGACTACACCGCTGATGTTCGCTTTGTCCCCTATAATATTTTTTGCTGCTGCAACGTCCGTCGAGTAACAGCATAAACCGGCAAATCCGTATTTAATCACTTCGCGGCTTCGTTTTTCTATTGATTCCTTACTTCTGTTCTGCCATAAAATAGAATGATCTATTGTTTTGCAAAACTCCGCTTTATTCATATTCAATCATCCTTTTTGTACTTTTCTTGGCTGCCAAGATTCTGATCCAATACATTTAAATGTTTGTGTAAGGATAATATCAATATCCCTGACCAGCAATTATTATAATACACTTGACTTATAAAAACAAGGAAGCACATTTTATTTTTGAATAGATCAAGTTAAATAAGCACAAACAATACGATTAGCGCATATAATCCCTTTCAATTTAACAATGAAATTTAGGTGAAAATATAAAAAGAACTCTACATCCGCCTAGAGTTCAATAAACGATATACAATATATGCGGCATTTGCTTTTTTCACATCCTTCAAACCTTCACATAAAATAAAGTTAAAAAGGATGAGAAAAATGCCTATATCCCTGCCTGCGGAAATACAAACACTCGTGATTGGAAATGATTCAAATCAAACCGTTTATTATCCGCATGTTTCCCTGAAAGATAACCACAACCTGCAGCATACGATTAATCGGGACATCATCCAGAAAACACAGCAATTAATTGATCAGCAAGCCGCAGATGCACCGTCATCACTTGTAGAAATGCTGGGGTATTATGAAATTAAAAACAATCAGCGGGACGTACTGAGCTTTACATTTTCCAACTATGCATATCATTATCAGGCTGCCCATGGCATGACCTATATCAATTCCTTAACCTATGACCTGCAGGAACAAAAATCCTGTACATTGGAGGATTTATTTAACCCGAACAGCAATTATACAGAAAGACTCTCACAATTAATCCGCGAACAAATAAAGCAACGGGACATCCCGGTAATAAATGAATTCACGGAAATCGCTCCCAATCAAGATTACTACGTTGCAGACAAAACCCTTGTCATTTATTTTCAGCTATATGAACTGGCCCCGTATGCCTTTGGTTTCCCAATGTTTCCTATTTCCGTTTATGCCATTCAGGATATCATTGATGAAGAAGGCCCACTTGGCAGACTGGCGGAGAATAATTAAGGCAAAGCAAGATCCTGCCTGACTTCCCTTTCAATTGTGCTTAAACAGATTTAACAGTGTGTAATCACTTGGAATCCAGGTTGTTAAGTAATTCCCTGAAACGAAAGGGGCTGGGACAAAACAATTTTAGTAAACAGAAATCCGAACATCCTTATATTCTGTGCTTAAAACCCGCTCCGGAAATATACTTCGCTTTCACCATTGGCACAAGTGCGACATCCGTTCAAACTCCCTTTGGTCGTTTTCTCGGTGTCTTCTTTGCCGCGGGCGGCTGATAAGCCTCCTCGTGCTGACTCGTCTTTAGGGGTCTTACCGATGCCTTTGCTCCCGCTGGAGTCTACGTATATTTCCGGAGCTAATATGGTAGATTATGTCTTTTCAATGCTTACCCAGAGTTCTGTCCCAGCCTCGTCATTTCTTATGGGAAGAGGGATGTATTCAGGTCATATTGACACTAATCCTAAAAGCTCTAAGGCAATGTTAATTTAGGATAGTAATCAAAGTAAGTTATTTGTAGAAGAGGATGCTCCGATAACAGCATTTTACACTAATCCAGCTGGATGATGTAAGAAGTTATCTCCTTTATGATATTTTTCCCTGCACTGACAAAGTTGAATACGTTACAAAAAGCGTAAACCTTGTTGTTTTCAAACTTAAAGGTACCGTTGGCAGAGGCCGTTTTGCCATGTGTAATAATGTTATGGATATTCAATTCCATGACAGATGAACTCATGCTTTTTTCCAGTACTTCAATAGCTTGTTCCCGGCCCTGAACTGTAATGTCATTGACGATATCCCACCTGATATCTTCCTTTGTATATTCATTTATGAAGGGAATATCTTTGACGGCCAAAGCAATGAGAAGATCTTTTAAAACTTTTTTCTTCGGGGCATTTCCACAATCCGACGGGCTGATTACTTTTATGCCTTTTTCTTCACCGTATACTTTCTTCAACTATTCCAACCCCTTTTTTGTTAATAACATTCTCTCTTCAACAAACCTCTTCAGCGCGCGGCACCTTCATACATATTATGTTACAGGCAGGAGACCAGGCAATTGTTTGGTGAAAAAAGTATTACACGAGCTTTCACTGGTTGGTACTTACGCTTTACAAGGAAACTGCTCAAAAAGAACTAATTGCTGTTATCAGACTGTACAGGCCCAGTGCAAAGCACACAATAACAATCAGGGAACCCGCCACATTCATTTTTACTGAATTGACGTATTCTCCGAGCAGTTTTTTGTTATTCATAATCAACATAAGGATAAAGGCAATCCCCGGTAAAAGAAGGCCGTTTAATGCCTGTGCAAACAGCAGCACTTCCAGTGGTTCAAAATTTAAAGTAAAAGATAATATCCCGATGATTATGACGGCACTGAACACCAACTTAAAGCGCCAGTTCGCCATGCCGTTTTCCCATTTCAACACACTGCTTGTCGTAATAGCAGCCCCAAGTGCGGAGGCTGTCATGGAAGAAAAACCGGCGGAAAAAATACCGATTGCCAGGAAATTTTCCGCCCAGCTTCCCAATAAAGGTTCCAGCTGCAGCGCAAGATCCGCCACTGTCTCCACTTCAATGCCTCTCATTAATGTACCGGATGTAATAAGTATAGATGCTGAAATCAACCCGCCCATTCCAATGGAAACGAATATATCCCGGCGCGACTCCTTTAAATCGGATGGCTGGCTCCATTTTTCCTGCACCGTTCCGGAATGAATAAATAAGTTATAGGGCACCACCGTAGTCCCGATTAATGCAATAATCGTAATGATGGAACCTGCAGGCATTGAAGGTACGAAGGCACCGGTGAAAACCCCTGCAAGATCAGGTCTTGCCATAACCATTGTAGTAATGAACACAATGCTCATTACAATCACAAGGACAATCATCACTTTTTCAATTAATTTGTAACTGCCGCTCAAACCCAGCAGCAGTACAACAACACCGACAATAGGACCAATCACGTCGATGGACCACCCAGTAATGGTATTGATTCCGAGGGAAGTTCCGTTCATATCTCCGCTCATATAAGCAGCACATCCAATAAAGATGGAAGCAATCACAAAGACCGACACCGTATTTTTCAGGACAGGGTGTGCAAATTGGTCACGGACGGCTGCTCCCAGTCCCTTTCGGCCAATAATACCAAGCCTTGCCGTCATGATCTGCAGCACCATAGTGGTAATTACAGAAAATACAAGTGCCCATAAGAGTGCATACCCAAATGATGCGCCTGCTTCTGTTGCTGTCGTAATCGTTCCGGGACCCACAAAGGACGCTGAAATAATGGCCCCCGGTCCAATAGCCTTCAGTTTTTCAATGAATGAAGTTTCTTTTGCTCTATCTTGTGTTGAATTGGCCAACTAAATACCTCCAGATCAATGTTCTTTGGTATATAACTAACATAATTGAACATTCCCCTGAGGATATTTTTTAAACAGTTGGCAATGGGGGATATTCCATAATACGGTTATCCATTCATGCTATTAGAAATCCGCTTCACACTCCGATAACACATTTCATTTATATATTGCCGCCATGGAGCGCATGATGGAGCTTGCGAACTTCTTCCGCCAATTCGGGAACCGGACCGTCTACTGCAGTATCTCGAATTACATCCTGGATGGGCAGATTTCTGACGCGCGCTGGGGGTACCCCCACTTCGCTGAGCCAATCTGCCAACTGTTCAGACGAACTTGCATAAACAATCCGTCCTAAACCGGCCCAGCCATGAGCCGCAGCACACATGGGACAATGTTCTCCCGAAGTATATACGGTTGCATTGCTTCTTGCTTCAGGCGGCATATTATTTGCCGCCCAGCGCGCTATCGCAAATTCCGGGTGCTGTGTATGATCCCCGCCTGCCACGTGATTATGATCTTCGAAAAGAACCTCGCCATCGGCCGAGACAAGTACTGAACCAAAAGGCTCGTCTCCTTTTTTCAGCGCCATTTTTGCCAGTTCAACACAACGCCTCAGGTGCTTTATATCATTCTCATTCACCATTTGTGAATCCTCCTTTATATGATTAAGATGATCAATTAAGAAATCGGCTGACATATTCTTTGTCATTATTCCAGCCCTTTGTAATAAGAATACCATATGACATATTTATATTTTGCCATGATATTACAGGTTCTCATAATGGAAGAATTACGTATACTTCAATTATATACATTTATTTAATTATGAATAATACATAAATTTGGCAAATTTTTAAATAAAGGGGATAGAATGTGTTATAATCTTTTTAATGGGAATAAATTTAATTTTGTGCTAACACAGAAAGTCAGGATTTATTTACGTTACAGGCTTGTTTTTATGGCGGGAAAAAAGGGGGATCAAAATGAGTATCAGTATAGGAGAGAGAATAAGACACTTAAGAATATACAGGAAGATGTCACAATCCGAGTTAGTGGAGGGAATATGTTCCGTTGCATATTTAAGCAAAATAGAAAACGGAAAAGCAAAACCCTCTAATCAATTCCTGGAAAAGGTTTCCGTAAAACTGAATATCGAGTTTGAAATGCTGAAAAACCAGAATGATGATGGTTTTCAGGAAGAAATAGAAACCATATTATTTAAGATGGAAGAACAAAGTAAGGCGCTTTCCCAAGAGGAGGAGTCCTTACTGAAAATGGCATTGCTGGAGTTCATTCCAACCCAGTTATTAGTAAGAGTTTTTACTACGCTGTTCAAAGAACTAGTAGAAAAAAAATCAATGATTGAAGCAAATAAGCTTTATGATTCCTACTATAAAAAGTTGATGAATGAAACGGAAGATCTGGAAGTGGAAAGTCAATCCGAACAAAAGAATTATCTGGCGCTTCATAATGTATTGGGTAAATATTTTTATGTTCAGCAGAATTTCAATCAATCCGACTATCACTATTCCATTTCCGAAACGTTAATCAGTGACAGTAAAGATATCGAGAGTGCTAAGTTATATTACAATATCAGCCTAGTAAAACAGCGGATTTTAGAAGATAAAACATTGGCTCTTTTCTATTCCAAAAGGTCTTATGAGATCTTTCGAAGGGAAAATGATTTGGATAACCTGGTTAGAGTATTGATAACGATGGGAGTACAATACCACTTACTTTCAAAATACGATTTCTCACTTAAGTCTCTTAGAGAAGCCCAAAAGCATTTGGAAGAATTCCAATCAAAAAGCAGACAGGTATTTTTGCCAATGATCACATATAACATGGGCAGGGTTTATCAAAAACTGGAAGAATATGAAGAAGCAATATTATATTATAATAAAAGCCTTGCCTGCACCGAAAGTGAGGTTCAAAAATGCTATATTTTAAAAGGGATGCTGGAAATCAGGCTAAAGAAGAAAGAATGGCCAACTGTTAAGAAACTATTAGATGAGACCTTTACCTTGGTCAATAAAAACAAATTAACCCACATGGAAATTGAATTACATTCAATTAAATCCAAGGTTTTTAAAAACAGGGGAGACCATTTCAACTATGAAAAAACTATAAAGTATGCTATAGAATGCGCTGTATCAGAGGGTTATACTCCTTTGATCAAAGAAATGGCTGAGGAATTGGCCGATTACTACTTTGAATTAAGACTTTATAAAAAATCCTCGGAGTATTATTTTCTTGCCCTGAGTAATTCTTGAATTAAACACAGACTGAGTCAATTGTTCAGGTTCTATTCAAGAAAGCGGGCCTTGCCTCCCCTATTGTTAATTCTTTTCATCCTTAAGTTCACTCACCTTAGACAAATATTCTTTAAACTACTTCAAGTATTGGAGCAGCGTCCATATCTTCAGTAACGTTCTTGTTTAAACAGATATGTCCGTTAAGGTAGGTTAATATATTTTCTTTCTTCAGATCGTTTAAAATCCTCGTTACAGTAGTGCGGGTGGAAAGAACCAGGCTGGCCAGCTGCTCATGTGTAAATAATTCTTTAATAATAAAACTGTTATTCCCATGACTTTCACCATACTCCTGAACTAAAAAGCTGAATAAGGATATTAATCTGTCCCTCACAAACTTTTGCCGTTTAATAAGATTTAAAGTTTCTCCTCTCATTAAGGTCGCTGTTACTTTGTTCAATAAGAAGTATTTTTCTTCTATACTATTAACCGGGCTCCATTTGTAAATGAAAAAATGTGTGTCTTTCCTGTTCGTCCTCAATTCGTAAACACTTTCAAAATTTACATTTGGCGATCGTATAGCGTCATCAGGTTTCAATACATTTATCAGTATTTCTTCTCCATCGCTATGTAATTCCCATAGCTGAGCAGTCCCTTCACTTAAATAATAAATATACTCTGTCTCTATATTAATTATTTGGCCGTCTGACAGTTTCATTTCCCTATACTCGCTAATCATAACTTCACCCCTGCATTTCTTATGACCCAGCTAAGTAAGCTAAGCTTGAATTTTTCATTTAGTAAGGGAAAGTTAATCTCTTCTGTATAGTCAAGCAGGGTGTATTCGCCGTGGATGTTTCCATGCAGATCAAGTAAATGATTCAATGTATCTGCATGATTAAGGTCCACCCTATGATTTCCCGATTCATGTAAATAACCGATAATTAAAGAAGTGCTGATATTTGCCTCACTTCTGGCTTTGTCTATTTTATTAAAAAAGTTTTTATGATCTTCTGCCCCGAACAAGTAAATAAATCGGTTGTTGACACTGTCTAAAACATAAACCCCTCTACTTTCCATTCGGTTAATTGTATTATCTCCAAGTGAAATAATAATGGGTATGCAGCCATCTGAAGCGGTGCTCCTCAATAACTCATACATTATTTGACCCAAAACATCTTTATCAATTATATGAAAGTTGTTTTGCAGACCTTCATAATCATGTTCAATATCTTTAAGAATCAAACAGGGAATGGAAACTGGGTATTTATTAGATGCATTCTCAGTTAACTGGTTAAATATCATTTGATAATTTGAGTTTCTCATAAAATCACTTCACCAGCAGGATTTTCATCAAATGGTCCCGGCTGTAATTCATCTGATGCCATTTCCGTTACAGCCCCTCCTCCAAAACACAATCCGCAAAGCAATACAATTAAAGCAACTCTTTTCATTTTAACCTCTCCTTTGATTTGTTGTTAATTTAATTGTATCCGCGGGCAATGGTTAAATAGAAGAGGTTAAATTTTGCGATATTAAAAGCAAATAAAACCATAATTAAATTAAAAATTTAACTGAATCTGCTATTGCCCAAAGGCAGATGCATCTTTAAAAAATTACCTGTACAAATGGAAATGGCGAACCAATAACTACATTAATGGCTCACCACTTATTGTCTTCTTATCGTGATTGCAGGCATTCCTGATATCTGCAGCAACCATTCGCTCACCCTTTTTATATTACTCTATTCTCCTTTTAATGTGGATCCGAACTTCACTGCATAATCATTTAAGGCATATGTTGGATAAGTTAACCTGGAGACGACATAATTCATGTAGAATCTATCTGTATTGGTTAACCTCAAGAGTAACAGTTTTTTATATAATGCATTCATAATCCATCTGTTTGCGATTAACACCTCATCATAAAGAAAATAGCGATTCATGTTTTCTTCAGAGAATGTTACTTTATGCCTTTTAGAGGCATGTTTTACTTTTTCATCAATATGTTTGCGCTTAAAGGGCATATAAAAGTTCAACTCTTTACCTTTTATAAGTGGTCTTATTTTATGAAAGAAACTCATTAAATTCTCAGTTAAACGGCTTGGTGATAGGTCGAAGTCAAATAACCCCTCTTCCAAATCACGCTCATAATTGAGTTGAAATTGCTTTTCAATACGTTCTTTATCCTGTTTATTTAAGCGATGGATAAAGGCAATATAATGGGAAAGGTGACAGTTATAGGCACTTTTCTCTGTAGATTCAGGTGATTCATATAGCTCCAGCATCTTATGAAATTTCATCATTTCTTCAATAACTGGGTATAATGAATTGTCATTGAAATATGAGCTGCAATAATAGGAATCGAATATATGGTTTGTTTCCCGGAATAGCTCATCTTCTATATCTTTTTCAAAAATGGACGCTTCAGCATTTACTGTCACTTTGCCTTTATAAATTGGTTTAAATGGATCGGATCTCCTCAATATCCTTGCTGTTGATTTATACCTTTGTATAAATTCATTCTCATCATAATGTATGAATGAATCGGAGACGCCTTCCTCCAACTCATTGACCACCAATGGTAAAGTCTCATCATCCAACGCCCCTCTGAGGTGAAGGTGATAGCCATTTTCCCATCCCTTATCGACCATAAATTTGTAGTCGGAAACAAGTTTTATTATTGTATTTTTCAATTTTTCCGAAGGCTCCACTGCAAAGCATTTAATACTATAATTAGTCATAATTAACCCATCCTTCTTAGATTATAATTAATATTTGAAAAAACGAATCGCATAAACTGATTAACTTCTTCTTCTAACTCTCTTTTAAATGGAAAATGTCTATTCATGGCCATGTGAATAATGCTGCGAACTAAATAAAAAAGTTCATCCCTGCTTAAATTTTCCTGGTTTTTCATTAAATGATAAACCCTATTGGATAAACGGTTATATTGGGTTAATGGTAAATGGGAATCCCTCTTATAATCCTGCAGCGCCTGTAATGCGATGTCACGATACTCATTACGGCGTTTTGCAAATGGCTTAACGTATGTGGAGTCCTTTTCAATCTTTTCCAGATAATCGTAAAGCAGATCAAGATCATTGCCCAGCAATCCAAGCAACATATAACTCGAGAGGTATAACGCTCTTCCGGTCTCATTATAATCTGCATAAAGTTCTTTAAAAGTCTCCATTGAATTTGTCTCCGCAGCAAATAATTTATATACTGTTTTATAAATTTCTTTGCCTCCATACCTGTTAATCTCGGGATAAAATAATGTTTTTTTGAAGTCATATAAGTCCCCGGAAACAAGCATAGAAGATAACTTTTCTTCTAACTCAAGATCTTTTTTGCTGTCTTTTCTGTAGCGCAAACGAATATGTTCTTTGTTACGTTCATCAATAAAATTTACTAAAAACATATCTTCTAAAGATAAATCCCTGCTTACATTTAAAATAGCTTTTTCGACTTTTTCTCTTTTGCCATTCCTGTAATACAGAAGGTAAGAACTAACGTTTAGATCAAGTTTATCTGAAAAGTCCTTTGATACCTCCAGGGTTTTTTTCACATGATTATATCCATGTTTTTCACCTTCAAATTCCTTATGTCCCGAAGAGTAAATCCAATCACTCACTTCATTTTCAACATTTTCCAGCTCCGGTGCTTCCATCAATGTCAGTGTATACGCTTGCCCTTCATTTCGTTTGCAGGTCTCAAGAAAGCTGATTGCTGTATTATTGTCCGTTGGAATGGGCAAACTCCTGTCCCCTTCCAATAAATATATATATTTATATCTGTCTAACTTATATTTTTGGATCAGTTCATTGATTTTATGGGTTCTTTCTTCTTCCGTACTTTCCTTTGGAAACTTTATATTTATTCTCGCCGGTGACAGAATAAAATCTTCGTATTCTATCCGGGGTATAAATTCCAAGTATGAAAATTTCTCGGCAGGAAAGTTACTGGGATATTCAAAACAATACATATAAAATTCATTTAAAAAAATTAAAGCAGGGTGCTCATTAAAATTCCTGTAATTAAATAAATGCGTAGCTACCGGATAAACAACTTCATCCTTATGAATCATATGAAGCCGGCTGCCATGTGCTATTATATCGATTTCATTTAAAGGGACCCTATCCATTGAATGCTCAGTTTGACCCATGCAGTCAATAAATATATCCGACTCACTTTTATGCGTTAATCCAACGTCTTTAAAATAATTGCTAACATAATTAATTTCAGCGTACTTAAATTGATTTACTGATTTCTCTTCTCTTTCAGGCAAAGAAAAACGGCCTGTAAACGAGTTACGGGGATGTGAAAAAGCATTGGGGGGTAAGATAAACTGCTCTTTATATGGCACCATTTTACAATCATATGAAATGGGAATTCTGCGTTCTCCCTCTTCCCCGTAAATATCTCTCATATTTTTATAGTCAGTTGAAGTCAGTGTAAGAACTCCTTCATTATCTGCTGAGCTGCTTTGCATCATTCTATTTAAAATATATTGTTCTATTTCCTTGCTCTTTTTATCTCTTTGCAAAGACTGCGGAAGACCAATACCTTCATCTTCGTCAATCATTTGCAGTAAAGGCACTCTGGTATAAGACCCATACTTTCCGGCAAAAGAATTATAATATCTATCCCAGTCAAATGTATGAAGCTTATCGAAATAATTCATGATTTCCAATGAATCATCGGCATTAACCTGATCTATCACATTTTGTTCCTCATCCATCGCATCATATATATATAAATCAACAATGAGATAGGATGAACTCTTGCACAGTGAGGACATTTTATGAATTAAATCTTTATACAAATCAATGCCTTCTCCAATGTCTGCATTTCTGTACATTTCCAAAGCATGCTGTATGTCTTCCAGAGCCGATACGAATTCCCGGCTGCCGCTGAAAATTCGTTTTAACCTCTCCATAAAAGCATCAGAATCCCGGTTAATGGAAGGGCTTGATAGCTCAGTTTTTATGATATCTGCTGTAATTAGCTTCTGTATAACCCCCAAAATTAATTGCTGATCTTGATGCTCGCCAAACTTTTTTAGAATTTCGTTTACAGAAACAGGCTTTCTTAAAATTTCAAACAGCATATTCAAAAATTTGGTATCTTCAAAGTAAATATAGGATGTATTATTAGACATATATTTCTCTAACACATATTGTTGGTCTTTTTTATACAATCTCGGATTTATCACTAATTTCACATCGGATGAGGATTTCAATATGGAGTTTTCTACTTTTTTAATAAGTTCTTGTTCCCATTCCAAAGAGATTTCCACTTTTTTTATTTGTTTTTTTTCATTATCAGCCTGATTTAACGTAATACCTGAATTTAGACGGCTGGGTTGGGGCCTTGCTGCCATCCTTAATAAATACTTTACCAGTGCCTTTTTCGTTTTCTTATCAATTTTTTTACCATTGTCTATGATTTTTTTTAATTTATTATACAAGGATTTACTATTAAGTAATATTCTTTCCTGAAATTTTGGATCGCGGATAATTTCATTTAAATAAGGTTCTTCATCTTCAGTAAATAACCGCTTAACTACTTCGAATTCAATGGCAGTTTTACGTTTAATCATCTTTCCTCCTCCTCACATTTGTTATTGATACATGCTGGTTTCAGACATTTGTGTTTAAAACCAGCATGTATCATGGACTGCTGCAAATATTAATAGAAACATTCGTTAAGGCTTTGTGATAATAATGATGGATGCTACTCCAGATGCTTCCATCTCTTGCATAGCAGTAGAGGACTCTACATTGTAATCTTCAAGATCTACCTTGACATCATTTGATGTGACAACTTTTTTCATGAAAATGCCTCCTTTTTAATTTTTTAGTCAGAATATAAACTTGCTTTACAGCTTTACGGCTTTGTAATAATAATGATGGATGCTACTCCGGATGCTTCCATCTCCTGCATGGCAGTAGATGATTCTACATTGTAATCCTCCAGGTCTACCTTAACGTCATTGGATGTAACTACTTTTTTCATGAAAATGCCTCCTTTTTAATTTTTTAGTCAGAATATAAACTTGCTTTGCAGCTTTACGGCTTTGTAATAATAATGATGGATGCTACTCCAGATGCTTCCATCTCCTGCATGGCAGTAGATGATTCTACATTGTAATCCTCCAGGTCTACCTTAACGTCATTGGATGTAACTACTTTTTTCATGAAAAATGCCTCCTTTTTAATTTTTTAGGTTTGGATATAAGCATTTACGGCCGAGTGATAACGATGATTGACATTACTCCGGATGCTTCCATCTCTTGCATAGCTGTAGATGATTCTACATTGTAATCTTCCAGGTCCACCTGGACATCATTTGATGTAACGATTTCTTCCATGAGATTTGCCTCCTTTCTAATTCTTTGAATGGATATAAACTTATACGGCGTTTACGGCCGAGTGATAACGATGATTGACATTACTCCGGATGCTTCCATCTCCTGCATAGCAGTAGATGATTCTACATTGTAATCTTCCAGATCCACCTGGACATCATTTGATGTTACGATTTCTTCCATGAGATTTGCCTCCTTTCTAATTCTTTGAATTGATATAAATTTGTACGGCGTTTACGGCCGAGTGATAACGATAATTGACATTACTCCGGATGCTTCCATCTCCTGCATAGCAGTAGATGATTCTACATTGTAATCTTCCAGATCCACCTGGACATCATTTGATGTTACGATTTCTTCCATGAGATTTGCCTCCTTTCTAATTCTTTGAATGGATATAAACTTATACGGCGTTTACGGCCGAGTGATAACGATGATTGACATTACTCCGGATGCTTCCATCTCCTGCATAGCTGTAGATGATTCCACATTGTAATCTTCCAGGTCCACCTGGACATCATTTGATGTAACGATTTCTTCCATGAGGTATACCTCCCTTCCTGCTCTCTTTAGTTTTGTTATTTTAAGAATATATTGTTTTTGTTTTCCGTGATGTATTTTAAAATACATTAAACGAAAATTTTGATTTGAAAGTTATCAAAGCACAGAGGAAACCGCTAAATTGAACGCAATGGAATAGGTGGAAACCCGGCATGGAGCAAAGGAGCATCATCTGTTCAGCAACGGACAAGCCGAGCAAACCAAATTGATATGAAAAAAACATGTTTTTTTATAGGAGCAGAAATGAGCAGGATACAATAGCCGATTTTTAGTGGGATTGAATCTTGACTTATTATAGTGGAGGAGGAGGTCGGGAGCTGGATTTTTCATGCCAGGTAAATCAGCGCTGCTGCGCAAAGCTGGACCTTTAACTGACCATTTCTCTCGGAAGAAGGTAGAGATAAAGGAAAACAACTTCCTTTATAAGGGGTATACTGACGTTGGCCGCAAAGTCCGTGTTTAGTCGGTCTTCCATTACGGAGCTGATGTTGACTTATGTACAGAGGTAAAAAAAGCCGGCTGACCACCGGGCATTGCAGCAGGGCGTACAAAAAAGTCTGCAGTCTTTCCTCTCTCGATAAATACGTTGTCTTTTCTTTTAACCAACAATTCAAGGTAACCGGATCCGCTTCTCAGCTGAAATTTTATTTTTTTTCACAAACAAAAAAAGGGTTCCGATCATCTCAAATCAATGATCGGAACCCTTTTTACATTATTCCGGTTATAACCCGTATAGGATTTGAACCTATGTCTTCGCCTGAAAAGGGCGACGTCTTAAGCCGCTTGACCAACGGGTTACTAATTATACTAACAAAAAAATTATAGTTTTACAAGTTTTATTTTCTGGAACTTACCGATTATTTTGTTTAATTTAATGAAACAGCTATTATCAGATACAATCCCGGTTATTATTATATAGATCTTTCTATTACGCTTCCGCCCTGCGCTTATTAAACAGGTTTACATGATCGATTCCGGGCAATTTGCGTAAAACAGAACTGCTTAACCAATAAACACTGAAGACCACCATCGCTATACTGCAGATCATAACTGCAAGCACCGGTGTAAATGTTTCTCCCAGAAAACCGCCGATCAGAGAACCCAAGGGCATACCTAAAGCTGCCGCACTCGTTAACAAAGTGACTACCCTGCCGATATATACGGTTTCCACCTGTTTCTGTATGGATGAAAATACAAGCAGATTCAATATCCCGATTGAGATGGCCCCTATACTAAATAATATGATGGACGGGATAAGCGGCAAAGTGGCTGTGCCCATCCACATAACACCAGTTCCGAAAAATGCTGTGATAATTAATTTTCCAAAATTTATTTGTTTCAGTCTTGGAGATAAAATCGTTCCGATCATGGTTCCCACCGACATGGCCGCAAGATAAAAGCCGTATGCAGCTTCAACGCCATTCCCTTTCATAAGCGCAAATGCAGGCAAATTGGTGGTCATGATCACCATGGCAATGTTGATAAAGACGATAGAAAGAATCATTTTAGGAATTAATGAACTCTTAACATAGTTTAGACCTGCCTTAAGGTCCAGAAAGTAAACATGTGAGGCGGAGCGGACAGACTCCGATTTTTCTTTGTTCACCTCAGGCTGTTTGAAGTTAAAAAATGCATAGGAAACAGTTACTAATAATATACAGACCGCAGTAATGGAAATAGCCGGAATCGTACCAATAAATGTAATGATAATACCTGCCCCTGCAATAAATACGATATCCATCGCTTCGCGGATTGTTTGTAAATAGGAGTTTGCTTCAATTACATTCTCTTCTCCTACAATGATTGGCAGTATAGTTGATTCGATGGGGTACGTATACTGCGTAAATAAAGCAACAATGAATAATAAACCAATAACATACCAAACATGCAGTCCGATCGTGTAATTTAATAATGGGATCGTAAATAAAATACCCGCTTTTATAAGGTTGCTGTAAACCAGACCATTTTTATATTTGGCATAGTTCGCAAGTGGCGCAACTAGAAAAGACAAGGTACCAGCCAGTGATATGGCGAAAAACGCAAATCCGGAATAAAGTACGCTTCCACTTAAATGTAAAACCAGCAGCATGCCGGCAACTAAATAAATTCCACTTCCAATTGCGTTAATAAAAACACCTGTCATCAGGATTAAAAAGTTCCTCTCTTTCATAAATGGTTTTAATTTTTTCCTCATTTTTTTCCTCCTCCTTTTGTTTTTGGATTAGAAATTTTAAAGATCCAAGTAACACCAGATTGATCTGCAGTTTTTAATAATCGGAAATATTTTAAACTATTCCGGCTGCGCCTGAGTCATTCGTTTCCAAGACAATGATTAATGCCTTCGAAATCTTTAGTATTAGAAAATAGCTTCATGTTCTCCAATAGCTCTTTTCCCTTATTATCTAAATATGTGTCCACTTGAGTTAATTCATTTACAGCGTCGTTTAATTCACCCATATATTGGAATTGCTTTTTAACATCACCCGTCATATAGTACAAATGCATAATGCCAATGGAGACAATGGCAGCATGAAATGATTTATCCAATGGTCTGTGAACACCCCGAATAACCGACTTAACTTGTACTTCATTGGAGTTAAAGAGATTGTGAATCATATCTTCCAAAAAAATACTGAGATGAATAAATTCATGGTATATAGATTCGGCGTAATCAACAATTTCCCAGGATTCATTGGGGTTTAAGAATATAATTCCTAAATGTGTTGGTGTTGTAGCGCTGGAAAAATCGCCGGATTTGGAAAAAATTATAGTCCCGACCAATTTATAAATTAATGTATACAGATTTGGATTTAAATGCTTTAGTAAATCCAATGCCTTATTGATTTTCTCTTTAATTTCCAAATTATCTTTATGAGAGTATAAATCAGCGGTTTTTTCGTTTGATAAGTAATGTAAAATATCATGATTGGAATTTTCCTCTATAGTTATATATTCTTTTGAAGTTGGTATAGCGTTATTTTGAAGTTTGTTTAATGCGGCCAGATAATTTTCTCGTTTAACCTCGGGGTCTAAAATCCTGTTTTCATAAAAATGTGCTAAAAATTCATCTATATTAGCTTCTATATTTTCTTTGTTAAGAACAGACAAATTAAATTTTACTTTCGTCATTTCCATTGGAATCTTCTCCTTTAAATAGAATTGGGGTTGGGACAAAACAATTTTAGTAAACAGAAACCCGAACATCCTTATACTCTGCGCTTAAAACCCGCTCCGGAAATATACTACGCTTTCCGCGGGCGGCTGGTAAGCCTCCTCGTGCTAACGCACTGTGGGGTCTTACCGATGCCTTTGCTCCCGCAGGAGTCTACGTATATTTCCGGAGCTAATATGGTGGATTGTTCGTCTTTTCTATGCTTACTCAGTGTTCTGTCCAGCCTCTTAGCATCATTGTACTAACTGAGCTGTTAAGCTAACTATTACTGTTGTTCATTTTCTTTGTTACCGATTGGTTTGATTCCGATAAATGGATCCATCTTATTTACGTTAAAAAATGAATCAATATTGCTGTTGGTTTTCTTCATGATTACCAACTCCTTCCTGATTCTTTTGATTGATTGTCTTAAGGATATAATCTTTTCATTTTTTACGTTGTATTCTAAAATACATTAAACAAAATTTTGTTTTTAATCATTATTTCCATCCCAATTAAACGTACAGTAAAAAGAAGCGGGAGGGGTGGTAAACGCTATAGAATGGGTGAATACTTGGCACACAAAAAAAGGCCTCGATGTAAAATCAGTAATCGGAGCCCTTTTTAAGCTTTTTGCTATATTTAAATTTATATCTCTATAATCAAATTCCAGCTCATGGCCTCCTTTTCACTACGCCTCCGCTTTTTGTTTGTTAAACAGGTTCACATTTTCAATATCAGGCAACTTGCGCAGCACCGCACTGCTTAACCAATACATGCTGAAGATCATCATGGACACACTGCAGATTATAACTGCGAGGACCGGTGTAAATGCTTCACCTAAAAAGCCGCCAATTAAAGCGCCCAGAGGCATTCCCATGGCTGCTGCACTTGTTAACAAGGTGACTACCCTGCCTATAAACGCTGTTTCCACCTGTTTCTGTATGGAGGAAAACACGAGCAGATTCAAGATCCCAATCGAGATGGCACCGATACTGAATAATATAATGGACGGGATTAATGGCAGCATGGCAGTACCCATCCACATCACACCTGTGCCAAAGAACGCAATGATAATTAATTTGCCAAAGTCTATTTGCTTTATTCTTGGCGTGATCATCGTTCCAATCATTACACCTACTGAAATGGAAGCCAGGTAAAAGCCATATGCCGCCTCGACCCCATTCCCTTTGATAAGA
Organism: Virgibacillus aidingensis; assembly: GCF_010994035.1. Lineage (GTDB taxonomy): Bacteria > Bacillota > Bacilli > Bacillales > Amphibacillaceae > Virgibacillus_N. The sequence goes on from NZ_WIXN01000021.1 coordinate 60,068, forward strand.
GAGAATGCAGGTAAATTTGTGGTCATGATCACCATGGCAACGTTAATAAAGATGATGGAAAATATCATTTTAGGAATCAGTGATCCTTTGATGTACCGAAAACCTGCTTTCAGGTCCAGAAAATAAACATGGGAAGCTCCCTTGACAGACTCCGATTTATCCTTATTCACATCAGGCTGGTCAAAATTGAAGCATGCGTAAGAAATCGCTACTAGTAATATACAGACTGCAGTAATGGTAAGAGCGGGAATCGTCCCAATAAGGGTGATGATAATACCTGCTGCTGCAATAAATACAATATCCATTGCTTCACGAACGGTTTGCAAATAGGAGTTAGCTTCAATCACATTTTCTTCTCCTACAATAACCGGCAGAATGGTGGATTCAATCGGGTACGTATATTGGGTAAATAAAGCGGTGATAAACAGCAAACTGATGACATACCAAACACCTAATCCGACCGTGTAGTGCAATAACGGGATTGTAAACAAAATAATCGATTTGATCAGATTGCTGTAAACCAATCCATTTTTATATTTGGCATAATTCGCGAGGGGCGCAATTAAGAAAGATAATGTTCCAGCTAACGATATGGCAAAGAACGCAAATCCGGAATAGAGAACGCTTCCACTTAAATTTAACACAAGCAGCATTCCTGCCACAGAATAAATACCATTACCGATTCCATTGATAAAAACACCTGACATTAAAATTAAAAAGTTTCTTTCCTTCATAAATGGCTTTAGTTTTTTCTTCATTTTTCTTCCTCCTTCTCATTTTGTTTTCCAATTAGAAATTCTACCGAATACGGAAATTGTGCTTCATTATCCTTTTCTTTATAAGATAAGTGTCCATATTTATAGAAAAGATCTTCCAAATCTTTACTTAACTGATTGACAAGTTTTTCGGACAGATAAATCTTTGTTGATCCGCCGTCCACCTGTCCCGCCGGTGACTCCTGCTCCGGGTTTCTAAAGGAAATGGCTTTGGATCTGTAATACTTTTCTATAATTCCTTTCTCTGTGTTTACACTGTCAACCTTCAGAATAGCGTGTTTAACAAGCTGTTGAATATGATAGTAAACCGTCCCGGGGTTTTTCCCCAACAAATCAGCAGTTTGTTTAGGCGTCATTGGCTTTTCGTAAAGTAACGCGATGATCCTTGAACGTAATGGGTTGGAGATGGCTTTTTGCTGCTCCCAATTAATTTCCATTATAGTCACCTCTTTGTTATTTTATACTTACAAATTGATTTGGATTTACAAATTGAATTAAATTAACTATACAATTTAACATTGTAAATGTCAATGGTTTTTTAACTATTTTTTACTTTTTATAAAACTTAATGATTTTAAGTGGTTTTGAATTAGAGCCATATCAGCATGTAATATAGTCAATTTTCAATATGGCAGAGGCTGGAAGGGTCTGATTATTATAACTTGTCTAATATTATGTAGTGCTATAAAATGAAAGGTAAAACATTTACAGCGTTAATTTAAATAATGGCCGTCACTGCTAATACTGTTCTGTAGAGTACACAAGGAGGGAAAAGGATGGAGATTAAAGACCTGATCATTTTTCAAAGCGTTGCCCGTAATGGAAGTATCAGTAAAGCTGCAGATGAACTAAATTACGTGCAGTCACATATTACTGCCCGAATTAAGTCATTGGAATTAAGTTTAAAAACACAATTATTTGATCGCCACAGCAGGGGAACAACGGTAAATTCAGAAGGTAAAAGACTTTTAGTCCATTCAGAGAAAATTTTATTTGCGATAGAAGAAATGAATAAGGAATTTCAGGAATCCAGCAATCCCTCAGGTACTCTGGAGATTGGAACCGTGGAGACCGTTCCAAAGCTCCCAATGATTTTATCCAGCTTTCATAAAAATTACCCTAATGTAGAGCTGACACTGAAAACGGGTGTAACCAATGATTTAATACATGATATTTTAAATCACAAATTAGACGGCGCTTTTGTGACAGGATTCGGAAAGCATCCTGATATTGAGCAGATTGAGGTGTTTAAGGATAAGCTTGTTTTAATTGCAGATAACAAAAAAGTTAGTTATGACAGTCTGAAAAATAGACCAATGCTTGTTTTCAGCAGAGGATGCAGTTATCGTGCACGACTGGAAAGCTGGTTACATGACAGTGGAATCATGAATGCGAAAGTGATGGAGTTCGGAACACTGGAAACGATATTGGAAAGTGTGATAGCCGGACTTGGAATCAGTCTTGTACCGAAGTCCACTGTCCGCTATTTAAAGCTGGCCGGAGATGTTCTCTGTTACCCGGTGCCCAAAAAATATAGTGAGATATCAACTGTTTTTATCAGACAGGCCGATACTTACTTAACTAATACGATGCAGAAGTTTATCGATACCATCCATACATTAGAAAATGAAACTCCCCGGCCGTTCGTCAATCCAAATGTAGATGCTTCAGCTATTAAGGAATATTCCGTTTAAGCTGCCATATTGTACCTTCCATCATAAAAAAATTGAAAGGGGCTGGGACAAAAGTACTTTTATCAAGGTAAAATCCGAACAATAATAATTAGCCCCTATAACCCGCTCCGGAAATATACTTCGCTTTCCGCGGGGGAGTGGTGAGTCTCCTCGGGCTGAAGCCCTGTGGGGTCTCACCGATCTCCTGCTTCCCGCAGGAGTCTACGTATATTTCCTCCGCTAAATTAGATTATTGTTCGTGTTTAGAATAAATTACTTTAGATATGTCCCACCCTCTTTTTTTTTTTGATTATTTAAAGCCATCATTACGCTAAACGTAACGATATCAGTTTTACAGATGGAAGAATATCACTATTAGCTATTTTACGTGATGACAGGCAGATTTTATACTAGGGATAGATTCACATTATTATACAATTTTCAAACAAAAAGACGGGAGGAATATTTTTGGCTGCTAATAAGGCTGTAGTCTATAGGGAACCTGGGGTAGTAGATGTGGACGACATCGGTTATCCGGAGCTTATTTTAAGAGACGGACCCGGAGTTAATCCTTTGAACGTCGGCAGGAAATGTGAACATGGCGTTATCTTAAAAGTAATTACTACGAACATATGCGGAAGTGACCAACACATGGTCCGCGGCAGAACGACTGCTCCATCAGGACTTGTTCTTGGTCATGAAATTACAGGTGAAGTTATTGAAACGGGGCGGGATGTAGAATTTATTAAAAAAGGGGATCTTGTTTCGGTTCCATTTAACATTGCTTGCGGCCGCTGCAGAAATTGCAGGCAGCAGGATACACACATTTGTGAGAATGTGAATCCCGATCGACCCGGATCTGCTTATGGATATGTGGATATGGGCGGATGGGTTGGCGGCCAATCCGAATATGTCATGGTGCCTTATGCAGATTTTCAACTATTGAAGTTTCCGGATAAGGATCAGGCCATGGAAAAAATATTGGATTTAACCATGCTATCTGATATTTTCCCGACAGGATATCACGGTGCCATAAGTGCGGGTGTGAAAACAGGCTCAACTGTGTATGTAGCAGGCGCAGGTCCGGTTGGATTGGCAGCAGCCCACTCAGCGCAACTATTGGGGGCTTCTGTAGTCATCGTTGGAGATTTAATTGAAGAACGGCTGGCCCAGGCAAGGAGCTTTGGTTGTGAGACAGTAAATTTAAGAGAACATAGTAATCTGTCAGAACAATTGGAACAAATTTTAGGAACTCCGGAAGTGGATTGTGCCATTGATGCAGTTGGTTTTGAGGCAAGTGGTCACGGAAAGGATGCCGAAGAAGCCCCGGCTACCGTGTTAAACTCCATCATGGACGCTACCCGTGCCGGCGGACGATTAGGCATTCCAGGACTTTATGTAACAGGGGATCCCGGTGCCAAAGATAAGGATGCACAGGAGGGGTCTTTAAAAATCCGATTTGGTTTAGGTTTTGCCAAGGCACATACATTTGTAACCGGGCAGACACCAGTAATGAGATATCACAGGGACCTGATGAACGCTATTTTAAGTGATAGAGCACAGATTGCCAAAGCAGTTAATGCAACGGTAATCTCACTTGACGAAGCGCCGGCAGGATATAAGGAGTTTGACGGCGGTGTGGCCAAGAAGTTTGTCATTGATCCGCACGGGGCTCTGCGGTAGTTAAATGCATATATAGCAGAGGGGGCACCCCAAACTTTTATCAAAATTCTTTGAATGAAATAGAGTAACTGAAAAGTAAAGGAGGAATACAACACATGACCATAATGAATCTTGAATTGGCAAAACAGCTTATTGAAGGTGCCGAGAAAAAAGCAGCAGAACTTGGAATACAGATGGTTATATCAGTTGTGGATGAAGGCGGAAATCTGATCGCTGTACATCGTATGGATGATGCATGGTTAGCGAGCATTGACATCGCACAAAATAAAGCATGGACTTCGGTTGCATTAAAAATGCCGACATCAAATTTAGCGGAAGCAACTGTTCCGCACGCTGAACTATATGGGCTGAACACAACGAATAATGGGCGGTTAGTTCTCTTTGGCGGAGGCATCCCCTTAGTTGAAAATGATAAAGTAATTGGCGCTGTCGGCGCGAGTGGAAGTGCTGTTGAGGATGACATTCAAGTTGCACAGGCAGCGGTTGATGTTTTCGAGAAAATAAAATAGGGTGAGCGGTCGGAGTGTTTGTCCCGCTTGAAAGGGGCAAACACTCCGATTATTTTGACTTACCCCAACACCATTCTTGCCTACGCTGTAATCGCTAATATTAAAGTTGCTGCTGGCAAATGCAGCGGAAAGTGCAAAAAGCTTTATTTTATACATTGGTATGTGTCAACATAGATCTAAAGCAGAAAGGGTGCATGTAATGAAAGCCATTGTTGTCAACGAATCCGGCAATATAGAAGACTTTAAAGAAATAGAAGCAGATAAACCAGAAGTAAATGCAGATGTTATATTGATTGAAGTCCGGGCGGTTGCCATTAACCCGGTAGACAGTGCGATACGAGAAGGACGGATGGGGTTTAAGCTGGAGTCACCCATGATCTTAGGGACGGACATCTCTGGTGTGGTTGCTGAAACAGGAGAAAATGTTACGGATTTTTCCGTGGGTGATGAAGTATTTACTTCATATAAGGTCAATCGCGGCGGCGGACTGGCCGAATATGCAGCGATTCCCCAAAAATATGTGCTGAAAAAGCCGGAAAAAGTTTCTTTTGAAGAGATTGCAGCCCTGGGTATCGCAGCACTTACTGCATATCAGCTGGTGAATAAAGAATCCTACCAGGTACAAGAGGGAGAAACCGTATTTGCACAGGGGGGTTCCGGTGGTGTAGGAACGTACACCGTGCAGTTTGCCAAACAGAATGGAGCACATGTCATTGCGACAACGAGCAGAAATGAAGAACTGCTTCAATCCCTTGGGGCAGATGAAGTTGTTAATTATAAGAAGGAAGATGCTGCAAAAGTTTATGCCAATAAAGCTGATATGTTAATTGATACAGTCGGCCGGGGTACGGAAACTCTGCCTGTCGTCGTTGAAGGCGGCCGGGCATTAACACCCGCAGCTCCTATTTCAGAAGATAAAGCTGTAGAAAGAAATATTACGGTGGACCGATTGGTTTATCAAATAAATACAGACCAATTAAATAAATTCGCAAATCAAGTAGAACGCGGCGACCTGAAAGTGGTTATTGATGAAGTTTTCCCGCTTACCCAGGAGGGCGTACAGCAGGCTTATCAATTAAGTGTGTCCGGACATGCAGCTGGAAAAATTGTGCTAAAAGCTGAATAAACAGCGATGGGAGATAATGATAAATTGATGGCGGCAATTTTTTTAAAAAAGAGATAAAGAGCAAGGCATCAATTTACATGGTAATGAAGCCTTGGAACAATCGGACAACTGCACGAAAAAGAAATATCAGCAATAATGTTAAACAGGCCTCAGGTCACCCGGGTCTGTTTTGTATGATTTATTAAGTGATGCCGCTTCACCGTGCCCAGTAACTCCGGTAAGTTCCAGACGGCTATCATTCATCCGCAATTGCTCTATGCTTAGTCTGTTTATGTACATTCTGCCATTTTTTGTAAAAATGGCTTTAAATTATCTTCAAATGGTCTAAGGTCATTTTCAATAAAGTTATGGATTGCCTTTTTATTGTTTTCTAAAAAAATTACATCCTTAAATTCCGGCTGTTCCCCTTTACTAACCAATGTTTCGGCAAATTTCTTATAAATTTCCTTTAACTCGCTTTGCAGGATGTTCAGTTTTACATGAAACAAGATGGAAAAGAAATCATAGGTGCCACCACTTTTTACATACACGGGTGTACACCTTTCTACATGATGAGGCGCCACTCCCAGCTCTTCCTGCATTTCCCGCAGTACACTCCGCTCCATATCAAAATAATTGCCATTTAAATCCTCCCGGCTTAAGCCTCCACCTGCACACTGCAGTCTTCCCGGATATGCCGTGTGGTCAGCCATTTCACCAAACACAAATACGGCATCCTGTGTTTCTGCCAAGCCAGCCCCGAAAACAATCCTGCATCCTTCTTCATCTTTCATATGGTTTCTGACCGTATGTAAATAATGCGCATAATCCGTCTGCTTTAACAGGAACCGGAACGCATCTTCATCTTCCGTTACAGCATCCACATGAAAAGCCTCCCCGCGGTGAAAGGAGCCATCCCGGTTTACTTCCTCCCAAAACGCCTCAATCTCCCGCTTTCTTTTGGATGATAATTGAACCACATTGTGCGTGAAATGTACTTCCACTTTTTTTGTAATTGGTGTTAAATTTATCGGCTTCAAATTTACGTGTCCTTTCCGGTAGCTTATTTGTATAGAAAAATGATTTCTTTCAAGCATGAATGTATTTATCCTGTTCATAGAAACCATTTCTTTCTAAGCATCGATATCCATTGCAAATCCTTTAACAGAATAATCATTTACATGTGCTTGCAGGTCTTATTATACATGAGAACTTGGCTGACTTAAAAATGCTATCTAATGTTAATTAATAGTTAAATCTTGATAGTTATATTTAAACTAACTATAAAAAATACATTAAATTATCATCAAAACTTCAAAAAAAATAAAAAATATCATATGTTTTCTACTCCGATTGATGTAAAATGGTATTAAGAAAATTTAAAGGAGCGACTTGCATGGAACATTTTAAATTTGCCCCACAAGACAGTGAAACGATTGTTAATGCTATTGTGGAAGGGTATCGAGACTATATCGATCATCGTAAGGATCGAAACGAAAAAATGGCTATCAGCTCTGCTTTTGCATGGACGAAAGGAAACTTTATAGAGAGTAAAATTGCTGAAATCAGCCCTGGCCTTAACTTATCGTATAAGTTTGCAAAAGCAGGCCTGACCTGGGATTACTTGCAATTCATTCACGGTGATACGAAGAAACTTTTCCTTATTAAGAATGCAGCTTACTTTAATGAAAATTGCTTCTCACATGCTTTGTTACCTAATCAACAGAACAGCAAAGGGCATCTTAGAACATATCTCCACGAACTTTCTAAAATAAATCAAGGCATTGAATTTTCATCTGTTCAACAACCCCTGCATGCAAGTGAACAAGGGGAGCAACTATCCTTCTTTGTTGCGGAAAAACAAATAAAAGATGAACTTGAGCAAGTTCAAAATACGTATAATGAATTCCATATTCTCACCTATCAAATTGATGAGGCATACCAAATTTCTGAAATAATGCATTATTTACCTAACCCGGAGAATAATATCGCATATAGAATTGAGGACCTCTCAAAATATATTTCCGGTTCGGAGTTAACCGATGAAGAACGTGAAGTTATTGCACCGGAACAAGACAGTGGTATAATTGATCCTGCAGCATATGATATAGGTATCTTAGAGAATAAGGATAAAGAAAGTAATTAGACATTTAGATAAGGAGAAGCGTTATGTTTATTGGTAAAAATTTAACTAACCTTCGTATCATGCATGGATATTCACGAAAAGAGCTCTCTGAAAAATTAAATGTAACAGAACAAGCTGTCTGGCAATATGAAAATAATTATACATCTCCCAAAATGCAAGGAGTTAATGATTTAAAATCTATCTTTAATGTAAAAAGTAAGTTTTTTTATAAAAAGGACATTTTAGGACGTTATTTTGAACCGGAAAACATTCCAATTATGAATATTGCTTACCGTTCCAAGGTAATGAATGTGATCTCCAAAACACAAGCAGAAGCCAAGCACGTCGAATACTTAGATAGTTTTATTAACTATCTGACGGCTAATTTAACTTTTCCATCACAAAAAATTATTCAATTAAGAAACGAGGTAATTAACTACTTAAATACTTCAATGGAAGATAGAGAAGTACAAATCAATAAGGCAGCTGAACTTGCACGAAGAAAACTGGGTTTCCGACATGATACAAATGACAATTTAATGTTTTTAGTAGAAAAAAGTGGCGTGTTCATTTTTGAAAAACCAATTGGGGAAGAAATTGATGCTTATAGCTTATGGACGAAACAAGATAGACCGTTCATTATACTAGGTAATTTAAAACGTTCGGCTGTACGCAGAAACTTTGATATTGCACATGAACTTGGTCATTTGTTACTGCACTATAAAGTGGAATTCACTCATCTCGATCGCAAAGAGCACAAGGCTATTGAAAAGGAAGCCAACCTGTTTGCCGGAGCCTTTCTATTACCGGAAAAATCATTTTTGGAAGATATGAAGAGCATTGCACGTGTCACAAATCCCGATGCATATATAGATTTAAAAAAGAAATGGAAAACTTCCCTGCAGGTTTTGGGCTACAGGGCAGCTAATTTGGGGATCTTAGATGCAAAAAAACACCGTAACTTTTATGCGGCGCTTCATCGGAAAGGATATCTAAAAAGAGAACCACTCGATGAATCTTTATCGATCCAAAAGCCGGAAAAAATTAAATCAATTATTGACTTAGTTTCTAAAAAGGGAATGATTGATATACGAGAGATGGTAGAAAGAGATTGGATGGTAGAAATTCCATTTTTCCACCGATTAACAGGTATTGATACGGAGTTTTTCTATAGTTATATGCATGACGACCAGGATTTTGGGTTAGCGGATGTTAAAGAACTTTCATCTGGTATTTCTAATTAACGAATAGGGTAGAACCTTAATAAGATGGGTTCTACCTTATTTTATTTGTTATTAATAACCATCTAATGTAATACCATCAATACACCTGCTGAGCTTTGCTTATTAGGCCATGTTTTATTCCGCTCTCAACTTTCCATTTCGATAATATCATAATATAGTGTCAGCTTTTGCCTGTTCATATCATTGACAATGTCGGTGTAGCGGGCAGACATATTTTTCATGGTGGTGTTGGACGCGTTGTAGTACTGCCGGTTTTCTTCGGTTTGTTTTTCCATAGCTTTGATGGCTTCTTTAATTATTTTTCCTTCGCTGTTCTGAAATTCACTCTTCACTACTTGGTTAAGGTTCATTGCCATATTATCCAACTTTTCCAGTCTGGAAGTAAATGCATCTGCTTTATAGGTCAGGTCAACTTCTGTGTCAAAGTGATATAGCAAAGTCTGCTGCCCGGTTTCCATTTACATTCCTCCCACTAAAATATAGTATTGGCGATTTCTTTTTCTTCTTCAAACAACTGCTCAATGGTATTTCTAATAGCAGTAAGGGTTGCTGTTGTTTTTTCAATATCACTTTCCATATATGTAAACATATTTTCAAATGGGGCACGGAATCCGTTATTGGGGAGTGGCTCTATGTAATCATGGACGTAAATTTTTCTAAGGTGATAAAATTGCTTTGTATCGTAGGTGAAATTTCCAAGGAGATGCTGGTAAGCATATGGTCTGGATTCCATGTCATCGATTTGCTCCATTAAATTCTTCTTCCTAAGCTCGAAATCCTGCAGGTATTCCATTTCATAATGCTGTTTCAGCTGATTTAGCAAGGTCTGCTTCTCCTCTATCAGGGACATGCCTTTTGTATAAATACGTGTGGCAGAGGAGACATTGACGTCGATCTCTTCCCCGTCTACTATTGCTGAAAAAATAAGATCACCGCCTGCAGTATATCTCTTGTTTTCCATTATACCAAGTGCCCCGATTACCGATCCAAGTCCATGTGCATCAACTGCACTGTTGAAAATGCTTTGTAATTCACTTGTTTCACCAAGGATTACATCTATTCTGCTTCTAGAACTGCTAAAATCTCCTTTTATATCTGTAATAACACTTCTGATTTGAAATATCTGAACGGCTGTTGGCAAAGAAAGAAAAGCGTCAGCTGTGTCGAAAATAGATAGCAAATCCTGCTCCAAACCTTCCAGTTCTGTTGTTATCAAATTCTTCTCCTCTATAGTTATATAGTTCAAATCATGCAATGTATCCAAAATGCCCGGCAGCTGTGTGTAGAGCATTTGCACATAATTAATGACCTGCGGCAGCTTATCCCTGATATCCCTGGCCATGGCTGAGAAATCCGATACAAGTCCCGGCAGGTTTTGCACATAATCCCAGCCTTCATACTCAATTAAGTCATCAATGAAAGCTCCGTCAATTCCTGTCAGCTCTTGAATGAAGCCGTCAAAACCTCCCTCATTATATGCTCCTGAGTAATTTTTAGCCAAGTAAACCTGTATATCTCTTACTACTTCATCCGGAAGTGCTGCGATTAATTTATTAATGCTTTCTACTTCTTTGTTGGGGAAGGCGTCTATTTTGGTCGTTTCACCCACATTGATAAATCCCCGGACATTGCTGGCAACGGCATGAAGAAAGTCTTGTTCTGTGATGGTGTGGTGGATGTTTTTACCGCTATCTTTGTAGTAATCTTCGGTGAATTCTTTTAGGGATTTGGGATCTATATCGTATATTGCTGTTAAATCGAATGGGTTAATGCTAAATTTTTCATTCAGTTCTTCAGCAAAATCATCGTCTATTGAGTATAATTGATAGAATGTAGGAGGTGCTGGATTTGTAGTATAAGTTGAGTCATAACGCTCAGTGGTCAATTGGATTAAAGTGTTCAAATTGCCTCCAAGCGAGTGGCCAAGTCCAAATTTCTTTAAATCAATATTATACGATACTTCTTTTTTGTTTAATATTAATTCAGTAACCTTCTCATCAAAATTTATCGCTGCAATATACTGGTTACTGTTTCGCCCTACAAAAATCCCCATTATATTATATAGCCAATCTTCAGAGCGCCAAGAATTATCCTCTGTCAATTCGCTTCCTCTAGTTATGGTATACGTTTGATTGATACCTATTTCATCATAAAAATGTATTATAGTACCCTTAAATCCATTTGCTTCTGATTCATCAATAATATCAGCAGACTTATAAATATTTATTGTAGAGGGTGGTTCTTTCCCAGTCTCTTCAATAAATATTTCCTTTACACGATCTTTCGTTATTTCATCATACTCTAGTTCCATAATTCGGTTTCGTAGTAGTTTAGTATCTAATACCTCTTCATTTTCCAATTTTATCACCTGACTTTATTCTTCCATTTTAAATTCAATAGATTCCATAATACTCATTACTTCTTTCTTTATATTATTTAAATTAATATTATTATCCTTATTATTATCAGAAATAACATTGTACCTTATTGACACAGCTTGATCACTATCATTTGACATAACTATGACAAGGAAACGATTTGTGGTACTTTCCCCACTTTGAGTAACATACTCTGTTGTTGCAAAATGAATTGTTTTATCCTCATACTCACTAGCTTCATAATCACCTTCATAACCAGTATGAGCTGCTAATATTCCCTGTAACCCCCTAAGATCACTTGCAATACTTCCCGCATTATATGTAGCTCTTACATAATAAGTATAATTATTTGTTTCTTCATTTTCTCCAAACTGAATATATTCATAGTTGTCCCCTGTACTTTCATAAAAAAGTTGATCCATTTTCGCATTCTCCGGATACATCATTGTATATCCGCCTGTCTTCGATTCAAATAAATAATAACCATCTTCCACTTCTTCTAAAGAACTCATAAACTCACGTGTGAAGTCATCCTGAAAAGCAATCACGTCCGGCAATTCAGCAGGATCCATTTCGGAAATATCTTTTTGACCCAATACGTTACAACCTCCTAATAAAAACAATATAAATACACCGAGTACAATTTTTGATTTTAACAAGGAGAAACTCCTCTCAATAATTGGTAAACTTTTCATTATCGTACCATAATTTTGATGTGAGAATAATGAATTAACTGCAAAAATAATAAAATGGTTCTTTTGTACTATTACATGATGTGGTAAAAAACATAGTTGGTAAGAAAAACTGGGGAATAAAACGGAGTTCTAAGTTATTTAAATTCAATAGATTCCATGATTTTCATTGTTTTTTCCTGAATAACCTCTAAATCTATATCACCAACACTATCCTTATCAGTCATATATGCCATAGATACAGATTGATCACTATAGTTTGACATAATAATCCCAAGAAAATTATAAGAAATAATTTCTCCATCTTGATCGAAATACTCAGAAGTTGCAAAGTGAATTGTTTTGTCATCATATTCTATTGATTCATAATTCCCTTCGTAACTAGTTCGGGCTTCGAATACACCCTTTAATCGATTAAATTCACTAGATCTACCACCTTTATCGTATGTCGCTCTTACACCATATTCATGATCATTTGTTTCTTCACCCTCTCCAAACTGAATATCTTCAAACTTATCGTCAGGCATTTCATAATATAATTGATCCATTCTTGCATTCTCTGGATACTTCATAGTATATCCACCCGTCTTGGACTCAAATAAAAAATAACCATCTTCCACCTCATCTAGAGAACTTATGAATTCACGAGTAAAATCATCCTGAAAAGCAATCACTTCCGGCAAATCATCAGGATCCATTTCGGAAATATCTTTTTGACCCAATACGTTACAACCTCCTAATAAAAACAATATAAATACACTAAGTATAATTTTAGATTTCAACAAGGAGAAACTCCTTTCAATGATTGATAAATATTTCATTAATCGTACCATGATTTTAATGTGAGAATTACTGATTAACTGAAAAAACAATAAAATTGGTGCTAAAAAACGGAGAAATAAAAAAATACTAAAGTTATTTAAATTCAATGGATTCCATTATTTTCATTGATTCATTTTGAGCGGTCTCTAAATCAGTACTTCTACCTTTTCCAAAAATCACGTTATACCTTACAGAAACTGCTTGATCACTACCATTTGACATAATTACTGCAAGTAAAAGATGTTCATCACTCTGTCCGCTCCCATCAATATCTTCTAATGTAGCATAATGAATCGTCTTATTGTCATATTTCATCGATTTATAATCACCTTCGTAGCCAGCGTGCGTCGATAATAACCTTAACAGCCTTTCCGATTCATTTGCCCTTTCACCTTCATCATATGTAGCTCTTAAAAAATACACATAATTATTTGTTTCTTCATTTTCACCAAACGAAATTGCTTCATAATTAGCTCCTTGCATTTCAAAATACCCTTGATCCATTTTTGCATTCTGCGGATACATCATCGTATATCCGCCTGTCTTCGATTCAAATAAATAATAACCATCTTCCACTTCTTCTAAAGAACTCATAAACTCACGTGTAAAATCATCCTGGAAAGCAATCACATCCGGCAATTCAGCAGGATCCATTTCGGCAATATCTTTTTGACCCAATACGTTACAACCTGCTAATAAAAACAATATAAATAAACTGAGTACAATTTTTGATTTTAACAAGGAGAAACTCCTCCAATGATTGGTAAATATTTCTTTATCGTACCATATATCTGATGTGAGAATAATGAATTAACTGTAAAAGCAATAAAATGGTTCTTTTGTACTGTTACATGATGCAGTAGGAGAACATAATTGGTGAGCAAAACTTGGGAGTTAAAAAGGGGTACCAAAGTTATTTAAATTTAATAGATTCCATTATTTTAATCACTTTTTCCTTAATAACATCTGAATTCATATCAGCAACACTATCCTTATCAGTCATGTAATTCATCGAAACAGATTGATCGCTATTATTTGACATAATGATACCAAGAAAATTATATGTTATAATATCCCCGTTTTGATCTTCATATTCCGATGTAGCAAAGTAAATCTTTTTATCATCATATTCTATTGTTTCATAATCTCCGTCATAACTTGTTCTAGCTTCGAATACACCTTGCAATCGCTTAAACTCACTTACACTATCTCCTTCATTGTATGTCGCTCTTACACCATAATGATGATCACTTGTTTCTTCACCTTCTCCAAATTGGATTGCCTCTAAATAATCTCCAGGCATTTCATAATAAATCTCATCCAATTTCGCATTCTCCGGATACATCATCGTATATCCGCCTGTCTTCGATTCAAATAAATAATAACCAGATTCCACCTCATCTAGAGAACTTATGAATTCACGAGTAAAATCATCCTGCAAAGCGAACACATCCGGCAATTCAGCAGGATCCATTTCGGAAATATCTTTTTGACCCAACACGTTACAACCTCCTAATAAGAACACTGTAAGTAAGCTGAGGACAATTTGTGTTTTCAACAAGAAGAAACTCCTTTCAAACATTGGTTGAGTTTTTTTCATTGTTGTCTTTTCAATTAAACTCAATGGACTCCATTACTTTTTTCACTCCATTTTCTATACTATCTAAATCATAGTCACATCCGATTTCTTCATCATCACACAATACATTAAGCGTATATCTAACAGCTTGATCATTATTTTTGGATTGTATAAAACCAAAAAAGCGATATGTACTTGACTTCTCTGATAAATCTTCAAGTTCAGTAACATGCTTCATAGTTCCAAAATAGATATCTTTATCTGTATATTCCAACTGTTCAAACTCCCCCTCATAGCTTATACTACTGGATAAAAGATCTAGGTATATATCAGTATTCTTAGTGTCTTTATTTTTATCATAAGTTGCTCTCACATAAAAAGGAATTTCAGCATTCTCATTACTATGTCCAAATTGAATTGTTTCAAATGTATCCTTATTTTTTTGATAGTATGTTTGATTCATTGTTGCATTCTCCGGATACATCATTGTATATCCGCCTGTCTTCGATTCAAATAAATAATAACCATCTTCCACTTCTTCTAAAGAACTCATAAACTCACGTGTAAAATCATCCTGGAAAGCAATTACATCCGGCAATTCAGCAGGATCCATTTCGGAAATATCTTTTTGACCCAATACGTTACAACCTGCTAATAAAAACAATATAAATACACTGAATACAATCTTTGGTTTCAACAAGGAGAAACTCCTCTCGATAATTGGGTAGACTTTACATTCTAGTACTTTATTTTTGAAGTCGGAGTAATTAATTAAATGTAAATCTGTAAAATAACTCTTTGAGGATGCTTTATTATGAAATTTCCTTTACATAACCATAGTTACTACTCATGATTCTATTTTCATCGATTTTGTACTAGCACTTCTTTACTCTCCAATTTTATTCATTCATATTAAATTCTATGGACTGTATTAATTTCATTACTACATCAGAAGCTTCATGCAGGTCACTTTCATAATCGATATCATTGTTTTCAGTAATTACATTGTAGGTAAATGAAACAGCCTGACTACTAGTTTTAGATTTTACCAAACCAAAGAATCTATCTGTACTATTTGTACCAGTATCAGTAACGAATTGCATCGTAGCAAAATAAATGGTTTTATCATTGTATTTCATTTCTTCATAATCACCGTCGTAGTTTACAGAACTTGATAGCAGTTTTAATAAGTTTTCAGGTTCTTCCGTTCTTTCCCCTTCATCAAATGTAAACGTAGTATAGTAAAGAAAATCATTCGAAGATTCATCCTCACCATACCGAATTGCCTCAAAGGTTTCCCCACTTTTTTCGAAATACCCTTGATCCATTTTCGCATTCTGCGGATACATCATCGTATATCCGCCTGTCTTCGATTCAAATAAATAATAACCATCTTCCACTTCTTCTAAAGAACTCATAAACTCACGTGTAAAGTCATCCTGAAAAGCAATCACGTCCGGCAAATCAGCAGGATCCATTTCAGCAATATCTTTTTGACCCAATACGTTACAACCCCCTAATAAAAACAATATAAATACACTGAGTACAATTTTTAATTTCAACAAGGAGAAACTCCTCTCAATAATTGGTAAACTTTTCATTATCGTACCATGATTTTAATGTGAGAATTACTGATTAACTGAAAAAACAATAAAATTGGTGCGAAAAAACGGGGAGATAAAAAAGATACTAAAGTTATTTAAATTCAATGGATTCCATTATTTTCATTGCTTCATTTTGAATGGTCTCTAAATCAATATTCTTATCATCGTCGTTAGAAATGGCGTGATATCTTATAGAAACCGTTTGATCACTATTATTTGACATTATTAATGCAAAAAAAAGATTAGATATACTTTCTCCACTCTTGGTAACATACTCTGAGGTAGCAAAATGTATTGTTTTATCTTCTAATTCAATGTTTTGATATTTACCGTTATAATTAGCATCCTCGGACAGCATACCTAGTAATGAATCAACATCCTCTCCCCTGCTGCCTGACTCATAAATTGATCTTACAAAATACTGAAATTCATTCGTATCCTCAGCTTCCCCGAATTGAATTGCTTCAAATGCCTCACCTGGCATTTCATAATAAATCTCATTCATCTTCGCATTTTTCGGATACATCATTGTGTATCCGCCTGTCTTCGATTCAAATAAATAATAACCAGCTTCCACTTCTTCTAAAGAACTCATAAACTCACGTGTGAAGTCATCCTGAAAAGCAATGACGTCCGGCAAATCAGCAGGATCCATTTCAGCAATATCTTTTTGACCCAATACGTTACAACCCCCTAATAAAAACAATACAAGTAAGCTGAGTATAATCTTCGTTTTCAACAAGGAGAAACTCCTTTCAATAATTGGTAAACTTTTCATTATCGTACCATAGATCTGATACGGGAATAATGAATTAACTTCAAAATTAATAAATTGCTTTTTTTCTGTTACATCATGTATTAAGAGAACGTAATTGGTGAGCAAAACTTGGAGTTAAAAAGGGGCACCAAAGTTATTTAAATTCAATAGATTCCATTATTCGCTTTCTACTTCTTTGTTGGGGAAAGCATCTATTTTAGTTGTTTCACCCACATTGACAAATCCCCGGACATTGCTGGCAGCAGCATGAAGAAAGTCTTGTTCTGTGATGGTGTGGTGGATGTCTTTACCGCTATCTTTGTAGTAATCTTCGGTGAATTCCTTAAGAGCTGCAGGGTCAACATTGTAGATAGCTGTGGAATCAGCAGGGTTAAGGTTAAATTCTTCTCTTATAGCTTCATTGAAGTCAAGGTCTATTGAAGTTAGCTGATAAAAAGTCGGGGGTGCTGGGTTAGTTGTATAAACTTTGTCGTAACGTTGCGTAGTTAATTGAATTAAGGGTTTGTCAAATAAAGTGTGTAAGTTAATTCTTACTCAAGATATTTTAAAACCCGATCTTTAAGATT
>NZ_WIXN01000022.1 GCF_010994035.1 Virgibacillus aidingensis
CCCTGCAAGAGTAGGACGCCGCCAGGCGATAAAACCAGGATGCGATTTATTTCGTATCCTGGTTTTTTAAAACCTTTTTTATCATATTATCCAAAATTTGCTGGACTCTTTCGGCTGATCAGTAATCATGCCATCAATGTTATAATCTAGTACCTCGTTCACATTGCGTTTAATATTTACCGTTCATACCAAGACTTCCCGGTTTAATTCATAATCATTTTCAATAAACCTTTCTGTCGGCATATTTTCTCTTATTGTATAGAAGTCTATATCAAGATTAGCTAATTTACCATGATAAGAATAAACCTGTCCTATATTAATTTCTTCATTTTTCCCACGTATTGTATGAAGCAAATCATAATTAAAAAAATCGTACATAAGTCTGTTCAACAGTATTGTCTATAGAAGGACGATTTCATCTGTAAATTTCTTTTTTTTATATCATAGGATTTTAGATCCAGTATTAATAGTGTAAAATCGTTTAAGCTGTCTTTGAAAAGGGGATACAATTTACCCTCCCATTTCTATGGGTGTTTCATTTGTTTTTTTCCAGAAGTGTGGACACTATCCTATTTATAAAAGGAAGAACTGAGGTTATTATTTTAGAAAAGAGACCATTTACGGTAAAATAAATAAAGCAATTGGTTTAGGGGGTGGGTGCATTAGAAATTATTGAAGAGATATTTACCGAAGACTTTAGTACCATGGTCATCCGGATATTAATCGCGCTTGTATTATCCGGGGTTATTGGATTCGAACGGGAAGTAAAGAGACATTTCGCAGGCTTCCGTACGCACATCCTTGTTGGTGTGGGGGCATGTCTTATGATGCTGTTATCCCTGTTTGGCTTTGAGGTATTTATAGAAACGTATGATAATGTGCGATTTGATCCTGCCCGTATTCCATCGTATGTGATCAGCGGAATTGGATTTTTAGGTGCAGGGACGATAATTGTGTATGGCGGTACTATACGCGGGCTGACTACAGCAGCTTCAATCTGGGCTGTAGCCGGGATTGGTCTGGTTGTGGGAGCAGGAATGTATGCTGCTGCCGTGTTTACTACCATGGTAATTTTAATCAGTCTCATCTTTCTTAATAACTTCGAAAGTCTATTTATTCATAAAAAAAGAAAAAATACGGACGCAGCGGATATCGAAATCATTGGTGTTTCTGAATTAAAAGTGGAAAATATTGCAGCGAGCTTTGAAAAGAGAAACATAACCATTAATAATATTAAGATTACGAAGGAGGAAGGCGACAAGCATATTCTTATCAAAGTAGAGAAAATTTCCGAATCTGAGCGATTGGTATTGTTTGAGGAAATTGCAAATATGGATGCTGTTAAAATAATTTCGGACGTGGAATAAATCGCTCTAGGCATCTAGACATACTTATGTTTGTAATCCCTGTAGTAATGCTAGTAACTGCCGGATTAGAGAAAAATGCTCTCTAATCCGCAATCCTTTTCTATATTTGCCTCACATTTTCACCTGCAGGTTAAGAAGTTATAATAGGTTCATCAGCTAATAACTGAAGCTAATAACTGAAAGGAAGGAGTATATTGCAACAATTATTTAAAAAGACTCTGCGGCAAATTGATGCATATGATACTGTTCATACGACCCGGTCGGTAACCGGCGGGGATATTAACGAAGCTTATTATGTTCAATCAAAAAACCGGGAATTCTTTGTTAAACTAAACCGGTCCGTGGATCCAGCCTTTTTCAATTTTGAAAAAAGGGGATTGGAGAAGATCGGGAACACAGGTACACTACATGTCCCTGAGGTATATGGGGTCTATACGGATGAACAGGAGAATATCCCCATGTTATGGATGGAATGGATAGCAGGAGAAAAAAAGGAGTCTACTGAGGACTGGCTTGGAGAAAGACTTGCTGCTATGCACCGGACAGAAGGAAAAGCCTTTGGTTTAGATGAAAAAAGCTTTATCGGGAAACTGGAGCAGGATAATCAACTGGTGGATAATTGGGTTTCTTATTACCGTGACTATCGTTTACGCGGACAATTAAAGATTGGCGTTAACCGTAAGACCATAAAGGGAAAAAGGAAAGAAATGCTCATGGCATTAATGGAGCAAATGGACCGTTGGATTCCGGAAGCTCCCACCCCCAGCTTGCTGCATGGAGATTTATGGGGAGGAAACTGGATGATTGGAAAGGAAGGAAATCCATACCTGATTGATCCATCCATTTTATACGGGGATCATGAATTGGATATCGCTTTTACGGAGCTTTTTGGCGGGTTTTCCCAACGATTTTATGACTCCTACACTTCAGTTTTTCCGTTATCTGATACATATAACGATAAAAAGGAGTTATATCAACTGTATTACCTGCTGGTCCATCTAAACATGTTTGGTGAATCATACGGGTCATCGGTGGATCGAATACTGAAAAGATATACAGATTAGCCTGAAGATAATCCTCTTCAGGCCGCATCGCTGTTTTTCCCGTTACCCTTTACATCCTGAGCTGAATGGAAGTAGTAAATCCGGGGAAGCCCATAATAAATCCACATTTCCTGAACCATGGATCCTCCAACAAATAATAACATTTGCCAGTCAATACTTTTCATTTTCATCCTTCCCCCTTTATTATACATTTATATATAAAGGAGCGGATGTCCTAGTACAGCAAACACCTTTCATGCCGGTCATGTTAAAAACCGGTAATTGTTTCACCGCGCACCGGCTCTATTTCATCTTCAAGTTTTATTCGAATTGAGGCTGCATTTTCCCAGTCGGCACTGTCGGCAACATGAAAATGAATATGCGGCTCACTGGAGTTGCCGGAATTTCCGGCTAATCCAAGTATATCACCTGCACTTACACTGTCTCCTTTACTGACCCGAAGACTGCCTTCTTTTAAATGGGCAATAACACTGTATTCATCGTTTTCATGTTCGATGACTACATGATTGCCAAGCAGCTGCTCCTCATTTGTATCCACATTTGGTGTGTTATCGGCAATAGTATTTTCCGCAGAGATGATGACGCCATCCAAAGGCGCAACCACTTCTTTTCCAAATGCAAAATAGCTTTCGTTTTCTTCCGGATCCCCATTAAAGGAAGTATCTTCCTTCAGGATAAACAGATCATACGCATACCTTTGATTTTCCAAAGGATAATGATAATTGACCAGCTCATTCGTACCGCCCCAGAAAGTATACCATTCTTCATTTATTGGCATGCGGTAAGTATTTTCCGTATAAGTTTCGTCACTTTCCGGGTAGGAAGCAATGGGAATGAGCTGAAGACCTTCAATGGTCAGATCCTCTGCAAAATAACTTCGAATCCCTTTATCTCCCTGGTCACTGATCCATTGATACTCCTGCATATTTTGAATAGGTACTTCAGAGATGAGCTCATAATTGTTTACATTTGCATTAAAACCTTCACCGAGTTCCACAAATTCATCCAATGTTACAATGGACTGAAATTCGCTGCTGGTTTGATTATACAGCCTTTCAAAGTCACCATCTAAAAATTGATTTGTAAATTTATCGGGTGAAACAGGCTCCGTGTTCATTTCTTCATCCTCCTCCCGGGGCTCTTCCTCTCCCGTTGTACAAGCACTTAAACCAATGATGCTAAAGAAAGTCAATAAAGCAACTAAATAATATTTCATGTGTATACCTTCCTTTCTCCCCTTAAAAATACGGCTGAAGGCTGAAAAAGATTCAGCTTATAAAGGTTTTCCTTGTATAAAGCCAAACGCGACAGTAAATTATTAGTTTGTTGTATTATCCTCCCCCTTCCCATAGTCAGCTCAGCAGCAACAAAATGAGGGAAGTATAAACAGTTAAAATTATCTTTAACAAATATATACTCATGATCAAGGTCCTTCAATAAAACCTTCCTTTTTAAATAACATGTTTTGCTTTCGCTCTTTTTGACAAAAATAAACTATAGGATTGTAGTTGCATCTGATAAAATATCGCGTATAATAATAATTAAGTCAAAGATAGTCAAAGTCAGGAAAAGGAGGTGGGCATATATGAGCAATATTTCCGATGTTATTGAAAGGTATTTAAAACAAATATTAAAAGCACAAGGGAAAAATGTTATTGAAATTAAACGCAGTGAAATAGCGGATCAATTTCAATGTGTCCCCTCTCAAATAAATTATGTGATTAATACAAGGTTTACGGTGGAAAAAGGGTATATAGTAGAGAGTAAACGCGGCGGCGGAGGGTATATACGTATTATTAAAGTAGTCCACCAGGACAAATCCGAGCTGATAGATGAAATTATAGCGATGATTCAGCCGACTGTAACACAGCAGGTAGCACTGGATGTGTTGAACCGGCTGGTGGAAGAGGAATTAATCACTGAACGGGAAATGAAAATAATGGCGAGTGTCATGGATAGAAATGTCCTTGCTTTTCAATTGCCGCTAAGGGATGAAATTCGCACGCGTCTCTTAACAACAATGCTGTCCACACTGAAATATTTGAATTAATAAGGAGGGAACCGGATGGAATGCCAGGAATGTCAGAAACGGCCCGCTACACTTCATTTTACCCAGGTAATTAACGGAAATAAAAAGGAAGTGCATGTTTGTGAGGTATGTGCAAGGGAAAAAGGCTATAAGACATATCCGGAGGAAGGTTATTCCCTGCATGATCTGCTTTCGGGGCTGATTAACTTTGAATCCCAGGCCATGGGAAACCCTCAGGGTGGTCCATTTCAACAGGTCAAAGAGCTTCAGTGCCCGAAATGCGAAATGACTTTCTCTGAATTTAAGCGCGTTGGCAAGTTTGGATGTGCAGTGTGTTATGACACATTTTCCGAACGGCTGGATCCCATTTTTCGCAGGGTGCATTCAGGAAATACAAAGCACCATGGGAAAATCCCGAAACGCCAAGGGGGGAATCTGCACAAACGCAGACAACTTGAAAATTATAAAATGGAACTGAAAACCCTGATAGAAAGTGAAGAATTTGAAAAAGCAGCAGAAATTCGAGATAAAATCAAGGCATTGGAAAATGAGCAGGATATTGGAAAAGAAGGTGATCGCCCATGACACTGCAAAATTTTATGAATGAGGCAATCAGTCCCTGGATGCAGGAGGAGGGACCGGACAGTGATATAGTGCTGAGCAGCAGAATCCGGCTTGCCAGAAATTTTGCCAATGTGCCCTATCCGATTCTTGCTGATGCAGATAAGCTGGAAGAAATCCGTGATTTTTTCAAAACAAATTATGAAAACCAGTCATTTCAGAATTACGAAGACTTTGCTTTTATTGCCATCAAAGATTTATCTTCCATTGAAAAAAGAGTCCTGGTTGAGAAACACCTGATCAGTCCGCATCTTGTGAAAAACGCCGAAACCTCGGCAGTACTCATTTCAGAAAATGAACAGGTTTCCGTGATGATTAATGAAGAGGATCATATACGAATCCAGCTCTATTTTCCCGGCTTCCAGCTGGCGGAAGGGCTGGAAAAAGTATTTGAGTTTGATGATTGGCTGGAAGAAAAAATCAATTATGCATTTGATGAATCAAGAGGATACTTAACAAGCTGTCCGACCAATGTAGGTACAGGGATGCGCGCGTCGGTCATGATGCATTTGCCTGCACTTGCGATGACAAAACAAATAAACAGGATGATCCCCGCAATCAACCAGCTTGGTCTCGTAGTGAGAGGAATTTATGGAGAAGGCAGTGAAGCACAGGGGAATATATTTCAAATTTCCAATCAGATTACACTGGGAAAATCGGAACATGATATTGTCGATGATTTGGAAAGTGTTGTCAGACAATTAATTACACATGAAAGAAATGCCCGGAGCAGGATTCAGGAGCAGTCCGGTACTAAATTAGAGGACCGTATATACCGTTCTTACGGTGTGCTGGAAAATGCGAGAATAATTGAATCCAAAGAGGCAGCCCAGTGCCTGTCCAATGTCAGGCTTGGGATTGATTTGGGGTTAATAAAAAAAGTTTCACGTAATATATTAAATGAACTCATGATTTTAACGCAGCCTGGATTCCTGCAGCATTACCAAAAACAGTCATTGACAGCGAATCAGCGGGATATACTGCGTGCTACCCTTATTCGTGAAAGATTACAATTGGAGAATTAGATAGGAGGAAGTAGTTATATGATGTTTGGACGTTTTACCGAGCGGGCACAAAAAGTATTGGCTTTATCCCAGGAAGAAGCAGTCCGGCTAGGTCATAATAATATAGGAACAGAACACATTCTTTTGGGGTTGGTAAGAGAAGGAGAAGGCATCGCAGCGAAAGCCCTTCAGTCCCTTGGGCTGGAAGTGGCAAAAATTCAGGAGGAAGTGGAAAATTTAATCGGCACCGGAAAACAGCCGATGCAGTCCATACACTACACACCACGGGCCAAAAAAGTGGTGGAATTGTCCCAGGATGAAGCAAGAAAGCTGGGTCATTCCTATGTGGGAACAGAGCATATCCTGCTCGGTTTAATCCGGGAGGGAGAAGGCGTGGCCGCCCGTGTTTTAAATAACCTCGGCGTCAGTTTGAATAAAGCAAGGCAGCAGGTGCTGCAGCTTTTGGGGAGTAATGAATCCCAGGCAGGAAGGCAGGGGCGCAATCAGCAGGCAAGTGCCAATACACCAACCTTGGACTCCCTTGCCAGAGACTTAACGGAAAGTGCCAAAGAAGGTAATATTGACCCTGTCATCGGACGCAGCAAGGAAATTGAACGGGTTATTCAAGTGCTCAGCCGCCGTACAAAAAACAACCCGGTTTTGATCGGAGAACCCGGAGTTGGAAAAACAGCTGTTGCAGAGGGGCTGGCACAGCAGATCATCAATAATGAAATTCCGGAAACATTACGCGACAAACGTGTGATGACCCTTGATATGGGAACGGTTGTAGCAGGCACAAAATACCGCGGTGAATTTGAAGACCGTCTGAAAAAAGTAATGGAAGAGATTCGCCAGGCCAACAATATCATTTTATTTATCGATGAATTGCATACATTGATCGGTGCAGGCGGAGCAGAAGGTGCCATTGATGCATCCAATATTCTAAAGCCTTCGCTGGCGCGGGGGGAACTGCAATGTATTGGTGCAACCACTCTCGATGAATACCGGAAATATATTGAGAAGGATGCCGCACTTGAGCGCAGGTTCCAGCCAATTCAAGTAGATGAGCCAACATTGGAGGAAACAGTGCAAATCCTGAATGGACTTCGTGATCGTTATGAAGCCCATCACCGTGTGACTATTACGGATGAAGCTATTGAAGCAGCAGCACATTTATCAGACCGCTATATTACCGATAGATTTTTACCGGACAAAGCTATTGACTTAATCGATGAAGCGGGGTCAAAAGTGCGTCTGAGTTCTTATACTGTACCGCCAAACCTGAAGGATTTGGAACAAAAGCTGGATGAAGTACGCAAAGAAAAAGACGCTGCGGTGCAAAGCCAGGAGTTTGAAAAAGCTGCTTCCCTCCGTGATTCCGAACAGCGGCTAAGGGAAGAACTGGATGAAACAAAGAATGAATGGAAGGAAAAGCAGGGACAGACTGATTCTGAAGTTACCGTAGAAGACATCGCCAGTGTTGTATCCATCTGGACTGGTGTACCTGTTTCCAAATTAACAAAGGATGAAAGTGACCGTCTTTTAAATATGGAAAAAATTCTTCATGACCGGGTCATTGGCCAGGCAGAAGCTGTAAATGCTGTGTCCAAAGCTATCCGGAGGGCAAGAGCAGGCTTGAAGGATCCAAAACGTCCAATCGGATCATTTATTTTCCTGGGACCAACAGGAGTCGGGAAAACGGAACTTGCCCGGGCTTTGGCAGAGGCCATGTTTGAAGATGAAGACGCAATGATTCGAATCGACATGTCGGAGTATATGGAAAAGCACGCTACCTCCCGTTTGGTAGGTTCACCGCCAGGGTATGTCGGCTATGAAGAAGGCGGACAGCTGACAGAGAAGGTCCGGACAAAACCGTACTCGGTTGTTTTGCTTGATGAAGTAGAGAAAGCACATCCGGAGGTATTCAATATTCTGCTTCAGGTATTGGAAGATGGGCGTCTCACGGATTCTAAAGGCCGGGTCGTTGATTTCCGCAACACGGTACTCATCATGACATCCAACGTTGGCGCGAGTGAACTGAAGCGGAATAAATATGTCGGCTTCAATCTTGAGGATGAAGGTCAGGAACATGAAGAAATGAAGCGTAAAGTATTGGATGAATTGAAGAAAGCGTTCCGTCCTGAATTCCTGAATCGAATTGATGAAACTATCGTCTTCCATTCCTTGGAGAAGGAGCATATGAAGGACATTGTCACATTGATGATTAATCAGCTTCAGCGCAGACTGAAAGAGCAGGAGATTGATTTTGCACTCACGGATAAGGCTGTGGAGAAGATTGCCAATGAAGGGTTCGAGCCTGAATATGGTGCCCGGCCACTCAGAAGATCCATTCAGAAAAACATTGAGGATCTCTTATCCGAAGAATTGTTAAAAGAGAATATCTCCAAGGGTGAAAAAGTGAAAATTGGCTTGAACAATAAAGGGGAATTTATTGTATTGCCTAACAGTGTGGCAAAATCCTGAAGCACCTGTTGGAAAACCCGGCTTGTCACTAAGCCTTTATGGCTGAAGCCGAAAAAGCTGGAAGCACTTTGTCTTCCAGCTTTTTCATCATTATTATTGTTTCACAATTTGGATGAGGTGGTGTATGTCATCGCAACAATTTTGGTATAAAGAAGAAAGAGAAGAAGGCATACAAGGGGGAGCAATATGAAAATAAATGCTATATCATTAATGGAAGCATATTTGATTGAAACAGTTCGGGCAAGTGGTGTAACCAATGAAGAATTAGAGGAGTCAGTTTCGAAAAAAACGTTGCTTCCTGGAATAAGCAGCATTCCAATTTTGATTTTCAAACACTTATTGACCTTCATGAAAAAGATAACCACGCATTTCATTCCATCATTCATGATGGCTATCAGGTGAAATTCATCACAATAAATGGATTAAGGAATTTGTTAAAACTGAAATTTGACATTACGGAAGAGATGTATGAGCTTACTGAACAAGGCATTGCTAAATTAATTGCGGGTGAAGATACATTATCCGGCATCAAGCAAATGCTGTCCCCCAATTGGAAAGTACAGGAAAAAGAATTAGATGGAAAGTATGAAATCAGTATTACACTGAATAAGTGAACAGATTTTACCTCAGTAAAAGAACGACATTATTTTGTGTGAAGCTGCTCGTTTTATGCTATAAAATTTCTTCTGCTCAAAAATCAATTTAAACACGGGGACAGGCGGATCAGTACATAAAGCATGCCCGCAGCTCCAAGGGTTATTGAGACAGCTTATATGAGTTATTTGTATTGTTTCTGCCCATTAATCAGCTTTTTCCCTCAAGCAATAAAAGTCATCTTTATCTTCTGTTGCTGTCAGCAATTATTTTTCTCTCATTTTACCTAACTGTGGCACTACTATGGAATTTTTAACTAAATTGATAGGAATCTGTAACTTTATAGCTCTATCATTTGTTTATAATAGAAATAGAAAGGATCGAGAAATTTGGCTAAACGGAAAACGAAATTTGTTTGTCAGCATTGTGGTTATGAATCACCAAAATGGATGGGAAAATGTCCAGGCTGCAGCAGCTGGAATTCCTTTGTGGAAGAAATGGAGGCATCCGGTAACCGGAATAAGCATACATTTAATGTGGGCAGGAATGTGGCACATAAGCCGGAAAAGATCTCGTCGATTCAAACACAGCAGGAACCCCGGGTTACTGTGGAAATGAGAGAGTTTAACCGCGTGCTCGGGGGCGGGATTGTAGCTGGATCGCTTGTATTGATCGGTGGAGACCCGGGGATTGGAAAGTCCACTTTGCTGTTGCAAATTTCTGCTCAGCTGGCGGATAAAAAACTGCCGGTTTTATACGTATCCGGAGAGGAGTCGATCCGTCAGACGAAACTTCGTGCAGACAGGTTGGATATTACATCTGATTTATTATATGTATTGTCGGAAACCAATTTATTTGATATTGCCAAACAAGTGGAAGAAATCAAGCCATCCTTTGTGGTTATTGACTCCATACAGACTATGTACAAAGAGGAAATTTCCAGCGCGCCGGGAAGTGTTTCCCAGGTCAGGGAATGCACTTCGGAATTAATGAAAATCGCAAAAACAAACGGTATACCCATTTTCATCGTCGGACATGTGACAAAAGAAGGTTCGATTGCGGGCCCCAGACTTCTCGAACATATGGTGGACGCTGTTTTATATTTTGAAGGAGAACGGCACCATACTTACCGTATATTAAGAGGAGTAAAAAATCGATTTGGCAGCACGAATGAAATGGGAATTTTTGAAATGAAGGAAAAAGGCCTGCGGGAAGTCATGAACCCTTCTGAAATCTTTCTGGAAGAACGGTCTGAGGGAGCTTCCGGCTCCACTGTCGTAGCATCGATGGAGGGGACCAGGCCGGTACTTGTGGAGATTCAGGCATTAATATCTCCCTCAGCTTTCGGCAATCCCCGCCGAATGGCAACAGGGACTGATCAGAACAGGGTGCCATTATTAATGGCAGTGCTGGAAAAGCGGGTTGGTTTAATGCTGCAAAACCAGGATGCCTATATTAAAGTAGCTGGCGGAGTGAAACTCGATGAGCCTGCTATAGACCTTGCCATTGCCTGCAGCATTGCCTCCAGTTTTCGGGACCAGCCGACAAGACCGGACGATATTTTTATTGGTGAAGTCGGGCTGACCGGTGAAATTAGACGTGTCTCCCGGATTGAACAACGCGTACAGGAAGCGGCAAAGCTCGGATTTAAACGGGTGATATGTCCGGCAAACAATCTCGATGGCTGGACGGCTCCCGATCAAATTGAGGTAATCGGTGTGAAGACTGTTCAGGAAGCACTTCATGTGGGGGTTTCCCGTTAAGCATATGACGGTTTTTGTCGAAAATGGGGAAAAAATGTAGGTTATTATATTGCTATTTATATTTGTATATGGTAATATATTAATTTTATTTAAATTGAATGTTATACTGTGATATGATATTATTTACTTGGTATAATAGGTGATTCTTACTTTTTTTGGATTATTTTTTTATAATAAGGCAATAATATTAATAATCCTGGCTAAGCGCCGGATTTATATGGTAAAAGCTTAAGGACAGGAGGGTATGATGAAGCCCCTTGAACTTGGGCGAAAAAGAGATTTTTATAATTATCCGCAAAATTAGGAGGTGATAAGAGGTGCTGAGGAAAATTGTTCATTTGTTCTTTATCATTTTGGGGGGTACCATAGGATATCTGTATATACCCGCGATTGTGAATCTATTGGATTTCACGGAAGTAGGGTGGCTGGCTTCACCATGGCTGGGGACTATATTGGGGGCAATTATTTTTTTTCTTATTTCATACATGGTGGCGGGCTACGTTGTTAATTTCCTTAAGTGGGTGGAAGAATCACTTATTAAAGTACCGGCAGTGGATTTGTTTTTCGGCAGTATTGGCCTTCTTCTGGGGCTGGTGATTGCTTATTTCATTAATATGCCGCTGCAGGACATTAATATTGAAGTAGTATCACAGGTTATACCATTATTCATTATGATTGTACTCGGTTACTTAGGTTTTCAGGTCGGTTTCAGACGAAGAGATGAGTTTATTAATTTAATGAATAAAAACAGGAAAGACCGGGATAAAAGAAAAGCTGCAGATGCGGAGGAAGCAAAAGATCCGGCTAAGCCAAAACCGAAAATACTGGATACAAGTGTGATTATTGACGGACGCATTGCTGATATTTGCCAGACGAATTTTCTTGAAGGAACAATTGTCATTCCGCAGTTTGTCCTTGGGGAATTGCAGCACATTGCAGATTCCTCCGATGTTTTAAAACGAAACAGGGGACGCCGCGGTCTGGACGTACTAAACCGTATTCAAAAAGAGCTTCCGGTGGATGTGGAAATCTATGAGGGAGATTTTGAAGACATTCATGAAGTGGACAGCAAACTGATTAAACTTGCAAAAGTGATTGATGGTATTGTCGTAACGAATGATTTTAACTTAAACAAGGTATCCGATTTACAAGGTGTTGCAGTCTTAAATATTAATGATTTGGCTAATGCAGTTAAACCGGTAGTACTGCCCGGTGAGGAATTGGTTGTTCAGGTGATCAAAGACGGCAAGGAACACAACCAGGGAATTGCCTATCTTGATGATGGAACCATGATTGTTGTGGAAGAAGGCAGAAATTATATCGGAAAAACGATTGAAGTACTCATAACGAGTGTCCTCCAAACATCGGCAGGCCGAATGATATTTGCAAAACCGAAATTACTTGAAAAAGCATTGTAAAAAGGGTATAACAAAAAGTGATAACATATTAAAATAGTTATCACTTTTTTTCTATGAAGAATACAGGTTTTTTAAGGGGGCTGGAAAAAACCCCCTTCAGGCTGTGTCATATTTTATCAAAGCTGGACAGCCGAATTTAAGTATGCAATAGACAATAGATAAGTACAAGCAGGAAAACAGAAAGGGGCACTGTCATGTCAAATCAAGTTCGTGTACGTTATGCGCCTAGTCCCACAGGCCATTTGCATATTGGAAATGCGCGTACAGCACTATTTAATTATTTATATGCCAAGCACTTTAACGGTAAATTTATTATTCGGATTGAAGATACAGATGATAAGCGGAATGTGGAAGGCGGCGAGGAGAGCCAGCTGAAATTTCTGAAATGGCTTGGAATTGAATGGGACGAGGGTGCTGACATTGGTGGAGATTACAGTCCGTACAGGCAAACAGAGCGGCTGGATATTTACCAAAAATATGTGGACGATCTGATGGAAAGAGGACTCGCCTATAAATGTTATATGACAGAAGAGGAGCTGGAGGAAGAACGGGAAGCACAACGGGCACGCGGTGAGGTTCCGAAATACTCCGGAGCACATCGTGATTTAACAGAAGAACAGATCGAACAGTTTGAGCAGGATGGACGCAAACCGAGTATTCGGCTGCGGGTGCCCGCAAATAAAACATATACATTCCCTGATATTGTCAGGGGAAACATTACATTTGAATCCAGTGATTTTGGGGACTGGGTGATTGTAAAGAAAAATGGAATTCCGACATATAACTTTGCAGTGGCAATTGATGACCATCTCATGAAGATTTCCCATGTGCTGCGCGGAGAGGAACATATTTCCAATACGCCGAAGCAAATGATGGTATATGATGCCTTTGACTGGGAAGCACCGGCATTTGGACATATGACATTGATTTTAAATGAAGAACGGAAGAAACTGAGTAAGCGTGATCAGCATATACTGCAATTTATTGAGCAATACCATAATTTGGGCTATCTTCCACAAGCTTTGTTTAATTTTATTACCCTCCTTGGCTGGTCGCCTGTGGGTGAGGAAGAAATCTTTGATAAAGAAACACTTATAGAAATTTTTGATCCGGAAAGATTGTCCACGTCCGCTGCTATTTTTGATCGCCATAAGCTAAAGTGGATGAATAATGAATACATTAAAGCAGCAGACCTGGATGATGTTATTTCCCTGGCCATGCCGCATTTAATTGAAGCCGGAAAGCTGCCGGAGAACATGAGTGACAAGCAGCGGGAATGGGCGGAAAATGTAATCGGATTATATCGGGAACAATTGCGGTATGGTGCAGAAATTGTGGAATTGACAGAGCTGTTTTTCCATGACGAACCAGTGCTTGATGAGGGAGCAATGGATGTGCTGCAGCAGGAGCAGGTGCCGGAAGTGCTGCAGGTGTTTACAGATAAATTGATTCATCTTGATGACTTTACGAAGGATTCCATCAAGGCACAATTTAAAGCTACTCAAAAGGAAACAGGACACCGGGGTAAACGGTTGTTTATGCCAATCCGTGTTGCTACCACGGGTCAAACCCATGGGCCTGAGCTTCCTTTGGCAATTGAATTGCTTGGAAAAGATCGGGTTTTGACCCGTCTTGATAAGGTATTAAAACAATTGGGAGCGTAATTGTTCACATTCGGGCAGGAATATAATATACTGATATGACATCAGGAGTTATGCAAGAAACAACAGGCAGGTAACTTGCTTGCATGAATTAGGGTAGTAGTATGTACGG
Source organism: Virgibacillus aidingensis (assembly GCF_010994035.1). Classification (GTDB taxonomy): domain Bacteria; phylum Bacillota; class Bacilli; order Bacillales; family Amphibacillaceae; genus Virgibacillus_N. The sequence goes on from NZ_WIXN01000022.1 coordinate 14,118, forward strand.
TTTAATTTGGAAATGAGTTTTCCAACCAGCCGGATTAAAATATAGCGAACGTGGATGAGGGAAAGTAGAAGCGGAACGGTTTACCCAGAGAGAATCACCTTGGCTGTGAGTGATTTTAAGCCCTCCCTTTGAAGTGCCCCTCGGAGTCTGTTATGGAAAAACAAGTACATGGCAGCGGAACTCTCCCGTTACGAGAGCCCCGAGCAGGAAGAATTATTTCTTCAAACAGAGTGGGACCGCGCCCTTAGCGTCTCTGTGTCATTGTACACAGAGGCGTTTTTATTTTGCCGGAGCTTTCTCGGATACTTCATCAGGAGAGTTTGGTGCGATGAGTGCTTCGGTGGGCTTTGTTGTCTTCCCAATTGAAGTTAACGTCATTCGTCCAATCATCGCTTTATTCACCGGGGTGATAAACATCAAAGCCAAGAGAAATCAATCATATTCCCGGGAAACCGGAGTTTAAGCTTTAAAAAATGACAAAGGGAGGTTAGTATGGGTGGGGATCTTTAAGCGAATGAAAGAAGATATGGATGTTGTTTTTGAACAGGACCCGGCAGCCCGGACGTATATGGAGATTTTTTTGACTTATTCCGGCCTGCATGCCGTCTGGAATCACCGGGTTGCCCATTGGTTTTATAATAAAAGGCTATTTTTTATTGCACGGGCTATTTCACAGATCAGCAGGTTCTTTACAGGTATTGAAATCCATCCCGGAGCAAAAATTGGACGCCGCTTATTTATCGACCATGGCATGGGCGTCGTTATTGGGGAAACATGTGAAATAGGGGATAATGTTACCATATTCCAAGGCGTCACACTGGGCGGCACCGGGAATGAAAAAGGAAAACGCCATCCCACGATAGAGGACAATGCCTTGATCTCCACAGGAGCCAAGGTGCTTGGGGATATTGTTATTGGTGAAAGTTCCAAGGTTGGCGGAGGATCCGTGGTGCTTAAGGATGTTCCCGATCATTGTACAGTCGTGGGAATTCCCGGCAGAATTGTCAAGCAAAATGGCGAAAGGGTTAGAAGGGATCTGGACCATCATAAAATACCTGATCCTGTGGAAGAGCGCTGCAGACAGCTGCAGCAGGAAATTGATGAGCTAAAAGCAGAAATGGCAATATGGAAAGAAGGGAAACAGCATGTCGATTCAAATTTATAATACATTAAACCAGGAAAAGGAAGAATTCATTCCGCAGCAGGCTGGAAAGGTGAGTATGTATGTCTGCGGACCGACCGTATATAACTATATTCATATAGGGAATGCCAGGCCTGCGATTGTTTTTGATACAGTAAGGAGATACTTGGAGTACAAGGGATTTGATGTGGATTATGTGCTTAATTTTACCGATGTAGACGATAAAATTATTAATGCAGCAAAAAAAACGGGGGAAACGGTACAGGAAATTGCGGATAAGTATATTAATGCTTATCTGGAGGATGTGGGAGCTTTAGGTGTAAAAAAAGCAACCCATAACCCCAGGGTAATGGATACCATGGATGACATTGTTGCTTTTATTCAGGAACTGATTGATAAAGGCTTTGCCTATGAAGTGGAGGGCGATGTTTATTATAAACCGCGCAAGTTTGATGGTTATGGAAAGCTTTCCCATCAATCCATTGACGAATTGCGTGTGGGGGCCCGGATTCAGATAGGGGAGAAAAAAGAAGATCCTCTTGATTTTGCCCTTTGGAAAAACGCAAAAGACGATGAGATTTCCTGGGATTCTCCCTGGGGGAAAGGACGCCCCGGCTGGCATATAGAATGCTCTGCCATGGTGAAAAAGCACTTGGGGGAAACGATTGATATTCATGCCGGGGGGCAGGATTTAACCTTTCCGCATCATGAAAACGAAATTGCTCAATCCGAAGCCTTGACAGGGAAACCCTTTGCAAGATATTGGATGCATAATGGTTACATTAATATTGATAATGAAAAAATGTCCAAGTCGCTGAATAACTTTGTGCTTACCAGGGATTTAATAAATGCTCACGACCCTGAGGTAATCCGGTTTTTTATGCTAAGCGTACACTACCGTAATCCGATTAACTTTACAGAGGAGCTGCTGGAGAGTGCCAAGAACAGCTTTAACAGAATCAAAACAGCTTATCAAAACTTGGAGCACCGGAAACACTCCAGTATGAACCTGGTGAATGATGCAGACAACTGGATGGAAAAAATCAACAGCTTTAAGCAGGAATTTGAAAATGCCATGGATGATGACTTTAATACAGCAAATGCCATATCTGTATTGTTTGATATTACCAAGGAAGCAAACCAGTATATACAGCAGGATCAGACGCAGGCAAAAGTGATTGATGCTTTTCAGGCAGCCATGGAAACTTTTCTCCATATACTCGGTTTGGAAGCTTGGAGTAAGGATGAGCTTCTTGATGAAGAAATTGAGGCACTCATTGAAGAACGGAATGAAGCACGCAAAAGCCGGAACTTCGCCAGGGCAGATGAAATCAGGGATCAGCTGAAGGAGAAAAATATTATTTTGGAAGATACACCACAGGGCGTCCGCTGGAAGAGAGGCTAATTATGACACATGATGTTAAACAGATGAAAAGTCTGGCATTGGCCTATATGGGCGACGCTGTGTATGAGGTGCATATCAGGGAACATTTGCTGAAAAAGGGGCAGGTAAAGCCCCAGCAGCTGCACAATCAGGCTGTTAAGTTTGTTGCCGGAAAAAGCCAGGCAGATGTTATGTTGCATTGGCTGGAAACGGAATTTTTAACAGAGGAAGAAGAACGGGTGGCGGCCAGAGGAAGAAATGCAAAATCCGCCACCATTCCGAAAAATATTTCTGTCCAGACTTATCGCTACAGTACCGCTTTTGAAGCGTTAATAGGATATCATTTCCTGGCTGAAAATGAAGAAAGGCTGTCCGAATTGCTGCAAGAAGCCGTTTCATGGATTGAAGAGGGGAGGGAGCAGAATGAGTGAGGAATTGATCATAGGTAAAAACGCGGTCATCGAAGCATTAAAATCGGGAAGATCGGTCAATAAAGTGCTTATCAGTAAACAGTTGAACAGCTCCATGCAGGGAAAACTCATGCAGCTGGGGAAAAATGCAGGCACTGTCGTGCAGAAAGTACCAAAAAATAAGCTTGACCAGCTTTCTGCCAAAAACCATCAGGGTGTTATCGCCTATGTTGCTTCCTATGCTTACGCCAGTCTTGATGATTTGTTTGATGCTGCAGAACAAAAAGGAGAAGCTCCCTTTTTCATTATCCTGGACGGGCTGGAGGATCCGCATAATCTTGGCTCTATATTACGAACAGCAGATGCTGCCGGGGCACATGGGGTAATTATTCCAAAGCATCGTTCTGTCGGGCTGACACAGGCAGTTGCCAAGACGGCTGCAGGAGCTATCGAATATGTCCCTGTAGCAAGGGTCACGAATATTGCCAATACCATTGATGCATTAAAAGAAAGAAATGTTTGGATTGTGGGCACGGAATCGGATGCGACAGAAGATTACCGCAGGCTTGATGGTACAATGCCCATCGCTGTTATCATCGGAAATGAAGGGAAGGGCATCAGCCGTTTAGTCCAAAAAAAATGCGACTGGACGGTAAGTCTGCCCATGAAGGGAAAAGTTTCCTCGCTTAATGCTTCAGTAGCATGCAGTTTACTCCTTTACGAAATCTACCGGAAAAGACACCCGGCTGGTGAGTAAAATGGATGTATTGCTTGTTGACGGGTATAACATGATTGGCGCATGGGACGAACTAATAGAGCTAAAGGAAAAAGATATTGGACAAGCGAGAGACCGCTTAGTTGAAATAATGGCAGAGTACCAGGCATTTTCCGGCGACCGGGTAATTATTGTTTTTGACGCTTATGAAGTCAAAGGAACGATGAAAAAAACAAAAGCATTTAAAGTGGAAGTGATTTACACAAAAGAGAAGGAAACAGCAGATGAACGAATTGAAAAACTGGTAAAAAAGCTGAAAAATGTCGAAACTCAAGTATATGTCGCCACTTCCGATTATGCCGAGCAGCGCACGATTTTCGGGCAGGGCGCATTGCGTGTATCTGCCAGGGAACTGCTGATCGAGGTAAGAAACGTCGAGAGAAAAATCAAAGAAAATATCGAAGTGCGTAGCCAAGAGCCTGCCAGGTCAAAAATTGTCCTGGATGAGAAGATATTGGATCAATTTGAAAAATGGCGAAGGGGGGATATGTAGGAAAAAGGAATCATTTGCTGCATTCTCTCCTTTTGCCGTATTGACTAGCTTTAAGCGCTTACTGTATAATGACTTTACATTGAACATTATTAAGAACGATTTTTCAGGGCAGACAGTGTTCGGGCCGTGAATTCCGGATGTAGTTAATTGGATACAGAAATGCTCTATCAATCTAGGTTTCTATTTTTGTAAGTGACTGTGTTACTTTGGGGGGTCCATCCTAGTGAATGTCAAGCAAGTAGAAAAAGACCAGACCAATTTGCATATGCTTGATGATGAAGAGCTTCTCCGCAGGATTCATCAAGGAAGCAGTCACGCACTTGACGTGATCATGCATAAATACATAAACTTTGTACGCGCGAAAGCACGGACATATTTTTTAATCGGGGCGGATAAGGAGGATATCATTCAGGAGGGTATGATCGGGCTTTATAAAGCAATCCGCGATTATGACGGGGACAAGCTTTCCTCTTTTAAAGCATTTGCAGAGCTGTGTGTAACAAGGCAGATTATTACTGCTATCAAAACGGCGACAAGGTTTAAGCATATGCCGCTCAATTCCTACGTTTCCCTGGACAAGCCGCTGCGTGATGAAGATAAGGATCGGACGTTAATGGATGTCCTTGTTGGATCTGCGGAAATTGACCCGCAGGAACTGCTGGTTAACCGGGAAAACCTGGGTGATATGCAGCTGAAATTATCGGAACTCTTAAGCAGACTGGAAAAAGAAGTGCTGCAGCTCTATTTGGAAGGGTGCACCTATCAGGAGATTTCCGAAGAATTAAACCGCCATGAAAAGTCAATTGATAATGCGCTTCAGCGTGTAAAAAGAAAGCTCGAACAGCTCTTGAATACCAATGAAATCTCAACAAAGGACATTGACATAAGATAGACATGCATGCTACATTTATAAAGATTGCAGAATATGACGAAAAAATTCATGTGGAGTGAAAACATGAGTGTGAAGATTACGCTGGCCTGTTCAGAATGTGCCAGCAGAAATTATACTACAAGTAAAAATAAGTCGGCCAATCCGGAACGGCTGGAAGTAAAAAAGTTTTGTAGAACATGCGGTGAACATACACTGCACCGAGAAACAAAATAAAAAAGTTTAAATAGAGAATTAGGCAAAGTTTGGGGGTACAGCCATGTTTAAGTTCTTAAAGAACGTTTCCAGGGAAATGAAGAAGGTCTCCTGGCCCAAGGGAAAAGAATTAACAAACTACACAATTACTGTTATTGCAACGGTAGCATTTGTTGCGGTGTTTTTCTTCTTGATTGACCTGGGAATCTCGCAGCTTTTGAATCTGCTTTAATTTTTGGCAATGTGTGAACTCATAAATTTATAATTATAAACCATTTCAATCCAATTTGCTTTTTAGCTAATAAATAGAACTATTATATGCTATAATATAACTGATTTCATGAAAAGCCCGCAATGTCGGGTTTTTTAAATTGGGGAATAATATGTTCCTCATCGAAAAACAAAAGGTTTAAACTGTTTTTATTGTGCCTATAAATAAGAGAGATTGTTTTTTAGATGTTTATAGGAATGCAAGTGCGTTTGGTTTACACATAGATTACTAATCCGCCAAGGGAGGGAAGGGCAGCACGTTTGTCCTGTTATAATGGAGAAAAATTGGTATGTTGTTCATACGTATTCCGGGTATGAAAACAAAGTAAAAATGAATCTGGAAAAAAGAGTAGAGTCAATGGGCATGGAAGACAAGATTTTCCGTGTGATCGTCCCTGAAGATGAAGAAACCGAAATAAAAGACGGAAAAAAGAAAGTTACGAAGAAGAAGTTTTTCCCGGGCTATGTGCTAACGGAAATGGTGATGACGGATGACTCGTGGTATGTGGTTCGTAACACACCCGGAGTGACAGGCTTTATCGGTTCAAGCGGCGGAGGGACAAAACCTACTCCTTTACTGCCGGAGGAAGTGGAAAGTGTGCTTAAACGGATGGGTGTGAATGAGTCAGCTGTTCAGTATGATTTCGAAGTAAAAGATAATATCCGTGTGAAGGAAGGCCCGTTCTCTGACTTTTCGGGAACGATTGAGCAAATTGATACAGATAAACAAAAAGTAAAAGTGCATGTTAACATGTTTGGCAGGGAGACCCCGGTAGAGCTGGACTTCACCCAAATTGAAAAAATCGATTAAGTTTTTAACGGCAATACCTTGCATTAAATACAGTTTCATGCTAAAATTCTTTTGTTATTCTTGCTCTCTATGAAGAAGAGAGTTGGAAGACTTGAGTGGGAGGGGATGACCCTATTACCACATCACGGACTTTAAGGAGGTGTGTCTCGTGGCTAAAAAAGTAATTAAACTGGTAAAACTGCAAATTCCGGCAGGCAAAGCGAACCCTGCACCACCGGTAGGACCTGCATTAGGTCAGGCGGGTGTGAATATCATGGGATTTTGCAAGGAATTTAACGCACGTACACAGGATCAGGCCGGCATGATTATTCCGGTTGAGATTACGGTGTTTGAAGACCGCTCATTTACATTTATTACAAAAACCCCGCCTGCAGCTGTTCTGTTGAAAGATGCGGCTGGTATTGATACTGCATCAGGGGAACCGAATCGTAATAAAGTCGCTACTGTAAAACGCGATAAAGTAAAAGAAATTGCCGAAACAAAAATGCAGGATCTGAACGCTGCTGATGTGGAAGCGGCAATGCGCATGGTAGAAGGAACTGCCCGCAGCATGGGCATCACGATTGAAGATTAATTTACATTGGCAAATAACCGGGTTGCGACTGTTATTTTCATCGCAGCCTTTTTCATGAAAGCCGGCGGGGGGATAGCATTGCCTGCCATGGCTTTTACGGGTCGGCGTTTAAACGTTCACCTTTGTCATCTGAAAAAACAATCGCTGTTTTTTCAAGTGGGAGGTCTTACCGTTATAACCACAATATGAGGAGGAAATAAAATGGCTAAAAAAGGTAAGAAACATCAGGAAGCATTGAAGCTTGTTGATCGTTCTAAATCATATGATATTGAAGAAGCAATTAACTTATTAAAAGAAACTGCAAAAGCAAACTTTGATGAAACCGTTGAGGCAGCATTCCGCCTTGGCGTAGATCCGAAGAAGGCGGATCAGCAAATCCGCGGTGCGATGGTTTTGCCGCACGGTACAGGAAAAACCCAGCGTGTGCTGGTTTTTGCTAAAGGAGATAAAGCCAAAGAAGCAGAAGCTGCCGGCGCAGATTATGTCGGTGAGTCTGATTATATTAATCGAATTAACCAGGGATGGTTCGAATTTGATGTGATCGTGGCAACACCTGATATGATGGCTGAGGTTGGTAAGCTTGGCCGTGTGCTTGGACCAAAAGGCTTAATGCCGAACCCTAAAACCGGTACGGTTACATTTGAAGTGGAAAAAGCGGTAAAAGATATTAAAGCCGGTAAAGTAGAATACCGTGTGGATAAATCCGCCAACGTTCATGTGCCAATTGGAAAAGTTTCCTTTGAAGAAGAAAAGTTACAGGAAAACTTTGCTGCACTTACCGAACAGCTTGTAAAAGTGAAGCCGCAATCTTCTAAAGGAATATATTTGAAAAATGTTTCTGTGTCATCTACGATGGGTCCTGGAATCAAAGTGGATGTATCTAAATACCGCTAAATACAGGTATTGACTTTTTAAAGCACATTCGTTATAATGAATGGCGTTATATTAATGAATACGTTGTACCGTAGACAGCAGGGGCTTTTATAAGCTTAATATCCTGCCGAGGTGTTTTATAAACAGATTGGTTAAACCAATGATGGTTTTCCTTTGTTTTCTAAAGCTCCCCTGTCTGCCTGTGGGAGCTTTTCCTATGCGGTATAATTAAGTAAAAGAATTGCTGAACAGGAGGTGGAAGAATGTCTGCAAATATCGAAGCGAAGAAAAAACTGGTGGATGAAATAACGGAAAAATTCCGTGAAAGCGAAACTTCCGTTGTGGTTGACTACCGTGGTCTCAATGTTGCTGAAGTAACCGAACTCCGTAAACAGCTGCGGGAAGCCGGCATTGATTTTAAAGTCTACAAAAACACAATGACCCGCCGTGCTGCGGAAGCTGCTGAATTAAACGACTTAAGTGATACACTCGTTGGACCGACTGCAGTAGCATTCAGTAATGAGGATGTGGTGGCACCGGCACGGATTTTAAACAACTTTGCCAAAGATCATGAGGCACTTGAAATAAAGGGCGGAGTGATCCAGGGGAAAGTTGCTTCAATGGATCAGTTGAAAGAGCTTGCTGACCTGCCGAACTACGAAGGAATGGTTTCTATGCTGCTTAGCGTACTTCAGGCTCCAATGCGCAACTTTGCATATGCTGCAAAAGCAATTGCTGATCAAAAAGAAGAAGAAGGCGCATAAAAGAATGTGCTTTGTCGTGCAATAAACAATAAAATTCCGGGCGATGACCGGAAAAAACATGAAAAATCAGGAGGAAAAACCATGGAAAAAGAGCAAATTATAGATGCGATTAAAGAAATGTCCGTATTGGAATTAAATGATTTAGTAAAAGCAATCGAAGAAGAATTTGGAGTAACAGCTGCAGCTCCAGTAGCAGTAGCTGGCGGCGGTGGCGGCGGTGAAGCTGCTGAAGAGCAAACTGAATTTGATGTAATGCTTAATGCTGCAGGCGACTCAAAAATTAAAGTTGTTAAAGCGGTACGTGAAATTACCGGTCTTGGCCTGAAAGATGCAAAAGACCTGGTTGACAATGCGCCAAAAGCAATTAAAGAGGGCGTCGCAAAAGAAGAAGCTGAAGAAGTGAAAACCAAGCTTGAAGAAGCTGGTGCAGAAGTAGAAGTGAAGTAGTTCTTTATATATTATAAGCTCGTCGTAAACAGCGGCGGGCTTTTCCATCTTATCGGCGCGGGCAGGAAATTCCCGCTTTTTCTATCTCCATAGGAAATTCAATGATAAAAGTAGGTGCCAGATGACAGAGCATTACTTTTCACAACAACCCCAATCAAAAAGTTCACCAAAGAAATGGGATTTTGTATTAAAGGGAAAAAAATATATATTTACAAGTGATGCGGGCGTATTTTCAAAAAATGAAGTGGACCCCGGCTCCCGGCTTCTGATTGAAAAGTTTTATGCACCAGAGACAGCGGGCGACTTATTGGACCTGGGCTGCGGATACGGTCCGATAGGGATTGCTCTAGCCGGGTATTACGAAGACAGGCATATTGTTATGGCTGATGTAAATGAAAGGGCCCTTTCACTAGCTGAACAAAATGCCCGTGATAACGGAATAAAAAATGTGGAATTTGTTAAAAGCGATCGGTTTAACAGTCTGAAAGAAAGAGAATTTGCAAGCGTCATTTCCAATCCGCCGATCCGGGCGGGAAAAAAAGTGGTGCACCAGATGTTTGAAGAATCAAAGAAAGCATTAAAAAATGCAGGGGAATTATGGATCGTTATCCAGAAAAAGCAAGGAGCCCCTTCCGCAAAGAAAAAACTGGAGCAATTATTCAATGAAGTTGAAGTAGTTGCGAAACATAAAGGGTATTATATCATTCGGGCGATAAACATTTGATTTGTATTACTCATTATGATAAGATAGATAAATGCTAACATGGGGATATCTTTGTCAAGAGGTATTTTCATGAAATTGAAATGTATAGATCATTGGTGTTTGGAAACAATGGTAAAATTGGGGAAAACCGCATACTATTTTCGGATCCGCGGGTGTGAAGTATTCCCGCTCCTTTGAATAGGTATCTGGGATCCAATTTACTGCCTTTGATTACTGACCACTGGTATTGTCTGGAATGAATCAGTGAACCATTGGCAATATTTATGTCTGTGGCATAAGTTCAAAAAACAAAACTGAAGATTTTCTTTGGTTTCGTTTTTCTTAAATATAGTAGTCCATCTACCATAATTAGTATCATTTAAGGGGTGAAGCAGTTGACAGGTCAACTAGTTCAATATGGACGGCACCGAAAGCGCAGAAGCTATGCGCGCATCAGTGAAGTGTTGGAGCTGCCTAATTTAATCGAAATTCAAACCGCTTCCTATGATTGGTTTTTGGAAGAGGGTTTGCGGGAAATGTTTCAGGATATTTCCCCGATAGAGGACTTCACAGGGAATCTATCACTGGAATTTGTCGATTATAGTTTGGGTGAGCCCAAATATCCCGTGGAAGAGTCAAAGGAAAGGGATGTCACATATAATGCTCCGCTTCGTGTAAAGGTCAGATTAATTAATAACGAGACCGGCGAAGTAAAAGAACAGGAAGTTTTTATGGGTGATTTTCCACTCATGACCGATACCGGTACTTTTATCATTAATGGAGCAGAGCGTGTCATTGTTTCACAGCTAGTACGCTCACCAAGTGTTTATTATAACGATAAAATCGATAAAAATGGAAAAAAAGGTTTTACTGCGACGGTAATTCCAAATCGCGGTGCCTGGCTGGAATTTGAAACAGATGCCAAGGATATCGTGTATGTCCGAATTGACCGGACACGCAAACTGCCGATCACAGTGCTTTTGCGTGCGCTTGGATTTGGAGATGATCAGGAAATTGTGGACCTTTTAGGCGAAAATGAGTACTTGCGAAACACGCTTGAAAAGGATAACACAGAGTCAACGGAAAAAGCACTCCTGGAAATCTATGAACGTCTGCGTCCCGGAGAACCGCCAACAGTGGAAAACGCTAAAAGCTTATTGGTCTCACGCTTTTTTGATCCTAAAAGGTATGATTTAGCCCATGTTGGACGCTATAAAATGAATAAAAAACTGCACATAAAAAACCGGCTGTTCAACCAGGTGCTGGCAGAAACAGTAGTTGATCCGGAAACCGGAGAAGTGCTGGCACAAAGAGGCGATAAAATAGACCGCAAGCTATTGGATAGACTGATGCCATTTCTTGAAAATGAAGAAGAAAAGCTTGGCGAAAAAGTATTGACGCCACAGGACGGTGTGCTGGACGATGAAATAGGACTTCAGTCAGTTAAAATTATCGATCCTTCAGATCCCGATGGAGAAAGGGAATTGACTGTCATCGGTAATGGAGCGGTGGACAAAAAAATTAAAAACATTACACCGGCAGATATTCTGGCTTCTATCAGTTATTTCTTTAATCTGCTTCACCAGGTAGGGGATACGGATGATATTGATCATCTCGGAAACCGCCGGCTCCGTTCGGTTGGGGAATTGCTTCAGAACCAATTCCGTATTGGTTTATCCCGTATGGAGCGTGTCGTTCGTGAACGGATGTCCATTCAGGATACATCCAGTATAACACCGCAGCAGCTTATCAATATACGTCCGGTGATTGCGTCCATTAAGGAATTTTTCGGGAGCTCACAGCTCTCTCAGTTTATGGACCAGACAAATCCACTGGCTGAGCTGACGCACAAGCGCCGTTTATCTGCTTTGGGTCCGGGTGGACTGACTCGTGAAAGAGCGGGCTTTGAAGTGCGTGACGTACACTATTCCCATTACGGGCGGATGTGTCCGATTGAAACGCCGGAAGGTCCGAACATCGGGCTGATCAACTCACTTTCCAGCTATGCTAAAGTGAATAAGTTCGGCTTTATTGAAACACCATACCGCAGAGTCGATCCGGAAACAGGGAAAGTCAGCGCACAAATTGATTACTTAACTGCCGATGAACAGGATAATTATGTTGTAGCCCAGGCAAATGCGCTATTGGACGAAGACGGCAGATTCCAGAACGAAGAAGTCGTTGCCCGCTTCCGTGAAGAAAACGTTGTTGTCTCCAGAGACGAGATTGACTATATGGACGTATCACCGAAGCAAGTAGTGTCTGCTGCAACAGCCTGTATTCCGTTCCTGGAAAATGATGACTCCAACCGTGCTCTAATGGGTGCCAACATGCAGCGTCAGGCGGTTCCATTGATGAACCCGGAAGCGCCGATTGTCGGTACTGGAATGGAGTACGTAAACGGAAAGGACTCCGGTGCGGCGATTATTTGCAGAAATGATGGAGTTATTGAAAGAGTAGAGGCTAAAGAGATTCATGTCCGCCGAATTTCCGAGGTTGATGGAAAAGAAGTAGAAGGCGACGTGGATGTTTACAGACTGGAAAAATTTATCCGTTCCAACCAGGGAACATGCTATAACCAGCGTCCGATCATTAAAGAAGGGGATCGTGTAGCCAAAGGTGAAATCCTTGCCGACGGACCTTCCATGGAAGACGGAGAACTGGCTCTGGGTCGCAATGTGCTTGTCGGATTTATGACCTGGGAAGGGTATAATTATGAAGATGCCATCATTATGAGCGAAAGACTTGTAAAAGATGATGTATATACATCGATTCACATTGAAGAATATGAATCTGAAGCCCGTGATACAAAACTTGGGCCGGAGGAAATTACGAGAGACATCCCCAACGTTGGGGAAGATGCACTGAAGAATCTGAATGAGCAGGGAATCATCCGGGTCGGTGCCGAGGTGACAGACGGGGACATTCTCGTAGGAAAAGTTACTCCAAAAGGGGTAACGGAATTATCCGCAGAGGAACGTCTTCTGCATGCCATCTTTGGCGAAAAAGCCCGCGAAGTGCGCGACACTTCCCTCAGAGTGCCGCATGGTGCCGGCGGAATTGTACTGGAAGTAAAGATATTCAACCGGGAGGACGGGGATGAACTGCCACCTGGGGTAAATCAGCTGGTGCGTGTTTATATTGTCCAAAAACGCAAAATCAATGAAGGGGATAAAATGGCCGGGCGTCATGGAAATAAAGGTGTTATTTCCAAAATTCTGCCTGAGGAAGATATGCCATTTTTACCTGATGGAACCCCTGTTGATGTCATGCTTAACCCGCTTGGCGTGCCGTCGCGTATGAATATTGGACAGGTGTTTGAATTACATCTCGGAATGGCGGCAAAACAGCTTGGCATTCATGTGGCATCACCGGTATTCGACGGTGCTACAGAAGAGGATGTATGGGAAACACTGGAAGAGGCAGGCATGCCGCGGGATGCAAAAACGGTACTTTACGATGGGCGTACGGGAGAACCGTTTGATAACCGTGTATCCGTCGGTGTTATGTACATGATTAAGCTTGCCCATATGGTAGATGACAAATTGCACGCACGTTCTACCGGACCGTATTCCCTTGTTACACAGCAGCCGCTTGGCGGTAAAGCCCAATTCGGCGGGCAGCGTTTCGGGGAAATGGAAGTTTGGGCCCTGGAAGCGTACGGTGCAGCTTATACACTGCAGGAAATATTAACTGTGAAATCGGATGATGTAGTAGGCCGTGTCAAAACGTATGAATCTATTGTAAAAGGCGATAATGTGCCTGAAGCAGGAGTGCCGGAATCCTTCAAGGTTCTGATCAAAGAGCTGCAAAGCCTTGGCATGGATGTCAAAATGCTCTCCAGTGATGAAGAGGAAATTGACATGCGTGAATTAGAGGAAGAAGAGACGCAGCAAACAAGCAAGCTGAATTTAGAAGTGGAAGGCACGTAAGAAAGCATCAATAAAACTGGAGGGAGTCAGCCGAAAAAGCGGCTGACCTCCAGTTCCATATAGATGAATCAGTAACCTTCGCTAATCTGTAGTTTGGCAAAAGCAGGTCAAAAACGTTTTTCAGCAGACATGAAAGCATGAGCTTTTCTGCCTGCATAAATGCTGCTTAGGCTAATTTTTACCTTAAAGGGCTAAAGACATAAGCTTAAGTTTGCAATAAAACGGACACAAAAAGGGAGGTAGACCCTTGCTGGATGTAAATAACTTTGAGTATATGAAAATTGGTTTAGCATCACCCGAGAAGATACGTTCATGGTCCTACGGCGAGGTAAAAAAACCGGAAACAATCAATTACCGTACACTAAAGCCGGAGAAAGACGGTCTATTTTGTGAGCGGATTTTTGGCCCGCAAAAAGATTGGGAATGCCATTGCGGGAAATACAAACGTGTTCGCTATAAAGGCGTCGTTTGCGACCGCTGTGGTGTCGAAGTAACAAAAGCAAAAGTCCGCAGGGAACGTATGGGTCACATTGAATTGGCTGCACCCGTATCCCATATCTGGTATTTCAAAGGAATTCCAAGCAGAATGGGACTCGTGCTTGACATGTCTCCGCGTGCATTAGAGGAAGTAATCTATTTTGCAGCGTATATTGTGACTGAGCCGGGAGATACCCCGCTGGAGAAGAAGCAGCTTTTATCCGAGAAGGAATACCGGACATATTACGATAAATATGGAAAATCATTTAAAGCACAAATGGGAGCAGAAGCAATCCGGAAACTGCTTCATGATATCGACCTGAAAAAAGAAGTGGATACACTGCGTGAAGAGCTGAAAACCGCTCAGGGACAGCGGCGCACTAGAGCAATCAAACGATTGGAAGTACTGGAGGCATTCCGCAATTCCAAAAATGAAACATCCTGGATGGTTCTTGATGTACTGCCGGTCATTCCGCCGGAAATTCGTCCGATGGTTCAGCTTGACGGCGGTCGTTTTGCCACTTCGGATCTGAATGATTTATACCGCCGTGTTATAAACCGGAATAACCGTCTGAAGCGTCTGCTTGATCTTGGGGCGCCAAGCATTATTGTACAGAATGAAAAGCGCATGCTGCAGGAAGCGGTAGATGCATTGATTGATAATGGCCGCCGCGGACGTCCGGTTACCGGACCGGGGAATCGTCCATTAAAATCATTATCCCACATGCTGAAAGGGAAACAGGGACGCTTCCGTCAGAACCTGTTAGGTAAACGTGTGGATTATTCCGGCCGTTCCGTTATTGTTGTTGGTCCGAATCTGAAAATGTACCAGTGCGGACTGCCAAAAGAAATGGCGCTTGAGTTATTCAAGCCATTCATTATGAAAGAGCTGGTGGAAAAAGGAATAGCCCACAATATTAAATCAGCAAAACGAAAAATTGAACGTGTGCATCCGGAAGTATGGGATGTACTTGAAGAAGTCATCAAAGAACACCCGGTATTGTTAAACCGTGCACCAACTTTGCATAGACTCGGTATTCAGGCATTTGAGCCAACATTGGTGGAAGGCCGTGCAATCCGGCTGCATCCCCTTGTATGTACAGCGTATAATGCGGACTTTGATGGGGACCAAATGGCTGTCCACGTTCCATTATCTGCAGAAGCGCAGGCTGAAGCACGCATCCTGATGCTGGCAGCACAAAACATCCTGAACCCGAAAGACGGCAAACCGGTAGTAACGCCATCACAGGATATGGTATTAGGAAATTACTATTTAACGATGGAAAGAAAAAATGCCATTGGGGAAGGGAAAATATTCAAAGATGTCAGCGAAGCGCTGCTTTCCTATCAAAATGGTTATGTGCACCTGCACACCCGGGTCGCGATTCAGGCTTCCGGCCTGAACAACAGAACCTTTAATGACGAGCAGCAGAAACAATTGCTTCTCACAACAGTCGGTAAATTGATTTTTAACGAGATATTGCCGGATTCTTTTCCATATATTAACGAACCGACCAGAGTTAATTTGGAGGATTACACACCGGAATCCTATTTTGTTGAAAAAGGAACAGACATTAAAGCGGAAATTCAATCACGCGAACTGATTATGCCATTTAAAAAAGGCTTCCTTGGCGATGTCATCGCAGAAGTATTTAAACGGTTTAAAATCAGTGAAACGTCTAAAATGCTTGACCGTATGAAAGATCTCGGTTTCAGCTACTCCACAAAAGCAGGAATGACAGTCGGTATTTCCGACATTGTCGTATTGGCAGAAAAAGAAGATATATTGGAAGAAGCCCAGGGGAAAGTTGATAACGTACTGAAACAGTTCCGCCGGGGTCTCATTACAGATGACGAACGGTACGACCGGGTTATTTCCATCTGGTCCCAGGCCAAGGATACGATCCAGGATAAGCTGATGGGCTCCTTGAGCGACCGAAATCCGATTTATATGATGAGTGATTCCGGTGCACGGGGTAATGCTTCCAACTTTACCCAGCTGGCTGGTATGCGCGGACTGATGGCAAACCCTGCCGGGAAAATTATTGAACTGCCTATCAGGTCAAGCTTCAGGGAAGGGCTAACTGTGCTGGAATACTTTATTTCAACACACGGTGCGCGTAAAGGCCTTGCGGATACAGCCCTGAAAACGGCTGACTCGGGTTATCTGACACGCCGTCTGGTGGATGTAGCCCAGGATGTTATCATTCGCGAAGCAGATTGCGGTACGGATCGAGGTTTAACCGTATCTGCACTAATGGATGGAACCGAATTAATCGAACCGCTGTTTGACCGTCTTGTAGGCCGCACTGCTTTCTTTGATGTACGTGATCCTGAAACAAATGAACTGCTTGCTGAAAAAGACAGCCTGATAACAGAGGATATGGCAAAACAAATAGTGGAAGCGGGAATAGAAGAGGTTACAATTCGTTCTGCATTCACCTGTAATACGAAATACGGTGTTTGCCAAAAATGCTATGGCCGCAACCTTGCCACAGGATCAGATGTAGAGGTTGGAGAAGCAGTAGGAATTATAGCAGCACAATCTATTGGAGAACCGGGAACACAGCTGACCATGCGTACCTTCCATACAGGAGGGGTCGCCGGAGATGATATTACACAGGGTCTGCCGCGTATTCAGGAACTATTTGAAGCACGCAACCCTAAAGGACAGTCTGTTATTACTGAAATCCATGGTACAGTAGAAGAAATGAAAGAAACAAGGGACGGTCAGGAAGTGATCGTTCAGGGGGAAGTGGAACAGCGCAGTTATACGGTTCCATTTAATGCCCGCATGAAAGTAAGTATTGGTGATGAAGTTTTTGCCGGCCAGGAGCTGACAGAAGGTTCCATCGATCCGAAAGAACTCTTGCGCGTACAAGGCGTGGAAGGTGTACAAAATTATCTTCTGCGTGAAGTGCAGCGGGTATACCGGATGCAAGGGGTTGAAATTGGTGATAAGCACGTAGAAGTAATGGTCCGCCAGATGCTGCGTAAGATTCACGTAGTTGATGCCGGAGATACAAACGTACTTCCTGGTTCACTCCTGGATCTTCATCAATTCAGGGATGCTAACCATGAAGTGCTGCTTGGCGGCGGCCAGCCTGCTACAGGAAAACCGGTTCTGCTCGGTATTACAAAAGCATCCCTTGAAACGGATTCCTTCCTATCGGCAGCATCCTTCCAGGAAACAACACGTGTCCTGACCGATGCAGCCATTAAAGGAAAACGTGATGAACTGCTTGGGCTAAAAGAGAATGTGATTATTGGCAAGCTTGTCCCAGCAGGTACAGGAATGCAGAGGTACCGCAGAATAAAAGTTGCTACCGACGAGCCGGAAGAAGAGATTGTTGAAGAAACAGAAACAGTTCAATAAAATGGTAACGCAAATGATATAAAAATGAATTCGGAAGCACCAAAAGAATATAAAATTTGTATTGACATCAATTAACCATGGTGATAGAATATTCAAGGTGCTTCCGAATTATACTTTGACAGTGGAAAAAGTATAAAACTTTCATGTCCGGGACTCCAATTAATTGCCCGAACGTAATAACTTGCAATTTGCGTACGTACAAGGGGCTTTGTTTTTACCCTTGGGGTGCTAAGGCATTTGCCCGATTGACCGGCAAATACCAACCATCACTTTGGAGGATGCGAAATGTCTTATGAAAAAGTGGCTCAAGTTAAATCGCGTATAATCATCGGAACGAAGCAAACACTGAAAGCCATGAAAAATGGGGAAATAAGTGAAGTGATCATTGCTGATGATGCGGATCCACAGATTACACAAAAAGTATCCGATTTGGCAGACGAACTTAATATTCCATGTCAGTATGTAGATTCGATGAAAAAACTGGGTATTGCTTGTGGTATTGAGGTTGGAGCATCAACAGTAGCCATAAGAGAACAGTAGTTTTAATGGGAACTCCGTTGAAGCTTTGTTTTTTTGCAAAAGAATGAACCACCTGGATGTGTGGGATTAGAAGAAGCTGTCATGGGAGGCTTGCAGCATAATAGGATCAGCTTAATTGTGGTGTGGTTTAACCTGCTGTTCAACAGGAAACTGCCATAATCTCTGGTCTTTAACCAAGCCCTGTATTGATAAAATGGGCAGCATTCTTTAAAAATCATCTGAGATTAAGAAAGAAAGGAGGACGCAAACATGCCAACAATTAATCAGCTTGTACGAAAAGGCCGTGTAAATAAAGCAAAGACTTCTGATTCACCAGCGCTGAATAAAGGTTATAACAGCTTTAAAAAGCAGCTGACAAATCAAAATTCCCCGCAAAAACGCGGTGTTTGTACACGTGTCGGTACACTGACTCCGAAGAAGCCGAACTCGGCACTTCGTAAATATGCCCGTGTGCGTCTGTCAAACAACATGGAAGTAACAGCATACATTCCTGGAATTGGCCACAACCTGCAGGAGCATAGTGTTGTACTCCTGCGCGGCGGACGTGTAAAAGACCTGCCTGGTGTTCGTTACCACATTGTTCGTGGCGCACTGGATACTGCAGGAGTGGAAGGCCGTGCACAAGGCCGTTCCAAATATGGCACAAAGAAACCGAAGAAATAAATATCGGTTGGACAGAAAATCCCTGGTCTGCAAAACCAGTTAAAAGAAAACACAATGCAGATAAATACCGGAAAGAGACCTTCATAAGCCCGGTATCAGGAAAAACCGGGTGATGATAAAAGCTTTTTCCGATTACACCATGGAAGAAAGGAGGATGGACATATGCCACGTAAAGGACCAGTACCTAAACGCGATGTCTTGCCGGATCCATTATATAACTCAAAATTAGTAACCCGTTTGATCAATCAAATTATGATTGATGGTAAACGCGGAAAAGCACAAAAAATTCTCTACAAGGCGTTTGAGCTAGTTTCCGAGAGAAGCGGACAAAATGCCATGGAAGTTTTTGAACAAGCGATGAAAAACGTCATGCCTGTACTTGAGGTTCGTGCCCGCCGTGTTGGTGGATCTAACTATCAGGTTCCAATGGAGGTTCGTCCGGAACGCCGTCAGGCATTAGGCTTGCGATATATCGTTAATTATTCCCGCCTGCGCGGTGAAAAAACAATGGAAGAGCGCCTGGCTAATGAAATCCTGGATGCTTCCAACAATACAGGAGCAGCCGTGAAAAGACGTGAAGAAATGCATAAGATGGCAGAAGCGAATAAAGCGTTCGCTCACTATCGCTGGTAGGACTTTTTTGAACGATCGATTAATCTTAAAGTCAGCATAGGTAAACTAAACTTCCTAATCTGTAAAAAAAGCTTTTAAGAGAAAGGAGAAGAATACATGGCAAGAGAGTTCTCCTTAGAAAAGACGCGTAATATTGGTATCATGGCACACATTGATGCAGGAAAAACCACTACTACAGAGCGTATTCTTTTCTACACAGGACGTATTCATAAAATCGGTGAAACCCATGAAGGTGCTTCCCAGATGGACTGGATGGAGCAGGAGCAGGAGCGCGGAATTACGATTACTTCCGCTGCAACGACAGCTCAATGGAAAGGTCACCGTATTAATATTATCGATACACCGGGACACGTGGACTTTACTGTAGAGGTTGAACGTTCATTGAGAGTCCTGGATGGAGCAGTAACTGTGTTGGATGCACAATCAGGTGTTGAACCCCAGACAGAAACAGTATGGCGCCAGGCTACAACTTACGGGGTGCCCCGTATTGTATTCATTAACAAAATGGATAAAGTTGGCGCGGACTTCCTGTACTCTACAGGAACATTAAAAGAACGTCTTGGTGCAAACGCACACCCTGTGCAAATGCCAATCGGCGCTGAAGATGAGTTCGAGGGAATTATTGACCTTGTTAATATGGAAGCTCATTTTTATTTGGATGACTTAGGAACAAAAGCTGAATCACGCGAGATTCCAGCCGAGTATAAAGAAAAAGCCGAGGAGCTTCGTGCGGGTCTGGTCGAGGCAGTAGCCGAGATCGATGAAGATCTGATGATGAAATTTCTTGAAGGGGAGGAAATCTCCAACGAGGAATTAAAAACCGCTATCCGTAAAGCAACTTTGGATGTGGAATTCTATCCGGTATTCTGCGGATCCGCTTTTAAAAACAAAGGTGTTCAGTTAGTTATTGACGGTGTCATTGACTATCTGCCGGCTCCAACAGATGTTGCGGCAATCGAAGGTATTCTGCCGGGGAAAGAGGAAGACGAAACTGTTACCCGTCCGGCAGACGACAATGGTCCATTCTCTGCTTTGGCATTTAAAGTCATGACAGACCCTTATGTAGGAAAGCTGACTTTCTTCCGTGTATACTCCGGAACACTTAATTCGGGTTCCTATGTGAAAAACTCGGTAAAAGGCAAGCGTGAGCGTGTCGGGCGTATCCTGCAAATGCATGCAAACTCCCGTGAGGAGATCTCCACGGTTTATTCCGGGGAAATTGCAGCAGCAGTAGGCTTAAAAGATACCTCCACAGGGGACACACTTTGTGATGAAAAAGACGAGGTTATTCTGGAGTCCATGGACTTCCCTGAGCCGGTAATCAGTGTTGCTATTGAACCAAAGACAAAAGCAGACCAGGATAAAATGGCCATTGCACTTGGCAAACTCGCTGAAGAGGACCCAACTTTCAAAACAGAAACAAATGCTGAAACCGGTCAAACAATCATTTCCGGTATGGGTGAACTTCACTTGGATGTTATTGTTGACCGCCTGAAACGTGAGTTTAAAGTGGAAGCAAACGTCGGCGCGCCGCAAGTGGCATACCGCGAGACATTCCGTCAACCTGCTGAAGTGGAAGGTAAATTTATCCGTCAGTCCGGCGGACGCGGACAGTACGGACACGTTTGGGTTAAATTTGAACCAAACGAAGAAGGCGCTGGTTTTGAATTTGAAAACAAAATTGTCGGTGGAGTCGTTCCGCGCGAATATATTCCTTCGGTAGAGCAGGGAATTAAAGAAGCGATGGAAAATGGCGTATTGGCCGGATATCCGCTGATTGACGTGAAAGCATCACTATTCGACGGAAGCTACCATGATGTGGACTCCAACGAGATGGCATTTAAAATAGCTGCATCCATGTCTTTAAAAGCAGCAAAAGATAAATGTCAGCCGGTTCTACTGGAACCAATGATGAGAGTGGAAATTGTTATTCCGGAAGAATATATGGGTGACATTATGGGAGATGTAACTTCCCGCAGAGGCCGTGTGGAAGGTATGGAAGCAAGAGGTCCCGCTCAAGTAGTAAAAGGGTTTGTACCACTTGCTGAAATGTTCGGTTATGCTACTGCATTACGTTCGAACACCCAGGGCCGCGGTGTATTCACCATGTACTTCGACCACTATGAAGAAGTGCCGAAAAGCATCTCTGAAGAAATTATTAAGAAAAATTCCGGTGAATAATTGATTTTTTGTCAAATCTGAAGTATAACTTTTAGTGAAGGCCGAGAAATAACTCAATTCGTTGTTTCTTGATTAACTATAAAATAATAAAAAACTTTTATTTATTTAAAGGAGGAACTATAAATGGCTAAAGAAAAATTCGACCGCTCCAAAAGTCACGTTAACGTTGGAACTTTAGGACACGTTGACCATGGTAAAACTACGCTGACTGCTGCAATTACAATCGTAATGGCAAAAAAATCCGGTAAAGGTGAAGAAATGGCCTATGACCAAATTGACAACGCACCGGAAGAAAAAGAACGTGGAATTACAATTGCTACATCCCACGTTGAGTATGAAACAGATACTCGCCACTATGCACACGTAGATTGCCCGGGACACGCTGACTATGTTAAGAACATGATCACTGGTGCTGCACAAATGGACGGTGCTATCCTTGTTGTTTCTGCAGCAGATGGCCCAATGCCGCAAACTCGTGAGCACATCCTATTGTCACGTAACGTGGGCGTACCTGCTTTCGTCGTGTTCCTTAACAAAACTGACATGGTGGATGACGAAGAGCTTCTTGAGCTAGTAGAAATGGAAGTACGCGATCTTCTGACTGAGTATGACTTCCCTGGTGATGATGTGCCAGTAATCAAAGGTTCTGCTCTGAAAGCAATTGAAGGGGATCCTGAGTACGAAGAAAAAATTGTTGAATTAATGAACGCAGTTGATGAGTACATCCCTACTCCGGACCGTGACAAAGACAAACCATTTATGATGCCTGTAGAGGACGTATTCTCTATCACTGGCCGTGGTACTGTTGCAACAGGCCGTGTTGAGCGTGGAGAAGTTAAAGTCGGGGACGAAGTAGAAATTATCGGTCTTGCTGATGAGTCTACCAAGACAACTGTTACCGGTGTGGAAATGTTCCGCAAGCTTCTTGACTATGCAGAAGCAGGGGACAACATTGGTGCACTGCTTCGTGGTGTAGCGCGTGAAGACATTAACCGCGGACAAGTACTTGCAAAGCCGGGTTCTATTACACCGCACACAAACTTCAGTGCTGAAGTTTATGTATTATCCAAAGAAGAAGGTGGACGTCACACGCCATTCTTTGCAAACTACCGTCCGCAGTTCTATTTCCGTACAACAGACGTAACTGGCGTAATCCAGCTGCCTGAAGGTACAGAAATGGTAATGCCTGGAGATAACATCGAAATGGATGTTGAACTGATCTCACCAATCGCCATTGAAGACGGAACTCGTTTTTCCATCCGTGAAGGTGGACGTACTGTAGGATCAGGTGTTGTAACTAAAATTAAAGAATAAACATCAGGTAAAACAGGCAATGCTCCCGGAGCATTGCCTGTTTTTAATTTACTGTTGGAAATCATAAAAACTGAACACTGTAAGGAATTAGCTGCAGGAATGTCCATTTCTGTCCGGGCTGGATAAATATTTTGGCGCATAGCGGAACTGCCTCTATGCATCCAAAAGGCTTAGACATTATATGAAAAATATTCTTGACTCATTATCTTTTTATTTAGAAGTTGAAGGATTCTTAAACCTCTTTCGGCAGTTTATGAATCGTATAAGCTACCAAATTATCCATGGCTGGCACTCTACAAAGCCAGATAAGCGTTCTATGCTTCATAAATCTGATGTATGGACGATAAAAGATTGTTTGCTGCAGCATTATACAGCCATTGGGCACGGGCAATTTGTTCAGTTTTGACAAGACACGATGTTATCAGTGACCTTGTCCTCTGAAAGATTTACAAAAAAGTCCTTTTTCCCCTTGCATTCATGGGTAAAAGTACGTATAATATGTAGATGTGCAATCAAAAGATTTATATAAAAAGGATTGCATTGACCGCATTTCTTCTATATAATGTTAATGTTGGTCACTTAAGAGGCGATGATGCGGAAGGTTGTTGGCACACCCGGCCCCTTTGCCATGGCTGGCTGTCAAGAAATTTTCGCGGAGAAGTCTATGATAATATGGGCGAAAAGGAGGGAAAATAATGGCAAAAGAAAAAATAAGAATCCGTTTAAAAGCGTATGATCATCGTATTTTGGATCAATCCGCTGTAAAGATTGTAGACACGGCGAAGCGTGCAGGATCCAATGTATCCGGGCCGATCCCGCTGCCTACAGAGAAAACTGTGTACACTGTTTTACGTGCAGTACACAAATACAAGGATTCCCGTGAGCAATTCGAAATGCGTACACATAAACGTCTAATCGATATTGTGAACCCTACACCGCAGACAGTGGATTCGCTGATGCGTCTTGACTTGCCGTCAGGTGTAGATATTGAAATCAAATTATAAAATGAATGCAATATAGGAGGTGCAAACGGATGACGAAAGGAATCTTAGGACGTAAAATCGGCATGACTCAGTTGTTTTCAGAGACTGGTGAACTAGTTCCGGTAACTGTTATTCAAGCTGAGCCAAACGTAGTCTTGCAGAAAAGAACATTGGAAAATGATGGGTATGAAGCAATACAACTAGGGTTTCATAATGTGAAGGAATCACGTACAAATAAAGCGGAAAAAGGTCATGCTGAAAAAGCAAACACCACACCTAAGCGCTACGTTCGTGAAATCCGTAACGCCAATCTTGATGAATATGAAGTAGGTCAGGAAATAGGCGTTGATGTGTTTGAAGCCGGAGATACGATTGATGTCACCGGAACGACCAAAGGGAAAGGATTCCAGGGTTCCATTAAGCGGCATAACCAGGCGCGCGGACCGATGAGCCACGGATCCCACTACCACAGAGGACCGGGTTCGTTAGGTGCAGTAGACCCTATGCGCGTATTTAAAGGAAGACCGCTTCCTGGTCAAATGGGCGGAAATCAGGTAACTATCCAGAACCTTGAAGTCGTTAGCGTGGATAAAGAACGCAATCTTTTACTGGTAAAAGGAAATGTACCTGGAGCGAAAAAATCATTCGTTAAAGTAACGAGTGCGGTAAAGGCTAAATAATTATTACTACGAAGGGAGGATATGTCATGCCTACAGTAGCACTATTTAAACAGGATGGTTCTCAGACTGGAGATGTGGAATTAAACGACGCAGTCTTCGGAATTGAACCAAATACACATGTATTACACGATGCCGTTATTATGCAGCGGGCATCATTGAGACAAGGCACCCATGCTGTAAAAAACCGCTCTGAAGTACGCGGCGGAGGACGTAAACCATGGCGCCAAAAAGGAACAGGACGTGCACGTCATGGATCCATCCGTTCACCAATCTGGGTAGGCGGAGGAACAGCATTCGGGCCGACACCAAGAAGCTATAGCTATAAAATGCCTAAAAAGGTACGTCGCCTGGCGTTAATTTCTGCTTTATCTTCCAAAGTGAAAGAAGGAAATACGTTAGTATTGGATGCTATTGCCATAGACGAACCAAAAACAAAAGAAATCGTAAAAATGCTTGAAGCATTGGATGTAAACGAAAAAGCACTGATTGTCACCGCTGATACAGAAGAAACAATTATTCGTTCTGCAAATAACCTGCAAAATGTAAATGTATTAACGGTCGGTGAAATCAATGTACTTGACTTGCTTTCGCATGACAAGCTGATCATTACAAAAGATGCAGCTGAAAAAGCAGGGGAGGTGCTTGCATAATGAAAGATCTACGAGATATTATAAAGCGCCCTGTCATTACAGAGCATTCCTCTGATCTGCTGGCAGAGAAAAAATATACGTTTGAAGTAGATAAGAAAGCGAACAAAACGGAAATCAAAGACGCGATTGAGTTAATTTTTGGTGTAACAGTCGAAAAAGTAAACACCATGAATCTGAAAGGAAAGTTCAAGCGGATGGGACGTTACGGAGGGTTTCGCCCGGACCGTAAAAAAGCCGTCGTACAGCTTTCCGAGGACAGTAAAGAAATCGACTTCTTTGAAGGGTAAAAAACATATCAGTGAAGGAGGGAAATGAAGATGGCGATTAAGAAGTTTAGACCAACATCAAATGGGAGACGGAATATGTCTGTTTCCGATTTTGCTGAAATTACAACAGATACACCGGAAAAAACCCTGCTAAGCCCGCTGCATAAGCGAGGAGGCCGAAACAGCCAGGGGAAATTGACTGTTCGTCATCAAGGCGGTGGTCACAAGCGCCAATACCGTCTTATCGACTTTAAACGCGATAAAGATGGAATACCAGGACGCGTTGCTACTATCGAATACGATCCTAACCGTACAGCGAACATTGCACTAATTAACTATGCTGACGGCGAAAAAAGATATATCCTGGCACCAAAAGGACTAAAAGTAGACCAGAAAGTGGAGTCAGGAGAAAATGCAGATATCAAGCTGGGTAATGCCCTGCCGCTTGGAAATATTCCAATAGGTACCATTGTGCATAACATTGAACTGAAGCCGGGGCGCGGCGGACAGTTGGCGCGTTCTGCAGGTGCTGAAGCCCAAATTCTTGGCCGCGAAGGAAAGTACACCCTTGTACGCCTTGCATCAGGTGAGGTTCGTCTCGTTTTGACTACTTGCCGTGCAACAATTGGTCAGGTCGGAAACATTGAACATGAACTGATTCGGGTAGGAAAAGCAGGACGTTCACGCTGGAAAGGTATTCGTCCAACCGTCCGCGGTTCTGTGATGAACCCGAATGATCACCCGCACGGTGGTGGAGAAGGACGTGCGCCAATCGGCCTGAAATCACCGTTGTCACCTTGGGGTAAAAAGACGCTTGGATACAAAACGCGCAAGCGCAATAAACCATCAGATAAATATATTGTACGTCCGCGTAAAAAATAACTGAAATATAGACGGGGGACACCCGTCTGTTAACTCTGAAAGGAGGCTTTTTCATGGGTCGCAGTTTAAAGAAGGGACCTTTTGCAGATGATCATCTGCTTAAAAAAGTTGATGCGTTAAATGAATCTGATAAAAAACAAGTCATTAAAACATGGTCACGCCGTTCCACAATATTCCCTGCATTTGTCGGACACACTATCGCTGTATATGACGGGCGCAAGCACGTTCCTGTTTACGTTACAGAAGATATGGTCGGACATAAATTGGGTGAATTTGCGCCAACCCGTACGTTCAAAGGGCATGCCGGCGATGATAAGAAAACAAAACGCTAAAGAGAGGAGGCACTAAGCATGCAAGCGAAAGCCACGGCAAAATCGGTTCGTATTGCTCCTCGTAAAGTACGTTTAGTCGTTGATTTAATTCGAGGAAAAGATGTTGGTGAAGCAGTTGCAATCTTACGTAATAAAGAACGCGGTGCTTCTCCGGTTGTAGAAAAAGTATTGAACTCTGCAATCGCAAATGCAGAGCATAATTATGAAATGGACACAGATAATCTTGTTATATCCGAAGCATTTGTAGACGAAGGTGTAACACTGAAACGTTTCCGTCCGCGTGCACAAGGACGCGCAAGCAAAATCAATAAACGCACAAGCCACATTACAGTGGTTCTGACAGAAAAGAAGGAGGGATAGTTAGTGGGTCAAAAAGTAAATCCTACAGGTCTTCGCATAGGCGTGATTAAAGACTGGGAGTCCAAATGGTATGCCGACAAAGATTATTCAGACTTGCTACACGAAGATATTAAAATCAGAGAATATCTTGAAAACCGGTTAAGCACTGCTGCTGTTTCGTCGATCGATATTGAACGTGCTGCAAACCGCGTTAACATTACGATTCATACCGGTAAACCCGGAATGGTAATTGGTAAAGGCGGATCAGAAGTAGAAGCATTGCGTAAATCATTGAACAGCTTAACAGGTAAACGAGTTCATATTAATATAGTGGAAATCAAAAAAGTTGACCTGGATGCGAAGCTGGTAGCAGAAAATATCGCCCGTCAACTTGAAAACCGTATTTCATTCCGCCGTGCGCAAAAACAATCTATTCAACGTTCCATGCGTGCTGGAGCTAAAGGTGTAAGAACACAAGTATCCGGCAGACTCGGAGGAGCGGATATCGCCCGTGCGGAAAGCTACAGTGAAGGAACAGTACCACTTCACACACTGAGAGCTGATATCGATTATGGTACAGCAGAAGCGGATACCACCTATGGAAAACTGGGTGTAAAAGTGTGGATCTATCGTGGGGAAGTTCTTCCAACAAAATCAGATAAATAAGGAAGGGGGCACTCTCTATGTTAATGCCTAAACGTGTGAAATATCGCAGACAACATCGTGGTAAAATGAATGGCCGTGCAAAAGGCGGCACAACGGTATCTTTTGGTGAGTATGGCTTGCAGGCAATTGAGCCATCATGGATTACAAGCCGTCAAATCGAAGCTGCCCGTATTGCAATGACCCGTTACATGAAGCGCGGCGGTAAAGTTTGGATTAAAATATTCCCTGATAAACCATATACTGCTAAGCCCCTTGAAGTTCGAATGGGTTCCGGTAAAGGTGCTCCGGAAGGCTGGGTAGCAGTTGTAAAACCAGGAAAGATTATGTTTGAAATTGCAGGGGTTCCGGAAGAGGTTGCACGTGAAGCACTTCGTCTGGCTGCACACAAACTGCCGATCAAATCCAAATTTGTAAAACGTGAAGAAATTGGTGGTGAAAGCAATGAAGGCTAATGAAATCAGAGAACTGACCACTACCGAAATAGAACAAAAAATAAAATCCTTAAAAGAAGAATTATTTAATCTGCGTTTCCAGCTTGCAACAGGACAATTGGAAAACACGGCACGAATTCGTGAAGTAAGAAGGTCCATTGCTCGTATGAAAACCGTTGTCCGTCAGCGGGAACTGGGAGTAAGTAACTAGAATCCAAGAAGAGGAGGTTAGCCTCATATGACTGAGAGAAACAATCGTAAGGTATACACAGGACGTGTTGTATCAGATAAAATGGATAAGACGATTTCCGTATTAGTTGAAACGTATAAGTTTCATCCGTTATATGGCAAACGTGTAAAATACTCAAAGAAGTTTAAAACGCATGATGAAAACAATCAGGCTAAAACTGGTGATATTGTGCGTATTATGGAAACACGCCCATTATCAGCTACAAAACGCTTCCGTTTGGTAGAAGTCGTGGAAGAAGCGGTAATTATATAAGAAAGTTCGGTAATGCAGGTAACCGAAGGGAGGTCCCAAGCGAATGATTCAACAGGAAACAAGATTAAAGGTTGCAGATAACTCAGGAGCCCGTGAAATCCAAACGATTAAAGTATTGGGTGGTTCCGGCCGGAAGACAGCGAATATTGGTGATGTGGTAGTTTGTACAGTGAAACAAGCAACACCCGGAGGCGTTGTCAAAAAAGGTGAAGTAGTAAAAGCGGTTATTGTACGTTCGAAATCAGGAGCGCGCCGTAAAGATGGATCGTACATTCGTTTTGACGAAAATGCGGCAGTAATTGTCCGTGATGATAAGAGTCCAAGAGGAACGCGTATCTTTGGACCGGTTGCACGTGAATTGCGCGATGCCAAATTCATGAAAATTATATCTCTGGCTCCGGAAGTATTATAAATTCGAATTCAAAAACCAGCGTCCCAGGATGCAGCGAATACTGAATGACGAAAACTGAGTGCGCTATACACAGTTGTACCGCATCATTTGAAGTATCCTGATCAGCTGCTTTTGAATAACTTCGGCAAGTAAAAGACCATCGCAAGGAGGTGCGTCAAGCATGCATGTAAAAAAAGGTGATAAAGTAAAAGTAATTTCCGGAAAAGATCGCGGAAAAGAAGGTACGATTCTGGAAGCTTTTCCGAAAAAGGATCGCGTACTGGTCGAAGGAATCAACATGGTAAAAAAACACGCGAAACCTTCGCAGGATAATCCGCAGGGCGGTATTTTGGAACTGGAAGCATCTATCCACGTTTCCAATGTAATGCCGATTGATCCGAAATCAGGAGAGCCGACCCGCGTCGGCTACAAAGACAACGATGGAAAAAAGGTGCGCATCGCTAAGAAATCCGGTGAAGCATTAGATAAATAATTTGTCAGTCACGAAAGGAGGGCGCTCGAGATGAATGAACTGAAACAAAAATATCAGGATGAAGTATTACCATCCTTAATGAATAAATTTGACTATAAATCTGTAATGCAAGTACCAGAGATTGAAAAAATCGTAATTAATATGGGTGTTGGAGATGCCGTGCAAAACGCCAAGGCATTGGACAATGCGGTTGAAGAGCTTTCACTCATTTCCGGTCAAAAACCGGTTGTAACCCGTGCAAAGAAATCAATTGCAGGCTTTCGCCTTCGTGAAGGAATGCCAATCGGTGCAAAAGTAACCCTTCGCGGTGAGAGAATGTATGAATTCCTCCAAAAGCTTATTGCCGTTTCACTGCCGCGTGTACGTGACTTCCGCGGTATTTCAAAAAAAGCTTTTGACGGACGAGGAAATTACACACTGGGTGTAAAAGAACAATTGATTTTCCCGGAAATAAACTACGATAAAGTGAATAAAGTCCGCGGAATGGATATTGTCATCGTTACAACATCCAACACGGATGAAGAAGCTCGTGAACTCTTGTCACAGCTCGGCATGCCTTTCCAAAAATAAGCTAATGAGCTACTACAAGGAGGGAAAATTGTGGCTAAAAAATCAATGATTGCAAAGCAAAAACGCCCGCAAAAGTACAAAGTACGTGAATATACACGCTGTGAACGCTGTGGCCGTCCACATTCCGTAATTCGTAAATTTAAACTTTGCCGAATTTGTTTCCGTGAACTTGCCTACAAAGGTCAAATTCCCGGTGTCAAAAAAGCAAGCTGGTAATCCCCGATTTGGGAAGGAGGTAATGATTAATGGTTATGACAGATCCAATTGCAGATATGCTGACTCGTATTCGTAACGCCAATATGGTAAAACATGAAAAACTGGAGCTTCCGGCTTCAAAAATGAAAAAAGAAATTGCTGATATCTTAAAACGCGAAGGCTTCGTTTCCGACTACGAATTCGTGGAAGACAACAAACAGGGCATCCTGCGTATTTTTCTTAAATACGGTGCGAACGATGACCGTGTAATAACCGGAATTAAACGTATCAGCAAGCCGGGACTTCGTGTTTATGCAAAAGCAAATGAAGTACCTCGCGTGCTCAATGGTTTGGGAGTTGCGATCGTATCCACATCCAGAGGTGTCCTCTCGGATAAGGAAGCACGTTCACAGGCTGTTGGCGGCGAAGTATTAGCATATGTCTGGTAAACAGGATTTTTTTAATGAGGAGGTGCAGGAATGTCTCGTATAGGATTGAAAGTAATTGAAATCCCGGAGGGTGTAGAAGTAAAACAGGATAATAACACCGTTACTGTCAAAGGTCCCAAAGGGGAACTATCCAGAACATTAAGCAGCGAAATGAAAGTTAATATAGAGGGAAACGTAATTACTGTTGAACGCCCAAGTGATAACAAAGAACATCGCAGCTTGCACGGAACAACACGCAGCTTGATCAGCAATATGGTGGAAGGTGTGAGCAAAGGCTTCGAGAAATCACTTGAAATTATCGGGGTGGGATACCGTGCCCAAAAACAGGGAAATAAAGTTGTCATTAATGCCGGTTATTCTCATCCGGTAGAAATTGATGCCATCGATGGAATTGAAATTGATGTTCCCAAAAATACACAGCTTACGATAAAAGGCATCGATAAAGAGCTTGTTGGAGCAGTAGCCTCAAAAATTCGTGCCATTAGACCGCCGGAGCCATACAAAGGAAAAGGTATCCGCTATGCAGGCGAATATGTGCGGCAAAAAGAAGGTAAAACTGCGAAGTAAGGTGAGTTAAGCCAGAAAGGAGTGAGCTTGATGATCAAAAAACCGGACAAAAATGTTACGCGCAAAAGAAGACATGAACGTGTCCGCAGACACATTACCGGTACACAGGAACGTCCCCGTTTAAATGTGTATCGTTCAAATAAACACATGTACGTACAGCTGATCGATGATCAGAATGGAACTACCATCGTCAGTGCTTCTACCCAGGACAAAGAATTAAATCCGGCAGCACCAGGAAATGTCGAAGCTGCAAAGCAGGTAGGAGAAGCAATTGCAAAACGTGCCCAGGATAAAGGATACAAATCAGTTGTATTTGATCGTGGAGGCTATCTTTATCATGGACGTGTAAAAGCCTTGGCAGATGCTGCAAGAGAAGCAGGTCTTGAATTTTAAAGGATAAAGGAGGGAACCATTACATGAACACAAACATAGATCCGAATAAATTAGATCTTGAAGAACGTGTTGTTGCGGTTAACCGTGTTGCAAAAGTTGTGAAAGGCGGGCGGAATTTCCGTTTTGCCGCTCTGGTTGTAGTAGGAGATAAAAATGGTCATGTAGGCTTTGGTACAGGAAAATCAAAGGAAGTACCGGAAGCTATTAAAAAAGCGGTGGATGATGCAAAGAAAAACCTGATTACCATTCCGATTGTTGGTACAACAATTCCTCATGAAATCCATGGTGTTTTCGGATCAGGGAATGTACTGATGAAGCCTGCTGCAGAAGGTACAGGAGTTATCTCGGGCGGACCGGTACGTGCTATCATGGAGCTGGGCGGTGTTGGTGATGTACTGACAAAATCTTTGGGCTCCAATACGCCAATCAACGTCATTCGTGCAACATTGAGCGGATTAACAAACTTAAAACGTGCAGAAGACGTAGCAAAACTGCGTGGAAAGTCTGTAGAAGAACTGTTAGGATAAGGAGGGAAAGACTATGTCAAAAAAAGTGGAAATCACCCTCACACGTAGTGTCATCGGAACAACTGAGGTTCAGCGTAAAACCGTAGAAGCATTGGGACTGAAAAAAATCCGTCAATCCGTCGTTCGGGAAGATACACCAAGTGTACGCGGGATGATCAACAGAATATCCCATCTGATTACGGTAAAAGAAGCATAATAAGTTTAAAGCGTAAAGAGGAGGTGCACGCATGAAACTTCATGAATTGAAAGCATCAGAAGGAAGTCGCAAAAAACGAAATCGCGTAGGCCGCGGGATGTCATCCGGAAATGGAAAAACTTCCGGCCGGGGGCATAAAGGACAAAAAGCACGATCAGGCGGCGGTGTACGTCCTGGATTTGAAGGTGGCCAAATGCCATTATTCCAGCGCTTGCCAAAACGCGGATTCACAAACATTCACAGAAAAGAATTTGCTATTGTAAACCTGGATGCACTTAATCGTTTTGAAGACGGCACGGAAATTACACCTGAGCTATTACTTGAAGAAGGTGTCGTTAGTAAACTAAAAGCTGGTATTAAAGTACTTGGCAACGGTTCTATCGAAAAAAAATTAACAGTAAAAGCTCACAAGTTCTCTGCTTCAGCCGCTGAAGCAATTGAGGCCGCGGGCGGTAAAACAGAGGTGATTTAATGATTCGGACAATCTCCAATTTTATGCGCGTTGGTGACATCAGACGAAAAATAATATTCACACTGCTCATGCTTGTTGTATTCCGTCTTGGAACGTTTATTCCCGTTCCATACACAGACAGGGAAGCAATAGATTTTATGAGTCAGCAAAATGTATTTGGTTTTCTTAATATATTCGGCGGAGGCGCCCTGCAAAACTTCTCCATTTTTGCCATGGGCATTATGCCTTACATTACTGCATCCATCATCATGCAGCTCTTGCAGATGGATGTTGTGCCAAAGTTTGCCGAATGGAAAAAGCAAGGGGAAATGGGACGTAAAAAACTGGCACAGATTACACGTTATGGAACCATTGTACTTGCGTTTATTCAGGCGATTGCCATGTCTATCGGTTTTAATGTAATGGCAGGCGGAATGCTCATAGAGAATCCCAATGCCTTAACATTCCTGATCATTGCGATTGTACTGACGAGCGGTACTGCTTTTCTTATGTGGCTTGGGGAACAAATCACGGCAAACGGCGTCGGGAACGGGATTTCCATTCTCATTTTTGCCGGGATTGTTGCAGCCGTTCCAAATGGTGTTCAGCAATTATACAGTCAGTATTTTGTCAATCCGGGCGATGAGCTGTTTATCAACATTGTGATCGTGGCGTTGATCGTCCTGGTTATTGTGGCTGTTATTGTTGGTGTCGTATTTATTCAGCAGGCACTTCGTAAAATACCAATTCAATATGCGAAAAAACTTGTAAACCGTTCTCCGGTAGGCGGGCATTCCACTCATTTGCCTTTAAAAGTAAATGCTGCAGGGGTAATCCCGGTTATTTTTGCCATTGCGTTTATGATCGCACCAAGCACGGTTGCAGGTTTCTTTGAAGGAAGTCAGGTAGCACAGACGATTACGATGATTTTTGATTATACGCAGCCAATCGGTATGGTCTTGTATGTCGCGTTAATCATTGCTTTTACCTACTTCTATACGTTCGTTCAAGTTAACCCTGAAAACATGGCTGAAAATCTGCAGAAACAAGGCGGATACATTCCGGGAATTCGTCCTGGACATAATACAGAAACGTATCTTACGCGTGTAATTAACCGCCTGACATTTGTCGGTGCACTCTTTTTAGCAGCTGTTTCTGTAATGCCAATAGTATTGGGCGGTCTTGCCAATCTGCCTCAGGCAGTACAAATCGGCGGCACAAGTTTACTCATCGTAGTGGGTGTTGCACTGCAAACGATGAAGCAGCTGGAAAGCCAGCTTGTTAAACGCCACTACAAAGGATTTATCCGGTAAGCCCTGCTGCCATAAAGAGCGAGGGGAAATGAATTGAATCTGATTTTAATGGGTTTGCCTGGTGCCGGTAAAGGGACCCAGGCAAAAGAAATAAATAAAAAATATAATATCCCTCATATTTCAACCGGAGATATGTTCCGCTTGGCGATTAAAGAGGGAACTGAACTTGGAAACAAAGCGAAAGCGTACATGGATGAGGGAAACCTTGTTCCAGATGAAGTAACCATCGGTATCGTCAGAGAACGCTTAAGCAAAGATGATTGCAGCAATGGATTTCTACTAGATGGATTTCCAAGAACCATTGCACAGGCTGAAGCTTTGCAGGAGCTTCTAGCTGATATGAATGAATCAATCGATTATGTCATTCATGTGGATGTACCTGAAGAAAAATTGGTGGAGCGCTTAACCGGCCGCAGGATTTGTCCGACATGCGGGGCGACATATCATGTTAAATATAATCCTCCAAAAATAGAAGGCAAATGTGACAATGATGGGTCAGAATTGATTCAGCGGGACGACGATAAACCGGAAACCGTGAAGAACCGTCTGGCTGTTAATATCGAGCAAACAAAGCCTTTACTCAACTTCTATGAGGATAAAGGATACCTTGTAAGCGTAAATGGTGATCAGGATATCAATCAAGTATTTGAAGATATTCGCACAAAAATTGAAAAATAGTGCCCTGCCGCCATGAAATAGCCGTAAAAGGGTGCAATTCAGTGGTTGAAAAGTTATAATAAACCTTGGGATACACTATTCCCCCACACTGAATGAAAAGTGAACCTTTTTTCCAAAAGGAGATCAATATATTCTATAGCCTAAGTGAAGGTGATCGTTGTTGAACGAAGATGATTCGATTCCGCTGATAGGTCAAGTTGTTCGTATTAAGCAGGGACGCGAGGCAGGACAATTTGCCGTGGTTATTCAAATTGTAGATGATCGGTATGTTCTGCTTGCAGATGGGGAAAAACGTAAATATGATCGACCAAAGAAAAAGAACCTGCATCATATTGAGAAAATGGATTATATTTCTCCGGAAGTCCAAAACAGCCTTCTAGAAACTGGTCGTGTCACAAATGGCAAGCTTAGATTTGCCATAGCTAAATTTACGAATGAGATTGTGACTGATTAAAAGAAGGGAGATCAACACGATGGCGAAAGACGACGTAATTGAAGTGGAAGGAACCGTAACGGAAACACTCCCAAACGCAATGTTTAATGTGGAGCTTGAAAATGGCCATACGGTTCTGGCGCACGTATCCGGCAAAATCCGTATGCATTTTATCCGCATTCTGCCAGGTGATAAAGTAACGGTAGAGCTTTCACCGTATGATTTAACCAGAGGAAGAATTACGTACCGTTATAAATAAGTGCTCCTATATCAAAGGAGGTA
This sequence comes from Virgibacillus aidingensis, assembly GCF_010994035.1. Taxonomy (GTDB): domain Bacteria; phylum Bacillota; class Bacilli; order Bacillales; family Amphibacillaceae; genus Virgibacillus_N. The sequence goes on from NZ_WIXN01000022.1 coordinate 49,632, forward strand.
GTATGATGAAAGTAAGGGCATCTGTAAAACCAATATGTGAAAAATGCAAAGTGATCAAACGTAAAGGAAAAGTAATGGTCATTTGCGAAAACCCGAAGCATAAACAAAAACAAGGGTAGCGTAAGCTTATATAAGAACGACAAATAGCAAAAAGCTCATCGGATGAGCAAGTTATAATACAGGAGGTGCACGAAACGTATGGCACGTATTGCAGGTATAGATATTCCACGTGATAAACGTGTAGTAATCTCATTAACGTATATTTACGGTGTAGGAAGGACCACTGCACAGCAAGTGCTGGAATCAGCAGGCGTCTCAGAGGATACACGTGTACGTGATTTGACAGAAGATGAATTGGGCCGAATCCGTAAAGCGGTAAACGAATTTACCATTGAAGGGGATCTTCGCCGTGAAACGTCTCTTAATATCAAACGACTAATTGAAATCGGCTCTTACAGAGGAGTCCGTCACCGTCGCGGGCTGCCTGTACGCGGACAAAAAACAAAAAACAACTCACGCACCCGTAAAGGACCACGCCGTGCAGTTGCAGGCAAGAAAAAGTAACGTAAAGGAGGTATGTAATTAATGGCACGCAATACAAACACGCGCAAACGCCGTGTGAAAAAGAATATAGAATCAGGTATAGCCCATATCCGTTCTACTTTTAACAACACGATTGTAACAATTACGGATCCGCAGGGAAATTCGATCGGCTGGAGCTCTGCAGGCGCACTTGGCTTTAAAGGTTCTAAAAAATCAACACCATTTGCCGCCCAAATGGCAGCTGAAACTGCAGCGAAATCCGCAGTGGAAACTGGCATGAAATCATTGGAAGTGACTGTAAAAGGACCAGGAGCCGGCCGTGAAGCCGCAATCCGTTCACTTCAGGCAGCAGGTCTGGAAGTTACGGCAATTGTCGATGTAACACCGGTTCCGCATAATGGCTGCCGCCCGCCAAAACGTCGTCGTGTATAAGTATATCGTATGAGATTTTGTTACCTTGTCTATAATGGGTTATGATGGCTAAAAAGCCGGAAATGAGGTAATATCATCATTCCCCCGGCTTGTAAGACAAGAAAAGTACGAAATAAATACAGGTAAGTAAGCGTAAATCAATTGCCTATTTGGGGAATTTCGGTTAGACATAAGTCTAACCGGGGTTTCGACGTTTTTAAGGAGGGTTTTATTGGATGATCGAAATTGAAAAGCCAAAAATAGAAACGGTAGAAATCAGCGAAGATGCTACGTTTGGAAAATTTGTAGTCGAACCGCTTGAACGTGGATATGGTACCACTCTCGGAAACTCCTTGCGTCGTATCCTTTTATCCTCACTTCCAGGTGCTGCTGTAACATCAGTTCAAATAGATGGTGTACTGCATGAGTTTTCTACAATTGAAGGGGTTGTGGAAGACGTAACAACAATAATTTTGAATCTGAAAAAGCTGGCTCTGAAAATCTATTCTGATGAGGAAAAGACATTAGAAATCGATGTGCAGGGAGAAGGGGAAGTAACAGCCAGAGATCTGACATTTGACAGTGATGTAGAAGTACTTAACCCTGAACTTCCCATTGCGACATTAAATAAAAAAGGGCATTTGCATATGAAAATCACGGCAGAACGAGGCCGTGGATACCGTCCTGCGGAAGAAAATAAAAATGATGACCAGCCGATTGGCGTGATTCCGGTTGATTCCATCTTTACGCCTGTTTCCCGTGTCGTTTACCAGGTGGAAAACACCCGTGTCGGCCAGGTTGCAAACTATGATAAGCTGACGATGGATGTAACAACTGACGGAAGTATTCGTCCGGAAGAAGCAGTTTCACTGGGAGCAAAGGTCTTTACAGAACATCTTAATATTTTTGTAGGCTTGACAGATGAAGCGCAGCAGGCAGAAATCATGGTGGAAAAAGAGGAAGATCAAAAAGAAAAAGTCATGGAAATGACAATTGAAGAACTGGATCTTTCCGTGCGGTCATATAACTGTCTGAAGCGGGCAGGAATTAATACCGTCCAGGAGCTTGCAAATAAATCGGAAGAAGATATGATGAAAGTCCGGAACTTGGGAAGGAAATCTTTGGAAGAGGTAAAAACAAAGCTCTCGGACCTGGGACTTGGTCTGCGTGACGATGATTAATTGAACTTCAGGACAATAAAACCATAAAGCAATTAGTTTGGAGAGTGTAAAATTTATAGCCGAGAAGCAAATTTGGCTCGGTAAAAACTTTTACGTCCAAAGTTTAAATAAAACTGACGCAGAGATGCTCGCCGTGTTGCAGCTTGTTCGAAGTTGCTTCACTAAAACACGGGTGTATAAGCGTTTCTCTATATGCAACTCAGAAAGGGAGGGATAGTCCATGGCTAGAAAATTAGGCCGTACAACAGATCACCGTACAGCTCTTCTTCGTAATCTTGCATCTGATTTAATTATTCATGAACGGATTGAAACAACAGAAGCAAAAGCGAAAGAATTGAAATCGGTAGTAGAAAAAATGATTACGCTTGGTAAACGCGGAGATCTGCATGCACGCCGCCAGGCTGCAGCTTTTCTATATGACCAGGAAGCAAATGAGGACGAAAATGTTATTCAGAAGCTATTTGATGATGTAGCCAGTCGCTATGAAGACCGGCAGGGTGGTTACACACGAGTATTAAAACTTGGTGCCCGTCAAGGTGATGGAGCTAAAATGGCAATCATTGAACTTGTTTAACTTGACAGATAAGAAAGTATTACACTTTCTTGCTTGCATAAGGGCACGAGGAATGCTGCAGAAGCAAGAACGCCGCAGACGGAGAATTTATTTTCCGTACAATAAGGCTTGGTGATCAGCCAGGTTTTCCAAAGTGCTTACACATCAAGGGCAGGACTAAATCTCTTTTATGAGGTCTATCCAGGCCCTTTTTTTGCACGTAAAGAAAGTTTAAAATTTCAACCATGGTTTATGGCGGACGGGAAACAGCTGCAGACCCAAATCGTTTCGGTGGGTCGAGGGACTGCTGTACCGCAGTCCCCCAAGAAAAAGTGGATTCGGGGGAGGCTGAAATTTTTAAGTCTTAAGTATAGGAAAAACTAACGCATTCACTAAAAAGTGAGGGAATGCGAGTTTTTCATATATAGGAAGACGGACTGAATGCCGGCCTGAAAAATAGTGATTATTATGGTTAGGAGATGCTGAATGCTTTGCAGGTCAAGATTCACATAGTATACTGAGAAAAAACCCGGGAGGAGTATTTTATGAGAAAGCGTTTGATTGAGTTTAGAAATGTATCCTTCAGGTACGGAGATGAGCAGCCCTGGGTATTAAAAAATGTTTCCTTTGAAATCTATGAAAAAGAATGGATTGCCATTATCGGCCATAATGGTTCAGGTAAATCTACCATCGCTAAACTGCTAAACGGCCTTTTATTCCCCCAGGAAGGGGAAATACTCATTGGCGGTATTCAGGTCAACGAAGAAACAATTTGGGATATCAGAAAAGAAGTAGGCATGGTATTTCAGAATCCGGATAATCAGTTTGTAGGGACTACTGTGCAGGATGATGTTGCGTTTGGCATGGAAAACAGAGGGTTTTCCCGGGAAGAAATGCTCCATCGCATTGATGCGACGTTAAGTGCCGTAGGAATGCAGGATTACCTTTTGACCGAACCGCACCGGTTATCCGGCGGTCAGAAGCAGCGGGTGGCCATTGCGAGTGTACTGGCTATCTCTCCGAATGTTTTAATTTTGGATGAAGCTACAGCCATGCTTGACCCCCGCGGACGTTCAGAGATTATGCGGACAGTTGCAGATGTGCAAAAACAGAATGATCTTTCTTTAATTACCATTACCCATGACCTGCAGGAAGTTGTTCAAGCAGAACGTGTAATTGTGATGAATGAAGGGGAAATTTGGTCAGAAGCAGCCCCAAGGGATATTTTTTCACAAAAAAAAGAACTAACTCAAATCGGTCTGGATGTTCCTTTTGTGGCAAAACTGGCAGAAGCGCTGAAAGAAAAAGGAATTTCGCTGACAAGGGAACCGCTAAACCATGATGAATTGCTGGAGGACCTATGGACATTACATTCAAAGACGTAAGTTATATATATCAGCGTAACTCGCCTTTTGCACATAAAGCTATAGATCATTTAAATTTACATATTGCTTCCGGCTCCTTTGTGGCCATTATTGGGCATACCGGCTCTGGGAAATCCACGCTTATCCAGCATTTAAATGGGCTGGCTGTGCCGAGTGAAGGAGAGGTAACCATTGGCAAATATCGTTTAACCCCTGATAAGAAGCCGGAGAATATGAAAGAGCTCCGCAGCAAAGTTGGTGTCGTATTCCAATATCCGGAACACCAGCTATTTGAGGAAACGGTGGGGAAAGATATAGCATTTGGTCCGAGAAACTTTGGAACTGATGAGGAAGAGACGAAGCGCAGAACGAAAGAAATATTGCCGGTTGTCGGTTTGTCGGACGAATTTCTCGAACGCTCCCCATTTGACTTGAGCGGCGGACAAATGAGAAGGGTTGCGATCGCAGGAGTACTTGCGATTAAGCCTGAAGTACTCGTTCTGGACGAACCGACAGCAGGACTGGATCCCCGCGGGCAGAAAGAAATGATGGAAATGTTTCACCGGATGCATCAAGAACAGAATCTGACCACCATCCTCGTAACGCACAGCATGGAAGATGCTGTGAAATATGCCGATCATGTGATTATCTTAAATAATGGGCAGAAATATATGGAAGGCGTGCCGGAAGAAGTATTTGTACAAAAAGAGGCACTGAATAAGGTGCAGCTTGATGTGCCGGAAATGGTACGCTTTTTAAATCAGTTTGAGGAAAGATTCGGAAAGTCCATCCCATTTCACAGGCAAAAAGTAAAAGAAATGGCAGCCTTGATATATGACCGGCTGAAGGGGGATGAAACGCCATGAATAACTCCCTCATTATCGGTCAGTATGTACCGGGCAGCTCGATTGTGCACAAGCTCGACCCGCGAACGAAAATAACGATCATTTTTGTGTTTGTCTTTATTGTATTTTTTGCCAATAACTTGCCAAGCTATATAATTATTACTGCTTTTGCCTTAGCGGCCATGCTCGCATCCCGGGTTCCCGTCCGTTTTATTATGAAAGGGTTAACCCCTGTCTGGTTCTTGATTATCTTTACATTTATTCTCCATTTGATAGTGACTAATGAAGGCACTGTACTCATCGAGATCTTTAATTTTAAAGTTTATTCCGGCGGGGTCATCCAGGGATTTGCTATATCCATGCGTTTCTTCCTGCTGATTCTGGTGACGTCCATGCTTACATTGACCACAACACCAATAGAAATAACAGATGCGATAGAGGATATGCTTCATCCCTTGAAACGGTTTAAATTCCCGGTACATGAGCTTGCATTAATGATGTCCATTTCATTAAGGTTCATTCCGACGCTTATGCAGGAAACCGATAAAATTTCAAAAGCACAGGCTTCCCGCGGCGTGGATTTTCGGACAGGCCCGATAAAAGAGCGGATCAAGGCAATTGTTCCGTTATTAGTGCCGCTGTTTGTCAGTGCATTTAAAAGAGCAGAGGAATTGGCAATGGCGATGGAAGCACGCGGTTACCAGGGCGGAGAAGGACGCACAAAGCTGCGGGAATTGAAAATCGGACAGCGGGATATTTGGATTTATCTATTATTCGCTGCTGTGGTTGCATCGTTATTTATTACGAGAGCCTATTAGATGTTTTGCCGCAAAGTAAATCTGCAGGAAAGCTGTACAGCAGCGTGAAAAGTGAAGAAAGAAAGGTTAGACTGATATGGTACGATTGAAATGCATCATTCATTATGATGGTTCCCAATTTTCCGGGTTCCAGATTCAGCCTGAAAAACGTACCGTTCAGGGCGTCCTGGAGCGGGCATTAAAAAAAATGCATAAGGGGGAGGAAGTGCGGATTCAGGCTTCAGGAAGAACAGATACCGGTGTGCATTCCTTTGGCCAGACGATTCATTTCGATTCGCCTTTCCAGATACCGGTGAAAAATTGGAAAATTGCATTGAATACCCTGCTGCCCGATGATTTATTTGTTCAGCACGCAGAAATCGTCCCGGAAGGCTTCCATGCCAGGTATGATGTCTTGGAAAAAGAATATCGCTATTATGTATGGCATCAAAAAGAAAGAGATGTTTTTAAGCGAAACTACTATTATCAATTTCCCTATAAACTGAATATAGAGGCTATGAAAGCAGCCTGCCGCTATCTGGAGGGCGCGCATGATTTCACGACCTTTTCCTCCGCCAAGGCAACGATCAAAGGCTCCAGGGAACGCACCCTTTATCAGGCCAGTTGTGAAAAGCGCGGGGAGGAAATTGAATTTATTTTTCGTGGAGACGGCTTTTTATATAACATGGTAAGAATTATCGTCGGTGTCCTCCTGGATATTGGTCAGGGAAAAAGAGAACCTGCGGACATACCCGGGCTTATGGCTGCTAAAGACCGGAGACTTGTCGGTGAAACAGTACCGCCGCAAGGACTGTATTTGTGGAGAGTAAAGTATGGTGATGAGAACAACCGGGCTGCAGAATAAGATTACTTGACCAGTTTTGGAAATTTACTCAGGAAAGCGGAACTCGCGGGAAGCACACGATGTAACCTTTTAACTATGCTTTTAAGACGGGTTTGTTTTTCAGGAACACTCTTTAAATTGTATCTTGTTATTGAGCGGGACGCAAAGTCATTGTTATGCCAAGCCAAAGACATTTATCTGAAGACGATTACAAAGTATTTTCAGTAACATACTTTAGTAAAAAAACTTGATCATTACTTGACATTTCTCCCCTATTAGGTGTATTATGATCTATGGCATTTTATTTCTAAAACCACGATTAGCCCCGGAATCTAATTGTGTTGAATATAGGAATAACGAACGAATATATTTGGAGGGAAACAATCATGCGCACAACTTTCATGGCGAATGAAGCAAACATTGAACGCAAATGGTATGTTGTGGATGCTGCAGGCAAGCGTTTAGGGCGTTTGTCCAGTGAGGTTGCTGCAATCCTTCGCGGAAAGCATAAGCCGACATACACACCACATGCTGATACTGGCGACCATGTGATTATTATCAACGCTGAAAAAATTGAACTGACAGGCAATAAAATTACGGATAAAAAATATTACCGCCACACTGGCTATACTGGTGGGGTCAAAGAACGCAATGCCTATGAAATGCGGACAAAATACCCGGAACAGATGCTTGAAATTGCTGTTAAAGGGATGCTTCCAAAAGGTCCATTGGGGCGTAAAATGGCTAAGAAATTGCACGTTTACAGAGGTGCAGAACACAAACATGAAGCACAAAAACCGGAAGTTTACGAGCTTCGCGGGTAATTAAAGGGAGGTAAATGAATTGGCTCAAGTACAATACTATGGCACTGGACGCCGTAAAAAGTCAACTGCCCGTGTACGTTTAGTACCAGGCACAGGAAATGTTACTATTAATGGTCGTGATGCAAAAGACTATTTTCCATATGAAACCCAGCTTTTAATTTTGAACCAGCCGCTTGCGGCTACAGAGACTCAAGGGACGTATGACGTATTGGTCAACGTTCATGGCGGAGGATTTACCGGACAGGCCGGCGCAATCCGTCACGGGGTTGCTCGTGCACTTCTGGAAGCAGATCCGGAATATCGTTCTACGCTAAAAGCTGAAGGTTATCTGACTCGTGATGCACGGATGAAAGAGCGTTATAAATACGGTCTTAAATCAGCACGGAGAGCTCCTCAGTTCTCAAAACGTTAATAGAAACAATAATTATTTGTTTACAGCGCTTTTTTGTTTCAGGTTAGATCAGCTTGAACCTTATTAAGCATTTAACAGATTTAAAGCATCGGCATCTTGCCGGTGCTTTTTTTCTGGCAGTATCGGGTGGTGTTTTTTATTATGTGTTTAAATGAAAAATAATGAAGTTGCAGTTCATCGTTGTCAAGTTGGTTTGTTAAATTCCTCGGTTGTACATTCTCGCGAGATGTTTAAGTCATATCAGTTTTCAAGGCTTGTTAAAAACTAAATGGCAGCATAGTTGGAAAAGGATTGAGAAAATTCTTGACACTATATTATTTTATTTTTATAATAAATATAACCTAAAGGTTATATTTGGGAGCGAGGGAACTTTTTTGCCTAATATTTATCGAGCACTGGGTGATTCCACAAGAAGGGGTATATTAAGTTTACTTAAACAAGGAAACAAAACCCAAAAGGAGTTAGTTGAAGCATTTGACATCTCTCAACCAGCAATAAAAAAGCACCTGAAGATTTTATTAGAGGAAAAAATTATTTCAGAGAGCATGAATGGAAAATATCGTATCTATTCATTAAATGTCAAAATGCTTCAGATTGCATATCTGGAAATGCATCAATATATTGGAGAGTTGCTTGATCAACAGCTTGTTAGTTTGAAAAATTATTTAGAAAAAGGAGAGTTTCGGGATGAAGATAACTAAGGACTCCTTAAAGAGCGAAATTATAGTTAATGCCCCATTAAAACACGTTTGGGATGCATTGACTAAACCTGAACATTTAAACCGCTGGTATACGAAAAATAATGAAGTAGATTTCCGGATAGGCGGCAGGGGTTATATGGAGCATGGCTGGGGAGTTACATCTGAGGGGGTATTTACTGAAATTGATGCTATGAAACACTTTGTACTTCAGAGTCTTGATGGAGATTTTACAACAATTACTTCTTTAAAAGAGGTCGAGAATGGCATTAGGGTAAGCATTGAATATCAGGCTTCTTTTATTAGAGATATGGATTCAGCTGCAAAAGAAAATATGCTGTTTGGCACCCTTCAATTTTTAGAGAACCTAAAGAGCGTCTATGAGACTGGAATTGATAATCGTGTAAATATATGGAAAACCTGGATCGGTATTATGCACACAACCAGCGAAGGCAATAGAGGTACAAAAGTCTTACAAGTAAAAGAAGGTACAGCAGCGGATGCCGCCGGAATTAAACCTGATGATGTAATTACAGAGATTGATGGAGATAAAATTGAAGGATCTGGATCATTTGAAAGAACATTAAATCAAAAAGCTATTAATGGCTTAGTTGCCTTAACTATGGAAAGAAAAGAAGAGGTGTTGCAAAAAAACTGTATCATAGATAAATATCCGGTACCTTATTAAAACTTAATTATATTTTTATCCATATTCAGCCCAATACAAACCACCCTCATTGCCCGCAGCAACAGGGTGGTTTTTTCTACAGCTGAGCACACACTTTGCTAATCACGTTCTTTCTTTGCCTCATAATCCTTTTGATTGCGTCGGCCGAGCTCCATTTCATCCGCAAACTCGGTCTGTACTTGCCTGAATGTTTTGGGCTGTGCTTTTTGACCATCAGAAAATATCTGATTACGAATATATTCATGGATAAATGGCTCGGCAATGGCAGTGAAGAAAGCGGCTGCCAATGATGTTAGCACGATCGGCCCGCTCATGCCAAAAAAGAAGCTTCCCAACATCCAATATAAAAGGAAAGATAACGCGAAATCAGAAATAGTGGCTGTAACATTGCCAAGGTTTCTCAGTACGAGCATATCGCCTAAGAGATAAGAAATGAGGGTTGTTGCTAAGCTGATCAAAATTAAATTATTAAATACAGCGTAATTAAAAATGGAAAATAAGGATAAAACAATTACCGTAATGACAATGAATTTTATTCCCAGCGCTTTTAAATGAGCCATAAAAATGCATCCTTTCCACTGATTTCTTCTTAATATGTGCAGAAAGGATGAATTTATAAGAGGAAATTTGCCGGCGTTTACACTGGAATCTGCAGTTTTAGGAAAAATCCTATTTTAAAGAGTATAAAAGGACATGATATGCTCCCGGTATGCTTTACCGGTCTTCTTTATTTTTTTCTTCCCCGGCTTTGTCCTTGAAGGAGCCCTTGACCTTATCAAACTTACCTTCTGTCTGTTTGGATTCATCATCTGTCAAGCCGCCATAAGCGTCTTTTGCCCTGCCTTTTACTTTCTCCATGGTTCCTTCCATTTTATCTTTATATCCCTCACTCATGATATCCCTCCATTCCAGGTTAAAATACAATTCCCGTTAAAAAATGAGCTTAAACAGGAATGGATATATATATGGACATGAATCGGATAAACCGGGAGAAGTCATTTCTCTTTTGTTATACTGCATATGGAGGTGTTTAAATGTCTGAGCTGCAATTCTACATTCGGCATCAGCCGAATTTCCTGCAGGATAAATTCATATTGGTTTTCAAAAGTGATGAAGCAAGGGATTATTTCAAAAATGCAATTAAGGGAAGCTATTTCGAAAAAATTACAAGTGAATCAGCCGAACATGCAGCGCGTATCGGTATTAACGGGAAGACCATTCCATACGGTTATACACTGCGTTTAACAAAGGAAGAAATGAGCCGGTTAAGTACAGCAAACTGGGAAGAAACTTCGCAATTATTAGCGGAAGGAAATGAAAGGTTATATAAAGAGAGGGCATCAAATAATAAAATATAATGTGTTTACATACCAGTCTCCGGGTTTTATCTTCCTGTATCAAAGTTTACGGAAAAATTATCTATAATGATAAAACAGAAAAACACCAGCCGGAAAAGCGAGTGCTCTTCATGGCTGGTATTTTATTTCTGTGCTGCATATTTTTTTGCAATGAACAACAAAATGAAGCCGATGGTCATCATCGTAATGGCGCTGGACAGAAACGGCAGTCCAAGTGTTTCTGCTGTTGCACCTGAGACAAAGGATCCTGCAACAGATCCAAGCGAAAAGAAGGCATAAAAAATGCCATAAGCTTTACCGCGATCCACTTTGGAGGAAGCATCGGAAACAATCCGGTTCATGGAAGGGAAGACAAAGCCAAATCCAATGCCGTACACAACCATAAGTAATATGCTTAACCAGAAAACAGAAATGATATTAAGCAGGATATGAACTGAGCCTATAATCATAATTCCCGCTACCACTAGCTTTACAGAAGAAACCCGGTCGAATATCCGGTTTATTGGTGTCAAGAAGACGATTAAAGCGACGATGCCGTACGTACTCAGCATCATCCCCGTGGTTTCGGAGTTCAGTCCCATTTCCTCCACTTTTAACGGTAAGGCAAATGCCAAAGTCCCATTGCTGATCATTAACGCAAAAGCTGCAAGAGAAGCCTGGAGAACCAGCGGATGCTTCAGAAGCGGCATAAACTCCTTCAGGGAAAATTTCCCCTTCTCCGTGGACACAAAAGATTCATCAATAAATTTATGAACTAAAAACGTACTGATAAAAAACAGAACAGCAACGAAAATAAAAACGTATTCCACCTGTGATCTTGCCGCCATCGCACCGCCAATCGCCGGTCCTGCAATGGCTGCGATTCCGATGGCTGCACCGGTAAATGCCATGGATCTTCCCCTGGTTTTTGATTTTGACCTGTCACCTACATAGGCAAATGCTGCCGGGATTAATATCCCGCCGGCCAAACCATGGAGAAAACGCACAAAAAACAGATGCCACCCATTCTGTGCAAGCGGATAAAACAAAAGAATAAATGCTGCAAAAAACATTCCTGCAAACAACATCCTTTTTCTGCCGTACCGGTCAATCCAGTGGCCGCCAAAAATATTGCCGACCATATTGGTCAGCGAATAAACAGCAACAATGGAGCCTGCTAAAAGGTGGGAAGCACCTAATTCCAATGCATATGGTGTAATAATCGGCAATTGGATAAATGTATCTAAAAATGAAACGATGATTACGATGAAAAGAATTTTGCTCATTTTTTATCCTCTCTACTATTTTCTCCACTTTATTATACCTTAAAATAAGAAATTTAACAGGCAATGAACCCTTATAAGAGTTGGGTATTAACAGAAACACGAACAGACTTTTAAGCCGGAGGAGATGGCAACCGAAACGATTATTCGACCTTTTTCAACTGTTTTTATCAAACATATGAATGGACAAAATTAAAGTAATATTAAGTATATGAAAGTATTTCGCAATAATTTTACGCACTTTACCCTTAAACATGTTTCCAATCACTTATAAGAAAAAGACTTCCCAAATATAGATGCATAGGACGTTTTTAAATAGAAGGAATTATTGGTAAAATAAATGAATATTATGAAACAGACACAATTTTTTCAATAGTGTTTATGTAAAGGGAGGAAGTTAGCGTGTTTAAAAGACATAAGAAATTAGCAAGTGTCCTGTTTGTCTCACTTTTCCTGTTAATAGCACTTGCAGCATGCGGTGATGATGAGGCAAGCGGAGGTGGACTGCAGGATTCGTATGTAGTAGCAAGCGATTCATCCTTCGTGCCATTTGAATTTTACGAGGATGGCGAATATGTAGGATTTGATATTGATTTAATTAATGCAGTAGCAGATGAAGCCGGCTTTGAAATCGAGCTGGAAACAACCAATTTTGATGGCATTATTCCCGGACTACAGACAGGTTCTTTTGACATAGCGATTGCAGGCATCAGCATCAGGGAGGACCGGAAAGAGTCGGTTGATTTCAGTGACCCGTACTATGAATCCGGCCTGAGTATCGGTGTTCATATTGATAATGAAGATATTAATGATATAGATGATCTGGAAGGCAAAACAATTGCAACCAGGCTCGGTTCCACCAGTTCCGATTATATTGAGGAAAATATAGATGGCGCGGAAGCCAACCAGTACGAACAGCTGGATCAGGCTTATATGGCAGTAGAAAATGGAAGTGTAGATGCAATTCTTTATGACGCTCCAAACGTTGCCTATTATATTCAGACACAGGGGCAGGACAGCCTGAAAATGGTAGGAGATCTATATCAGGCTGAAAACTATGGCATTGCTATTTCAAAAGGGCAGGAAGAATTAGTGGAAGCCATTAATGATGCCTTGGCAACATTAAGAGAGAATGGTACTTACGACGAGATTTATGAAAAATGGTTTGGAGAGGCACCTGAATAATGATAGATACTCTTCAGGAAAGAAAGGGTGTAACACAACAATCGTTGCACCCTTTTTCGCACGTTAAGGAAGTATAAAATGTTAGAAATATTTATGGTGGAGCGGGGCTGCCGTACCACAATCCCAAAGAAGTATAGCAGCGCAGCAAAAAATTATTAAATTTTGCGTACAGGAAAAATGTCTGCTCGCTAAGGGCGGGCGAGTACTAGCTTACTTAAACTATAGAAAAAATGAGACAAACCCAGAAGCTTACGAAGAGGTGAAACAATGTTTGGATTCAATTGGGCCGGTGTTATTGACTTTATTCCGCAGTTGATGACTGGTCTGTATTATACATTACTTATATCTGTGCTCGGCCTTTTAATTGGTTTTATTCTCGGAGCTGTTTTCGGCATGGGCCGTGTGGCAAAAAATAAAATTATTTACGGAATATCTACGGTTTATATTGAAGTGATTCGCGGTACACCGGTTCTGGTACAGGCAATCTGGATTTACTTTGCCCTGCCGTTAATTATAGGCATGAATATTGAATCAATCCTTGCAGGGGTTATTGTTATTGCGATAAACTCCGGTGCTTATATTGCGGAAATTGTTCGGGGAGCCGTTCAATCAATTGAAAAAGGACAAATGGAGGCAGGCCGTTCTTTAGGGCTGGACCATGGACAGACCATGCGCTATATCATATGGCCCCAGGCATTTAAACGAATGATTCCGCCGCTCGGCAACCAATTTATCATTAGTATTAAGGATACCTCGCTTTTATCGGTCATTCTCGTTCCGGAGCTGATTTTCCAGGGAAGGCTGATAGCGGCAAATCACTTTAATGCCGTGGAAATTTACACTACGGTGGCGGCGTTCTACCTGGTGATCACGTTAAGCTTATCCTTAGTATTACGCCTGTTGGAAAGAAGGTTGGATATTCAATGATTGAAGTAAAGAATCTATATAAAAGATTTGGCGATTTGGAAGTTCTAAAGAATATTAATTGTAAGGTGAATGAATCGGAGGTAGTTTGCGTCATAGGTCCAAGCGGTTCGGGAAAAAGTACACTGCTTCGATGTCTGAACATGCTGGAAGAGATGACAAGCGGAGATGTGGTTATTGATGGAGACCATATAAATGATAAAAAGGTCAATATTAATGAAATTCGTGCCGAAGTAGGAATGGTGTTCCAGCAGTTTAATCTTTTTCCGCATAAAACGGTAATCGAGAATATTATGCTGGCGCCACAAAAGGTGAGGAGAATCAGCAGGGAAGATGCGAGAAAACGTGCAGTAGCCCTGTTGGATAAGGTGGGACTTTCAGATAAGGAGAACAATTATCCAAGCCAGCTGTCAGGCGGCCAGCAGCAGCGTGTCGCCATTGCCCGTGCACTGGCAATGGAACCAAAGGTAATGCTGTTTGATGAACCTACTTCCGCACTGGACCCTGAGCTGGTCGGGGAAGTGCTTGAGGTAATGAAGCAGCTTGCATTAGAAGGGATGACGATGGTAGTTGTTACCCATGAGATGGGTTTTGCGAAAGAGGTAGGTGACCGCGTGCTGTTTATGGATGAAGGAAAGATTGAAGAAGAGGGAGACCCGGAGCAAATCTTTTCGAAACCAAAATCGGAACGTACACAGGAGTTTTTGCGGAAAGTGTTGTAGGTCAATATCGTGCTCTTTTCTCCGCAGGGAGGAGAGGGCTTTTTTGTGCTGGGATTATTTTTGGAAGTATAAGCTGAAGTTCTGAAGTATCTAAGAATGGAAGCTTCCCAAATTTAAAGAAGCATTACTCCCGGAACTGATTTTCCAGCAGTGTTAAGGTATAATGATTAGAAATCCTATACAACGCGGAGGTGCACATGGCTAACATTAAACAACTAAACGAAAAAGATTACGACCGAATCTTTGAATTATCCCAATATGCATTTCAATATGAATTGTCAACATCAGAGCTGGAAAAAAAGAAAGCTGAAGCAAAAAGGCATAAAATCTGGGGCTGGATGGAAGACGGGGAGCTGGCAGCAAAACTCCATATTATCCCGCTTGCCTGTTATATAGATGGAGAACCCTTTAAAATGGGAGGGATCAGCTCCGTTGCCACGTGGCCGGAATACCGCAGGAAGGGGATGGTGAAGGAGCTGCTCCAGCATGCACTTCATGATATGAAGGAGAACGGGCAGCAGCTTTCCTTTCTGCATCCATTCAGTTTTCCCTTTTACCGCCAATATGGCTGGGAGCACGCATTTACCCAGCAGCATTATTCCATCCCTGTCAGCAAGCTGAAAAAGGATTGGGGAGCAAATGGTTACGTTAGGCGTGTCTCAGAGAATCCTTCTTTGCTGCATCAGCTGTACACATCCTATGCTGCATCCTATAATGGCATGCTTACAAGAGATGAAGCGTGGTGGAAACAGCGTGTATTAAAGGATAACGCCCATATTGCTGTTGCCTATAATCCACGGCATGAAGCAGAAGGCTATATTATTTTTACCGTGAAAAATAATGAATTTCTCGTACAGGAAATCGTCTACAATACATTGAATGGCCGGAAGTTATTATTACAATTCATTGGCAATCACGATTCCATGGCAGAAAATGCTGAAATGATTGTTCCGGAGGATGACCAGCTTGCTTTGCTGGTGGACGAGCCCCGGTTTGAACAACAATTAAAACCGTATTTCATGGCAAGAATCGTGGATGCAGCTTCATTTCTGGCTGCGTATCCATTTCAGGGGAATGGCAGCCTGGCATTTCAAGTGGAGGATACATTTTTCCCGGAAAACAATGGAGGCTATCAATTAAGGGTGGAAAACGGAAAAACAAAGGTTACACATGTGCGAGGTGTATCCGGCCATCAAATAGTGTATTGCTCCATTCAGATTTTAGCAGGTATGCTGCTGGGCTACAGGAGACCGGTCGATTACTTCCGGCTTGGAAAACTGCAAACAGATAAGGATACAATCCTGCAATTAGAGAAAATGGTTCCGGAAAAGAAGACATTTTTTGCGGATTTCTTCTGAAAGAATATAGTCCCGGGACCTTTATCCTGTTTCCCGGATTTATATAAAGGTTTTTCATAAGACTTATGTCGCTTTTTAGCGGCAAGTCTTTTTTCTTTCATGAAAAACTTGTAAAATCCATAGTATTTTAGCGAATTTTAAGTTAAAATAAATGCAATCGGAATAGACAATTTTCACCTTTGTTCCATTCTTTTTTACCTTGAAAAAACGAAGAATTTTGTCGACTGCTCTGAAGGTGATAATTATTACCAGCAGCATTATGCTGATAACATAAAAAATCAACTGCGGGGATACAGAAAAGGAAATGATTTGATGGCATATTATATGAATCTAGTTAAATTTTTTCGCTCGATGGAGGATCATTTATTTCGAATTCGAAAGGCAGAGAAACTGTATAATATATGGAAAACCAGTTTGCTGCTGGCGTTGGCCAGTGTCATTATCTACATGTGGATGGCTTATTTGGGGATAGGCTCGACACCACTTTCTCCTGCAGCTATTGAAGCATCAGGCGTAGAATATGAACAGTATAAATATTGGTTTATCCTGGGGCGGGGAGTATATGCACTGATTTTCGCGGCATTTATGCTTTTCATTCCTTCCCTGATTATTTATGCGTTTACAGGGATACCTTATAAAAAATTGGTCATTATGCAGCAGATTGTGCTTGCTGTCTTGTTACTGGAAAGAATACTTTGGGTGCCGCTGGCAACATTAATTGGACTGGAATGGTATGTGTCTCCCTTGTCCTTTGGCATTATGGCATCGTACTTCATGGAAATAAATTGGTTTATTTACTTTTTTGGGGCAATTTCTTTATTTCAGTTATGGACTATTTGGTTTCAAATCAGATACATAGGCGGATTCCATGCCATTCGGAAAAGATGGCTATGGCTGATCGTCATCCTGTTACATATTATCATGTGGGCACTTGCAGCAACTATAGCTGCGGTGGATACGCGTATTATAAGTGGGTGGTTTGAATGAAAAGGCGGAGAAGAATAATACAAGCAGCCATCGCCATATTCATCGCGGTCAACTTTCTGCTTGTTTATGCAGATGAGGAAGCGCGGGTTGACCGAATTTCGTATATTAAAGACTGGTCTGATGCCTTTTTGGCAGATGTGCGCGAGGAGCTGCATACTCATGTCGTTTTTGCCTACGATGAGGAAGAGCATATTTACTTTGATGCAGCAGAGGGAAGCTTTCAGGAATTCCTGGTAGAGGAAGAGGAGGAAATTTCAATAGGAGACCCGCTTTTTTCCTACCAGGTTGATAATTATTATGAGGCAGAAGCTGATCTGATGCAGGAAATGGAGAAAATTAATGGAGAAATACCTGCGATTGAACAGGCAATAACGGAAATGAATGCTTTTCAGATTCCTGAATCAGCACCGCCGGCAGGTCAAAATCCTATGTTTCAGATGACGGAGGAGGAAATAAGCATTGAGTTTCCGCAGGATCCGGTGGAGGCTCAATTGATGAAGGAGCAGTTTATTCTGGAAAAGGAAAATGAACTTGCGCAAAAGCAGGCGGCATTGCAAAGTTTGCAAAATCAGCTGACAGAACTGCAGACAACCGGTGATACGATAACAGTGGAAAGTCCTTATGATGGAAAAATAAAAGATATTGCCACCGATCTCGGGGATCCGATTGTGACTATACAGTCGACAACACTGGAGGCAGTCGGGGAGTTAACGGAAATAGAGCGGAACAAAGTGGAGGAAGGTCTCCCGTCATTAGTGGAATTAACTAACGTACAAACATTTCTCGATGGAACGGTAAGCGGCATCAATGATTATCCGGAGAACGTCTCCGGTGAAGGAGAAAGCATCTATGCTTTTCGGATTGCTTTTGAAGAAGATGTCCAGCCGGAGATGGAAGAGATCCTTCCCGGTTATCATGGAGAGGCAAGCATCACACTTAATGAATCACTTGGCGCCACGGTCGTTTATGATCATCTGTTGACAGATGGAGCAGTATGGAAAATGACAGAGGCAGGCAGGCTTATGAAACAACCGGTGGAAACAGGCATACTCATGGACTCCATGCTGGAGATTACGGCAGGTGTCCAGCCAGAGGAATTGATCGCAGAAAAAAGGGAGAACCAATTCCGGGACGGGGCAGCGTTTATTACTCCGCTGAAGCTGACCAGACCAACCTGGAGGGAGATCACCCTTGGGGGCAACCCCAACTGGAGCGAATATCTTGTAACCGGAATCCTCGCACGCTAACGCAACACCGGGATGGTACTCCTGTGGAGCAGTAACAGGGACCATCCCGGTGTTTCAGTTTCTGCGGTGGTAAAGCACATTGATGACTGCGCCGATCATGAGAGCCATTCCTGTCAGGAAAAACCAGATCATTAATATGATAATGCCGGCAAGGCTGCCGTAGGTCTCATCATAACTTCCAAAGTTGCTGATATAAAAGGAAAACCCAAGTGAAATTAACTGCCATAAAATACTGGCAATAACAGCACCAGGAATGATATGTTTAAATGGAAGTTTTTTATTTGGCGCAAACCGGTATAATAATAGCAAAATCCCTGTTAATGCGACAATACTGATGGTCCAGCGCAAAACTTGCAGCAAAAGAGTCATGCCGACGGTTAAGCCTAAGAAATTTGTAATAAATTCGAGAATGACATTGCCGAATACAGGAAGCAAAATAGCAATAACAATGGCAAGGATCATGCTAATTGTCAATCCAAGTGCAATCAGGCGAACAACGACGAAATTACGGGTTTCTTCGACATCATATGCTTCATTCGCTGATTTGATAAACGCATTTATTCCTGCAGAAGCAGACCATAATGCACCAATAATCCCGATCGTTAATAAACCGCCGCGGGGCGTCTCAACCAGACTGATAATATTTTCTTCCAACACAGCAGCAAGTCCTTCCGGCAATGCATCCGCCATAAAATTGACAGCCTGGACCGGCTCAATGTTTAAATAGGGAATAATAGCGAAACCTACGATTAATAATGGTACAATTGACAAAAGATAGTAATAAGCCTGAGCTGCAGCCAATAAAGGAACATTGTCTTCCTGAAATTTAGTCATAAAGTCTTTCCCAAAGTTGATTAACTTCGACATACACATTCCTCCATTAAGTGGGACAGGGGGACAGGTACACTGTCCCAAAATTATGATCGACTGACAAAAAGGGATAAGGAACCCGGGCCTGTACATACATGCTCGTCCCACTGTAAAGATTTTTCCTTATGAACCTATACCCGATAGGTTTAAGCTTGAATCCATGTCAATGTATTCTGCTGTTTCAATTAGGTTAACAAGTGGTATAATGCTTTAAAAGAAGGGGGTTTTTTCGTGGCAGGAGTTTTTTACTTATCCATTTTACTTATTTCAATAGCATTTGCCGTTGTGGTTGTTTACATTGCTGTCGTTTTGTACCGGATATCCAAAATGCTGAAATCTGTTGAAACCACCATAGGCAAAACAGAGGAAGAAGTCGAAGCAATGATGCCGCATATAAAGGAAACAATCAACCAGGCAGATGCCATGCTTGAAGATGCCAGCAGCAAGCTGAAGGCTACTGATGATGTTTTTGAAGCCATTGGGGATGTAGGAACATCAGTAAACAATGTTAATCAATGGCTGGAGGCCAACCATAAAAATATGACCAATGATGAAATGAACGAAAAAACAAAACCATTTATGGAAGGACTTAAATGGAGCGAAGCGGCAGTTCTCTTATATTCCAAATGGAAACAGCCTAAAAGTAATTTGCCGGCTGAGAGACCGGAACGAGCGCTAATAAAACAAACCAGGAAAGAGGGATAAATGATGACATTAACGGGAGTAGGGGTTTTACTAATCGGAATTGGATTTTTAGTCATTGCTATTTTTATTGCCCATGCCTTGCAAAATCTGGCAGGTGTTTTAAAAGGTGTGGAAAAAACGATGGACAGACTGCCGGATCAAATGGATACAATTGTGAAGGAAACCGGCGAACTAATGAGTGAAAGCAACAAGACATTAGCTGATGTAAATGATAAATTAAAGCAGCTGAGTCCGCTTTTCTATGTAGTAGGGGATGCAGGAAATATATCACGTAAATTTTCCTCTTCATTGGTGAACATAACTGAATCACTGAAAGAGGAAACAGGCGAGGCAAAAGAGGTAACGGATAAAAATAAGCTTGGCGGTCTGTATGGTTCCTTTGCGCTGGGGTATTACTGGCTGCAGCGCAGGAGAGAAGCAAAAAGGGAAAAAAATGAGAATGAGGATGTAAAGTAATATGGAAAAGGACAAAAAGGACCTTACATCCATCATAATAGGAAGTGCTGCAGGAATAGCCCTGGGGTGGATGATAAAAAACTATGCCTCTAAGCGTTTGCAGCTCGAGGAAAACAAACCTTTTCTTCAGGAATTAAAGCGGATGGAACGTAAAATATACGAGGATGGTAAAAAGAAAGCAGCGGAAATAGAACAAATAAAAAAAGCTGTAAAAGCGGAACATGGCAATTAAAAAAATCCCTGGCAAAGGGATTTTTTTATTACCGGTATTATCTTAAACCCATTCGCCTCGTGTATCGGTTCCGCCCGAAAAAAGCTGTTCATTTCAAAACAGTAAATAAAAGCAAAAGCGGAATATGGATCGACCTCCTCGAGGTTACTCGAATAAACAGAAAAAACGATGTCCCCGGGTATTTACGATTACTCCGGGATACCTGGTATTCGAATTAACATGCCGATTCGTCTCCGGTTTTGATCGCCTGCGAAAACACCCGCCGCCGGCTTCAAATACATCTGAAACTGCTGTACCTTCTTTCTCATCCAACTCATTACAGTCCTGCAACGCCTACTGCTTCTTCTTCTGAAAAAGAACATATCCCAATGTGGCAACGCTGAGTATAGCTTCCATATGCTCTCGTTTCATAAGTTTGTCCAGTAAGGGGGTGGTCGACATGTTTACCTTTGATACCACATCAACAATATAGGAGGATAATGTATTTAATGTCCGTCCGATATTTCCGATAATCGCAAATAAAGGGTTTAGCTCATTCATTTTCCGGTTTACATCATTTAATGTTTTATTTCCCTGCTGAATCACTTCAGTCGCTTGGGAAGCCGCGCCCTCCACTTGTTCCGGGAGAGAAGCTGTCGTTTTTTTCAGGTTATCCAATGTGCCGGTCAGACTGCGTAACGGTTTGATTAATAAAATAACTAATACTAAAAATGCTGCCCCAAGAAGGGTGATGCCAATGCCAAGCCAATCCATAAATGCTGAAACTCCTTTCTGAAATATCTTTCTTTCATCATACCACTTTTTTCGACAGATGAAACAATAAAAAAGCACAGTGTTTGCCATCTAATAGTATTCCTCCTCTCTTCTCCAATATGTATAGGCATATTTACAATAGACAGGCCATAAAATAGGATGAGATAGCATAAAAGGGGACGAGTACATGTCGAAATTCAAAAAGGTTTTTTTATGGTGTATTGGTTTAGCTGTATTGATTTTTCTTATCCAGTTTCCAATCATGCAAAGCGATACCACCTGGAACCAGGCATGGTCACTGCCGCTCAGCGGAAAAACCATTGTCATTGACCCCGGGCATGGCGGACCTGACGGGGGAGCCGTCGGTAAAGATGAAACACTGGAAAAAGATATTGCATTAGTAGTTTCAAAGAAAATCCAGGAATATCTGCTGCAAACAGGAGCGATCGTTTACTTGACCCGCGAAAAAGACAGTGATTTGGCTGCCGATGATACGCAAGGGCTTTCAAAAAGAAAAGCTGAGGATATTCGAAACCGGCTGGAATTTATTCATGAAAAAGAAGCGGACTTTTTCATTACGCTACATTTAAATGCTTTGCCATCCACAAAATGGCACGGTGCACAGACGTTTTATTATCCCCGGTCAGATGAAAACAGGCACTTGGCAACAATGATCCAGCAGGAAATCATAAGGAATATGGAAAACACGACGCGCAGTCCGCTTGCGATTAATAACATGTATCTTCTGAAAAATGCAGAGGTACCAGGGGCACTGGTGGAAATTGGCTTTTTATCGAACGAACAGGAACGGGAATTATTGAAACAGGAAGACTATCAGCAGCAAATGGCTGCAAGTATATATGAGGGGATTTTGCGGTATGTGACAGAAGAACCGGAAGAGGAAGAATGACACCACCGGGCAATGAGCCATCCATGATTCAAATCACTTAGATTTTCGCTGATTTGTGTTATACTAGCGATGAATGAAATTTTATGGTCATGTTCAAATTGGAAAGGAAAGCGATTTCGATTGAAATAACGGTTTCCTTTTTGAGCATACATTATTAATCAAAGCTCTAAAAAGGGATGGTGTCATAAGGTGTTATCAAAAGATGAAGTCGTACAATTACTCAACCCTGTTAAAGATCCGTTTTTACATAAAACACTGGAAGAAACCGGTGGTATAAGCAAAGTAACAATTAAAGAAGAGAAGAATCATGTCAGTGTAAAAATTGCGATCTCCAAGACAAATACCGGTGAGCAAATGCAATTGCAACAGGAAATCGTCGGTATTTTAAAGAAAAATGGAGCAACGACGGTTGGCCTGCGCTTTGAACAGCTTCCTGATGAAGTGATAAGAAAATACCAGCCTGCCGTGGAGCAGGAAAAGGAGTCCTCTCTAATGGGAGGAAACACCGGTACGAAATTTATTGCAGTTGCCAGCGGTAAGGGCGGTGTCGGGAAATCAACGGTCACCGTTAATTTGGCTGTTTCGCTTATGCGTCTCGGAAAAAAAGTCGGTATCATTGATGCGGATATTTACGGGTTCAGCGTTCCCGATATGATGGGTATTGAAAACCGTCCCGCCGTACGTGCAGAAAAGATTATTCCTGTTGAACGCTTTGGCGTAAAAGTGATTTCCATGGGTTTCTTTGTGGAAGATAATTCACCAATTATCTGGCGTGGTCCTATGCTTGGAAAAATGCTCAACAGCTTCTTCAGTGAAGTGGAGTGGGGCGATCTCGATTATCTATTATTGGATTTGCCTCCAGGCACCGGTGACATCGCGATGGATGTGCATGAACTGCTTCCAACCTGTAAAGAAGTCATCGTCACAACTCCTCATCCGTCAGCTGCATTTGTTGCGGCGCGTGCCGGACAGATGGCATTAAAAACTGACCATGAAATCCTTGGTGTTGTAGAAAATATGGCATATTTTGAAAGTGAGAAAACCGGGGAAAAAGAATACGTATTTGGTCAAGGCGGCGGAAAAAAACTGGCTGAAGTTTTGAAAACGAAAGTGCTGGGACAGCTGCCCCTGAAACAGCCATATGAGGAAGAAGATGAATTTGCTCCGGGTATTTATCAGGAAGATCACCCAATTGGACAGGAATATCATAAAATCGCATCAAAAGTTCTTGCGAAGATGGAAGAGTGACAATGTAAGCGGACCCCTAAAGCAGGTCCGCTTTACATATTTTTTTATGACCCACCGCCGGAGCCGCTGTCATCACCCCCGCCACCGCCGCCGGATCCGCCAGAGCCGTTTGATTCTCCGCCTTCACTGCCGCTGCCTTCACCTTCCTGCTGCTGGCCCTGTTTTTCTGCAGCTTTTAACAAAATTTCCTGGATCTTGGCCTGAAAAACCGGTGTTTCCAGCGTCTGCTGAATTGTTTCCTCCAAGTGGGAGCGGAATTGCTGACTTTTTAAAACATTTAGCATCTGTTCTTCGATTTCCGGGTTTTGCATTAAGTCGAGCATTTGCTGTTGGTACTCCGAATCACTCATTAAATTCTTCATCATTTTTTGCTGTTCTTCATTCATGGATTCTGCATAGCTTTTCACGAATTCAGGATCCTCAAATAACTTAGCCCACATTTGCGCGCCTGTATCTGATGCAAGGGTTTGATTTATCGAATCTTTGACCTCTTCCGATTCAATGACAAGCTCTTGCTTTAACTCCCCATCTCCCAAAATTTCCTTTAATGCTTTCTTGCCGTCTTCCGTCTGTAATATATCAACAACCATTTTTTTCGTTTGTTCATAATCCTGGTCCTCCTGGGCGGCATTTCCGCCACCACACCCGCTGAAAAAAAGAACGGACAGAACTGTTATGCTGATTAAAAGGGAGCGAATCATTACAGAAACCTCCTTTCCTCATATTACGGTTTCTCGTTGTATGGTTAAAATTCGTTTATAACAAAAAAAGCTTCTTCATATCTAATATGAGTGACAAAAATAAAAAATATGCACAAAGAAAAGGAAAATTGTCGTACTTCATGTTAGAATACGTATGGGAAGAATCAGCATTTTTTGAGCAATTTCTGCTTTTTAAAGGATATATTGATCTTTCATTGAGGCAGGCTTTATCCCGCTGTTTGTAGTCGCGACATGGGTAAGCCGTGAATGCCTGTCGTTAAATTTGTGCTTTTAAAAGCTGTTGATCACCTACCTGCAATTTTAGATTCGCCTTAATCCATCAAGCGGTGCCACTTCACCTGATAAGTAAGGGTAAAGGCTGTTTCCCGCTTAAATGATGAAGGCGAATATTTAAATACTTACTGGGAGGATAAGAACTTGAATACCCGTAAATTAGTGAATTTCTTTTTTAAAACATTAATGCTTGGTGGCCTCACAGGGCTAATCACAAGCTTTTTTGTAAAGGCAGACGAATATCAAATGTTCTTAAGCCCGTTTGACGCATTTGAACTGCTTGGATTAGTTGTTGTTTTGACGGGAGTGGGGCTTGTTTTTACCGTGGTCAGCCAGACAGGTTTTTTTGCTTATTTATTTTTGAACCGGCTCGGTCTTGGGGTGTTCCGCTCATATTGGCCACTCGTACAGGTTTTGCTGGTTGCATTTGTCGTTTTTGATCTGGTGTATTTCCCATACCAGGCAACAAAAGGAGAAGTATCGGTCTTCTGGTATATATTAATGTCAGCAGCCATATTGGCCTATGGTCTGATCATTGCAAAAATCAAAGCAAACGAAACGAATAAAAGTGCATTTATACCTGCGCTGTTCTTTATGGTTGTGATCACAACGATAGAATGGATTCCCGGCATGCGCACGGAAGGCTATGATTATACCATCATTATGATCGTCGTCCTGCTTGTGTGTAACACGTATCAGCTGCTCGCACTCCACCGTATTAATCAAAAAGAAGATCCCAAGTCAAAACACAGTAAAGGCAGGGAAAGGGACCTTGAGTCAACGAGAAGGATAAAAGCTGCGGCGGAAAAAGGAAGTAAAAAGAAGAAGTAACAAAAAATGCACCGTCTAAATTTACTGGACGGTGCATTTTTAATAGGGCAGACTATTCCACGAGCTCTGTTTCGGCATGTGCCTGATTAATCAGCTCTGAGATGGAAACAAAGTTAAACCCCTTATTTTGCAAACCGGGCAATATTGTTTTTAAGGACGCTGATGTTTGTTTTGCTGCATCCGAAGCATGCATTAAAATAATATCCCCATTATCGGTCTCATTCATCACTGTATCCACAATTACATTTGTACCCGGGTTTTCCCAATCCCTTGTATTCACATTCCAATGGATAACCTGGTAACCCATTTCCTCCGCCAGAGCTAAAATTTCTTCGTTGAAATGCCCGTTGGGAGCCCGCAGCAGTTTTGTATCTTCAAATCCGAGTTTTTCAAATACCTCCTCTGCCATCTGCAGATCCTGTCTCACCTCGTCTATTTCCTGGTCAAGATAGCTTTTATAACGATAGCCAAGCATGCCAAGCTCATGTTCTCCTTCTGAGATTTTTTCCACGATATCAGGGTGACGCTCCGCCCATTCCCCGCTCACGAAAAAGGTACCCCGTACCTGCGCTTGTTCCAGCTCATCCAGAATATCGAAAACCTTTTCCTCCCCCCAGCTTATATTAAAAGTTAATGCAATATCCGTTTCATTTTCATTTCCTTTTGTCAACGCAGTCGGTCCTTCACCGGAAAAAACAGAAAAAGTGCCATCTCGTTCAAACCAAATGAAAATAGCAGCGAATAATGCCAGTGCAACGACAATACTCCATCGCTTCCATTTGCCCAACCGCCAAACGTAAAAATGCTGCATCACAATTCCCCCTTGTCCTTCATATTAAATCCTATGAATTTATGCAGAGAATAGAACAAGCCGTCCGGAGGAAATAGCTTGGGTTTTTAACTTTGCAAAGGTTCAGAGGAGTATTTTTTTAGCGGATATTGGATGAAATACCAGACTTTTGGGGAATAGTAAGTTTAAGCCGGTCTATAAAGTATTTTGAAGATAAATGGTCCGACCGACCAAATTCAACATTTTTCACGAATAAATATATATAGCTGTTTGTAAATAGTAAAAACGGGTAAATGGTGATTACCAAGTCTAGAGGAAATATGAGGTGCAAAGAAATGCTGGGTTTATTAATAAATGAGATGGAACAGAAAGAAATTGAATATCTTTTAAAACGGGAACTGGATGAATTATTAATGGATCTGGATGATCACCGTATTGATCATATTGTTAAACATGCGATGCGGGAACGGTATCAGTTGCTGTTCCAGCTGTTTCGGAGAGTCGCAAGTGAACAGGAATGCATAAAATATATGCCGAAGCGAAGCAACAATCAGTAAGACACATCAATCTTTCCATTGAGCAGGATTAAAAATCTCATTTTATAAATAGAAAGATCCGGTATATTGACCGGAAGAAATAATTCCTAAAAAAATTATGTCGATCTGTTGAATTTATTGTTTATTTATGGTATTATGTTTCTTGTTGTCAGTAAATGAAGCAGGTCTTTTATTTGTGTTTTTATTTCTTTTGAAAATCCTGTTGACAATTCTTGAATGGCATGATAAATTATATCTTGTCGCTAAAAACGACAAACAAAAAATTGCTCTTTGAAAACTGAACAAAACAACCAGTATGTAAACAGATGTCAAGGTGAGAAGTTGGAGGCCG
>NZ_WIXN01000023.1 GCF_010994035.1 Virgibacillus aidingensis
GCCGTATACGGAACCGTACGTACTGGTGGTGTGAGAGGTCGGAGGTTAGTCACCTCCTCCTACTCGATTTGTATGGGAAATGATAAAAATTTGTAAGCTGAAGAGAAATTGGAAAAGTTTTTTAGTCACGTCATGTGTTTGTGCCTATATTTATACCATACTATAATGGAGCTTTTGTAAATAAGCTTCCCCTTTCAGGCAGCTTTGCCTGCATCATAAACAGATAGGCAATCGGAAAGATAAGTGCTGTAATATACGCTCCGAACAGCAGCGGCACAATGAATAATTGCACCAAAGTGATCACATTGTAAGGCTCCTTTACAAGTCTGTATGGACCCCTTCTGAAAAGAAGGACGCCCGGAAGCTTCAAATGCTTCAACGTCCAGAATCTTCCCAGGGTAATCATACACCATAGCTTGCCAGCGGTTAACAGGACAAATAAAAACAAAAATAAAACGTTAAATTTCTCGGGTTTAATCAGCAGCAGGCATTCAGCCAAAACAGACAGAAAAAATAGCCTTTGAAGCATATGCATCCATCTATACTTCCTCTTTTCTTTCTCAACGGCTCCCCTTTCCTCCAGCCAATGCTCATTCCTTTTTGATAAATATATTTCCAAAACCCTGACTGATAATATCATTAAAAATATGGAATAGATCCAAACTGCCAATTGTAATCACTCCTGTATATTTTACTGCCCATGAACGGGAATATTTGTTCCGTTTTTCAAATATTATCTACAAATTTTTCACATTTATGCCACAAACTTTACTAACTAAAAAGTTAGTAAAACCCATGTATAGCGCTGGATTCATATTCTTGAATAAATTGTGAACCATCTTATTTTGTAATAAATTCTATTGATACTTTGTGTATGATGAAAACAAGAGGAAATTTTATATGAAGGGATGGTAACCATGGCAAGCATTGATGAGAAAAAGAAAGAACAAGTCACACATGATGAAAAGGAACCGGATTTAAGAGGCACTTTTATATCTGTATTATTAGTAGGTCTATTTATTATCGTCAGCTGGGTTCTTGTATATGCATTATTTATTATCAGATAGAAAAAATGAAGGAGGGATAAATCATGCATTTACACAAGTTTGAAAAGATTTGGCTTATAGTCGGTATAGGATCTTTAGTTGTATTTCTATTAATTCTTGGGTTTGGTGCTTTTTGGCTTGGAACTCATCCGCAAAGTCATGGGGTCACCATCGATCCGCAAAATATAGAAGCGCATGAAGCATTTAAACCAGAAAACCTTGGGGTAACACAGGTGGAAGAAGATAAATACATTATCAATGTTGTTGCTTCCGCATTTAACTATGATTTTGGAACAGATGAGGATGGAGCTCCATTAAAACATATCCGCATTCCGAAAGGTTCCACCGTTTTATGGCAGGTTACCTCACCTGATGTTGTTCATGGGTTTAATGTTGCGGGAACAAACGTCAATATGATGGTTGAACCGGGGTATATCAGCAGTCTGGAGACGGAAATGAAGAGCACAGGAGAATTTACGATTGTATGTAATGAGTACTGCGGAACAGGTCATCATTTAATGTATGCAACTTTGGAGGTGTATGAATAATGGCAATGGAAAAACTCGAAAGGTTTTATGATAAATCAAGGCTTCCTTTAACGATATCCAAGCAGGAAGCAAGGCTGTATATGACCTTCATATATGTTGCATTTATTTCGTTGGCCATCGGCGGTCTGATGGGACTGTTGCAGACCCTGGTGCGGTCAGGAACTATTACCCTTCCATGGGGTATTGATTATTATCAAATATTGACGCTTCACGGAGTAATTCTGGCACTTATCATGACAACTTATTTTATCATTGGCTTCCAGCACGCACTCATGGGTAAAACGGTTGGTATGTCGGATAAACAGAGGAAAACTGCATGGATTGGTTTTTGGGTAATGGTTCTTGGTACCACGTTTGCTGCCATTACGATTCTCTTGGGCAGGGCGAATGTATTATATACCTTTTATGCCCCATTAAAAGCACATCCGCTCTTTTATATCGGGTTGGCTTTAGTTATTATTGGAAGCTGGATTGCTGCATTTGTTAACTGGCATCAGGTGTACAAATGGAAAAAAGAACATCCGGGCGAAAAAACACCGCTTCTTGCATTTATGGTTGTTATTAATATGGCTATGTGGTTTATTGCTTCCCTTGGCGTAGCGGTTGCTGTTTTAGTGCAGTTTATACCATGGTCTTTAGGCTATGCAGAGACCATTAACGTATTGGTCAGCCGTACTTTATTCTGGTACTTTGGCCATCCGCTCGTATATTTCTGGCTATTGCCTGCGTATATGGCCTGGTATGCTATCATTCCAAAAATTATCGGCGGTAAAATATTCAGTGACTCGCTTGCAAGACTTGCATTTGTACTGCTGTTATTTTTCTCTATTCCGGTAGGGTTTCATCACCAGCTGACAGAGCCTGGGATTGATCCTACATGGAAGTTTATTCAGGTTGTTCTTACCTTTATGGTAGTAATTCCAAGTTTGATGACAGCCTTTTCCATGTTTGCAACATTTGAGATCACCGGTCGTAAAAAAGGGTTTGGCGGTTTATTCGGTTGGCTGAAACATTTGCCGTGGAAAGATGTAAGGTTCCTGGCGCCGTTTATTGGTATGCTGGCATTTATTCCAGGTGGTGCCGGAGGTATTATTAATGCTTCCCACCAAATGAACGCCGTAGTACACAATACAATATGGGTTACAGGACATTTTCATATCACTGTTGCAACAACAGTTATTCTGACTTTCTTTGGTATCGCCTATTGGCTGATCCCCCATTTAACAGGCAGAACATTAACTCCTGCGATTAACAGACTGGGTATTATCCAAACAATAATTTGGACAGTCGGAATGACCATTATGTCGGGTGCCATGCATATTCAAGGCTTGCTTGGCGGTCCAAGACGCTCCTCCTATTCCGAATATGGGGGGACAGAGCAAGCGACTGAATGGATTTGGTACCAGGCAGCACAGGCGATTGGGGGAACAATTCTATTCATCGGCATTATTTTGATGGTTTACATTGTCATAAAACTCGCCTTCTTTGCACCTAAAGGAAATGAAGAATTTCCAATTGCAGAGGAAGAAGAAAATGCCGAACCAACACCAAAATTCTTTGACAACTATAAGCTTTGGGTAGCCATCACCATTGCGTTGATTCTCTTTGCCTATACGATACCATTTGTTGATATTATTCAAAATTCACCTCCGGGATCGCCGCCATTCGATTGGCCGATCGGAAATTCATAAAAAAAATAAAAAAATGAAGGTTGCCTGGCAATATCGGACAGCCTTCATTTTTTAAGTACTTATTGCTTTATTTAATGCTTTTTCTTCGCATGGTATCCGTACTCGCAGCAAAAGAATATGCAGGATTGGAAAAATGACTGCTGTAATATATGCTCCGAATAATAATGGAATAATGAATAATTCTGCTCCGACAACAATGTAGTTTGGGTGTTTTACATATTTATATGGTCCCTTTTTTACTAACGGAGAACCGGGCAAAACAATGATTTTAGTGTTCCAGTATTTACCCAGGGACCAAATGCACCAAATTCT
Organism: Virgibacillus aidingensis; assembly: GCF_010994035.1. Classification (GTDB taxonomy): domain Bacteria; phylum Bacillota; class Bacilli; order Bacillales; family Amphibacillaceae; genus Virgibacillus_N. The sequence goes on from NZ_WIXN01000023.1 coordinate 3,598, forward strand.
CGCTATCTGCGTTAATAGAAATAACAGAAATAAAACATAGTTCAGCTGCAGGGAGGAAACATCTCGCAGCACTATTTCAATGAGTATGGAAAAGAAAAAAAAGCCATGGATAATAATAAACCATTTATAATGCTTCTTCCCTGTTTCAATAGCTCCTCTTTCTTTCATCCATTTTTCATTTCTTCTTGCTATTCTTAATTCAATTAATCGCTGGGTGATAATTAGTAAAAATAAAACCCACATGAACAGCGGCATCTTCTTACCCCCACTCCATCAGCAAGAGTTCTGAGCTAAAACCCGGCCCCATCGCAGATAATATACTTTTTTCATTTTTTCCTGCCTTCTCCAGCATCCAGGCTTTCAGCACATATAAAACAGTGGCAGAGGACATATTGCCATGATTAGCCAGGATCTGATAGGAATGCTTAAATTTATTTCCGGAAACTGTCACTGCCTTTTCCATTTCTTCAAGCACCTTTCTGCCTCCGGGATGGGCAATAAAAGAATGAAGCATGTCTTCCCGAAGATTATTTTCTTCCAGAAAACCGGTAATATGATCTTTCCAAAAGCTCTTGATAAGAGAAGGGATGCTTTTTGAAAATATCACTTCCATGCCATTATTGGTAATTTCCCATCCCATGACGTCCAGACTGTTCTGTTTTGTGGAGGAGCTTGTTTTTTTAATCTGAGGTATATTCGATAAAGTGAAGGAACGAAGCGGCGAGTGTTTTCCGACTGCCAGTGATGCAGCCACCCCATCACCAAATAAAGCTGTTCCAATTATATTGCTCTTCTTCCGGTCGGATTTTTGAAAAGTTAGACTGCATAGTTCACAGCAGACGATTAATGCTGATTTATCCGGATTTGCTGTTATAAAATCATGTGCCCGTGTGAGCCCAATTGCACCACCCGCACAACCCAGTCCCCATAAAGGCATCCGTTGAATACTTTTTTTAAAAGGACGTTCGTTCATAAGGTGAACATCTATCGACGGAGTGGAGATACCTGTGCTGGAAACAAATATAACCATGTCAATGGCCTCGTAAGGAATGTCCTTTTTAAGAAGATCCTTGTTTGACAGACAGTCATCTATGGCATCAAGTGAAAACTTTATCGCCGACTGCTGATAAAGTTCATTGCTCTCCTTAAACGTATGTCTTTTTTTAAACCAGGACGGCTCCACTGCAAACTGTCTTTTTTTGATTAATGTATTGTCAAAGACAGGAAAAATTTTACCTGATTCCCTGTCGGTGAGCGAGAAAATATCCCTGATCAACGGTTTAATTTCATGCTTTGTAATCTCATAAGGCAAAATACCGGTTCCTGCCGAGCAAATAAATGTCATGATTCACCCTTCTCATCTTTAAACAGTTATATTTTCCGTTGATTATATTTTCCCCCATACAAATAAAAAACATACAGCAGCATATCCAGCGCTTCCACAGCCTAACTTGATAAATGCTGTTCAAAAATACAGGGGGGATATGAGGCTGGAACATAACTATGGTTATACCTGGATAAAATCCAAATAAATAGAATTATGTCCCGGCCCAGGAACACTTCATCACTGATTTCTTTCGTTTAACTGAAGGATTTTTTTCCGAAATATTGATAATAATTGGTCTGAATAAAACCATTGAACAGTTTTCTCTTTTTTGTTGCCTGTTTTCCATATTTGCTCTCAAATTTTTCAAAAGCCGTAAGAATATAAACGCTCCAGGAAGGATGATTTTTCATAATGCTTCCCAGTTCCTCATAAATCCCGGCAACTTTGTTTTTATCTCCTATCCGCTCTCCATAGGGCGGATTGCCAATTAAGTATCCATTTTCTTTATGAATGCGAAGATCCTTTACCTGCAATTGTTTCCAGCTGATTAAATCACCAAGCCCCGCTTCTGTTGCATTTTTATTTGCAATCTGAACAGCATTATGGTCAATATCGGATCCGTATATTTCCAGCTTCTGATCGTAATCCGCCTTATCTTCTGCTTCTTCAAATGCCCTTTCCCAATACTTATCTTTAATAAATTCCCAATCTTCGGAAACGAACTCTCTATTAAATCCGGGTGCAATGTTTTGTCCGATTAACGCTGCTTCAATCGGAATCGTACCCGAACCGCAAAACGGATCAAGGAGTGGATCATCAGGTCTCCAATTTGTAAGCAAGACAAGTGCAGCAGCCAATGTTTCTTTTAATGGTGCTTCCCCCTGCCCGGCGCGGTAACCTCTTTTATGCAGCCCTGCACCGGATGTATCGATGGTCAGAACTGCTTCATCCTTTAATAATGCTACTTCCACTTTATAAAGGGAGCCTGTTTCAGGCATATTGGATGCCATTCCATATTTGAGCATTAACCGTTCTGCAATCGCTTTTTTTGTAATACGCTGACAGTCGGGGACACTGTAAAGCTTGGATTTTACTGATTTTCCTGTAACCGGAAACTGACCATCTTCATCAATATACTTTTCCCAAGGCAGTGCTTTTACCGATTCAAAGAGCTCATCAAAACTTTTAGCGGGGAACTTTCCAACAACGATTTTTAACCGGTCAGCTGTACGCAGCCATAAATTACATCTGGGTATGGCAGATAATGGGGCATTAAAAATGACTTTGCCGTTTTCTACTTCCACTTCATAGCCCAATTGTTTAACCTCTCCTGCAACAATAGATTCCAATCCCATGGCAGCAGTAGCCACCAGTGTTACTTCATTCATCCTATTCAGTCCTCCCGGTTCAGGGTAACGTTCTATGGTTGTTACGTATGTAATATATAAAGGTTTGACCTATCATATAAATAAAATCAGAAAAGATTTCATTCCAATTTGCATCTAAATAAGCGTTGTTGAAGAATGAAAAGACTTCTTTCCTCATTTCCCACAGATCATTTTAGCTGATTTTCTGCATATGATCTATACAACGTTCTTTTTTCGCAATGAAAAAAACCTTTCTTATAGAAAATACCATAAGAAAGGTTTATTCTTCCACTAAAGACCGTTAACTATTCGATAAGCCATGTTCTGTGCCATTGTACTGCAATCGGTGGTCATCCTCGTACTCCGGCTGCAATCATCTATCTACAAGTTTTTTATGACTTGTCCCTTATTCGGTTGATTTCCCTAATAAAGGGTGCCCCTACCATTGTTTGGGTTGCTCACTCGCGGGGTTTACCTCGTTCCACCTGTTATGTTTCCATAACAGCTCCGTCACTGTGGCACTTTCAAGAATATCATTCCCTATCACGCATGACTTAGGAATTTATTCTGCCGTTAGCCGCTATCGGCTACCTTGACTTATGATTTCGTCAAGCACGAACACTACAAACATCTCAGTTTGTGTGAGCATGGACTTTCCTCTGTAAAATACTTACAGCGATTACATGAATAGTTAACTTTTAAGTCCTTATTCATTTTACCATGCCGGGAGTTTATTTTCAAGGCGCGTTCAACATCAGTCATTTACCCATCTGAATCGGCAAATTTTCTGCCGAATACTGCTTTCTCCAAATTGGAGAGCCGCTTTAAAACATCATAATTCACCTGTGGTGCAGGCTGTGCTTGTGTCTGAGCCTGTCTTGTCCTTGTCTGCTCCTGGGAACTTTTTTTCAGACGTATATTTTCCTGCTGCAGCTTCTCAATCTCTTGGCGGAAAGTGTCATAATCCTTAATAATGATATCAAGAAATTCATCTACCTCTTCCTGATTATATCCCCGCATTGCAGTTTTAAAATCCTTTTCGAGTATATCTTTCCCCGTTAGCTGACCAAGATTTGAATTCATGCCATCACCTCATTAAATGCCATATTTGCTTCTCTTCGATTACTTATTTCATGTTCATGATAATTGTATTAATCTTATATAGAATTATACCATTATATTCATTATAGCAAAAAGGAAGGAAACTGAAAAACAGCATCCTTCCTTTTGATCAAGAAAGCAATTTTTTTATCTGCATCAATGTTTCAGGCAAAGGAAAATGCCATCTAATAATTTCAGCTATTTGTCTGTCATATCCGCCTGTTCAAAGGAAAATGGCAGCAATTCCTCCATCTTCACTGTTTTTATATCATTATGTATATTAGTAAGATGAATGGACATTGATTTATCGAAAAATTCACTCATCACCTGTCTGCATGAGCCGCACGGCGGAACTGGCCGCTTTGTATCCGCAGCGACAGCCATTTCTGCAAATTCTTTGTCCCCATTTGATATCGCCTTAAATATGGCTACACGTTCCGCGCAGCAGGAGACGGGATATGCTGCATTCTCAATGTTGCATCCTGTATAAATCTCGCCGGATTTAGTACGCAATGCAGCCCCGACCCGGAATTTGGAATATGGCACATATGCGTTTTTCATACTGTTTTTTGCTTCAGCTAATAACTGTTTTTTCATTAATTGTCTCCCCCTGCTGCTGATGGATTCCTTTCTATCTCTCTCAGCAATTGATCAAAAATGTATAGGATGGAATTATGCAGCTCCATGAAACGCTTCTCTTTCGCATCAATATAATAACTGTGCATAAGCATCAACTCCATATTTTCCCTGGTGGAAGTGACCTGTTGCGGATGCACATTTACTTTTCTTTCCTTCACCAGTTTAAGTGCATTTTTCTCCCATTCCTCAAGCAATTGAAAAATAGGTGCTGTTTCTTCCTTCACCTGCAGGAAATATTGCTTATCTTTTTTGTTTTCAGGGGGAGCGTTTGTTTTATACCTGGTTTTTAAATCACTTACATGTCTTTTCAGCTGTTCTGTTTGATTTTTTACATTCATAATTAACAACCGCCTTTAAAACTTGCCTGCTCCCTTCACCTTATCAGTTTTCGGCAACTTTAGCACCTATTTTATCACAAATATCCGGATTAATTGCCATTATTATTTACCCTGTCAATCATCGCCTTTGTATAGTAAATTTTATTTTGCTGATCCTGATATTTATGCCATATTTCACTGTCTACCTTCATCGTCAGTTTTTGATCCATGATTCGAATCTGATCCAGTAATTCCTGAAAGGAGGCTACCGCTCTTTTCTTTTCCAGTCCATTGTTTCCAAAAGTATACTTCTTTTCCGCCAATGCCATTGATATCACCTCTTTTTACAAATTTGCCTGCTATTATTTTTATATTCGATATAAATGAATGGTATCCTTCATCTTCGACAAAACTAGAAGAAAGGTTACAAAAGAAGTGACATTGTGCTTTTTTATTACTTTTACATCCCAACTTTTTCACTTCTTTACCAGTAAAAAAAACAGGAGGTATTATCGTGAAACAAAATAAAAATAAAGCAAAAAAAACGGAGACTATCCGTTCAAAATCTTTAAAGAAAGGCGATAAAAAACTGAATGGACCGAACAGGCCATCAACATAAATAAAAGGAAGGAATAAGTTACGGTCCGGAATATTTATTGCAAAACAACCGTAATAAGCGTTTATACTGTGAGGAAGTGGTCAAAAGTCTACTTGCACATGAGCAGGTAAGGAGTTTCCCTTTTTGCCTGCTCATGAATTTTTGCCTTTTAAGGCTTTTTTTAAATGTGAATAAGCAAATAAAATATTTCTCTTACGGTAAAAAGCTGATCCAATTTCCATCTTGTCCACCTTAGTTACAGGACTTTTCCATTTACTTTTTAACCCTCTTTGAATAAACCAGTCATGGCGAATGTAATCATCATGGCTGACGGCTGGATAGATCAAGCGGAGCACCGGGGCATACGGGAAGGAAAAATTCAAAAAGCGTTCATAATCTTTTCTGGAACCTGTATGTTCATGTGTTAACATATAATCCAGCACATAATCATAAATATGGGGATGAAACATGATGGATGCAATCCGTTTTCCTAAAACAATACGGTTAGTCAGCCTGGTAAACCCCTGTACATAAGCACCGTATAAACCTTTATTGGTCGGGAGCAAAATGGCACTCATCGACATTATATTTTGTAAAAAGTACGGCATTTGATGAAATACATGAAGCTGAAAATAAGGATGCTTTACAACCGGAGAATGAATCACATTTTGTTCATTAATAATCAATGAGCTGACAAGCCTGTCCTTATCCTTATATTCCCAGAAATGATGCCATTCCTTTATCATAAATAAGGAAACACGAAAATTTTTCAGCAAATGGAATAAAGGCCTATTGATTAATTTGGACTGGCTGTAAATCAGCAATTGAGGATAAGCATCGGAAAATATGAGCCAATTTGCCCGCTCGTAAGTCATAAACAGTTTAAATAGCTCTTTTTCACTGAATAATTGTTGGAAAGGAGATAAATATAAATCCGTCATATTCCAGCCTGCATTTCTTGATACCATACTTGCTATCAGTGCCCATTTTATTTCAGGGTGCTGTAAATAATACTGCAGGTAGGCATCGGTACGGCTAATATTATCGGTATTATGTTTTTTTACCTTTTTTATTATATAATGTAATAAGGTATGATCCTCTTGATTATGTCTCATAGATAAACTCGCCTTTCTATTTTGGCATGCAGGTAATTTTTTATACTGCCAGTCTGCATAAATGCGGTTTTTTAGGCATGTTCCGGCAGTATGATTGTTTGCACTTCAAAGTATAAGGGTTTCAAGGTGACAATACACCTGCAGGAATCTTAAAGAAAACCTCAAATGATAAGCCTGGTTATCTATGATATAACTATCTGTAGTTAGGCGTATTTTATACGGTTTAATTGCAACTTATGATTAGGCGGTTTAGCATGATCTTAGGAGGATGAACAATGAATTATCCTAATGGAAAGAAAAACACGGCAAAAAAAACCAGGGCTGTGAAAAGTGGTCTGGGAAATAAAATTTATGGAAATCGCGGCATGACGCTGGAGGAAGATATCAATACAACTAACCAATATTACCTTGAGGCAGACAAAGCAGTTATTCATAAAAAACCGACCCCTGTACAAATCGTGAATGTGAATTATCCGAAAAGAAGTGCTGCTGTTATTACCGAGGCTTATTTTAAACAAGCATCCACGACCGACTATAACGGGATCTACCGAAAAAAATATATAGATTTTGAAGCCAAGGAAACCAAAAATAAAACACTGTTCCCTTTGGCGAATATACACGATCATCAGATAAAACATATGAAATCAGCTGCAGATCATGGAGGGATTTGTTTTTTAATTGTCCGTTTCAGGGTATATAATGAAACGTATTATTTGCCTCTTGAGAAACTTTTATTATTTTGGAACGACAAATTAAATGGCGGAAAGAAATCCATCTCGTACCAGCAGATGAAGCAAGAAGGGTATTTGATCCCTTTTCATTACCAGGCGAGAGTCGATTATTTGGCTATTATAGATAAGCTTTACTTTTAGGGACGGAGGAATGGAGATATGGCAGATAACAGCCAAACTCGTACAGGAAGAAGACAGGCAAAAAAGTCTAAAAAGAAACCGTTATGGAAAAAAATAATGTTAAGCATATTACTTATTGTGTTATTAGCAGGACTGGGTGCAGGTGCTGTGGGAACCTATTGGATTGTAACAGCGCCTGATCTGGATGCCGCACAGTTGTCGGATCCATTATCTTCTGTAGTATTGGATCAAAATGAAGAAGTTGTAACAACGCTCGCGGGTGATGAGGATCGGACAAGGGTATCCTATGAAGATCTTCCCCAAGTATTGATCGATGCCGTTGTTGCCACAGAGGATGCTCGCTTCTTTGAGCATTCCGGAATTGATTTAAGGCGAATAGGCGGCGCAGTAATTGCCAACCTTACCCGCGGCTTTGGATCTGAAGGTGCAAGTACGATCACCCAGCAAGTAGTGGAAAATGCATTTTTGACTCCGGATAAGAAGTTAAGTATAAAAGTGCAGGAACAATGGCTGGCACTTCAGCTGGAGCGGAGGTATACAAAAGAAGAAATTCTCGAAATGTATTTAAATAAAATCTTTTACGGCAGCAGAGCATACGGGGTGGCAAAAGCAGCAGAAACCTATTTTGGGAAAGATGACTTACATGATTTAACGCTTCCTGAAGCTGCTATTTTAGCAGGTTTGCCGCAGCGGCCATCAGCCTATAACCCGTATAATAATCCAGATTTAACAGAAGAAAGAATGAACACCGTGTTAACCCTTATGGTACGCCACGGAAAGATTACGGAAGAAGAAGCGGATGAAGCCAGAGAAACCGACATCCCTTCCCTGCTTTCCGATGAGACACCGGATGATTCCACCCCTTATCCAGGATTTATTCAGCAGGTGCAAAGAGAAGTGGAAAGCAAAGTGGATGGGGCCGATATTCATACGGATGGCTTAAAAATTTATACGACACTTGATACAGATGTACAGGAGCACGTAGAATTTCTCCTGTCAAACAGCGAAAATAATCCAATTCCGTTTCCGGATGATGAAATGCAGGCCGGAATGGTCGTGCTGGATACGGAAAATGGAGCAATTCGGGCGGTCGGCGGAAAAAGAAATCAGCAGGGTGATGAATATAACAATGCTATTCAGGGCGGTCAGCAGCCGGGTTCTGTTTTTAAACCGATTATGGCTTATGGGCCGGCTATTGAATACAATCAGATCTCTACTTACCATCAGCTTAATGATGACCAGCCTTATGAAGTTGAAGGATCCAATCCAATCAGAAACTGGAACCGGTCCTATGCCGGCTGGATGACTGCCAGACATGCATTAAACCAATCACTTAACGTTCCTGCAGCCAAAGTATTGGAAGAAGTGGGCCGGGAAAATGCAAAGCCATTTGCAGAAAGTCTCGGAATTAACTTTGCTGATGATTATATGGATGTGCGTGATGCAATTGGTGGCACTAATACCAACGCCACCCCGCTGCAAATGGCAGGTGCATACCGTGCGTTTGCCAATGAAGGCATTTATAATGAACCATATGCTGTGACCAAAGTCGAATTCCCTGATGGCAGAACTGTGGAACTTAAGCCGGAGCCGGAAGCGGTTATGTCTGATTACACGGCATACATGATTACTGATATGCTCAAGACCGTTATAACGGAAGGAACAGGTACAGAAGCAAATGTTCCAGGAATCCCTGTTGCAGGAAAAACCGGAACAACAAGCTTGCCTGATGAAAGCGGGAGTCCGGATTCCTGGTTTGTCGGTTATTCAACTAATTACACGATTTCTGCCTGGACTGGCGGGTACGATGACCGTGCGCCCATTCCGCAAGGTCACACCAGAGTGCCGCATGCTCTGTTTAAAAATACAATGGAGGAAATATCCCAGGGTATAGAAACACCGGATTTCACCAGGCCGGATTCCGTGGTGGAGGTAGAAGTGGAAAAAGGTTCCAATCCTGCAGCCCTTCCAAGCAGCCATACTCCGTCCTCGGAAATTGTGACAGAGTTGTTTGTAAGAGGAACCGAACCATCCAGTACTTCGGAAAGATTTGATGAGCTGGAACCGGTGAGCGGGCTTACAGCAGAATATAATGAGGATAACAATGCCATTGAAGCGGAATGGAATTATGAAGGTGATGAGGAAGTAAGCTTTGATGTGAGCGTAAGTATTGATGGCGGCGGGATGCAAAGTCTCTCTTCCACGGAGGATACCAGTATTGAGATTTCCGAAGTGGAAACCGGTGCAGAATATGAAATTCAAGTCATTGCCGTAAGCAATGAAAATGATATGGAAAGTGAGCCTAGAACCACGAGTGTTCGTGTTCCCGGCGAGGATGAAGATGAAGAGGAAGAACAGGAAGAAAACGAGAACGAAGAAGAAAATGAGGAGAATAATGGCGGGAATATTCCTCCTGTCAATGGCTTAAGTGCCTCTTACAATGAAGGAAGCGGTATAATTGATGTAACCTGGGGCTATGACGGACCGCCGGCTTCCTTTGAAGTAAGTGTAAATGGTCAAACGCAAACCGTGGAATCCAATGGAATTGAAATAGACGGGGCAACCCCCGGGGAGGATTATACGATAAATGTGACCCCAATCGGCCAAAATGGGGCGAATGAAGGTATCAGGGGCGACACGCAAAGCACTTCTGTTTCCGTACCTGCAGAGGAAGAAGATGAAGATAATGAAGAAGACGAGGATGACGGGGACCAGGAAGAAGAGGATAATGGAGACGGATAATAATAAACATAGAGGTAAACCCCAATTTGGGTTTACCTCTATGTTTATTTAGTCAGTATGAAAAGATATTTACTCCTGCACTTTTTTCATCCGTTTCCTGCCTTCCCTGCAAACTTCAAGCAAGGGACATTCCGGACAATTTGGATTTCTTGCTTTGCAATGATACCTGCCAAAAAAAATCATGCGATGATGAGTCGCGCTCCACTCTTCTTTTGGCACTTTTTTCATCAATGTTTCTTCTACTTCAAGTACGGAATCCTTCCATCTGCAAAAAGCTAGCCGCTTGGAGACACGCTCAACATGGGTGTCAACGGCAATGGCAGGTTCATTAAACGCAACAGATGCAACAACGTTGGCTGTCTTTCGTCCTACTCCAGCCAATTTCATTAACTCTTCCTTGGAACTCGGGACTTCTCCCCCATAATCATCTATCAGCATCTGACAGAGCTTTCGAATATTTTTTGCCTTATTTCTGTAAAGGCCGATAGACCTGATATCCTGCTGCAGTTCTTCCAAAGTAACTGCCAAATAATCTTCGGGAACCTGGTATTTTTTAAACAGATCTGCAGTTACTTTATTCACTAATGCATCGGTGCACTGTGCGGAGAGAAGCACCGCAATGACTAATTCAAAAGGGTTTTTGTGGTTCAGTTCACACTGGGCATCGGGAAACATTTTTTCCATTTCATCCAGGCAAAATCTTATCTGGGCTTTCGTTAGCATGATCCTAGTCTTCTCCTTCCAGCCAGTTATAATAAAAAGATGTATCTCTTTTCTCCGCATACTGCTGTGGCGGATTCTTTTGTGCTGAGTGAAACTTCTTACTTTCATTGCGTGCATCTTCCACTGATTGAATCCCCTTCTTTTTCCAGTCTCTTAAAATCCGGTCAATATATTTAAAGTTCAATTTTCCCATAAGCACGGATTCCCTTAATCCTGCTTTGATTAAAGAAGGAGCGAGTTGATCTTCATCCAGCCAGGCATTGATCGTTTCGATTTCAAATGGTGACAGCGGTCTCCCGAATTCCTGTTCAAATAAAATAAAGATAGTTCCTTCTGTTTTTTCTTTTGAAGGCTTGTCTGTATATAATTTCACCAGAAGCGGAGCCAGGCTGTAAGCTTCACTGATTTTATGCTCTTCGTTTTCCCGCTGCTCAATAGCCAGTAAATCTTTTTGAATCAATTTACGGAGTATGTTTGCACATTCCGTTTCATCGACTGTTAAAGATTCGGCTAACTCATATGGTGTGGGGAAGTCATTATTTTCCAGCAAGAAACGCTGAATTTGCAAAATGACCATGACATCTTTTTCATTTAATCCTAAGGAAGTATAAGATGTAAGAAGTCTGGTAGGAATTTGAATCTGGTTTAATAGCATTTCCTGCAGCGGAAGTTTATTCAACATTCATTACACCCCCCGACTATTATAGCATGAAATAATTTTATTGGATGATTACTGAATTGTAAAAACGGGACGTTTGCATTCCGTTTAAACAACTATGGCTTCTTCACCTGCTGCCTTCATAAACAAAAGGACGGGACCCTTATGATGGACAGCATTTCATCAATGATCAAAAGCTGCTGCCGGTTAATAAGAATCCGCCCTTTTTAGGAGCTTTCATGCATTTGAAAGCATTTTTTAGCTTTTATTATGGATATAAGCGATTTAACAGGCGCGGGAAAGGGATTGTTTCCCTTACATGTTCTGCACCGGATAGCCAGGCTACTGTTCTTTCGAGACCTAATCCAAATCCGGAATGCGGAACACTTCCATATTTTCTAAGCTCCAGGTACCAGTTATAAGCTTCTCCCTCTAAATTATGCTGGCTGTACCTTTCTTCCATTAATGCCAAATCATCTATACGCTCCGAACCGCCGATAATTTCCCCGTAGCCCTCTGGTGCGATTAAGTCTGCACATAATACAACTTCAGGCCGGCCAGGTACAGGCTTCATGTAAAATGCTTTGATTTCAGCCGGATAATTTGTTATAAATACCGGCATGTCAAAGTTTTCGGCAATGGCTGTTTCATGAGGTGCACCAAAGTCCTCTCCCCATTCTATATCCGTAAAACCTTTTTCCTTCAATAGCTCAATTGCATCATCATAGGAAATTCTCGGAAATGGTGCTTTGATTTTTTCCAGTTTTGATGTATCTCTTTCCAACACGTTTAATTCCAGCTTACAATTTTCGAGTACACTCTGAACTACAAAGCTCACGTATTGCTCCTGTATTTCCAGGCTTTCCTCATGTTCCACAAAAGCCATTTCAGGCTCAATCATCCAGAATTCAATTAAATGTCTTCTTGTCTTTGATTTTTCCGCACGAAAGGTTGGGCCAAAGGAAAACACCTTCCCAAAAGCCATTGCAGCTGCTTCCAGGTAGAGTTGTCCGCTTTGGGATAGATAAGCTTCCTCATCAAAATATTGGGTATGAAACAGCTCTGTCGTTCCTTCAGCAGAGGCGCCTGTTAAAATTGGCGGATCGATTTTAACGTAGCCATTGTCATTGAAAAATTGATAAGTTGCCCGAATTATTTCATTCCGAATCTTCATAATGGCATGCTGTCTTTTCGAACGAAGCCAGAGGTGGCGGTGATCCATTAAAAATTCGGTTCCATGCTCTTTTGGTGTGATCGGGTAGTCAACTGCTTCATGAATAAGTTCTATACCGCTTACCTGCATTTCATATCCGAATGAAGATCTTTTATCTTCTACAATTTTTCCGGTTATGTACATAGAGGACTCCTGAGTCATGTTTTTGGCAAGCTGAAATACTTCCTCACTTACATCGTTCTTTGCTACCACTCCCTGCATAAAACCGGTTCCGTCCCGTAATTGCAGAAAAGCTATTTTACCGCTTGAGCGCTTGTTATTAAGCCAAGCACCGATGGTTACCGTTTGCTCTTTATATTGCGGCACCTGAGAGATCGTAGTTTTCACAAAAATTTCCTCCTTTAAACCTGATTGTTTACTACAAACCGTTTAATCCGCTTCGCTGCTTCTTTTAAATCCTCTGCAGAAGTAGCATAAGATAAGCGGACATTTTCCGGTGAACCGAATCCCGAACCTGGAACCAATGCCACTTTTTCTTCTTCCAAAAGTGCACTTACCCATTCATCCACTGTGGAGAATCCATTGCTTTCAGCGGCTTTTTTCACATTGGGAAAAAGATAAAATGCACCTTCTGGTTTAATGCAGGATACATTAGGGATATCATTGAGCAATCCATATAATAATTCCAATCTTTCTGCAAATGTATTTTTCATTTCAGCCAGGTTGTCTTGCCTTTCCTCATATGCTGCCAAAGCGGCATACTGGGCAATGGATGTCGGATTGGATGTGGAATGGGAAGCCAGATTTGTCATTGCTTTTATAATCTTCCACGGCCCGGCTGCATAGCCAATCCTCCAGCCTGTCATGGAATGGGATTTGGAAACACCGTTTACGATAACGGTTTTCTCTTTTAATTCTCCGGATATCTGTGCAATCGAGGTATGTTCCCCGTTGGAGTAAATTAATTTTTCATAGATCTCATCTGAAACGATAATTACATTATGCTTTAAACATACTTTTCCAAGTTCTTCTAATTCATCTCGATTGTACATTACTCCTGTAGGATTGCTTGGAGAATTGATAATAACTGCTTTCGTTTTATCTGTAATGGCAGCTTCCAGCTCTTCAGGTGTTAATTTAAATTCATTTTCTTCCCCGGCCTTCACATAGACAGGCACGCCGCCGGCCAGTTTTATCTGTTCCGGGTAGCTCACCCAATAAGGTGAAGGAACAATTACTTCATCATCAATATTTAGCAGTACTTGGAATAAAGTATATAAAGCGTGTTTAGCCCCTGTGGTCACAATAATTTCATCTGTCGTGTAATCAAGCCGGTTATCCGTTTTAAACTTGCGGCAAATAGCTTCTTTTAATGCCGGAATGCCGCCGGCAGGGGTATATTTCGTCATTCCCTCGTCCATTGCTTTTTTGGCAGCCTGAAGAATGTATTCAGGTGTATTGAAATCGGGCTCACCGGCACCAAGTCCAATCACATCGTACCCCATTGCTTTCAGTTCTTTCGCTTTTGCCGTAATGGCAAGTGTTGAAGAAGGTGTTAAAGTCTTTACCCTGTTTGCTAATTCCATGGAGGAATCCCCTTTCTAATTAAAAATTTGCGTAAATCGGTACTGTTCATAACGTGATCCATCATAAATGGACACATAATCTAAAATATACCGGTCTGATTCATCTACATATGTTAATTCCCATAGTACATTTTCATCCACGATCGCTGGAACGGCTTTGATTAAATCGCATTCTGAGCATGATTCGCTCCATAGACTTAAAATAGTCTCCTCAGATACAATTTCAGATTCATCCAATATCGTTAAATTTTTTTCCTGTCCTTCCAAAGGATAAAAAATGATTTTATTTTCATTGGCGTCATTTTCTCCAAATACAACATGGTAGGCATCGGCACCATTGAATTGTTCCATTTTATCAATGGAAACAAGTGAGGTGGCATCCAGTATCTGTGACTCGGTTTCAGCAAAATTATCCGTTTTGTCTCCCATAATGTCCTGATAAAGAAAGATGCTGTAAACAGCAGCTGAAATAAACAGGATTACTAAACTGAAGCCGGCCCATTTAAAGAACTTTTTAACTGTAGATGTTTCGTTGTCCATAAGTTATCCATCCCAATGGTGAATTTTATCCGAAAATGCAATATTTTTATATGCAATAAAAATGTTTCCGTCCGATTATCAAAATTTGTTAGTTATAGGTTCATGCCTTAATACAGATAATAAAATTACGTCGATCAGAAGAGCTAAATTATATTTACAGTATAACAGAACAGGGATAAATTACTACCTGCATTTAGTTTTAGTCGACAAAATTCTTCCAACCTATACCACACTTTTACTGCTGAATTCCACACGGAATTCAGCAGCTTTTTACATATCGGCTGTTTCCCGGAAGAATCTCATAAACAAAGAGGAACTCTGAATTCAGAACCTCCATTTTTTAAAACCAGTCTTTTGCCTTTTCCATCAGTTCTTTGGTTGACGTATTGGTTAAAGGCACATCCGGTATGGAATCAATAAAATATTTGCCATAGCGGGCATTGATAATGCGTGTATCACAGATAAATACGATGCCGCGGTCACGCTTTGAGCGGATTAAACGTCCAAATCCCTGCTTAAAGCGAATGACAGCATGCGGTAAAGCGAGTTCCATAAAGGCATTTCTGCCGGCGGCTTTTAGATAAGCAGATTTTGCTTCATATTTCGGATGATCCGGCGGCTGGAAAGGAAGCCTTACAATCATTAACGCAGATAAGTCATCCCCCGGTATATCCACACCTTCCCAAAAAGAACTTGTACCCAATAGTATTGCCTGTTCAAAGGTTTGAAAATTCTTCTTCAGTCTTGATCGGCTGCTGCTTGAAATTCCCTGGGCCAGCAATACAAACGGGTGGGACTCCAGGTTTTCTTTTAGAATATAATATGTTTTCCGCAGCATGTCGTACGAGGTAAACAAGACAAGCATTCTTCCGCTGGTTACTTCGGCCAATGACAGAATCGCTTCACTTGTCGCATAAATAAAATCCTCCTGTTTTCCGTATTTAATATCAGGAAAATCATTTGG
The DNA here is from genome assembly GCF_010994035.1 of Virgibacillus aidingensis. Classification (GTDB taxonomy): domain Bacteria; phylum Bacillota; class Bacilli; order Bacillales; family Amphibacillaceae; genus Virgibacillus_N. Next base: position 19,321 of record NZ_WIXN01000023.1, read on the forward strand.
TATAAGCAGCTGCACCTGACTCTGATAGGAAAAAGGAGAATCAATTTTCCTGGTTACAAGCCGTTCCTTATCAATCCCCAGCTCATTTTGTATGAATGAAAAGGATTTTTTCATTGTCAGTGTAGCACTTGTTAAGATAACACTATCCTTTTTATTGAAAAAGTCATTGGACAGGAATTTGGACATATCAATGGGTTCACTATAGAGATAAACTGCATTCTTCGCTCCGGATGCTTCAATTTCAATCCACTTGACCTGATCATTGGAGTCCTCTGTTAAAAATAAATGCTCCAGCCGGTCAATAAACAACTGAACGGTTTCCATATGTCCTTTCAGTTCATCCCTATCCATTTTATCGAAATTTTCCTGTTTGGCAAAGGATTCTTCCGTCATGGAAAGAATATGGATTAAATCACGCAAATAGAAGATCAGTCTAGTAACCATATCTATAATGAGTCCCCACTGATCCGATTTTTCTTTTTCGTTCTCAAATCGATATTGGGTCCTTCCGACATCACTTAATGATTTATTCCTGTTGCTTTGTTCGATAACATATTGAAATATTTGCCGGAATACATCATCTATTTCATTTTTTGCATGAAGAAGGATTTCATCCCATTTACTTAATGGAAGATGATCGGTATCTCCTTGAAGCTGCTGTAGAATTTTAGAAAATAATTTAGACTCTTCTCCGTGCAAGCCTATTTGGTTTAATGTATACAGCATATTTGCGTAATCAATTTTCAGGCCATAGTGGCTTGCTGCAATTTCCTGAAAATGATGTGCCTCATCAATGATTATTTTTTCATAGGCAGGCAGTATCTCATAATCATTAAACATATCTGTACAGATTAAAGCATGGTTTGTCACGATTATGTCTGCTTTTTGAGCCGACTTTTTTGCTTTTTGGTAGTAGGATTTTTTAAACCATGGTGAGTAAGTATCTGTATACCCTTCTTTATCTGTGGAAACACGCTGATAAAATAAATAACCGCTTGCAGGCAAATGAATTTCATCAATATCTCCTGTGTCTGTTTCCGTTAACCAGACGAGAATCATTGCTTTCGTCAGTGCAATATCATAATTATCATGATCGGTTTCCGCTAGTTCCTTTTCAAACTTTTCCAGGCTGATGTAATGGTTTTTTCCTTTTAATAAGGCAATGGAAAAAGGCAAACCAAGCAGTTCTCTTATTAAAGGAATTTCTTCTTCCAGCAGCTGGGATTGCAGCTGTGTTGTAAATGTACTTACAACCAATCGTTTTTTGGTTCTTAACGCCTCATAAACGGAGGGCAATAAATATGCAAGTGACTTCCCTGTACCGGTTTCGGCTTCTATCAGTGCATGATGATGCATTTGGAAGGCATCATGTATTATCTCGGACATTTCACGCTGCCCTTCCCTTTTTTCATACCCCGGTAAAGTTTGCTCCAGTGCGCCGTTTTCTTCATAAATATGATCCAAATAATCCCCGAAAGAGGTATCGATATGTAAATCTTCTTTCTCGGTTTCCTCTATTTGTTTAAATGCCAATCCTCGATATGTTTCTATTCCCGGCGGGTTGGAAGCGGAAAATGCTGATTTGTCCAGCTGTTCCTGTAATAGAGGATACAGATCTGACTTGAGACTTTTTTCCAATTTTATTAGATGGTCAACCGTTTCATATGGCATGGTAGTCAGTTTGTTTTTTAACTTTATTAATAATTTTGCAGTAACATATGCATCGGAGGCAGCACGATGCGGATCATCATGATGAATATCCAGAAATTCGGTTAATTGACTCAATTTAAAACTTGGAGCTTTTGGAAACAATATTCTTGACAGCTCTACCGTATCAATCACCGGTTTTTTTAATCCTTCCAACCCAATATTCTTTAGTTCCCCGTTTAGGAAACCAAGATCAAATGGTACATTATGGGCTACAAGATAGCTGTCTTTAAAAAAAGCCGTTATTTCCTCCGCTTTTTCCGAAAAGAATGGGGCTGAAGCAACATCTTTATCATCTATTCCGGTTAAATTTGTAATAAATTCCGGAATCGGCATGCCCGGGTTTAGAAATGTAGCGTATTCATCCACTATTTCATTGTTTTCGATGACGTTAATACCCACTTCAATGATTTTATCGCCTTTTGCCGGGGACTGTCCCGTTGTTTCCAGATCAATTACTGTGTACCTGTCCATGCCCTCACCTCTTTCACACTTTTCATTATTAGATTATCCGGATAAAGCTGTTTGCTGCCAGCTTCCGGTCATTCGCACGCTTAATAAAAAAACCCTTATCCATTAATCCGATAAGAGTTTTAGGCTTGTGCGTTCCTACAATTCCGTTAATGGCGGTTCTTCTTCAATGAGTTTCTCGATCTGGTTTTTTTCATTCATGATGGCAACTTTTGGTTTATAGGAATCCAATTCTTCTTCTGAAACCATGGCATAAGATATAATGATGACCGTATCCCCTTTTTGAACCAGCCTTGCAGCTGCTCCGTTTAAACAAATAACCCCGGAACCTTTTTCACCGGGAATGACATAGGTTTCCAGCCGGGCACCATTATTGTTATTGACAATCTGCACTTTTTCATGCGGCAGGATGCCTACTTTCTCCAGCAGCTCCCGATCTATTGTAATACTTCCTACATAATTTAAGTTAGCTTCTGTTACGGTTGCCCTGTGAAGCTTTGCTTTCATCATTGTTCGAAACATGGTGGTTACTCCTCTGATTTAAAAACATGAATTGTTCGGCCGCTTTCGTCAAATAAAAGATTATCGATCAGCCTTGCCTTTTCAAAATGGACTGCTGCAGCCAATATAACTTGTCCCTTCACTTCCATTACAGGTTTTAAGCCGGGATAGCTTAACAGTTCTACATAATCAATTTCTCCACTTGTATTATGTTTGATTGTATCCATAACCTCTTTTTTAATCATAGCAGGATTTTTTTCTCCGTCAATAACGAATTGCTGTCCTTTTTTTAAAGCTTTATATATCCAGATTGCTTCTTCCTTTTCATCCCTGCTCAAATTAACATTTCTGGAGCTTTTGGCTAGTCCGTTTTCCTCCCGTACTGTCGGCAGACCAACTAATTGAACAGGAAAATTTAAATTCTGAATAAGCAGATCCACGACGGCAACCTGCTGCGCATCCTTCATTCCGAAGTAAACTCTATCCGGATTTATCATGTTAAAAAGCTTTGTAAGTACAGTTATAACACCATCGAAATGACCGGGCCTTGACCTGCCGCACAACATTTCCGTTCTATCTGTAACATGCATGGAAATTTGCATTTTTTTTGGGTACATTTCTTTTACAGCAGGTATAAATAATATATCTGCACCTATTTCCTTTGCCAGTTTTTCGTCTTGCTCCTCGTCCCGCGGATATTGTTCAAAATCTTCATTTTCACCGAACTGCAGCGGATTGACAAATATACTGACAATAAGAATATCATTTGCTTTTCTTGCTTCTTTCATTAAACTAAGGTGTCCCTCATGAAGAAATCCCATTGTAGGCACAAAACCGATTTGTTTATGTTGTTTGATCAGTAATTTTGTTTTTTTTCTTAATGATTGGACAGAACGTATAATCTCCATATGAATCCCTGCTTTAAGTAGTTGGTAGGTTTGCTTTGTTTTTCATAATAAACGAGTGTTTGTCTGTAGGAAATGCCTGTTTTTTTACATCTGATACATATGATTTAATTGCTTCAATTCCTTGCTGATTGAAATCTCCATAAGGCTGTACAAATTTAGGCAGCCGGTCAACACCATATTTCAGAATATCATGGTATACTAATACCTGCCCGTCACAATGTATCCCGGCACCGATTCCTATAGTAGGAATACCAATCTCATTTGTAATTATTTCTGCCAATTCCTTGGGAACACATTCCAGTACTAATGCGATTGCCCCGCAATCCTCCACTTTCCTGGCATCATCAAGCAATTGCCGTGCAGCTTTTTTATCTTTTCCCTGCACTTTAAAGCCGCCCAGTACATTCACGGATTGCGGGGTCAGGCCAAGATGAGCCGTAACCGGAATTCCGGCCTCTGTTAAACGCTTCATTAATTCCAGATTTTCTTCAGCTGCCCCTTCAATTTTTAATGACTGTGCATCTGTTTCCTGTATAATTTTACGGGCGGACTTGAGTGATTCCTCCATGGAAATGTGATAGGACATAAAAGGCATATCCACTACAACGAAAGTATTTGGCGCCCCCCGTTTTACCGCTTTTGCGTGATGGATCATATCCTGAACGGTTACCTGTATCGTTGATGAATAGCCGAGTACTGTCATACCTAATGAATCACCGACCAAAATGGTGTCCACACCTGATTCCTCGGCGGATTTTGCGGACGGGTAGTCATAAGCTGTAACCATTGCAATTTTGTCCTTTTCCTCTTTCATTTTCTTCAGATCATTTCTCGTTAACATTTTCATCCCCCTTATTGTTAAACCATTCAATTTCTGCAGAATACAATGTTTGTAAATCCCCGTTATCATCCTCCACCACCAGTGCACCATCCTCGGATATACCCTTGAATATAGCTTCCCGGTTTTTGTTCATTGTCTTAATTTGAATCCGTTGGTCAACTTTAAATCCATAGCTTTCCCATTTTTTCTTTATATCGGAAAAACCATTTTCAATATAAAAATCATAGGCTTTTTCAAAAGTTGTAATAATGTTTTGAAACAACGCTTTCATCGACCAATTTTTCCCTGTTTCCACTTTTAATGAAGTCGCCTGCTTTTTAATCGTCTCTGCTGTTAATTCTGTTTCTTCCTGGTTCACATTTAAACCGATTCCGATCACAATATATTGAATCCGATCCTGTTCTGCCTGCATTTCCGTTAATATACCGGCACACTTTTTTTCATTGATCAATATGTCATTCGGCCATTTTATCATTGGTTCCGTTTGTGTATGCCGCCCTAAAGCATCTGCCAATACTGCAGCAGTAAGCAGTGTCAGTTGAGGGGCCCGCCGCGGCTGGAGTTCCGGGCGCAAAATCAGACTGAACCAAAGCCCTTGATCCTTTGTTGAGTGCCAATGGCGATTCATTCGGCCTTTTCCTTCTTTTTGTTCATCGGCTATGACAACTGTGCCATGCGGGGCGTTATTGCGTGCCGCTTCATGGGCAATAAGCTGAGTGGAGGCAACTGTTTCTTTATGTATAATTTTGGTGCCTGCCCAATCTGTGTTCAGCCCCCATTTTAGCGTGTTTTCACTCAACTTTTCCGGAAAACCTGTAATGCGGTAGCCTTTATTTGATTGGGCCTCTATTTGGTACCCATCTTTTTTCAGCTCATTCATATGCTTCCATATGGCGCTTCTGGAAATGTTTAATTCATCTGACAGTAATTGTCCGGAAATATAATTATCTTTTTCTTTTGCCAGAAGGCCGATTAATTTATTTCGGGTGGATTCCATTTTATCCACTCCTTTATTGTCTCATTATAATTCTCCAGTTTACCGGTGACAACCGCTTTTTCAATTTTGTGCAGCGTTTCCTGCATCCATGGACCTTTTTCGGCTTCCGGAAATAGATCGATCAAATCGTAACCATTAAAAGCAAGATCATTTTTTGACTGAATCGGCAATGTTTCTGCTTTGTCTTTTAGTCCCTGTAATGAAAGATCCCCGTTAAGCTTTATGCATTGGATCAATCGGATAAATCCTTCAAAATATTTCTCATTCAGTTTATAAATAAGCCAGGGATGTAGTCCAAACGTGATATAGTCTTTAATGGCTGTATTGAGCTGAAGCGCTTCTTCTTTCGTTTTATTGGAGCATTTCCACTGCTTCACCCAGTCTGTTATCGTTATGCTGTCATCCAAATAATACATTAATGCTATTAACTCTCCAAATGAGTGTAAAGGAATCATTGGTTTAGGCAGCATATAAATCAGTTGCAGGTTGTCTTTTATAATCGGCAATTCAGTATACACACCGGACTTTTTCAAATAATCCAGTCCCTGATTAATATGCGGTCCTGAAAAAAACTTTGCCAGCTCGCTTTGAATTCGCTCCACTGCAAGGCTTTGGATGGATGACTTTACATTTATCATCGCCTCCATTGTTTCCGGATGAATCGTAAAGCCAAGACGGGATGTAAAGCGCAATGCGCGTATAATTCGAAGCGGGTCCTCCTGAAAGCGATCAGCTGCATTTCCTACTGTACGTATCAGTTTATCGCGGAGGTCTTTTTGTCCCTCAAATAAATCCAGAATATATCCATTTCCATCCATGGCAAGTGCATTAATTGTAAAGTCTCTCCGCCTGAGGTCTTCATCAATCCGATCGATAAATGTAACGGAATCCGGATGGCGCTGGTCGGAATAATTCCCATCGATCCGAAAAGTTGTCACTTCATAGGATTGATGATCATGCCGGACTATGACTGTCCCGTGTTCAATCCCAACCGGGATGACTTTAGTGAAAATTTGTTTAATTTCTTCAGGTGAAGCTGAAGTGGCAATATCAATATCTCCTATTTCCCTTTGCAGTAAATAGTCGCGCACACAGCCGCCGACAAAATATGCTTTACAGCCGTGCTGCTCAATTTTTCGAATGATCGGTTTTGCTTTCTTAAAAGGTTGTGGAAGCATGGGATCACCTTGTTTGCTGAAGCAATGTATTATACAGCGCTTCGTATTCCTGAACAATTTTATTTGAGTGAAAATGTGTTCTTGCATGCTGAAAGGCATTTTGGGAATATTGCCGGAAGAGTTCTTCGTCTGTCAGAAGCCTTATTGCATATTGGCTGGCATTCTTTACATCTTTTACATCGACGATAAAACCGGTTTCCCCGTGTTCAATCACCTCGGGTATTCCGCCTGTGTTCGTGCCTATACAAGGCACTTCACAAGCCATCGCTTCCAATAATACCAGCCCGAAGCTTTCTTTTTCCGACATTAACAGCTTTAAATCGGCAATGGATAGAAGATCGCCAATATTTTTCTGTTTTCCCAAAAACAGCACATCATCTGTTAACTCCAACTCCTTTACAAGCTGGAGCATGGAGCTGTATTCCGGTCCATCACCAACGAGCAGAAGCTTGCATCGGATTTCTTTACGTATCTTATGAAAAGTATGAATGACATCCTGTACCCGTTTTACTTTGCGGAAGTTGGATATATGAATAATCACCTTTTCATCACGATGAATGCCGTATTGTTCCTTGATATAAGGCAAATTCTTTTTAAAATATACTTTTTCATTTACAAAATTATAAATAACATCGATGTCCTTTTTAATTTCCAGCATATCCTTCGTCTGCTGCACTAAATCATGGGACACAGCCGTCACGGCATCAGACTTCTCTATGCCGTGCTGGATCATTTTTTTAAAAGTATGATCAATACCAAGTACGGTTATATCCGTACCATGCAGGGTTGTTATAATTTTGACATCGTGTTGAGCAATATCTTTAGCTAAAATGGCACAGATTGCATGCGGCATGGCGTAATGAACATGGAGGATATCCAGTTTTTCCTGGTCAATTACTTCTGCCATTTTCGTTGCCAGCGCCAAATCATATGGCGGATATTGAAAGACTGGATAATGGTTAAGCTCCACCTCATGGTAATAGATATTTGGATACACCCGGTTTAATCTAAAGGGCAAACCGGAAGTAATAAAATGAATTTCATGCCCTTTTTCTGCCAAAAGCATTCCCAATTCCGTTGCAACCACACCAGAACCGCCTACTGTGGGATAACACGTAATACCAATTTTCATTTATGCATTACCCTTTTGTTTTTTTACTGTTTTTCTCCAGTCGAAAGCCCCATGTTCCATGCCGTGTATAAAAATTTCCGCTGCTGCCAGATTGGTTGCCAAAGGAATTTTATGTACATCGCATATTCTCATTAAAGCACTCACGTCAGGTTCATGCGGCTGGGCTGTCAGCGGATCTCTGATGAAAATAACCATATCCATTTCATTTCCGGCAATCATGGCGCCAATTTGCTGATCTCCGCCCAGCGGACCTGATTGAAACCGTTGAATGGATAACCCGGTCTCCTCCGTGATCATTTTACCTGTAGTGCCTGTAGCAAATAGCTGATGCTCTTTTAAAATATGTTTATAAGCGATGCTGAAATTAATTATTTCCTGTTTCTTCTTATCATGGGCAATAAGTGCAATATTCATCTAATCATCCCTATAATATATTTTCCAGTCCGTAAACAAGCTTTTCCAGTTCCATTACCTGCTTTACACTGACTTTTATACCTTCCATAAACGAATCCCTGTTAATGGAATCATGTTTGATTGTTAGTGTTTGTCCTTTTCCGCCGAAGATAACTTCCTGGTGTGCGACTAACCCGGGCATGCGGACACTGTGTATTTTCATGCCATCCACATCTGCCCCGCGAGCGCCTTCCAAAACTTCCTGTTCATTTACATGTCCTTGTTTTTTGGATGTTCTTGTCTCTTTCATCAGTTCTGCTGTTTTCACCGCTGTCCCGGAAGGTGCGTCAAGCTTTTGATCATGATGCTTTTCAATAATATCCACATCCGGAAAATAGGCTGCAGCCATTTTGGAAAATTTCATCATCAATACAGCACCAATTGCAAAATTCGGAGCAATGATGGCACCGAGCTTTTTCTCTTCACATAGAAAAGTTAAATCTTTGATCTGATCATCGGTGAATCCTGTAGTTCCCACAACGGGACGGATATTATGCAATATAGCTGCTTTCGTATTTCTGTAGCCTGAATCGGGCACTGTTAAATCAATAAATACATCTGCTTCATTTTCCCGGAAACATGCTTCCGGGTCTTCATACACCGGAACGGCCAGATCCGGCATGCCATCTATATCCTTCAGCTCCACCCCGTCATGTTTTCTGTCAATGCACACTGTAAGGGTAAAGGCATCTTTATTTTCCAGTAACATGTTAATTGCCTGGGATCCCATTCTTCCTCTCGGACCCGCCAAAATCACATTTATGCTCATTGCTATTCCTCCAAGCTGCTGTCTTTTTTCGTCCACCTGTCTTTGTCTCTGGACTCAAATTTTTTCATCGTGCTGTCAAAAGCCTCGGACATATCAATATCAAGAGAATTGGCGATACAGGAAATCACAAAAAGAATGTCTCCCAGTTCTTCCTCCACCGTCTTTTCTTTTTCGTCCGGCTTCTTTGGTTTTTCACCGTAATAGTGATTTACTTCCCGTGCCAGCTCACCGGCTTCCTCAGTAAGCCTGGCCATTAAACTTAATGGGGAAAAATATCCTTCTTTAAATTGGGAAATATAACGGTCAACACGCTCCTGTATTTCCCCTGTAGTGAAATTTGAGCTGCTAATTGGAATCTCCCCCTTTTAAACTTCCATCTTTCTTAATGGTAGCGAACGGGCACAATTTTGACAAATTATTTAGCCCAAAGTAAAAATTTTATTGTTCTTAGAGGGAAAATTATCTATAATGAAGAATGTTATTTTAGTAAAGGAGGCTGCAACTAATGCTGTTTGGATTGAAATTTAAAAATATCGTTTTTATTTTATTAGGTTCAGCTATTTTCTCGTTTGGCCTGGTTCACTTCAATATGCAGCATAATCTTGGTGAAGGCGGATTTACAGGCATTACGCTCCTGCTCTTCTTCTTATGGGGCTGGGATCCCGCTGTTACCAATATCTTATTAAATGTTCCTTTGTTTTTTATCGGCTGGCAATTTCTTGGACGGAATACATTCCTGTATACCATAATTGGAACTTTTGCAGTTTCCTTGTTTTTATCCGTTTTTCAAACCTATCAATTTAATGTGGGACTGCAGGAAGATATGACATTGGTAGCCCTTTTCGCAGGTGTATTTATCGGCGTCGGTCTTGGTATTATTTTTCGTTATGGCGGAACTACCGGCGGGGTCGACATTATCGCCAGACTAGTCAACAAATATGCCGGATGGAGTATGGGCCGTACCATGTTTATCTTTGATTTTATGGTCATTGCCCTCTCCGTATTTGTCATTCTGGAACTTGATCAGGGGATGTATACGCTTGTTGCCGTATATATCGGTGCCAGGGTTATCGATTTTATACAGGAAGGTGCCTATACAGCAAGGGGGGCAACAATTATATCAGAGAAATATGAAGATATATCTGCTAAAATTCTAAGGGATATGGACCGGGGTGTAACCATACTTGACGGCAGAGGCAGTTTTTCGGGGGAGAAACGCAATGTATTGTATTGCGTGGTAGCAAGAAATGAAATAGTACGGCTGAAAAATATCATTAATGATATAGATCCCAATGCTTTTGTTGCTGTGGGCACGGTGCATGATGTCGCCGGTGAAGGCTTTACTTTGGATGAAAATAAAAATCCGCTGGAAAGATAATAATCGGTACAAGTGGGACTTCCGTTCAAAATCCCTTTGGTCGATTTCTCAGTGGTGTCTGCTTTACCGGTGGCGGCTGGCAAGCCTCCATGTTGTGCTCGCCGTCCGAAACGATCCAGAACGGCAGGAAATGCTAAAACAAAAGGAAACCAAGTCAGTTGCAGTTTACTTCAACCGGCGTATAAAAAAGCTGCATTCATTTAGAAGCCCATAAAAAAACTTCCCCACTTCAAATTCCGGGGGAAGTTTTTCGTTATTCTCTGCTGGCCGCGTATATTAAAATAAAACGCACTAATTCCATGACAGCCACAAGAGCAGCTGCTACATAAGTCATAGCTGCGGCATTTAATACTTTCTTTGTTTCTCTTTCCTCGTTATTCCGGATAACACCCGCTGATACAAGCTGCCCCATGGCTCTGTTTGAAGCATCGAATTCGACTGGCAGTGTGATTAATTGGAACAGCACAGCTGCCGACATGAAGATAATACCAAGCAGGAGCATATTTGTCATTCCGAAGAAAATACCGGCTAGAATGAAAAAGAAGGAAATATTTGATCCGAAGTTGGCAACTGGCACCAAAGCACTTCTGAATTTTAAAAAGGCGTATTCCTGTTCATCCTGGATAGCATGTCCCACCTCGTGGGCAGCAACAGCGGAGGATGCCATGGATCGGCCATGAAAGATCCCTTTTGAAAGTCTTATCACTTTTTTTCTTGGATCATAATGGTCCGTTAACTGACCTTTGACTTCTTCAATTTGCACGTCATACAGCCCGTTATCATCTAGAATTTTTCTCGCAACCTGCGCTCCGGTCATTTGGGATGAGGTAGATTTTTTGGAATATTTACTGTAGGCCGATTTTACTTTTGATTGTGCCCACAATGGAATAATCATTAGTAGGGCAATGTAAATCAAATAGCCTCCTAAACCGCCAAGCACATTGCATACCTCCTGTTAAAATAATTTATTTCTTAAGGTCAATTTTAGTCAAAAATCGATGTCTAGTCAATTGATTTGTTTTTTCTTGCCTTCTTTTTTTCTTCCCCTTTATATTTTCTCCAACTTACATAGGATAATGTAATTGCGATGCATCCGCCAACAATGCCTACTGTCCAGATAAATGGAACAAGGTCAAAGTTTTTTTTAGTTGTTTCCGGGCTATTTGCAGCAGCACTTACCTCCAAAATAAAAAAAAAGGCTGTAAATAGGAGGATAAATATAATAATAGACATGAGGGAGCATACCTGTTTTTTTCGCAAAGACGATCACCCCGAATTCTTTTTCTAATACCTACTATATGATTCGGGGTGATATTATATAACATTATACTTGATGTCTGTTTGAACCAACTGTCATTTTATAAGCGATAAATATGGAAAGTATGCTGAGCCAGAATGTAAAATAGCCAATTTCATTCATATAGTCATTCAAACTGGAGTACACGGGCATCATGCCAAAAACATAATCAATGACATCATTATGCAATGTCCAAACAGCTGCTACAATGAGATGCCTCATTTTAATTTTATACCAGGGGGCATAAAGGAGTCCCTGTATAGCCATGGCGCCATGGGAAGCAATCAGCATATACCCTGTCCAATCGAGTGAACCTTCAACAACTAATGTCAGCAGGTTCATGACAACAGCCCAAATGCCGTATTTAAATAAAGTAACCAGCCCTAAAGCTTCTATGTAAGGAACATTCCTGCCAAAAATAAAAAACAGCAGAAAAATGGTAAAAAACAAACTAGCTGTTGGGCTGTCGGGTACAAACGGAATAAATATTGGCGGTGTGGCGGATAACTGGCTTTCATACCACATATAACCATAAATGGTTCCAAGCAGGTTAATGATAAATAATAAAATAAGAAACCGTTTATCAAGTAAAATATATTTAATCATGGTCTGTATTCCCTTCTCTAAAAACATGTATAACTGCATTATAATAAATTAAACCTTAAAAAAACACCCTTGCCGTGAATTTGGCAAAGGTGTTTTCTGCATTTCATTTCTTTTCATTTAATTAGCTTCTTCATTAACCGTCAGAATAAAATCAACTAATTGATCCAATTCTTCATCTGTTCCAGAGAATTGATCCGGCGGCATCGTCCCAATACCGTTAACAGCAATATCTGCAATTTCATCGGCACCATATTCAATACCAGTTAATGCAGGTCCTGCTGCTCCGCCTTCCAGATTACCTCCATGACAAGACAAACAGCTATTTTCATAAACCGCATAACCTTCATGTGATGTATCAATTTCAACCTGCTCATCCGGATGCACCGGCTTATTGGCTTCCGCCCTGCTCTCCCAATCAACAGCAGCTGCGGAAGTGTATGTTAACCAGATAACAGAAACCATTGCAAGCAGCATCATCCCAACTGCAATTGGCCGCTGAGGCGGTCTTCTGCCTGGACCATTATCCAGAAACGGAGCAAGAAACATGGCACCAAATGCAATTCCGGGCAATACGAGAATACCCATGATGACCCAGTCACCACTTGCAAATTCATACTTCAACAGTTCATACAAGAACAGGAAATACCAATCTGGCAAAGGTATATAAGCTGCATCAGTTGGATCGGCAACCCCCTCCAATGGTGAAGGATGTGCTAATGTCAAGCAGAGAAATCCAACTAAGAATACAGCACCTACCAACCATTCCTTTAATAAAAAGTTGGGCCAAAAAGCTTCTGTTCTTCCCGGGTATTCAGAATAATCCTTGGACTTATTCGGTTTTCTTTCTACTGAAATTCGGGAGTCCCCGACAAACTTCATTCCTTTTCCCTTTTTCACAGCTTTTCCCTCCTTTTTATAATGGTCCGGAAATTCCTTGTCTGCGTATTAGAATAAAGTGTACTGCCAGCAGGGCAAACAGCGCCGCAGGCAGGAAGAATACATGAATGGCGAAGAACCTTGTCAGTGTCTGTGCGCCAACAATATTTGGATCACCGGCAAGCAGTGTTTTTAACTCTTCACCTATGAACGGCACTTGCTGCGCAATCTCCAGTCCAACCTGAGTTGCAAAGAAGGCTTTGTTATCCCATGGAAGTAAATAACCGGTGAAACCTAAACCAAGAATAACAAAGAAAAGCAGCACACCAACCATCCAGTTAAGTTCACGCGGTTTTTTATATGCACCCTGGAAAAACACACGCAACGTATGTAACAACAGCATTACAACTACTACACTAGCTCCCCAGTGGTGCATACCGCGAACGATTTGTCCATGGGCAACTTCTGTCTGCAGGTAGTGTACAGACCTCCATGCATTTTCAATATCCGGTACATAGTACATCGTTAAAAACATTCCGGAAAGAATTTGGATGACAACGACGAAAAATGTTAACCCGCCAAAACAGTATACAAAAGCTGAAAAGTGATGCGCTGGGTTTACATGTTCCGGTACCTCATGATCGGCAATATCCCGCCAGATCGGCGTAATATCTACGCGGTCGTCAATCCAGTCATAAATTTTCTGCAGCATAAATAATTACGCCTCCCCTCGTGATTTTGCTTGGCCAAGAAATAACATACCATCTCTTACTTCGTGTTCATAGACATCAAGTGGTGCCAGCGGTGGTGTTCCTGGAACGTTCGTTCCGTCTTTATAATAGCGGCCATCATGACATGGGCAGAAAAACTCATTTGGATGATCGTCACTGCCTTCCCATGATACAAAGCACCCTAAATGTGTACATATTGGGGAAAAGGCTTGAATATCTCCATTTTCATCCGTAAAAACCCATGCAGTTTGGTTCACTTCAGATTCATGCCAGCCATCCACCTGTTCAACATTCCAGTCTACCCGCTGCGGTTCATCGGTTATATCATCAACAGATAAGCCAACGTTTACCATATCCCCCGCTCCGGATTCCTGCAATACAGGGTCTACAGCCATCCTAAGCATAGGAATTAGCATACCTGCTGCCATAAAACCGCCTACACCGGTAAGCGTATAATTTAAAAATTGTCTTCGGGTTACTTGCTGCTTCTTTTCACTCATGATTTTCCCCCCTCTTTTACAATAATCACGGACAAATAATCGTATATTTTATTACTAGGACATAACCATGATAGCGTAAACTGCTTGTCTGGTCAATCAATATCACAAACGTTAACAAAAAGTTTCCAAATCCATAATTAGGTTACATTATGTTATCATTACCAATAGGATCTGATTAATTCACCAATTTGTTCAACTTGATCTTTTATGACGGTGTGCATTTCTGCAGAGTGCAAATCTCCTGACTTTACGCCGGGCAGCCAAAGCAGTGTGCCGTCAAGTTTCCCTTCCCTTTTTTTCCATCCCGAATCAAAAGTCAGAAAAAAGACATGTTTAAATGGCTGTTTCTTAATTTCCTCAGTCCAGCCTCGAAGGATCGTACTTTCATCATCTAAATCGGAAGACTTTATATAATAGTAATTCGGGATTAACATCACCCTGCCGGTTAATTCTTTTTCAATCTCATTTGTCAGGATGGACAGCACTTCGCTTTGAAAGGCATTTTTTTCTATATTTTGTTCATCCGTAAATTGAAAGGGTATTAAAGGAATAATAACCGTATCGATATATTCCTTTGCCTGTACATACTGGTTAAGGTCTTCTTTTTTCCATTTCATACTGATTATCATGCCTCGCTTTTTTATGTAATCGCAGCAGGTAATTCATCCATTACAGTAAATCTTATCTTATTTCGGCAAAAAAAATCAACCTATTGCTCTTGCAATTTAGGTTGAAAATCATTTTGTGCCTCCAGCTTTTTTAAGTCTGAGGTTAAACAAAGGAATGTATCGTAATCCCTTTTGTCCAAAGCTGCATCAATCCCTTTTAAAAGCGCTTTTCTTTTATTTTCAAATAAGGTTTTTTCCAACAGCTGCTTTGCCTGTTTTTTATCTTTTTCGGTGATAAAGTATTCGTCAGGCAAGAAAGGATTTTCTTCCAGAACAGCCACATAAAATGGACTTTGATATGATTTATTAAAATTAAGCTGTAAATAAAGCGGTTCATGCTGGTTTAATCTGATATCATGAAACGATTTTTCGGCATCCGTTGTCACTAATTGATTTTTATAAAAACGAAAGGGTGTCTCAGTTGAGCAATGACTTGTCATGATAATACCGCGCGGACAAAACTTAGCTTCTCGTACGAAGTGGACGTTAGCCAATATTTCCTGATGGTTAACTAAGTAATTTAAAATCCATACGCTTTCCCTCTTTTTTAATTGGTAATGATTAAGAAACCATTTAATAAAACTTTTTTTGTCTTTTACGGTCACGGATGACTGCATTCATGATCCCCCCTTTATTATAGTTCTTATCCTTATTGCATCAAGCGTTGTAAAAATGCTATTGTATCCGTATCATCCGGCTCTAATTGGATGTAGGACTTAAAAACGGAAATGGCTTCCTCCATCCTCCCTTCCTCTGTCAGAAAATAACCATACTCCTTCAGGAATTCGCTGTCCGTTTTAAGGGTATTATATGCTTCCTTATAGTGGTTTAATGCATTATTATATGATTCTGTTTCATTATAGGCCCGTGCCAATTCCCATTCATATAATGCATCCTCTGCCCCTGTATCTTTAATTTCTACAAGGAGGTCAATAATTCCTTCAAAATTATCTTTATTTTTTAACAGGCTGATTAAAAACAAAATAGCTTCCTTGTAATCCGGATCGATGGCTATTGCTTCTCTCATACGTTTTTCACTTTCTTCTTCATTATTCATTTTTTGGGCCATCACCCCCGCCTGGAAGTACAGCTCCTTATTAAATTCATCCACCTTCAGCCCTTTATTGGCTGTTTCATACGCTTCCTTCAGCATTCCTTCTTCTTCATATGCTTTTGTAAGCTGATAGTATGCCGTATGATAATAGCTGTCTAATTCAATCACCTTTTCCCAGGCATTAATGGCGATATCGTTGCGGTTTGCCTGACTGGCAGTGAGCCCGTACTTAAACAGGAGTTCGGGCTCTTCACTTTCCAGTTCTCCATAAAACACCAGTGCTTTTTCATACTCCCCTGCAGCTGCATAGGCTTCTGCAAGTCTTTCATCGAGGGAAACATGATTAATTTCATCCATTTCCGGCCTTACTTTTTCGTAGTAAGTAATGGCCTTGTTGTAATCTCCTGTTGAAAACAAGAGTTCGCCAAGCGCAAAATCGATAACTACTTCATTCGGATCTATTTGTTTTGCCGTTAACAATTTTTGCTGTGCTACTTCAAAGAGTCCCTGGGACTGATAAAGATCTGCAAGCTGAATCAATGCTGCCGTAAATTCCGGATCTTCTTCATCCACTTCGTTTAATAACTTTATTGCTTCTTCGTCTTTTTCAAGTTCCGTGTATAAATCAGCCAATATTACTTTTAGTTCGCTTTCCTGAGGATAGGATTGAAGCAATGTTTCTAAAATATCTATTGCTTCCTGTACTAATCCCCACTGTATATATATTTCAGCGATAGTATACTTTTCATCTTCATTTGCTTCCGGCAAATAATTTTCCAGGACATTCATTGCTTTTTCAGCCTGATTGCTTTCCATTAAACGGATTGCTTTCATAATCGTATTCATTTCAAGCTTCCTCTCTTCATAATACAACAATCATAACGAAATATTATTTACACATCAAACAGAAAAGATTTGTTGCTTATGTAATAAAGGCCGGATGCTGTGATGTACCTAGTGCGAATTTTTCCTTTTAGAGGTTACTTCCGAACTGCCGGCACTTATCTAGAACTATTCATAAGTTGCATAGTTATTATTTTCGCATTTTACTTCAACGGAGAGAATAAATCGGCAACACTTCTCCGGTAAGCAGCTTGACTAAAAAGAGAAACGGCAGAGGCAAAGTGGGATTTGAGCAAAAAAAGCTCCAGCAATATAACTGCAACACTGGCACAAGTTCGGACTTCTCTGCAACCCCCTTTGGTCATTGTAGAGTGTCTTCTTTGTCCCGGGCAAAGTAAATTACTGGAGATAACAAGGTGTATATTCTGTTTTTTTAAAACCATTTTTAATTTTTATCTCAGTTTTCCTTCATCAGTTCATTACAGAATTCAGGTCTCTAAAGAAATCCGGATAGGAAGTGTTGATAGGAGATGCATCCTCAAGCACTGTTTCATCCTTCGCAATCAGGGAAGCAATCGCAGCCATCATCGCTATCCTGTGGTCGTTATACGGCGGAATAATGCCTCCTTTTAATGGTGTTTTTCCGTGAATAACCATACCGTCCGCTGTTGCTTCCAGATTTGCGCCCATGCTGGTTAAAACATCCACCACTGCTTGAATCCTGTCTGTTTCCTTTACCCGAAGTTCCTCGGCATCCCGGATGATGGTCGTACCCTCTGCCTGGGTGGCAATCAGGGCAATAATAGGAATTTCGTCAATTAACCGTGGAATCATTTCCCCTTCAATGGTTATACCTTGAAGTTCTGTGTGGGTAATTTGCAAATCACCGGTCCATTCACCGCCTGTTTCCTCTTCGCTGAGTATCTCCAGCCCGGTTCCCATTTCATCAAGAACATCTAATATTCCGGTCCTTGTTTTATTTAATCCCGTATTTTTAAGTACCAGCCTGCTGCCGGGAACGATGGCTGCTGCTGCAAGAAAGAATGCGGCAGAGGAAATATCCCCCGGAACAAAAACAGGTGATGCAGTTAATTTATTTTTATTTGTAATCGTTGTTGTATTATTTTCCGTATGTATATCCGCTCCAAAAGCTTTGAGCATTTTTTCGGAATGGTTCCGGGTTAACGTGTCTTCCGTTATCTTTGTAGTCCCTTCTGCCAGCAGTCCGGCCAATAAAAGGCATGATTTTACCTGGGCGCTTTTCACCGGCAGTTTATAATCAATTCCCTTTAGGACTGATCCTCTAATCGAGATGGGCAAAAGGTTCCCATAATCCCTTCCATCAATCTTTGCTCCCATTTTTTTCAATGGATCCACGACACGGTTCATCGGTCTTTTTGTTAGGGAATCATCTCCATGAATGGATGTGAAAAAAGGCAAGCCGGCCAATAGTCCCAGCATAAGGCGTGTTGTGGTGCCTGAATTCCCAAAATATAAAGGATGTAAAGGTTCCTCCAGCGCCTCTATGCCTTTTCCTTCTATGACCAAAACATCCCTTGAATTTTTAATTGCTACACCCATTTCCTGAAAAGCCTTTACTGTACGCATGATGTCTTCGCTGTTTAAAAAATGTTTTACCTCTGTCCGCCCTTCTGAGATTGCCCCTAATATAACAGCGCGATGGGAAATGGATTTGTCGCCCGGAACATGGATCGTGCCGGTCAATTTGCGGTTTGCCGGTTTTAATGTTTGTCTTTTCAAAACAGTACACCCCCTGCTTTATTTCTGAATCATTGTTTCATAGCCGTGTTCCCGGAGAACACTATTACTTTTATTTTGCTTTTCCCTGGAAGAAAAACTCAGGCGCAGCGCCCCGGTGATCCCTTCCCGAATTTCCAGAATTTGAATATTATTAATGCTGATTTCATGCTTAGCCAGTAATTGTGTGACAGAAGCCAGCGACCCGGTCTGGTCCCGGATATCCACATATAAATCATAAAATGCAGGTATAGCTCCTTTTTCTTCTGTCCCCAATCCATCCCGGTACGTTTTGGCATTTTCCAGATAATTGATCATATCCTTTTTTTCATCATTATCCACCAGCTTTTTTAAGAATTGCATCTCATCAATCCATTCCCCTAAAAGCCTGGACATTTTATAGCGATTATGATAGAAAATATCCTGCCACATTTCCGGGTTGCTGGACGCTATTCTGGTAATATCCCGAAATCCTCCGGCAGCCAAATTGGGCAGAAAAGAATGAGACCTGCCCCATTTCCTTGCCTGATGGACAAGGGAAGATGCAATTAAATGCGGAAAATGGGAAACCACTCCGGTCATCACGTCATGTTCATCAGGGTTTAACTGTACAAATTTACTCCTGCTGTTTTTCAATACATCTTTTAAGGCATCTACTTTTTCCTGTTCGATGCCGGCTGATGGCGTCAAGACATAAATGGCATTTTCAAATAAATGAGCTTTTGCCGCAGTGATGCCCTTTTTATGCGAGCCTGCCATTGGATGTCCGCCTATAAAGGTAATTTGCCGATTGGAAAATTTTTCTGCTTTTTCTATAATAATCTGCTTTACAGAAGATGTATCAGTTACAATCACCTCTTTGGGAAATATAATGCCGTTCAGCTGATCCATCAGCTGGATCGTTTCGGATATAGGGGCTGCAAGCAGGATAAAATCAGCTTTTTTTGCCGAATCGGCAAAATCGGCTGCCGCTTCATGAATAATGTTATTCTCTTTGGCAAACGTCAAAGTTTTATGATTGACATCAAAGCCGATAATGTAATTCTTCGAGGAAAGCATCATTCCTTTTGCCAATGATCCTCCTATCAGTCCTAATCCTGCTATAAGTATCGTCCGTTTCACAGTTAAATCTCCTTCAAATGATTTTGGTGAAAGGCGAGTAAAATATCTTTAAGCTCGCCCATGTCTTTTTCTTTCCCAATTGTTACTCTGATCGTATTTGGGATGCCCAGCAATTCTCCGGGTCTGACAATAAACCCTCTTGCCAATAAATATTCAAACACTTCCATCCCGCTTACCGGCGTGGAAACGAGTAAAAAATTTGTTTGCGATGGGAAGTAGCTCCATCCTATTTTATCTAAAAATGATTCAAATTCCCGTTTGACTTCTTTATTTTTCTGCTTGATATTTTTAATAAAGCCCTGGTCTTCCAGTGCAATGATTGCTGCTTTTTGTGCAATGGAAGTGGTGTTAAACGGTCCCCTGACCACATCTATCTTTTTAAGTATATCCGGGTTTGAAATCCCATACCCGATACGAAGACCCGCCAGCCCGTAAGCCTTGGAAAAGGTCCGCAGTATGATTAAATTATTGAAGGAAGACAGCCAGCCAATTGATTCCGGGTCTTCATCCATAAATTCGTAATATGCTTCATCCAATACAACCAAAACATGGTCCGGACATTCGTTTAAGAAGGATTGAAGCGCATCTTTTGGAATAACAGTACCTGATGGGTTATTGGGCGAGCACAGCCATGCTACTTTTGTATCCCCGTCTATTTCCCTGAGCATTTGGTCCAGATTATGCTCCCCTTTTCGAAGGGGTACTTCTTTTACTGCTGCACCTTCAATAAGTGCATTATGCTTGTATTGGGGGAAGGTCGGCGCCGCCATGACCGTATTCGTTCCCGGGTATAAAAAGGCACGGCAGATCATTTGGACAATTTCTTCGGATCCGCTGCCGAAAATAAGCTGGGTTTCATCTAATTTTAATTTATTTGCCAGGTTTATGCGCAATTCCTTCGTATAGCCGTCGGGATACACATTTAAATCATGTAAGCCCGATTGGAAAAATGCACCCACTTCCGGGGAAAAGCCATATGGATTTTCATTAGAGGCGAGCTTCACTATACGCTCCAATCCATATGTTTCTTTAATCTCCTGCATTTGTTTTCCCTGCTGATACGGTGTCAGTTTGCTTAATATTGCTTTTCCCTCCATCACTTACTCACCTCTTTTCTTTATTAAATCAGGTCTCAGCTTCACTGCATTGTTATGAAATACATGATGAATCTCCTGCTGTTCTTTTTCCGTGTTGACAACCATCATAATCCGTATGCAATATGGCAGCGCACCAGGTACATCCATTTCGGACATGCACATGACAGGTACATACGTAAATCCTGGCAATTTCCTTAGCGCTTTGGCTGGAAACACGGCATTTAAGTCTTTTGTAGCCGAAATAAATACATGTGAAATGCTTTCAGGCTCGATCTCATTTTTAGAAATCATCTCTTCTAATACTTTTCTCGTTTCCTCTATAATCTGATTCTCTTCATTTCTATTTACTGTTGTTGCTCCTCGCACTCCACGCGTCATTATACTATCAGCCTTTCTTTAAATGATTGCAGATAATGTTTTATTTCGGAATCACTGAATGTTTTTATTGCCGGCTTTCCGATTCCTTTTAATAATACCATTTGTATTTTATGGTTCACCGCTTTTTTATCGGTTTTCATTTTAGCAATTAATGTATCCATCCGGTTCACATAGCTTTGGTCCATAGGATACCTGTTTTTCTCCAGCCATTCGTAAAGGGCATGATATGGCAGCTGAACGTTATAGGTTTGTTCGCTTACGTGAAGGGCGAATAATAAACCAATGGCAACAGCTTCTCCGTGGGCCAGTGTTCCGTATCCCAGTTCAGCTTCCAGCGCATGTGCAAGTGTATGCCCCAGATTCAAATACTTCCGCATTCCGGACTCCCGTTCGTCAGCTTCTACAATGTCAGCCTTTATTTTTACTCCCTGCAGTAAATGTGCTGTTAATTGTTCAGGTCTTACATGGTATATATCGGTATCCATCAGCTTTTCAAAGAAGCTTTGCTTATTGATCAGTGCCTCCTTTACCAGTTCAGCATATCCTGAACGTACTTCTTTATCTGTTAATGAGGACAGGGTATCGACATCGTATATTACAGCTTTAGGCGGATAAAAGCTTCCGATTAAATTTTTCCCGATTTCATGGTTGATGGCAACTTTTCCGCCGACACTGCTGTCATGGGCCAGTATAGTAGTCGGCATCTGAATATAATCTATCCCCCGCATATATGTAGCGGCTGCAAAACCGGCCAGATCACCTACTACCCCGCCGCCAAGGGCGATGATTAAGGAATTTCTGTCAAGGCCATGGGTTAATGCATCTGTCTGCAGTTGGTAATAGGCTTCAAAGCTTTTTGACTGTTCACCTGATGGAACAACCGATTGATATACTTTATCCGCAGGAAAATTGGATAAACAGTCATCTAAATATAATGAGGCTACCCGTTCATCGCTCACAATGAAAATAGATGAATATTCCTTTTCCAAAAAATCATAAATCCGATAACGAAGCTGCTTGCCAATATAAATCCCGTAGGAGTGGGAACTCGACTGGACTAACAATTTCTCCACTAAAAACACCTGATTTCTTCACGGTAGTCATCCATGGCTTGTTTTAGTTTTGAGAATTGATCACTTGGAAACTGTTCTGTTATGGCTTTAGCCAGTTCAAATGCCACCACATGCTCCATGACAACAGAAGCTGCCGGAACTGCACAGGCATCAGACCTTTCCACCGTGGCTTTAAATGGCTCCTTCGTTTCAATATCAACACTTTGCAGCGGTTTTTTCATGAGGGTGGGGATAGGTTTCATTACACCTTTTACCACCAGCGGCATACCTGTCGTCATTCCGCCTTCAAATCCGCCCAGCCGATTTGATTCACGGTAATAGCCTGTTTCCTCAGACCAGGCAATTTCATCATGAACTTCACTCCCGTTCAGTCTGGCGGCTTCAAATCCAATGCCAAATTCCACACCTTTAAAGGCATTGATGCTGACTACAGCTCCTGCGATCCGGCTGTCCAATTTACGGTCATAATGAACATAGGAGCCCATCCCTGCAGGCATGCCTTCTACAAAAACTTCGACCACCCCGCCTATAGAGTCTCCTTCTTTTTTCGCTTCGTCAATCGCATCTTTCATCGGCTGTTCCACTTCTTTATCCAGCACCCTGACCGAGGAGTCTTCGGCAATACGCTGACGCTCTTTCACGGTGAGGCTGCCGATTTCTTTTGCCCTGATACCGCCTATCTCCTTCACATAGCCGGAAATTTCAATTCCCAAATGTTTTAATAATGTTTTCGCTACTGCGCCGGCAGCAACTCTTGCAGCAGTTTCCCGGGCGGAGGAGCGTTCCAAAACGTTTCTCATATCCCGGTGTCCGTATTTCATCGCCCCATTTAAATCAGCATGGCCGGGACGCGGCCTTGTAACTACCCTTCTTAATTTAGTGTTTTCATCTATCGGTTCTTCTCCCATAATGTCTGTCCAATGTTTAAAGTCGTCATTTTTAATGACTAATGAAACAGGAGAAGCAAGGGTATGTCCATGCCTTACACCACTTGTTATGTCAATGGTATCTTTTTCGATTTGCATACGTTTGCCGCGGCCATGTCCTTTTTGTCTTTGGAATAAAGAATGATTGATATCCTCCTGGAGCAGAGGCATCCCGGCGGGCAAACCTTCAATAATGGTTGTTAATTGTTTTCCGTGTGATTCTCCGGCAGTTAAGTAGCGCAATGAACATTCTCCTTTTTTGAATTTTTTCTAATAACTATATCATACATTACAAAATTTTTGGTGCAAAACATCGAAAAAATAGTAAAAACGCTTATCAATGTGGGATAAGCGTTATCTATAAACCTTTTGATAAAAGAATGTATCCATTATGCGGAAATGATATTTTGCAGGGTGAAATATTTGTTCTGTGCTCCCGACAAATAATATCCCCTCATTTCGAAGGGAGGATGCAAAATGGTTGTATATATATTCTTTTGCATCATCAGTAAAATAAATCAGCACATTCCGGCAAATAATTAAATCCGTATTTTGCGGATAAACATCCTTTAATAAATTATGCTTTTTAAAAGTTATATTTTGTTTTAATTCAGGTTTAACAGGGAACAGTTTTTCTTTTTCAGTGAAATACTTCTCCTTCAAAAAATCCGGAACTTCCTTTACCGCCTGTTCCTGATACACTCCGAGCGCTGCTTTTTCCAGTGCTTTTTCATCCAGATCAGTAGCGATAATCTGAAAGTTTATATGCGGGAAATATTCTTTCAGTATCATGGCTATACTGTATGGTTCTTCACCGGTAGAGCATGCTGCACTCCATATAGTAAGTGTGGATGTTTGTTTTGTCTTCAATAATGCAGGCAGTATTTTTTCTTTTAATACAAGCCATCTTTTCGGATTTCGAAAAAACTCGGATACGTTAATCGTAATTCTGTCGACAAATTCTTCCCATAAATCTTTATTCGTTTCCAATGCATTAAAGTAAGCGGTAAAATTATGATACCCATGTTTATTTCTTAAAGACGTAATCCTGCGTTTCATTTGCCTTTCCTTATAAAGCTTTAAATCTATGCCGGTTTTCCCTAATACGTGTCCGGCAAAGACATGATAATCGTCCTTCATTTTATTGTCCTCTTTCGTTTTTTCTATGCGCAGAAAAGACTATCCCGGAAAAGATAATTCTTTTTGGGATAGTCTTTTTTGGCTATTCCGGCAAAAATAAGCACGCTGATATCTCACTAATTAGTGGACTTTAAGCGCTGCCTCGTCGGCGATAAAGAGAAGCAGATTCTTAATAAATCCAATCATTATCCTGTTTTGTGTAGGAAACTAACTCTTCTTTGTTGAAGAATAATCCGATTTCTCTTTCTGCACTTTCACTGGAATCGGATCCGTGAATAATATTTTTTCCGACAGTGATGCCATAATCACCACGCACTGTACCAGCAGCAGCTTCTGCCGGGTTCGTTTTGCCCATCATATCCCGGGCAGTGCTGATGACGTTTTCACCTTCCCAAACCATAGCAAATACCGGGCCTGAAGTTATAAATTCAACCAGCTCCCCGAAAAATGGACGTTCTTTATGTTCCGCATAATGGTTTTGAGCCAATTCCCCGGAAATCATCATCAGTTTTGCACCCGCGAGCTTAAATCCTTTTCGTTCAAAGCGATGAACGATTTCTCCAATTAAATTTCTCTGTACCCCATCCGGTTTAACCATTAGAAATGTTTGTTCCATTCTCAGCACCTCTTTGTAAGTAGTTTTATAAATAGAGCAGTATGTAGCAGGCTGCTTAAGCAGGCAGCCTTTTAAATTCTATCAGATTTTTTGCAGAATAACAACGTATTCATGAACGTCTTTTTCCAATGTAATGGGCAATTTCCATTAATGTTTGCTTAGCGCGATTATTTGGGACAGGTTCCAGTACGCTTAATGCTTTCTTTAAGTAAAGATTACTGAGCTTGTAAGACGATTCTATGGCCCCCGTGTTTTTTAATTCTCTGACTAGGCGGGGGATATCTTTTTCTGACACTTCCTCCGGGTTTTTAAACATATCTTTCAGTAAATCATTAAATGATTCGTCTTTCATTGCCAGGAGTACCGGCAATGTGATATTTCCCTGCAGAAGATCATTTCCTGCCGGTTTCCCAAGTTCTTTTGAAGAAGAAGTAAAGTCCAGAATGTCATCTATGATTTGATAGGACATCCCAATATAATAGCCATATAAATAAAGCCTTCTGGCATCTTTATCGGAAACATCACTGACGATAGCTCCCAGCTTGCAGCTAGCGGCTATTAACAATGCTGTTTTCCGTTTAATGCGGCGCAGGTAATCCCGAAGATTTTGGTTCCAATTAAATTTATCTTTAATTTGTTCTATCTCGCCTACGCATACCTGGACAATGGTTCTTGATAATATACGGTGAACGCTTGTGTCGTTAAGGCTTGTAATATTTTCCAGTGCCCTGGCTAAAATATAATCCCCGGTATACATAGCCACCCTGTTGCCGTACAGCTGTCTGATCGTCGGCTTTCCCCTGCGCAGGTCGGCATCGTCTATAACATCATCGTGAACAAGGGTTGCCATATGGATCAGCTCCAAAGACACGGCAACAGTTTTAATCCTGTCCATATCAAGCGTACCGATTTGTCCGCTTAACAATACAAAAACAGGTCGTATTCTTTTCCCGCCTGCTTGTAATAATGCTGTTGATGCTTCCCGTAATACAGTGTGTTCTGCCTGTATTACTTCATTTATTGATTTTTCTATGATATCCAGGTCTTTCTTTAAATATCCATAAGTTTTTGCTAATTTCATGTATGTCACCTTTAATCACTATAAATAGCTGTCCAAATTTACAGCCGGCAGCAGCAAGCAATCAAACGCTATTCTTTAAAGCCCATATGCATTGCTGCAACTCCGCCTGTATAGCTTTTAATTTGAACCCTTGAAAATCCGGCATCCAGAAACATTTGCCGCAGTTCTTTTTTGCCTGGAAAATCCCTGGCAGATTCCTGCAGCCAGGAATACTCCTCGTAGCTTTTCGCAAATAATCGGCCAAGCACAGGCATAATAAATCGAAAGTAAAAATAATATAATTGCCTGAAACCTACTAATGTAGGCTGTGATGTTTCGAGACATACTACTTTCCCGCCCGGTTTGGCGACGCGGTACATTTCTTCCAGCACCGTCTGATAATCCGGTACATTTCTTAGCCCGAATCCGATGGTTACATAATCAAAAACCCCGTCGTCAAACGGTAATTCCATAGCATTTCCATGTATAAATTCAAGCTGTGTTAAGTTCATGTCATCTTTCTTTTGCTCGGCTACAGACAACATGTTTTTACTGAAATCAAGACCAAATACTTCGCCATTCTCTCCTGCAGCCTCTGCTAAAGAAATCGACCAATCACCGGTTCCGGAACAGACATCCAGCGCTTTGGATCCTTTTTCCACATTCATGCGCTTCATTACATCTTTTCGCCAGGCTTTATGGCGTTGAAAGGAAATAATGGAGTTCATGGAATCATAATTATTATAAATTTTTTCAAAGACGTGATGAACGCGTTCTTCTTTTGTTTGTTCTTTCATCGTTATCCTTCTTCCGCACAAAAAGTGATATAGTCTGACTGTTCTGCAAGTGCTTTATCAATATGTTTTTTCAAAAATGCAGGATGTCCCGTATTTTTCTCTAATAAACCCCTGACCCTTAGCATACTGTCTTTTAATTTCATTTCAATCAGCAGTGAGGGACTGGGGTTATTTTTATATTGATTAATTCCCATCTCAAAAAATGGCTCTTCATTATTTATTTTCAGCTTTTCTCCCAGCAGCATTTGAATCAGGGTCCATTCTTCGGCAATCAGCTTCATTGCATCTTCGTTCAAAAATTCGGCAACCCGTGTAATAAGCAATGATTCAATTTTATGTCTAATATATATATAATCGTCAAATGAATTTATTTCTTTATAGTACAGTTTCATTTTATACTCATTGATTTCTTTAATAGCAGCAGCTAAATGGTGAGTCAGGGCAATATCTTCAATATCCGATAAAAGCAAATAATACAAACCGCTGTAGTAGTCACCTGCCAAAACCTTCAACTGCTTGGTAATCTTCCGTTCCTTGTTTTCCCCATCATCTGAAACAGGAACCGTCTCATGGGTATCCAGTGCTATCTGAACGAGCATGGTGGTGACAATATACCTTTCTTTATGAAATGCAGACATTGCTCTATTATTTATCATTGCAGATAACAATATGAGTTTCTCTTCATCTATGACAGGTTTGGGTATATGCTTATTTAAGTATGTATGTTTTATTTTGCTTTTAATTTCTTCTTTTAGATGCAGTATGTCTAGATTGGAATTATCCAAAGAAATCACCTGGGCCCTTTCAGTCATCCTTTTTGGCTTTAGTTATTATAACATAATTTAATACAGAGCGTTAATCAGGAAAATTGACATAAACAGGTGATCCAATTGAATACCTTAATTTTCCATTTCTCCATGGCTAGTTTGTATAACAGCTTTTCCCCGTATTTTTACCGCTGAAGTATGTTCTGTGAACTGGGCAATCATCACTTCGTTTTTATCAAGCTTTTCCGAGTGATGAAAACGTGTATCTGTTCCCCGGGTCAGCCCGATCACGTTTACACCATCTTCAAGTGCCTTAATAACAATAAAATCAGAAGTTACTGATGAATTATTCATACTTACTCTCCTCTCTAATTCTATCTAAATAATGTCTTATAATAAAAGCAATGTCAATTATTACAACTGCATAAAACGCTATACGAAGTTTTAATTAAATTTTTCAAACAATATTATCCTGTTCCGGTAGAATGGTCAGCGGCTGTGATATAAACCCTTCTATATGTGTGTACTTCCTGGTAGCGGAAAGATTTTATTTTATTGTAAATAAAAAGGATACGCTCTCGCGTATCCTTTGTCTGCCCTATGTAGTATTTATTTTACACTATCTTTTAGGGCTTTTCCTGGTTTAAATGCAGGAACCTTGCTTGCCGGGATCTCAATTTCTTCTCCTGTTTGAGGATTACGGCCTTTTCGAGCGGAACGCTCGCGTACTTCAAAGTTACCAAAACCGATTAATTGCACTTTTTCGCCTTTTTTCAGTGAATCCATGACAGATTCAAAAACTGCATCTACTGCTTTAGTAGCATCCTTCTTTGAAAGTTCGCTTTTTTCAGCAACAGCGTTTACTAAGTCTGTTTTATTCATGATATTCACCTCCTCCCAAATCATTTACATAGACATTGGAACAAATAAAGTTCTTTATCATCATTTGTTCACCTTTTTGTCAGGTTTTATACAGTGTGTCACGTTTTTTCATGATGTGACATGGCTTATATTAACTGAGTTTGCCGTAAAATTCAACAAAAAGTACCCAATTTTATGCAGAAATCTATAAAAATCCTCAATTTTTATAGATTCAGCATTTAGCCCCTCCTAAAAATTTACAATGGGTGCTTTGTTATTGATTTATCAGCGTTACTAAAGATATACGACATTACATGAAAAATTCCTGCTGTTTCAGTAAAAAAATTATGATTAAACTATTTTTCTTTTAATTTTATAGGGAAATTTGGATTTCTTCTAAAGGGATTCTTCAAACTGATATTTTGATTAGCCATTAAGTTTCTGTACAATCCTTTATAAGCAATGATGCAGATTAAGGAAGTGTTATGCTTTATTACTGCTGGAAAACAGCAAAAAAATAAGCAGCCGATAATCAGCTGCTAAAGAATGATTGCTATAAGGCCGCCGGAGCCTTCATTTATGATTCTCTCCAGGGTATCCTTTAATTTATACCTTGCATTTTCCGGCATTAATGATATCTTCCCTTGAATTCCTTCTCTCACAATCGAGCTTAGTGACCTTCCGAATATATCCGACTCCCATATGGATAAAGGATCTTCTTCAAAATCCTGCATTAAGTACCTGACAAGTTCTTCGCTCTGTTTCTCCGTACCGATAATCGGTGCGAATTCGGACTCTACTTCTACTTTTATCATATGAATAGATGGGGCTACTGCCTTTAGCCTGACTCCAAACCGGGAGCCTTGGCGGATTATTTCGGGTTCATCGAGTACCATATCTTCCAGTGTAGGGGCTGCAATTCCATATCCCGTTTGCTTCACCATTTGCAGGGCACCGGCTACCTGGTCATACTCTCGTTTTGCATGGGCAAAATCCTGCATTAATTTCAATAAATGATCTTTCCCCCTGATTTCTTCCCCGACAATTTCTTTTAATACCTGGTCATACAGATGATCAGGTGCATGGAGGTCAATTTCGGCAACACCTTCGCCCATCTCCATCCCGGCAAGATTTGCTTTCTCAATGTACTCAAATTCCGGAAATTCGCTTACAATTTGATCAACATCCCGCAGGCGTTTAATATTTTTAACTGTTTCCTGAATTGCTTCCTGGTAATTTTCCCTTAACCAGTGATCTTCTTTTAAGACCATCACCCAGCTCGGAAGATTTACATTCACTTCCAATACCGGAAACTCATAAAGTGATTCGCGCAGCACATTGTAAACATCGTGTTCCGTCATAGATTCAATACTCATGGCAAGAACAGGCATATCATATTTTTCACTCAGCTCCTGTCTGAGCAACTCGGTATCCTGACTCGTTGGTCTGACGGAGTTAATCACCATAATAAATGGCTTGCCGACTTCCTTTAATTCATCTACAATTTTTGCTTCTGCATCCACGTAGTCATTTCTTGGAATATCTCCAATTGTCCCGTCTGTGGTAACCACTACCCCTATTGTAGAGTGTTCCTGAATTACTTTTCTTGTTCCGATTTCGGCTGCATCGTGAAATGGTATTGGATCCTCGTACCATGGAGTGTTAATCATTCTGGGGCCATCTTCATCCTCGAATCCTTTTGCTCCATTTACCGCATAACCAACACAATCCACCAGCCGCACATTCACTTCAAGTCCTTCTTCAACCTGAACCGATACGGCCTGGTTTGGAATGAATTTTGGTTCTGTCGTCATAATTGTTTTTCCGGCAGCGCTTTGCGGCAATTCATCATGTGCTCTTTCCCGTTCACTTTCCTCTTCGATATTCGGCAGTACGACCAACTCCATAAATTTCTTTATAAAAGTTGATTTACCTGTCCGGACGGCTCCTACAATACCAAGATAAATATCTCCATTCGTCCGCTTCGAAATATCTTTAAAAATATCAACTCTTTCCAAAAGATCCCCTCCCGATCCCAGTGCATTTTTATTACGAACAGACTGCGAATATTTGACATTACAAGTCTATGATGTTGTCCTATCAAATTATGACTTAAATATGTGCAAAGAATAAAAAGGTTTCACTCATTCCAAGCCGGTAAATTTTAATTATGTTTAAGTATACTTTAACCGGCCATTCGGCCGGGATAATAAATTGAGCTACCGGTATGCTTAAAAAAGATGTTTATTTTATCAAGCGTTTAAAAAAACCCTTGCAACAATATATGTTGCAAGGGTGCGAATATGATATTTATTTACAGATCCGGGGAAAAAACGGGTTCTCCGTCTCTAATTGTGTAGGGAAATGAATAGGCAGGTACAAATGGCGTATTTTCAGCCAGCAAATAGCGTATATCATCTCCTTCTTCAAAATCATGTTCAAACTCGCTTAAAGCTTGATTCAGATCAATACGGTAATCAATAAAAAGCTCTCCGTTAACATCCATCACAATTGGCAGATTATTATTTGAATATGGACTTCTGATTGTAGGCGGTTCATCAAGACCTAATTCTCCATAATCCACTGTAAAGATTTTTTCCTCAATCTCTTTTCCGAATGGAGGGTACAGATGCTTTTCCCTGTAAATGTTCAATTGGACATTTACATTGCGAAGGGCTTCCGTGATTTGTAAATCAATCAATTTGACTTGCGGATCTTCATCCGGTGTGATGAGTGTGTACTGGTAAACACCGCCATTTTCAAAGGCATTGCCTGGTATCTCTGTAATAATATTATTTTCTTTTAATGCCGTGAAATCAATTAAATACTTTTGGAATATAGGTGTATCACTTGGTTTGGTTTGAATCGGAACAAGTCCGCCCGTTGATTCCTTATATTGTTCTACGGCGCTTTGTACCATTTGCAATTGATCTTCGTTTGGAGTCTGGTTTTTTTCCAATTCACTTTCAGGGTAAAGGCAGCCGCTCAATAATAATAAAATGGTAATCGTAGAAATCCAAATGGTTGCATTTTTCATGTAAGTGCCTCCTTACCGGCTTTACCTTGTGGGACCGCTAAATACAATGTAAAAGATGATGATACTGCCCAGTATTAAAAATACATAGGCAAGGAAGGACACAATTCCCCTGACCCAGCCGTTCAGCTTATATCTGCTTAATAAAATTAAACCGATAGCCAGTATAAGGAATATCATTCCTGCAAAAGAAATATACATTTTCAGCATTGCTTCACTCATTTATTTCACTCCTGTTACGTTAAGGCCAATTAAAAAAATAGGGTATGTCTCTATCGCTGCTGGAATAAGCTTGTCCGCCGATCAGCGTGCAGCACCCCCGGATCTGCCGATATTTACTTTTTATATGTAAGGGGATACCTAAAGTCATTAATGAACATGGACAAAGCTCCCATTGCGTATTATAACATAAGACGTTCGTTCCCCATATAAAAAACATCTATTCAAATTTTTACTTTGTAAAGGAACCTTTGAACTATTATCTGTTTTTCCATTGTTTATTGTTTTCGGCGTATACCTTTAACCCTCTATGAAAAACAATTAAAAATCCGGAATGAAGGGGGGCTGGCTTCATTCCGGTTTGACTAAATAATGTCCACGCAGGCTCTATCCATGAATGCTTGTGCGATTTATATTATGCAAGTATATAACTGGATGTATACTCACTTGCCCAAGTAAAGCTATTTTTTAAATAATTGATTTAAAGATTGCATATCCGTCGGCATATTATTTTTGGTGATGGATTCTACAATTTTATTTTCTTTATCCTTTGAGATTGGTTTATTTGCCATTTTAGCTAAGTGGCGAACCAGTTTTCTCACCGTTCTTTCATCGGAAAAATCAGCGTTTTTTACGGAATCCGCCACTTTATATACTTCATCCGGTTTAATATTTGCATTTTCCTGTAATTTGTCAAAAAGCCCTTTTTGAAAATTATTCACTTATTCTCCTCCTTGCTAATCTTGTTTCAACATATTATATGCAAGGGGGAGTATTCCGTGTTATGCCATATACCGATCAGTCAATAATTTGGATAAATCGTCCATTTCATCCCGTTTACTCCTATTCATAAGCTGTTCCACGACAGTTTTTGGATCCATTTGCTCATACAGTATTTTATAAATACCTGAAGTAATAGGCATTTCCACGTTTTGCTTTTTGGCAAATTCATAAGCAGCCTTTACTGTTCGCACTCCTTCTACAACCATTCCCATCTGCTCCAATACATCATCCAATTTATAATTTTTCCCCAATAGATTTCCGGCCCGCCAATTTCGGCTATGCACACTCGTACAGGTAACGATCAAATCACCTACACCGGATAACCCAAGGAAACTAAGCGGGTTTGCACCAAGCGATGTTGCCAGTCTGGTAATTTCGGCCAGACCTCTGGTAATGAGCGCTGCTTTTGCATTATCTCCATAACCTAACCCATCAGAGATGCCTGCACCAAGGGCGATGATATTTTTTAAAGCACCTCCCAGCTCTACTCCCAAACTGTCAGTACTAGTATAAACACGAAACACATCATTAATAAATAAAGTTTGGGCATATTTTGCATTTACTTCCTTCTCAGAAGCAACTGTAACTGAGGTTGGCTGTCTTAACCCTACCTCTTCTGCATGACTCGGCCCGGATAGTACAGCAATATCTTCTTCCTCATACGCTGTCAGCTCTTCCGCAATCATCTGCGAGACACGTTTTAACGTAACAGGCTCAATCCCTTTAGAAGCATGAATGAGTCTCACAGAAGCGGGGAGAACTCCATTTAGTTGCCTGCTTACCTCCCGGATTGCCTTGGTAGGAACAACAAATACAATAACATCGGCGCCTTCTGTCGCTGACTGTAAATTGCTGTACGCCATTATTGCCTCTGGAATGTTGACATCCAAATATTTATTGTTCCGATGTGTTTCATTTATCTCTTCTGCTTGTTCTTTACGATATGTCCATAGCCGTACCTGATGGCCGTTATCCGCCAATACGATACTTAGTGCTGTCCCCCAGCTTCCTGCCCCTAAAACTGCAACAATTGCCAAAGACCTCTCCTCCTTATTGTCTCTTTCTGGAAAATATTTTTATAGGTGTGCCAACGAAACCAAAGGCTTCTCTTATCTTATTTTCTAAAAAGCGCTCATAAGAAAAATGCATCAGTTCCGGATCATTGACAAAAATGACAAAAGCAGGCGGTTTTACTGCTGCCTGTGTGGCATAAAGCACCTTTAGCCGCTTACCTTTATAGGTAGGGGTCGGATTCATCGCAATAGCATCCATAATTACATCATTTAAGACATTCGTCTGTACCCGTTTTGTGTGGTTCTCACTGGCTGTTTTTATTGCCGGAATCAGCGTATGAAGACGTTTTTTTGTTTTGGCCGATAAAAAAACAATCGGAGCGTAATCCAAATATTGAAAATGCCCCCTGACTTTCTCTTCAAATTCTTTCATGGATTTTTCATTTGCATTTATTGTATCCCATTTATTTACAACAATTACTACAGCCCTTCCTGCTTCATGGGCATAACCTGCTACCTTTTTATCCTGTTCCCTGATTCCGGTTTCTGCGTCAATTAAAACTGCAGTCACATCAGAACGTTCTATTGCTTTTAAAGCCCTCAGTACACTATATTTTTCCGTCGTTTCATACACTTTGCCGCGTTTGCGCATGCCTGCAGTATCTATAATGACAAAATCCTGGTCTTCTGTTTTAAGGTGAGTGTCGATAGCGTCCCGTGTAGTACCTTCTATATCGCTGACTATAACGCGGTCCTCGTTTAATAATGCATTCACAAGTGAAGATTTCCCCACATTCGGACGGCCGATGACACTGAAATAAATGGTATCATCTTCATCTTTTAATTGACTTCTTTCCGGAAATTTACTGATAACAGCATCCAATAAATCCCCCAGTCCCAAACCATGTGAGCCGGATATAGGGAAAGGTTCTCCGAAGCCAAGGGAATAGTATTCATAAATATTTTCCCGCATTTCGGGATTATCAATTTTATTTACACCAAGGACGACAGGTTTATTTGATTTGTAGAGGATTTTTGCAACTTCTTCGTCAGCGGCTGTTATACCTTCTCTTCCATTTACAAGAAATATAATTACATCTGCTTCGTCTATTGCAATTTCAGCCTGGTTTCTCATTTTTACAAGCAATGGTTCATCCGCAATTTCAATACCGCCTGTATCTATTATATTAAATGTAAAGTTTAACCATTCCGCCTCTGCATAAATCCGGTCCCTTGTAACACCCGGGATGTCCTCCACAATAGAAATTCTTTCACCGGCCAGTCTATTAAAGATTGTTGATTTTCCAACATTTGGTCTTCCGACAATTGCTACAACTGATTTTCTCATAGCTATCCTCTCTCTTCAGCGAACATATTAATTGCTTTATTCATTCTAGCAAAAGAAAGGGTTCTCCACAATGGAAACATGGGGGACGGTTCTCCAGTTTTATTTATCGGAATAAAAATTTTTATGAAAAAGGAGAACCGTCCCTGTATTTAATGTTTTACGATGATATATAATTCGTCACTGAGTGCATGGGCAATGCCGTCTATTATTGCCTCCAGGTTCGCAGCGACGTCTTCGGCTTCCTGTGAGTCATCACAAAGGAAAATTGGTGCCCCTCCTGCTATTTTTGATTCATTGGTAGTAATAACGGCAAGGATCTTTTTTTCCAAATCCATTTATAATATGCCTCCTTTTGATTCAGATGGCATTCGGATAGCATTTTCCAATACTGGAACGGCCCCGATAACCTGCATTGCCTTTTCTTTGCTCCTGACCTGAGGAAGTATAAACACTCCCAGTCTTCCATCATCCAAATCCCTTTTGATTAACGGGGAGAGCGCAGGTGTGCCTGAGTCGCGGAAAATGCCAAGAGACACAGAAACATCGTGCAATATGGCCTGCCTCTGTCCCAGATTACCGACAGTATTAATTTCATTCATGTTCTTTGGTGTCAGTATAAATCCCATTCCATATTTCAAAATTTCTTCCTGTCTCTCAGGTAAACCGATGTTCATGATGTATATGTTATCCACATATAAACCGGCTCCCTCAAAATGCAGTTCATGATATTTTATATCAACTACTTCTTTTATTGTAGAACCGCTTCTCAATCCCCTCGATATCAGCATACATAAGAGAACCCCAACAATGGCAGCATATATATGCCATACTAAATAAAATAATGTTCCTATTAAGGCAGTAAAAATAACAAGGTAATTTCGGCTTTCAAAAGATAGTGCAATCCCTTCTATATAGGTTTTGCCACGGGGAACAAGCTCAAATTCGTCTATCTCGGTTAAGGTATTCCGCTCCATATTACGGACTTCCCTGAATTGTGTTGCAGCAACTGTCAGGAAGGTTACCGCAGTAAATTCCATTTCCATAATAGCCGGAACTGCAACCGCTCCAAGGGAAGCAGCTATAAAACCAAGTGATAAATGGATGACTCTTCCATGCAAATATGTAGGATATTGCCTGTAGTCTGTTCGTAACATAACAATTCTTGCGATAGTACCTGCAATGATGCCAAATACTATGGGAACAATATATTCATTCATTTTGCCACCTCAGTTGTTTATGTTTTATCAAGCTGTTCAATTTTGCAGCTCCCTTATGTAGTATGGCTAAAACAGTAAAAATTAACAGGATGCCCGCAATATAATCAAAGAATATGATCTCTCCTATAGTTCTGTAAAAGCCGTAACCTGTCATTGTAATACTGTAAACCAATTCTCCCGAACAAATGCCAAATAAGCATATTGCTTTTCTGTAAAGCGGCTTTTTAACGAGCAATACAATAAACAAACTGCATGATAGCGGAATAATTACAGTGATGGGCAAAAACAGCCATACAGGGGCAATATGCAGCCAGAAATGAATGGCAGCATACATGATGGCTACGGTAAAAGAACATAGCAGCTGATACAGAAAACGCTGCTGCGCAATAATCCATATCGCTGAACCGGTAAAAATCAGCAAAAAAGAGACAGAAATACTATAGTAGCCGACTGTTAAATGGAGATTTGAACATATAATGATGAACAGCAGCCAATAAGCCAGTATTTTTCTTTTGTTGTTCTTCGTCATAAAAAAAAGAATCCATATTATTAAGATCCAGCTGAACCAGTAAAAAAACACACCGCTATTCATTTTACTCACCTGCCATTAGCAGTATAGGTAAAAAGGGTGAATCCTAAACAAAAAAGCCTTTCCGGTTAGGAAAGACTTTTAAGAAAGAAAATCTTATAGATTTAAAAACATCTTCTTGTTTTATTTATATTTATTAAGTTTATCCCCTATAAAATCGCCAAATTGAAAACCTGATTGATCATCATCTTTCTCGTATTGCTCCAGCTCACTTTTTTCCTGTTCCACTTCCAGCTCTTTTATACTCAGGGAAATCCGCTGTGCCTGTTCATTTACATCAAGCACTTTAACATTGATTGTTTGCCCAACTTCGAGCACTTCATGTGGTGTCCCGATATGCCTGTTGGCAATTTGGGAGATATGGACAAGTCCTTCAACCCCTTCTTTCACTTCCACAAAGGCGCCAAAGTTTACCAGTCTTTTTACCGTTCCTTCCAACGTATCACCCTTTGAAATTTCCTGTTCAATATTTGTCCACGGGCCAGGCAGAGTATTTTTATGCGATAAAGAAATACGTTCATTATCCCGGTCCACTGATAAAACTTCTACTTCAATTTTATCGCCTTCAGAAACTACATCTGAAGCTTTTTCCACGTGGCCGTGTGACAACTGTGAAATATGAACGAGTCCATCTACACCGCCGATATCAACAAAAACACCAAAATCTGTCAAGCGCTGAACAGTTCCTTCAAGCACTTGCCCTTCTTCCAATGATTGCAATAATTCCTCTTTTTTTGCTTCTAATTCATCCTCTGCCACAGCACGATGGGATAAAATGATGCGGTTCTGCTCTTTGTTCAGATCTACTATTTTGACTGTCAGCATTTTATTTTTATAATCGGAAAAATCCTCGACAAAATAGGTTTCCACCAATGAAGCAGGGATAAATCCGCGGACACCTACATCCACAACAAGTCCGCCCTTGACAATATCCTTCACTTCTGTTTCAAATACCTCACCACTGTTATATTTCTCTTCCAGATCCTCCCATGCTTTTTCTGCATCAATTGCACGCTTGGAAATTATTACTTCATCATCTTCCACTTTTTTTACTTTCACTTCCAAAGTATCGCCCTCATTAACAATCTCGCTTGCCTTTTCTACATGAAGGCTTGAAAGCTCACTAATTGGAAGTATGCCTTCGGTCTTGTAGCCAATATCAACAAGTACCTGTTTTTCATCAACTTTTACAACGGTACCGTTTAATATGTCTCCTACTTTAATTTCTGTTATTTCATTATTTGCTTCACTCATATCCTTAACCCTCCTATGTACAAATCAAAAACCTTTCCTCTTTATAATTTGACTTATAATTTTCTTATTATTTTACTGTGATTAGCTTCAAAATGCCAGTCATTGCTATATAGTTCTTTTTATAACTTCTAATAATTTCAATTATTTGTCAAGCAAAAGTGTTTATTTAAAGTATATACTGCTGTTTAGGAACAGACCATTTTATTAAATACATATTTAAAAACTTTTTTTACTTTCGGCTATCTTTAATATTTTCTCGGCTACCTCGTTGATGTTAAGTGAGGTGGTGTCTATTTCGATGGCTCCTTCCGCTTTTATTAACGGGGCTGTTTTGCGTTCGGAATCAAGCTGATCCCGTTGTTCTATTTCCCTTTTTAATTTTTGCAAATCAGCAGGAAACCCTTTCTGCACATTTTCCTCATATCTGCGTTTTGCCCTCTCTTCTACAGTAGCTTTAAGAAATATTTTTACCTCCGCATTCGGTAAAACATGTGTTCCAATATCTCTTCCGTCCATAACCACCCCATTCCCCTGCGCTAATGCCTGCTGTCTATTTACCATTTCCTTTCTGATATTGGGGTGAGCTGCCACGTAAGAAACATTTTTGGTAACTTCTTCTGTTCTAATTTCACTGGTAACCTCCTTGCCATCCATAAATACAAGCTGCCCTTCTTCACTTTGCTTTAATTCAATTTTTGTCTGCTGCAATAATTCCATTAACGGTTTTTCTTTATGGAAGTTGATTTTTAATCTGTGCGCTTTTAAAGTAAGCGCCCTGTACATAGCACCTGTGTCGATATAAATATAGGAAAGCCGCTGAGCCACTATTTTTGCTACGGTGCTCTTCCCGGCAGCTGCCGGCCCATCGATTGCTATAGCTATTTTTTTCTTATTCATTGATAATGCTTCATTCCTCTCAGTAACCGTCAATATCCTATCGTCGGGTGAAAAAAACTTGACAGTTTGCCAAGTTTTTTCGTTTCTATATTTAATATAACATATACCGGGAAAGCCGGTCTATGTATATTTAAGTTATCTCTTTACAGAAACCGCCATAATTCGGGCCTGTCGGGCCGAAACGGACTGTTTCATACATTAAAAATGCTGCAGTTCCTTTTTTCTTGCTTCCCGCTGTTTTTCAAAACAATAACGGATAATTTGCTGCCGGATCTCTTGTTTGAGTGCTGTGAATCTTAAAGAAGCGATGCAAATCCCCCTGTTTAGTTTATTAATATGTACAAATACAGCTTTTATATTATGGTACTGATATTCCCCATTATACATTTCCAAAACCATCCAAATCCATATATCTTTGCTTAACTCCAGGTTTATACCGTCTGGTACAATGATCGACATACCGCCGCCGCTTATATCATCGGTAACTGTAGTGAACGGTGAAAATGAATTATTATCGGAATAAACAGCTATATCTACAGCAGATTTCACACGTACAAATTCCCGCCGCTGTATTCTTTTTAAATCTTCTTTATTTGGCAGCTTTATGGCAAGTGCCGGAATGTTAAGGCTCACTTTTGACACAAGTTCGGTCCGAAACCGGTACACTGACTGATCTTTTCCGATATATGCAGCAAAAAAATGCGCGCCTTTAGGAAGGAGCTCGGTTTTTTTTGTTTTTTCGTTTACCGGATAATCAATAAACAAATAACGATCATTTCTATCGATTATTTTGCAATAGTATTTTAAAACTTCGGAGACGCCGTCCATTTTATATTCCAGCTGAAGCAAAGTACCTATTTTCATTTTCAATACCGCCTTTATATTGAAGTAAACGTGACTTTAACCCTATTATTACAGAAAAATCTAAAAAAAGGAAGGCTTTTGCCTTCCTTTTAATAGCCGGCGCTATAATTTATTTCGGTACCATCCAGTCTTTCTACTTTTTCTTCCTTTCCATCCATGGCATTAATAAAAATACGATAAGTTTCGTCATTCATGACTCCTAAAAATTCATAGGTCAATACTTCCTCGCCTAAGTCGTTGTCAATAACAGCCAGAAATTCTTCCTGTATATCTACGCCATTGTTCACCATTTCTTTAGCTTCTTTATCCGAAATTTCCGGATCAGGTATGTCTCTGTC
The DNA here is from genome assembly GCF_010994035.1 of Virgibacillus aidingensis. Classification (GTDB taxonomy): domain Bacteria; phylum Bacillota; class Bacilli; order Bacillales; family Amphibacillaceae; genus Virgibacillus_N. Next base: position 59,382 of record NZ_WIXN01000023.1, read on the forward strand.
CGTATGGTTCATATAATAGTTATTAGCAGTAAAGCCGAGTATCTCTCCATCATCCAAGGCTACTTTTACTTCTAAAGCATCAGAAAAAATCCGTACGTCATTCTCTTCATATAAGAAGGAATAATGTCCCATATTATTATATTGGCTGCTTTGGAAAAGCGTCATATTTTCCAGACCAAGTTTTTTCAAGTAATCCTCTGCTTTTTCCAGCCCTTCATTTAAACTGATTTCCTGATCATGAATAGGTCTGTTGATGAGCAGGGATAATGGATGCCCGCCTTGCTGTGTTATGTCCATATAGGCATTTTTATTTTCATTTCGGTATGAAATACTGTATAACGGAATTTCAGATCCTTCCCCGCTTTCCGTTATTGTAATGTTTTCATCATTTTCTACTTCAATCAGGCTTTTGGTTATATCCAATGCTTCTTCTTCGCTTATTTCATCCCCTGATAAATTCTTGTACTCATGTTCCCGGGAGGAAGTGCCTATGATGGGAGAGTCTACATTTGTTTCGGAAAACTCTCCTGCAGTTTTCTCTACAGTTTTAAATCCATCGACAATTGTATTATCAATTTGTGCTTCTTCATTTGCTAAGGCAAGCTGTACATCCATCCATCGCAAATTATTTTCCAGGGCAATATGCTGGATTTGTCTTAGTTCATCCTTAATATTACTTGATTGGGAATAGAGCTCTTTCAATGCTTCGGTTTCTTCTTTCGATAATGGCTCATTCTCCAGATTTCTGACCGCAGTCCGGTAAGTGAAATCCCCTATATTGGATAGGAATTCTTCTGTTTTGTTAAAAGGCAAAAGTCCCAACGGAAGCTGTCCGACGTCATTTAAAGCCTCCGAGGATAAACGCCAAATATCCACCAGCTGCGGGGACAAGCTGCTTTCGGAGTTCATTGCCAGCGCTGTGCCAATTTTATCATGCAATAGATCCATGTGATACGATAAATCATGAAATGAACGCTGATAGTCATTTTCCGCCTGGATAAGAATGGCGTTTTTCTCCTGGTGTTCCTGGTAACCCCAAAAAGCTGTGCCGGCAATCCCAACAGTAAGTGCTGCTATTATAATCCACCTGATCATACATATACCACCTTTCTAATGACAAAATATGTGCTTTCCAATCCTTTTTATTTGCGGCCGTGTCCAAATCCATCCGGAAGTTGCGGTATCCGGGTTAAAGTAATAGGTTGCGTTCCCGCTTGGATCCCATCCGTTAATGGCATCTAATACTGCCTCGGTCGCTCTTTCATTAGGTGTGAGCCAAATTTGACCATCAGCGACCGCAGTAAAAGCACGCGGCTCAAAGATCACTCCTGAAACGGTATTTGGAAATGTGGGACTTTCCACCCGATTTAAAATGACAGCTGCCACGGCAACCTGACCTTCGTATGGCTCACCCCGGGCTTCCCCGTAAACGGCATTTGCCATAAGCTGAATATCATTTTGGGAGAAACCCTGCGGGACATTAACTGCAGTGTTTGCCGCTTCCTCAGCTGGGGCAGATTGTTCTGCAGTGCCCCCTCCTTCACCGCCTCCATCTTCTTGGGGAGCGGATTGCTGACGGTTATCTATTCCCCCGTAATGTGTAAACTTTCTTCCTTGATTAATTTGCTCCCTGACATGCTGTTCATCATAATTACTTGCATTTGTTAATTTCTGCTTTGTTTCATTTCCGGCCAATCCATCCACTTTCATGCCAAATTCGTACTGAAAATTACGTAATGCCCAATACGTACCCCATCCGAACACACCATCAATTTGACCGTTATAGAAACCTAAATATTGTAATCTGGCTTGCAGTTCAATAACATCATCGCCTACTGCACCATGCTGAATCACTTGTTCACTGAATGCATCGGCATTTTCCTTAGGAAAAACAGCTTCTATTCCAGTAAACAACAAACCAATCAGAATGATGGAAAGCGATAATTTTTTATAGCTCATAAATATTCCTCCTGGTGTTTCTTAGGTTTTGTGGTAATTATTCTTTGGAAAAACTCGATTATTATGCATGAATTATGGTTTATCTCATGGCAGGGAACAATAGTGCAAGCCCAGTATAATAACGTATGGACTTTGCCCGGCAAAACCGCGTGGATCCGCATTGCCGGGCAAAGCGGCGGTTTTCCTGTGCCATTCATGCGGCAGGAGATGGAAGCCGGGACAAAATTTTAGTTTGGCAGATGAATGGATTTTTGAATAGAAGATTGCCGGCCGCTGGTTAAACTTCGCTTTTACCTTGGCACAAAACAGGACTAAGTAAACTGCCTGGCCGGCCGGCAAATATTTTTAATCTTACGGAGATGAAGGAGTGTTTGACTGCGCTGAAAAGCCCGCTCCAACGTAATTATTCGTTGGGCTGAAGCAGGGACTGGACTAAATAATACAACTAACTTTTTATCATTTCCTGCATACAAAAAAATCCCCTGTCCTGGGACAGGAGACCTCACACTTGTTCTTTTTCTTGCTGAAAAATAAAATCGGGATGCGGCTCGTTAGCTATCTTTACTCTGCGCAATGCTATAAACCATAAACCAATCATAAAAGGAATCAGTAAAATCAGCCAGTTGCTCTCAATCACGTTCAGCATATAATTATATGTTCCATGGAGCAGGAATGGCAGGATAAATGCCAGGGTAAGGTTTCTTTTTTTATGGATGCCATTCATTTTGGCTTTTCCAAAATAATACCCCATAATCACACCAAACAGAGCATGGGAAGAAACCGGAAATAAAGCACGCGAAAATGCATGTTCTATCCCGTTGGCAAGTAAATATAAAATATTTTCCAATGTGGCAAAGCCCAAACTTATGCTGACTGCATATACAATCCCATCATAATGGGCATCAAATTCAGAATGGTTATAGATGACATAGAAAAAAATGAACCATTTGAAAAATTCTTCCGTTAAAGCAATAATTAAAAAGGATTGAAGAAAAGGATGATTTCCAAGGAATTCAGCGTTAAATACATATTGAATAAACATAAGCGGAAATACGAGCAACGCACCAAGTATGAATGTCCGCAATATAAGGGGAATGGGCTCGGTAAATTTATCCTTTAAATAAAAAAATGACAAAAGTGCAATCGCAGGAGCAATACCTGCGGATAAAATGGCAAACATAAAAGACAACCTCTTTCCAGTGCAATACTTTTATCGTATCATTAAGTGCATATAATGAGAATAGGAAATTTTTTAAAAACCAGTATAAGAGAAAAGCTGAATTAAATAACCGAAGTAAAAAGCTTTTACATTCATATACACGAAAGGCAGATGTTTACCATGAAAAAAATATTGCTTATTCATACAGGCGGAACCATTTCCATGCTTGAAGATAAAAACACCGGAGAAGTTACGACAACGAATAAACATCCGCTAACAGAGCTTTCCTACCATTTGAAGGCTTATGCTCATGTAGATGAAAAAGTTTTGTTTTCTCTTCCGTCACCACATATCACACCGGACCATATGCTGCAGCTGGCAAAGGAAACAGAAAAAAATCTTCAGCATTATGAAGGGATTGTAATCACCCACGGGACCGATACACTTGAAGAAACAGCTTACTTCCTGGATCTGGTCATTGAAACTGGAAAACCGATTATATTAACGGGTGCGATGCGGTCCAGCAATGAAATCGGTTCAGATGCACTGTATAACTTGATTAGTTCTCTGCGCGTTGCAGTGGAAAAGGAAGCAGAGAATAAAGGTGTACTGGTTGTCATGAACGATGAAATACATACAGCGAAAAATGTAACCAAAACGTCCACCAGCAATGTAGCTACATTTCAAAGTCCGCAGTACGGCCCTATAGGTATTGTTACAAAGGAAGCTATTTTATTTCATCATACCGTTTTATCCCGGTATACGTACCCTGTAAAAAGCATTTCCAAAACCGTATATTTGTTAAAGGCTTATGCAGGGATGGATGCTTCTATAATACAGGCCATAAGCAAGAATGATCCGGATGGGCTGGTGATAGAAGCTTTGGGGCAGGGTAATTTACCCAAAGAAGTGATTGGAACTTTACAGGAAATGATTCGAAGTGATATACCAGTCATCATTGTATCGAGATGTTATCAGGGAATTGTTCAGCCGACTTACAGCTATGAAGGCGGAGGGAGTGACCTGCAGCGTATGGGCCTGATTTTTGCAAATGGTTTAAATGGACCAAAAGCAAGGTTAAAGCTGCTGATTGCATTGGAGATGGAAAAGGATTTTACCTCTTTAAAGAGAATATTTGAGGAACATTAAACATTGTGCAAAAAACAATACAAACAGAAAAAAATGATAGCGGGTTAAAAAAAGGACCCCGCTATCATTTGTATTAAAAGGGAAATTTATAGAGCGAGGATGGGGCAAAACAATTTTAGTAAACAGAAACCCGAACATCCTTATACACTAAGCTAAAAACCCGCTCCGGAAATATACTACGCTTTCACCACTTTCACAAATGCGACATCCGCTCAAACTCCCTTTGGTCGTTTTCCCGGTGTCTGTTTTGCCGCGGGCGGCTGGTAAGCCTTCTCGTGCGCTTCGTGTTACAATTATCCAGTGGTGCAGCACTTCTCGCAAGTAAAATTGCTAACTCGTCTTTAGGGGTCTTACCGATGCCTTTCCTCCCGCAAATTACGAGGAACAGCTGTACATAGTCCCAGGAGTCTACATACGTATATCTCCGGAGCTAATATGGTGGATTGTTCGTCTTTTCTATGCTTACTCAGTGTTCTGTGCCTGCCTCGCTGACCTGCTTACTTTTTATATGACTGGCAATTATCCCGCCATGAAAACGGCCATTTTCAATAAAAATTTCATTGTTATTATAGCCTGCTGCCACAACGCCTGCAATATATAGATCTGGAATATTTGTCTCCATCGTATTATCATCAAAAGAAGGTTTTCCATTCATCTCGTTAACCAATACGCCGCAATTTTTAAGAAACTCAATATCTGGCCTGTAGCCTGTCATTGCAAATACAAAGTCATTTTCGATTTTTTTATCTGTGTCACCGGCTGTATAAAACACTTCATCTTCGGTTATCTTTGTAACCGCTGCATTAAATTCCATACGGACAAGTTCTTTTTTTACAAGGGAATCAAATTCCGGAAGAATCCATGGCTTAATGCTGGGAGAATATTTTTCCCCGCGATAAAGCACCGTTACATGGGCGCCTGCCTTGTATAACTCAAGCGTGGTATCTACGGCAGAATTTTTACCTCCGATGACCAGCACCTTTTTATTGTAATATGGATGCCCTTCTTTAAAATAGTGGGTTACTTTATCCAATTCTTCTCCGGGTATGTTCATGTAATTGGGCTGGTCATAATATCCGGTGGCAATGATGACATGTAATGCTTTATACACCGTTTCTTTTTTGCCTTTTAATGTATAGATTTCAAAATGCTCACCTTGTTTTTGAACACCAGTCACTTTTTCAAATGTATTAACCCGTAATTGTTTCCGGGCTGCCGCTTCCCGGTAATATGCCAGAGCCTGGTTTCTGACTGGTTTTTGTTTTTCTGTTATAAATGGTATCTCGCCTATTTCCAGTTTTTCACTCGAACTGAAAAAAGTCTGATGTGTCGGAAACTGGTAAATTGTATTAACAATATTCTTCTTTTCGATAATCAACGGTGATATTCCCAGTTTCTGGAGTTCAATGGCACAGGACATCCCGCATGGTCCACCGCCAATAATGATTACCTTTTCCTCCTGCAATTATAACCACTTCCTTTTTTGCTGATATTCAATAAATTGCATCCCTTCAATCTTCAAACTAAAAAAACTCCTATCCAATTTTATATGATAAGAGTTTTTTTATTAAAATTCGTTTTATACCCAGCCGCGGAACCTTGAAGCTTCGGCTACTTTTCTTACTCCGACCATATATGCAGCCAATCGCATGTCTATGCGCCTTGTTTGTGAAGTGTTGTATATCGTGTCAAATGCTTTAATCATAATTTCATGCAGTTTATCATCGATTTCTTTTTCTGACCAGTAATAGCCTTGGTTGTTTTGAACCCATTCAAAATAGGAAACGGTTACACCGCCGGAAGATGCCAGAACATCGGGCACAAGCAATTTTCCTCTTTCCGTGAGTATTTTTGTCCCTTCCATTGTAGTCGGTCCATTAGCAGCTTCTACAATGATATCGGCTTTAATATTATGCGCATTCTCTTCCGTAATTTGGTTTTCTACCGCGGCAGGAACCAATATATCGCAATCGAGCTCCAGTAATTCTTTATTGGTGATTGTATTATTAAATAATTTTGTTACCGTTCCAAAACTGTCTCTGCGATCCAATAAATAATCGATATCCAAACCTTCCGGATCATGCAATGCACCATAAGCATCCGAAATTCCTACAATTTTTGCTCCTGCATCATGCAAAAACTTGGACAGAAAGCTCCCTGCATTTCCAAAACCTTGTACAACCACGCGGGCGCCTTTTACATCCAAACCTCTTTTCTTTGCAGCTTCATTTAATACGATGGTTACCCCTTTGGCAGTTGCGGATTCCCTGCCATGTGAACCTCCCAGTACAATCGGCTTTCCTGTAATAAAGCCCGGATTGTTAAATTCATCTATTCGGCTGTATTCATCCATCATCCATGCCATAATTTGTGAATTCGTAAATACATCAGGTGCGGGTATATCTTTTGTCGGTCCGACAATCTGGCTGATCGCACGAACATAACCGCGGCTCAACCCCTCGAGCTCGCGAAAGGACATTTCCCGCGGGTCACAAATAATCCCGCCTTTTCCTCCGCCATACGGCAAATCAACAATTCCGGCTTTTAAGCTCATCCAAATGGCTAATGCTTTTACTTCTTTCTCTGTTACATTCGGATGGAAGCGGACTCCGCCTTTTGTAGGTCCTACTGCATCATTGTGCTGTGCACGGTATCCTGTGAACACTTTAACTGACCCATCATCCATCCGGACAGGGATTCTCACTGTCATCATGCGAACAGGATCTTTTAAAAGTTCAAATACTTCATCAGGGTAACCCAGTTTTTCCAATGCGTTTTTAATCACCGTTCGTGTTGAACTTAGAATATCATTTGTTTTATTAGCTTCCCTGGTAGAATCTGCTGCATTATCGGCTACCATGAATTTACCTCCTAATATAGCTATAAATGTTTAGAATTGCTGTACTCAGAGAATAGTATACACCTTCAAAATAAATATGCAATATTATATATTTATTTTCCCGGAAAAGCCAATCCTGAAGGTAAAGTTTACATTACGATTGCTATTTTTTCCGAATAGAACCTGTAAATATTCCCTGAAATTTGAAGTGATTTTCTTTATAAATAAAAGCAAAAACTCCGGCTTTTATTTTTTCCTGCCTGCTACTATCATACCATTTTCCGCCTATTCATTCTATTACTTTAGCCCCTGCACTGATAAAATGTCTGCAAAATCTGTTTAACCGCTTCAGACTGATAAATTACTTTCCCGTATTCCCGAAGACGATATGGTGTTGTAAAACTCGGTGAAGCAAATTCTGCCAAAACAGCGATGACATCTTCTTTATTTTCCTCGTTTAAATCTGTCTCTTCCATAAGCATATAGTACTTTTCATTAAAATAGTATATCTCGCCTCCACTGATGGAAAAAGAATCCAGATGTTCAGAGACAAGTATAATATCTTCAAAATCATCAAAGAAAAATATTAAATCCATTCTTTCATCCAGTGTAACTTTCATATTAATAAATTCCTGATCCATATCATCGAATTCGTTATTTTGCGTGACTATTATATGCATCCCCTGAGCCTGCATTAAATAAACCTGTATAAAAAGCATTCCACCGAGTTCAAAATCCAGTTCAGCACTTGCTTCATGCATCATATCACTAAACAGGTTCTGAGTAATGGAAACATCATATTTTAATTCATCCTTCGTAAAGCCTCTTTCAATTAAATCATCAAAAGTTAAAAAAATGGTGAATTGATTAATGGATAGTCTTTCCATGCGCATATAACATCCCCCTTAATACAGGTTTACATCCTTAAATTATCGTAGAATCATTTTATTGATGCTTCTCTTTATACTATATGCAATTTTCTCAGCTGATGAACGCTGAATTATCATTTCTTCCCGGGTAATAATTATTGTTTACAGTCAGAAATTGGTGGAAGCACAGCACATGCGTCAGCTGTTAAAAATTTGGATCAGATTATCACCGTACAAGAAATAAATGCTCCATAAAATAATAATCAGTATAACAGCAACAAGCAGCAGTCTTTTGAATGACGTGCTTGTTTTTAATTTAACAGGATTTTGCTTTTTTCCATGAACCTCTTTACGCGGAGGCAAATTTAAGATATCTATTTCGCGTGTCTCCTTTTCTTCGCCTGCAGTATGTATGCTTTCCTCTTCCCTGTCATGTTCCACATCATATACCAATCTTCTTAATTCTTCCGCCTGGTCTTCCCGTTCCTTATTTTGATTATTCCCCAATATGATTCACCTCATCTTTGCAAACGAATGAATAACCCAAGTAAAAAATCCACTATAAAGTGCGCTGTAATGGTTACTGCTAAATTTCCGGTTACCTCAAATAAATATCCTATATAAAAGCTGACAAAGAGGATGGAAATAAATAAAACCGGTTTGTTTAAATATCTGAAATGCACCAGCGCAAAAATAGCACTTGCAATGATATATCCAAATGTTGTCTGCAGCACGCCTCTGAACAGTATTTCTTCGGCAAAAGCAACAGTAAGGGATAAAATAAACACATAGCTTACCTGCTGCCCTTTGAAAACCCTTTCGTTTATTCCGCCATCGTCATAATAGCGTTTTGGTAATGTCCATACTAACATAATATCAATCAGCACAATAATTAACCCGGGGATAACCCCGTAGAGAAAAATTTGTTCCGGCTCCCAGCTGAAATACTGCAGCCATTCCCGCAAGTCATCAAAGAAAATAAAACTTAACACGAAAGCAAGTACTATAAATAAACCCTGGGATATGAATAGTTGCTGTTTAAGCTCCTCATCGGATAACTGTTCTATAATTTCACTCTGCTTCATTATTTTCACCAATCAGTAATAGTTTCTTTAGCTTATCTTCCCAATTTCCGGAAAAGCGGTCATCAATGATTGTTTGTTCCACTTTCCAATCAGCCAAAGTAAAACCGCAATGACTGCAGCAGGATCCATCCGGTTTCCTGAAGGATGGCTGGAAGTTTTTATATAAAGCTTCCCGAAGACACCCTTCCGTTTGCAGCCAGTTTAGCATATCCTGCAGTTTTCCTTCTTTTACTGCGGTTCTGTTATGTATGGCATCCGTAATTTTATTAAATGCGGAAGCTAATTGGCTGGATCCTGCAATAAGCCTGTTATCTTTAATAATAGCATGATTTTCTAATTGATACCGTAAAAATCTCCATTGGGTTTCATTCAGTTTAAAGATTTCCCCGACTTCATCCCAAGCTGCAGGCAATCTTCTCTGTTCAGATAAATACTGAAAAACGAAGGATAAATCTTTTACAGACGGAAGTTCATTGGTGATGAATTTCTTCGGTATAAAATAGTCCTGCATAGAATATAATATCAGGCTGACACTTGATTTGCCATCCCTGCCTGCCCTTCCTGCTTCCTGTATGTATCCCTCAAGCTGAGGAGGGAAGTGAAAATGGATGACAAGACGGATGTCCGGTTTATTGATACCCATTCCAAAGGCATTCGTGCAGCAAATAACGTCCAGCTGGTTATTCATGAATTGCTGTTGGACTGATATCCGGTCATGCTGTTCCAGCTCTCCATGATAATAGGCAATACGCTGTGGCAGTGTTTCCCTTAAAGCAGCAGCCGTCTTTTCTGCTGCTTGCCTGCTTGAAAAATAAATTAAAGTCGGTACGGAAAAACGGGAAAGAATATGACTGATTTCTGCTATCTTTTCCTGATCATTATCTTTCCTGCTTATACTGATTGCGATGTTTTCCCGGTCCATCGGGTAGATATGCTTTGTCATACCCGGCCTGGACAGCAATTGAATTATATCTTTTTGAACATTTTCCGGTGCAGTAGCACTTAAAGCAAGGATCGGAGGGTTGTTCAGTAATCCTGCTATATCAGCCAATTTCAGGTAATCAGGCCGAAATTCAAAGCCCCACTGGGAAATACAATGTGCTTCATCGATAACAAATAAACTTATATCCATTTTCTTTAATCTCTGCTGTATTTCATGCTGCTGAAGCAGCTCCGGAGAAATATAAATTAGTTTGTATTTATGCAATGCTTGTAAAGTTTGCCGCCTTTCCGATGGAGTCATAAAGCTATTTAATGCCACTGCACTTTTCAAATTATTTGCTTTCAATTGTTTTACCTGATCCATCATTAAAGAAATTAACGGAGAAACAACGATGGTGCTTCCGCTCATAAGAATGGCCGGCAGTTGATAGCAAACGGATTTGCCTGACCCGGTCGGCAAAATACCTAATACATCCTTCCCTTTCATGATATCTTTAATGATTTCCTTTTGGCCCGGCCGAAAAGATTCGTATCCGAAATAGTGCTTCAGGCCTTCGATTAATGTATCGTCCTCATTCATTGGTATCACCTATTTTCAGCAAATGTCTGTAAGCGGCCAGTACTAAGCGGATTTCAAAATAACTGAATTCATCCCCAAGCGACTTCTTTATCTCTTTCAGTTTTAGGGTTTGCGCATGCTGTATTGTTTTAATAATTAAGTCCTGCTTGTCCTTTGAGACGTAGTTGGTAACAGGAAATTGATCATTATTGTAAGCAATTTCCACAATATGATCATAAATCGTATTATCCTTTAACTGCCTTCTGCTTGCAATTTGAGGGATGGAGTACCTTTTATTGAGTAAATAAAGGGTGGCCGCTGCAGAATGGCTGAGTGCGGACGTATTTATTAGATCCTGTATGATATGACCCATGAGCGGATATTTATTTGTTTCTTTTTCCACCATAGACAGTATGTGATGGATTACCCCTGTCAGCATGAGGCTAACGTCTTCATTTTCAAGGCCGTACGCTGTTGCCAGCTGATTAATGCTGAGTCCATATACATTATACCCGCTTAAACGATCGACAAAGATCTCTGATTCCCGCCGGGAACTATGGGAAAGCAGCATTGCCAGCTCTTTATATAACATGGGCAGCACTTCCTGTCTGCTGCCAATTGTTTTTCCATAAAATGATTTCACCCAGTTTTCCGCTGATCGATTGCTGATTACGGGAATAAAAGAGAAATTATTCATTTTACTGTTTGTAAATGTCTGGATAAGTAAAAGCAATCGTTCATAAAATTCCGATGCAGTACGGTCATATCTGTACCCATTAAAATAGTTTATTGGGACAGCGGATTTATTTTCCTTCAGCCAATCTATGCCCTTTTGTGTGACAGCAAATTGGTTTGTCTCTGCCTGTTCTTTTATTTTTTCAGTTACTCTCAGATTTTCAACTCTCCCGTCAAATTGCTTCTTGTTTAAAAACCGTGCTGCACCGTAAAACTTCTCTAAATTAAAAATATGTATGTCCTGAACAGTTTGAATGGATTGTTTTCCTTTTAAAATATGAAAAATAGCAGCATCTGTACGTTCTCCTTTTATTTGCTTAAAATGAATCAATAGAATATAGTCAAGTAACAAAAGCTGCTCCCCCCTTTTATCAGCTGCTGAATCTATTCCTGCGAAATCTCGCGGATATGCGAAAAAAAGGATTTCATGTATAATATTATCATGTAATTGACTTCATAATTCCAGTCTTTACTTCATTTTTATAAGCAGCATTTCTATTTTATACAGTTTTAAGTTTGGAGGATTTTGTGTGGCACAATATACAATTGTTGACCAGGAGACATGTATTGCATGTGGAGCCTGTGGAGCCGCTGCACCAGACATATTTGATTATGATGATGAAGGGATTGCTTATGTCCTGTTGGATGATAATAAGGGAACCATAAAAATTCCACGCAGATTAAAAGAAGATTTGCATGATGCACATCAGGGCTGCCCCACTGATTCCATCAAAATCGCTTTCAGTCCATTCGAAGGGGATCCGTTGAAATTTGGCGAGTAGCAGGCTGGTATGGAGAGCTGAATAACTTATGATGTGGCGAGTAACAACAATCCCGCAGCCCGGAATACCAACTTTCGGGTTGCGGGATATATATTAAGTAACCCTATTATATCCGGACAATGAACTAATCCAGCGCAGTATATTTCCGAAGCGGATTTTAGCTGCTGGTTTCAAAGGATTAAAATACTTTTGTGCGGTTTCGGGTTTTTCTGCTAATCATTTAAATATATTGGGTTCACAGCTTCCGGGACGGGTAAGGGTTCTGTTAAATTGTATGGTCCAATATGTTGCTGCTCCGTGTTTTCAAACTTCACCTGTTTATAACCATAGCTTTTTGCCGTCATTAATACGGCCTCAATCATATCCAAGGAATCCCGGCCTTCTGTAAAATCGGTATCCTCGGAGAATCTGAAGTTTAACTGATTGTTTTCCTGTTCTATTGTAAACTGAATATCTTCCGGGACGGTTTTAAAAACATGTAATTCAGCTTCGTCTTCCTTCATTCCCTGAATTGCCTCTTCAATGCTCGTTTGATCATTATGGGGAATTTGAATCAGCATTTTCGTATTTCCCAATTCATAAAGCTTATAGCCGGAGGGAGTCATTTCCTGAAGCTGCATTTCATCTATATCCCCAAAAGGATCAAACTCTGCAGGTTCTCCATTATCAGTATGAATAGTGACTTTTTCCGTTCCATAGGGACGAAACATCTCAGACAGGATTTTTTCAAACATATTTGCCGTAGCTGCACTTCCGTTTAATGAAAAATCATTTGGCAGTGCCATGGCCACTTCATAACTCGAGTGATCGATTTCAAATTCCACATTTTCAAATAAATACTCTCCTGTATCGCTATTCAATTCACCTAAATACTCATCCATATTATTATAAAAGCCTTGAAGATCTCTTTCCCCCGAGTTAATAAAGGCAATTGGAATAACATATTGTGCCTGTAAATCAGGTATGCCTGCAAAATAAATGTTCTGGTCCTGGCTTACATGGTGAACAACCAGACTTTCATTTACGGTTTCCATCTGACTGTTTTCTTGTTCTGCAGGCGCAGATTCTCTGTTTATTTCCTGTCCGGCACTTTCCTGTTCTTGTTCGTATGAATAATTTTCACTTGTTTCATCCATTGGCATATCATAAGCTTCATTCATAGAATCTTCTTCACTTATTTGCCGGGTATCCGTATTGAAAAAAACTGGCAGCAATAAAATTAAAAACAGGGCTGCTGCTGTTGCGGAAACAATTGGCATCCATTTCTTTTTTCGGTTGATTTTACGACGTTTCAGATCTGGATGGGAGGAGATTTGGCTGAAAACTTCTTTTTTATTTCTTGTGTCCTGTATTTGAGGCAGGCCTTTTAATTTATCAATTATTTCTCTTTGGTCATTCTGATCCTGATCACTCATTGGACTCTCCTCCTCTCTTTTTATTTTCCTCCAAATATTTTCTCAGCATTTTTAATCCCCTGTGCTGGGTTGTTTTTACTTTACTTGTGCTGAATTTTAATATATCAGCAGTTTCCCTGATGGAAAAAGATTGAATAAATCGCAGAATCAATACGCTCTTTTGATCCGGGGTGCATTTATCCAGATGTTCATAAATTTGTTTAACTTCTTCATTTTGGACAGCAACCTCATCTGGAAGCGGCTTATTATCTTTCATATTCTGACCCTTCTCATTCCAATCGAAAAATTCCAGAATTCGCTTTCTTTTCCTTTCTTGTGCACGGAAATGATCGATGGTTACATGACGTGCAATGGAAAATAACCAGGTTTTTAAACTGCTGTCCCCTTTAAAATTTTTATGTGAATTTAATACTTTAATATAAACCTCCTGAAGAAGATCCTCTGTTAAATGCTTGTCTTTCACCATGTAGAATATAAATTGATATAAATCCTGGTGAAATTCATCATAAATTTTATTAAACACGGAATTCATAAAGGGCCTCCACTCATACAGACGTTAATTGCACCGTAAATGTTACACTCTTAGCCTACTAATAATATAAATGATAAAAGAAAAAACACCAACCCTGTCAGCTGGTATTTTGAATTGTAAACCTGCCGTTTGAATATTTTTTTAGGAAATAAGTAATGATCGGATATAGTAAAAGTATAAAAAGTGCATTTCCAATGGCGTGGTATGTATCAAAAGGCAGTCCCATCAAATAGTACGGAAAAATTTTCCTGTAATTTGATAGGTCGTCAGAGAAATAACAAATCCATAAAAGTACCCGCAAAAAATGGCATAGAGCAAAAGGATTGGCATGGGAATGTTAGTCTTGAGTCTGCCCAGGAGTCCGCTCATTAAACCAATTACCGACCAGGATACAATCTGCCATATGGTCCATATGCCCATTCCCAACAGCATATTTGACAGAAAAGCAGTTAATAATGTAAGTAATATGGCAGCGGTCGGACCGAGAATGAGACCGCAAACAATAATAATCGATGTAACAGGCTGTATGTTAGGGAGAAATGAAAAGATAAATCTCCCTGCAACTGCCAAAGCGGCCAAAAGTGCAATGAGTGTCAGCTTGTACGTATTCACTTACCTTATTCCCAAGGCTGAAAATCAAAATTTATTTCTTCGCCCGGGCTTAGTTCATAATCCTCCGCACCGACCATGGCCATTTCCCCATTGACATAGAAAATCCAGCCTTTTTCTTCGCCTTCTTCAGCTGATACCCTTTCAATGGAAGTAATAAATCCTTCTTCCTCTTCCACATAAAAGTTTTCCTTCATTACATCCATCAAAATATCCCCTTCTTCTACAGGGATTTCTTTTTCATCTACGTATTGGCTGCCTTCATCAATTGAAATCGTGATCAGTACGGTATCTTCATTTTGTTCAGCGGCATCATTGCCTTCCGTTTGTTCTGCAGTTTGATTTGTGGAAACATTATTCTCCGCACTATCTTCATCAGTTCCGCAGCCGATTAGTAATAAACCAACAGTAAATATAACACCCAATTGAAGCATCCATTTTTTCATTTTAATTTTCTTCCTTTCACTTTATTTAACTGAGTTAATTTCATCATTGCTTATTTTAATGGGATATCCGAACTTATATATTACATTTTATCCGGAGACTTTTGGCCGGACGGATCGAGTAGGAGGAGGTGACTAACCTCCGACCTCTCACACCACCAGTACGTACGGTTCCGTATACGGC
>NZ_WIXN01000024.1:0-8831 GCF_010994035.1 Virgibacillus aidingensis
GCACCAGCTGATACCTTGCCCGTGTTAATTGTTGCAGTGCAACGTACTGTTTTTCTTTTACAACAGACATGGGCAATCGACCGAACCGAAGGTAGTCGGCGATGACAAAAGCGTCAATTTCATCCGTTTTGTCCATATCGCTGTAGCTCTTTTTGAAGTTGGCGATCTGTTTGGGATTCATGACGAATACCTTCGCTCCCAGTGCACGTAAATCTGAGTCATTGTGTAAAAACATAGATGGATGAAAGCTGTATACACTGGTGGATTCAAGCCCAATTCGCAGTACGTCAACCAATTGATCTTTGACCGTATGGAGTATTTCATCTCGCAGTCGTGTTGCACCTGGAAGATCATTGGCGGTGGTAAAGGATTTAAGTTGATCACCATCACCATTTAAAAAACAAACCTTGATATCAAACGAACTCACATCTAATCCGACAAATAATTTCATGGGATAATTCCTCCCTCTATTTAATTAAAATTTCTTCAAAATGCTCTTGTTTTCTTAGAATTTCATAAACATCCATATTGGAATGTGTTAAAGCTAATCCTTGATAACACGGAATACAGAATATTCTTACCGGAGTATATCCATCCTAACAGCCAAATTGTGAACATTTGGTGCTTGAATATTATGACCATGCTTATATCTCCACGCTTCTTATGGTCGCTTACCCTCCCATGTATCACGGGATATTATCCACACATTCCCTCGTCCTGCGTATCCACAAGGTGGAGGTCGGATAAGCTCCTTTGCTGGGTCATATGCCCGAACGGAATAAATTAGCTCCGACTCTGCATTGTTGGTGTTTGTTCATTCCAGAATTCCAAGTGCATTTATCCATCCATTTTGTTCATAAAGCTTAAGCAGCCTGTAACGATTCTATTTAAGGTAAACCTTTCAATAGCTTGCTTCCATCAAATTCACATTGTTTCTTGCCTATGGCGAACAGTACACGTATTAATTTCCCGCATAACGCAATGAGTGATTGCTGTTTCTTTAACGGATTGTGGGGACGGGTAGTGTAATACCTGTGCAGTGCCTTAAACGTCGGATTACTTGCCACCAGGGGACGTACAGCCAGATATAGGGCTTTTCGCAGTTTTTTTCTGCCGCGTTTGGTGATTCTTGTTTGTCCTTTAAATCTTCCTGAGCTGTGTTCCCGTAACGTTAAACCCGCCATGTTTACCAGTTGTTGTGGGTGGTCATATTTGGTAAGATCCCCTACTTTAGAAAAGAACGTGGCAACGGTTATGGCACCAAGCCCCTTAATTTTCATCATTTCCTTAGCACCTGGTATATCTTTCAACAGTTCCGTGATTTCCTCATCCAATTCTGTTAACTGATTTTGATACAGCTCATACTGGTCTAAAAGGCTGTGTAATTCTCTTCTTGCGAATCGCAATCCAATTTCAATACCAATGCTTTTATTTGCCTTCTCTATCAATTTTGTTGCCCGTTTGATGCCTACGCTACGCTTAGTAGCAGTTTTCCATGCTGCCAGCACTTCTTCGGGAGTCATTTGACGAATCTCATAAGGGAATGGAAACTCGCGCAATGTGAATAGCGCTGTCTTACCGGACCAGTCCTTAAATACATCAACAAATTCTGGAAAATACCGCTGTATGTGATTCTGAATGCGCCCTTCGATGATCATAAGCTGCTTGATGAGCTGATCTCTTAATTTGATCCCTTCCCGTAATTCGGCATAAATGCCATCGAGAAGATTTGGTACGGAGTATCGCCCATCTTTCACAAGCTGTGCAATAACGCGGGCATCTTTGGTATCATTTTTTGTTGGTGAGTTATCATCCAGTTCTTTGGACTTTTTGACGTGCATTGGATTTACCACCACAAAGTGAATATCTTTGGCTTTTAGGTAGTAAGCCAAACCAAGCCAAAAGTGTCCAGTTGGTTCTGCGCCAACAATTACTTCGCTTTTATTGTTTTTCTCCTTCAATCTGGAAATCCAGTCTAAAAGCTGTTGAAATCCATGTATGCGATTGTCAAAGACCAATTTCTTACCCAATTCCACACCCCGGTCATCCTGGGCACGTGCCACATGTTTATCCATGGCAATGTCGATTCCTACTATCAATGTGGATGGTGTGATTTGCGCTAATTTAAGATTTTGATTATAATTCATTACGAGTCCTCCTTGGTATTTATTTAATTTCGGGGTCAATGCATTGACACCCTGTACTATACCAAGAGGGCTCATTTTTGTTCAAACCTCAAATTTCTTCATTACAGGAATGCTCCTTTCAATTTAGAATCATTGGAACTTATTTCTTGGACGCTCTGAGATATCCCTAGTGTGAACGCTGATCAGCAGCCTCGTGTATAAGTACTATCCCTGCATCGAAAGCCGCCCTGGAGCTACTACCATCCAGGTTCGAACATCAGGGTGTATAGCCTGCGTGTATGAAGGTCCGCACGTACACTGGGAAACAGTCTTTTTAATGTGGTTAATCCACAAGGAGAGTAAGAATTGTCCCAAATGATCCTAAGATCATTATCTAGGAATATCTCAGAGCGTCCAAGTTATTGACATATACTAAACAGGTTTTTAAGGAATTTATAGGCTGGAATGAAGAGCCTAAATATAATATACGAGGAGATTAAGAAATGAAACGTTTATTAATACTGATATTTATTACCACGTTTACTCTGGCAGCATGTGGAGAAAGTATCGAGGAAAATATGTCCGGGGAAGTGCAAAATTTTGAATTTACAACACAAGATAACGAAACACTGTCCCTTAATGACTTAAAAGGAGAATGGTGGATAGCTGACTTTATTTTTACCAATTGTACGACTGTCTGTCTGCCCATGACATCAAATATGGCAGATCTTCAAAATAAAATGAAGGAAGAAGATCTGGATGCTCATCTGGTTTCATTCAGTGTGGATCCTGAATATGACAGCCCGGAAGTGTTAAAAGAATATGCGGAAACCTATCAGGCGGATCTTAGCAACTGGTCATTTTTAACCGGTTATGACTTTGATACGATCAAAGAATTTTCAACAGAATCATTTAAATCAGTTGTGGAAGCACCGCCGGAAGGAGATGATCAAGTAATGCACGGCACAAGCTTTTTTCTTGTAAATCCGGAAGGGGAAATAATCAAACGATACTCCGGGACAGAAGCTGAGGAAATGGATAAAATTATTCAGGATTTGAAAATCGCACTTAATTAATTATAGGAAACTTGGATAATCATAGCTTGAATGCTAAAAACCTTACCCTGCCAAAAAGAGGTCACTATTGTGACTTTCTTGCATCAACTTTGTTAAAGATTCTTTTTTATATTGAAATATAAACTGGCAACTTTCATTGAATCTTCACAATTTCTGGGTATCATTTGCTTATGACCAAGAAAGGGGATAGGGGAATGCTTCAATATAATATGAACGAGCACGGATTTCAAACAGAAGCTGGGTTTGGCAGCCTGCCGATTTCAGGACAGGGGGAACACGGTTACCGGCCTTATGAAATGCTGGTGTCCTCCATAGTGGGATGCAGCGGTCTTACACTACGAGTGATTTTAGAAAAAATGAGGCTGGAATTTAGCGATATTCATGTTACAGCTGATGTTTCGCGAAATCCTGACATTGCCAATCGTATTGAAGAACTTCAATTGGTGTTTACCGTTACGTCTGAAAATGCCACCGGAAAAAAGCTGGAAAAAGCACTGGAAATGACAATCAAAAATTGTGGCATGATTCAATCAGTGAAAGATAGTATAAAAATTACAGAATCCATTAAAAGAAAATGACATTATAGGTTATTAAACTTTATTTGCTTTGGCTGTAAGACTTCCACTTCAAAAATGAAAAAACCAGAAAATGGTAAGAATTCAACAGCCAGTAACGTTCGATTCGTTCAAAGCCTTTTAGATCTTACCTTTAAGGTATTCCATATATTTATCAATGGCAAAGTCTGAATTCATAACAGATGTCCCTTTTTAGAGATGCAAAACTATCGGGGAAGAAAGGGGAAATGTTTTTGGACTACAGTCTTGCATTTATAATCGTTCTGTTTCTAATTGCTTTTGTTGGGTCATTTATTTCCGGAATGGTGGGAATCGGCGGTTCGATAGTTAAGTATCCGATGCTTTTATATATCCCGCCTTTGCTGGGCCTATCCACTCTGACAGCCCACGAGGTAGCTGGTATAAGTGCTGTACAAGTGCTGTTTGCAACAATCGGGGGAGTTTGGGCATACAGGAAAGGTCGCTTTCTTAACAAGTCTCTTATTTTTTATATGGGGATCAGCATCCTTGCCGGAAGCTTTATTGGCGGATTTGGGTCTCGATTCATGACAAGTGACGGAGTTAATTTGGTTTATGGTTTGCTTGCCACCATCGCAGCAGTTATGATGTTCGTCCCGAAGAAGCAGATCGACGATATTCCGCTCGACCAGGTCTCTTTCAATAAATGGATTGCTTCCTCCCTGGCATTTATGACCGGTATTGGCGCTGGTATTGTTGGGGCAGCAGGGGCGTTTATTTTAGTGCCGATCATGCTCCTGATCCTGAAAATACCAACACGTATGACGATTGCATCTTCTCTGGCCATAACCTTTATTTCATCCATAGGATCGACTGCAGGCAAAATATTCACCGGGCAAGTACTGTTTATCCCGGCCATCGTCATGATTGTTGCCAGTTTGATTGCTGCTCCATTAGGTGTGAGTGCCGGAAAGCGAACAGATACAAAAATACTTCAGGGAATTCTGGCTGTGCTGATATTGTCCACAGCCATTAATATTTGGTGGGATTTCTTTTAAGAAAACCGCTGAGCTAATTAAAAAGAACTCATTTTGAAAATAATGTAAGTTAAGCAGGGATTTAAATAAAATATGGATTATTTTTGGATTAGGCTGGAATTTTGATTTGATAAGCGGTATAGCTTTGGTTGTTTCGTCTGCAGAACCTTCAATACGTGCTAAAAAGCAGAGGTTTGAGGATGTTTATAGCGTTGGGAGCCACTTCCGCAAGAGTTTTGACAGATATGCTGGCTGCCAAACAAGTCCGGCTTACCTTATTTAAATTAACAGAAGGTTAAGTATGGGTTACATCCTTTGTTCTTTCAGCGAAGGGATTGGTCCCTTTATGATTCTTTTCCTTCTTCATTTAGTGTGATACGCTATTTTGAAAGACAAAAAAGGAGAATAAAAATTATGTCTAAGGAACATTGGGATAAAAGTTTTTCTGATACAGACTTTGTGTACGGTGAAAAGGAAAATCATTTTATAAACAATAAAAGTAATATCATTCCCGACCACTCGATGATTGGATGTTTTGCGGAGGGAGAAGGCCGGAACGCAGTCTATTTAGCGAAGCTGGGACATGATGTAACAGCTTTTGATCAATCAACGGTTGGTCTTGAAAAAACAAAAACTTTGGCCGGTCAAAATAATGTTGAAGTAAAAACAGCTGCAATGGATTTAACGAAAGAAAAGGTTCAGGGAAATCAATTTAATGCAGCGATAATGGTATATGGTCACGTCCCGAAGAACGACCAGAAATTTTTTATGGAAAATATGGTTAATTCAGTGAAAACCGGTGGATATATCATCTTTGAAATTTACTCAGAAGCTCAACTCGAATATCAAACAGGCGGTCCAAAATCTGTTGATATGCTATATGATCCGGCAGATATCCTGAATTGGTTTCAAAGTTACAAATTTATTCACTTTTATTACGGAGAAGCGGTTCGCAATGAGGGAAAAAGACATGTTGGAACAGGTCATGTGATTCAGGCTGTTATGAAAAAATGACGGCAGCGTAAAATTCTTTTAATAAAATCAGTTGGCTGGATTTGTGAAATCCAATATGGAATTTCCACCAGCCAATTCTTGTCTAATCTAAATGCGTATTTATACCACAATTATTCCCTGTTAACAATTGTTGCATTCCTGCAGCAAGAATATGAGTTTCTGCCCATAATTCAATGTTTGAGTCATTTAGCTGAACCGCATCCACAATAAGCAACTGCTCACTCATCATTTGAAAATTTTGGTAAAATATCTTTGTTCGGCCGCTGATAGCTTTGAAGCGTGATTGAATGGCGGCCAATTTTCTGCAATTGTGTTTGGAGACAGGCTGCTGGACAAGGAATAATTTACAGTGTACCTCAGGATGTTTGAGATCTTAGAGAAGGTCTTCTATCTGGGGATTGCAGTTTCCACCTGAATTAAAAAACTTCGCAGACCCTCCTGTATATAAAAAGATTTATATTTAACCTGTTCTAGAGCTACGCATTGGTGACCAGGACAATCAGAAAGAATACCTTTCTTGAATGATAATCATAAAAAAATTATTTTCATTAAATTTTCATATTAAACATTTAGGATAGTATTGAAAGTGTGAATAGAGGAGTATATTGTCATGATAATTGCAAGCAGAATTGAATCCATCGGCATCATTATTGCAAGTTTGGCAATTGGTTTGATTTCCTTCTATGTATTGAGTGATTTGCCAAAAAAACAAAAGAAAAAACTTATGGAAGAATTGACTTCACTGCTAATTAATTTCATCATTTTTATCTGGGTTGGAAAAATTCTGCTGAATATTTCTTTATTCATTCAAGATCCGCTTGCTGTGCTGGCTTACCCAGGGGACTCCGGAGCATTTTACCTGGCAGTTCTGTTTACGGCCATCTCTGTTATTTATAAAACGTTACGTAAAAGTTTCAACATACCGGTGTTTGCAGAGACGTTTTTGCATGTATTCCTGGTGGCATCCTTCTTTTATGAATTTATTCAAATGATTCTGGGGGATCATACATACTCTTTTGGATATATGGTTGTATTGGCCATGCTGCTGATCCTGTTTTTTGTGATGCGCGGGCGTATATCATTATTCGTTCTGCTTATAACGATATTGGCTGGTTGGGTTGCAGGAGTACTGGTGCTAAGCATGATACAGCCGTTTGTAACTGTATTTGGCTATATTGTAGCACCATGGTTCATCGGTTTATTTTTCATAGGCTGTTTGTTAATAATAATATTTAGTAAAAGGAAGAGGGATTAATAATGGGTGCGATAGAAGCAGAAACAATGTTATTGGTCGGAATGTTTTTGGCAGTTGGTGCAGGGGCATTATCCTTTTTGTCTCCCTGTGTATTGCCAATTTTCCCTGCCTACATGTCCTACATTACCGGGATTAGTGTGAAAGAATTGCAAGGGGATCAAGATAGGAAAATCCGGCGTCAGCTGCTGAGTCATTCATTTTTCTTTTTGCTGGGGGTGTCCCTGGTATTCGTTAGCCTGGGTGCCAGTGCTTCTTTTTTGGGGCAATGGGCTCAAAATTTGCTGATCGGTGATACGGGACTGTTAATCCAAAGAATTGCAGGGATTTTTATTATATTTATGGGACTGTTTGTTGCAGGTTGGATTTCGATACCAGCGCTGATGAAGGAAAGGCGTTTACATTACTCCAAAAAGCCTGCTGGATTTCTGGGCACTTTCTTTGTCGGTTTAGGATTTGCTGCAGGCTGGACACCTTGTATAGGGCCAATTTTTGGTTCTATTCTGCTGCTTGCAGCTACAAACCCCGGCCAAGGTGTATTTTACACCATATTTTATGTGATTGGCTTTGCATTGCCTTTCATTATTTTAACATTTTTCCTCGGGTCGACGAAATGGATTGTACGGCACAGTGGCGTAATCATGAAGGTTGGCGGTGTGCTCATGGTCGTAATGGGTCTCGTTTTATTTTTTGGTCTGATGCCGCGTATTTCAGCATTTTTGCTTGATTTGGTACAGGATACATGGATGTCACGACTAGGTTAAAACAACGGAGGAATGTACAATGAAAAAAGGAATACTTATTGTAATTGTAATCGGAATGCTTGGCTGGGCTATATTCGACTTTGTAAGCTCATCGGATGATACAGCAGTGGAAGAGGATGCTATGTCAGGCAATAGTATTACTTCTCCTTCTACGGAAGAATCGGAAGAAGATGTCGTGGAATCAGACGAGACTGGATTAGAGAAAGGAAAAATGGCTCCTGATTTTGAAGTAACTACTTTGGATGGTGAACAGGCGAAACTATCCGATTATCGGGGAGAACGCATCATGCTTAACTTCTGGGCAACCTGGTGCCCTCCGTGCCGCGCGGAAATGCCTGATATGCAAAAACTTTATGAGGAAGAAGATGTTGTCATCCTGGCAGTCAATATGACAAACTCGGAAAGCAGTGAGGAAGAGGTTGCTGAATTTGTGGCTGATTTTGGATTAACATTTCCGATACCGATGGATCAGGAGGGAAATCTCATGGAAACTTATCAGATTTCAGCATACCCAACGTCATATATGATCGATTCCAACGGCAGAATACAATTTGTCTCGCTTGGGGCGATGAACCACGAGCAAATGCTGCAGCAGCTGGAAAGTATGAACTAAAGATGCGTGTTGCTATAAGTAAAGAGAAATACTTCATTCACTCACCAGGGGGATGAAGCAACGAATGCGGGGAAACCGCACCATTCATTCACTCATCAGGGGATGAGACAACGAACGCGGAGAAAAAGACTCCATTCGTCCACTCATCAGAGGGATGAAGCAACGAACGTGGAGAAAAAGACTCCATTCGTCCACTCATCAGAGGGATGAAGCAACGAATGCGGAGAAAAAGACTCCGTTCGTCCACTCATCAGAGGGATGAGGCAACGAACGCGGATAAAAACACTCCATTCGTCCACTCTTCAGGGGAATGAGGCAACGAATGCGGGGAAAACCGCACCATTCATTCACTCATCACAGGAATGAGGCAACGAATGCGGGGAAAACCGCACCATTCATTCACTCATCAGAGGGAT
>NZ_WIXN01000024.1:8873-9271 GCF_010994035.1 Virgibacillus aidingensis
GCGGGGAAAAAGACTCCATTCGTCCACTCATCAGAGGGATGAGGCAACGAATGCGGAGAAAAAGACTCCATTCGTCCACTCATCAGAGGGGTGAAGCAACGAATGCGGAGAAAACACTCCATTCGTCCACTCATCAGAGGGATGAAGCAACGAACGTGGAGAAAAAGACTCCATTCGTCCACTCATCAGAGGGATGAAGCAACGAATGCGGAGAAAAAGACTCCGTTCGTCCACTCATCAGAGGGATGAGGCAACGAACGCGGATAAAAACACTCCATTCGTCCACTCATCAGGGGAATGAGGCAACGAATGCGGGGAAAACCGCACCATTCATTCACTCATCACAGGAATGAGGCAACGAATGCGGGGAAAACCGCACCATTCATTCACTCATCAGA
>NZ_WIXN01000024.1:9323-66040 GCF_010994035.1 Virgibacillus aidingensis
GAAAAAGACTCCATTCGTCCACTCATCAGAGGGATGAGGCAACGAATGCGGAGAAAAAGACTCCATTCGTCCACTCATCAGAGGGGTGAAGCAACGAATGCGGAGAAAAAGACTCCATTCGTCCACTCATCAGAGGGATGAAGCAACGAATGCGGAGAAAAACACACCATTCATTCACTCATCAGGGGGATGAGGCAACGAATGCGGGGAAAAACGCACCATTCATTCACTCATCAGGGGAATGAGGCAACGAACAAACAAGAAAATTGCATACAGGCCGCATGCACGATATTTACAGATTTGAATGGGAAATAGGGTTTGCAGAGCAATAAATATAAATTTGGAGCACATTTTAAGCTGGGAGGTGTTCATGGTGAAAAAAGTGTTCATGATAGTTATACTTTTAGCTATGTTTGGCTGGGCGGTTTACGAATTTGTTTTTCAGTCCAATGATTTTGTGGCACAGGAAGAAGCTGAGCGTGAAAATAATGACATCGAAATCGATGTAGACCTGAGTGATGATAAAACAAACAATGCCCGGGAGGAAGAAGCGGCAGCAGAGCAGGCAGAGGAAGAAGCCGATGAAGAAAGTGATGAAACGACAGAAGGCAGTGAAGTTGGACTTGAAGTCGGGAATAAGGCTCCTGATTTTCAGCTGAATACATTAAATGGAGGAGAAGCAAAACTTTCGGATTACCAAGGCAGCCGGGTAATGATTAATTTCTGGGCAACCTGGTGTCCCCCATGCCGTGCAGAAATGCCGGATATGGAACGGTTTTATCAGGATACAGATATTGAAATTCTTGCAGTGAATCTAACGGAAACAGAACCTCATACGGACCAAGTGCAACAGTTTGTCGATGAGTATGAATTAACTTTTCCTATTTTACTGGATGAAGTAATTGAAGTGGCAACAACCTATGCGATACAGCCCATCCCGACATCCTTTATGGTTGATGCGGACGGGATTATTCAATTTAAAACGTTTGGTCCGTTGACTTATGACAAAATGATCGAAGTGTATGAAGATATGGAATGATGCCTTGTGTTAGGATAAGAGTAAGAGGTGAACACGATGGATCAAACAATATTAATTGTGGAAGATGATAAAATGATCCGCGAGCTTGTCAGCATCTATTTGGAAAAGGCAGGCTACGATGTTGTCGAAGCTGCTGATGGAGAAGAAGCAAAAGAAGTTTTTATGGCAAACCATCCATGCATGGTGGTTCTTGATTTAATGCTGCCGAAATTATCGGGCGAGGAATTCTGTACCTGGGTTCGGGAACAGGAACGAAATGAAGTCTCCATCATTATGCTGTCTGCCAAGGCACGTACAGAGGATAAAATCAATGGGTTAAAGATCGGTGCTGATGATTACATCGTAAAGCCGTTTCATCCGGAAGAGCTTGTAGCACATGTGGAGGCTGTTTTGCGCCGCACAGGACAGTATTGTCAAAAAATCACCTACAATGGGCTGTGTATTAAACCGAGAAAAGGCGAAGTGTTGCTTTTTGATAAAAAACTGAAGCTGACGAAGCACGAGTTCAATCTTCTTTATCATTTCATGGAAAATCCAAATATAGTCATAACAAGGGAAGCACTTCTCGAACAATTATATCCCTATGCCGATAAAATGGTCATGGATCGTACCATTGACGCACATATTAAAAAGCTGCGTGGGAAAATAGAGAGAAATCCTGCCTCTCCAAGCCGGATAAAAACAGTGCGGGGAATGGGGTATACATTTGTTGCTGAATAATAATAACAGGACTTCCCTGCTTCCAAAACGGTTTCTGTTTCGACTGACATTTATTAATGTCATCGTAATTGCTTCTTTTATCGCATTAAGCAGCTGGGCCATTTATAATACAGCCTGCATGCTGCATGATAATCTGACAGCCGTAAGCAGCCAGTCACAGTTTGAATCGACACTTTTTCAGTATTTATGGATCTTTAGCATATCCGCTATCGTTGTTGGAAGTATGATTCATTTTTATTTAACAAAAAAACTGCTGCACCCGCTTAGGGAATTAATCGCATCTACCAAAATAATAAAACGGGGGGAATATCCCAAACCCATAAAAATAGAATCCGAGGATGAGATTGGTCAGCTGATCGGTCACTTTAATGATTTGGTATCCCAGTTGAAAGCCAATGAAGCACACAGACACAAGCTTGTTTCGGATCTTTCCCATGAATTCCGTACGCCTTTATCCAATTTAAATGGATACTTAAGCGCATTGAGTAAGGGTGTTATTGAAGGGGACAAAGAATTGTACCAATCACTCCATAATGAATCCGAGCGGCTTGTAAAATTGGTAGAGCAGATGGAACAATTGAAGGAATGGGATTTTGTATCAAAACAGAATTTTTCCGAAAAAGAAACTGTTGATATGCAGCGATTGACTAATCAATGTGTACAGATGTTTCAGAGAACATTAAAGGAGCAGGGGATCATAACAGAGGTACACGTGGAATCCGGTCTGATAAATACAAACAACGGGGGAATCTCCCAGGTGATCAGCAATTTACTTGATAATGCGATTCGTTACTATGAGGGGGAAGATCCGATAAAGATAACTGGAAGGGCGATGAATACGGAATATTTATTTCGTATTGCCGGTCCTGGTAAAAGTATTCCAGTTGCGGAACAGGATAGAATTTTTGAACGATTTTACCGTATCGATCCGTCCCGATCCAAAGAATCAGGTGGTTCAGGACTTGGTCTTGCCATCTCAAAGGAAATAATTGAGCATCATAACGGTAAAATTGGAATTACCTCTGATGGCAATCACCATACTTTTTGGTTTACATTGCCAATTTTAGGAGAATATTCATCTTCTCACATGGGTTAGATGAATTTTATAGAGAATATGTATGTCTGAAAATATTTTCAGTTGACTCATTTAGTTATCATTAAAAGATGGAGCCTGCTTTTGAAGAAATCAATCAGAACAGGCTCTTAAAAAATTTCAATTCCTTATCGGCACTTACCTGGATACTGCACTTAAATACACCTTATGAATGAATTGACGAGGCTTACTCCACTAACTCCACTGTATTCCCATCAACAGGCACGCGGTACCCTACCGGTGTCATGCTTGTTGTTGCCTTTGTATAATACAAATACTCATCAACGATATGCATGACAGTAACTTCACCCTCGTCTAACTTGTCGTTTTCACCCGTATCCGCATTATACCTGTACAGACTGCTGTCATCCTCTATATTTCGGTAAAAAATAAGATTGCCGTCTGCGTTAAACCCTTGGCTGCCTGCTTCTGTCAATTGATCGGTTTGTCCATTATCCAGGCTTAATCGGTAGATATAATCATCATTTGAACTTTCATAATAAAGCCAGCCGTCTGAAACGGAGAAGGACTTAGCCTGAATTCCTCCATACATAACAGGTTCCGTCTCTATATCATGCAGATCGAGATATGATATGTTTCCGGAATATTCCGTTTGGAAAAATAAATATCCTTGGGATACAGCGAATTGAAAGGCATCATCCAATAACCGTTCTTGTTCCGTTAGATCAGTACGGATCCGATATACTGGTGTTTCTCCCGTAGGTGTATCTGTAACGGCGGTAAAATAAATCCAGTCATCAACGACGACTAAGTTTTCAGTGAATGTATCGGTGATTTGTTTCCGCTCTGATCCGTCCGTTTTCATCTTGTAGACTTTATTTTCCTGATTTCTATCAATAAAGAAAAGCCACTCGTCCATCACATTTATGTGGGATACATCATTCTCCAGCAGCTGCTGCCTTTCACTGCCATCCGGTTTTTGCTTTATTAAACCTTCCCCGTTTAAGGAAAAGTAAATCCATTCACCATCCGTTGCCCAATTCCCGCCATTCATTAAATTAGCGCTGGAATTACCGGGGTTTTCATCTATCACTTCCGGAACATGTTCCTCCTTTGCTTTTTCCCGTTCTGCTTCAAGGATTTCCATATGTTCCTCGAAAGTCACTGCTTCTTCTATTTCTTCTTCCGGGATTGGAACATCTTCCAATCCATTATAGTTGGAAAAGGACATTTCAATTGATTCAGATAATTGAACAGGGCTGCCCGAATCAGCAAAATCATAATCCAGTATAAAATCCATCGTCATTTCCTGCACGTGGAAATTTTCCCGATTCACGGTGAGACCGACATGCAAATCGACGATGTCACTATGCTCCAGATAAAGGTCGCTGATCGATTGTTCCATTGGATCCGTTATGACAAAATAAGGGTATAATGAAGAGAAAAAGGCATGATCCTCTTCCTGTTCGACTGAATACTCATAGGTGTAATCATTTTCATTTTCTGTAACCTGTAGTTGGTCAAACCTGGAATGAAGTGCTTCTACCCCTTGAAGTAAATGGTCAGGCTGCTCATCGTTCCCTGTTCTAAATAAGAAGTCAGGTGCTGTGAAATCTTCATAATAAATCATGTCGTCTATATAATACGATTTCATTTCTCTCGATGTTCCCAACAATTCAACGTCTCGTTGGATTGAAGCATGGAACGGAGCAACAATAGTTTCCCCTTGTATGTCCAATACAATTTTATTTTCAAACCCATCTATCTGCTCAGCGTTAATCTCAAAAGAATAACTCTCCACATCGCTCATTTCTTCCATCATTCGCTCCATTATTTCCTTATGTGACAATTTTTCCTCTATATTCGTACACCCCGTAAGGAATAGAATTGCTGCCATCATCATCCACCATGTTACTCTCATTCAATTTCCCTCTCAGCTTATCTGTTACCATGAAATCATTCTAACATAGGTTTAAGGTGCCTGACACTCCCCGGATTTTGTCAAATTATGTCGAAATTGTTCCAGGATAATACGAACATTTCCAGGCACCGTTCGTATTAACCCAGAGTATATTTCCGCCCCAAACCGTCTACAATAAATAAGGATTCAGAATTTATGGATACTTTAATTTATACGCTTTTTTTAGTATTATGATAGTGTATGCATAAATAAAATGATAACCGGGTACTGACTAAGTCAGCCCGATTGATGATAAATTATAGCGTATTCACTGAGAACCGCCGGAGAGGGGCTTAAATATAATGGAGGAAACGGTTACGTACAATAGGAAGGTAGAAAAAGTACTTGCAAATATAAATAAAGTAATGATAGGCAAAGAGGATGCCGCAACACTCAGTCTTGTCGCCTTGCTGGCCCAGGGACATGTGCTGCTCGAAGATGTGCCTGGTGTGGGAAAAACAATGCTTGTCAAAACACTTGCAAAATCACTGGATTGTGATTTTAAAAGAATACAGTTCACACCTGACCTGCTACCGTCGGATGTGACTGGGGTTTCCATATATAATCCGCAAAAAATGGAATTTGAATTTCGCGGAGGTCCTATACTGGGAAACATTATACTTGCTGATGAAATTAATAGAACATCCCCAAAAACACAATCCTCCCTTTTGGAAGGAATGGAAGAAAAAAATGTAACGGTTGATGGAAAAACAATTCCGCTCAGTCAGCCTTTTTTTGTGATGGCCACACAAAATCCAATAGAATATGAAGGAACCTATCCTTTGCCTGAAGCACAGCTGGACAGGTTTATCCTGAAGCTGAGAATGGGGTATCCTTCTTTTATGGAAGAGTTGGAGATGCTCGAAATCACTTCGAAAGACCACCCGATTGAAACAATCGATGCGGTGATGACAAGAGAGGAACTGATCGGTGTACAGGAAGAAGTAAAAGAAGTATATATTGATAAGAATGTGCAGCACTATATTATTAATCTCGTATCCGGAACAAGGTCCCACCCTTCTATTTATCTCGGTGTAAGTCCGAGGGGATCGATTGCCTTAATGAAGGCGGCTAAAGCCTATGCCTATATTCTCGGCCGGGATTATGTATTGCCGGATGATGTGAAATTCCTGGCGCCATTTGTATTAACCCACCGGATTATTTTAACCAATGAAGCGAAATATGATGGTTTAACAGCTGAAGAACTGATTGATTCTATCGTGAACAAGACGCATATTCCAATTCGAAAGGAATTTCATTGATGAAGGAAAGAGTAAGATTTACAGGCAACTTTGTTTTTATCCTTTTTCTATTCCTCCTTCTCTATTCATTTGCGATGTTCCAGGGAGGGTTTGTCAGCTGGTTTCTTTTTTTCAGCTTCCTTCCGATATTCCTCTATCATATTGGACTATTGCTCTATCCGCTGAAAGAATGGCGGGTTACAAGGAAGATCTCCCGGCAAATTAACCGTGCGGGAGACAGTGTAACCATTCATGTGCACATGAAACGTAAAATACCATTTCCTTTATATTATTGTGTTTTTGAAGAAGTTTTGCCTGAATCGCTAAAGAAGATTGACAGCAGAAAAGATAAATATCATTTTATGGATGACCCTAATCAGCTTTTTGTCAACAGACAGGTAAAGAAAATCATATTCCCTTCTGTGAGGCGTGCAGTGGAGTTTACCTATACACTGGAACAAGTGCCAAGGGGAGAACATCATTTGCAGGCAATTCGCGTTCGTACCGGAGATGTTTTTGGATTTGTGAGGAAAACACATGTTTTTGAACTTCCGGACCGTCTTATAGCCTATCCGAATGAAAGGCCTGTTCGTCTCGTGGAACAATCCGCAAACTTTGAACAGGGCTCGACTGCTTCCTATATGATCAATTTAAAAAATACAAACGTAGCTACAGGAATACGTGAATATATGCCGGGAGATAAGTTTTCCTGGATTGACTGGAAACAGACTGCAAAGAAAAATACCGTTATGACAAAGGAGTTTGAGCAGGAAAAAAGCACGGACATCATGCTTGTGCTTGATGGCTGTGAATATGAAGGGATGAATTACCTTGCATTTGAAGCAGCAGTAGAGATGACGGTTTCCTTCATGGAAGAAATCCGGAAACAGTCTTCCCAGGTCGGACTTGTTACGATCGGAGAAAAAGCAGTGCATTTTCCTTTGCGGAATGAACCAGGGCAAATCAATATGGTGAAACAGCATTTAACCCATATCCAGCCTGTCGGAAAGAAGCCTTTTTCCATGAAGCTGAAAGAAGAAGTGATGAAGATGGATAGCGGGAATATCCTTGTTATTTTCACGAATAATTTAAATTCCGGTTTGCGCGGTGCGATTAAAAAAATGAAACAGCGTTCCAAACGGGTAATGGTTATATATATACAATCTGAAAATAAAATCAGGCAATTAAATCAGGAAAAAGCAAGAGAGCTAAAATTGGATGGCGTAAATGTGGTGACGATGAGCGAAGCAGATTTACTAAAAAATCCAATAGAGGTGAAACTCACATGATGCATATGGAAACAAATAAATCATTTTTATATACCTCTATTTTATATGTATGCGGATTTTTACTGTTTATGGAATGGATTTACCCGGTGAATGATATCACAGCTACAAGCAGTATTTCCGTATTCATTATTTATGCGGTTTTTTGCTTTGTTATATCCATGTTTCAGCTGAAGTGGTGGATATCTTTTTTACTGAAAGGCTTTGGATTATTGTTTATTATTAATGGACTTTTTTTTGAAGCTGGACTTTTTTCCCGGCTTTGGTTTGAACAGGGATTTTTGGAATTCAGTTATAACCTCTCGGCAATTCTTTCACAAGATTGGAATAATCTCACACCTATGTTCAGGAGTGCATTATTTCTCATTTTAATATGGCTGATGAGCTACTTATTGCATTATTGGTTTGTCGTTATGAAGCGCATTTTTCTATTTGTTATGCTGACTTTTATATACGTTGCTGTATTGGATACATTTACGGTTTACGATGCGGGCATGCCTATGGTACGCACCTTTATCATTGCATTCATTGCGCTGGGGATAGCCAATTTTATGAGGGAATTAAATAGGGAAGGCATTCATTTCAGATGGGTGAAAAAAACGCCGATATGGCTGATTCCGCTTGTGGTGACTGTTCTCTTTTCCTCTGTTATTGGGTATGCAGCACCGAAAGCGCCGCCGCAATGGCCGGATCCGGTGCCGTTCATTCAAAGTGCCGCACAGAATGCAGGCTCGGGCAATGAAGGCGGCGCAGTGCAAAAAGTTGGTTATGGCGAGGATGATACACAGCTGGGAGGTTCCTTTGTACAGGATTATACCCCTGTATTTCAGGCTGCAGCCAGTGATGAGCATTACTGGCGGATTGAAACGAAGGATGTATATACAGGTAAGGGCTGGGAAGCTTCTGATGGACCGGATTATCAGCGAATGACCGAAGGCGTCGGTCTGAATACATTTAATACCGGTTCTGATGGGGTGAATACGGAGCGGCTGGAGTCGATCGTGGAATTTCAAGATAATGTTTCCATAGAAAAGCTGGTTTATCCATATGGACTTCAGCAAGTCTATGCAGCAGAGGCTACTTTTCACATTGATATGTTCACAGAAGCCGTTCAGACGCAACTGAATCATGAAGTTGTTCAATTGGACCAATACACGCTTTCCTATGATAAGCCTTCCTTTTCCGTCGATAAGTTAAGGGAAGTGGAGCATGAAGAAAATCCAGTGGATGAGAGGTATACACAGATACCGGAAAACCTGCCGGATCGGGTCGCTGATTTGGCGGTTGAAATTACGGAAGAACATGATACACAATATGATAAAGCCAAAGCGGTTGAACAGTACTTTTCATCCAACGGTTTTGAATATGAAACCACCGGCGTTCCTGTTCCTGAAGATGATGAGGACTATGTAGACCAGTTTTTGTTTGAATCGCAAATCGGGTACTGTGATAACTTTTCCACCTCTATGGTTGTTTTGCTTCGTTCGCTGGATATTCCGGCCAGATGGGCAAAAGGCTTTACGAGTGGGGAAATGATCGAAGAAGATGTATCAAATACAGGAGATTCCTATGATGTGTATGAGGTTACGAATGCCAATGCCCATTCCTGGGTAGAGGTTTATTTTGATGGGGTTGGCTGGGTACCATTTGAACCGACACAAGGGTTTAATAACCTGTCTGATTTTCATACAGAAATGGAGAACATGGAAGGAGAACAGGAGCAGGAAAACGATCCTTTAGAGGCACCGGAAATGGAACAGCCGGAACTGCCTGAACAAACACAGGAGGAAGAAGAGGAATCGGAAGCTGTGGCGGGAAATAATACACGTCATTTCGACTTTGCATGGTGGCATGCCGGCCTGATTATTGCCGGAATTTCTATTATCGGATTTTTGATTTATAAAACAAGATTCCGCTGGCAAACCTATCTGCTGAAAAAGAAACTGGCACGCCATCAGAATGCGGCAGCTTACCAGGATGCCTACGCTCATTTATTAAAGCTCCTGGCTCATGCGGGGTTGAAAAGGGATCCCGGCCAGACCTTAAGGGAGTATGCGAAACGGATTGACGCGAGATATTCAACAAATGAAATGGGACAGTTAACCGCTCATTTCGAAAAAATAATTTATAAAAATGAGCTGAATGAGGAAAAAACGAGTAAACTCGCCGAAGTTTGGAAAAATTTAATAAACCGGATAATGACTTGACCCCTTTATGGAGGATTAGTAGAATAAAAAGATATGAAAAACGATCATGTCTAAATGCAGATAGGAGCTTAAAACATGGAACACAATGAAATGATTCTCGTTTTGGATTTTGGCAGTCAATATAACCAATTAATCACACGCCGCATCAGAGAGCTTGGCGTCTACAGTGAATTGCATTCACATCGGATCACAGCGGATGAGATTAAGCAGATGAACCCCAAAGGTATAATTTTATCCGGCGGACCGCATAGTGTCTATGATGAAAACAGCTTCCGTTGTGATGAAGAAATTTTTAAACTGGATATTCCCGTTTTGGGCATTTGCTATGGGATGCAGTTAATGGCCTTACATTATGGCGGCAAGGTGGAAAAAGCCAGAAACCGGGAATACGGCAAGGCGCTGATTGAACAAAAAGGCGAATCTGTTCTATTTAAAGATACACCCAAAAGTCAAACGGTATGGATGAGCCATGGCGATAAAGTGGTAGAAGCGCCGCAGTCCTTTATGATTGATGCTACAAGCCCATCGACACCGATTGCTGCTATGAGCCGTCCGGAGGAAAAGCTTTATGCGGTGCAATTTCACCCGGAAGTGCGTAATTCTGAATATGGGAATCATTTATTGAAACAGTTTGTATTTGAGGTTTGTGCGTGTGAGGGCGACTGGACCATGCAAAACTTTATTGATATGGAAGTAAACAATATACGTGAAAAAGTCGGGGACCGGAAAGTGTTATGTGCACTGAGCGGCGGGGTGGATTCTTCTGTAGTAGCCGCGCTCATCCATAAAGCAATCGGTGACCAGCTGACATGTATTTTTGTTGATCATGGCCTGCTCCGTAAAAATGAAGCCGATGACGTCATGAACGTGTTTGCAGATGACTTTCATATGAATATCATCAAAGTGGATGCCAAGGATCGCTTTCTTTCCAAACTGCAGGGTGTGGACGACCCGGAGGAGAAAAGAAAAATTATCGGCAATGAATTCATCTATGTATTTGACGATGAAGCAGCTAAATTAAAAGACATGGATTTCCTGGCACAAGGCACGCTTTATACGGATATTATCGAAAGCGGAACGGAAACCGCACAAACGATCAAATCTCACCATAACGTGGGCGGCCTGCCGGAAAATATGCAATTTGAGTTAATCGAGCCGCTGAATGCCCTGTTCAAAGATGAAGTGCGTGAACTTGGAACACAGCTTGGCATTCCTGATCATATCGTATGGCGTCAGCCTTTCCCCGGCCCCGGTCTTGCGATACGTGTGTTGGGTGAGATAACCGAAGAGAAACTGGAAATTGTCAGGGAATCCGATGCCATTCTCCGCGAGGAAATTGCTGCTGCGGGTCTGGAACGGGATATTTGGCAATACTTTACCGTGCTGCCGAATATAAGAAGTGTTGGTGTCATGGGAGACGCCAGAACCTATGATTACACAATCGGCATCCGTGCAGTCACCTCCGTGGACGGAATGACTTCCGACTGGGCGCGCATCCCCTGGGATGTTTTGGAGAAAATTTCCACCCGGATTGTCAATGATGTAGCGCAGATTAATCGGGTGGTTTATGACGTGACAAGCAAGCCTCCGAGCACCATAGAATGGGAATAAATGGAAATAAATGGTAATTCCTTTTAATCATCCAGATATCAACGAACTTTGTCAATAACGTTAAATAATGAAATGGTCAAAAGAGCTGGGAACCTTTGTTTAGAAGGGATTCCAGCTCTTTTTTATTACATGACAAAACCCCGGCAGCAGCGACCGGGGTTTTGTTATTGGCTGAATTTTCCTGAATGAATCTGTCTTACAATTTCTTTTTCCTTCTTTGGCGGGTGGAGAAATAATGCCAGTATAAATGCGACAAGGCTAAGAATAGTGCTCCCCATAAATGCCCATTCAAATCCAACGACCTGTGACAACTGTGCCGCCAGATCTGAAGATATATTTCCATCTGGCACATAACTTGCCGCGCCCATTGCGACCAATGTAACAAGGATAGCGGTACCGATTGATGCTGCAATTTGCTGCAATGTATTTGCCATGGCTGAACCATGCGCATACCATTTAGATGGCAGCTGATTCAAAGCGGATGTCATAATCGGCATCAGTGCCATGGAGAGTCCGAACATACGGATGGTGAATACCACTGTCATATACGTGGCTGTTGTCTCCAGTGACAGCTGGGTGAACATGAATGTTGTTACTGTCACAATGGCAAGTCCTGTCAATGCCAGCCATTTTGCACCATACTTATCAAACAGACGACCGGTAATCGGAGACATAATGCCAATCGCAATAGCCCCTGGAAGCAGTACAAGTCCCGACTCGAGCGGGGTAAAGCCAAGTACATTCTGCATAAAAAGCGGCAGCAATGTTTCTGCGCCGATTAATGACACTAATACGGTCATGGTAATAATGATAGCGAGTGTAAAAACCGGGAATTTAAACACTTTAAATTCGAGCATTGGTGTATCGAGAACGAATTGCCGCCATACGAACAGTCCAATAACCACTGCACCCCCGAATACAACTCCAAGAACGAGCGGGCTGGTCCAGCCGTGCTCCGAAGCGATGCTGAATCCGTACAGGAACGAACCGAATCCGATGGAAGACAGGATAATAGACAAAATATCGATTTTAGGCTTTCTTAAATCAGTGACGTTTTTTAAGAACAAGTACCCGACCAATAGTGTTACTGCTACTATTGGAATTACCGTGACGAATAAGGAACGCCATGAGAAAAATTGCAGGAGGAAGCCTGATAAAGTCGGTCCGATAGCTGGTCCAAATGCTATAACAATCCCCATCAATCCCATTGCGGTTCCGCGTTTTTCCACACTGATGACAGCAAGAAGAACAGTCATCAGAAGCGGCAGCATGATACCGGAGCCCGAGGCCTGGACAATCCTGCCTAAAAGGAGTAATGGGTAAGACATGGCCGCTGCTGCTATTGCGGTACCTAATCCGAATAATCCAATCGCGGTTAAAAATAATCCTCTCGTTGAAAATCGCTCAATTAAAAATGCCGATATAGGAATCATAATCCCGTTCGTCATCAGGAATGCTGTTGTCATCCATTGTACTTCATTTTGGGAAATGCCAAATGCTTCCTGTATGGACGGGAGTGCGGTTGCCAGTAATGTCTCGTTTGTTATGCCCATAAATGCTCCAGTAAGTAGTGCTGCTATCATAAATACTTTTTGTCTTTGGGGCAAATCCCAGCTGTTGCTCATTCATAACGCTCCTTCCATGCTTCCCGTGCAGTAATTGCTTTTGCTGGTTTTCTTTTAATTCCTGGTTTTGAGTAAATAATACATCTATCGTTTTCAATTTAGTATAAAACGTGATGTAAAGTGTCTGCAGAATTCACCCTTCAAGGTTCCTATGGCTGCCGTAATACCCTCGTTGCATGGGACTTTTTTCTAAAAAAGTTCCATTGCAGCATCCATTAATTTCTTCTTTTCACAAATCTACGTATTCACTGCATTTTAATTACAGGTATATTTTTTAGTGTCCATAGATTCACAGGATATACAATAACACAGCGGTTATATCCAATCAATTTTAGTGTTTGTCAAAAATTGAATAAGAATAACCATTTCCCGACCGGGTAGGCTTACTGGCTTTAGAAACACGAATAATGGAATCACTCCAACTAAACTTTATAATTAACCTACTTTGACAAAAATGGTTAGTGCATAAAGAAGTTTTTGGTAACTGACATATTTAAAATCTTTACTGAAACCAGTAAAAAAACTCCAGAAAAGTCACTTTACCTAATTGAAGAATATATACGGTGATTTTTCCAACGTTTAAAAAATACTCATAAGCGCAGAAAAGATAAAACAACCGTCCGTAAAGAAATCCGCCTCTTATTTATTAAATCTTTTGGTGAAAAAATTACATGGAACCCAGGAGAAAATTAAATAAAGAGTTGATTAAAACCAAACATTGCTAAAGTGATATATAATAATGTTCGCGTTTTATTGACATTTTAAGAGAGGGGTAGTAATATAATAACAGTTTCATAGTTTTGCGTATAATTTCGGGAATATGGCCCAAAGTTTCTACCGGACTACCGTAAATGGTCTGACTACGCAGGATACAGTAAAAGTGGATAATAGTTATTTTTGGCGGGTAAGTGTTGAAGACTTCCTTATCTGCATAAGCGGAACGAAGGCCTGGAATTGGCCGTGTTCTTAAAATATAACTGTTTTCTTCTTCCGATTACTTCATTCTGTAGTAGTAAAGTAGCGCTTTTGGCTCCGAGCTGAAAGTGCTTTTTATATTTTTAGGAGAATAAACCAAGGGGGAAGAAAATTGAAAAAGTATTTCCATTTTGAGGAATTAGGCACGAATTATAAATCAGAATTTATGGGCGGAATGACGACGTTTTTGGCAATGGCTTATATTTTGTTTGTCAATCCCGCTATGCTGAGTGAAGCCGGCATGGATGAGGGTGCCGTATTTGCTGCGACAGCTATTGCAGCAGCTGTTGGTACGCTGATTATGGGGGTGCTGGCAAAATATCCGATCGGCCTTGCCCCCGGGATGGGTCTAAATGCGTTTTTTGCCTATACAGTTGTCATCGGTTATGGAATCCCATGGGAAACAGCGCTTGCCGGTGTACTTGTCTCTGGTATTATATTTATGGTATTTACATTAACCGGTCTCAGGGAAAAGATCATCAATGCCATTCCTGCAAATTTAAAGTTGGCGGTGGGCGCCGGGATTGGTTTATTTATTGCATTTATTGGGTTTCAAAATGCACAAATTATCGTTGCAGACGAGGCAACATTGCTTGCGCTTGGCGATATAACTTCACCAGGTGTATTACTGGCAATCTTTGGTCTTGTTGTATCAGTTATATTGATGACCCTTGGGTTTAAAGGCGGTATTTTTTATGGTATGATCATCACTGCGATTTTGGGAATGATTGTTGGATTGATTCAGCCGCCGCAGGGGATCAGCGGGATTGTAGGCGGTGTTCCAAGTCTTGCGCCAACCTTTGGCCAGGCATTCCTGCACTTGGGTGATATTTTTACAGTACAAATGCTGGTTGTCATTTTGACTTTCCTTTTTGTTGACTTTTTCGATACGGCTGGCACGCTTGTCGGGGTTGCCAGGCAGGCAGGACTGATGAAGGATAATAAGCT
Source organism: Virgibacillus aidingensis (assembly GCF_010994035.1). Taxonomy (GTDB): domain Bacteria; phylum Bacillota; class Bacilli; order Bacillales; family Amphibacillaceae; genus Virgibacillus_N. The sequence continues at coordinate 23,990 of NZ_WIXN01000024.1, forward strand.
GCCGCGTGCTGGAAAGGCGTTATTTGCTGACTCATCAGCCACGGTTATCGGTGCAGTGGTTGGTACATCTACAACAACAGCTTTTGTTGAATCATCATCCGGTGTAGGTGCCGGTGCACGTTCCGGGTTTGCTTCCGTGGTTACTGCAGGATTCTTCCTGTTGGCGATATTTTTCTCGCCATTATTAAGTGTAGTTACTTCAGAAGTAACTGCCCCGGCCTTAATCATTGTTGGTGTCCTGATGGCTTCTGCATTGAAGGATATCGAATGGGATCGATTTGAAATCGCCGTACCAGCCTTTTTAACCGTAGCAACCATGCCTTTGACTTACAGTATCGCAACAGGAATTGCAATTGGATTTATATTCTATCCAATTACTATGGTTCTAAAAGGCAGGGCAAAGGAAATACACCCGGTTATTTACGGATTGTTCGTTGTGTTTATCTTGTACTTTATGTTTTTGAGCTAGATTGTAACACCTTATAGTTTAGACGGAAGTCTTTACTGTAAGGTGTTTTTGTTTAAAAACCGATAAATTATCTGGAAAATCCTGCAGGAACGATCAAGCAGCAGTTTAACTCACTCGTGAGCGAGGCAGAATCGATCGAGCAGCAGTTAAAATCGATCGAGAGCGAGGCAGAAACGATCGAGAGCGCGATTGAATCGATCGAGAGCGAGGTAAAATCGATCGAGCAACGGTTGAAATCGATCGAGAGCGAGGCAAAATCGATCGAGCAGCAGTTGAAATCGATCGAGAGCGCGGCAAAATCGATCGAGCATCGGTTGAAATCGATCGAGAGCGAGGTAAAATCGATCGAGCATCGGTTGAAATCGATCGAGAGCGGGGCAGAAACGATCGAGCATCGGTTGAAATCGATCGAGAGCGAGGCAGAAACGATCGAGCGCAGTTCAAATCGATCGAGAGCGAGGCAAAGTCGATCGAGCAACAGTTTAAATCGATCGAGAGCGAGGCAAAGTCGATCGAGCAACGGTTAAAATCGATCGAGCGCGAGGCAGAAACGATCGAGAAGCAGTTCAAATCGATCGAGAGCGAGGTAAAAACGATCGAACTGCAGGTAATAATCGATCAAGAAAGTAAAGTGTGTAATGTTTATGGTTGCTTTTAGGCTGGTATAAGAACTATTAAATTTCAAGGCAGTCTATCAGATTTTCTTTCAATTGGAAAATTCCATCAAAAATATATCCTATTAGATAACAATATGCTATATTAGTATTAATTCTTCTAAAATTACATAAAGGAGCACAAAGAATGATACTCAGACACCGCTCAAAACCACTACCGCTGCAATTGATTGATGCAGCTATTCCGCGATTACCCCAACACTCTAAATTTCTTACAGAATTAAAAAAAGATGCAAAAATCCGGCAGCAAGGTTATAACGGCGAAATAAAGGTTGACTACTTTATTGATAGCCTGGCCCCCAAATACACAATTCTTCACGATGTTTACCTCCGCGAAAACGGCAGAAACTTTCAAATTGATTCTCTTGTCATTGCAGATCATTCTATTTTTATTGTAGACTCTAAAAATTATACCGGTAGCATTACATTTAATACTATTCTTAAACAACTCACCCGCAACGACGGCAAAGTTGAGTCAGGATACGAATATCCCATTACACAGGTCGAAAACCAAAGTTTCCATATGCAAAACTGGCTTGTCCAGCATAAAGTTACAGGGATTCCGATATACGGTTATGTTGCTATAGCTGATCCATCAACTATTATAAAAGTGGAAGGAAATGAGCAGGAAATTGCAGAAGTTGTCGGACATGGTGCAACCATTCCCAAAATGATTATGGACAAGGATGGTGCGATGGGAAGGACAGGTAAGGAAAAACTGCAAGCTTATCAAATCGGTAAAATTATATTACGGGAATGCCGCGAGTTTAATATTAATATGTTTAAGCATTATGGTATGCGTCCAACAGATATTTTGCCGGGTGTGATTTGTCCTGAGTGTAAGCTCCTGGGAATGTCCAGGGTGCACAGCAGTTGGGAGTGTAAAAGGTGCGGGTGCCATTCCCGTACTGCGCATTTGAATGCTTTATCGGATTATTTTTTATTAGTTAATGACTTGATATCAAATTCAGAATGCATGCGGTTTTTAGGATTGAATTCCAGGCATGCAGTCTCACGAATCTTAAAAAATAGTAATTTAATTTATTATCCACATGTAAGGAAGTGGGGTAAACCCGAAAATTAAAATACCAATTAGAATTCGAACGGGTAAGGAAAATCGATCGAGGCCACTTCGAAATCGATCGAGGCATCCAGAAAATCGATCGAGCTCACGACGAAATCGATCGAGCCCACCACGAAATCGATCGAGGCATCCAGAAAATCGATCGAGCCCATCCCAAAATCGATCGAGCCCGCCTCAAACATCGATCCGAAACGCCTCTCTCCACTACCTATTCCCGGCACTCAGACCTTTCCTATAGGAGTATACATGGTACACCATCAACAAAACCGTTCCAGTTGCTGCAAGGATGCCCATGGTAATATATAGTGCGCTCCCGCTGAACGTGTCGATCATTCTCCCGCCTGCCAAAGAGCCGATAATTCCGGAAACGCCAAAGAATGTTGCAAAAAACACCAAATGCCCGGTGGATTGGAGCAGCTTTGGTATGAGCCTTGTAATATAGGAGAAGGAAGCCAGGTAAAATACACCAAATGTGATCCCGTGCAAAAATTGCAGGGCAACAATATACATTGGATCATCTGCCCACCCGTAGATAAACCACCTTATGCTGTAAATTGCACCGGCAAATATAATAAAAATCAGCGGTTTAAACCTTTTGAACCAGAATCCCGCAAAGGCAAAAACCAGCGCCTCCGCAATGACGCCTACAAACCAGGCCAGACCCACTAACCCTTCCGTACCACCAAGCCTTGTAATATAAAGCCCCATATAACTATCATTTGCCCGGTGGGTAATGGAAAGGAACATGATCAGCAAAAGAAAGAGAATAAATGGCTTGTTTTTTACTATTTTGCCAATATCCCTGAATTGGACAGGTTCCGCATCGACTTTTACATCTTTCAGACGAAAAACAACCAGGAGTGCCAGGGTGCCAAAAAATAAGTAGGGCCAGATCATATATTCAATGCCTGCTCTGGCAAGAATCTCACCTACAATCAGAGAGGATGTTGCAAAGCCAACTGATCCCCACATCCGAATGGTTCCAAAGGAAATCTGAAGTTCATCTGCCCTGCGCTGTGCCAGACTGTCCCCTAACGCTCCAATCGGTGTGGTGAAAAAATAAAAAACAGCCCCCATCAGCATAATGGAAAGCAGTGTGTTCATTTGGAAGAAAAGCGTGCTGAAAATTAATAGCCCGATCACACAAATAAGCAATATCCATTTTACTGTTTTATATTTATCACTTAAATAACCGAAGAATGGCTGGGCAAAGATGGAAGCAAGCGGCCCGATAGCCAGTACCCAGCCGATTTCTGTTTCACTCAGCCCTCTGAAATCCAAATACAAAGGAAGGAAACTGAGAATGATTGTATTTGAAGCATGGAAGCTGAATAACAGCATTTTTAAAGGAACCAGGGAATCTTTCTTTATCAATGTAAGTTCTCCTCTAACTTTAAAGTCTACTTTTAACTATAGCACTTTTTGCCATGAACAGTAACAAAAAAATTTTTCTTGTCTGGACAGATGCTTCGGGGACGTTTAAACTATTGTTAAAATATACTGACATGCAGGGGGAGTTTATGATGAAACCAGTAATAGGTGTGACTGCATCCATGGAAATCGATCAGTCCGTTTATACTGTGAATAACAGAAATATAAAAGCAATCCTGAGAGCCGGCGGTATGCCTGTCATATTGCCTTATTACCTGGAAGAAGAGGATGTTCAGCAAATCGCATCCCAAATCGATGGCTTATATGCAACCGGGGGCTATGATATTGATCCTACACTATTTGGAGAAGAACCCCATCCCGATCTTGGCACGATTATTCCAGCCCGGGATCACTCGGAAATTAAATTAATGAAAAAGCTGCTGGAATGGAAGAAACCAATACTGGGTGTTTGCCGGGGCAGTCAGACGCTAAACATAGCAGCAGGTGGAGATATGTATCAGGATATTTACGCCCAAACAGATCAAGCGCTTCTGCAGCATACGCAAAAAGCGCCGATGGAGCATATGTCCCATTATGTTTATGTGGAAAAAGATTCACTGCTATACAGAATTACCGGTAAGGAGAAATTTAAGATTAATAGCTATCACCATCAGGCAAACCGTGATGTGTCCGGTGAATTTCGGATCAGCGGAAAAGCGAGTGATGGTGTTGTAGAGGCGGTGGAGAGCAAGGAATTGCCTTTTGTACTCGGTCTGCAGTGGCATCCCGAGGCAACTGCGGCAGTGAATGATCAGCCCTCGCTGAAAATATATGAAGCATTTATAGATGCATGCACCACAAAATAAAGGTTCCAGTGCTGCAGCGACAAAGCCCTTCTCTATGATTTCTTCCGCAAATGGCGCTGCAACACTTGAACCGTTCCGGTGTTTCACTTCCAAACCGATTGGATAAAGTCATCACGGCCGGATTTTTCCCGGTCTTCTTTGTAGTGCTTTTCATTTTTTTTATAATAATCCTGGTGGTAGTCTTCAGCGGGATAAAAGGTGTCAGCGGGTAAAATCTTTGTAACGATCGGTGCCGAAAATTTGCCGCTCTCCTCCAGTTCTTTTTTGGACTTTTCAGCTTGCTGTTTCTGTTCGTCCGTATAATAGAAGATGGCTGTCCGGTAGGAATCGCCCCGATCATGGAATTGTCCCCCATCATCAGTGGGATCGATCTGCTGCCAATAAATATTTAAAATTGTTTCATAGCTTATCACGGAAGGATCATACGTAATTTCCACCGCTTCGTAATGACCGGAGCCCCCCTGTTTGACTATTTCATAAGTCGGGTTTTCCACATGGCCTCCTGTGTAGCCGGAAATGACGTCATGAACCCCGTCCCACTGATCAAATGGCTTGACCATGCACCAAAAACATCCTCCGGCAAATATTGCTTTCTCCTGTTGCATTATTTTCCCTCCAAAATCAAATGATATAACTGTTATCATATTTTACGGTGTATAAAAGTATGGCATCTCCATATACTTGGCGAATGCCGGATTTTCTAATAGAATAAAGATACTATATCATAAATGGAGAGCTGATGTAATGATGGAAGAACCGCATGTTCATAAATTATTTACGGGAAAAGTAAAGAAGATGGGCACCGAAAATGCACAGGACCGAATGGAAAGACCATGGAAAAGCGGTATTTTTAAAACGGAAACAAAGGGAAAAGTGTGGCTTTCCGAAACAGGTTTTACCGGTGATGAGGTAGCAGATACAAAAAATCATGGAGGACCGGAAAAAGCCGTGTTTGCCTATCCGATTAAACATTATACAGACTGGCGACAGGAATTGGAGATTGATTCCATTGATATGGGCGGGTTCGGTGAAAATTTTGCTGTTTTGGAAATGGATGAATACTCCGTTTGCATTGGGGATACATATGAAATAGGCGATGCCATTATTCAAGTTTCACAGCCTCGTCAGCCATGCTGGAAGCCGGCCCGGCGCTATCGCATCATGGATCTGGCACTGCGTATACAAAATAGCGGGCGTACCGGGTGGTATTTTCGTGTATTAAAAGAAGGGTTTGTGGAAGCTGCATCAGATCTTAAATTAACAAACAGACCATATCCCCAGTGGACAATTGCAGCTTGTAATGAAGTCATGCATGTATATAAAGAGGATTTGCGCCTGGCAGAAGAACTTGCATCCTGTGAACTGCTGGCTCCAAACTGGAAGAGCAGATTGCAAAAACGTCTCCGCGGTACGGAATCATCCATTGACAAGCGAGTGTTTGGACCGAATAAAGAATAAACATGTTATGTTCGAATATAGCTATAGGGAAGCAGTTTCATTGAAAGTACAAGAAGCGGTAAGGACTTAGCAAGCGGGATTTACTTTTAGGGTAACTCGTTAAATCCCCCGGGTAAGAACGGATGCAAACGCAAAAATAGGAAAGGCGGGCGGTTTGATTGCTTAGTAATGCACTAGTAATGGTGGCGATTATTTTTGTCATCAATGTGGTATATGTTTCATTTTTTACGATCCGGATGATTTTAACGCTAAAAGGCCGCCGCTATATTGCAGCTTCTGTAAGCATGGTGGAAATTGTCATTTATATAATTGGGCTGGGTCTTGTATTGGATAATCTCAATGAAATACAAAATATTATTGCGTATGCACTCGGTTATGGCGTTGGAGTTATTGTAGGCACAAAAATTGAAGATAAGCTTGCCCTTGGCTATATAACCGTCAATGTCATATCTTCGAACCCGGATATTGAATTCACCAGGAAATTACGGGAAAAAGGGTATGGTGTTACAAGCTGGTTTGCATATGGCATGGAAGGGGACAGGCTGGCCATGCAGATTCTAACCCCGAGAAAGTATGAATTAAAACTCTATGAAACCATTAAGGAAATTGATCCGAAAGCATTTATCATTGCCTATGAACCGAAGCAGATTTACGGCGGATTCTGGGTGAAACAGTTACGCCGCGGAAGATTGATGAATCCGAAGAAAAGGAAGCATGCAGCGCAGGCACATTCAGAACAGCCTTCTGAAAAAACGGATATAAATGGGCATCCTTAAAAAAACAGACTCCATTTAACGAGTTTATTTTAGGATGTGAAATCTTGGCTGAAGTTCCATGCTGATCTGATAGACCCGTCTGGATTTAATCACAATAAATGAGTTGATAAAAACATAAACAAAAGGAATGACTTTTATGAATACATGCAGCCAATGCGGCAAACAGGATGCAATGATTACATTAACAACTGAAACGGAACAGCGTTCACTTTGCAGGGACTGCTACAACGAGGTGCTTTCCATCGAGCTGGGGGTTCAGTTAATAGACCTCCCTGATTCGATCATAGTAAAAGATTCCGAGGGTATAAGGCATTATTTTTATGTCAGGCCGGAATTATTTCATCAGGGTATTCGATTGGAAGCTGGAGAAAATGACTTTTATGGTTACCGATTTGAGGTTTTTGGAGAATTGGATTGTGACCAGCAGGAGCTGTTTCAGAAATTGTATGATAAAGTAAAAGATGGTGTTTCGAGAAAATATATAAACCAGAAAGTCTTACCAGGTGGTCATACATACCAGACGATGCCAGATGATGAGCTTGTCGGAAGAATTGAATATAATGAGGAAGATCCGGATGTTCCTCTTGTTATTATTGATGGTAAGCCATACAACTGGGAGGAAATTGGAAATATGATGAGGAGCTATGAAGGTTTTCAGTTTCATTTGCATATTTTAAATGAGGATGAATAATTACCCTAAACCTCTGAGAACTTTTTTCCATTACAAACCGATGTGTTTCTATTAAAGTGGTGAGCTGGCCGGAACACAAGTTTTTTAAACGTGAAGGAACAGATTTTTTGAAAGAAGCTTTCATGATAAAACCGGACATGAAGCTTTTTTATTTTTCTTTCTAACAATAGGGATTATATATTAATTACTGACAAGATTTGAAGAATAAAGGATGTTGCATGCAAAATCCGAACAATAATCAAATTTAAAGTTAAAACGTTCGCTAATTTGTTTGACAATACATGACTTCGTCTAGTATACTGAAACAAGAAAAACGAATAAAAAACACCTCATATATTTCTGGGAATATGGCCCGGAAGTCTCTACCCGGCTCCGTAAAAGCCGGACTATGGGGGAGGATGAAACATTGTATATCCGCAATGGTCTATTTTTCATGGATGCAGCCAAGCCTAATTCATCTTCTCTCATATGCCGGGGGAGACGATTAGGCTTTTTTCTGTTGGGGTTAGCCCCGCGTGGTATATTTCTGTCCTTAACTCCTTAACTGCAGAGAGTATTGTGAAGCTGATCGTCAAGAGGGGCTATTTCCCGGCGCGTTCACCATTAATTTTTATACATAGATGCATCTATAACAAACTTCGATATAGAAAGAGGGATTGTATGGCAACGGTTGGTGTCATTATGGGAAGCATTTCGGATTGGGAAACAATGCAGCATACATGCCATGTACTGGATGAATTGCAAATTCCATACGAAAAGGAAGTGATCTCCGCGCATCGCACGCCGGATGACATGTTTGCCTATGCAAAAGAAGCAAGAAAACGCGGTTTGAAAGTAATAATTGCAGGAGCAGGCGGAGCGGCACATCTTCCCGGCATGGTTGCTTCCCAGACTACGCTGCCTGTCATTGGGGTGCCGGTTCAAAGCAAAGCATTAAACGGTCTGGATTCCCTTTTATCCATTGTTCAAATGCCTGGCGGTGTGCCAACAGCAACAGTGGCAATCGGTAAAGCGGGAGCTGCCAATGCGGGACTCTTAGCTGCACAGATTATCGGTTCCCATGATGAATATATCACCGCAAAACTGGAGACCTACCGGGAAAATATGAAGAAAAAAGTTGCGGAAATGAGGGAAGAGCTTGCAGACAAATAAACAAATATTACCTGGGCAAACAATTGGTATTATCGGCGGCGGACAGCTTGGCAGAATGATGGCACTGGCCGCACGGCATATGGGATACCGGATCGCAGTACTCGATCCAACGCCGGATTGTCCTGCCGCCCAAGTGGCAGACCTTGCTATCACGGCTGCATACGATAATATGGATGCGATCAGGGAATTAAATAGCGTGAGTGACGTCATCACCTACGAATTTGAAAATGTGGATCTCCAGGCAGCAGCCTATCTGGAAAAGGAAGGAAAGCTGCCTCAGGGTGCCTTCGCCCTTGAGATCACGCAAAACAGGGAGAAAGAAAAGCAGCTGATAAAAAAAGCAGGCCTTCCTGTACCCGACTTTGCTATTGTACATCATGGCGGGGAATGTGAGGAAGCATTGCAAAACTTCCCTTTTCCCGCAGTCATTAAAACATGCAGCGGCGGATATGACGGGAAAGGGCAATTCAAACTTACGTCAAAAGTTGACGTACAGCCAGCAATAGACTTCGCAGCGGAGAAAGGACATTGCATTATTGAGCACTGGATTCCGTTCGATAAGGAAATTTCTGTCGTATTCACACGCTCACAATCCGGGGAAATAACCTATTTCCCATTAGCTGAAAATGACCATAAAGATCAAATTTTATATAAAACAACTGCACCCGCCCGCGTGTCCGGTAAATTGGAAGAAAAAGCAATACATGCAGCCGGAAGATTGGCGGAGGAAATGAATGTCGTGGGAACCTTTGCCATTGAAATGTTCGTAAAAGGAGAGAACATTTACTTAAATGAAATGGCACCGCGCCCGCATAATTCGGGCCATTATACGATGGAGGCATGCAATATTTCCCAATTCACCCAGCACATTCGGGCCATTTGCGGTCTTCCTTTAGGAAAAATAGAATTGCTGCGGCCCGCAATCATGGTAAATATATTAGGTGAGGATATCGGGGGAACGTTGAAAGTAATGCAGGAACAATCGGAACCCTTCGTTCATCTGTACGGAAAAGCAGAGGCAAAAACAAAACGGAAGATGGGGCATGTTACTTTCCTCGGGGAAACGATGGAGGAATTGGATAAAACAATAGAGCAATTTGAGGAGGCCAGGCAATGATTGAACGCTATACGAGAGAAGAAATGGGAGCTATTTGGACAGAAGAAAACAAGTACAAAGCTTGGCTGGAAGTAGAAATATTGGCCTGTGAGGCGTGGAGTGAGCTTGGTATGATTCCTGCCGGGGATGTAAAAAAATTGCGCGAAAATGCCAGCTTTGATGTTAGCCGGATTTACGAAATTGAACAGGAGACAAGGCATGATGTGGTAGCCTTCACCAGGGCAGTTTCCGAGTCACTTGGCCAGGAACGGAAATGGGTGCATTACGGACTGACTTCCACCGATGTAGTTGATACGGCATTATCCTATTTAATCAAACAGGCCAATGAGATCATCCGAAAAGACATCAACAATTTTATCCACGTTTTAAAAGAAAAAGCAATAGAGCATAAGCATACGGTCATGATGGGCAGAACCCACGGTGTTCATGCAGAGCCAACCACTTTTGGGCTGAAACTGGCGTTATGGTATGAAGAAATGAAGCGCAACCTGGAGCGTTTCGAGCTTGCCGCAGATCAGATAGCGTACGGCAAGCTTTCAGGTGCGGTGGGAACATATGCCAATATTGATCCATATGTGGAGAAATATGTGTGTGAAAAGCTCGGCTTGAAACCAGCACCTGTTTCCACGCAAACCCTGCAAAGAGACCGGCATGCAGCATATGTGTCAGCACTTGCTTTAATCGCAACATCCATTGAAAAATTTGCCACCGACATCCGCCATCTGCAAAAAACGGAAACACGGGAAGTGGAGGAGTTTTTCGCCAAGGGACAAAAAGGTTCCTCAGCCATGCCGCATAAGCGGAACCCGATTGGTTCGGAAAATATGAGCGGAATGGCCCGGGTCATACGCGGGTACATGACGACCGCATATGAAAATGTGGCATTATGGCATGAACGGGATATTTCCCATTCATCTGCAGAGCGCGTAATTTTACCTGACGCAACGATTGCATTGAATTATATGCTGAACCGGTTTAGCGGCATTGTCAAAAAACTGACCGTTTTCCCGGAAAACATGAAACGCAATATAGACAAAACATATGGCGTGATATTTTCCCAGCGTGTATTGCTGGCATTGATAGATAAAGGGATGGCTAGAGAAGCAGCATATGACATTGTACAGCCGAAAGCGATGGAAGCCTGGGAGACGGAGACACCATTCAGGCAGCTTGTGGAAAATGAACGGCAAATTACGGAAAAGTTATCCCGGGAGGAAATAGAGGATTGCTTTGATTACACCTATCACTTGAAAAATGTTGACGCAATTTTTGAGCGGATCGGTTTGACGGAAGCATAAATAAAGCTCATCTGTGTATACAAAATTGGAGGGGATCCTGTGGCAGAGATAAAAGATATTCAACCGGAACAGATTGAAAAAGATAAGCTTTACAGGGAAATGGGTTTGAGCGATGAAGAATATAATATGGTAAAGAAAATAATGAATCGTCTTCCGAATTTTACCGAGACGGGGATTTTTTCTGTCATGTGGTCAGAGCATTGCAGTTATAAAACATCGAAGCCGTTATTGCGAAAGTTTCCGGTACAGGGACCACAGGTGCTCCAGGGACCCGGGGAAGGCGCCGGTGTGGTTGATATTGGCGATAACCAGGCGGTAGTGTTTAAAATGGAAAGCCATAACCACCCTTCGGCAGTTAATCCATTTGACGGGGCTGCTACAGGTGTCGGCGGGATTGTCCGTGATGTATTTTCCATGGGCGCCCGTCCAATTGCTCTGCTGAATTCACTCCGGTTTGGAAACCTGAATACAGCTCGTGTTAAAAATTTATTTTCCGAAGTGGTAAAAGGAATGGCCTACTACGGAAAAGGGGTGGGTGTACCGACTGCAGGCGGAGAAGTGCAATTTGATGACAGCTATGAGGATAATCCGCTTGTCAATGCCATGTGTGTCGGACTGATTAATCATGAGGATATTCAAAAAGGAATTGCATCCGGTGCAGGAAATACAGTCATTTATGCCGGTGCTGCTACAGGCAGGGAAGGAATTCACGGAGCCACTTTTGCCTCAGATGATCTTGGTGAAGATGAATCAGAGGGTAATCCGTCTGTATCCGGTGACCCATATGTAGAAAAAAAATTAATAGAAGCCTGCCTTGAGGTAATAAAGTCTGATGCACTGGTTGGTATTCAGGACATGGGTGCAGCAGGACTCACTTCTTCAGCCAGTGAAATGGCCAGTAAAGCAGGTACCGGGGTGGAAATGGATCTGGATCTGGTTCCGCAAAAAGAAGAAAATATGAACGCCTATGAATTGATGCTTTCAGAATCCCAGGAAAGAATGCTCCTTGTTGTTAGAAAGGGCCGTGAACAGGAAATTATCGATATATTTAAAAAATATGATCTTCAGGCAGCAGCAGTTGGCAAAGTAATAAAAGATAAAGCTTTTCGCATTAAACATCATGGTGAAGTGATGGCGGATATCCCGGTTGATGCATTGACAGAAGATGTGCCGGAGTATGAAATGCCTTCAGAAGAAGCGGAGTACTTCAAAAGGTTTCAGCAGATGGAAAATACAGTTCCGCCGGTAGAGGATCATGCTCAAATAATGAAGCAATTGCTGCAGCAGCCAACGATTGCAAGCAAAGAATGGGCGTATAGCCAATTCGGTTCGGACGCAGATGAAAACATGCTTGTGCCTCCCGGCTCAGGTGCGGCGGCAGTCCGAATCGGTGACCAGGATAAATCGATTGCCATGACTGCAGACTGTAATTCCCGCTATATTTACCTGGATCCGGAGGCAGGCGGTAAAATCGCAGTAGCAGAGGCAGCCCGCAACCTGGTTTGTTCCGGTGCAAAACCGCTTGCACTCACAGATGGTTTAAACTATGGAAATCCAACCAATCCGGAGACCTTTTGGCAAATGGAAAAAAGTGTTGACGGGATGAGTAATGCAAGTGCAGCACTTGGTACCCCTGTAGTCAGCGGTAATGTTTCTCTGTATAACCAGTCAAAAGGAAGGTCGATTTTCCCGACACCGATTGTTGGCATGGTTGGACTGCATGAGTCGCTTGAGCATATTACTCCTGGCGTTTTCCAGAATGAAGGGGACATTATTTATATGATTGGAGAAACAAAGGCAGAGTTTGGCGGCAGTGAACTCCAAAATATGATTCATGGAAAATATGAAGGCAAGGCGCCGGAGATTGATTTGGCTGTGGAAGCAGTCCGTCAAAAACAGCTGCTGCAGGCAATCAGGCAGGGTATTGTCGAATCAGCACATGATCTTGCAGAAGGCGGACTTGCTGCCGCACTGGCTGAATGTACTTTTGGCGATCAAGGTCTTGGGGCTGAAACAGCACTTTCCGGAGATGCAACTGCGGTATTGTTCAGTGAAACCCAATCGAGATTTCTCGTTTCTGTGAAAGAATCGAATAAAGAAGCCTTTGAAGCCGGAGTGGAAGATGCAAAGGAAATTGGTGTCGTTACCGCAGCGCCGGCCCTCGTAATCAAAATAAACGGGGCTGCCGTGATCAACGAAGATGTAAAAGAATTGGAGAAGTTATGGAGGGGAGCGATCCCATGTATGCTGAATGCAAAGGCATAAATGAAGAATGTGGGGTATTTGGCATCTGGAATCATCAGAAAGCTGCCGAGCTGACTTACTATGGCCTCCATTCCATGCAGCATAGAGGACAGGAAGGGGCGGGCATTGTTGTCAGTGATGGGCGGGATCTCCGCTCCCATAAAGGGCTGGGACTGATAAATGACGTCTTCGGGGAAGTGAAGTTTGACAAACTTCCCGGGAGAAATGCCATTGGGCATGTGCGCTATACCACAGCTGGCGGCAGAACGATTGAAAATGTGCAGCCGCTGTTATTCCGTACCCAAACAGGCGGAAGCATGGCACTTGCCCAAAACGGCAACATTCTGAACTCCCGCTTACTGCGTGCCAAATTGGAAAACAAAGGAAGCATATTGCAGACTTCCTCAGACACGGAGTTGCTGGCACACCTGATCAGAAGAGGCGGGCAGACAGCAAACAAAAAATCAATTGCAGCAGCGCTGAATCAAATTGTTGGTGCATACACTTTCGTTATATTAACGGAAGACAAAATGTATGCAGCAGTAGATCCTGCAGGCATCCGCCCGCTATCAGTCGGAAAACTGGGAGATGCCTATGTAGTCGCTTCGGAAACCTGTGCATTTGATCAAATTGGTGCAGTATTTGAACGTGAAGCGCTGCCTGGTGAACTCATTATCATTAGTGATGAAGGAATAGAGATTACAAGATTTGCTCCCAGAGGCCGCAGAAGCATGTGCGGCATGGAATATGTGTATTTATCCAGACCGGACAGTGATGTCAATCGTGTTAATGTGCATGCTTCAAGAAAAAATGCCGGTAAGGAACTGGCAAGGGAAGCACCTGCTGAAGCAGATATGGTGATCGGGGTTCCGGACTCCAGTATTTCCGCAGCTATCGGCTATGCCGAGGAAAGCGGTCTGCCTTATGAAATGGGAATCTTAAAAAACCGCTATATCGGCAGAACCTTTATACAGCCTTCCCAGGAATTGCGGGAACAGGGTGTGAAAATGAAACTGGCCCCAGTCCGGAGCATAGTGGACGGTAAAAAAATTATTATGATTGATGATTCCATCGTCAGAGGAACGACAAGCAAGCGAATTGTAAAGATGCTGAAAAAAGCCGGAGCCAAGGAAGTACACGTTCGGATCGCTTCGCCGCCGATTACACATCCCTGCTATTACGGCATTGATATGTCAACACGTAAAGACCTGATTGCGGCTAATTATACCGTGGATGAGATCGCCGATGTAATTGGTGCAGACAGTATTGCTTATTTATCCGAATCCGGTCTGGAAAAAGCGATCGTGAAAGATAAAACAATTCATCAGGGAATATGTATGGCGTGTATGACAGGAAATTACCCTGTAACAGCAGAAGAAACAGAGCAAATTTTTATAAATAGTTAAAGCGGAGGATGGACCATGTCAGAGATATATAAAGATGCCGGAGTGGATGTGGAAAAAGGATATGAAGCTGTAGAGCGGATGAAAAAACATATTGCAAGAACTTCACGGAAAGAAGTGCTTGGCGGTGTCGGTGCTTTTGCCGGTTTGTTTGATCTATCATCCTTTTCCTTTAAGGAGCCCGTACTCGTTTCAGGGACAGATGGAGTAGGGACAAAGTTGAAACTCGCTTTTCAGATGAAAAAGTATGATACTGTCGGAATAGATTTGGTCGCCATGTGTGTGAATGATATTGTTGCACAAGGTGCAGCGCCTTTGTTTTTTCTTGATTATATTGCCTGCGGAAAAAATGATCCTGCCATGATTGAGCAGATTGTTGCCGGGATTGCCGACGGATGCGAGTATGCAGGTGCTGCACTGATTGGCGGGGAAACAGCAGAAATGCCCGGCATGTATGGAGCCGATGAATTTGATCTGGCTGGTTTCACCGTAGGAATCGCAGAGAAGTCAAAACTTGTCACCGGGGAAAATATACAGGCAGAGGACATCATTATCGGACTCCACTCCAGCGGTATTCATTCCAATGGCTATTCCCTTGTCCGTAAAATCGTTTCCGGTATGGACTTAAATGAAGAACACGGACTTGGAAAACCGCTTGGGGAAGTGCTGATGGAGCCCACCAGGATATATGCAAAACCGGTAAAAGCTGTTTTGGAACAATACGATGTAAAAGGAATTTCCCATATTACCGGTGGAGGTTTTTATGAAAATCTCCCGCGCATTCTTCCATCAGGCCTGGGTGTGACGCTTGATCCGCTGCAATGGCAAGTACCCAAGATCTTTTCGTTTTTACAGGATCAGGGGAAAATGGAAGAAAAAGAAATGTACGGTGTATTTAATATGGGGATCGGCATGGCGCTTGTTGTTCAACAAGAGGATGCAGATGACGTGCTGCAGCTGCTTGCGGAAAATGGAGAGGCTGCCAGTGTCATTGGTAAAATAACTAAAACTGAGGGAGTGAATTTTACCTCATGAGCAAGCCAAAAGCGGCAGTATTTGCTTCCGGAACAGGCAGTAACTTTCAGGCGATCATGGAGCAGCCTGATCTGGCCTGCGATATTGCACTGCTCGTTTCTGATCAGCCTGTGGCTAAAGTAATCGAAAAGGCCAAGAACAACCATGTGCCAACAGTTATTTTTCAAGCGAAGGACTATAAAGATAAAAGTGCCTATGAAGAAATGCTTGCCGATAAACTTATAAAAGCGGGTGTGGAATGGATATTTCTTGCGGGTTACATGCGTATTGTCGGAGAAACCTTACTAAAAAAGTTTGAAAAGCGAATCGTGAATATTCATCCATCCCTGCTTCCTGATTTTCCCGGAAAGGATGCCATCGGAGAAGCCTTTCGTGCCGGCGTGAACAAAACGGGGGTAACAGTGCATTATATAGATGCAGGAATTGATACAGGACCGGTGATTGCACAAGCAGAAGTAGCAGTGCTTCCCGACGATACGGAAGAAACGTTAAAAAAACGGATCCAGCGGGCAGAGCACAGGCTTTATCCGGAAGTGATCAATCATCTGCTCGGAAAATGATAGAAAAGTGAGGGGTCAAAATGGAAAAAAGAGCATTAATCAGTGTTTCCGACAAAGAGAATATAATTGAGTTTGCCAAAGGTATTATCGGGTTGGGTTATGAGATTCTTTCCACCGGCGGTACATTGCGTACATTAGAGGAAGCGGACATTCCTGCAACGGCGGTAGATGAAATAACAGGATTTCCGGAAATCCTGGATGGCCGGGTGAAAACATTGCATCCTGCAATTCACGGCGGATTGCTTGCGAAGCGTTCCGACCGCACCCATCGGAACCAGCTGGAAGAAAATAATATCATGCCGATTGATATGGTGGTCGTAAACCTTTACCCATTTAAACAAACGTTGGAAAAAGAAGGCGTCACAGATGAAGATATTATTGAAAACATTGATATCGGCGGACCAGCTATGTTGCGTGCATCCGCGAAAAACTATGCTGATGTAACCGTGGTCGTTGATCCTGCAGATTATCCTGCTGTTTTGAAGCATTTGCAAGAGGACAGCTTAACAGCGGGAATACGAAAAAGTCTGGCAGCGAAAGTTTTTCGGCATACAGCCAACTATGATGCGATGATTGCCGGTTATTTTACCGGGGAAACAAAAGAAGACTTTCCGGAAACCTATACAGTTACATATGAAAAAGTGCAGACATTGCGTTATGGTGAAAACCCCCATCAAAAGGCGGCATTTTACAAAATCCCATTGCCTCATGAGGGAAGTATTGCCAATGCAAAGCAGCTTCACGGAAAAGAACTTTCCTACAATAACATTCAGGATGCCAATGCCGCTCTTGATATTGTTTCGGAATTTGAGGAACCGGCAGCTGTGGCAGTAAAACATATGAATCCATGCGGAATCGGTACTGCCGATAGTTTGGATACGGCTTTTATGCGGGCTTATGATGCAGACCCGGTATCCATTTTCGGAGGAATTGTTGCAGTGAATCGACAGATCAATGAGGCTGTCGCTGAGAAATTAAGTGATATCTTTTTGGAAATTATTATTGCTCCCGGGTTTACCGCCGAAGCAATGGAATTATTAACGAAAAAGAAAAATATTCGGCTGCTCGAGCTGGATGCAACTGATTCGGCAGCTGAGCATGAAAAACTGACTGCCGTTCAGGGCGGCGTATTAATTCAACAGCGTGATAATGGAAAAGTATCGGAACGTGATGTAACTGTTCCTACCAAACGAAACCCTGAAGTTCAGGAAATGAAAGACCTGCTGTTTGCCTGGAAAGCAGTGAAGCACGTAAAATCAAATGCAATTGTTTTGGCGAAAGATAACCAAACCATTGGTGTGGGAGCCGGGCAGATGAATCGGATCGGGGCAGCAAATATCGCGATTGAACAAGCAGGTGAAAAAGCAAAAGGAGCCGTACTTGCCTCAGATGCATTTTTCCCGATGCCGGATACAGTGGAAGCGGCGGCAAAAGCAGGGATTACGGCAATCATCCAGCCGGGCGGTTCAAAACGTGATCAGGAGTCCATTGATGTATGTGACAAATATGGTATCGCAATGGTGTATACCGGCATGCGGCATTTTAAGCATTAGAAAAACGGAACCAGGGAGGAGTGAGCTTCATGAAAATATTGGTGGTAGGCAGCGGCGGACGGGAGCACAGCATGGTAATGAAACTCTCCGAAAGTAAAGGGGTCACCGAAATCTTTGCAGCTCCCGGAAATGCCGGGATGGCGAAGGATGCCGTGTGTGTGCCCATTGATGAAAGGGATATCCGGAGGTTGGCGGATTTTGCTAAAGTGAAGGCTATAGATTTGACCATTATTGGACCGGAAGCGCCATTAAACTTGGGGATTGCCAACCTTTTCCAGGAGGAGAACCTTGCCATCTTCGCACCAGTAAAGGAAGCGGCCCTTTTGGAAGGAAGCAAAAGCTTTGCCAAGGAATTTATGGAGAAATATCAAATACCGACTGCCGCCTATGAAACTTTTACTTCAATAGATGATGCAAAACGCTATATTGATAAAAAAGGTGCCCCAATCGTTGTGAAGGCAGACGGTCTTGCAGCGGGAAAAGGTGTCGTTGTTGCTAAAACAAAAGAACAGGCCCATCAGGCAGTGGAAGACATGCTCGTAGCCAAAACCTTCTCAGAGGCAGGTGCAAAAGTGGTCATTGAGGAATTTCTGGATGGAAAGGAATTTTCCCTGATGGCCTTTGTCCATGAAAATAACGTCTATCCAATGGTTACCGCAAGAGACCATAAGCGGGCCTATGATCATGATGAAGGTCCAAATACAGGCGGCATGGGGGCATTCGCGCCAGTCGAAGATGTTACGGAAGACCACTTGAATTTTGCCATAGAAAACATTCTGCAAAAGACGGTAAACGGAATGATGAAGGAAGGCCGCCCATTTACAGGCATCTTATATGCAGGCTTAATCATGACCGAAGAGGGACCAAAGGTGATTGAGTTCAATACTCGCTTTGGCGACCCGGAAACACAGGTGGTGCTGCCTTTATTGAAAAATGATCTCGAACAGGTCATGCTGGATGTACTGGACGGAAAAGATCCGCTGCTGGAGTGGGAGGATCTCTCAGCTGTAGGTGTAGTAGTTGCCTCAAAAGGCTATCCGGGGAAATACAAAAAAGGTATTGAGCTTCCTGATTTGTCTGCATCAGACGTGGCATATGCAGTACATGCGGGAACAAAGCTTGTTGAAGAAGGATTTGTATCCAATGGCGGGCGTGTACTGCTTGTTGGCGCGAAAGCTTCAGAACAGAAGGAAGCAGCCGGGATAGTCTATGAAACTCTGAAATCCTTCAGGGGGCGGGATGAATTCTTTTTCAGGTCGGATATAGGAGTCCTGAAATAAATACGTACAGCCCTTAATGACAATCTGCCCTTAATGACAATAGTTGTTAAGGGTTTTTTGAGCATACGAATGGAGTTGTATGTCGAAAGCAGAAAAGTTAGCAGAAGCTTTTCCAAATCAACAGGAACTCATGCAAATCGATCGGGAACACATCCAAATCGATCGAGCCGCAACCAAAATCGATCGGGAACACATCCGAATCGATCGAGTCGCAACCAAAATCGATCGGGAATGCATGTAAATCGATCGAGCCGCAACCAAAATCGATCGATAACACATCCGAATCGATCGGGAGCGCACCCAAATCGATCGAGTCGCAACCAAAATCGATCGGGAATGCATCCGAATCGATCGAGCGGCAACCAAAATCGATCGAGAACACATCCGAATTGATCGAGCCGCAATCCAAATCGATCGAACCGCACCCGAATCGATCGAGCCGCACCCAAATCGATCGAGAACGCAACCAATTGCTCGGGACCGCACCCGAATCGATCGAGCCGCAACCAAAATCGCTCGGGACCGCATCCGAATCGATCGAGCCGCAACTAAAATCGATCGGGAACACATCCGAATCGATCGAGCCGCAACCAAAATCGATCGGGAACACATCCGAATCGATCGAGCCGCAACCAAATCGCTCGGGAATGCACCTGAATCGATCGAGTCGCAACCAAAATCGATCGGGAATGCATCCGAATCGATCGGGCGCAATCCAAATCGCTCGAACCGCACCCGAATCGATCGAGAACGCAACCAAATCGATCAAGCCGCAATCAAAATCGATCGAGAACACATCCAAATCGATCGGAACCGCAACCAAAATCGATCGAACACAAGTAAAATTCCACTAGTGCACATCCTCAGCAAAAATTTAAATCCAAATATCCTTAAGTCTATAAAAACCGCGAAAATAAAACACCTCTCCATGCAAACTCTCCATCAATCCATCATAGAACAAATGTCACAAAAAATTCACTTTGATTAACAAAAACTTTACAGTACTAAAGCATATATTGTGTTAAACTAGAGAAAAATAACTATTTGGAGAGTTGCAGTATGTTAGACAAAGGCTATCAATGGAGAAACCGCGAGCTTAGACAGCATGTGCGTGTAATAGATGGAAAAGAAGCACCAACCATGATTTTAACAAATGGTGTTTATTTAAATATGTATACAAAGCAATGGATCAAAGCAAATATATGGATTGTTCACGACCGGATTATCTATGTAGGAGATAAAATGCCGGACAGGCAGGATGGAACAGAAATCATTGATTGCGAAGGGAAGTACCTGGTACCTGGATATGTTGAGCCGCACGCCCATCCTTCGCAGATTTACAATCCGGAAACGTTGGCTGATTATGCTGCCAAAACCGGGACAACCACACTGATTAATGATAACCTTTTATGGCTATTTTTAACAGACAGAAAGAAAGCGTTTTCTCTGCTTGATGATTTCAGCAGTCATCCTGTATCCATGTACTGGTGGGCGAGGTATGATGCACAGACTGTGCTGCAGGACGAACAGGAAGAAAAATTATTTAATACAAATGAATTAATAAATTGGATTTCTCACCCTGCCGTTGTTCAAGGTGGAGAACTAACGTCATGGCCAAGATTGCTCTCCGGAGATGATCGGCTGCTGTATTGGATTCAGGAAACAAAACAGCGCGGCAAACCTGTGGAAGGCCATTTTCCCGGGGCTTCGGAAAGAACTTTAACCAAAATGAAATTGCTTGGGATAAGCGGGGATCACGAGTCAATGACAGGGAAGGAAGTGATCAGCCGGCTGCAAATGGGCTATCATACCTCCTTGAGATACTCCTCCATCCGGCCCGACTTGCCAAAACTGATTGAAGAACTTCTTGAAGAGGGTATTACTACTTTTGATAACCTGTCAATGACGACAGATGGATCTACCTCGGCATTTTACGAAAGTGGATTAATGAATGTATGTATAGATATAGCAATTAAAAAAGGAATTCCAGTGGAAGATGCCTATCGGATGGGAAGCTATAATGCCGCAAAACATTTTCATTTGGACGAGCAGCTTGGAAGTATCGCGCCCGGCAGAATTGCTCATATAAATATTTTGAAGGAAAAGAACGATCCGACTCCTGAAAGTGTACTGGCAAAAGGGGAATGGGTGGTTCGAGAGGCAAAAGCAATAAACAGGAAGCCGCTCATTGACTGGAAAGCTTATGATATAGAGCCATTGGAGCTGGACTTTAACTTGACGGAAGATGAATTGCAGTTTTCCGTGCCCCTCGGCCTGGAAATGATGAATCAAGTTATAATGAAACCGTATGCGCTGGAAGTGGATATTACTCCAGATACCCTGCCTGCACATAATAAAGAGGCATTTCTTGTGCTTATGGATAAAGGTGGTACATGGAGGGTAAATACGACGATCCGGGGATTCACCAGAGAATTGGGTGCTTTGGCCAGTTCCTATTCAACTACAGGAGATTTGGTTTTCATTGGTAAAAGCAAACCGGATATCATGAAGGCAGCTAAAAGATTGAAAGAAATCGGAGGGGGAATTGTCTTAGTAAATAACGGGGAAATATTGATGGAAATCCCTCTATCTTTATCCGGGTTTATGTACCAGGGAAAAATGGAGGAATTGATAGAGAGGGAAAAACTATTAAAAAAATATTTGAGAGAGTTCGGTTATCCTTTTGACGATCCCATTTATTCCATTTTCTTTTTATCATCCACCCACTTGCCTTATGTAAGAATAACCCAGCAGGGGATTATAGATGTCATGAAGCAGGAAGTGCTATTTCCAGCTACGATGAATTAGGGTATAATAAAATATAACATTTGAGCAATACAGGCTTGGACTTGGCGTTCAGCCAAGTTTTCTAATAGAAATAAAATAAAAGGTGTTGGGGAAATGAGAAAGTTTGTTTATTTGCTGCTTGCATCTGTTATATTGATTTTCGCAGGATGCTCGGGTGACGCTGGGGATGCGCAGGAAAACGAAGGAAAAGACAGCAGTTTGCAGGATAAATCGGAGAAGGAAGAACAGTTTGACCATGTGTATCCATTGACAGGGCTGGGAACCAATGATGATATCGACAACCGTACGATTGGTGTCATGGTAAATAATCATGCCGAGGCGAGACCGCAATCGGGCCTCTCCCAAGCAGATGTTGTTTTTGAAATTTTGGCAGAGGCAAGAATTACCCGCCTGCTGGCCCTTTATCAAAGTGAGGTGCCACAAGTTGTCGGGCCTGTCCGAAGTGCCCGTGAATATTATTTTACATTGGCAAATAATTATGGTGCCCTGTATGTTTATCATGGTGCTGCTGATTTTGTTAATGATATGATTAGAAACAGGGGAATCGAATATTTAGACGGAGCTGTTTATGATAATGATGGGACGTTATTTAAACGGGAAAGCTTCCGGAAAGCCCCGCATAACTCCTATGTGTTTCTAAATGCAGCTTATGAAAGAGCGGAAGAGAAAGGTTATGAAATTACTCAATCACAGGATCCCCTTCCATTTTTAACAGAGGATGAAGGTTCGGATATTACTGGTGATGCTGCAAGTCACGCGGAAGTCGTTTATGCGGATAAGCCGATGAATATCGTGGAATATGAGTACGAGCCCGCAACGGAAAAATATATTAGATATAGCGATCGGGAAAAGACAGTAGAACTTGATACAGAAGAAGAAATCAAACTGGATAACGTATTTATTGTTGAGACCCGCCATGAAACGATTGATGACCAGGGGCGCCGTGCTGTCGATTTGGAAACCGGCGGGAATGCATATTTATTGCAAAAAGGAAAGATTCAAGAGGTACAATGGGAAAATAGAGAAGGCAGAATTATTCCAGTAAAAGACGGAGAAGTGTTAGGCTTTGTTCCGGGAAAAACATGGGTGAATGTAATCCCTGACAGTCCGGGATTAGAACAATCGGTAACGGTGACAAATTAGATTCCGGAAAAAACTTTTCAGGAAGCAGGAGGGTTTGGGTTGCAAATTGATAAATTACGGGGAAAACAATTGGATCAATTATTTGATGCGATCCTTTCATTAAAGGATCGTGAGGAGTGCTATCGATTTTTCGACGATATAGCGACCATGTCGGAAATTCAGTCCATTTCCCAACGGCTGCAAGTGGCGAAAATGCTGACGGAAGGGCAAACGTACAGTGCGATTGAACAGGAAACAAAAGCTTCCACCGCCACGATTTCCAGAGTAAGAAGATGCATTAATTATGGAAGCGACGGCTACCAAATGGTGCTTGACCGTATTTTGGATGATAAAGAAACGGAAAAATAGTTGCCGCTGCCTCCTGCAGCGGCTTTTCCCCATCAAAAACCCCATAATAGTTAACATTCTTTATTCTTTATATGAAAACTCATGGATTGTAAAATAATGGAAACCTTATGGGTTAAGAGGAACAGGTTCATTGCATGATCCGCCCAATGAGTGGACGAATGATGCGAAAATCGTCCCGTTCATTGCATGATGCATCCGATGAGTGGACGAATGAAGAAAAGTCTGCTCCGTTCGTTGCATGATTCGCCCGATGAGTGAACTAATGGAGATAAATCTCCCCCGTTCATTGCATGAAGCGTTCGATGAGTGAACGACCGAAGCGAAATCCGCTCCGTTCATTGCATGATCCGCCCGATGAGTGGACGAATGATGCGAAAATCGTCCCGTTCATTGCATGATGCATCCGATGAGTGGACGAATGAAGATAGATCCGTCCCGTTCATTGCATGATTCGTCCGATGAGTGAACGAACGAAGATAAATCCGCCCCGTTCATTGTATGATGCATCCGATGAGTGGACGAATGAAGAAAAATCTGCTCCGTTCGTTGAATGATCCGACCGATGAGTGAACGAATGGAGAGAAATCCGCTCCCTTCGTTGCATGATTCGCCCGATGAGTGAACGAATGTAGAGAAAATCGTCCCGTTCATTGTATGATGCATCCGATGAGTGAACGAATGTAGAGAAATCTGCTCCTTTCATTGCATGATCCGCCCGATGAGTGAACGAATGTAGAGAAAAGCGTCTCGTTCATTGCATGATCCGCCCGATGAGTGAACGACCGAATCGAAATCCGCCCCGTTCATTGCATAATCCGACCTATGAGTCCAACGAACGAAGATAGATCCGTCCCATTCATTGCATGACCCGTCCTCATGATTAGATGGTTGAAAACTCCACCTGCATTTCCGATAACGGCCACATCCTGCAGTTCATTTCAGAAGGTCTTCTTTTGTAACGCCCGTGCGCATTCCAGAATGACTAAAGTCCACCTTATTCCTGCAGCTGATTAAATAGATCCAAATTTCACAAAAACAGTCTTCTGAAAAATATTACCCATATCCCTAAATTCCATCCCTGATTTTTGGTATAATATACGAACGTACTATAGTAATGGAGGATATAGATCTTGAATAATTCAATAGATAACTGGAAGCATCTGTTTAAACTGGATCCGGCAAAAGAAATTTCGGATGAGGATTTGGAATTGATTTGTGAATCAGGCACAGATGCCGTTATGGTAGGAGGTACGGATAATGTTACCCTGGATGGGGTGCTGGACTTATTATCCCGTATCCGCAGGTACACGGTGCCTTGTATTCTGGAAATATCCACGATGGATGCAATCACGCCGGGGTTTGATTATTATTACATACCGATGGTGCTCAATTCAAAAGAAAAAAAGTGGATGATGGATATTCAGCACCAGGCTATCAAACAATACGTGGACATGATGGAATATAGTGAAATCCTGTTTGAAGGCTATTGTATTTTAAATGAGGAGGCAAAGGCCTTCCAGCGTACAAACAGCTTTCTGCCGGATGAAGGAGACGTGCTCGCCTACGCATATATGGCTGAAAAAGTATTTCATTTGCCTGTATTTTACATGGAGTATAGTGGAAAATACGGTGATCCAGCACTGGTGAAAAAGGTAAAACACCAATTAGATCATACTAAACTGATTTATGGCGGCGGGATTGAAACTGTTTTTCAAGCCCGGGAAATGAAGGATCATGCTGATATTATCGTAGTTGGAAATGTTATATATACAGATATAAAAAAAGCATTAAAGACGGTAAAGGCCGTCAGGGATAACGGATAAAAGGCGGTGTAGCTATGAGTCAGACAGTGAATGACTTATTGAAAGGGTTGAATAAAGAGCAGCAAAAGGCTGTTAAGCATACAGAGGGGCCATTATTGATCATGGCAGGTGCGGGCAGCGGGAAAACCCGTGTGCTTACTCACCGGATTGCTTATTTGCTGAGCGAGAAAGACGTAAGCGCCAGAAATGTGCTAGCCATTACCTTTACGAATAAAGCAGCAAGAGAAATGAAAGACAGGGTCCGGAAACTGATTGGCCCGGAAAGCGAATATATGTGGGTTTCCACGTTTCACTCCATGTGTGTCCGGATTTTGCGCAGGGATATTGACCGTATTGGATATAACCGAAACTTTACCATACTGGACAGCAGTGATCAGCTGTCGGTCATTAAACAAGTATTAAAAAACTTAAATATAGACAAAAAACAGTTCGACCCCCGTGCTATGCTCGGACAAATCAGTGCAGCAAAAAATGAACTTATTACTGTCGAAGAATACAACAAAAACGTGGGTAATTTTTACGAGCGGCAGGTCGGGCAAATTTATGAAGCTTATCAAAAAATACTGCAAAAAAATCAGTCACTTGACTTTGATGATTTAATTATGCAGACGATTCATTTATTTAAGCGTGTCCCGGAAGTACTGGAATATTATCAGCGAAGATTTCAATATATTCATGTGGATGAGTATCAGGATACAAACCATGCACAATATATATTAGTCGGTCTTCTGGCAAACCGCTATCAGAACCTTTGTGTTGTCGGTGATTCTGACCAGTCTATATATCGTTGGCGTGGTGCTGATATCGCAAATATCCTATCCTTTGAAAAAGACTATCCTGCCTCAAAGACTATTTTTCTGGAACAAAATTACCGTTCCACTAAATCGATTTTGAATGCAGCCAATCATGTCATCGAAAATAATACGAGCCGTAAACCAAAGAAACTGTGGACGGACAATCCGGAAGGGAAAAAAATCCACTACTTTCAAGGGGCAACAGAACAGGAAGAAGCATTGTTTGTTGTAGAAAAGATCCAGGAGCTGACAACTGAAAATAAATTTTCGCCAAGTGAAGTGGCGATACTTTACAGAACGAATGCCCAGTCCCGGGCCATTGAGGATACGCTTGTAAAAGCGAATGTTCCTTACCAGATGGTCGGCGGGCTGAAATTCTATGAGCGTAAAGAAATTAAAGACATGCTGTCCTATCTGCGTTTAATTACAAATCCGGACGATGATTTAAGCTTTGAACGGGTGGTAAACGTCCCGAAACGCGGTATCGGAAAAACTTCTATTGAACGATTGCAGGAATATGCGGCAGCAAATGATTTATCGCTTCATGAAGCTGTACAGGAAATTGATTTTACCGGTGTGCCGAAAAAAGCTGCACAGGCATTGGCGGAATTCAGTGAACTGATTGAATCCCTGGCCAAACAGCAGGAATTTTTGACAGCAACCGATATGGTAGAAGCAGTCTTGTCACGAACAGGCTATATAGAAATGCTGAAAAATGAACAGACCCTGGAATCGCAAAGCCGCATGGAAAACCTGGAAGAGTTTATGACGGTGACACAGGATTTCGAAGCAGCTGCGGAAGAAGACAAGACACTGGTGGCTTTTCTCACTGATTTGGCTTTAATCGCGGATATTGACCGAGTGGAAGAGGAAACCGATGATGAAAAAATTACACTGATGACACTGCATTCTGCCAAGGGATTGGAATTTCCGGTCGTTTTCTTAATCGGGATGGAGGAAAATATTTTCCCGCATAACCGTTCCATGTTCGATGAGAAAGAGATGGAGGAAGAACGCAGATTGGCGTATGTAGGCATTACCCGGGCGGAGCAGGAATTATATTTGACGCATGCTAAAATGCGGACGCTATTTGGAAGAACAAACATGAATCCCGTCAGCCGTTTTATCAATGAAATACCCGAGGAGCTGGTGGAAGGGCTGGAGGAAGCTAATACAGCGATGTTCGGCACTCCTTTTGCCCGTCCGGTGGAAAAAATGGCTGCTGCCCCAAAACGTAGAGCTGGCCGAATTAAAAATACTGCTGACTCAGTTGATGAGATATGGGCGCCGGGGGATAAAGCAAAACACAAAAAATGGGGGACTGGAACGGTTGTGAAGGTGCAGGGAGAAGGAGAAGCAACAGAACTGGATATTGCCTTTCCTGCACCGGTCGGCATTAAACGGGTGCTGGCACAGCTTGCTCCGATTACGAAAGAAGACTAAGGAGGTTTCCGGTTTGGATAAACAACAAGCCCAGAAAGAAATAAACGAACTTAGAGAACTGCTGAATCAATACGGGTATGAGTATTATGTGCTCGATAAGCCAACAGTTCCGGATGCAGAATATGACCGGAAATTACAGGAGCTCACCAAGCTTGAAGCGGAATTTCCGGAACTTATTACGGAGGATTCTCCCACGCAGCGGGTAGGCGGAGAACCGCTGGAAGGTTTTCAGAAGGTAGAGCATATTGTCCCAATGATGAGCCTCGGGAATGCGTTTGATGAACAGGATCTGCGGGACTTTGTAAGGCGTGCAAGCCAGGGAACAAATGATAAGATCAGCTTTGTCTGTGAATTAAAAATTGACGGGCTGGCAGTCTCCCTGACCTATGAAAATGGCAGGCTGGTAAGGGGTGCCACCAGGGGTGACGGAACCATCGGGGAAGATATCACGAGCAACCTGAAAACTATTCGCAGCATTCCTTTGACGATAAAAGAAACAGGAAGGATTGAAGTACGGGGCGAAGCATTCATGCCGCATAAATCCTTTTTGGCTTTAAATGAGGCGAAAAAAGAAAGGGAAGAAGAACCGTTCGCCAATCCGAGAAATGCTGCAGCGGGATCGTTAAGGCAGCTGGATCCGAAAATCGCAGCAAGACGCCACCTGGATATATATTTGTACGGTGTCGGTGAATGGCAGGCGGAAGCATTGGAAACACATAGCGAGCGGCTGAACAAGCTGAAGGAACTGGGCTTTAAAACGAACCCGGAATGGAAAAAATGTAAAACTGTAGAAGAAGTGATGGAATTTGTTGAATACTGGACAAAGGAACGGCCAAATTTAAGCTATGAAATTGACGGGATTGTTATTAAAGTAGATAACCTGAAGCAACAGGAAGAATTGGGTTTTACAGCAAAAAGCCCGCGCTGGGCAATTGCTTACAAGTTTCCGGCGGAAGAAGCGATTACGAAGCTTACGGCCATTGAGCTCAATGTAGGCAGAACCGGTGTGGTGACGCCAACTGCTATTTTGGAACCGGTGAAGGTTGCAGGAACCACAGTTCAGCGGGCGACACTGCATAATGAAGATTTAATCCGTGAACAGGATATCCGCATCGGGGATACCCTGGTGATCAAAAAGGCCGGGGACATTATTCCCAAAGTTGTTCGAGTGATGGAAGAAAAACGGACCGGTGAGGAAGAAGAGTTCCATATGCCTGAAAACTGTCCGGAATGCGGGAATGAATTGGTCCGGCTGGAAGAGGAAGTCGCACTCCGCTGCATAAATCCGAATTGTCCGGCCCAATTAAAGGAAGGGCTCATTCATTTCGTGTCCAGAGATGCAATGAATATTGACGGTCTGGGCGAAAAAGTAATTACACAGCTTTTTCGGGAAAAACTCATTCATACGATTGCTGATCTGTATCGTCTAAAAAAAGATGAGCTGCTGGAACTGGAGCGAATGGGGGAAAAATCCGTCAACAATTTATTGCAGGCCATAGAAGATTCCAAAGAAAATTCACTCGAAAAACTGCTGTTTGGTCTCGGCATCCGCTATGTCGGGTCTAAAGCAGCGAGAACGCTTGCGATGGAATTTGAAACCATGGAAAACCTGCAGCAGGCAAGCTTTGAAGACCTTATCGCCATTGATGAAATCGGTGATAAAATGGCAGATGCTATCGTTAAGCATTTTGCCGAGGAAAAGGTAACCAATCTGTTAGAAGAGCTTCAACAGCTTGGGATAAATATGGCGTATAAAGGACCGAAACAAACCACGGTGGAAGAAGACGCTGTTTTTGCCGGGAAAACCATTGTGCTGACAGGAAAAATGGAGAATTATACAAGAAATGAAGCAAAAGAGCTGATTGAAGCAAGAGGCGGATCCGTTACAGGAAGCGTCAGCAAAAAGACTGATTTGCTTATTGCGGGAGAAGATGCCGGCAGCAAACTGGAAAAAGCAGAAAAGCTCGGTGTAGCTATATGGAATGAACAACAGCTTAAAAGTGCCATTGAGGGATAGAGGTGTCAGGAGTGAAAAAAACAGGTATTTGGTTAGCAGTCTCCGTTTTCCTAGTACTGGCAGGCTGCTTTCCTCAACAAGAGCCGGAGGAAGAAGTTGTGCAAAATGATCCGGAATCCGAACAGGAAACTTCCATCGTGCCGGGCAATCAATTGGATGAGGAAAATTACAGAATGATAATTCCCTACAAACCGAGTGAAGCACGCGGTGTCATTACCAACCAGGTAGCAAACCGGCTGGATATTGATGAACTGGAAGAAGGTTTGATGCGTCATTCCAAGGATGTGTTTGATCCGGAAGATTATTTATTTCAGGAAGGGCAGTATTTAACTTCCGATATGGTATATGACTGGCTTGGCAGAGCATTAACGGAGGAAGAACTGGAAAACCGGGTGAAAGAGCGAATAGAATGGCTTGAAGAGAATAAGATGACGGTAGACGAAGATCAGATCAGAGAAGAGCTGCAGCAGGGCTTAAACCCGGAGATAGAAGATGTGGAAGGTCTTGAGGAAGAGGAAGCTATTGAAATGCATGAGGAAAATCCGCGTTATCTGTCCCATATACTGGAGCAGAACTTTTTGCGAAAGAGAGAGGACGATTCCGTTGAACTGGCCGGTATTTCAGTCGGCATTGCGATGAAGTCGGTATACAGATATCAGCTGGAAACCGGCGGTCCGGATTATTATGAGGAGATTTCCGAAAGTGAAATGCTTGAACAGGGAGAAGAGATTGCACAGGAAATTATAAATCGCATCAGGCAAATAGAAGGTCTGGAAGAGATTCCTATTATGCTTGCAATTTACAGGGAAGCAGAGCAGTCTTCACCTATCCCTGGAAATTTTGTTGCAAAAACGACGATTGACAGTGGCGGAGATACGATAGGAGACTGGGAATCACTTGGGGAAGAGTATATTCTATTTCCTTCCGATGAAGGAAGAGAGAAATACTTTGACGATCAGGAAATAGTAACAAGTTTTGGAGAAGAAATTGCCCAGTTTTTTCCTAATTACGTGGGTGTTATCGGAGAAGGATTCTATATTGATGAGGAGCTGCAGCGGCTCTCCATCGAAATTCCCCTTGAATTTTACGGGAAAGCTGAAGTGATGGGCTTTACCCAGTTTGCTTACGGTTTGGTACAGGATATGTTCTCCAATTATTTTGAGCTGGAAATAAAGGTAACTTCGAGCGATCAGGTCGAAAGTTTAATTTACAGACCGGCTGATGCAGAATCGCCTACGGTGCATATTTTTCATTAGTATCTGAAACGTGAACGGGATGCCGGGTCTATTTATAACAAACCATCCTTATATAATGAAGAAAAAACGTTTGAAATCAGAACGATGGGAGAGTATAAAAATAGACCATTATAGGAGGAGGTATTTTTAAAAAATGGTAGTACCATACAAGCATGAACCGTTCACTGATTTCAGCAAAGAAGAAAACCGGAAAGCGATGCTGGAAGCTTTGGAAAAAGTGGAAAAGGATTTTGGTAAAGAATATCCGTTAATTATTGGCGGGGAGCGTATTACGACAGAGGACAAAATAGAATCCGTCAATCCGGCCAATAAGAAGGAAATCATCGGATATGTTTCCAAAGCAAATAAAGAGTTGGCTGAGCAGGCAATGAAAGTGGCGGATTCCACTTTTGAAACCTGGAGAAAATCAGACCCGAAATTCCGGGCGGATATTCTTTTCCGCGCAGCAGCGATTGTCCGCCGCCGCAAACATGAGTTTTCCGCGCATTTGGTCAAAGAAGGCGGAAAGCCATGGAAGGAAGCGGATGCCGATACTGCTGAAGCTATTGATTTTATGGAATATTACGGCAGGCAAATGCTCGAAATAATGGATGGAAAAAAGGTGGAAAGCCGTCCAATTGAATATAATCAGTACCATTACATCCCGCTCGGTGTCGGTGTGGTCATTTCACCGTGGAATTTTCTGTTCGCCATCATGTGCGGCACAGCGGTTTCCGCCATGGTGACAGGGAACACTGTGCTGTTAAAACCGGCAAGTCCCACCCCCGTGATTGCATATAAAATGATGGAGGTACTGGAGGAGGCCGGACTTCCGGATGGTGTCATCAATTATATACCCGGACCGGGAGGGGAGGTTGGCGACTACTTAGTAGATCACCCGCGTACTCGCTTTGTCAGCTTCACCGGTTCCCGTGACATTGGTACACGGATTTTTGAACGAGCTGCCAAAATCCAGGAGGGTCAGAAATGGCTGAAGCGTACCATTATTGAAATGGGCGGGAAAGATACCATTATCGTTGATAACAATGCTGACCTTGAACTTGCAGCCCAGTCCATTGTCCAATCTGCATTTGGTTTCTCCGGACAAAAATGTTCGGCTTGTTCCCGGGCAGTGATTCATGAAGATGTATATGATGAGGTGGCTAACCGGATAGTGGAGTTGACAAAGGAACTATCTGCAGGGGACCCCCATGACAATACCCATTTTATGGGGCCGGTTATTAATCAGAAAGGCTTCGATAAAATTATGGGTTATATTGATATCGGAAAAAATGAAGGGAAATTGCTTGCAGGCGGAAAAGGGGATGACAGCAAGGGCTGGTTTATAGAGCCAACAGTATTTGGCGAAGTGGACCCGCACGCTACGATTATGCAGGAAGAAATTTTCGGGCCAGTAGTGGGATTAACCAAAGCAAAAGATTTCGATGAAGCCATTGAAATTGCAAATAATACGGAATACGGTCTGACCGGTGCAGTAATTACGAATAACAGGGAGCATTTGGAAAAGGCTAGAGAAGATTTTCATGTTGGAAACCTTTATTTCAACCGCGGTTGTACAGCTGCAATTGTCGGTTATCAGCCATTTGGCGGCTTTAATATGTCGGGAACAGACTCTAAAGCAGGTGGGCCTGATTACCTAGGACAGCTCATGCAGCCTAAAACAACATCGGAAATGTTTTAAGTAATGGGTAATTAGTCATATTTTGTCGATAAGCCTTTTTTTGAGCAAATTCAGCTTAAAAAAGGGCTTTTTTTCCTCGGATAGGAAAATTGGAAAGTTTTATAGGCGATTACCGCTATATTTACCCAGTGAATTTCCCAATATGAATTATCTGAAAGTATGTTATAATATCAATATACAGAGTCATATAATTCTAGTAAAGGTTAGGGTGGGTATATTGATAGAGGTAGGGTCTCTAATTAAATTGCAGCGGACAAAACAGAACATGACCCAGGGTGATCTTGCCAAAGGCATTGTTTCCTTATCATATTTATCCAAGATTGAGAACCTAAAGACAGAGGCGAGCCCTGAAATCATCCAAGCACTATGTACGAGGCTTGGGATACAAATTGATAATTCCCAGAATAACATGATCTTGGAAAAGTGCACAGAATGGTATGGAATGTTATTTGAAGCAAATGATAAAGAAGAGATTATAGCTAAGTATAAGGAAATACAGGAACTAATGGACGAGAACCTCACTGAAAACCTGCTAATGTTTGAAATACATAAAATAAGATATTATCTAGTAATCGGTAGCTATGATAAAGCAGAAGAAAAGATTAAGCAGCTTAATGATATATCTGGGACGTTCGATAATTTACATTTGTACTACTGGTATAAGTTTAAAGGTAATTACAATACAGTAGTGAATGATGAGCATAACGAAAGTATGCGTTTGTATAAAAAAGCAGAAGAAAAAGGAAGACAAATTGATGTTTCAGAAGAAGAAATAGCTGATCTATATTATACAATTGGTGTGACCCATAGTAAGCTGCGTAATACTTTGGAAGCGATTGATTATGCTAGAAAAGCTTTAGAAGTATTTATGAAGGAATACAATTTTCTTAGATGTGCTCAGTGTCACATTATACTTGGAATATCATATAGAAGAATTAAAATGTATGATAATGCAATTAAAAACTATAATTTAGCTCTACATCTGGGCAAATTAAATAAAAATAAGGTTTTAATTTTGTTAGCTCAAGAAAATCTTGGACATTTATACACTACTACAAGAGAATCTAAGAAGGCAATAACCCATTTTCAAGCGGTGCTTGATGATGAGGAAGCTCATCCTGCTGATCATTTATATACAATAGCATCTTTAGTGGGGTTGTATTATAGTGTTGGAAACTTCGAAGAGACTAGAAACACTGTAAATTACGGTTTGAAATTATTGGAGGAATTTGGTAAATACGAGGAATATAAGCTTTATTATTATATAATTATTGCGTACGACCACCTATTAAAAGAGGAATATAAAGAGTTTGAAAAGCTAATGATACATGGATTTTTGCCTTCACTGGAAAAACAAGAAGATTATGGAAATATAGCTATTTATGCTGAATTATTGGCAAGTCATTTTGAGAAATTCCATAAATATAAAGATGCAACAAAATATTATAAAGTGGCTAACTTTGCCTATGAGCAAATTACCAATATTTAATTCTACACGAGGGGGGAGAAAATGAAAAAAATGATTTCAGCTGTTGCAATTGGTGCTTTACTCGTAACCGGTTTTCTTTTAGCTCAACCACAGGAGGATGTATCCATTGGCCCTAGGCATCCAGGGGTCCTCTCAGTACCACAACCTACACACTTCTTTTAATCACTAAAGGAAGTAATTACATCAGTAATTTATTAACCCTATTAACCATATGATAAATTGGCCTGAAACGGTGTGGAAACTGTTTTGGGCATTTTTTTGTTTAAAATCATTATCATTTCACGATACTTGTAAAGAGCAGCTGCAAAATACGAAAAAGAAGAGGGCAAAAGTTGCTTACAGCAGGCATGTTCTGCTATCATCAATAGTGTTATACTTGTTTAATGTAAAATAGAGCGACGATATAAAACAATGCTTGCCTGGAGGGTTATCGATGACGAATATTTCAAAGGAACAAGTGAAACATGTAGCGGATCTGGCACGTCTGGAAGTTTCTGAAGAAGAAGCAGATATGCTGAAAGATCAATTAAGTGAAATTATAACGTATGCCGAATTATTAAATGAATTGGATACAACGGATGTAGAGCCAATAACGCATGCATCGGACTTGAAAAACGTATTGCGCAAGGACGAGCCTGCATCATGGATCACGAAAGAGGAGGCACTAAAAAATGCCCCTGATCAAAAGGATGGACTTTTTCGTGTGCCATCTATTCTGGAGTAAGGAGGGAAATTAATGTCGCTATTTGATCATACTATTAGAGAACTGGAAGAAAAACTACATAATAAAGAAATAAAGGTTGCTGACTTAGTGGATGCATCCTATAAACGTATTCATGAGGTCGACGACCAGGTACATGCTTTCTTAACACTGAATGAGGAAAATGCACGGACTGCAGCGCAGGAAATGGACGAAGCAGCTGACAAATCGGGCAGCTTATTTGGTATTCCTGCAGGTATTAAGGATAATATTGTTACTAAGGCATTACGTACGACTTGTGCAAGTAAAATGCTGGATAACTTCAATGATCCCCTATATGATGCTACCGTCATGAAAAAATTAAATGAACAAAATATGATTACCATTGGAAAGCTGAACATGGATGAGTTTGCTATGGGTTCCTCCAATGAAAACTCCGGCTACTTCATTACGAGAAATCCATGGAATACGGATTACGTGCCGGGTGGTTCAAGCGGCGGTTCTGCAGCATCTGTTGCCGCAGGGGAAGTCTTATTTTCCCTTGGCTCGGATACAGGCGGTTCGATTCGGGAGCCGGCTTCATTTTGCGGTGTTGTCGGGATGAAACCAACGTATGGGCGTGTTTCCCGTTTTGGTCTTGTGGCATTTGCATCTTCGTTGGATCAAATTGGCCCGATAACCAGATCAGTGGAGGATAATGCCAGAGTACTTGAAGTGCTGGCAGGACAGGACCCAAATGATTCTACCAGTGCCCATTTGGAGGTTCCTAAATACACAGATGCATTAACGAATGACGTAAAAGGCATGAAAATTGCGGTTCCAAAAGAGTATCTTGGGGAAGGTGTTTCTCCTGAGGTAAAAGAAGCAGTGGAAAAAGCACTGAAAGTATATGAATCCCTGGGAGCAACGTGGGAAGAAGTGTCTCTTCCACACTCAAAATATGCGGTTGCCACTTACTATATCATTGCTTCCTCAGAGGCATCATCCAACCTTGCCCGCTTTGACGGCGTGCGTTATGGTGTGCGTGCCGAAGCGGATAACATGATGGACATGTTTAAAAAGTCCCGGAGCCAGGGCTTTGGAGAAGAAGTGAAGCGCCGTATTATGCTCGGAACTTTTGCGCTGAGCTCAGGTTATTATGATGCTTATTATAAAAAGGCCCAAAAAGTGCGTACGCTGATGAAAAATGATTATGACAAAATCTTTGAAGAATATGATGTGGTCATTGGACCTACTGCGCCGACACCGGCGTTTAAGGTTGGCGAGAAAACGGATGATCCGCTAACGATGTATGCCAGTGATATTTTAACCATACCGGTTAATCTTGCCGGTGTACCCGGAATATCCATTCCGTGCGGTTTGTCAGATGATGGACTTCCAATCGGCCTGCAAATCATTGGAAATCATTTTGATGAGAGCACTGTTTATCGTGCGGCCCATGCTTTTGAACAGGCTACAGACCACCATAAAAAACGACCTCAAATTGGAGGTGCGAACTAATGAACTTTGAAACAATAATTGGACTGGAAGTACATGTGGAGCTGAAGACAAAATCAAAAATTTTCAGCCCCAGCGTAAATGCATTTGGCACTGACCCGAATACAAATGTGAACCCGATCGACCTTGGGTATCCGGGTGTGCTGCCTGTGCTGAACGAAGAAGCAGTTAATTTTGCAATGAAAGCAGCAATGGCATTGAACTGTGAAATTGCCACACATACAAAATTTGACCGGAAAAATTACTTTTATCCCGACAATCCGAAAGCATATCAGATTTCCCAATTTGATCAGCCAATCGGGGAAAATGGCTGGATTGATATTGAAGTGAATGGGAAGAAGAAGCGGATTGGGATTACTCGTCTTCATATGGAAGAGGATGCCGGAAAGTTAACTCACGGGGACGATGGATATTCCTTAGTGGACTTTAACCGCCAGGGAACACCGCTTGTGGAGATTGTTTCCGAACCGGATATCCGTACTCCCGAGGAAGCTTATGCATATTTGGAGAAGCTGAAAAATATTATTCAGTATACCGGTGTATCTGATGTGAAAATGCAGGAAGGCTCACTGAGATGTGATGCAAATATTTCCCTGAGACCAATTGGCCAGGAGGAATTTGGCACGAAAACGGAATTGAAGAACCTGAACTCGTTTAATTTCGTCCAGAAAGGACTGGAGTTTGAGGAAAAACGCCAGGAAAAAGTGCTCTTATCCGGCAGAGAAATTTTGCAGGAAACCCGCAGATACGACGAGAAAACAAAAGAAACTGTTTTAATGCGTGTCAAAGAGGGTGCGGATGACTACCGTTACTTCCCGGAGCCGGATCTTTTGCCGATATACATTGATGAGGAATGGAAAGAACGGATCCGCCGGGAAATTCCGGAACTGCCGGATGCCCGCAAAAAACGGTATATTGATGAATTGGGACTATCGGAATATGATGCAGAAGTGCTCACCAGTTCCAAGGAAATGGCTGACTTTTTTGAGGAAGCACTGGAATTTGATGCTGATAAAAAGCAGGTTTCCAACTGGCTTATGGGTGAAGTTTCCGCATATATGAATAAACATTATAAAGAATTGCAGGAGCTGGCGATCACACCAAAGGCTTTAGCAAAAATGATCAATCTCATTGAAGACGGCACCATCTCATCCAAGATGGCGAAAAAAGTTTTTGCAGAACTTGTGGAAAACGGGGGAGACCCGGAAAAGATCGTAAAAGAAAAAGGGCTTGTGCAAATCTCGGATGAAGGCCAGCTGAAGGAAATTATAGGCAAAGTACTCGATGAGAATGAACAATCGATTATTGATTATAAAAACGGGAAAGCGAAAGCACAGAAATTTCTCGTCGGACAAGTGATGAAAGCAACGAAAGGGCAGGCAAACCCGCCTATGGTTAATAAAATTCTTAAGGAAGAATTGGATAAACGGTAAGTTGTGCGCCAGACTGCTGTCTTCTATGATAGCGGTCTGGGATTTTTACGGCAGAGGAAAATTAATTATTATACATATCTACATGCTGTTTATGAACATTCATCCTAGATATTAATATAATTAAAGATACCTCATCACCGGTTTCTGTGAAGGTAAGCTTACCAAGCGTGTGAAGAAGTTAATGGGGGAAAGCAAAATGAAAAGAGCAAGAATCATTTATAATCCAACGTCAGGCAGGGAGTCCTTTAAAAAAGAATTGCCAAATGTGCTGGAACGGTTGGAGGTTGCCGGATATGAAACATCGGCCCATGCTACAAACGGGGTAGATGATGCCATGGAAGCAGCGAAAATTGCTGTGGAAAGAAAATTCGACTTAGTTGTAGCTGCCGGCGGGGACGGTACGATCAATGAAGTAATTAATGGGATAGCAGAACAGGAATACCGTCCGAAGCTCGGAATAATACCGGCCGGCACGACCAATGATTTTGCCAGGGCACTTCGGATCCCAAAGGACATTAAAAAAGCTGTGGATGTCATTATAAATGGTTCCTCTAAATTCCTTGATATCGGGAAGGTAAATGACCAATACTTTATGAATATTGCGGGCGGAGGAAAGCTGACGGAACTGACCTATGAAGTGCCCAGTAAATTAAAAACGATGATTGGGCAGCTTGCCTATTATGTAAAAGGTATTGAAATGCTGCCATCCCTGAAACCGACTCATGCTAAAATCATCTGTGACGGGGAAGTTATTATTGATGAGGACATCATGCTGTTCCTGATTGCAAATACAAACTCTGTCGGCGGGTTTGAAAAACTGGCACCAGATGCAAAAATGGATGATGGCAAATTCGATTTAATAATATTACGTAAGACCAACTTGGCCGATTTTATCCGGCTCGTAACATTAGCTTTGCGCGGAACCCATTTGGAAGATGATCTGATTATTTATAGGCAGGCCAAACTTATTGAAGTGACGACAGAGGAAAAAATGCAACTGAATATTGATGGGGAGTATGGCGGACTGCTGCCTGGAGAGCTGATAAACCTGCGGCAGCATATTGAATTTTTTCTCCCGGAAGAATTTTAATTTGAAAGGATTACTGGAAGTAGTCCTTTTTTGCACGTTAAAAAAGATTAAGGTTTATGATGGACGAGGAATAACTCTACCGCAGATCCAAATCTTTTTGGTGGGACGAGGAACCGCTGTACCGCAGTCCCAGATCTTTACGGTGGAGCACATCTGTACCGCAGACTCAAAGAACTGGGTGGAGGAAGCCTGGAATTTTTTAAGTGTTAAGCAGCAGGAAAACTAACGCGTTCACCTGTCGACGGGAGAATGTTAGTTTTCCAGGCTGGAAATGAATCTGACGGAAAACCTATGATAAAATGGATGGAACATATCAGCACATAAAGGAAGAGAAGCATGTCAAAAACCAATGCACCAGTAAAGAAAAATGAGACGCTCACACTGAAATTTGAAGATTTAACCCATGAAGGAAATGGTGTAGGTAAAATTGACGGCTATCCATTATTTGTCCCATATGGATTGCCTGGTGAGGAAGCCGTCGTAAAGGTAGTAAAAGTAAATAAAAACTTCGGCTTTGGGAAATTGCTTGAGACGAAGATAAAAAGTGATGACAGGGTGGAGCCGCCATGCAATGTTTTTTATCAATGCGGCGGATGTCAACTGCAGCATATGAGTTATGATCTGCAATTACAGATGAAACACGACCAGGTGAAAAACGTAATGCGGAAGATTGCAAAGCTGGAACATGTCCCTGTACATCCGACAATCGGAATGAATGACCCCTGGCGTTACCGCAACAAAGTGCAAATGCCTGTGGGAGAAAGAGATGGAGAATTAATCACCGGTTTTTACCGGAAACGCAGCCATGACATCATTGATGATATGGAAACCTGTGTCATTCAGGATGAATTAAATGACAGATCGATCCATGCTGTCCGCCGCATTGCAAACCAATTGGGCATCCGCGCTTACGATGAAAAGACTGGTCGGGGTGTATTAAGGCATATCATGGTGCGGACAGGGAAGGAAACGAAAGAAACGATGGTCGTGTTAATTACACGCACAAAGGAATTGCCGCATAAAAAAGCGTTCATTCGTGAAATAACGGAAACATTCCCGCATGTGAAATCCATCGTGCATAATATCAATGATAGACGAACCAATGTAATTATGGGGAAAGAAACAAAGGTCATCTGGGGAGAAGAATATATTTACGATACGATTGGCGATATCCGCTTTGCGATTTCGGCAAAGTCATTTTACCAGGTAAATCCGGAGCAGACGAAAGTGCTGTATGATAAAGCAATGGAATATGCGCAAATCGGCAGCGATGATGTTGTGGTGGATGCTTATTGCGGGATTGGCACCATTTCTTTATTTTTGGCACAGCAGGCAAAGAAGGTTTATGGGATTGAGGTTGTACCGGAAGCTATCGATGATGCAAAAATGAATGCCAAAATCAATCAAATTACAAATGCCGAATTTTTTGCAGGTAAAGCAGAGGAAGTCATGCCATGGTGGAAGGCCCAGGGATTGAACCCCGATGTCATTGTAGTTGATCCTCCCCGTAAGGGCTGTGAAGTGGATTTCCTGCAGGCCATGATTGCTATGGAGCCAAAACGGATTGTGTATGTCTCCTGTAACCCTTCTACCCTTGCCAGGGATCTGCGCGTGCTGGAGGATGGCGGCTATGAAACCATGGAAGTTCAGCCGGTGGATAACTTCCCGCAGACGAATCATATTGAGTGTGTGGGCTGGTTGAGGAAACGGGTGTAGCCCATAAACATGTCTCCGGATCCGTTTTTTGAACCATCAGTCTCCCTTTAGATTTTTATCTAAAGGGAGTTTTCTATGAAACATGAGTCATTTAATTAATAAACAAATTTAACACTTTAGAAGCTTATCCTTCATGACCATTTTTTTCAAAATGACGTGATAACATTATTAAAAACGCCCCCTTATAATGTGTAAAAACTTAGCACATTACCTCATTAAAGTAAGTAATTAATCTGGAGGAATTTGAATAGAATCTCGTATTTCTGAGGGAATAAAGTGTTTTTTTTCCTGATGTCATAGGTACTCGCATCATTTTCGTACTTGCTTATACGAAGTCTTGATTTTTCCTTTTCGAATGGGTTGGTTTGATTATAGAATCTATTCGCCAAGATCTTAGCCATCCCGTCCAGCAACTCTTTTTCCTGTACTTCTATATGGAATTTGCCGCATCTTGCTTACGGCATTCCAGGGCGATGGAGTCTGCGTTAATGTGTGATTATCCTTCGTTATAGATAGGAAGGACAAATTGTATTCTAATTATGAATAGTTTAGAATAAATAAGTATAAAGAAAGGAGGACATCCAATGAACATGAACATTTTTATTATCGAAGACGATTCCCTTCTCTTAGAAGCACTAAATGAAGGGTTAAGCCAGTGGTCATATGAGGTAAGTAGTCCAAGTAATTTTTCTAATGTAATGGAAGACTTTGCAGCGCATCAGCCTCACTTAGTCATGATTGATATACAGCTTCCTAAGTTTGATGGGTTTCATTGGTGTAGAGAAATACGTGCCGTGTCCGAAGTTCCCATTATTTTTCTTTCATCAAGAGATCATCCGATGGATATGGTGATGGCCATGAACTTGGGGGCGGATGATTACGTTCAGAAACCATTTCATATGGATGTCCTTCTCGCCAAAGTTCAGGCAATTCTTCGTCGAACCTATACGTATGAAGAAGCAACCTCCGATGTAATTGAATGGAATCAAGCTATTATTGACGTAAAGGCTGGAAGAATTTATAAGGATGGGCAAAGCATTGAACTTACCAAAAATGAATTCTTTATTCTTTCGGTATTAGTCAAATCAAATAATAAAATTGTTTCCCGACACGAGTTAATGAAAATGCTTTGGGATGATGATCAGTTTATTAATGATAATACGCTTACAGCTAATGTTACCAGGTTACGGCAAAAGCTCTCCTCTCTTAATTTAGCCAATGGGATTGTGACGAAAAAAGGACTTGGTTATATGTCCGTTACACTATAGGAGGGTTCAAAATGTTTATCTCTTACCTAGTTTATAAAAAGAGTTGGATTGGCCTAATTGCGTTACTCCTTCTGCTTACTAACGCTTTAATCCTATTTGATGCGGGCATTCGTGTGGATTCACACTCAATCATTTATTTAAACGTGTTGTTTCTAACAATGAACTGCCCCCTGTCAAGTAGACAGTGGAAATAATAAAAACGATTTATGCGGCCATAGCTCTATATTCTATAGGGCTGTGGCCATTTAATTTATCTTGATATCTATCATAATTATAGAATTGAATGTACTCGTCAATTGCTCTTTTCAGTTCTTCAAACGTTTCGTATTTATGTATATAATACTTTTCACATTTAAGAGTTCCCCAAAATGATTCCATTGGTCCATTATCAATACATTTACCAACCCGAGACATGCTGTGTATCATCTCTGCCTTATCTATCCTGCGTTTGAATCCATGAGAGGTATATTGAAATCCTCGATCACTATGAATGAGTGGATGTTCCTCATCATTC
>NZ_WIXN01000025.1 GCF_010994035.1 Virgibacillus aidingensis
CGAGCTACCCCAAAAATCGATCGAGCTACCCCAAAAATCGATCGAGCTACCCCAAAAATCGATCGAGCTGCCCGAAAAATCGATCGAGCTACCCCAAAAATCGATCGAGCTACCCCAAAAATCGATCGAGCCGAATATAGCATCCACCTCTACTTTATAGATGACAGGGTAAAAAAATCAGGAAATCATTGCTTCGGTATCCAACTCTATTAATCTGTACTACCATTGGCCCGTGTAAGAACTCACGTTTTTAAATATATTTCCATAATTATTATTTCCTATGAAGAGGAAAACAGTCGTTACTATTCTATTATTAAATGAAATAATTTTCCAAAATATCTGTACCTTTAGAATCAATTGTCGGCTTAATCATTCCAATCTTCAGATAATAGTTATATAATTTAATAGAAAGTCAAAAAAATGATAGAGGAGGAAAAGGGAATGAGTCTGAAAAGATTTATGTGGGCTTTTCTGGCTGTTGCGGGGGTAGTCATGATTATTTTTACTTCCTTGGAATTAAACTCCACTTCCGCGTCACCTACAGCCGTGGAAAAAGAACCGCCGGAAACGGCAGTCGTTGAAATTGTCGTGCCGGACGGGGAAGCTGTGGACAATCTGGCAGAAAGCGGCTATGAATTAACAGGCTATGCCAGTGATAAAAATGGGCAGCTTGAAGTTCATGCGATTGTCACAGAAGCAGAAATGGAGATGCTTGAAATGGAGGGTTATGAACTGACCGTCATTCAAACATCTCAAGATGTTGAAAGAATTTTGGCAGAACGGGAAAGAAAATTAAATCAGGGAATGTCTTTACTTA
This sequence comes from Virgibacillus aidingensis, assembly GCF_010994035.1. Classification (GTDB taxonomy): domain Bacteria; phylum Bacillota; class Bacilli; order Bacillales; family Amphibacillaceae; genus Virgibacillus_N. The sequence goes on from NZ_WIXN01000025.1 coordinate 818, forward strand.
GTGCTGAGGACAATATTGACGTCTTCAGATCAGATTACTTCACCAATCAGTTTGGCACATTTTTATACCTGGAAGCAAAGTCAAGTGCCGGTTCTCATGTGTCGATGAATGCTTCATGGGTGGATGAAAATGGGGAAGACCAAACGGCATCCATGAGAAGTAAAGTGGATTATGGGGAATATTTATATCACTATGTGCTGACGAAAATTGATTCTGTACCGGAAAATGTGGTGATTACTACCAGTCAGCAAGGGTCTGTGGAAACAGAATTAACCGAATGGATCAGTGATGGTACTCCAGTAGGGGATGACTACCTGAGCGATTTTGTTGACCATTATATGGATCCAATAGAAATAGAAGATAGAATCCTTTCTTTAGCGGAGGAGTTTCCGGAACTGGCGGAAATAATTGAGCTGCCTTATGAAACAAATGGCTACAGAAGGCATGCCCAGGCTACGTTTGGAAATACGGCAGAGGCTGCATTTGTCCTGACATCAGAAGCATGGGGCCATGAAGGCGGCAATGATATTACGGTGGACGTTCAAGCTGCAGAAGGAGAAAATCAGGAGCTGGAAGTCACCGTGGAAGGCAATGAGATCACGGTTGCCCTGGGGACAGATGATGCTGGTGAGCCTAATAGCACAGCAAATGATGTAATTAATGCAATCAATGACCAGGCGGGTGACCTGGTAACTGCAACCAATTACAGAGATTCCAGCGGCGATGGCGTTGTTGAGGCTGAAACAGGCATTACTTTAACTGATGGATTAAATGCACCAGATGAAATTTCCAGAGAACCACGCACGGTCAAGGCAATCCGTATTGGTAAAGAACGTGACGGATCCAAGCCAGGCGTATTGGGATATTCTCAGGAACATGCCCGTGAGTGGGTAACACCGCTGGTTTCTGTGGAGACGGCGGAAAGACTGCTGCGGAACTATTATATTGATGAGGATACGAGGGAATTAGTGGATAATCTTGATATCTTTATCTTACCAACAGTGAATCCGGATGGCGGGATCTTTTCATTCTATGATTACAACATGCAGCGTAAAAATATGACGAATCACTGTCCTGCTGAAACTGGAGATCCAGGCTATCGCAACCAGTGGGGCGTTGATCTAAACAGAAACCATGCAGTCGGCTCTGTTTATGATGGATGGATTGGCGGTTCAACTAATTGTCTTTCCGGAACGTATGCCGGGCCGGAAATAGAATCTGAGCCGGAAGCAAAGAATATCGTCTGGCTGGCTGAGGAATTTGAAAATATTGAATTTGCGATGAATATTCATGCCCATGGCGGTTACTTTATGTGGTCTCCAGGAGCTTATGATGCAGACCGCAATCCATTACCGCGCCCTACAGCAGGGGAAGAGGCTTACTACTGGCAGGCTTCAGAACATATATTGACTGAAATCAAAAACCATCGCGGCACTGTCATTCATCCGGGAAGAACAGGTCCGATTCCGGATGTGCTGTATTCAGCAGGGGGCAACTCTGCCGATGCGTTATGGTATAACCATGACATATATGCATGGAACTTTGAAGTAGGTGCACAACTATGGGATGAGGAAAGAGATCGATGGGTAAGTGTTGGTTTCCAGCCTGAATTTGAAGAAGGCCATGAAGAAGCAATGGAATTTGCAAACGGGCTCATTGGTTTATTCGAGGTTGCGCTTGAAAATGCCAATGATGATGTAAACCCGGAAACTTGGATCTCACCGGAAGCAGGAACATACAATGATCCTGTGGAGGTCGACTTTGAGATGAGTGAACCGGCTACGGTATATTATACACTGGACGGTTCCAGACCAACATTTGATTCCGACGTAATTAATGTGGCCGGAACAAGAATGGCTGGAGAAAAACTGACGATTGAAGAATCAACAACGATCAAATGGTTCTCCGTAGACCCGGCAGGAAATATTGAAAACAATTATGACCCTGAAGGAGAAGACAATAACTATAATGAAGCTGAAATTGTTATTGACTATCTTCCTGAAGGTGTAAGCGCAGCAGGCATTAAGTCGCTTGTAGAACGCTTTGAAAACGAAGAGGATTTTGCTGATGAAGCAGCACCTCGTACGCTTAAAGCCCATTTATCCGCAGTGGATCTGTTTGAAAAGCAGGGTGATGCGGACAAAGTCTTAAGGCATATGAACAGTTTCTTGCTGCTGCTGAATCATCAGAATGACAATGATTTAATCTCCGGTAAAGCCTATCGAATTATTGAAGGCTACTCAAATGAGTTAATTGATTTATGGTCATCTGAATCAGATGCCGGAGAAGCTATGTAGTAACATATGCTGCAAAAAAAGCAGGGGAATGTGCCGGAGGGCCATTTTCCTGCTTTTTCATGGTAACATAAGTAATTTCGATAGATGTACAGGTTCTATAGCTGAGACCTATGATAACTATAGGGAACCCCTTATTGATCATGCACCACTCATGATCTATCCTTAAATATAAGGTAAATATAAGGAGGTTTTATGAATGGAAAAAGCAGTATTTTATCATGCCGGCTGTCCTGTTTGTGTGGATGCAGAGAAAATGGTCCTGGATTATTTGGATAAATCCAAGGTAGACGTCGAAGTGGTTGATTTTAATAATGATGCTTCCAAGATAAGCGAAGCAGAATCTGCAGGGGTAAAATCGGTACCTGCCCTTGTATTAAATGGACAAACATATCATATCAATCACGGAGCAAGTATGGAAGAAGTTAAAAACGGTTAATAAAAATAAAAACGGGAGGCATATTTTCAGCACCTCTCGTTTTTTTGCATTTTCATCATTCCTGTTCAGTCCGGCTTCAGGATTTAAGTTCAGGAAACAGCTTTGATTGCTTTCATGATTTGCCCTATAAATGTTTGGGTGGTTGCACATATAAATTTATTTTTTCTATATATAAAGCCGATTTCCCTTTGGGGTGTCGGGTTTATTAATTTTACTTTAACAACCCCCGGGTTATTAAGTGTGTCCAGATAAGGTTCAGGCAGAATAGTGGCACCAATCCCCTCAGAAACCATTTGGATGATAGATTCCAGGGTGGTCATTTCCAAGACAGGATTCAGTTTAAAACCGAGTTCCCTGCAGTAAGTGTCAATAAGCTGACGGAGATAATAACTTTCCGGAAATAAAATAGTGGACACATTCTCTAACGTCTTCATATCCACTTCTTTTAAGTGAGCCAGTGGATGCTCTGAATAAACTGCGAGAGATAATTCTTCTGTAAATAGTGGCATGGAATCAAATTCCTTTTCCTCCACAGGCAAAAATGTAATCCCCAGATCTAACTCGTTTTCAAGTAATTCTTTTTTGATATCATTGGTTTTAAGTCCATAAACAGACAACTTCACATTCGGATATAGCTGCTTAAATTGTTTGATTGCAGGCGAAAGTAAATAGTTTACACATGTCAGAAGGGAGCCGATTTCCAGTTTACCTCTTTGAAGTTCATTTAAATCTCTCAGTGCAGCTTCGGCCTGTTCGATTTCAAAAAATACGGATTGGCCATGTTTTAATAAAATTTTCCCTGCCTCGGTTAAGGCAATTTTTTTGCCGATCCGGTCAAATAAAGGAATCCCCACTTCATCTTCCAATCGCTTTATTTGTTCACTCAGTGTGGGCTGTGAGATCTTCAGCTTTTCGGCTGCCCTTGTAAAGTGCAGTTCTTTACTTACCACCATAAAATACTCCAATTGTCTTAATTCCATATTTATCCCCTTAAATGATAGGCTTTACATTTATTATGAAGGAAATCATAGGCAAACGCAATGGTATGGTTTATGTCAGGGATAATGGATGACAGGACTTTGCTTTTTTAATAATGTCCATAACTCTTGTATGAAAATTTATATATAAAAAAGGAAAGGCAGAAGCCATACAAAAAAATGCATGGCTTCCTGAATCAATGTCTGCTATCTTTTATAGGTGTCATCGTCCTCGCTTCGGATGTCCGATGCGTTTCTTTCTTCTCCAAACTCTGTTCCATAACTTAAATTTCGTTGTTCGTTTCTTGAAGTGTTTCCTTCTTCCATTGGTTCAAATAATAAAGTTATACAATACAGCGCACTTAAACCAACTAAAGCATAAACCAGTCTGGCAAGCGCTGATTCCTGACCGCCAAAAATGGCAGCGACCAGATCAAATTGAAAGAACCCAATCAGACCCCAGTTTATTCCACCTATAATTAATAATGTGAGCGCTATTCGTTTTAACACTTCCATAATTTTCACCTCCAAAAAGCTTTTATGTGAAAAGAAGTTACGTCTTCCTTTCAATTTTTTGCTATTATTGATTATTTATACCCCAGGACAAATAAAATTTTGAAAAAGTTTTTACCTGCAGGAGAAATGGAAATGAGGTTATAAATTGCACGCGAATGCCGGCAGGGAACATGCTTATCGTTTTTATATGCTGCATACAAGAAATAAAATCACCTGGGCAGGGGAAGCATGTGAAAATACAATAGTGCTTTGGCTGGGCTGGCCGAACATGAAATTTGCATACCGCGAATGAAAAATGGCTGGAAAGGGTACAAGGAAAGTATTCCTATTTGAACACCAGATGCGGGCAGTCCTGAGTCATGAAGGGCTGACTGTGAGGTCATTTTAAAAAAAGAGGTGATTGGCATATGAGTTTAAAAGAAATTTTTGACAATCAAAAACCAGTTGGAGATACTGCGAAATATTATACGGCAAGGGGAGAGGATGGCATGGTATCCTCCCCGGTTAAGGAAGCTGCAGAGGCAGGGGAAGAAGTACTGAAAGAAGGGGGGAATGCGATTGATGCTGTCATTGCCATGCAGCTTGCTTTAACTGTAGTGGAAGGAATGAATACAAGTATTGCTGCGGGCGGCTATATTTTATATTACGATAATAAAACGAAGAAAACAAAGGTGATAAACGGTCACAGCAAAGCACCGGGAGCCACAACACCTGATATATTTTACAATAAAAACGGGGAACTGGCTCCCTTTGATGAACGGTCTGTCAGCGCAAAATCGGCAGGTGTTCCGGGAATTATGAAAGCCCTGGAATTGGCCCATGAAACTTATGGAAGCAAGTCGCTGGAACGGCTCATTGACCCGGCTATTGGGCTGGCGGAAAATGATTACCGTGTCAGCAGCCTGTGGGAGCGGACGATAGATAATTTTAAAGACCGAATGGGAGACGAAGCAAGGAAGATATTTGTTCCTGGCGGCAAGCCGTTGGTAGAAGGGGATGTCATTCGCCAGCCGGATCTTGCCAAGACTTTGAAAATCATTCGAAAAGAAGGGTTTTCTTCTGTTTATGAAGGAGAAATTGCCGATGCGATCGTAGAGACTTTAGAAAAAATGGGCGGCATTATGAAAAAGGAGGATTTAAAAAACTATAAGGCTTCTATTGAGGAACCATTATGGGGGAGCTACAAAGGATATGAACTGGCATTTCCTGCACCGCCAAATGGAGGAGGATTAGCCATATCCCAGCTGCTGAAAATGTTTGAAAAGCTGAATATCAGCCAATATGGTGTGCATTCCTGGGAAAAATATCATCTCGTTGCAGAGTCAATCAGGCTGGTACTGGCTGATCAGCAGACACATATAGCGGATCCTTCTTTCGTTAAAATACCATTAAGGGGTTTATTTGCGGATCAATATATAGAAGAGAGATTAAAACTCATTGATTTTAAGGAACGGAAACAGGAAATAGCACCCGGCGACCCGTGGAAATATGAAGAAAGCAGGCCAAATTATAAACAAAAACAGGATAAAAGCTTCCATGGGATGGAAACTACACATTTCACAGCGATAGACAAATGGGGAAATGTTGCTGCATGCACATCATCTATTGAGCGGATTTTCGGATCGGGGATTATGGTTCCCGGCTATGGCTTCATGATGAATAATGATTTAACGGATTTTAATCCGGAGCCTGGAACGGTAAATGCAGCGGAGGCAAACAAATTTGCAGTGAGTTCCAAGTCTCCGACGATTGTTTTTCATGAAGGCAAGCCGTTTTTCACACTCGGCTCACCTGGTGCGGAAACGATTGTCGGCTCTGTTGCACAAGTGCTGCTGCATGTCCTTGATTATAAAATGGATCTGGGGGAGGCCATTGATGAACCGCGGATATTCAATAACCCACAGCTTTCCTGGCAATGGGAAGACGGCATTAATGAACAGGCGATGGAGAAATTAACGGAATTGGGATACAAACTGGATAGAGGTTTTGAAAAAGTATCCGCAGATGACCGGCTTGGGGATGTCAAAGGTATTATGATTAATCCATGGAACGGAAAATTGTACGGAACCGCAGATTCACCAAGACCGGGAAGAGCAATTGGTTTAGATGTCGGCAAGGGAAAATAAAAGTAAAGAGGCATCAGCAAATGCAGCGATTTGCGGGATGCCTCTTTTTGGTTTAGAGGGATGCTGTTGAGTGTTGTTGCCAAACTGCTGATTCTCAGCGGGAAAAGGAAAAAGGGATTTTTAGTCTATTGAGCTGTTATCTGTTTAGGTCCTGTTTACATATGAAAAATGGGACGAGGTACCTGTCCCCTCGTCCCATTTTCTTAAGAGTTGTTATTGTTGTTGTTATTTTGCTGGCGGCTTCTTCCGCCTTTTTTGCCGATTTCCTCATAGAATTCTTGATCATGGTTGCGGGAAGTAGTTTCTCCACCCTTTTGTCCTATATCCTGATAGAACTCCTGATCATGGTTGCGTGAGGTTTTTTCCCCGCCTTTTTGGCCGATCTCTTCGTAAAACTCCTGATCATATTTCTGAGAAGTAGTTTCTCCGCCTTTTTGCCCGATTTCCTCATAGAACTCCTGATCATGATTTTTGGAAGTGGCATTACCGCCCTTTTGTCCTATATCTTGATAGAACTCCTGATCATGATTTCTTGCTGTTTTGTTTCCGCCCTTTTGTCCTGCTTCCTCACGGGACATTTTGTTGTTATTGTTCTTTTTGTTTTGAGCCATCGGTAACATCTCCTTTCGATAGTTTAGGCGGTGAGATCGCCTTACATTTGTTTGTTTTCCACGTATGGTATTTTCTAAACCTTATTTTGTTGAGATTTATTTAAAAACTATTTTTTATGTCTTCCGTTTAGCTTGTCCATCACGTTCTTGGCTACATTTTCTTTTTCTTTTTTTTCTTTATCTTTTAATTCAAATTCCAGCCTGTCTTCCTTCGTCAAATTGAAATACCGCTCTTTTTTTGGAGGTTCTTTTTTATTTGATGTCATCGCAAACTAGCCTCCTTTCCACTGGTAATTAATTTTGGGATCAATATAGTTTTTTCTTTTCACCCATACGAAGCCGTCGCCCTTTGAAATGACAGCTACATCTACTGGCGGTCCAACAGATTCTGTGGCCCTGGTCACCCTGCGTTTGAAGGAAGTCAGGTTTACAAGTGCTTCCGTCATTTCCGCCAGTTCCTCTATGGGTAAAGATCTGACGACTCCCAACAGCGGATAGATGTAATTTTGCTGCTGGTATTCATCTACAGCCTCATGAATGGAGGTATACACTTCTTTACCCAAGTTTTTCATGGAGGTAACCTGTTCATCCGTTAATTCAATACCTGTATGCTTCTTAAGTTGTTCGTGATAGTTCATGAATACTTTATGGATGATTTCAAACATGGCATCTGCCATGGTTGGTTCTATCCCGTGCATAAACGAATCAACCATCTCTGTCTGGCCAAAGGCAGTGATGCTTGCGGTTCCATCTTTTTTGTCAGGGGTGTAGCTGATTTTTCGTTCTTTCAGTTTCTTATATTTCAATTGGCCAAAGACGAACCCTTCCAGTCTGTAATTCAGCAAATGCGGGAAAATTTCTTCTTCTCCATATCCGCAAATGACTACACCGCTGCTCCCCGCACTGAAAAAATCTTTTCTCACTGCTTCAAATGCCAGTTCACATAATTTTTCCTTTAAAGCAGGGGAAATTGGACTGGATACCAATTCAGCAGTTATCTCTTTTATGAGCGGAAGGAAAGCTTCCTTAAAAGAAGCATAATCTATATCCAAAAAACACTTTTCCATCTCTTTCATTGCCTTTAAGCTGGCCTCAGTTCTTTCCATCAGCCACACTTGTATTTTGTCATCCATATTATCCTCTTCCGGGTGTTGCTCCATTTTTTCCTCTACTTCTTTTACTATATTTTTTAAGATGTCAGAGTAAGTGCGGTCGACGATAATACTTTCAATTTCTTTGTTTTTGAAACGCACATCATCGTTTAAAAATTGAAGCAATCCCTCTGCATACCCTGTCAGGTCGGCAAATTTTTTAACCCCCAAATGTTCGCGGTAGGATTTAATAATGATATCCCATGGTACTTCCATAAAAGAAGCTGCACCATAAATCATCATACCCACAGGATGGCTGCCGGATAAGGAAAATAATTTATTGGCAGAGTTATACACCTTTTGAATCCCGTCCCTGCCGCTGGTGATTGCACTGTCAGCTGCTAAGGACATACCTTTTTTATTCATAATAACTACTTCAGATGTCATTTCATCCATCCTTTCTTACCTTCCCTGATATTAAATATGTTACCGTAATAGTAGAGCTTGAAACAGAAGAAAGGAGGAAATTTTGTTGTTTCCTGTATAGCGTAAATTTGATTAAACCAATTTTTTTCATCTATGTTTAGCCTGCCTGCCAATAGGAAAAATAAAGACCACCAGGTATTCATTTATTAAGTTATTATGCAGGGTTACCAGGAAAAAACAGGAGGAAGAAAAATGGCGCAAAACAGTAAAACAACAAACAGAAAAAGTTTAATCGATTATAAGATATTTATTCCATCCCTCATCATTATTATTGCAATCAGTATTCCTTTTTCTCTTTATGAGACGGCTTCATTGGATCTGTTGAATGATATATTTGATTTTATCGTTAATACATTCAGCTGGGGTTATATCTGGTATGCCATTGTTCTCGTGGCAGCGGGTTTATACTTATCTTTTTCCAAATATGGGGACGTGGTCATGGGCGACCCCATGGAAAAACCGAGATTTACCATGTTTGAATATGCATCCATTCTCATCGCGATGGGGCTGGGTTCAACTATTATGCGCACCGGAATGACGGAGTGGACACAAGTAGCACTCGATCCGCCATTTGGTGTAGAACCGGAATCTGCAGAAGCGCTGCTATGGGGAAATGCTTATGGAATGTTCATGTGGAGTGTGCAAGTGTTTGCCATATTTGTGATGGCTGCACCGGCATTCGCTTACATTTTGCACGTAAAGAAAAGGCCGCTCATCCGGGTCTCCGAAGCAACCAGGGTACTGTTCGGGGATAAATTTACCGATGGCCTTGGCGGAAGATTGCTGGACATCCTGTTTCTGATCAGTATTCTTGCAGGAGCGGCAGTAACACTTGGTTTGGGCGCACCAATTGTAACCTATAACATTGCAGAGATTTTTAACATAGAGATAACCTTTATGCTGACATTGATCGTTACCTTAATTTGGGTGTTTCTGTTCTCTATCAGTGCCTATTTAGGTATTGAAAGGGGAATAAAAAGGTTAAGTACATTTAATATGTATTTTGCTGCAGTGTTTGCTATTTTTATTATGGTCATTGGCCCGGGGATTTTTATTCTCTCTTATTTTTCGGATACTATTGCATTTTTATTTTCCAACTATCTTCAGATGTCCCTGTCCACTAATTCTCTTGCATTGGGAGAGATGACGCATATAGAAAGCAATACGGTGTTCTGGTTTGCCTACAGTGCAACCTGGGCTATGCTGCATAGTGTATTTGCAGCGAAAATATCCCGAGGCCGGACGGTCAGGGAAATGATTATGACCTATTTGCTGGCACCAACACTTATTTCCTGGATTGCCACAGCAGTTTTGGGCGGGCTCGGGGTACACAGATATATTACAGGTGAAGTTCCCGTGCTTGATATAGCTGCTGAAGATGTCATGGCGGCCATTCCGGCAATTTTAAGCAGTCTGCCGCTGGGGACAATTGTCATGATAGGTTTTGTTATTATTGCGATGGTATTCCTTGTGACAACACTTGATTCCACCACCTACACCATCGCATCTTATACAAGCAGGGAAAACATGGCCAAATATGAACCATCCAAGCACTTGCGCCTTATTGTAGCTGCAGTCATTACGGGTCTGGCATTGCTGCTGATGCGTATTGGGGGACTGCCGCCGCTTGAAGTCCTTTCAGGCATTATGGGCATTCCGATTATCGCACTGCAATTCATCTTAATATATGCCGCCAAAAAGATGATGGACAATGACCGCGCATGGGAAACAAACGTCAGAGAAGAAGGCAAACCGAAAAATAGAAGGAGAAGATAGTGCACAATAAAGAAGTGAATCGCTTCAAGCTCTTTCCATAGTCAATCAATTTTAGACTAAGGCAGTTCCCACTTATTATTTATAGTGTGAACTGCCTTGTTTTTTCAGCATAACTTTCATTCCGGTGCGTCCTTATCCGCAATTTCTGTATGTTAATTTTTATAATCTATATACTATTATTTCATACAAGATGTTCTGGGACACGTATGACTACCCTATTTTCATCCCGGTTTACAAAAGGTGAAAACATGTCCTTAAATGGCCAAGTCAAGCATATAATTTCATGATTACTTGTTACAGGAGGAAAAAATGTTCACCTTACTAGAAAAAGCGGTTATTTGGATGGCTTTACTGCGATTAATTTCAGGATCGATTGAGGTATTTGCGGCATATTTGATGGTGAAATTCAACGAAGTGGACAAAGCTGTAATTATAAACAGCTCTCTTGCGTTCGTTGGTCCATTAATACTAATTTTTACAACGACCATCGGTGTAATAGGCATGTCAGATAAATTATCCTTCGGTAAGTTCTTTTGGATTCTTCTTGGTATACTTCTAATTATTTATGGTGTTAAGAAGTGATTCGGGATCCTGGTTAAGTACCATGCTATAATTATTTTTACTTTTTCGATTTGTAATATGGGCCAGGATTTCTTCGGTATACATAGAAAAAACCGGATCCGTGCGCTGGCGCGGTCTTGATAAATGAATTGGCTGATTGAGGCTGATTTTTCCGTTGTCCATTAAGACTACCCGGTCTGAAATGGCGACTGCCTCTTCCACATCATGGGTGACAAGGATTGCGGTGAAATTTCTGTTTTTCCATAATGATTCTATTAAATCCTGCATCTCCAGACGGGTAAGTGCGTCCAGTGCCCCTAATGGTTCATCCAGAAGCAGCAGGGATGGATCATGAACTAAAGCCCTCGCCAAAGCAACACGTTGTTTCTGACCACCTGATAGTTTGGATGGATAGTCATGGATTCGTTCCTTCAGCCCAACTTGTTCCAATGTTTGGATTGCTTTTTGCCTGGACGCCATCCCAAGGCCTAAACATACATTGTCTATCACCCTTTTCCAGGGCAGGAGCCGGCCATCCTGAAACATCATTCTTGCTTTTTTATTTAACCCGCTTAGTGGATTCCTGTTTAATTCAACTGATCCCTGATTAAAATCCTCCAGGCCGGCGATGATGCGCAGCAAGGTACTTTTGCCGCAGCCGCTTTTTCCTACAACGGCTACAAATTCTCCCTGGCTTATCTGAAGGTTAAGTCCCTTTAACACTTCCCGCTCATCAAAACTTTTTTCGATATCATGGATGGATACATGGATTTCTTCATAATCCTCTGTGTTCAATGATTACCCCTCCAATTAGTTATTCCATTTTAATAATTTTCCTTCAAAACATCTGGCAATGACATCGGATAATTTTCCGAATAAAGCATAAATAACAATGCTTAATACTATTACATCCATTTGCATAAATTCACGGGCATTCATTGCCATGTATCCAATACCTGTTTGGGCTGAAATGGTTTCGGCGACGATTAGCGTTAACCACATTACGCCCAGGGAAAACCGTATACCTACCAAAATAGATGACATAGCCCCGGGCAGTATGACATGAAAAAAGAGTTCCTTTCCTTTCAGCCCATAGGCTTTGCCCATTTCAATCAGGTTTTTATCGACTGATTTGATCCCGTGATAAGTATTGATATATACCGGAAACAGAACACCCAGTGCTACGAGAAAAATCTTGGATGTTTCCCCGATTCCAAACCATAAAATAACGAGTGGAATTAATGCCAGATGGGGAATATTGCGCAGCATCTGAATAGAGGTATCGAAAAAAAGATCTGCAAATCGGAAAACTCCGTTAAACAGGCCCAGTAAAAACCCCAGGATACCTCCTATTAAAAATCCTGCCAATGCCCTCCCCAAACTAATGGACATATGATCGTACAGTTCCCCTGACGCCGTAAGTTCAATGGCAGCTTCAACTATTTGTGTAGGGGCAGGCAGTATTCTTTCCGGGATTGCCCCTGTCCATGACAAGTATTGCCATCCGGCAAGCACCAGGAAGGGGATAAACCATGGGAGGATTTGTTCTGCAGGACCTTTTGTTCTCCAATTCATATGTTTTGCCCCCTTTTTAGCTTAGTTCACCATAAATTCTTTTACATCCAGCTCTTTGGGTATGATGTCCAGTTCGTAAAATTTATCTGCAATACGCTGCTGCTCCTCAATAATTTCTTCTGTTATTTGTTCCACACCGTATACACGGCGTTCCACCGTTTTTTTGACCGAATCTTTATCAAGATTAAGAATAGGAGCGAGCATATCTACAAGATCTTCATGGTTTGTATTCGCCCATTCTGAAGAAGCTTCTATTTCCTCTAAAATGATCTCGATTGCCTCCCGGTGGTTTTCCGAAAATTCGGTTGTTGCCACAAAGAAGTCCCTGTCCGTTGTTAATCCCTCTCCGTTAATAAGCATCTTCCCATCAGAATGAAGCTCTGTGGAAGCAGCATATGGATCCCAGACTACCATCGCATCGATCGTTCCTTGCTCAAAAGCTACTCTTGCATCACCCGGGTTAAGAAATGCGGGATCAATATCCGAGTAAGCAAGACCTGCTTTTTCCAAAGCTTTTACGATTAAATAATGGGAGCTTGAGCCATTTGCAAATCCGATTTTTTTATTTTTTAAATCTGTCAATTCCTCAATGTCAGAATCCTGCGGAACCAGTATCCCGCTCCCTTCATACTTTGAAAACCCTACTGCAATATAATGAAAAGGGGAATCAGCGGCTTGTGCGAAAATAGGAGGCGTATTGCCGGTTCTGCCAAAATCAATACTTTCTGCATTAAGCGCTTCCAATAATAATGGCCCAGCTTGAAATTCATTCCATTCCACAGCATAGCCTATAGATTCCAGCCTTTCATCCAATGTACCAAGTGATTTTAGAATAATTAATGGACCGTTTTTCTGATAGCCAATACGCATGACATTGTCATCTTCCGAGTCAGAAAAGGCATTACTGTTAACACTGCAGCCGGAAAACAAAATGATTGAAAAGAGAGTTGCCATAAGTAATGCGGTTTTTTTCCCCATTTAGTCCAAACCCTTTCCTAAAATTTCTAGATTCCATTCCATGTTAGCCTATGTTTAAATTTATGCCAGGTTCCTGTCCCGGTAAATTTCCTTTAATTGGATTCTTTATTTTTATCAAGGATAATTATTATGGATATAAGGAAAACTATATGAGCACATCAAAAGGAGAGATTTTATGCGTATTATAAATAACAAACAGCCGGAGGAGCCTTTTCATAGCGGGGAGGTTTATCAGCTGTGGTCCTCTTTATACCAGTCAAAAAATCTATTAGTGACAATGCAGGTACTGATTAATCATACAGGTGATCATGATTTAAAAACATATTTGGAGGATCTTGTGGAAAGCTGTCTTAGACAAGAGGAACAACAGGTGGAAGCAGTATTAAAAGAAGCCGGGATTCGATTGCCGCCCGCACCGCCGGACAGGCCCGATGTAGAAGTGGAAGATATTCCGTCCGGAGCAAGGTTTAATGATCCGGAAATAGCCGTGCTTGTTCAAAAGGAATTAATGACAGGAAGAGTACTTTCCAGTTATATGATAGGAACTGCTCATCGCGGGGATATTCGTACGATGTTTGGAGAATTCCACGCAGAAAAGGAAGAGTATGAACAAAAACTTTTGGATTTATGCAAACAAAAGGGGTGGATTGTTGATCCGCCCATAAATGTAAAATAGTTAATAACATAAGGAGTGCAGGGATGTTGCAGAAGAAAAATAAGGGAATGGTTATTGCCTCCATTGGTTCCATCCCGCTGATGATGACCTTGGGCAATTCCATGTTAATTCCCATACTGCCGGAAATGGAGTCTTCGCTGGATCTTTCCCAATTACAGGTGAGCTTAACAATTACCGTGTTTTCCATCGCCGCCGCCATCTTTATTCCGATTGTCGGTTATCTTTCTGACCGTTTTTCAAGAAAAATCATTATTATTCCGTCCCTTATCTTATTTGGAGGCGGCGCACTGCTTGCAGGCTTGGGTGCAGCAGTTTTTTCGCATTCCTATGTTTGGATTATTATTGGAAGAATATTGCAGGGCATTGGGGCTGCAGGAACAGCCCCTATTGCCATGGCTTTAATAGGGGATTTATTCAGGAGCGGGGAACGAAGCAGGGTGCTGGGCATTTTTGAAGCTTCCAATGGATTAGGGAAAGTACTATCACCGATTCTCGGTTCACTGCTGGCTTTAATTGTCTGGTATTCCGTATTTTTTGCTTTCCCTGTAATCAGTCTTTTGTCCGCTTTGCTCGTATGGATTTTTGTGAAGGAAAAAAGCAATCGGCAAATGCCGCCTCCTTTTCGCAAATATGTCAAGGGGCTGCTTAGTGTTTTTAAACATGAAGGAAGATGGCTGTTTACCATCTATATTGCGGGGGGAACCTGTTTATTTACCCTTTTTGGAATCCTGTTTTATTTATCGGATGTTTTAGAGAAAAATTATCATATCGATGGGGTGCTTAAGGGACTTATCTTAGCCATTCCTTTACTGGTAATGGTAGTGACATCCTATATTACCGGAAGCAGGATAGGGCAGAATCTGGAAAAAATGAAGAGGCTGTCTGTGATCGGCCTGACTTTAATGACTGTCTCCTTTGCATCCCTGGTTATGTTTGAGAAGCTGGTTCTCTTTTTAATTGTGCTTGCATTAAGCAGTGTAGGTGCGGGGCTTGTTTTACCGTGTGTGAACAGTTTTATTACAGGTGCTGTTGGAAAAGAGCGGAGGGGTTTTGTCTCATCTCTGTATGGTTCCGTTCGTTTTTTAGGGGTGGCACTAGGTCCGCCCGTTTTTACCTGGCTGATGGGCTGGTCTACAACAGGCATGTTTTTATCCATTGCAGCTTTTACCTTTCTAGTTGGTTTAGCTGTTCTGCTGCTTGTTCATGTGGATGGGAAAGATGGAGGAAAAAAAAGAAAGAGCCGTATAACGTATAAGTATATGTAAGGGAGATTATGTTTTTTTTCTCCAATCAAGTGTATACGTTTCCTGTAAGGACATTGTTGCTGTTAAATCAACTAATTTTGTTGAGATCCATTGGCTTATCAATGCGAGAAAGATCAATTTCCAATCAATAATGAGAGCCGTAAATAGGAATATAATCATATTAACAATAAATAGTGGTTTACCGGGAAGTATCTTTCTTCTTACTGAAATAATTAAAGCCACCACCCCAATTCCGCCGTTAGACACTCCTTGCCGCATCAGTATACCGATTCCAGTCCCTAAAAGTATAGAGCCTGCTGTAAGGTCATAAACGAGGCTTCTGTTCACCATTGAAATCTGTTCAAACAATTGAACCGATACGGAAGTCATTGTAATTGCAACAACTGTCCACACAGCAAACCGCCTGCCCAAAATTTTCATTCCCAATAGTAAGAAGGAAAAGTTTATGATCCAAAGGGCAAGTCCCATACTTATACCAAACCAATAGTTAAACAGCACGGTCAACCCGCCTGCACCGCCTGAAGGAATGGAATGGGGAAATAAAAATAATCCCATCCCTGCGCCTTGAATAACCCCCCCTAATATAACCAGTCCAAACTTTGACAAGAATGCGTTCAATATGGTTCCCCCTCTAACAGGAACTGCTGTTATATCAATTGGACAACTATCTTTATCCTATTCGGAGGGGGCAGGTTTCATGCTTTAATTTTTAAGAGATGAATACGTGCTTTTTATTCTGTGCTGCAGAAATGTCAGGAACAGGGTCTGCATTTATCTTACAAGGGCATATCCAGAAAAACTCATGTTCAACGCTCTGGTGGCAAGCTTGACGTCCGATTGAAGCAGCTTTTCTAAATCGTAGGAAGGGGATAGGCCTCTTCTGTACATAAAGCTGGAAAATGTCCTTACACCTTCCGTTCACAGGCTCCGGCCATTTTCCCTTCCCTTTAAATAATTTCCCATTTACGTTCTTCGGCTACTGTCAGCAATCTCGGTTCGGGCTGGACAGCTACCGGGTTTCCGACCATTTCCAGTACAGGGAGGTCAGAGAGACTGTCCGCGTAAGCGTAGCTGTTTACCCAGTCAACCTCTGAATTTTTAAAGGCTTCCTGAATCTTTTCTTTTTTACGTGCGCCCTGGATATGATAAATAGGTGCCTTGCTGTCAAACTTACTCTCTACGAAGGGCACTTCAGTACCGATGATTTTATCAATATTGTATTTATTGGCGGCTGCTTCCAGAAGCGGGGTAAAGGCGCCGGATACAATCATAACCTTATCACCCTTTGCTATGTGGCTATTCAATTTTTCCAGCACCTTCGTGTTGTAATCATCTTGCATTTTGTCGGCGAGCTCTCCAAAATACGAATACACTTCTTCTGTTGATAAATTATTCAATGAAGATAAATAAATTTGCATCGAACGTTCTCTCATTCTATGTTCCGGGTAAACCTTCAGTTTATAACCTATGTACGGAGGAAGAATCGTACGGAAAAACCGTTTATACCTATTGTGATAGAGGGGATGATGCTTTAAATGTTTCATTAAAACAGGGAAAGTTTCTTTTTTATATAATGTTCCATCGAAATCAAATATGGCAGCGCGCATGCTTTTCACCTTTTTCAGCAAAGTATTTAGTATTCATTGTGCAGTTTCGCCGGAAGTTTGTCAAAATAGTTGCCGGAACTTAACTTTTACGATGGGCAGGATTTGCTGGATAATGGAGAAAATATGTCCTGTACATACTAACCTATTTAAATTTACCGGCATAAAAGACATTTTCAGAGTGGAAGTAGGAGAAATACTCCTTATACGATAAATTACTCTCAAAAAAAAGATTGCTTGCCATGCACTGGGCAAGGCAAGCAATCCCTGGACGCTCTTACTTAATGTCAGGAGGCATTTCCTTCTGTCGGTATAGGATGCGCTTGAAACATTTCTGCCAAATGAACCAGGTTGTGGCTGGCCATGGTGGCATTTTCCCGGGTAAACTCACTTTTATAGCCCTCAGCCTCAATATAGGATGGACCTGGTCCTGCATCGCCAACCCAATACGCGAGCGGGTTAGGAGGGATAATGAAACCGAGCTGGGCAAGCCCGAAAATTAATTCGCCTGCAGACTTTTTTGCCCCGTCTTCGTTGCCGGTAACAACAGCACCGCCAACCTTATTATAAAAAATAGGCTGACCTTTTTGGTTCGTTTCATCACTGGATCCGTTCAAGCGTTCTAATACCAGCTTGGAAATGCTGCTTTTTTCCCCAAGCCATACAGGACTGGCCAGAATTACAATATTCGCTTGCTTTACTTTGGCCAAAATCGTCGGCCATTCATCTCCGGCACCCGTATAGTCCGTGATGCCATATCCCAAACTATAGTCAGCAACCCGGATCACTTCCGACTCCACGTTTTTCTTATCAAATGTGGAGGTAAACTTCTCGATCAACGCATCTGTATTTGATTCTTCATCAGATGTTTTTAAAGAGCAATTTAGAATGACAGCTTTTAATTGACTCAACCATACCACTCCTTTCAGAAATCCTATTTGTGCTATTCCCGAAAATGGCATATTTAATCACAATGTTATCAGTCATCCGTTATCATTGCAGCGTCGTTCTGCACCATATAAGGACAATTGCCGGCCTCAGCTAACACAGTTTTATTCTTCTATACTGTACGAGTAACATACTAAACTTCTATGTGAGTTTTTTGATATTCCAAAAATTTGTTTGCACCCCACTGGAATAATGAGCAACTGGAGTATTCCCTGCTAAATTAAAATTAAATGGGGAAAACAGGGTGTTTTTGCCGAGAGTAACATCCGCTTTCTGTAGTATCCAGGGAGGATGATCTATGCTGGCTGTGTAGAGATTCGAAAAAATATCTGTACTATATAAACGATACCTTTCAGTGAGCCAGTAGTCCAAACTGTCCGCCCGGCTGAAAAAAATTTCATTTTTTGGAGAATAGGATCCTTTTATATACAAAGGTTCTTTTTTGCGGACACCCTCAAAATGAATGGAATCCCCTTCCTTTTGGATAGAAACTTTAGAAGGATGATATGGCAAACGATACCATCTTTTTGCAATATGCAGGGATGCCCAATTATTAACATCAATGGATAAAAAATAAATGCCGGGCTCCCCTTTATAGGTAACATAGGTCCTTACATTTATTTCTGAAAACCGGGGAGTAAGGGAGAGCCGGGAAAAGCCCCGCGGATAAATTCCTTCCATTTCAAAAACAATGATTCCCAGCCAGGCCTGTCCGCCATATGTATCGATTTCCAGGGCATCCGGAATGAGGGGACGTAAATATTCAGTGGATATTGGCCAATGCAAAAACAATACATTTTCCCATCCCTGTTTCATGATCCACGCTTTTGAAGCCAAATATTCAAATTGCTCATTTCGCTTAATCCACTCCATAATATAAGCACCTTCCTGACACATATTTATTAATTTCAACGGCAAGAATATAAATAACATATAAAAAGATGGTGTATTTCATGTCAGAGATTCTTTCCTATATATCTTTTGCCATTCTGCTCGTATTATTTATTTTTTTCTTAATTATTATTATTGGTTGGCGCAAAATAATAAAAACCATTATAAATAAGACATCCAAGATTATATTTACAGACAGCTACCAGGAAAACCTCCTGGAATTGATGCCAGGTTTACGCCATATGGGTGTACAACATGTGCTGGAAAACATGCTTCGTGCTGAAACAGGAGACATGCTGCACCGTCCCCTCGGATCCTCAAAAAACTGGCCACATCTTGATGAGATTACCTTTATTCCTGCTCAAACTGACCCCTTTCCGGTTAGCGGCAAAACAGAAGTGGATGTGAGAGTAGTGATTGGGCCTAAGGCAAAGAAACCTTTAAAGCTGGAAATTCCTATGATGGTCAGCGGTATGGCGTATGGGATAGCATTAAGTGAAGAAGTAAGAATGGCATTAACAAAAGCGGCCAATCAGACTGGTACTGCTATTAATTCAGGGGAAGGCGGCGTTTTGCCCGAAGAACTTGCTGAAGCAGATAAGTTTATTTTGCAAGTTTCAAAAACAGAATGGTCAAAGGAAGAGGATAAATTTAAAAAAGCAAAAATGGTGGAAATTAAACTGGGGCAGGGAGCCCTGATGGGTATGGGAACCAATATTTCACCCGAAAACTTAACCGGAAGAGCCAGGGAAGTGATGGGGCTGGAAGAAAATGAGAGAGCTATCGTACATGAACATTTCTTTGAAAAACAGACGAAACAGGATTTGAAGGAACTCGTAGCCGATATTAGAAAAAATACAAAAGGGGTTCCGGTTGGTGTGAAAATGGGAGCAGGGGGAAGACTGGAAGAAGATATAGATAATGTACTGGAAATGGGGGTAGACTATATTTCCATTGATGGAGGACAGGCCGCCACCCTCGGAGGTCCGCCGATTTTAGAAGATGATTTTGGGATCCCAACGCTGCATGCGGTAGTCAGGGCAGCCAGCCATTTGGAAAAGAGAAAGATGAAAAATAAAGTCAGCTTGGTAGTGTCAGGCGGTTTGTTTACACCCGGGCATTTTTTGAAAGTACTTGCATTGGGAGCAGATGCCGTTTACGTGGGGTCTGCTTTGTTATTTACGGTAGCACATAATCAGACACACCATGCACTCCCCTTCGAACCTCCTACACAGGTGGTGTGGAATGAGGGCAAGTTCAAAGACAAATTTGAGGCAGAAAAAGGAGGAGATGCAGCAAAAAAGTTCCTTACAGCAAGCACAGAAGAAATCAAGGAAGGATTACGGGCAATGGGAAAGTCTTCCTTAAAGGAATTAACAAAAGAAGACTTAGTTTCGTATGATCATTTAACCGCAAAAATGATTGGCATTCCTTTTTCTTTTCAGCCTTTGGACAGCAAACAGCATAAAAAGAAAAAGTAGCTGCCTGGTCAGACCGGAACTGTTTATCACCCCGAAACTAAGTATATCTCGATCCTAAATAAAAGGAATATAAAAATACTCTCTTCTTTTAAGTTGAGAGTATTTTTATGATGGCTTATCCGGCTCCGTCTCATCCAAGTATACTTTTAATAAAATCCACCTTATGAAACCGCCGACTGCCAATCCAATGGGCAGAAACATAATCGGCAGCCACATAGGCCCGATTAGGTATCCAAATAATGTAAGTCTTGCTGAAAAAATAAGGCCTACTGTAACAAAATAGGCGGAAAATACAAGTGGGAGGTAAGCGAAAGCCTTTTGTCCGCCTCCAGCATCTTTATAAGCATCCCATATGGAAAAAAAGTATAGACAAGGATAAAACATAAGCCATAAATAATTTGTTTCCGCAATCGCTCTTCCAATTTCCATATTAAAACTAAGTACAATAACACGATTGAAATTCCCCATAACATTAATGATAATCTCCAAAATGACTAAAAAAAGACCTTTAATATATTTTCGATTCAGAAGCTGTCCAAAACCTGGCAGGGCAATACTCCAGAGGATCGCTTCCAATTTTCTGCTTTTCCTGTTTAGGTTATTCTCCATGTTGTTTACCTATTTCGCTAATCCTTTTCTGTCTGCTGCCATTGGAGGCTGCTCCATCCAGCCATTGTCTATCATAATATTTGCCCCATCTTCAGCATACTTAGTAATTTCTGCGGTTAATCGAGTAAAATGTGCACCTAAATCGCGTCTTGGACTTACAGACATGGAAGTGCCATATTGACCGATACCAGATGCAATTAAAGTTGTTACCAAAAACAGCATGAGTTTATCGGAAAATGGAGATTCTGTGGAATCTGTTACTTCTGATGTCATTAATAAGGTTCCTTCATGCAGATTCTCTTCATGTAAAATGGAAGAAAAAATTTCTGTGTGTTTCCCTGCAATATCCCGTCCTCTTTCAAAATATTTTCGTATTTCCTTTGACTTGGCTACTTGGCTAAAACCCGTAATGACGGCTTGTCCAACCGCATTTCTTTTTGCGTTAAACACAAGATTTGTTATTTCTGTCCCCAATAGCGGTCTCCGATCAGCAAACCAGCCTGCCAGAAAACTTTGCTTTTTTACGAAATCAATCTGTTTCGGTTTGGGAACCGTGGGCGTTCGTATTAATGTTCCTTTTTCCAGGGAGAGTTTTTTTGCTTTTCTATGGAGATCCTTGGCAATAACTAAATTTTCACCAAAGTAATCTGCAATATCCTCCCGGGCAACCACAGCTACACCCATGGAATATGTAGCCATCGACATCGTTGTCATGTTTACAGCATACTCTAGGTATAGTTTATCGGAGAATATCCGCGGTGCACTTAAATTAACGTCCTGCTCCGTAAACCCCTGCGGTACAGGATACCCCTCTTTATGAAAAAGATCAGTCAGCCTCTCGATATGCACTTGTACCGTTGATAATATTTCCTCCAGCAGTGCTTTAATTTCTTCATCTTTTACCTGAACCAAAAAATGCTTTAAACCACATACTGCCATCGTGTCACTTTGATAGGCAGTCCATAGTGTGGATATTTCTGCTGCGGTGAGTTCTATATGATGGTGGTTTTCCATGGGTATCTCATTCCTTTCGATTCCGGGTATTCGCCAATTCTTCCCTGTCTACCATCCTCGGCGGCTCTTCAAGCCATTCATTTTCAATCATCATATTGGCTCCATCCTCAGCGTATAATAAAATCTCACCTGTTAGCCGTGTATAGGCTGCAGCAATATCTCTTCTTGTATTTGTGGATATACTGAAGCCGTAAAATCCGATTCCCTGAACAATCATACCGGTTGTATGGTACATCATTAACTTATCCGAGAAAGGAGAGACCTCATTGGAATTGGTTACCATAGCGTCTCCTCCCATTGGAACAGGAACATCGCTTCCTTCTAAAAGTTCACTAAACACATTTACCTGCTTTTTGGCAATATCGATGCCTCTTAACATGTACTTTCTTACTTCCTTCGACTTTGCTACCTGGCTGAATCCAATTAGTACAGCTGTACCTAGTGCATTTCGCTGAATATTAGTAAATAGCAAAGCAATTTCCTGAGCCAATAACGGCCTGCGTTCTCCAAACCAGCCGGTGAGAAAGTTTTGCTTTTTCACAAAATCCACTGTATCCAGCGTAGGTATGGTTGGCGGTACAGTCAGCAATCCCTTTGATAATAATACCGAGACTGAGTTTTCATGAAGCACATTAAAAGAATGGTATAATTCAGAGAAAAACCGGTAAATATCCTTTCTTGTTGCCATACTTATGGCAGCGGTAGTTGCTGTCATTCCGAGCATACCTAACTGGTTAATATATTGCAGGAAAAAATTATCCGTGTATAAACGGGGAGCTTCAGGATTCACATCTTCATCCGTAAAAGCCACCGGCAGCGGCTCTCCTTCCTGTTCGAATATATTTGCAATTGACTGCAGGGTTGATTCCGAAAGAGTATGCGCTTCTTTAATCACTTGTACTATTTCTTCGTCTTCTGATTTTTCCAGAAAGTAAGTGAGAACAGTGTTGATTAAACTGGCATTCATATATGACCCCCACAATTGGGATAGTTCTGCTGAAGTTAAACTTTTTTGATTTTCCATAGGCAATTTATTTCCCTCCTCAATTTTAGCTTCTTTTAGTTTGTCTGAAAATTACATGGGATATACATTGCTCAAACTGTATAAAAAATATCAACTTGGGAAAAAGAAGGGAGATGATGATTTGCATCCTGAATAACTATGGTTGCTTTTATGCAACAATACAAAGATTACGTGGCGGATCCCGGCAGTTTAAAAATTAGCTTAAGCTGCAAAGCTTCCAAGGAAGTAAAAGGTTTAGAGAATAATACCTGCTGTTTTCCGCTTCACCCTCCTTTCTAAAATTCCCAAAAGGCAGGTGTATTAATTGAAAAGGCGCAGTGTTATAAAAAAACAGAAGCAAACACAAAAAGACGAGAATTCCTTCTCTGCTGAATTTGATATAAATCTGAAAAAGAATATAGAGAACTTGAAAATAATGCTCGGTGAGCCGGGCGACCTCGACATACGGGAGTTATCACTTGACGAGGAAAAACATAACTATGCGCTGGCATATCTGGATGGCATGGTGGATAAGGACCTGGTAAATAAAGGTATTATAAAAAACCTGCAAATTATTTCGGAAAAAAAAGATCTGCCAGCTGATAAAAAAGAACTGATTGATGAAATAAAAAATAATATCATTTCTGTCAGCAGTGTAGAAAAAACTGCAGAGTGGGATGATATGACGATAGATTTACTAGGTGGAAGCACGGTGCTCTTTATAGATGGGGTTGCGGAAGCACTGGTCATGAATACGGTTGAATTTGAAACGAGATCAATCGAAGAGCCCGAATCAGAGGCGTTAATTCGCGGTTCGAGGGAAGGCTTTGTAGAGAGTTTGCAAACAAATATGGTACTTGTGCGCAGACAAATTAATGACCCCAATCTTCGCTTTAAAATGCATAGAGTGGGAAGACGGTCGAAAAAGAATCTGGCTGTTACTTATGTGGAAGGAATCGTTCATCCGGATATTTTGAAAGAAATAAATCGGCGGCTGGAAACAATTGATATGGATGATGCTCCGGAATCCGGTTTTATAGAACAATGGATTGAAGACAGCTTTTTATCCCCCTTTCCACAAATGGATAATACAGAGAGACCGGATAAGGTAGCAGCAGCTATTCTGCAGGGAAAGGTTGCCATTTTGCTGGATGGAACACCGTACGTATTAGTTGCACCTACAACACTTGAGAATCATATGGTGTCGCCGGAAGACTATTATGAGCGCTGGCTGATCGGTACGCTCCTAAGGGTATTGCGTTATATCGCTGCTTTTATCGCCATGTTTGCACCTTCTTTATACATTGCACTGATTTCGTATCACCAAGGAATGATTCCGTCTGAATTGGCGTTTTCTGTTGCAGCAACAAGGGAAGGTGTCCCTTTCCCTGCTTTTGTGGAAGCAATAGCGATGGGGGTAACGATGGAACTGCTGCGTGAAGCGGGTGCCAGGCTTCCTAAGGCCATCGGTCAAACAATTGGCATTGTCGGAGGATTGGTTATTGGAGAAGCTTCCGTATCCGCAGGAATTGTAAGTCCCGTTATGGTAGTTGTTACTGCAGTAACAGCTATATCCTCCTTTTCCATCCCCTCTTATAGTGCTGCTATTTCATTTCGAATACTCCGCTTCGGTTTTATGTTTGCTGCTGCTTTTTTGGGGCTCTATGGTATTGTGATTGTCTATATCATGATTAATATTCACATTGTCAATTTGAAAAGTGTTGGTGTTCCTTATGCTGCACCATTTGCACCAGGCTTTCTCTATGATTGGAAGGACCTTGTGCTTCGCGTTCCGGTTCCAATGATGACGAAGCGGCCGGAGCATATGCAAACAAAAGACAGCAGGGCAGGGAATAAAGGAGGATCCTCGACTTGAAGCATTTTGAATATGCGGATGAAAAAATTTCAGAAAAAGAAATTCTGATTGTAATCCCCTCCACTTTAATTGGAATTGGAATCCTCTCTCTGCCTGCAGAACTGGCAGGTTATACGACTGCTGCAGATGGCTGGGTCGCCATTGCTGTCAGCGGAATTCTCATTATATTTGTAGTTTGGCTGATCTCAAAGGTTGCTGCCAGTTTCCCAAACCAGGAATTTATTACGTATGCATCTGCCTTAGTTACAAAGCCGGTTGCAACTGTGTTAACGATCCTTTTTTCTTTAGAGGGAGTTTTTATCTGTACCTATGTTGTCAGAGTTATTTCTGACATTGCCGAAGAATACTTATTTGACCGGACACCGGTAGAAGTTATTGGATTAGCTTTTTTATTAACTGTCGTTTACGCTGTTTCCGGGTCAAGAGCAGGATTATTTCGTTTGAATATGATGTTTTTGCCGATTATTTCATTTATTATGTTTTTGGTTACTGTGTTTTCATTCGGGTTATTTGAGATGGATAATTTTTTCCCTGTTTTAAAAACAGACATGAGTGGTTATGTGCAAGGGATAAGGGCCAGTACACTTTCTTATATCGGGTTTTATATATTATTCTTTTACATAGCACTTGTCAGGAAACCGGAAAAGACACCGAAAATGGCCGCGCTGGGTATGGGGATGACAGTTTTGATCTATTTAATTACGTTTATTATCAGTATCGGAGTATTTGGCAATATTACTGCATCCAATTTAATCTTTCCGGTCATTGAAATAGCAAAGGAGGTTGAAGTTCCCGGTGGTTTTTTTGAACGGTTTGATTCGATATTTTTTGTTATTTGGATTATGGCCATCTTCAATACGATGTGTATGGCGTTTGATGTCACTGTATTTTCGTTAAAGTCCGTTTTTCCGGTAAAAAAAATAAAGCTTATTTTCATCTTATCACCAATAATCTTCTTTCTGTCAATGTTTCCGGCAAGCTACTATGAGGTGGAAAAGTTCGGCTCTTTTATTAGCCACTATGGAGTAACATTGGTACTGACTACTATGATTCTGCTAACGGTTGCTTTAAAAATAAAGGGTGTGAAGAAGCGTGGTTAAACGCATTTTTTTTCATTTGTCTGTTTTACTCCCCCTTCTGCTTTTCATGACAGGATGCTGGGATCGGCTGGAAATCGAAGCGCGCGGTTTTGTGATCGGGGTCGCCATTGATTTAGTCGATAAGGATAATAATGATCCTACGGTTGAGCTTACAAGTCAATTTGTAATTCCAGGAGGAATAGGTGCGCCAACCCAGGGAGGAAAAGAAGATCAATCTCCATACATGAACTTTTCGGAGACTGGCAAAAGTTTGTTTTCCATAAACAGAGAAATGCGTAAAGCAACAAACCTCGTGCCTTTTTATCAGCATTTAAAAGTGATTATCCTTTCGGAGGACGTGGTAAAGCAACCGCATCTAATGACAAACATGATGGATGTGTTTATCCGCGACCATGATATGCGCAGAAATGTAAAATTATTGATTACAGAAGGGAAAGCAAAAAAGCTTCTGGAAACGGGACAGCAAGAGTCTCCGCTGCCGGCAATGTATATTAATAACTTAATGGACACAAGCTTTGTGAATAACGCCACGGTAAAACCGGTGATAATAGGAGATCTTCACGGTGAATTACTGATGGAGAAGAGCTTTATTGTACCAAAAATCGAATTAATGGATGAGCATATTAAGTACGAAGAAGTGGGCGTGTTTAAGGGAAAAACGAATCAGCTGATTGGTGTATTGGACGGGGAGGAAACTAAAGGTTTAAATTTTATCACACAGCAGATCGAAGGCGGCACCCTTGAATTGGAAGTAGATGGGGAATTAACAACGGTCGAAATCATTGATTATCGAAGCAATACGGAAATAAAAGGCGAAGATAAAGAAAACCTGCAGGCTGAAGTAGCAGTGGAGATTACCGGTAATATTGTGGAAAGCTTTAGCAGTCAAACTTTGTTAAATGAAGAATATGCCGTCAAAGTTGAAGAGCATACGAAAGAAAAAGTAGAAGATCTTATGGAACTTACGGTTGACCGGGTTCAGGGAGAGATGCAGGCAGATGTATTGGGAATGAGTGACATTTTATATCGCAGTCATTATGAACTGTGGAAAGAGATTGAAGGGAATTGGGAATACGGAGAGAATTATTTCAGTCAAATGGATATCAATGTCTCCGCGGATGTGAAAATAGAGCGTGTTGGTGCTTCAGATGTGATAGACAAAGAAGGGGAAGAGATAAACTAATGTGGGATTTTATATTAAATAACCTTCCTGATCAAATCACTGTAATTTGTACTGCTTTAGCTTTTGCCATTCCATACGGGACTTACAAAATAAATCAGTTACTCCACAAAAGAGGCGACCCCCCATGGAAAAAAGAAGGAACCGATACAAGAGAACAATAGGGACACAGGGACAGGTCAACTGTCCCAGCGTCCCGTGGTTAAGGATGGCTCAACCCACGGTATAGACAACTTGTCCAATTTTTTTGCATATCGTCACCCGCAAAAACATAATTTCTTTTTTCCCATTTCATGGAATGCTACACTTGAGACAGGGACACAGGGACAGGTCAACTGTCCCATAATAAGTGGGACGCGGTACCTGTCCCTGTGTCCCAAAGGGGTGGAAAGATGAAACTGGAGACTTTTATAAAGTTGGATGCAACGGATATGAGCGAAATGATTCAGAGTAAAGAGATAAAACCGGCAGAGTTTCTGGAACTGGGTTTTCAGCAGCTGGAGAAGGTGAATCCTTTGCTGAATGCTGTTGTTCATGAGAGGAAAGAGAAAGCATTGGCGGAGGTAAAGGAGGTCAATGTTAAGGGCCGGCCCTTTACGGGTGTTCCTCTGTTATTAAAAAATATTTCCCAGGCTATCCAAGGGGAGCTGCTTACGTCAGGTGCCAGACTATTAAAAGAAAACATGGCTAAACAAGATTCCCATTTTGTGAAACGATTGCGTGAAGCAGGTTTTCAATTTATGGGTCACACAAATACACCGGAATTTGGGCTGAAGAATATTACCGAGCCTGTATTGCATGGACCAGCAAGAAATCCGTGGAATCCGGATCATTCTCCGGGAGGGTCAAGCGGCGGTGCTGCTGCGGCTGTTGCCTCGGGAATTGTACCCCTTGCCGGTGCAAGTGATGGCGGTGGTTCCATCCGGATTCCTGCCTCCTTTACAGGGCTTTTTGGACTAAAACCGACTCGCGGCAGAACACCGGTTGGACCCGGGACAGGCAGACAGTGGCAGGGCGCTGCCATTGATTTTATGTTAAGCAAAAGCGTTCGGGATAGTGCTGCTATGCTGGATATGCTGCAAGTGCTTCAGCCTGAGGCAGCTTTTCAGACACCTTTATTTTCCGGGATATATTCTGAGGCGGTGATGAAAGATTTTAAGAAACCATTGCGCATTGCATTTTCTGTTCAATCGCCAGTAGATACGCCTGTTTCCGGAGAAGCAGTCCACGCAGTGGAGAAAGTGAGTCATTGGCTGGAGGAAGCAGGACATACGGTTGAGGAAGTGGAAAATGGGGTAGATGGTATACAATTGATGCGAAATTATTATCTGATGAACAGCGGGGAAATAGCTTCTGTTATGCACGGAATGGAAAATATGCTTGGACGTCCGATTACAAAAGATGATGTGGAAGTGGAGACTTGGCTGTTGAATCAAGCAGGGAAAGCCGTTTCTGCAGCGGAATTTTCAGCGAGTCTATCTGCATGGGACATAGCTGCTGCTCAGATGGCAGAGCTTCATCAAACTTATGATTTTTATATTACACCGGCAACTGCCTATGCTGCACCAGAAATTGGTGAGCTGACACATACCGAGGATGAAAAAGAAAAATTGTGTGACCAAATAGATAAACTGGCGAAGAAAGAACAGCAGGAACTCATTTATGAAATGTTTCTGCCGAGTTTGACATATACTCCATTTTCACAGCTCGCCAATTTGACCGGACAACCTGCCATGAGTGTACCGGTTCATGTTACGGAGGAGAAATTGCCGATTGGGGTGCAAGTCATGGCAGGAAAAGGTGAGGAGCATCGGCTTCTGCAGCTGGCGCGTCATCTTGAGAGTTCAGATCTATGGATTGGCATAAATGGAAATCCTTATTTTGAGGGATTGTAGAGAATAGCGAAGCAGGTGCGCTTCTGCAGAGGAGTTCACTGCTTCTGCTTCGGTCTACATGGAAACCGGTCCCTTTTCAGCTAAAATGAGTAATCTTATGAAAAATTCTAGTATTTTTACTTGTATAAGAAGGGTTTTAAAAAGTGGGCCATGCCTTTATAATGGGTTTTGGAATTTTAATATCTGTTTCTATAGATAAAACTTCATTTTAGTTTCAGAGCATGAAAGGGGTTACATTTTTTATGGCAAAAAAACGCAAAAGCATATTTCAGCGTGCGCTCGACTGGGTAGAGCGGATAGGAAATTTTTTACCGCATCCCGTTACTTTGTTTGCTATTTTGGCGCTGCTTGTGCTGATTTTATCTGCCGCCCTGTCACCGTTGGGAATAAGTGTCGAACATCCCGGAGATGGAGAAACAGTAGAAATTAATAATCTCCTGACTGCCGAGGGACTTGAATATATTTTTGGCAGCGTAACGGATAATTTCATTGGTTTCGCCCCACTTGGCGTGGTACTTGTTACGATGCTTGGGATTGGTGTTGCTGAACGAACCGGCCTGATCAGTGCACTCCTGCGGGGATTCGTATTATCCGTGCCGGATCGGTTTATTACGATTGGACTTGTGTTTGCGGCTATTATGTCCAGTGTTGCTTCTGATGCAGGTTATGTTGTGCTCCCGCCGCTGGGTGCATTAATTTTTGCTGCGATGGGCAGACATCCGCTCGGCGGTTTGGCAGCTGCGTTTGCCGGTGTTTCCGGAGGCTATAGTGCCAACCTGCTGCTTTCTGGTACGGACGTGTTATTGGGTGAATTGACCATTGCTTCTGCCGCAACAATTGACCCTGCCTATGCAGAGGGAATGAACATAGCCATGAACTGGGCGTTTATTGCAGTGAGTGTATTAGTACTTACCATACTAGGCACTTGGGTTACAGAAAGAATTGTCATGCCCCGTTTGGGAACGTATAAAGGCGCATATAATGAAGAAGGCCTGGAAGGGTTAACTGCAGTGGAGAGAAAAGGGCTTATTGCTTCAGGTGTAGGTTTACTGATTGGTTTAGCTTTAATTTCTCTTTTGATTATCCCGCCAAACGCGCCTTTAAGGGGAACAGAAGGAAATACGATGGATCAAATTGTCCAATCACCTTTTATGGATTCCCTTGTACCCATTATTGCTGTTTTATTCTTTATCCCGGGTTTGGTGTACGGTGTAGTGACAAAGGGTATCCGCAATGATAAGGATGTCGCTGGTCAAATGTCGGATACCATGGCTTCCATGGGAATGTTTATCGTTCTTGCATTTACAGCGGGTCAGTTTGTTGCTTACTTTAATGAATCGAATATGGGAGTTATATTAGGTGTATATGGTGCAGAGTTTTTAAATAGCATTAATCTCACCGGCATACCGTTAATTCTTTTATTCATTCTTATTGCAGCATTTATCAACCTGTTTATTGGAAGTGCATCAGCTAAATGGGCAATGATGGCGCCGATATTTGTACCGATCATGATGCAGCTGGGCTATTCGCCGGAATTAACCCAAATGGCGTATCGTGTGGCCGATTCAGCGACAAATATCATTTCACCATTGATGCCATACTTTGCTGTCATTATTGCATTCGGCCAGAAATATGATAAAAATCTGGGGATTGGTACATTGGTTGCAACGATGCTGCCGTATTCCATTGTCTTTCTGATCGGGTGGACGATTATGCTGGTTATTTGGATGCTGCTCGGAATTCCTCTTGGACCCGCCGGACCGATTACGTATCCTAAAGTTTAACAATTTCACATGGGAAATTACATCGTTTTTTAGTAGCAGAAAGAGTGTCTTGGATACTGTTTCTGCTATTTTTATTTAAACTGAGTAAAGACGGTTTAATTCACGACATTAATTTTTCCAACCTTAACTTTTACCTTTGGATTAACGACAATTTCCTCATAATAATTTTCTCCTTTAATTTCTTTCCAAATATCTGGATGATATGCCATTAAATCTCTTCCCAATCCAAGCAAATCACTTTGATTCGTTTGTAGTTTTTTAAACAAAGCATCCGCTCTCTCCGTAAGGATTTCTGATAATTGCTTATTTAAATGATCGATGGCTTCTTGCTTTTCTAAGTGATCCGGTGGATAATCAACGACTTCTACAACCAATTCCAGTTCGATATCAACATGTATCTTTTCTTTTATTTCCAGATTCTTTTTTTTCGATACGTTTCTCACATTAAAACTCACCTGTACATTATCTTCTCCATCCAATTTTTTTGTTAATATTGCCTGTTCAGATCTTCTACCCATCAAAAGCAGCAACATAGTTATTTCATCAGGATTTAAGGTTTCCCCAGTAAAACTTCGGTCATGAAAAAGAGCAGCACCTGTTACTTTAACTTTGCTATCTTCTTCGTCCAGACTTAATACAGGTACTGTAAAATCTTTTCCGTCATCAAACAAATAAGTTCGGATGGATCGGAGTGTAATTTCCTGAATCTCAGTATTTTCTTCACCAGAAGCAATCATTTCATATAAAAATTCTCCTTTTTGCATTTCATCATTGGCCAAATGTGTAATTATTTCATTTGCCGTGTTATCTGCTAATGCAAACTTAGAATGTAAATTTACCCTTGGATTGCGATAAATGCCATCCAGCAATCTGTAGATATCTTTTTCGGCAGCTTCCTTTCCAAACATAATTACTCTTGCTTTTGCAAGATCGAAATCACCTGTCACACTTCGATTAATTTTCAACCCAGTCTCACTCATTGTACTACCTTTTCCCATTACGAGTTCATCTGATACGGACGTATGTCCTCTGTTGGATTCACTAATAATTATATCTCTAATGATCGTAGTGGTTAAATAATTATTATTCTCAGCTGTATCAAAACCCGCTAAATACACGATTCGAGTATCCTTTAATAGTCTTTCGTCCCAGCAACTTGTAATTAAAGGAAGAATAAGGAGAATGATTAGGAGTTTAGTTTTTTTCATGGATAGAAGACTCCTCTCTTTTAAAAATAATAGTGATGAAAAGGAGAATGATTGGAATAATTAAACCAAATATAATTATTAATAGGTTTATCCATTGGCCGGGAATAGCAAGTTCCAAGTAGTAAAATGCAGCTGATACAGCTAAAACGAACACACCAAATAAAATCACAGAAGTTTTATGTTTAACATGAATTAATTTGCTTATTCCGATGCTTGCTGAAAAGGTATAACTAATTATAGTAGTAACAACGATTAAACTCATAATAGCTAGAAATATTAAATCGAATCGGCTGATTAAAGTCATACCGCTTGCACTTAATATATATAAAACCGGTTCAGGAGTATGGTTTATTTCGTCAGGACTAAGTAAGATTGTACTTGAAATCACGATGAACAAATAAACTAGTATTACAAATAATACTGCCAAAAATGCCCCTTTCATTGCTGATAATTTTTTAGGTTGCTTCATAAAAGCGTAATAAATCAATAATGTTTCAAATCCCAAGAAAGATACAAATGTAGAACTTGTACTTTTAAGAATAGTCCATGCCCCGTTGGAACCGATAGGCAAGAGATAGCGTATATCCTTTGGGGAATCATGAAAAACTAAAACTTTAATAAAGCATAAAAGTAATATAAACAGGAACAGAAATGAAAATAAAGCTACCATTTGTTTAATTGTACTTGTACCACCATAAATTAGTAAAAAGCCTCCCATCAAGAATAATATCCAGGCTGGAGTTTCAGGAAGGATCCATCGTTTCAGTGTTTCTAAAAATATAACGAAAACATAACTAACTACTATTAAGGTATACAAAATATATAATAAATTGACTACCGACCCAGGGGTTTTTCCTAAAATTACTTGGGAAAAATCATATAAGGTGAGATTGGGAAACTTTCTGCACAAAAACCATATGATGAGTACAATAAGTTGAATCATTATCCCGGTAATTAAAACTGAAATCCATCCATCATTGCCAGCTGCAATATTTGTTCTATATGGTAAGGATAATAGTCCTACGCCTACCATCGTATGTACTAAGACGAAAAATAACTCGAAGGAACTAATACGGCTCTTCACTTTCATCTAGTTTCCACTTCCTTGATTTTTTGACTTTCTTGAAAGCATGAGTTTTATTCCTCATCCATGATGGAACTCGAACAATGGTATCTTTAAAATCCCTCACCTTCAATGGGGCAAATGGCACAAAATATGGTTCACCAAATGAACGAATGCGTGACAAATGGATAAAGATAGTTAATAATCCAACCCAAATTCCCGTAAAGCCAAATATTGCAGCATATATCATTAGGGGAAATCCTAAAACACGGATAGAACTACGCATTTCTATATTTGGTTGCACAAAGGAAGAAACTGCAGTTATAGAAACAATGATCAGTGCACCAAAAGATACAATTCCGGCTTCAACCATCGCCGTTCCTACTACTACCGCTCCAACGATACCGAATGTTGTGGCTACAGAAGGAGGCAGCCGAATAGAAGCCTCCCTCAGCAACTCTAAGGAAAGCTGTAAAATCAATAACTCGATTACTGGCGGAAATGGAACGTAGCTTATTGACGTTTGCAAAGAATATACAAGTTCCAACGGAATCATTTCATAATGAAATGACACTACAGCTACGTATAAGGACGGCAGCAGAAGTGCATTCATATAGCTGAATAATCGGAGAAACCGAAAAAATGAACCTAATTCCCAACGGGTTATATAGTCATCCGGCGTTGAAAAAAAACTCATAAACGTTGCTGGTAAAACAATGGCGACAGGACTTCCATCTATTAATAACACAACTTTGCCATCCTTTAAATTAGCTGAAGCTCGGTCCGGCCGTTCTGTAAGTAAAAGCTGCGGAAAAGGAGTAAATGTATGATCTTCAATGGAATCTGTTATATCCCCTGGCGAACGAATGGAGTCAACATTAAAATATTTTAAACGCTTCTCAAGTTTTTTAATGACTTCCGGGTTTGCCAAACCTTCTACATAAACGATACGTACATCTGTTGTTGTTACAGTACCAAATGTATAGCTTTTAACTGTTAGCTTTGGAGTTCGCGTATTCTGCCGGAGTAAAAAAATGTTTTTATCGATACTTTCAACAAAACCCACATTTGCCCCTTGGATGGTCTGTTCGATACTAGGTTCGGTAACTTCCCTATCATATGCGGCTAGGGCTTTTAACAGAAACCCTTCTTTTTTTCCACTCTTTTCTAAAATTAGGCAATAACCTTCCAATAGCCTTTTAATTACCTCTTCATTACTATTGGTGCGAATAATCTCCTCATTGTGGACTTCATTTTGTATATCATTATTTTCCATTTTTATAAGTGGTTTAATTATTTTTGATTCGAGAATGTCCTGATCTACTAATGGGCTAAGGTAAAGGATGATATATGAATGATTTTTATAACTATGTAATTCACGTTCCATTATATCGTCAGAATGATTTAATTGAGTTTTAATATTTTCTATAGAAAGAACGGATTGATTTATGGATGATTTTTTTTGAATTTTTGTTTGGGATTTATTCTGCTTAAACAACATTCACACCTCAATTGACAAACTATATTCGATATTATATGGAATTTTGGCGTAGTTATACGAAAAGAAGAAGCGAAATAGAGAATGTAGCGATTAAACATTTAGGATTTCTCTCGGGAATTCCTAAGGTTCGCTAACTAGTTATTTACGTGCAGAGACACAAATTCCACTACCACCAGTTTGGGTTTGTATTAATTATCATGAATTTAATGCTAATGAAAGGATCCCTTTGAAATGTTAAACTATCAGGATTCAAAAGCCATTCTAGTCAGTTTCTGCTAACAAAATGACCTTCCTGCATTACCATCCATCGTTTTAGAAAAATATTACCACTTTACATATTAATTATTTACGGTAATATGTATGTTAGTTATAACTTACATTTATTAAAATTACAAAGGTATTCACAGGAGGATGTATATGAGGGTGTTAGAAAGGCTTGCAAGTTTAATAAGAAAATATCCTATAAAATCTATATTTATCACGGTTACCATTGTGATTATGTCGGCAGTTGGTGTATCAAACATTTTCATGGCTACCGGTAATGACACGTTGGTGGAAAGCAGTTCAGATGTATATCAGGATAATTTAATGCTAGAAGAAGAATTTGGCGGCGAAACGATTATGGTTTTGTACGAATCGAACGATCTGCTGACACCTGATCATTTAGAGCATATGAAAGGGCTGGAGAATATACTTGAAATGAATGATGCCATTTACAGTATCATTAGTCCGGTCACACTCGTAGAAGAAATAGCCAATCATCAATCTGAAACGTTTCAGAATGGCATATTGGAAATAATTGATGGACTGAATGAAATGGGAAGTCAATTAGAAGACATTGGAAGTGAGCTGAAAGAAAATACGGAAAGTGACCCAGGAATGGATTTTCCTGCATTCAATGAACCGGAACTCCCTGAAGTGGAAGGTCCGGAACTTCCGGAGTTTGGTGTGGAATTTCCCGGCATGGATGACCCCAATTTTCCTGAGTTAGCAGAATTTGATCCTCCTGGATTGGGATTCGCCCCCCGGAACTTGATGATATGGAAATGCCGGATATGGAAGATCAAATGGATGAGTTAGATGAAGGATTCTCAAATATGATCGGTGCTCAGCAACAATTGGAGGATGGTACGGAAGGGCTTGTTGAAGGGTATGCCGCATTTAGCGGGCAATTAAACGGATTAGGTCAAAGTCTGAATGAACTGGCAGAGAATATGGAAGATTCCCCTGAAAGGGAACAGTTGCAAGAGCGAAGCCAGGAGTTAATTGTCCTATCAGAGCAAATGTCCCAAATATCTGAAGAGACAAGTCAGCTTTCCCAAATCTCAGTACAAACTATAGAAGGCTTAAACAATATACAACAAAACCTGAATGAACAGCTGCAAAAGCAAAAAGAATTACAGGTTCATATGCAAAAACAGGAAGAAATGCAAGCTCTGCAGCAGGCACAACAAGAACAAGTACAGCAGGAAATGAAGGAACAACAGGAACAAATGAAACGGGAGATGCAAAAACAGCAGGCAGCGCAGCAGGAGGAATTGCAGCGTGAAATGGAGGCGCAGCAGGAGTTCCAAAAAAAAGAATTGCGAGAGGAAATGCAACAACAGCAAGATGCACAGCAGGTAGAAATGCAAGAGGAAATGGAAGTTCAACAGGCTGAAAGGGAAGCAGAAATGCAAGATTTTCAAGATGAGATGGAAGAAAAACAGGCAGAACAGACGGAGATGTTAAGTACACTTAGGGACGGCCTCGTTGAAATGGGAGAAAGCCTGCAATCGATTAGTGAAAATATCGATACGATGTATGGTTATTCCGACATCATGACTCCCGGCTTACCTGAAAGCCAGGATACATTGGATAATATGATTTACGACGATGATGACGAACTCCGTCCAATGTTTGAAGAAGTGGTTGTTGACGAATCATATATGCTTATGATGATCCGGCTGGAAGGAGAAACAGATGATGCGGATAAAGGGGAAGTCGTCAATGAAATAAATGCCTACTTTGAATCGGAAGAACTTGAAACTGCAGATACACTGGTTTCAGGAAAGCCAGTACTCGATAATGAAATTCGGTCTTCTATGCAGGAAAGCATACAAAAAATGATGGCGACAGCACTAGTAGTCATGGTCATTGTATTATTTCTCGTCTTTAAAGTTCGTTGGCGTTTATTGCCATTAATAACTGTTCTTATTGCAGTTATCGTAACAGTCGGTTTAATGGGTTGGATGCAAATACCAATTACCATGGTATCCATGGCTGTTTTCCCCATTTTAATTGGGCTTGGAATTGATTATGCCATTCAGTTCCAAAATAGGTATGCTGAGGAGACGACTGAGGAGGATTCACATGAATAATCATAAAAACAGAGTAAAAAAAGCATTAACAAAAACGATAACAAAAATGGTTCCTGCAGTATTTACCGCCATGATTGCTACCGCCCTGGGTTTTGTAGCCTTATACACCTCACCTGTACCTATGATTCAGGACTTTGGTAAAATGTTAACCATCGGATTGGTTGTTAGTTTTATTCTTGGTATTTTTCTTTCAATAACATTATTGTTCGCGAGTGATTATTTCTTTAGCGAAGGAGGAAAAAAGAAACAACAAAAAGAAAAAAGAACAGATTCAAGAATGAACAAAACGCTTGATTGGATTACAAAAAAATCGATAACCATACGCTGGATCATCATTCCGCTCGCACTGCTTACAGCCGCATTTGGAATTTGGATCGATGTTGATGCAGCCGCAGAGACAGATGTGGAAAGTTTTATGCCTCAAGATTTACAAGCGCTGGAAGATATTCATAAATTACGGGATATTGTCGGAACCACAGAGCAATTATCCATTGTATATGAAGGGGAGGAATTTATTTCAGATGAAGTACTTTTATGGGTGGATGAGCTGACGGAATCGCTCCCCGAGGAATTTTCCGATACTGTTGCAGACACAAAGTCCATTACGGATATTGTAAAACAAATGAATGATGGGGAACTGCCTGAAAGCGAGGAATTTTATGAACAGCTGATTGATATACCCGAAGATCAATTGAAACTTTTTTTGAATGAATCCGAGACAAAAGGGGTCATCACCTTAGGAATTATTAAGATGGAAGCAGTGGATTTAGAATTATTCATCGACGAATTAGCTATTTATCTGGAAGAAAATGAGACGGATGCTGTGGATACAACCATAACAGGAAAAGCGGTTTTGGATGTGGAGATGATGCAGGGGCTTACCACGGGAAGGTATCAAATGACTTTACTTGGTATGGGATTAGTATTTTTAAGTTTATTCATTATTTACAGGCATCCTGTGAAGGCATTCATTCCTTTATTGCCTATTTTATTTATTGTAGGCTGGTCAGGATTGATCATGTACTGTTTTGATATAAGTTACACACCGCTGACTGCTACATTGGGAGCGTTAATCATCGGGATTGGTACAGAATTTACGGTATTGTCCATGGAACGGTTTTATGAAGAGAAAAAGAAAGGTCATAAAAGCATTCATGCGATTCAAACAACGAATAAAACAATCGGTAAAGCTGTTTTTGCTTCCGCTTTAACGACGATTGGCGGATTTAGTGCACTGCTCGCCTCTGACTTCGTTATTCTGAACAATTTTGGGATCATGACATTGATTAATATATCCCTTGCTTTATTTTCTACAGTGGTTATTTTGCCATCCGTCTTGATTATTTTGGATCGATTTGTAAAAATAAAGAATATAAAGTAGTTTTTATGCAACTATGGATTTCGAGGAAAGCCCTGGTTACAAATAAGACAGAAGGTGAGTAATTTGCGGGACAAAACAGAGCAGATATTTAAAGGAGCAATAGCTGTTTTTATAAAAAAAGGATTGCAGGCAACAACGCAGGAAGTAGCTGAAGAAGCTGATGTTGCTGAGGTAACATTATACCGGAAGTTTTCCACAAAAGAAAATCTTTTTGTTACTGCGCTCAAAAATGTATTGGAGAAGAAGTTTCATTCCCGTGTATTGGAAATGGCCAAAGAGGACGACACGGAAATATTTTTTAGAAAGATTATTGAAAACCGATTGGAAATATTATCGAAAAACGAACAGCTCGTAAAAATGCTTTTATCGGAAAGTTTAAGAGGAAATTTATCTGGTAAATTAAATCTGCCGGAAATTATTTTTTCAAGTTTAAAGGAGGGTTTGGAACATCATTTTCAATCTAATATGCAGAAAGTGGATGTAGATTTTTGTGCCAGACAGCTGTCAGGTATTTTTTTAAGCTATATTGCCTTGCCCGGCAGCCAGCCATTTAATAAACTGACAAAAGAGGAGAAAAAGGATATTGTTGAAAAACATGCAAAATCAGTTCTTGCTGTATTGGAAATATGTCATAACTCCGGATCTTAATACAGTAATCCGATTCTGGTAATAACTTAGCATTTTATAGTAGTAAAAGCATTGACATGAAGTGGAACACCCGTAGATAGGTGACAAATACTTCAACAAGATGCAAGGTTCACAACAGAACTATAATCTACAGTAAATGAAGGGGGTCAATTTGGGTCCCTTTTTTCGTGTTTGTTAAGAAATAGAATATAATAACTAAGATCAATTAAATCACTTAATCCTCTTTTAAAATCATATTTGGTGAATAACATGTAGTATGATTACGTCATCCTGATGCAGAGTTGCTGCCAAAAACTATAAAGTAAAGCTGGAATGTAACCCTGTTTCAAGTCAATTACAACTTCATATTGCTGTATTGGAATTTCGGCAGGAGGACATCGGGATGATAAGTTGACAAAATACCTATACCGGTATATTATTGAGTCGCAAACAGAAGATTATAGGATGGATGTCGCTTTATTATAAGCTTATTTTTTTAAACTATATAATACGGTGTGGGGTATGAGGAGAGGGGGTTACTGAAGTGTAGACAATAATTCGAATATTGATCATTATTGCAGTAATATGGTTTGTCATGAGCAGGTTTATGCCTGTAAAAGGAGTGGGTCATATTACAGTACAGGATGCAAAAGCTAAATTGAAGGATAAAAACATACAGTTTATCGATGTGTGTACTCCAGTTGAATATAAAGCAAATCACAGGAAGCCATTTAAAAATATTCCGCTGGCACAGCTTGCGAATCAAACGAAGAAACTGGACAAAAGTAAAGAAGTAGTCATCATTTGCCAAACAGGAATGAGAAGCATGCGAGCTGCAAAAATATTAAAGAGACAGGACTTTGAGAAAGTGACCATTGTGAAAGGCGGCATGAGTACCTGGGTCTAGAGAAGGGATGTGAAAATGATGTCTGAAAAGCGGTTTAATCCTGAGAAGGCAGATATGTTGATAGGTTTGGAGCGTAAAAAACTTTTACCTCCTGATAAAATCGTGGGTTTGTTGAATATTGAACCTGACGATACGATTGCAGATCTCGGTGCAGGGAATGGTTATTTTGCAATTCCCATGGCAAAACAATCGAAGGATACGCTGTATGCCGTTGATATCGAACCGAAAATGCTTGAAATGTTAAGAGAAAATGCCCGAAAAGAACAAGTGAAGAACATTACGTATGTGGAAAGTGACTTTGATCCTATTCAGCTTGAAGATCATTCTGTAAGCAAGGTAATGATCTCTTTTGTCATGCATGAGGTACCCGATATAAATAAAACATTAAGTGAAATAAGGCGGATCCTAAAACCGGGAGGCACGATGCTTATCATAGAATGGGAAGCTGTAGAAACAGGATCCGGACCACCTGTTCATATAAGAATTTCCTCAGATGAAATGGTGAAGATATTGGAGAAAAAAGGTTTTGGGGCAGAAGCTATCTCATTGAATCCTGAAAACTATGGTGTAAAAGCAGTTATTGTTTAAAAAATAGAATTAAAATAAAAAAGGAGCTGACTTATATGTTTCATTACACAGTGGAAACAGACCAAACGATGGAGGAAGCGATACAGTCACTGGAAAAAAGCTTAAAAGAAGATAAATTCGGTGTCCTATGGCAATTTGACTTGAAAGAAACACTCAATAATAAAGGGTTTGAGTTTGAGCAGCCGTACAGGGTACTGGAAGTTTGTAATCCGCTAGAGGCTCAGAGAATATTAACCAAAAATCAGATGGTCGGCTATTTCCTGCCATGTAAAATTGTCGTTTATGAAGCGGATGGAAAAGTGAAAATCGGCATGCCTAAGCCTACTGCTTTGATTGAATTGGCAGAAGACGATGCACTGATGGACATTGCCCGGGATGTGGAAAATAAACTGATTCATGCGATTGATAAAAGTATAAAGTAGCTATAGTTAATTGGGCAATTAAGGTCAAATGTGCCTGATTGTCCTTTTCATTTACCTAGCTGTCTCGTTCAGGAAATGCCGGAACATTTTATCTGGTGGTTTTGTTTACAATAATATCATTGTTTATAAATGGGTACGTAAAAAAAACTGGCTCGGAAAGTATTAGGAACTTGCTGAAGTAAAATTACGCACCAGTTATATGGCAACAATCTTGTATCGATCTATTTCCCACCCATTTTCCGTTCTTGACATTTGTATATCAACTTGTTACTATACCCATAGGGGTAATGGTATAAATGAATTTCAATTTAAGATAAATAGAGAAGGAGTTAGTTTTATGTCAATAAAAGAAAGGGAGAGAAGGCATGCTGAAAAAATTTTTTCCTGCACTGGACTGGATGCTTTCTTATAAAAAGTCTGATTTAAGCGGGGATTTAACAGCTGGATTAATTGTAGCAGTAATGCTTATCCCACAGGGAATGGCTTATGCGATGTTGGCTGGATTGCCTCCAGTGGTTGGTCTGTATGCTTCCACGATCCCCTTAATTATTTATGCATTATTTGGAACTTCACGCCAGCTTGCTGTTGGGCCGGTCGCAATGGTTTCCTTACTGGTACTGGCCGGGGTATCTACCTTGGCGGAACCGGGGTCCGGTGAGTATATTTCTTTAACACTGCTGCTTATGCTGATGATTGGATTGATACAATTTCTGATGGGAGTATTGCGCCTCGGTTTTCTGGTCAACTTTTTATCCCATGCCGTCATCAGCGGATTCACCTCTGCTGCAGCGATCATCATCGGAATCAGTCAATTAAAAGATTTAATTGGTGTTAATTTGGAAGCAGACCATGCAATCATGCAGCTTTGGGAAGCTGTGGCAAACATATCGGAAATTAACCTGGTTACACTTGGGGTAGGATTGGGGAGTATTGCACTTCTTATTCTCTTTAAAAAATACGTTCGTAAAATTCCGGGCCCCATCGTGGTTGTGGCAGTGAGTATTCTGCTTGTTTCCCAATTAAACCTTGAAAGGTTCGGTCTATCCATTGTAGGAGAGGTGCCTCAAGGTTTGCCGGCATTTTCCATACCGACGTTCAGCATCGATGCAGTCATTGCATTACTGCCGATTGCTTTAACGATATCATTTGTTGGTTTCATGGAATCTATTGCCATGGGAAAAGCGATTGCTGCAAAGGAAAAATACAAGATTGAGCCGAATAAAGAGCTGGTTGGTCTGGGGCTTGCCAACGTAGGTGGATCCTTCTTTTCAGCCTATCCGGTAACAGGTGGATTCTCCCGTTCTGCAGTTAATTACGAATCAGGGGCAAGGACACCACTTGCTTCCATTATTACAGCGGTATTAATCATACTCACTCTTATATTTTTTACCGGATTTTTCTACTATCTGCCCCAGGCAGTTTTGGCAGCAATTATTATGGTTGCTGTTTACGGTTTAATAGATTTAAAAGAAGCCAGACATTTATTTAAAGTCCGCAGTGCAGATGGATGGATCTGGGCAGTTACCTTTTTGGCGACACTTCTCATCGGCATTGAACAGGGCATATTAATCGGATTGGCTTT
Organism: Virgibacillus aidingensis; assembly: GCF_010994035.1. Classification (GTDB taxonomy): domain Bacteria; phylum Bacillota; class Bacilli; order Bacillales; family Amphibacillaceae; genus Virgibacillus_N. The sequence continues at coordinate 43,213 of NZ_WIXN01000025.1, forward strand.
TTCATTAATTGTTTTTATTGCAAGAAGTGCTTATCCGCATGTAGCTGAATTAGGTTATTTGCCGGAAAAAAATGTCTTTCGTAATATTCGACGATATCCGGAAGCAGAAGTGGACCCGGAAGTATTAATATTCAGGGTGGATGCTTCTCTCTATTTTGCAAATATGACTTTTTTAGAGGATAAATTATGTCAGCGCGCAGCTGAAAAAACGGATTTGAAATGGTTCATTTTAGATTTCTCCGGCGTCAATTCAATGGATGCAGTTGCTATTCAAACGCTGGAAGAAATGATGGAAACATGCAGCAGGGGAAATGTACAATTTCTATTTTCCGGCATTAAGGGCCCCGTGATGGATCTTTTGAAGAAAGCGGAATGGGATGAGAAATTTAAAGGTCAAATAGAATATGTAACCCTGAGGAATACCCTGAAAGCAATCGGCAAATAAGGGAGGCGGAACAGTTGGATAAACAGGAATTGCGCAAAAGAAATGAGGCATTTGTCCGTAAAATAATAGAAGAAGATCCGTTATATTTTGATGAATTAAAGAAAGGACAAACACCGGAGTTTTTTATGCTGTCCTGCAGTGATTCACGTGTCAGCCCTTCCGTAATAACACAGATGCCGCTGGGAAATATATTTGTGCACCGGAATATTGCGAATCAGGTGGATACGAGGGATGAAAGTTTCTCTGCCAGTCTTTATTACGCATTGAAGTATCTTAAGGTGAAAAAAATTATCATTAAAGGGCATACCGACTGTGGGGGAATTAAAGCAGCCTGGTCGGAAACGGCTGACGAAGAGCTGCAGGGATGGGTCTCGAAGATTCGGAGCAGTTTGCCGGATAAAAGTGAAGTGGTTAATTCTACAAATGAACTCTCAAAGATAAATGTATTAAAGCAAGTGGAACATCTGAAAAATCATCCTGTTTATCAAGCTTATGGTAAGAAAGTGGAAGTAAGGGGCTGTTTGTTTCATGTGGAGTCAGGGGAATTGGAAAGATTGATTTAAATTTTGACAGCAAAAAGAAAATAATTTACCCTTGACAAAATACCCGATGGGGTATAAGCTAATGTTAGCCAAAAAACAAAAGGCGGGTGAGCACCTGGGTGTTAAAATGAGCATGATCGTCTTGGGTTTGCTATTGATTAATAATCAACTCCATTTTTAAAAGATATATACCTGTTTATGGAATTGCCTACATTGATTTTGATAAGATATATAGGAACACAGATGAAATTTTACTTGATGTCAGAGATTATCAGGCAGCCCATCGGTCACCGGTTGAAGGGACAGTAAATATCCCATATGCTTATTTAAGAAGAAACCATGGTGAAATGGAGAACAAAGAAATTTATCTCATGGCTTCAACGATGATGGGTATCAATTTAAGTGCACGGTTCCTTATTAAAAAGGGTTTCAACGTCAATGGATATTATATTAAACCCCAATCTAAAAAAACAATGAAAAATGCTGGTTTAAAAAAGGAGAGATACAGCATGGAATATACTGAACAAATGAAGAATAGAATGAAAAGAGTAGAAGGCCAGGTGAAAGGAATCCTGAGAATGATGGAAGAAAATAAAGAATGCAAAGATCTTGTCGTACAGATGTCTGCTGCAAGAAATGCACTGGATCGCGCCATCGGCCTTGTTGTAAGCTCAAATCTGGAGCAGTGTGTAAGAGATCAGATAGAAAAAGGGGAAAGTACAGAAGATCATATACAGGAAGCTGTTAACCTGTTGGTAAAAAGCAGATAAAATATAGTCATTCACTATATTTTTTTAAGCCGAAACATACCCTTAGGCGTATGGGGAAATAAAGAAATATAAATACTAGATATGTAAAACAGAGAGGTGTACAAAATGGGAGAAAAGAAATCAACTAATATTATTTTGTTCAGCGGAGATTATGATAAAGCGATGGCAGCATTCATTATAGCAAATGGAGCTGCAGCTTATGATCATGATGTGACAGTTTTTGCAACATTTTGGGGGCTGAACGCCTTCAGAAAGAATGAACAGGTGATTACGAAAAAAGGGAAACTGGAGAGAATGTTTGAGAAAATGATGCCGCGAGGTGCAGATAACATGGGTCTTTCCAATATGAACTTTGGCGGTATGGGACCTAAGATGATAAAGAATGTGATCAAAAAGCATAACGCGGTTCCATTGCCGGATTTAATTGATATGGCAAAAGAGCAGGAAGTGAATCTCGTCGCCTGTACGATGACGATGGATCTATTGGGTCTGCAAAAAGAAGAATTAATAGAAGGCGTGGAATATGCAGGGGTTGCGGCATACTTGTCAGAAGCGGAAAACGGAAATGTAAATCTGTTTATTTAAAGATAAACAAATGAAAGAAGGGGGATTAAAATTTGAAAGAAATAACAGCACGAGAGACAGAGAATTTATTGAAAGAGAACTCGAGTGATGCAATAATCCTGGACGTTCGTGAAAAAGATGAGGTTGCGGCAGGCATGATCCCGGGAGCAAAACACCTTCCTTTGGGAGAATTGCAAACACGGATGCCGGAGCTGGATAAAAACACAGAATATATTATTGTATGCAGATCTGGTAACCGCAGTGGGTTGGCCACACACTTGCTGAATGCAGCAGGATATAACGCGGTAAATATGGTTGGCGGGATGTTGGATTGGCAGGGTCCCTTAAAATAATTCAGACTTGGGAGGTTATAGAAAATGATTAAAACAGACAATGTGCTGGATGCAAAAGGTCTGGCATGTCCGATGCCGATCGTTAAAACAAAGAAAGCGGTGAAGGAACTCCTGCCGGGTCAGGTAGTGGAAGTCCAGGCAACAGATAAAGGATCCACCGCAGATTTGCAGGCATGGGCCAAAAGCGCCGGACATCAGTATTTGGGAACAGTGGAGGAAGGTAACGTATTAAAACATTATGTAAGAAAAGCAAGCAGTGCAGAAGAAAAAGAGGAAATAAAACATCCTCATGTCATTAAAAATGATGAGTTGCAGAACAAATTGAATGCTAAAGAAGATATTGTTGTTGTTGACGTCCGCGAGCAGGCAGAGTATGCATTCCATCATATTCCAGGAGCGATTTCCATACCTCTTGGGGAGCTGGAAAGCCGTCTGGAAGAACTGAATAAAGAGGATGATGTATATGTCGTTTGCCGTACGGGCAACCGAAGTGACTTAGCTGCACAAAAGCTTGCTGAAAAAGGTTTCTCAAAGGTAACAAATGTCATTCCCGGGATGAGTCAGTGGGAAAATAATCAGTAAAGGGGGGATAAAACTTGAATGAGATTACAGTATATACAACAACCACCTGTCCATTTTGTGTCATGACGAAGAACTTTTTATCCGAAAATAATATACCTTTTAAAGAAATAAATGTGGAGCACAGTCCGGAAATGATGAAATATGTGGTTTCCCAAACAGGTCAAATGGGTGTGCCGCAAACAGAAGTTAACGGGTCATGGGTTATTGGGTTTGATCCGGAACGTATAAAAGAGGAATTAAAATAAATAAATAAATGGGATAAGTAATTTAATCGGAAAGTAGCATAAGAAAATAAAAATTTTTAATTAAAAATATACCTTAGGGGGTAAAGTAAATGTCTATGAAAGCAATGAGCTCAAAAGAAGTTGCAAAAAAAGTGATGAACAAAGAGGAACTTTTTATACTGGATGTACGCAACGCGGATGAATTTGAGGATTGGAAAATTGAAGGGGATCATTTTCAGCATTTGAATGTGCCGTATTTTGAACTGCTTGATGGGGTGGATGGAATCATGGATCAGATTCCTGACGATAAAGAATTATTGGTCGTTTGTGCCAAAGAAGGGTCATCTATCATGGTGGCAGAAATGCTTGCCGAAAAAGGTCTTGACGTGTCCTATCTGGAAGGTGGCATGAAGGCATGGAGCGAGCATATGGAGCCGGTTAAAGTTGGAGAACTGAGCAATGGCGGTGAAATGTACCAATTTGTCCGTCTTGGAAAAGGCTGCTTGTCCTATATGGTCGTATCCGGTGGAGAAGCTGCAGTTATTGATGCTACACGTATGACAGATATTTTCACAGGATTTGCAAAAGAAAAAGGTGTAAAAATCACGCATGTATTGGATACGCATTTGCATGCCGATCATATTTCAGGCGGTAGAGCCATTGCAAAAGAAACTGGGGGAACGTACTGGCTGCCACCGAAAGATGCCGGGGAAGTGGTTTTTGATTACCAGCCATTAAACGATAATGATGAGATTACGATTGGCAATATATCCATTAACATTCATGCATTGTATTCACCGGGACACACGATCGGTTCAACATCATTTGTTGTGGATGGAAAATATTTGCTGACCGGAGATATTCTATTTATTGATTCCATCGGAAGACCTGACCTTGCAGGTTTGGCTGATGACTGGGTTGGTGACCTGAGGGAAACACTTTACAAGCGTTACCGTGAGCTCTCGGAAGAACTGATTGTACTTCCTGCCCACTTCATGATTATTGAAGAGTTAAATGATGATGGCAGCGTAGCAGAGAAGCTCGGAACCTTGTTTGCTGAGAACCACGGGTTAAATATAGAGGATGAAGAGAAGTTTCGTAAAATTGTTACGGAAAATCTGCCACCGCAGCCAAATGCCTATAAAGAAATCCGTCAGACAAATATGGGCAAAATTACTCCAGATGAGGATACACAACGGGAAATGGAAATTGGTCCTAACCGTTGTGCGGTAAGATAATTATTTTAAATTTGAAAGGGGTGACTGTAAGGATGAATTCAGATAAAGTATTGGATGCAAAAGGTCTGGCATGTCCGATGCCGATCGTCAGAGCGAAAAAGGCAATCACAGATATGGAAGCAGGACAGGTGCTGGAAATTCATGCAACGGATCAAGGGTCAAAGACAGATATCGCTGCATGGGCAAAATCCAGCGGCCATGAGCTGCTCAAAGATACAGATGAAGGCGGCGTATTCAAATTTTGGGTTAAAAAGAATTAAAGGAATGGGGACCGTAATGGTTCCCTTTTTCCTTATTGGAACATTTTAGCAGGACTATTATTTAACGCAGAAGATGTTCTTAATAAACTTTAATAAATAAAGGGAGAATCAGTCTATCCTGCAACGTCAATACATGCATATAATTTCAAGCAATTTAGGATAATTGCCAGTATTAAAATGCCAAAAAAAAAGAATGTGAAGAAAAGAAAAGCTTCCAAGTATGGTTGCAATAAGATAAACAAAGACAGAGAGAGGCATCATCGGGCTCAGTAGCACCAAAAACAAATGTTACTTCTTTGGGATTTTCAGTAGGTTATGTCTGTTTCAAATAAATAGCTTCCTTATATTTTTTATATTACTGTCAGGGGTTTATAAATATATTTGCATCAAAAACCTATGAAGCGATTGAAAATACAAGTGCTGGTTTTTGAAAAAAACTTGATATGACTATTTCATATTGTATTGTGTGATTTATAAAAATATTATTGCAGAGAAAGAAAGAAAAGTGTACATTAGAATTAATAATTTAATTGTAATGAGGTGGTGCAGTGCTAAAATTCTTTTCCCGCCTATTCATTATTGCGGGGGTTTCCTTATTAGCATTTGGCGGCTATCAACTGTGGAGTTCTTCGCAAAAAGAGGAAGAAAGACTTGCTGAAGCACATGCGATGCTTTCAACAGATAATCAAGCATCCGGGGAAATTAAAAAAGAAAACGTGGAAGACATAGTGTATGAAAATGGGGAAACCATTGGCTTACTTTATATACCTAAATTGGATCGTGAAATTCCGATTGTTGAAGGGACAGACGAAGAGGAACTTGCTCAGGGCGTCGGCCATTATCATGACACTGGTTTACCCGGTCAAAACCGGCAAATTCTTCTTTCAGGTCACAGAGATACTGTTTTCAGGGATTTTGGCGAACTGGAGCATGGTGACAAATTTCATGTGAAGATGGAATATGGAACGTATATATATGAAATAAGAGACCATGAAATCGTTGAAGCAGATAACACGACAGTGATCGATCCATCCCGCAAAGACGAATATTTGACCGTCTCAACATGTTATCCATTTTCGATGGTCGGAAGTGCGCCTGACCGCTATGTATTGTATGCATATCCAAGTGAAGTTGTCCAATGAAGCATATAAATAAGCTCTTATTTAAATAAATTTTAACTGAAATGAGTTGGAGGAATTTCTTCCAGCTCATTTTTTTAACCACATTAAATTAAAAAACACCTGAAACAGCCGGCATTAAGTTTTCATAAGAGGATTTCCTGCTGTATTAAAAGACAAGGAAAAATAATATGCCTTGTTTTTAAAAAGAAAAAGATGGTTTCATCAAAATTTCACATTCGGCAAATATGATAGGAACTGATGGAAAAAATAGCTGATTCACAACGATTTTATAGAGCAGGGAATTTAATTTTCATTTCCAACTTAAGGGGTTTTTTCACATGCATGGTCAGTGAAATGATTACAAAGCCTGGAAATGTTAAAAGAGAATCCAACTGGAGGTATTAACGTGAAAAAATGGATGATTATTATTGTTTTGCTGGGAGCAGTTGCCTGGGTCATTTCCGATTTTATTACAAACAGCAATTCCGATAATTCAACATCTGAAGAAGCTGATTCCGAGTCAGAGATTGAGGTTGGTTTGGATGCGGGACAATTGGCACCGGACTTTGAGTTACAGACAGTCAGTGGGGAAACAGTAAGATTATCCGACTTTCGAGGTGAAAAGGTTCTGTACTAAGCTAGACCAGTAAATATTTGGGATTTACTGGAAGATATTCAAAGGATGCAGAAGCAGTTTTTATGCTTCATCTATCAACGCTCCTTTTGGCGTGTAAATTTGGTTTTTGCGTAGTAGCGCATCAACCAAACGCACAAATTTTCTTGCGGTTAGGGCGAGTGCTCTTTTATGTTGGTGTTTGGGTACTTCCTGATACTTTCTCGCGTAATAGGCACTGTATTCGGGAATTTGCCTTCTTATCGAGTTGGCGGCTTCAACCAGATAATATCTCAAATATTGGTTCCCGTTCCGCGACAAGGAAGTATCGTCTGCCGTGAATCGTCCTGATTGATGTTTACGCCAATACAGCCCGGCGTATTTGGCAAT
>NZ_WIXN01000026.1 GCF_010994035.1 Virgibacillus aidingensis
AATAAAAAACTGAACTGCGAAGTGAAAGCCGTACGCTCTTCCACTTACACAGTTCAGTTTACACTCCCTGAATTAATGTATTTAAGTTCCCCCTAATGAATGTCCTAATCCAATTTTCTTAAACTCTATATTACTACTTGAAACTTTACTGCTAATTAATATTTTTCCAGTAACTTTTTTATCAAATTCAAGTGCGGCATCATATTGAACAGTATTACTCCCTAAAAAGACTCCAAAAGCATTATACGCCCAGTCCTCAGGTCTCCATTCATTCTCACGCGCTTCAACTGCCTCACTCCCCCTAATTATGGTGTAAGATTAATTAATGTCTTTTTCTTCATCAAAAAAATGAATGATTGTACCATTAAATCCATTTGCAGTAGATTTGTCAACGAAATCATCAGGGTAATAAACCTATATATTTAAAGGTGGCTTTTTACCGGTTTCTTCTATATATATTCTCTTTATGTCTTCCACAGAGACCTCTTTGTATTCTAATTCCATTAGTCTATTTCTTAATAGTTCACTATTTAATACTTCTTCAATTTAATTCACCTGTTTTATTCCACTGAATTAAATTCAATAGATTTCATTATTTCCAAAACACTTCCTTGAATACTTTCTAAATCAACAGCATTATCTGCATCTTCGTTATCATCAATCAAGTTATAAATAAACCTAACGGATTGATCACTATTGTTGGACATTGCCGTGCCAAAGAAGCGATTTGTAGTACTTTTTCCACTTTCGGTTACATACTCTGTCGTAGCAAAGTAAATCGTTGTATCTGTATTGTCGATTTTCTCATAATCTCCTTCATAACTAACATATGTGGACAGTAAATTTAGTAATGTTTCCGACTCAACAGCTCTTCTTCCTTCATCATAAGTCGCCCTTACATAATAATTAAATTCATTTGTTTCTTCATTTTCTCCAAGCTGAATGTATTCATAGTTATCTCCAGTACGTTGATAAAAAAGGTGATCCATTTTCGCATTCTGCGGATACATCATCGTATATCCGCCTGTCTTCGATTCAAATAAATAATAACCATCTTCCACTTCTTCTAAAGAACCCATGAATTCACGTGTAAAGTCATCCTGAAAAGCAATGACGTCCGGCAATTCAGAAGGGTCCATTTCGGCAATATCTTTTTGACCCCATACATTACAACCTCCTAATAAAAACAATATGAGTAAACTGGATACAATTTTAGATTTCAACAAGGAGAAACTCCTCTCAATAATTGGTAAACTTTTCATTATCATACTATATATCTAATATGAGAGTAATGAATCATTTGCAAAATTAATAGATTGGCTTTTTGTACTGTTACATGATGTTTTAAGAGAAAGTAATTGGTGAAATAAACTGAATACAGAGGTATCAAAGTTATTTAAATTCAATGGATTCCATTATTTTCGTTACTTCATTTTGAATGGCCTCTAAATCAATACTGTTATCATCATTTGGAATTACATTATATCTTATAGAAAGAGATTGATCTCTAGTATTTAACATGATAATTCCCAGGAAATTATAAGAAATAATATCTTCATCCTGATCAACATATTCGGAGGTAGCAAAATGAACTGTTTTGCCATCATATTCTATTGATTCATAATCCCCTTCATAACCAGTTCGGGCTGAAAGTATACCTTTCAATGTATTGAAGTCATTTGCTCTTCCACCTTCATTGTATGTGGCTCTTACACTATATTGATAATCATTTGTTTTTTTACTTTCTCCATACTGGATACCTTCATAATTATCCCCAGACATTTCATAATAAATCTCATCCATTTTCGCATTCTCAGGATACATCATCGTATATCCACCTGTCTTCGATTCAAATAAATAATAACCATCTTCCACTTCTTCTAAAGAACTCATAAACTCACGTGTGAAGTCATCCTGAAAAGCAATCACGTCCGGCAATTCAGCAGGATCCATTTCAGCAATATCTTTTTGACCCAATACGTTACAACCTGCTAATAAAAACAATATAAATACACTGAATACAATCTTTGGTTTCAACAAGGAGAAACTCCTCTCAATAATTGGTAAACTTTTCATTATCGTACCATAAATCTGATGTGAGAATAATGAATTAACTGTAAATTTAATAAAACGGTTCCAAGCATTTTCAGCTGTTTCATCCAGATCGACTTCCAATTAGCTTGATGTGGTAGCAAAATAAAGCAGATCTCTAGATTGTACAGGTTAGAAACGTCCTCAAACGCACGAGCCTCATGCAGGCTCTGATAAAAGTGATCTTGCCTTAGTCCAGTTAAATTTCTTCATTAATTGTTAAATACTCAGATGACATGAAATGTTTATGTATAGGAGGGCTGCCAGCTCATTTAAAAACCCGATATGTTTAATTCAAATCTTTTTCGTAAATAGTAATATCAACAAACAAATGAATAAGGGTGGTTAAATGAAAAAAACATTTTTCCGACTGGGAGCTGTTATAATATTAACTTTACTGCTTGCTGCCTGTGGTAATAATGATGAGGTAGAAAATCCGCCTGATGATGGTACGGGCGATAGCGAACAGCAAACAGGCAATACTAATGACACCAACAATGACACCGGCACCGATGCCGATACCAATACAGAATACGGTTTTTTTAGTTTTGACCTGGAAGCTGATTACACAGAAAACGATGACGATGCACTTGATGTGGATTTCGAAAATGAACCAAATGATGAAATGGAAGCATCCTACAGGGATAGAGAGCAAGGCATCGATTTAATTGGTGATGAAGCGATGGAACAATTGGACATCATTTTTTCTTCGTTCCATTTCGATGAAAAGACACCAGATGAGGAAGTATTAAATGCAGTTATAGAAGGGTTTAACATTCCCGAAGATGCCATTGAGATAGAACTGGAAATCGAATTTGACAGCGGCACGGAAAAGGAATATCAGCAATAATGTTAAACATGCCCGGATAACCCGGGCATGTTTAGTTTTTTTAGGCAGTATTCTCCATCTATATTTGTAAAATCAACAATTAAAAGCAGTGCTTTTTTATCAGGATACTTATGAAGTGTTCATGCAATAAATTTATTGGATTGCACCTATTTTGCTATACCAAATGCCAGGTTGCAGGGAGTTTCTCATCTCTCCTAAAATTAACCTCGGTGAACTCAGTAATCACTTGGATAAATGGAAATCAAAGACTTCAGATTGAAACGTATTAATTATTTTCTTCAACATGTGGACAGGTTAAGTAGATAAGGAGCTTATTTTCGTTTTCTATAATGGATTCATCTATGGGAATAATTAAGTAAAGGAAGGCACCTTGTTCATTCATTATATTACGGCAGATACAAAAAATCTTGCAGTGTCCTTAAAATTATCTGCCGGTGAAAAGGGCTTTCCCTACAGATACCTGACGCTTTTCACCATAAATAACTATCCATATGATAGGATAATATATAATTGATGAACAAATGAAAGTGGAGCATCGGGGCTGATGTCATGTTATTTCTAGTTGCCATATTACCAGTATTATTCATTATCATTTTTCTCTTTTTGCTTAAGCTTACGTCATTGCGTGCTTCCCTTCTGACTTATGGGCTTACGATTCTTTTAACCTTCCTTTTTAGCCAGTATAGAATTGGAGGAGGGGAAATTCTGCATGCATCTTTTCATGGTGTGCTAATTGCTTTTATAGCTGCATATGTGCTGTTTTTTGGTATTTTCCTTTTCCATCTGATGGAGCACACGGGCGGGATTCAGTCTATTGCAAACTTCATATCCGGTGCGACGAGTAATAAGGTTCTGCAAGTGCTCATCCTTATTGGCGGGCTGTCACCATTAATTGAGTCAACGAGCGGATTCGGTGTAGCCTTTATGATGGTGACGCCAATTCTTGCCGCAATCGGATTTTCTAAAGTGAAAGCAGTCCTGCTGGGTCTGATCAGTCTGATTGCCATTCCCTGGGGCGCCCTGGCAACCGGAACCATTATCGGTGCCGAACTCGGCGGGATACCGCTTGAACAATTCGGATTCGGAACAGCAGTGATGAATATCCCGATATTCGCTTATTTCATTTTGTTTGCTGTGCTGATTGCAGGCGGTTGGGCTGCAGCAAAAATGCACTGGAAACAGATACTTATCATTTACGCTATTCTTACTGGAGGTATACTCTTCCTTAACTATTATCTTAGTGTAGAGCTTGCGGGGGTGCTCAGCTCACTGGCTGTCATTGCGACTGGGTTAATGATGGCCAGGAGCAGCAGGCAGCACTATGGGAAAAGCCCGGCACCTGGGCGGATGCTAAAAGTTTTCAGCCCTTACATTATTTTGACAGTGCTGATTTTCTTCACCCGGCTGGATACACCGTTCCAGACGTTTCTGGAAACCTATGCAGTCATCCGGATGCCGGCTTACGATTATGAACTCGCTTTACTGTATTCACCCGGGTTTTGGCTGCTGGTTACTTGCATTATTTCCATTTTTATTTTTCAGATCTCCTGGAAAGATGTCTTTCATCTGCTGAATAAAACAGTGAAACAATGGGTTCCTTTTCTCATTACCACTTCCAGCTTTGTTGCAATTTCGCAATTGATGGGGGCTTCAGGGATGGTCTCCGTCATTTCTGACACGACGGGGGCAGTATTTGGCGAAAGTTTTCTAGTCGTCTCTGCGCTGATCGGAGCAATGGGTGGATTCCTTACTGGGAGCACGACTTCTTCCAATGCCATGTTCATTAAGCTGCAGCTTCATACTGCCGGTCAGGTCGGGCTTCCGACTGATATCGTCGCCTATTCCCAAAACACGAGTGCTGCCATTGCTTCCATGGCTACTCCGGCCAGAGTTATGCTCGGTGCTCACATGTTTGGTATTCAGTCGAAGGAGCCATATATATTGAAACGAATTTCATTCATTGTACTGGGAGCGCTCCTGCTAACGGTATTCATGGCGGCGGGGATGTATGTATGGGCTATGTGATTAAATACAGGAATGCGGATGAAGTGCAGTTGGTAAGGAAGGTTTTTATGCGGGTTCAGTCAGGAATGCATAAGCAGCTTATCATCAGGAGGTCAATTTATATTTTCCAGGCCTAAGCGTTTAGCAAAATGCGGGCTCAAAGTTTTGTGAGCCTGCATTTTTCACTATCGAATTATTTTGATTCTCCCAATGCTTCATTGAGAATTTCATACATTGTCATGATCCCGCTATCACTATCGCCATACAATCCCAAATCCATCGCTTCGATGATGGCTTCACGATAACGATAGTTTTGCTCAGATATTTTTCTGATTTCTTCTTTCTGTTGTTCTTTTATTAATTCAAGCCGCTCTTTGTTCTGTTCTAACTCTTTTACGCTTCCAGCCAATTCCTTTAAAAAACAATAATCATCTTCGGACAATAATACAAATTTATTTCCTTTTTCATCTTCTTTAAAATGTATAGGTTTCATATTGTTCAACCTTCCTGTACCCATCCCGATCCCTCCGTACTTCTAAAACCTCTGCATATGCAGTACTTATAAAGATACGGCTCCCCCGTAACACCCTAACTCCCCGGTAAATCTTCTCCAAAAATCGAGCCGCATCAACCGAGGGGAAGATGTCATCTTAAAAAAGCATCGCACCATCACGCCGCTTCCTAAACATCTTCACTAATTTTGAATCAAGCCGTCATTTGTAAACACGGGTAATTCCGAAACCACGATTATTTTAAAAACTTCTAAACAACTCTTGTATATCCTTCTCATCAGCAATGCACTCTTTTTTTGCCAAGAAGGAAAGTAAAGTAATTGGCTTATTAAGTAAGGAAGCCGAGAAGATCTTGTGATGACCATCTACAACATAATGTGTTAAACACCAATGCTGCGGGTGGTCTGTATGAGCTTCATAATCGGCAGGTTCTTTTATATCCAATACAGATAAGCACAATGCTGCAGGTCTGCTTCCATCCGAGATTAATGATTTATACTTGTCTACGGTGCCTTCATTCAGCCAATGCACTGGGAATGTTGGAACAACAAACTCAAATAACTTTGATTTATGTGTTAATTCCTTTGTTAAACTGCGATAGTATTGAATTTTAGGGTAGTGCGGCAATCCCCAGAATTCATCCTCTCCCCAAACCTGGATTTGTTCATTAGAAAAATAATCTTCTTCTTTACCCAAGTCAACTAATTTTGGATTCGCCTCAATAAGTGATACTTCATATTCCCCATTTGGCAGTATTAATGAAACTTTTGAAAGGAATTCATCATCCAGCTTTGAAATCCCTTCCTGTAAAGCTGTACTAACTACTTTAGGCGAAATACCCTGGTTTGCACCATCTAAGCGCTCAAAGAAAAACTCGCAAGTACCACATATATTCCCTATATGAAAAGCTTTTTTACCCTCTATGGATATATATCTATCCCATTCATCCCAATTACCGCCGCCAGCTGTTTCAAATGACAGTTTAGAGGCTGAGTCCTTTATTGACCAGCTTTTTTTGTCCATTAACCTACTCAAAAAGACCGCCATCCTTCTCTTTTTATTAATTAGACCTACAATAACATGATTCAAGAACATCGAATAGTTATTTGACCCATCACTTAAAAATGGCCAGATGTTTACTGATGATACGGTTCACCTGCCTGCAATTTTTAGTGACCTCTCCAGTTTTGGAGACAGAGCGGCCAGGTTTAATATCTGATACTTACTAAAAATAGTGCATGTCATCTGTCCCTGGAAATAATCTGTCTACTCAAAAAGATGCCGTTCATGTTTAAACTTCTGGATGATAAAATCAATAAAATGCCGGCTTGCGATGGGTAATGTATGCTTGTTTTTATATGCAATGCCAATCATGCGGGTGATAGGCGGCGTGATTTCTTTTTTCACCATTCGGTAGCTGACGTTTTTCATCACCAGTTCAGATAGTATGGAGATACCGAGTCCGCTTTCCACCATCGACATAATCGTGTAATCATCAATAACACGATACTCGATATTGGGATGCAGGCCATTTGCTTTGAAACTTTCCAATGGCTCGCTTAAAGTCCCTTCGTCCAGCAGAATAAAGGGATCATTGGCCAGCTCCTCCAATGTTATACTTGGGCGCGTCCGAAGCACGTGATCTTCCGGAAGCACTGCCAGCATGTAATCCTGCTTCAGGGAAACTGTCTCCAGATCGTCTGCTGCATCAGGATTGACAAAGCCAAAATCCACGCTGCCTTCCTTAATCGACTTGACAATACTTGTATACTCACCTTGTTGAAGATAGAAATGGACTGACGGATAAAGCTGCTTAAATTCCTTCATTAAACCAGGCAGCCATTGACTGGAAATACTGGTGAACGTGCCGATCCGAATATTGCTGCTTTCCAGTCCTTGCATTTCCCGGCTTTTTTCCATGAGCTCCCGATAGGAATTATTCACTTTTTTAATAAATGGCAGAAATTCCTCCCCGTCCGCAGTCAGCGTAATTCCTTTACGGGAGCGGGAAATCAACGTAGTGGCCAACTCTTCTTCCAGCGCATGGACCTTCTGGCTTACCGCCGATTGTGTGTAACCCAACGCTTCCGCCGCTTTCGTAAAACTTCCTTTTTCAATCACCTTCAAAAAAACATCATAGCGATTCAATGACATTCTCCTACTTTCATTAGATATCCTTATTTAACTATTATAATTATTAATTTTACTAATGTAAATGCCTATGCTAGAATCACTTTGATATTAAAAAGTATCTAACGAAACAATGAACATAGAAACGTTTCTTATAAAATGACCCTTTCACCACAGCATCATTGGAGGAAGTAAAATGAAAACAAACATAGAGGAATGGAAAAGCGGGCTAAAGAACGGGATTCCCATTGCAATGGGTTATTTTGCGGTTTCATTTACCTTTGGCATTCTTGCCAAGCAAGCCGGGCTAAATTGGTTTGAAGCGGTACTGATGTCCGTGACTAATTTAACATCAGCCGGACAGTTTGCCGGGATTACGCTTATTGCCGGTGCCGCAACCATGATTGAAATTGCTGTCACACAGCTGATTATCAATTCCCGGTATTTTCTCATGTCTTTTGCTTTATCGCAAAAAATTGATCCAAACACGTCCTTTTTCCATCGATTAACAATGGCATATGGGATTACGGATGAAATATTCGGCGTGTCTATTGCGGCTCCAGGAAAACTAAGCCCTTATTATGCTTATGGCGTAATGAGTGCTGCTGTGCCGGGATGGGCATTGGGTACACTGTTTGGGGTTGTTTCCGGAAATATTCTTCCGCCCAGATTGATGAGTGCATTAAGTATTGCCCTGTTCGGAATGCTGATCGCTGTCATTATCCCGCCAGCAAAAGGCAATAAAACCCTTTCCGGACTGATTATCATTTCCATGGTACTGAGCTTTGCATTTGCAGAGCTTCCCGCCTTGGCGTCCATGTCATCCGGTGTAAAAATTATTATTTTAACCTTTTTAATAGCCGGTATCGCGGCATTCATCTTTCCAGTAAAGGAGCATAAGCATGAATAACGCTATTTTTTACATCTTCGTGATGGCAGTGGTAACGTATCTCATTAGGGTGCTGCCGCTTACCCTTATCAGAAAAGAAATCAAAAATGTCTATATCCGATCGTTTTTATACTACGTTCCCTATGTGACATTGGCAGTAATGGTTTTTCCGGCCATTTTAGATGCTACGGCATCGCCAATTTCCGGGCTGGTTGGCTTTGTTGCTGCTATTCTTTTTGCTTACCGTGGAGCAAGCCTGGTGAGTGTTGCCCTGCTCTCCTGTTTTTCAGTATTTGTCGTGGAGCTGTTTTTGTATTGAATAAAAAAGGGAAAGGTGCAATGTCCGAGGATGATCAATTCATTGTGGACACCACCTGTCCCTTTGACCTATAGTTTTTTTATCATCCGGCAAGTCATTGGTTCCAAACTGATCATATTTGTTATACATGTTTTTACTGTATGCAGGTGACCAGCTACCAATACAGCGTCCTCAGGAAAAATAAACGGGTACTCAAAAAACCCCTCAAACTTTATACAGTCTTAAGGGTCTATCAACAACTGAACGAGATACCTGTTCCTCTTACATTCATTTAAGCAGCGCGAGACCAAACCTTTCTATCTAAATAGCTTATTTGATTGTACCACTAATAACTTCCTCTTTATGATCCATAAAGGCATCAAGAACTTCATTTTTCTCTCGATTAGGCACTTCAAAATGGTCAAGTGTTTCAGCTAAAAGCTTACCTGCAGCATCAAACTCTTCCTCTGTTAGCTTCATATCATAATGTGTCGGCTCTAAATCCAGAGAATCACGGTTAGGTTCCGTACTGATGTAACGATAAGGTCCCCCTGCCTTTTCACAAACCCATAAGGTGGTCAAAACCTTGAAACCCGCTCCACGCCAGCTGTGGTTTTCGTACCAGTCCTTCATATAAGCATTATTAGTATTTTCTCCAACAATCGGGTCTTTCACTAACGCATCTCCAAAATGATCGACAACAGCTGCTATGTTATAGATACCACCCAGGCGTTCGTATAATGATTTCTCAGTCATAATGGACTCCTTTCAATTAGGTATTTATATTTGTTTACCCTTAAAAGTTGTTTGTAAAACAAGGAGCTGACACTAGATTGTTTTTAAAAAATTTATTTACTTATGGTAGGGGTCACCGTTAATATCTAAGGGGCAAAGAATCGAAAAAACGAGCTTGATATCTCAGGCTCGTTACTCTACTTTTAAAGCACTGTATTAGCTCTGTACTATTTCCTAACTTTTTAGGTTTAAAAACTTTTTAAGACTTCATCGTATTCCAATATTACAGTTTTATTATTACCCTTTTCATCTACATTTATCTGTCTATTAAATATAATGTCACCTTTAGTACGTCTTTAGTATTGATAAACAAACAATTGATACATTGGGTACTTTTCCCATCTAACCTACTTTTTAGAAGGGCATGTATTAAATTTCGGTTTATGTCTCTACTATACTCTTAATTCGCCAATCTGGACTTGCCATAGCTCACTCGGCTTTATTGTTGCTGACTCCCTTCCATAATCTTCCCCGCTGATTAAGACTTCCATAGGAACAACAAATGATTCACCGGCCATTAATGCAACACCTGTTTTTAAATGTGTTAGCCTAAACAATTGAGAATCATTTATATATGGAATGCTTTTACGCATTTGGTCTAAATCCAAATTACTTCTAATTCTATGCAAAATAAAATTGTTACATTGTGACAATACAGTTTTTGATAATTCACTTGGCCTTTGGCTCGCTACAATTAAAAATAAACCAAACTTTCGACCTTCCTTGGATATTCTTTCAAACATTCGTAATGACTTTATTTGCCCTTCCTGATTTGTATCAGTAAGATATCTGTGTGCTTCATCTAAAATAAAGTTATATATCTTGCTTATTTGCCTATCATTTTTCCTTACTTCCTTTTGTCTTTCTAGTACTTCTCTTAATAGATAACTTGTATAAAATAGTAAGTCATTATCATCGAGTGAAGAGCAATCAAATATAGTTAACGCTTTTTGAAATTGTATTATTTCATTAAAAGAATTAATTTTTTCGCTATTGTTATCAAATAAGGTATTTGAATAAGTAAGAATTAAATTATCAATACGTGTCATTAAAGTAGAACAATGGGATCTTACTTGTGAGTTCCCTTTGGATTCCTCCAGCAATAGAATCATATCTATCCCATCTTTTATCTCTGTTAAAGAGATAATTTTATTTGAAGCTTCTTCCAATAATGTTGTTAATTGTTTCTGGCAATGTTCATATTCAACATTAGAATGTTCTTCAATATAAGCTTGTATAACATTCTTAAAGTCACTCTCGTGGTCTTGGGGAAAATTGCCGTATTGTGCATTATATAACCTTAATACCCTTCTAATCTCATCTGATTCAAGTTTATCAAGCAATCCAACAATCTTACTTCTTTTTGTAACAGCATCTGTTTGCTGATTATTATAAAGTTCCAAAGCACAAAATGCCATTATCCATTTATGATGGTTTTCATTTGAGCGAAACAAACTTGCCATCCTTAAACCATTGGTTAATACTGGTAGCTGCACGGCTGATGAAGGCTGTACTAAATTTATCCAATCATCCAATGTTAGGGTTTCTAATGGTATAGCTATGTCATCCACACTAACGTAAGAAGCATATTCTTCACTAAATGCTTTATATTCATTGTGGATATCAAAGATAATAAAATTCATCTGATTTGGATCTAACCCTCTATTTTCCAGACTTAATAATTCATTTAACATTTTTCTAACAGTTGTAGATTTTCCAGACCCTGTGTTTCCTAAAATACTCATATGATTAGTAAACAACGAATCAATTGAAAATCTAGGAATATACTGATGAGTGGTTAATTGACCTAAAGATAATGATAATGGTTCATTATCAGGTATAAGAATACTTTGGATATCATCTACAGTTGTAAGATACACTTCTTCATTTATCATAGGAAATGTTGACAATCCATACTCAAATTTTTTATTTGAAATCTCACCAACTGGAACCGCTTCAAAATATGCATATTGATAAAACTTAGATTCCTCATAATCCATAAAAGCTTTTTCTTGTTCATAAAGTCCCGTTACTTGATAAATAAATTTATTATTTAAATCCTTATAAATTGTGATATAATCATTTAAACCATTACAGATATAGATATCACCTTTATGATTGTGTTGAATGTCGGAAGGTGATGGAACTTCTATAACTATTTTATTGAAAAATACTTTAGTTATACTACCAATACTTTTATTCCTCATCTAGATTACCACCGCTAATATAATTTATTACATTCGAAAAGAAATGCCCATCGTCAGCAGAACTTATAGAACCTCCAATAAAATGAAAGTTAGCTTTATGTTGATGTTGCTTAATAAATTCTTCAGCATTTTCCTCTGTCTGATTACCAAATACAATCAAATTAAAGTCCTCATTATTTAAGGATTGTGAAATTAGATGATTAATATGCTGATCTGGGAATCCATAACCAATTATAATTAGGGTTGAATCAGGTTTTTGTAGATTAACAGTAAGGGCGCGAAATAACTCGGAATATGGAGTTTGCTGCGTTTCTATATGTTTGTTAATAGTTGGATATATTAATACATCTTCTAATGACTCGTTTATTAAATTAGACTGAACAACATTTTTAACCTTACTGTCATATCTCCAATCAATAGATCCATGTATTTTATATAATTTTACATACTTTCTAACAACACTCCATTTATCTTTATATCTATTTTCATCATCTACTAGTCTGAGTTGAAATACTGCAGGATCGAAAATCCGATTTACCGTTCCCCTAAAGCCATTTGTATATTGGATATTAAGTGACTCCATAGCAATTTCATTAAATAAATCATAGTTTGTTGTATAGATGTTTACTGGAGAATAATTTTTAATACCTCTTATTGAGAATATTGAGTTGTAAAATAACTGGTAGTTATTCTTAGTACTTAAAATACTTTTATCCTCTTTGTCATAATCCTTAACAATACTATCAACTAAGAATTCCTTAGTTACATTAAATGACTTTATTAATTTTTCCCTTTTTTGTGATTCTAGTTTTGTTGGATTTGAATTTTGGTCAATAAACCTTATCCCTGTATTTAACCAATTCAAATATCCTTCTATATCGGCACTATCACCACCATAGCTCCCTAGTATAAGAGATTTATTTTGTTCTTTTAGAGACTTAAATGTAGAACCCATTAATTCGACTGCCGGTAGGGAGCAACCTGAGCCAATAAAAATGTTTAAGTTTTTGCTCTGAATACCTCTTAGTAGTAATGCACTTACCTTCTCCTGCTGTTCTTCAAAACCCAAATTCTCTATAATATCTTTTCCTTCCCTGAGATAATATAAAGTTTTCGTCTGCGTCTTATCGCTCGATTCTATTTTTTCTATTTCTCTTTCAATAACTGCCATCCTTGTTCCTCCTCACTACTACATAGCTCATCAATGATATCCGAGACAATTTGTCTTTTATAACCATTCCAATCTGGACGATTAATAATAGTGGTATCATTTATACAATTACTCAAAAAACTCCTCAAATTACTTTTGTACCAGTAAATACTGCATAGTGCCTCTTTTAATAACTCAATGCCAACAGCTGATAAATTCTTCCCCATTATAACAACCCCCACCAAATATTCCGAGAAATCTAGATTTGTTGTAAAAAATATTCTATTTTATGCCCAAGTAGTTCTAATGATTTAAATTCTGAATCCCAACTCACTCCTCTTTCTTCATCTATAGCGATAACACTTTTACTAATCAAAAATGTCAGTCATCCCCCAAAAGTTTCTTCACCAAACTTTTTACTAAAATGACTGACATTCGCTGATATAATCTATATTCACCTATTAGTTCCACTAGTTATTCTATTACTGTATCTGGCACTTTCTATGTTCCAATAACAAAAAACCCTAATCTTTTCCAGTTTATATAACTACTTTAAATCCCAACTCTACTCTAATAATATCACTTTAAAACTTTTCTTACAAAAAACGCCTTTCCTATTAGACAAATAATGAAGAAAGTATAAATCTAGGTTTTAAATTTTAATTTGACAATGGATTTACTTTATGGGTATAGGTGTGCTGATACTTGAAATTTTAAATCTAAAAATGCTTCTAAACACGAAATGCAGTATATGTAAGATTATTTATATACTAAGGTTATAGTAATATATAAATCGTTACTAGGTTGTCTTATGAATTGCAACAAGCCAGCATTATAAAATGCTAGCTTGTTGTTTTTCTTATATATTAATTCACAAACTTAACGATAGCAGATGACGAGTAATCAACCCAGCTCTCCTAGAGACTTTTCCTTCTTTAACCTTATTCCATGTTTAATTCTTTGGCTTTTTGCTTTAGCTTCATATTCACTTATATAAGCATAAAGATTTAACATAGTTATATCATTATTTAAAAACCTATATACTGTAATAAGATGAACTTTGGATTCTCGTAGCTTTCCTAATACGTTAGCTATCTCATTAGTTCTAAGAATCCGGGTCGTATCAGCAGCAACGATAATATCAATATTTCCTTTTTGAGCGTCTTCAATCATTTTATGAAGACTTTTATTCACCTTAACCCCAGATCCAACATCAGTATAAACAGAATCTAGTTTCCAGTTTTTTCTGAGATAAATTCCTCTATTTTTTCCATTTGTTCAGTTAAAGCACCTTCATTTTTACTAGCAGTTCGAATGTAAGCAACACAATTGTTTATGGCAAACTAAAAATGTACGGTTTGGCATTTAATTTATGTATGATCCGTAGGAGCAAACATAAATTAAATGCGCCACTTGCCAACTCCCCCAAATAACTTTAAACTCCTCGTTGGACCAACAACGTTTAACAGGAGGATATTTAGGAGATGTTAGCAGTGGCACAAATTGATTATATCAGACACGAGGTAAATCAAATAGGTGAATCTTATGCCGATGTGGCTAGAAGGATGGAAGTTGACCCGCGTTCGGTAAGTAAATACGCGAACCAGGAAGAGTTCAAAAGAAAGAGAAAACAAAAGCGTAAGGCACGGGTTATGGATCCGGTTAAACCATCGTCGATAAGTGGATTAAGGAAGATCTAAAGAAGAAAAAGAAGTATCAGCGAACAGCCAAAAAAATGTATGAACAGTTAAGAGATTTCCATAGCTTTACCGGTTCAGACCGTACGATACGTGATTATGTATCGAAGAGAAAGAAAGAACTGAAGGAGTCAATGACAGAAGCAGCATTACCGCTTGAATCTATACTAGGTACTGCCCAGGTTGACTTTGGGACGGCCCCATTCAAATATGATTTAGAAACAATTGATTTACCGTATCTGGTAATGTCTTTTCCGCATAGTAACAGCTTTTATTTTCAGGTTTTTCTTTCGAAAAACACAGAATGCTTACTAGAAGGATTACAGCGCATGTTTCAACATATGGGAAGGGTTCCGAAGACGATACGGTTTGATAATTTATCTCCTGCAGTAAACAAAATATTTTCTAAGGGGGAGCGTGAACTAACAGATACATTTGAACGTTTTGTATTGCTTCTGTAATCCAGGCAAAGGAAATGAAAAAGGTTATGTAGAAGCAATGGTTAAGTATGTAAGAAATAACTTTTTATTGCCCGAAAATAGGATTATAAATATAGAGCATTTCAATAAAAGATTATGGGAAATGGCAGAAAACGATCGCGACCGCGTACATTACGATAAAAAGGTACTTCAATCGAAGTTATTTGAAGAGGATTTTGATAGTTTTACCATGTTGCCTGAGAAGGGGTTTGAATGCGCCCGATACTAAGAATTAAAGTCTGACAAATACGGTTTGGTGACCATAGATAAAAAGCAATATTCAACTTCTCCGAGGTTTGCCCAGCAAAAGGTTAGGGTTCGTATTGTTTATAATGAAATTGCCATTTTAAATAAAGATCATGAAGTAATTGCCAAACACTACAGACTCTACGGCGTAAGCCGTAAATCAATGATATGGCAGCCTTATCTGGATTTATTGTCTAAACGACCAAGAGCTATCAAGTACTCGAGTATCTATAACCAATTTCCGGCTATCTGGACGGACTATTTAAAGAACTGCTCAGAAGAAGAGCAGAAGGATGTTTTACGCCTACTTGGAGAACTTCTGAAGAATGACGACTTTTCTTTACTCAATGAAGCTCTCACGATGGCTTCTTCTCATGGACATCCAAGTACAGATCAAATCAAGCATTGTTTTTACTCGATCATAAAGCAGGATCATACACATAAAGAGATACACCCGGCTATTAATCTACCAGATATGCCTGCAGCAACTAGAGGGCTTTCTCATTATGATGCTCTACTCCAAAGCGGGGGTGTATCTGGATGAAAGAGCAAATCGAGGCATACGCAAAGCGCCTAAAGTTGAGTTGGATTAGAGAGCATTATCATGAAATTAAAGCGGATAATAATTATGATTATCTTCTTCAGTTATTTGAAAGGGAAATAGAGAATAGGGAAGAAAGAAAAATGAACTTATTACTCAAGCAGGCACAATTGCCAAAAACAGGTGACCAGCCCTTTCATTGGGAGCATATTCAAATCCCTCAAGGGATTGACCGGGATCGTATTCTTCAAGGTGAATTTATTCATAAAAAGGAGAATTTGATTTTATATGGTGGAGTGGGTACAGGGAAAACATATTTGGCAACCTTAATCGGCTTAAATGCCATACATAGGTACGGCACCAAAGTGAAGTTCTTTACATTGGCAGCTTTAGCAAATAAGTTAATTGAGGCGAACCAGAATGGTTCCCTCCCCAGGCTGATCAAGCAGCTTGAAAGGTTGAAGCTCTTAATTTTGGATGAACTAGGTTACATTCCTCTTCATAAAAAAGGCGCGGAGCTATTGTTTCAAGTCATTTATAAAAGCCTGGTGATTACTACCAATCTACAATTTGGGCAGTGGAATCATGTTTTTGGAAATCCAATACTAACAGAAGCAGTGATTGATCGGCTGATCCACCATTCCCATCTACTCCTTTTTAACGGTGAAAGTTTCCGTTATAAGGAATCTTTATTACAGTAATACGTTGAGGCGGTAAGTGGCATGCATTTTTAATTGCCATTCATACATTTTTTACTTGCCAAATACAACAGAGGCATTTCAAAGCAAAAGAGTTAACGTCCAGCGTAGATTAAAAGGAAAAGATCAATTATTTTTAACAAGTTTAGATAAAAGAGTAATATGTGATTATGGTTCAAGTGCCAATTGTTTAGTGCAAAATAAAAGTTAAGAGTATTGCAACCAAAATATTAGAAGGTTCCACAAAAAAAGGCTTACCAGCCCCCTCAAAATACCCTGTCGTTATTGGTGTCGAATCAATAAATGATGGGAGAGTGGAAGGATGCTAGCAATGCCTGAAATCAATTATATCAAAAAATAAGGAATATAATTTCCCTACTGACAGCCAATAAACGATCTTGGTCATATACAATCTCTTCCGTCATCCCGCCAAAATATCGAAACGCATTTTTCTGCTTTCTAATTAAGTCCGTTGTACGAAGAAGGCGATCCATCCACTCTACATATTTGAAACGACGTGAATGAAATAAGATAAACTCGGCCATGTAAAGCTTAGTTCTTTCTCCCTTTTCGTTGTATATTAAAACTTTTCTCCAAAATCTTCTTGCATTTGTTTTCCCTTTGGAAACTCTTCTACCGTTCCATATACAAGTTCAGCCATTTCCTTGGGAATATGATATCTATCC
This sequence comes from Virgibacillus aidingensis, assembly GCF_010994035.1. GTDB lineage: Bacteria > Bacillota > Bacilli > Bacillales > Amphibacillaceae > Virgibacillus_N. The sequence continues at coordinate 17,274 of NZ_WIXN01000026.1, forward strand.
CTTAAGTCATTCACATAGTTTCGTACTGTATTCTCGGCTACTGTCGTAACTTCTAACTTTTCCTGCAACCAATCATGTGCCTGGGCACTCGTCTTATCGGAATGTTTTTTCAACCACATCAATATATAGTCCTCATAAGGATCCAGGGTTTTGTAAAGGTGCATTGAATGCGTACAGTAATATTAGAATACTTGGGGTTTACAACTCCTTTATCCCTGCATGCCTTCATGTAGCCCTTATTATCAATGTCCACTCCATTCATCCGTTATAGTTACGAAAAGTGGTTGCAATCCTGCGAACAATCAAGCATTTAAGAGTAAATTGAATTTATCTGAGGGAGTTTTAATTAATAATCCCGATTTATACAACAGCTCCGTTAATCTAATCGGGGTTCAAATTTATTTATGACAACTTATCAAGGCCGTTAAGAGTAACCTTTAATTCTACTAATTCATCCTTATAATTATTTTCCTTTTACACCCCAGACTTTTACAGCCATTTCCGCCAAGCTATTCTGTCTTTTTTCAATTTGTTCTACACCCCAATCATTGTAATTAGTTAAATCATTGGAAAGTTTTATACTGCTTTTTTTATAAACGTCAAGTTTATTAGTAAATGGTTTATTTGAGATTCCCCTATTGTATTCTTCACCTAATAATGTAAGATTTCCTATTCTCCATAAATACTCCTCATGGATCTCTGGTTCAATTTCCCATTTGCCAATTTTCTCTGGCATAATGTGTTCAATATGAATTTTATTATTATCTTCTATTATAGCTACTTCATTATTAAATAAAGAGTTAATCTCTCTAAAGATATACCTTATTATTGGCTTTTTTGTGATTTTAGCCATGCTAAAGGCACTATAAAATTCGGAATCCGTTATTTGTAACTTACGAATACAATTATTTATAGAATTTATTTTGTTTTCATTATTATTAGTTATATCCAAAGCAATTTCCGCAAATAATACTTCATATTTATTAGCTACTTTTCCAGAAATGATAATGTTTCTAAAAATCAATGTTTCTATTTGTTTCACAACCTCAAATATAGACTCTTCATCAAAATCCTTATTATACATTGCTAAAACGATTGGATAAAACGAACTAGCATTAAACGTTTTTAAGTTTTTTAAGCTTTTATTTAAGTCTTTATTTGTAAAAAAGAAATCATCGTCCCTACTGCTCAATGAATTATAAAGTGGTGCTAATTTTTCAAGTTCATCAACTAAAGTTATACACTTCCTTTCAGTATTTATTTTATACTTTATTTTTTTATATAATTTAACCGTTCTCGTAAATTCTTCTTTTGAATTCCAATAATGTCTTATGAACTTAGTGATATCTGCATTATCAACTATTGATTGCATCTTCTCCCATTTATCTTTAACATAGTTAATTTGACTTTTAGCATTTTTAAATATATGGTTTTTTAATAAATCAGATGTCTCTAAACCTTTTCCTCTTGCGTTAAGAGACTCGAAAATTATAAATGCTTCCTCTAATGCGTTAGTTTCTACATACATTACCTTAAATTTATTTATGAAATATTCATAGTACTCATTTAAAACAATGAATTTTTGCTCCAAGTTTGTTTCTTTGCTCAGCTTATTAGTTAGTTTTTCATATAAATAATAATAAGCCTCATAAATTCTTTTTTGGGACTTAGGCTTCGGTTTTTCAGGTTCCGTATCGGTATCCTTCTGAATATTATTCATAAAGTAGGAATTGTCTTTGTTAGATAACTTTAAACGTAAACTATCTTTATGCTCTGACCATCTTCCTATATATTTAATCCTTATATCTTCGGAGTTTTCACGTGAAGCGTAATGATTACTATTTTTATATAAAGAATCGAATAGTCTATTTAGAATACTTAAAAAAATAACAGAAGTTGTTGTTCTTTGCTGACCATCAATGATAAATCTCTTATCTTCTTCAGCATCACTATGGACTACTATTTGTCCAAAAAAGTGATCCTCTTCATCTCCATCTATTAAATTTTGAAGATCCAGCCAAAAGTCATCTATTTGCATTTCTTCCCACGAATATTCTCTTTGATAATCGGGGATATAATACACGTTATCTTGTAGAAAGGAGCCTATACTTTTAAATGAATGATTATTTATTGCCAAAATTAATTCTCTCCCAACATTAATGTATATACTATATAATAACAATCAACAGAAACCTTTTTAAGTATAAATGATTACAGCCACAGAAATTTATCGGCGATGATATACTTATTACCGCAGCTAGCCAATAATTTTACAACCGAATGACAGTTTGTATACCAATCTTTACCATACCCCTGCATTATTGTGCAAAGAGTCAAAGCCACTGTGAAGCTGCTCGCCATTGACTTGTAACTTCCGATTCTTAGCAGGCGATAGAAGGGTCGGGGACCTTCGGCAGAAAGCAAATGGACGGTTTTCTTGCTTCATTCTCTGTTATTTCGTGTATCCTATCAATCACCTTTTCATAACCCACTTTTTGACAAATTTACATCCTATTCATTTTAAAAAAAGGGTAGGAGAAAGCGAGTGAACTAACCCTGCACTGCATTTCTTTGGAAATGTTTTTTTCTTGGAAACGTAGGAACCGTCTCCTTACTTCCTTTAATCCCTGAGCAATTGGAACAACAATCGGTTTAACTAGTTTCACTGCTCCCTAGCCCGATAATAAACTTCCTCTTTCATCTCATTCATCAAAAAAGCACGCTGCTCCTCGTTCTCCATCATCTTTTGGAAGAAATTCTTTTCGGTCATACGTTCAATAAGAAAGTCCATAAACATGCTTTCATAGCTGAAGGTAAAGTTATCAATCGAATTGTTTCTTGCCCTTTCCTGCAGATCTTCATCCTGTACCATATCCTCCACTAACTGATCACGTGATAGTTTATCCTGAGGATCAAAATCCGTCCCAAATTTCTCATTCATCCGGTCAATGATGGATGAAAGCCTTTCCTTTTCTTCTTCTGGCCGGGATGCACTTCCTGCATGTTGGGATGGATCTATATTAGCCTGTCCTTGTGTTTCAAGCTCAATTCTGCCGTCAAATACTTTTTGATTGCGGTAATACTCTAATGCTACATCATCAGCTAAATAGAGTCTTTCATTTGGCTTTCTAGGCAGCTTTCGCAGTAAATAACTTAAATAAACATAGAGTTTATGCAGATCTATATCTGTGAAAGGCCCAATTTGAAGCACGAAAGAATATGTCCGGATAAACTTCGTCGCTGAACTCTTAAATTGATCCTGATCTTCCTCTGTCAGTTCTTTATTAAAGCGGTCAACTGCCTGATCCAATATGGGATTTAATCGTTCTTGTGCACGTTTATCCTTTAACTTGCCATTAAACTCTAATTCACTGACTGCGTTGATTTCACTCTGCTGATACACTTGCATGGAATCCAGCTCATATTGTAAATCGTATAATATATTTGGGTCCGTTACATCACTTAAACCGGTTACTTCATAGTAAGCTTGGAATGCCTCCTGAATTGTTTCCGGGTCGTTCACAAAATCGAGAACAAATGTGTCTTCTTTCCCCCTGCAAGTTCGATTCAGCCGGGACAATGTTTGAACAGCTTTAATTCCACTTAAGGGCTTATCCACGTACATCGTGTGCAGCAGTGGCTCATCAAAACCGGTCTGATATTTCTCCGCCACTATCAGCACTTGATATTTATCCGTCGAAAACTTATCCGGCAGTTCCCCCTCACTAATTTTATTCATTCCTGGTTCAGTGTAAGGAATACCGTCATCTTCCACCGTGCCTGAAAATGCAACAAGGGTTTGCAGATCGGTATAATTATTCCGTTTAATATAATCATCAATGGCCAATTTATATTTCACAGCATGTAACCTGCTGCGGGTAACGACCATTGCTTTTGCCCGACCACCGATTTTGTGCCTTGTCACACGGCGGTAATGCTCAACCATGATTGCCGTTTTTTGTGCAATATTATGCGGATGCAAAGAAACAAAACGCGCAATTTCCTGAGTGGCTTTCTTTTTAGAGACTTCAGGGTCATCATGGATACTTTTTTCCACTTTATAAAACGTTTCATAAGTTACATAGTTCTGTAGTACATCTAAAATAAATCCTTCTTCTATGGCCTGTCTCATAGAGTAAACATGAAATGCCTCCGGAAGTCCGGTTTGTTCATTCCACGTGCCAAATTTTTCGATTGTCTTCGGTTTTGGAGTTGCTGTAAAAGCAAAAAATGAAATATTGTCTTGTTTTCCGCTCTTTTCCACGGTTTCTATAATTTTTTCTTCTGTGCTGTCCAATTCTTCTTCCATCACTTTATCTGCTTCATAGGCATCATCAAGCGTTTTATCAGATAGGATGCTTGTCATGGCGGTTGATGCTTTCCCGCCTTGGGAGCTGTGGGCTTCATCAATGATAATGCCATACTTCCCGCGGGAAAATTCGCCCACTTTCTCAATAATAAACGGGAATTTCTGTAATGTTGTAATAATGATCCGTGTCTTGTTCTGAATAGCTTCGGCAAGCTGCTTGGAGTCTTCATCGATTTTTTGTACAACGCCTGCCTCATGCTCCAGCTGATAAATAGCATCCTGCAATTGCTTATCCAGCACTCGGCGATCTGTAATGACAATGATACTGTCAAAGATGGTTTCATTGTTTTCATCATGAACTTTGGCCAGTCGATGAGACAACCAGGAAATACTATTCGTTTTACCACTTCCGGCTGAATGCTGTACGAGATAGTTTCGGCCTACCTTGTGCTTTTTAATATCCGTTTCAATTTTGCGGACGACATCTAGTTGATGATAGCGCGGGAAAATCACCGTTTCCTTCTTATCTATCATTTCTCCTGTACTATCTTTAATGTCCTTTTCTTCGGTATAGACAAAACGGAAGAGGATATCTAACAGACTGTCCTTTTGTAATACATCACTCCATAAGTAAGACGTACGGTAATTATTGTAAATCACAGGATTCCCCTTGCCGCCTTCATTCCCACGGTTAAACGGCAGGAAATAAGTTCCTTCTCTATTCAGTTTTGTTGTCATCCACACTTCATCCGTATCGACTGCAAAATACACGACAACTCTTTTCTTTGGCTGGAACAACAGATCTTTTGGATCTCGATCCTTTTCAAATTGACGTTTTGCATGTTCCACTGTTTGATTTGTCAATGGGTTTTTCAACTCCATCACGACAATGGGAAAGCCGTTAAGAAAAAGCACCATGTCCAGACTTTTCTTATTCTGGCTGCTGTAATACACTTGACGGCTGACAGTAAAAATATTATTTTCATAGTTTTGTACCAAGGTTTGATTCAATGAACTTGGCGGCTTATTATAAACAAGCCTGAGTGAAACGCCCCGGTCTTTAATTCCATATCGCAAACAGTCTATGACCCCACGGCGGGTTAATTCCTGTTCCAACCGGTGCAACAATCTTTGTTCAAATTTATTACCGTGAATTGTTTTTAGGCGCGCTATTTTCTTTGGCTGGGTATTTTCGAGAAACTGGAAGAGCATCTCCACATCAATGGCATATTTTTGAAACTTCTTTAAGGCTTCCCCTTCAAGATGCCGCTCCAGGTAACCGGCATAAGTTAAACTTGATTCAATATTTTCTTCCAGTCCCATTTCTGAATAGTCAATGGCCATATGTTGTGCCTCCTTTCTAATAGGTTTCTTGCCTTTCGGTTGCATAATCCCGTACATCTATTTTGCCTGTGACGGCTTCGTAGATTAGGGATTCGCGGTATTCTTTGAGTTTGGAGATTTGTTCTTTAATTATTTCTATCGTTTTTAAGATATCTTGTTCCTGTGAAACTATTTCTTTTACTATCTTGACTTGTTCATCATAACTGGGAAGACTTATATACAATGTTTTTAATAGCCCTAATGATATTCCATCCCTCAAACCATCACCGACTAAGCCACGTATATCGCGATACTTAGATTTTAAGAAATAGTACAAATAAAGGTAATGCAAGTTTTTTCCATCACAAATGAAACCGACTAGTGATTGATTACAAGTAGATTTCACCTTCAATATGGCTGCTTTTCCTTTAGTTTTGCCTTGTCCATTTAAGGCGATCATAACTGTATTAATTGGAAGTAAGCTAGTACTAGAACTCTTGAATCCTAGTTCAGTGATTTTATTATTGACATGATATATATACTCCTGATTTATTTCTCCAGAAGACATCCAATTAATAGTACCGCCTTCCCAGTAGTCTAAATTATTTCTACTTGGTGTAGCACCTGTTTTCATTTCCGAGAAATACTTTATTTTTCCAACACCCCAATGCTCTGGTACCTCCCCAATCCACCCATTCCCTGAATCTTTCATTTTCACATTTGGATCAAGTCCTTTGGTCACAGTTTCGGTGATTATCGCCTGGCGTTTTTCTTCCAGCAACTTGATTAAGCGTTCTTTGTCGGAGATCAGTGCATCGATTTGAGAGGTTCTACTATCAAGAAAATTAATAATTGCTTTTTGTGTCTTTACATCTGGGATCAGGTATATACTGTTTTCTATATCCCCTTTTGATATTCCAAATCTAGTAACACCATTTGCCAAAGAATGTAATTGAGAATTCAATGTAGTGGAGGCAAGCATATAAAAAAGAAATTTTCCAATTAAGTATCTGGATGATCTAATTTGTGCTAAGTGATAACCACAAATAACGTTTTCCATATCTTGCTCTACCCAAGCAGGAACACCTATATCATCCGCTGTTTCAGAGTCCTTCGTTATTAGTACATCTTCACGTTTTAACTTAAATTTGTTAATTTGAGTTTGTTTTGCAGTAGCTTGCATAAAGCTCAATTCAGATGTAATAATATCGTTATAATAAACATCTACATAATTACAAAGTAAAACATCAATTTCATTTTCTCTCGACTTCTTATCTATATTACTTAATTCAACTGAAGCAATTCTTTTTAATTTTGTATACTGCCAATCAGTTGGTACATCTCCAACCCACTCAAACCCACTATTTTTATACTCCGGATAGGCCTTTAACTCTCCCATCACTCCATCACCTTCTTCAACTTCTCTAATATACTTTCTTCCAACTCCTGAATCTCCGCTTTAATCTCACTTGACGGTCTAAGTTCCGTATATTTATAAAAATGTCTTGTAAACGGAACTTCATAGCCGATTTTTGTTTTATCCTCATCTATCCAGGCATCCGGCACATGGGGAAGCACTTCCCGTTCAAAATATGCCTCAATATTCTCTGAAAGAGGGATAATTTCTGTATCCCGAAGTTCTGTGTCCGGTTCGATGTCTTTTTTGTTTTTCATACAAACATCAGCTGTTTCATCCCGCTCGGATAATGCATTCCAAATAGCTTTTAATAACGGGGTACGTAATGTAATGTCTGACCCTTTAAAAGCTGTTTTAATAACTTCTATAAACTCTTCCCGGTTTGTGTACACCATTTCACTCTGCATATCTTCTAAGATTTTTATAATTGTCTCCTGTTGCTGTTTACCCGCTTCTATTTCCTTCTCTTTTTCCTCCCCGCGTTTACGAGATTTTGCCAAATTAATAAATGCCCGCTCTTCTTCAAGCCTTGCAATACGTTCCTCTGTAATTTTGAAATTTAACCGTAATGGCCGCTCCACTGTTACACGGTAATAGCCAAAGTCTTCATTATTAAATATTTTCACGTTTTCACTTTCTGTCGTTTGTCCATACAACTCTACAATACGATCAATTTGTTCTTCTGAAATTTCATTACGCTTGTTCCCCAGGCTCTTGCGCATTTTCTGATACAAATCAACCGCGTTGACAAGCTGTACTTTCCCTCTTTGATAAGAAGTTTTGTTATTAGTCAATATCCATATGTAGGTGGATATGCCAGTGTTATAGAATAGCTGATCAGGCAGCGCCACAATCCCTTCTACCAAATCATTTTCAAATAAATATCTTCTAATTTCACTTTCTCCGCTTCCTGCATCACCAGTAAATAATGGAGAGCCATTCATAATGATCGCAATTCGTGAACCATGCGGGTTATCTTCTGTAACAGGCTTCATCTTCGCTACAAGGTTCTGCAGGAAGAGCAGCTGTCCGTCCCCGATTCGTGGCAGCCCAGCCCCAAAGCGTCCACTGAATCCAAGGTCTTCATGTTCTGCTTCCACGGCGTCTTTAGCAGGTTTCCATTCCACCCCATAAGGCGGATTCGTGATCATATAGTCGAACTTTTCATGCTTAAATTGATCGTTAGACAGCGTATTGCCAAGCTTAATATTTTGCGCATTCTGTCCTTTAATAAGCATATCCGCTTTGGATATCGCATAAGATTCCCCATTAACCTCCTGGGCAAAAAACTCCAAATGTCCCGATGGATTATACTCTGTAAGATATTCCTGGGCAACGGTTCCCATTCCGCCAGTACCGGCACAGCTGTCGTATAGCGTTTTGGTAATACTTGGCGTAGATATAACTTCTTCATCGTGCAAAAACAGCAAGTGCACCATCAGTTTAATAACTTCTCTTGGCGTATAGTGATCCCCGGCTTCCGCATGCTCTGAAAAACGGCGAATCAGTTCCTCAAAAATATATCCCATTTCAATATTGGAGACGGTATCTGGATGTAAATCAATTTCCCCGAAGCGTCGGACAACCAGATATAACAAGTTATTTTCATCCATCTTATCGATTTCATTATCAAACTTGAAATGGCTTAAAATTTCCCGCGCTTCCTCCGAGAATCCATTAATATAATCCCTTAAGTTATCTGCAATATTATCCGGATCACTTAATAACTTCGTGAAATCATACTGACTGGTGTTATTAAAACCCTGCTTTGCCACTCTATTTAAAATCTGATCACGTGTTGACTCGGGAAGTGACTGATATTTTTCATTTGCTTGCAAGACATCTTCTTTTGTATCTGCCAGTACGGCATCAAAACGGCGCAGTACAGCCATCGGCAATACTACGTTCCCATAATCTTCTGGTCGATATGGTCCTCTTAATAACTCAGCAATGGACCAGATAAAACTTACTTTCTCTTGGAAGTTTTTCATTGTGTAAGACCCCTCTTATTTATATGTATTCTACTAATATTTTACATGATATAAAAAGAGAAAAAAAGCTATTCTTTTCCTATCATGTTGTAGCTTGTTTTAATAAAATTACTTCGGGTAAATCCAAATTGCCTTTTCGACAAATTTAAATCAGACTCCTATAGAGATCTGTTAATCAAAAGATCGTTCAACTTTCTTAACCATAAGGCATATGCGAAATTAATTTCAAAATCTATTTATTAATTGATCTTTCAATATGTCTGTGAATCTTCTATTCATAAATTAATTGGTTTAAATTTTATCTCCTCCAAAGATAATAAACTTATCTAAACTTACTTCAAGTTCACTTTCTAACATTTCAATACCTAAGTCCTCCTCATATACCTTAATTTTCATTTACTAATTACTTCAAAGTCGTCGAAGCGATGCTAAGGGAGTCTGAGTTTTGGAACACCTTTGAAAAAACTGCACCAGATTTCCCCTTCTTGTCTACTATACCAATAATCAATGTATTGATATTTAACTTTTCGCACTAGCTTTTCCCCAGAAAAATAGACACATATCTAATTTTTTAAAAATAAGTCTTAACTCCTACAGTATAACAAATTTGCAATTAGATTAGCTTCGGCATACATAATATTGTGCAGGATTATGTTGTAATAAATTTAAGCACTTAAAGTTAAAAGCAACCTTCCACTCCATTCAAAGAATTTACATTCTCTTTAGATGATCCCTTGGAACTGTTCGATAATTCCTTTATCATGAAGGTATACCTTTTAAATTCAAAATTTAAAAAACGTTTTTAAATGTATATTGACTGCTATTAGTATATTAAAATATGGTAAAATATACTTAGGAATAAAAGAACAGGTTATAAAGGGAGGTGGATAATTTGGCTAAGCTAAACATTGTAGAAGGCATGAATTTAAAACAAATAGAACCAATTTTGCTTAAAAGAGCCCAAAACATAACCATTATCAGTCAGATGCACTTGAGAGGAAAGGAACTAGAGTATCTAATTAAAGCGTTTGAGGTACCACTGGATTCATCCGACCAAAAGTATATGGTGAAGAGTTTATGGTCTAAATATCCCTTTTCTTGTTTAGCGTGCACCGTATACCTTGCAATATTTAAATATGACGGGAATTTCTGGGACCACTTTAGAAGGTACATAATAATTAAAGATACGGGGCTTTGGAAGAATTTGTTTTTGGAAACGATCAAAAAAAAAGAACTGAAGGTTTTTGATCAAAATCGGACACAGAAATACCTTAATAATATCTTAGGTCATGCTGGAATCCCCCAAAAAAATGTTGCTATTTTTATTCGGAATGTCATCATTCCAGCTGCAGAAAATGACTTGGATGCATATGAAATATATGAGTTAATAAAAATTAATTCCAATTCACTTATAAAAACCTATCATTTATTTAAAGGAGTAATTGATTTTATTAAATTAGGAGATGAAGTTTCCATAAACCTAATAAATCGAATACTCAAACTATGGAAAGAACAACATAAACCTTTTTATAAAAATAATTTAGGATACCTACCGGATCATCTGTTAAAAGGTATGGACAAATATCTTAAAGAAAATGCAGAACATACTTATAGGAATAAAAACCCGATTGCGCACCCTAAATTACGTTTAAATCCTGCTGCTTTAAAAGTTGTAATCCATCTGCCAATTATTAAACAAAAGAATTCATCAATAAATGACGTTAAGTGGGTTATTACAAATAAACAGACATTGGAATCGCATGAAATAAGTACAGTTAAGATAGAATTATCCGGCGGGGTTAATGAGTTTTTAGTAGAGGAATTTCAAAAAGATTATGTGATAATGCCGAAATATCAATACTCTGTAGAGTTGTATTATAACAATAACCTTGAAACAGAGTTTGTATTTAATCAGGAAAACATACTATTTTTTCATCCGAAAACAAATGAGCAACTGGTTGATATCAATAAACCATTTAAAGAATTACAAATGGTAGCATCTAATGATTACATAAAAGATATTTCTAGTTGGAACTCACAAACCTACCATTATAATATGAATCAAACCTGGAGGGGTTATAGCCTTATTGAAGTTGAAGCAACACATACGGAAGAAATAGTTATGGGGAATCATGTTATAGTATTAAGCAATAAAGATAGCTTACCTTATTTATCAGGGAAGCTATTGGATAACATTGGGCATGAACGCTTTACGGTTTATGAAAAAGCTCCAATTCTTATAGTTCCGAAAGAATTCACACCGTTTTTTATGAATAAATTTGATTGGCATCTAAAGCTATTCTCAAAAGGTACAGGCGAAAGTGAAAGTTTTTCGATTGTTGATATGGATAAGACATTTACAGTCAATGGTGATGTCCGTATTCCCTTAAAATCTTCAGAAGTAATTCAGGATACAGGCTTTGGAGAATTTGAATTAATGCTTTATGGACCTCTTGGTACAGATATAACGTTTAATTTTATTATGGGTGAAAACATAAATGTAAGGGTACATCAGGATTTATTTATGAAACGAAAAAAACTAAAGTCTATTCAATTTCATGTACCCTCTTCTTATAATGCTGAGGTTATCTGGCCAGAAAATATAAATATGTTTCAAAAATTGAAACGGGGTCAATTTATTGATTTTAGTATGAAGTGTTCAATAGATCAGTATAAAATAGTAATCCAATTCACAAATGATAAAACAGATACATCCTTGCCCTTGGTTCTATATACAAAACCATACGATGCCAAGATTATCTATCAGAATAGTATCTTTCAATCAGGTACAATGACGGATAAAACTGAAATAAACTTAGAAAAGGCACGTTTAGTAATAGATTTAGAAAACCCGTCATTGAATAAATATAATAGTGAAAAATTTGAAATTACGTTAAAAAGTAAAACGGCGGATAAGTATATTCATAAATCAGTCAGAATCGGTAAGAAGGTCACGATACCTTTAAGTTATTTTAGTGATGTACATGACAAATACAGTGTAGAGTTATATTGCAAAATTGATCCAATTGAAACGGAATATCGTCCTTTTTTATTTATTGATAATAATTGGAAGGTTACCAACTTTAATTATTCCTATGACCATGAATCAATAGAAATGAAGTGGGAAGAAAGCTTTTCGCAGGAAAATATGCAGTTAAAAATTTGGAAGCTGGATGAACCTACAAAGGCAAATCAAAAGTTTGATCTATCGAAGGGCCAGACTAAATTTACGCTCAACAATGGAGGTTCCGGCTATTATTTGCTTGAATGGTTGGAAAAAAATAATAATCCCTTTGCGTTCCTGCTGGACGATAAAGATAATCAACCAAGTTATAAGCATGGTCAGTACCAAGTTATAAAAGTTGATACACCCTATACGTTATCGGAGTTGACATTGCTACATGACAAGGATGGTCTTGAATATGAATTTGAATCCGAGGAATTCGAGCAATTGGTTCACGCAATAAAACAAATGGGGCCTAAATATGTATCTTTACTAACAGAGGACTACGATGCATGTTGCGACTTCGGTATAAGAAATATAGATTTACTTATTGATTTGGTCCAAAACCCAGACGAAGACAGAGAAATGATTGAGATTTTATTGCTATTAGCTGGATTTGCAGAATGGGATTATAGTTCATTGAGATCCACATTAGCTACTGATGTAAACCAACAGGTGATAGATGACGTTCAAAACACAAATAAAAACTACTTCGGTGATAAAATTGCCATGCAAATGATTGCTCAAAACAATGGTACACAGCTAAATATTATGCTTCAGCAAATGCAATTAGATCATTCGGTAATCCAGGATTTTAGTGTTACACAGGCACATATTGAATTTATTAAAAAAATGAAAGTGAATAGTAATTACCGACAAAAGATTGTTCAATTACTTGAAGATAATTACATGTATATCACTAATGTCTATCAGCAAAAGAAAGAGAAGAATAAATTTGATTATCGGCTTTTTAAAGAGATAGATAAGCGGGATTATCAACTAGACAATTTACCCGGAAATACTTATCCCTACTTGATTGCAAAAGTCGCATTGTTAAACCGATTGTTGAGTATATCAGAAATATCCTTTTCAGATGAGGAACGAAAAGGAATCCGCAGTGTCACAAAAAAGATTCTTGAAACAGATAAGGCATGGTTAACACACGATTTAGTGTATATATCAGGGTATTACGAAATGCTTATAAAAACCAGACATTTGAATAAAGAAAGGAGTAAAGCTCGTGAGTATTCATCCTTTAAATGGAAAAGTTGAAATTGAAAACGCATACCTCGATTATTTGAAGACATCGTTCTATATCAACGATCCGGGATTGATGCGTAAGTTTGAAGAGGAAATAGGAAATAAAAATAAATTTTCACAAGGACCATATCTAGAAGTTACTGCACCCTATAAGAAATCAAAGTCTGTACAGGATTTGATGGACAGCGGGTTACTTTCTCGGCGGTTTAATAAAGTAAATCAGGAAGCTCTTCCAGTGAATAGAAAACTTTACTCGCATCAGGTAAAAGCAGTGGAACATGCTGCAGAAGGAAAGAACTTCATTGTGGCTACAGGTACCGGTAGTGGTAAAACGGAAAGTTTTATGCTCCCAATTATGAACTCTTTGTTTGAGGAGTTTGAAAATGGAACACTCAACCCTGGTGTTAGGGCATTGTTCGTTTATCCAATGAATGCATTAGCAAACGACCAAATGAAAAGGTTAAGAACGTTATTGGAGAACAATCCTGAAATAACCTTTGGAAGGTATACAGGGGAAACCAAGGAAGACCCTAGAAAAGCAACAGAAACATTTAAGCATATTAATAAGGATGAAAAACTTCTGCCTAATGAATTGCTATCCAGAAAGGAAATGCGAGAGACACCTCCAAACATATTAGTCACAAACTATGCAATGTTAGAATACTTATTACTTCGACCGGATGATACACCGTTTTTTGATGGTGGCTTTGCAAACGACTGGAAGTATATCGTACTTGATGAGGCGCATACTTATAACGGGGCAAAAGGTATTGAGATCGGTATGCTACTGCGAAGGTTAAAGGATCGGGTTTTAAAGAATAGACCATTTCGAGGTTCTTTACAGTGTATTGCTACAAGTGCAACATTAGGTTCAGGGAAAAAGGCGAAGGAAAAAGTGGTTCAATTTGCGGAAAACTTATTCGATGAGTCTTTTACGTATAAACATAATTCTTTGTCATCAATAATTGAGGCAGACAGGATTTCTTATAGTGATTATTACCAACAAATATATCAACCTAACTGGGATATCTATACATGGTTACTACAATTGTTAAATAAAGAGGAAGTCACAGATGCTGATATAATAAAGTTACCGGAATTCGGTATAAATAATGTAAGTGTCAATAACTACGAAAAAAATCCATATCGCTTGATATACGAACTATTAAAACATGACAGTAATTTATTTCTTTTAAGGGAAACCCTTTCTGACAAGCCAAAAAAGTTAACAACTGTCATTAATATGATTCATAATAAGATGCTCCTGCAAGGGAATAATATTCATCCCGATCATTTAGAAGAAAACCTTATTAAGTTGGTGGAATTGGCTGTGAAGGCTAAAGGAAATGAATCTGATGAACCTCTGTTGCCTGCCAGATATCACGCCTTTATTCGTTCCATTGAGGGAGCATTTGTCCAGTTTTACCCAGATATTAATTTTTCTGTGGAAACTAAAAAATATGATGAAGAAACGAAGCATCCTTTTTTCGAACTAGGGGTATGTAATAGTTGTGGCCAACCTCATCTCATCGGGGAAGAGAAAGACGGTAAATTGATACAGCAGCAGAGTAACCAATCAGATGAAAACGTTCGCTTTTTTGCTTATATGATTGTTAACAACATTAGTAAAGAAAATGTATATGATGAAGATGAAGAATTATTAGAAGGCGAACACACTGCTGAAGACTTGCTGTATGAACTTTGCCCATGTTGTTCATCTATTTACATAAAAGGCAATAACGCATCCTCTGAGTGTTGTGAGAAAGGTAAAAGTATAAAAAAAATATTACTTCGAAAAGAAGCTGTTGAGTTTGATAAACATTCGAAGTGTAATAATTGCGGGAAACGCAGTAGTAATCCAATCCGCCAGTTCATATTAGGACAGGACGGGGCGACGAGTGTATTATCAACTTCTCTCTACCAACAATTAGTAAAAGGCGGAAAGCGGGAAGAAAAATTAAATCAAGAGTCCACTGTAAATATGAAGAATAGTAGATTCGGCTTTTTGGCTAGCAATAATACATTAGAAAAGCCAAAAGAAGTTATGTATGATCCCCAAAAACTACTAATTTTCTCGGACTCTAGGCAGTCCGCAGCTTATTTTAGTCCGTATTTAGAAAGCACTTATAAGCATATTGTTTGGAAAAACCTTATATATACGGTCCTAGCGGAATCTGAGGAACAATCTCTCAGTGTAGAAACCATAACAACAAAGTTGATAAAGCTTGCGGAAAAACAAAAAATCTATAGTAATGCAATGGACAGGGTAGAACGGAAAAAAGAGGCTCAACAGTATGTTATGCGTGAGTTGATTAAAGGGGAAGAACGAAATTCTTTGGAAGGAGTTGGACTGATTGATATTAAAGTTGAACTCCCTCAAGTAATGATGAATAACAAGGAACTTATCGGAGAACAGCTTGACATTTCCGGAGATGAAGTAATTGATTTATTTAACGTTCTATTTGACTCGTTCCGTTATTATAATGCGATGCAACATCCTAGTGAATCAGATCCTAAAGATCAAACGTTTTCCCCAAAAAATAGGCAGGTTAGTATGAATAAAAAACAATCCCAATCAGAAACGAATGTAATGTCATGGCTGCCAACTAATCGTTTTAACAAACGTTTGGATTATCTGATGCGGGTTTATAAAAGGAAAGGCTTTTCAGAAGTAGAAAGTAAAAAGAAAGCCCAGAAGTGCCTGCAAGATATATGGGAAAGTTTTATAGCAACCGACCAAATTTTACCGAACTATTTTACAGAGCATAAAGGTAACAAAATTATGTCCTATCAATACTGGAGAATTAGTAAAGTAGAGAGCACTTACCGCTGTGGAACTTGTGGAATTTTATCGAGTAGAAATGTCAGTGAGGTGTGCCCAAAGAATGACTGTATAGGTACGCTGGAAGTTTTCAATCCACAGTCAGAATTTAATCATTATAGAAAGTTGTATGAAGAGATAATACCGATACCGATGTCAGTTAAGGAGCACACGGCACAACTAAGCCCGGAAACGGCGATGAATTATCAGAATGACTTCGTAAAAGGTAAAATCAATGTATTGAGCTGTTCGACTACGTTTGAAATGGGAGTGGACGTTGGTGACTTGGAATCCGTGTTTATGCGTAACGTACCACCCGATACAGCAAACTATATACAGCGCGCTGGCCGTGCCGGTCGAAGAAAATCATCTGTTGCATTTGTGTTAACGTACGCCAATAGACGTTCACATGATTTAACCTTCTATGAAAAACCTGAGGATATGATTGCAGGAATTGTGAAGCCCCCAATATTTACAATGGATAATAAAAAGATTATTCAGCGACATATTCATTCCGTTATATTGTCACAGTTTTTCAGGAGGAATTCAGATTACTTCGGAAAAATTGAAAAATTCTTCTTAGAAGATGAGAATCAATCAGAATCAGGACAGCATTTGTTAACAGAGTTTTTAAATGAGAAACCTAAGGAACTAATGAATTCGATTAATAATATTATTCCGGTTTCCGCCAAAAATGAAATGGACACTGAAAATTGGGGTTGGTCGAAAGAACTAATGATAACGAATAGCAGTGATAGTCTTCTGCAAAAAGTCACCACAATGTACTATGATAACTTAAGGCAATTACGGGAATTGGCAGAAAGAAACTTTAAAAAAGACAGCGGGTCAGTAGATGTTTTCCGAAGACTAATTAAAACACAGTTATCTGAATCACTAATTTCCTATTTTTCCAAACATAATATTTTACCGAAATACGGATTCCCGGTGGATGTTGTTGAAATGCAAATTATTGATAAGGAAGCAGAAAAGATACGTTTAAACCGTGATTTGACGTTGGCAGTATCGGAATATGCTCCAGGTTCGCAAATCATCGCTAATGGCAATATTTTTGAGAGTGTAGGTCTTCGGTTTATTCGGGGATTTGAATTAACTAGAAAATATTATTCGGAATGCAAAAACTGTAACTATTATAATATGCTGAATGAAAATGATCCAAACTTTGATGAGCATCAAATGAATTGTGAATCCTGTGGTGAACTTATTCCTATTAATAAAATGATAGTACCGTCATTTGGGTTTGTGGCTTCCAAAAAAGGAAAAGCAGGGGAAAGAAAACCGCTAAAAGAATTTCGATCCCGCGTGTTCTTTTCAGAATATGACTTTTCAACTCAAGGAGAGAATAAAGAACTAGAAAATAAGGAGGTTTTAAAGGAATTTACCTTAAGCGCAAAATATTCACCATTTGGAAAACTTGCTGTTGTCAACTCAGCAAAAGGAAAAGGCTATCACTTATGTAATGTATGCGGTAGTGTTATCAAAGGCGGCCGAAAAAAGCCATCAAAACATAAAACACCAAGCGGCGGCGACTGTACGGGTAAATATGAGTCGAAACCAATCCATCTTGGTCATGAGTTTATGAGCGACGTGCTTGAATTAGAGTTGGAGAATTACCAAATTAAAGGCCATCAAATAGAAGGATGGCCGTGGGAATCCTTATTGTATGCCATTCTAAACGGAGCAAGTATCGCACTAGGTATTGATCGTAATGACATTGATGGTGTGGTACATTATAAAAATCAAGTAAACCCGTCCATCATTTTATATGATAAAGTTCCAGGTGGAGCCGGCTATATGAAGGAAATTTATGGACAACTGAACCTTACATTAAAGGAAAGCTTGAATATCTTGGAAATGTGTTCATGTGGGCTGGAAACAAGTTGTTATGGGTGTTTAAAAAATTATTTGAATCAATATGCACATGATTATTTATCTAGAGGGACTGCAATTGATTTATTAAAGAATATTTGTACAAACCTAGAATTAACATATGCAACAAATTAATTATTCCAGTTATACGAGCTAGCTGCTATGAATAATATTTATGGCAGCTTCTCAAATAACTTAATCATTAAAGCCTCTAAAGAAAGATAGGAAAACCACTTAAAAAATATGTAAACCATAATTAGTCACAAGAGAACAACTATTAATTTTTTGATCTGTTAATAAGTTTAATCAATTATCAAAAAAGTTTCCTCAAAAGCTAAAGATCCAGAAAGTTTATGGTCAACTATTATTGGTGCATTTATAGATATTTTTAAAGTGCAGATATCAATATCTACACTTGTTTTATATCTTTAATTTTACAAGTAGACAATCTATCACTAGCAACATGATTAGTGAAAAGCCACCCCTACTTATGATACGGTTCCCCCCTTAATATCCGAAACCCCCGATAAACCTGCTCCAGCAAAACCAGCCGCATCAACTGATGGGGAAAAGTCAACTTGGAAAAAGACAATGCCAAATCACTCCGCTCCTGAACTTCTCTGCTGATCCCCAGCGAACCGCCAATCACAAAGACCACTTTGCTTTTCCCATACGTCGCAAGCTCATCTATTTTCGCTGCCAGCTGCTCCGAACTCAGCATTTTACCACCGATCTCCAGCGTAATCACATATGCATCCTGGCTGACATGGCTTAAAATCCGCGTTCCTTCCTTTCGTTTTACCGCTTCCATTTCACCTTTACTCATGCTTTCCGGGGCCTTTTCATCTGTAACTTCAATTATCTCCACTTTGGCGTAATTTCCCAGCCGCTTCAAATACTCCTGGATGCCTTGTTTCAAGTACTTCTCCTTCAGTTTTCCGACTGAGACGATGGTGATTTTCATATTTTCCTGTCCAACCTTCACTATAAAATTTATTTTTAGTTTACCACAATTTATTATGCTGTCGTATCCTTCTTAAGGTGAAAAATATTAGTAATTTCTTCACTGAATACCAAGCAGCCTCAGAACTGAAAAGAAGTACTTAATTTACTTCATGCAGAATGGAAGGAACAGCTTCATCGCTACTTTCCCTTCACCTAATATGGACTAATACCCGCCAGCTTTAGCGGAGTATTTATAAAAATGACTTTTTTCCTGTATTTCTTATGGTAAAATATCACATAAAGAAATAAAATTTGGGGGAAAGAACAATGGACTTTACGAATCTGATAGGTATTATCATCGTGCTTGGGATCGTGTACATATTGTATGAAAAGGGCTATATCCGGAACGTCCGCTTTCCGGTTATCAGGCATAAATTTGTATTTGATCACAGCAGCACCAAAGGAACACTCCGCCTTAGCTATGGAAAGTACAACGGTGGCAACAACTATTTGTTTTCCTTAAAGCCGGGTCAGCAGACAGAACTTCATTATGATGTGGAAGTGGAAGAGGGGTCTGTTGTATTATCCATTAAAATGGGAAAAGAAATAATTATCGACAAAGAATTTAAAGAGAGTGAAAAAGGTAAGGTTTCCTTTGTACCTCAAAAAAGTAAATACATTCTTGCCGTTATGGGCAAAAATACAAAGGGTGGCTGCCGTATTCAATTCCAGCCTGCAGCGGAAACTGCCGAAGAGCCGGTGAACAGCTAAACCGGCATGGTTTTATATCCAATTACCGGGCGCAGTAAATTCATATCCTGACGTGTAGACGCATTTGACGAGGTGGATCATTACACAACGGCAGAATTGAGTGCTGTGTATTTAACAAATCTGCAGAAGCTGCAAACTTATTGCACCCGGGTCAAAACACATAAAGAAATCTAGTAATCTTACTTAAATCCAAATCCCATCAAAGATTTAAACATCACAAGTATCCAAATAATGCATTTTTACCATTCCTGGAAATTGTTTGACTATTATCCTGGTAATATAGTATTACTAATTAGAAGGATTATTGAAAACGATTTCTCTTTCTTACTGCAAATAAATATGATTATTTCACACACAAATTTTGAAATTGGGGGAACTAAAATTGTCAAACATACCATCCATTCTTAATAATTTAAGGATTCCTGTTATTGGATCACCCATGTTT
Source organism: Virgibacillus aidingensis (assembly GCF_010994035.1). Classification (GTDB taxonomy): domain Bacteria; phylum Bacillota; class Bacilli; order Bacillales; family Amphibacillaceae; genus Virgibacillus_N. Next base: position 37,447 of record NZ_WIXN01000026.1, read on the forward strand.
ATTATCAGTAATCCAAAGCTTGTCATTGAACAGTGCAAGGCCGGAATTGTAGGTTCCATGCCGGCGTTAAATGCCAGACCGGCCTCCCAGCTGGATGAGTGGCTGGCTGAGATCACCGAGACGCTGGATGATTATAACAAGAAAAATCCGGATCGCCCGGCAGCGCCTTTTGCGATTAATCAAATCGTACATAGATCCAATGACCGGCTGGAGCGGGATATGGAGCTGTGCGTAAAGTACAAGGTTCCCATCACCATCACTTCTCTCGGAGCCCGGGAGGAAGTAAATCAGGCTGCCCACAGCTATGGCGGCATCGTATTGCATGATGTGATCAATAATAGGTTTGCCAATAAAGCCATTGAAAAGGGGGCAGATGGCCTTATTGCCGTTGCTGCAGGCGCAGGAGGACATGCCGGAAGCAAAAGCCCATTTGCTTTAGTACAGGAGATACGCGCATGGTTTGACGGTCCGCTGGCGCTGTCTGGTTCTATCGCCAATGGAAAGGCAATTTTGGCTGCACAGGCAATGGGAGCGGATTTCGCTTATATTGGCTCACCATTTATCGCTACGCATGAAGCAAGAGCATCTGAGGAGTACAAGCAAATGATCGTGGAAGGCACGTCAGATGATATTGTGTACAGCAATTTATTTACGGGTGTCCATGGAAACTATCTGAAGCCATCTATCCGGGAAGCTGGCCTGGATCCTGAAGCTCTTCCGGAAAGCGACCCGTCTAAAATGAGCTTTGGCACAGACACGGACGTCAAGGCCTGGAAGGATATTTGGGGAAGCGGCCAGGGGATAGGTGCAGTGGATGAGGTGACAAGTGCAGCAGCATATGTGGATAGGCTGCACCAGGAATATATCGATGCAAGAGATGGATTGCTGAAGGCGAGCAGCGTATTTTCCTAAAGATGGAATGTTTACCCCAGGGATTTTCTCAGGAAGGGGGGTAAACACTTTCAATGTATGTTTGCTAAGTACCGTTGATGATGACGATGGCCACAGCGATTTTGCTGGTGGTTTATTAAAAAAATAGCTGAAGAACCCAATGAAGCAGCACATAGAAGCTGCTAAAAAGGAATCTCAAAGAATGAAAATGTTATAGGTTGTGATATTATTTTTTTCCAATTGTATGCTGTTTTAGGACTTTATTTATTACCCGTTTATGGCATTATTTTCTGTGTGAATTTAGTCTCCTTGTTAAAGAAGATAAAAGATAACAAGGTTACAGAGAAAAATACGATATGGATGACGGTTTCTTTCATTCTTATTATAACAACGATCGGGGCATTGGCGCTGCTTAGTTTGGACTAAAATATAGCATAAATTCATTTTAGTTAAAGCATGCAAAAGGAATGATAATGTGAAAAAACGATGGATTTTCTGGTGGATTTGCAGTATATTCTGGTTTGTCATGTTTGTATTAGGCTCAGCTATTATCTGGCTGAGAGAAGTTGATGGGACTGGTGCTGTGCAAACACCTGAGCTGAGATTAATTGCATTTGTTATTTTATTGATTGGGTTTATCATTCCATTAATTATTCAGGTGGTTTGGCTGATTATTAATTTGAGAACGGACAGTAACAGAGCTTAGAGCTAAAGCCTCATTATGCCTTTTCATAGCTAAACATAAGTAGAGGAAGCGGCCCAAAAGCCGCTCCCACCATCATCCATCCAATTTCCTCAGCAGTGATTCATCCAGCTCACTCACTTTGCTCTGCCCGGTCAATCCCATCGTAATATCCAAGTCTGCCAGCATATTTTGCAGCACTTCCTTTACGCCTTTCTGTCCTGCCACTGCCAGACCATACATCAGCGGCCTTCCCACCAGTACTGCTTTTGCACCAAGTGCCATGGCTTTCATGATGTCCGACCCTCGGCGGATTCCGCTGTCCATTAATACCGGCACTTTATCTCCAACTGCTTCTGCCACTTCAGGCAGTACTTCCAACGCGCCAACAGCGCCATCGACCTGACGCCCGCCATGGTTGGATACAATAATGCCGTCCACACCTTTCTCAATTGCCATTTTGGCATCATCCGGATGCATGATCCCTTTTAAAATAATCGGCAGTTTTGTGTGCTCCCGTAAAAAGGAGAGATCATCCCAAGTAAGGCTTGTATTTCCAAAAATCCTTGTCCAATGCATAATGGCGCCCTGGGGATCAGCCTCTATCGGGGCATCCAGCTTTGCCTGGAATGCCGGGTCCGTAAAATAGTTTCCTACACCTTCCCCGGCCAAAAATGGCAGGTACACATTCTTCAAATCATACTCCCGCCATGCCATCATCGGGGTGTCCAATGTGACGACAATGGCGGAGTAGCCGGATGCCTCGGCTCGTTTTAAAAAGCTTGCTGCGATCTCCGGGTCTCTGCTCCAATAGAGCTGGAACCAGCGCGGTGCGTCTCCCATTGCTTCTGCTATTTTTTCCATGGGGACCGTGGATGCGGAACTTGCTATGTAGGGTACGCCCATTTCCGCAGAAGCTTTTGCCGAGCCGATCTCTCCCTCTTCATGGATGATCGATTGTACGCCAATCGGGGCCTGTAATACAGGGAAAGGATACGTTTGTCCAAATATGTTTACCGACAGGTCGCGCTTGTCTACATTACGCAGCATGCGCGGAATGATTTGCCAGTCCGTAAACGCTTTCAAATTTGCCTCCATGGTCTTCTCTGCTCCGGCACCGCCTGCAATATAATAATAAGGACCGTCCTCCAGCTTTTCCCGTGCAAGCTTTTCCCACTCTTCCGTGATTACCGGCAGCCTGTTTGGATCCGGATTATGCATCGTGGCATAAATCTGGTACTGAATAAGATTTCCGATATTCTCCATTGCTCATATCCCCTTTATGAATTGTGACTTTCTATGATGGTAGGATACCATATGCTTTTGTAAATTTTCTATAAATATTACCTATTATGCAAATTTATCTTTACTTTTCATTTTGTTTAACGTATTATATATCTAAATGATACATATCTTTTAGATAGGGGAATTACTTTTGGAAAAATACAATGACACAACCTATGCGATCCTTGGTATTTTAACGACAGGAAACAGATCAGGCTATGACATTAAGCAGTTCATGGACCAAAGCCTCAACCATTTCTGGAAAATCAGTTATGGACAAATTTACCCGACGTTAAAACGATTGGAACAAGAAGGGTTGGCCAGAGTGGAAACAGCATCCCGGGAAGGAAAGCCCGACCGGAAAGCATATTTTCTTACATCAAAAGGGGAGGGGGCTTTAAAGGACTGGCTGGAAACGCCGCTGCAAAATGTTCCGGCGGAGCGGAATGAAGTGCTGCTGAAATTATTTTTCGGCAGGCATCAGTCAAAAGAGCAATCTGCGTCTCTGCTGAAGGAATATAAGCAGAAGCTGGAGGCGCAATATGAAACATATGAGCAGATTGAAATGATGATCTCAGGCGATGGCTGTGAAGAGGGGGATGCACCGTATTGGCTATTCACCCTTGATTACGGAAAACGGGTGACTAGAGCTGCGATTGACTGGTGTGAGGAAACCATGAAGAAACTATGAAGGGGGTACGGTACAAGTGATTACATTATCCATTATAACGCATGTGGCAGCAGGGTTTATTGCTCTGATTTTTTTATGGCTGCCGCTCCTGTTTAAAAAGGGGGGCCGCTATCATCGCTTAACGGGCTGGGTCTTCACCGGCAGCATGTTTATGATAAGCGGTACATCGATACACCTTGCTTTATACAGAATATGGTTTGAAGGAAAGCTGACCACAGAAGAGTTTTCCTTTTACCTGTTTTTGATGTTTATTGCGGTGTTAAGTTTTACTACAGCGATGTACGGATTGCGCGTGCTGAGATTTAAAAAACACGCAGGAAAACACCGCGAGTGGATCGATTGGTTTCTCCCAGTCCTCCTTTTCACGAGTGCAGTGCTCATGAGCATATACGGATGGATGCTTGGCGACCAGCTGCTTACATGGTTTCCTCTGTTAGGGGTATTTCTGGCTTTATCCCACATGACTTACTGGTGGCGCCGGCCTGATTTTAAATTGCGCTGGAGGGTGGAACATCTGACAGGCATGTTAAGCTGCGGCATTTCCACTGTAACTGCATTTGTCGTTTTTGGAGCTCCCCGCATATTTGCATTAAATCAAGCTTCTGTTTGGTTATGGTTTGCACCGGCCATTGTGCTTGTGCCGCTGATCATCTACCTTTCAGTAAAAGAAAGATATAAATATCAAAGACAGGGATTGATAAAGCAGGGCGTTAAGTAGGTCCTGTACATTTTATGATTGCATGCATTCTTTAAATAAAGGGGATATAACCATGGGCAAAAAAATTTTCACAGGCAGGTACACGACGGAAAATGAAGAAGATATTGTTGTTTTTCTTATTGGCATGCGCGTAAACAAAAGGTGGGCTATTCATAAGTGGGGCCCTGTCTTTTCAGCCATGCCCGGAATGATTAAAGAGCTTTATGAAAACCAGGAGGAGTTAGGGTTTCATTCGGTGGAAAGCTATTTTGGTCTGCGCACCACTTTCATGGTTCAGTACTGGCGGTCCGCGGAAGATCTGCTTGCATATGCAAAAGGGGAGAAGCACCTGAGTGCATGGAGAAATTTTAACAAAAGAATGGAAAACAACGATGCTGTCGGCTTTTACCATGAGACCTATAACGTAAAAAAAGGGAGCTATGAATGCATTTACCGGAATATGCCTTTGTTCGGGCTGGCTAATGCTAATAAACACATCCCTGTCACATCACAGCTTAATTCCGCCCGTAAACGGCTGCGGACTACAGCAGGGAATTAAGATTTTCACTTATTGCGGCTGCAATGTTGTTAAGTATGCTGTTATTTTTCGTCCTATTCATAATAAGTTCCGCCTCTCATTAATATCCATATAGTGATTACAAATAAATGGATCGGAGGCGAATAAGTGTATTTCCTAAAAAATATTTCTGATGAGGGTCGTTTGTCCCAAACGGCATTCCATAACTATAAAAAAACAGTGAAGCTTGTTTTTGCAGCCATCCTCTCATCTTTGGCCGCCATGCTGCAGTCTTTTGGCGGATTTTTGCCCGGCATCGGATTTTTTATCAGTCCGCTCGCCACTGCACCCATATTATTATGTTCCATGTTTTCTTTTCCTTTTGGTATCATGTCTTATCTTCTGACCATCATGCTGTTATTTATTTTGGAGCCGACAGAACTGATTATTTTCCCCTTTACAACAGGGTTGCTGGGACTTGGGATAGGAGCAGCTTTTCACTTTTTCAGGAAGAGAATAAGTATGATCGCTGCCGGCTCGGTGTTTTTAACATTGGGAATCACGAGTCTTTTGTATATTTTCCAATTCCCCATTTTAGGTCCCGTTGCCAATGGTTCCTTCTCATTCATTGCAGCAGGAGGTATTTTATTTTTTTCTTTTCTTTACAGCTGGCTATGGGTTGACATTGCTTTACTTATTTTCAGGAGAATTAAGATGATAATTTAGCTTACCTGAATTTATGGAATGATTTCAAAAACACTGCCCTGATGAAGATCAGTCACATTCATGGAGCCGTGAACGCCAAGATATAATTTTGTCTGACTCGAATTCGTTCCCAAACTGACATAATAGGCCGACTGTGGTCCAAAATCATAATCAACTTGAATTTCACTGAAGTCATTTTGTCTTCCATCCGCTCTTCTGAAGGTATAGGCCAATGTACCTTTATCCTCCGGCTGAGATCCTGTCTTAAAAAAATCGGTAAAGACAACAGCACCCGTTAACCCGGGAATGTCATTTCCCATATAGGCCTTAACGCCGGTAAGTGCGTTGCCTGCAAACTTATCTTCTCTGGCATCATAGTGAAAATAACTCGTAAGCGGGCGAAGGCGAATCGCTGACAGTGCTGCCGCTTCATCATAAAAAGCAATGTTCTTCTTTAGCAGTGTCTCATCATTCGTACATTCTCTTAAAACCGGTGTAGGAAAGCTTCCTTCCCACGCCCGCCAGCCAAAGTTAATTAATCCTTCCTCGTCTGGTTTGGATTGTGTAGAGGCAGCTTGGACAAGACGCGTCACCGGGATGGACTTATATTTTTCAAATGAATAAATGGGCTCTTCCACTTCCTGACCGACATTTCCCACATATTTCACATACCGGTCATGAAACCATTGAAAGGTAATTCCTGGCATATTGCGTACCCCTTTGGCGACTGCCGTGAGCATTTCCTGAATGCCTGGCGGGAGTTCATTAAACCGTGTGACGACAGGGGAGTGCTTGATGTGTCTGTTCTTACTAACATCGATTTCTATTATTTTTCCGGCAATCTCCATATCATCCTGACTCAAGTTAAATGGGTCATAGCCCGATCCTCCGTCCCCGTTGGTAAAGATAAGTTTTCCTGTTTCCGGAGAAAAATTTAAGCTGTTGACCCCATTATGATTTGCAAACGGCCTTCTTAGATTAAGCAGTGTCCGGCGTTTCTTGGGCTTGCCATTCGCTTGTAAAACCCACTCTTCCACTGTATCAATATGATCATATTCGGTTTCTCTGTTCACCCACTTAACATGCAATGTTACGGGATCACAAGGGTCCGGCTCAAAGGATGCCTGAGGTGCACCAGGTCCCTGCGTACCGGCTGCAGAATAGTGAAGATAAAACAGACCATTATTATAAAACTTAGGATGAAATGCCAAGCCAAGCAATCCCCGCTCATCATATCCGCCATTCGAGGTGCCCAATTCAATGACGGAGGAACGAATATCGAGAAAGACGCGCATCTCCCCGTCTCCAATGTAAAAGATTTCTCCAACCTGGGTGGCAATAAATAATCTTTCCACCGTGTCCCCGGGAAGGATTGCTGTTTTTATGACGGCAGGCAAATTTAACTTGCTTACCAGTGGCCGCAATCGTACTTTCACCTTCTTCACGGCACAGACCTCCTTCTTATATCATTCTTCTATAAGAATATGAATGGGTCTGCGCTATCAGTACAGAAGGATGCCGGAAATGGGGGCTCGTGATGACGCCTTATTAGAGACAGCATTCATGAAATGCGAAAAATTTACAGCACCTGTGCTATTCTTCTTCCCCCAGCAAATGATGCAGCATCCTTTCCCGATCATCAAAAAACTGCTTCATCACCGTATAATGGCTCGTCTCCTCCAGCCTCGTTTCCTGTATCCCTTCATCCGTCAGTTCCATCATTTTTGCCTCAGGGTATGCCATCAGAATTGGGGAGTGTGTGGAAATAATGAATTGCGATCCCTGATGGATGAGTTCGTGCATGCGCGCCAGCATTGACATTTGCCTGAGCGGAGAAAGGGCGGATTCCGGCTCATCCAATATGTAGACCCCATTTCCCCGGAACCGGTGGATAAACGCAGCAAAAAAAGCTTCCCCGTGTGATTGTTCATGGAGTGACGTACCGCCAAAGGAATCGATGATTTTCCCGCCGCCCGGCACCGGTGCCTGATCAAGTTCTTCAATATTTGTCGCTACATTATAAAAAGATTCCGCCCTAAAGAAAAAGTGATCCTTTGGCCGGCGTGTTCCCCTGGCAATGCGCAAATATCGATCCAAAACAGAATGGGAATCATAGCTGGAAAAATTAAAATTCCGTGTGCCGCCTTCCGGGTTAAAGCCTAAAGCTACGGCGATTCCTTCCAGTAAAGTTGATTTCCCCATGCCGTTTTCCCCGATAATATATGTCACATTTGGATGGAAGTGCAGCTTCCGGAAATCCCGTACTGCCGGCAAATGAAACGGAAATTTTTCAAACGAAGGCACTTCATCTCTCTTCAAATCTGCACTTTTGATGTATTGTGTATCCTGGCTCAATTTCAATGCCATCACCCCGATGTATCATGGTAATATAAAAATCCACTTTGAAAACGATAATCAAAATGGATTTTATAAAAACAATTTCCAAATTTGTTTTTAAATAAAACATGTTCCGCGCATTTATTGCGTTATCTATAGCCATAGCCTTTTTTAAGCTGTTCCACTTCCTGTTCCAGTCTATCAATCTCTTTGTTAAATGCTGCGTAATCTTGAACCACTTTATCGAGGAATACATCAACATCATCTTGGTTATAACCTCGAAAAGATTGCCTGAATCGTGTTTCAAGCACGTCATTTAACGATAAATTAACTTGAACTTTACCCATTATTGCCTTCCCACCTCAAGTTCTATAATGAACAAATCATAACTTCTCTCCCGTTATTGTACCATTTATTAAGGAGATTAAAAGTCAGTTTCACAGTAAGTGATGAAGTTAATAGATATTCTGCTGGATTGATGCCGGAATAAAAATAATTCTTTTAGGATTTTATAGATTGCATTCTAATTAAGGTATAACCTTGCAGTAAATTCAGTAGCAGCAGTTGGTTATCCTTGTATAAGCCTAAATTAGCTTAATAGAAAACTGCAATTATATGTCACCAAAGAGGTTCATCTTCATTTGAAAAGTAAGCGTCAAATAAATCCCACCTACTTATGCAGGTGGGATTAGTTGTATACTCTATTTAGACTTAAT
>NZ_WIXN01000027.1 GCF_010994035.1 Virgibacillus aidingensis
TCAGCCTTTTCGTCGTTTGTTCTTATTTTGTTTTTACCACTTGTTGACGAATTGTTGACGAATTGCCGTGGATCGAATTTATTGAACCGTTCTGCAGTAGCTTTACTTGCTTTTTTCGTAACATGTCCATATGTGTCTGTAGTAATTTTTGAACTGGAGTGGCCGGCTCTTTCCTGGACGTTCAAAAGACTTTCCCCTTCATTTAGCAGGAATGAAATCATCGTGTGCCGCAGATCATGTAGTCGGATGTTTTTTAACTTATGTCTCTCTCTTATTTTACCCCACATGGCTGTGGCAGCTTCCGGTATATAAGGTTTACCTCTTCCGGAATGAAATATATATTGATCGTACTCATCTATCCATTCATCACCGATCAATTCTTTTTCTTTATCCCACCATTCTTTAAAAGCTTTCATTTCTTCCATATACCATCCTGGCATTGGGATAATCCTTTTATCCTCATCTGTTTTTGTTGACTTCACGTGTGGTTTCCCATCTTCAAAAAAGGGAATACTTCTTGATAATTCAATATAACCTTCATCAAAATGGATGTCAGGCCATTGCAATGCAATTACTTCACCACGTCTCATTCCTGATATTGCTGCAGTAATGAAATACATACGCCAGACTATGTCCACTTTTTCATACATAACTTTCATAAATTGGACAACCTCTTCATCCTCATAGTACTTCATTCTCTTTTTTTTTACTTTGGGTCTGTTTAGACCTTTCATGGGACTCTCCTTGATTAATTGCCATTCAACAGCTTTATTCAGCACTACCCGGAACGTTTTATCAATCTCATATATAGTGGAATCACCCAAGGCCTCTTTTCGACCGCTAGCTGCAGCACCTGGAAGCGACACATCGTAAAGAAAATCCACAATATGCTTTGGCTTTATATCACTGAGTTTTCGGTGTCCGAATCTCGGCAGTATATAATTATTAAGTTTTTCAGTGTAATTTCTTATAGTTTTCCCTTCCAGGTGTTTATTTGCATGCTTTTCTATCCAATCGTCAACAAAGTCTGCAAACTTTAATTTTTCCGGATTAACGTATTCCCCGGCATCCACTTCCATCTGGAATTTTGCCAACTCGAGAGTCAGATAATCTTCTAATCTTTTTGTTGTTTTTAAAAGGGAATCATCTGTGATCCGTATCGTTTTAGTTTTCTTTTTCCGTTTTCCTTTAGCATCGTATCCAGCTTCTACTACAAGCAGGAATGATCTCTTGCCGCGTTTTTGATAGCTACCCAATTTAATAACCCCCCATCAATAGCATAAAGTCAAAATTTGTAGTAATGTTTGATGAAAAATATACAAATTCCACTTATACAGTAATGATGGCTTTGCTTTGTTTAAATACGTTTGTATCTTTTTTATTAATTAAATTACTATCGTTTAATCTCTCGTAGAAAAGAGCAGCTTTTATTTGTCTTTCATAATGTGCGAGTCTAAGATCAGCAAATTCATGGGTTACACTATACGTTTTTGCTATAAGATCAACTGATTGTGCTCTTTCTTTGTACAATTTCTGATTCAGTAACATAAAAGTAGGTACACAAAAGTGAAGAGCAAAGTTTCTTGCTTGGTATTCTTGTAACAATCTAAATGATTCGGGCATAATTAATTGAATTCCGACATGGAATAAAACGTGTGCCAGTTCATGACCAAATACTTCTTTTTGTTTTTCTGGCGACAACCGTGGATCCAAAACCACACACCCTCTAGAAGAAAATGATGCGGTTTGCAAATAACATAATTCAATATCGAGCCTATCAGCAATGTCATCAATAGAATGATCTGGCTGACATACATCGATTCTTTGATAAAGCTGCTGGACTAAATCTTCTAATGGTGTCATTACATATTTCATAATATCCCCTTTCTGAAAACGTATGTTCGGTTTAATTGTATAATAAATGGTGTACAAATGTGTGTACACCTAAAAGAAGGTTAGTTTTCGTTTGGCATAACAGCTTCAATTCGTTTATATTTACCTGCGATATCACTTGATAATTGATTGACCTTTTCATTAAAAGACTGCAATGATCCATCAGGGTTAAATGCCATATCTACATACTCTGTATAAAATGTATACATATCTAAAAGTTCGTCATATGTCTTTTCGAATTCTTCGGGAGGATCATTCAACTCATTGATTTTGTTCTTAATTTCATCCGCAGTTTTTTCTATATGATCCAAATCTCCAGAATCATTATAATAAGCATTTAAAGAGTGAATATTATTAGAAAAGTCATCCGGGATGTTATCGATGTTGTTTACTTCAAAATAACCTCTTACAACACTTTCTTCCAACCCTGTTATTGTAGACATTTCCGAAACAGGTATAGCGCCGCCACTTTGTATAGTATGGTCCCAAACAACCGCATATTGATTCAAAATTTCCTCTGCTTTGGCAGCGTTATCTAACATTTGGTCTGCAACATCCTGTAAACCTTCCCCATACTCTGCTGCCTGGCTATTACACCCAATTAAGAGACCACTAAATAACATAATAAATAATGCCTTTTTCACCTAATCTCCCCTTTTTGCTTTTCTTTCTTTTGCCTTATGGGTTATGTACTTAAAATGATTTTTGATCTCTTTGATATCTTCATCGGTTAGATTTTTCCAATCTTCAATGTTGTGAAAGAAAATATCCTCTATGCCATAATCTTCTACTATTTTTTTAATCTCTGCAAGGGAATCAGATTCATCGTTATTATTTTTGCGTGGTGTATTTGTTCTACCTAATAAATAATCTGTATCTACCCGAAAGTAATCAGCAAACTTTCTAATTAAATCCATATCAGGCTCTACATGATTGTTCTCATAATGTGAGTAGCGAGCTCTGGATATGCCTATTGAATCTGCAGTTTGTTCTTGCTTCTCACCTTTATTGTTACGCAATTCTTTTAACCTTTTCCCGAATACATCATTCTTTTTTTCCATTAATAACACCCCATATCACCTCCTATTATATATGAAATGCGATAAAAAATTTATCCATGATAAAATATTTTTCAAAAAAGTGTTGACGATAAAAAACTTATCATGTATAGTTTAGATAGCGATAAAAAACTTATCAAAAAAGAGGTGACAAAATGGAACGCGAATTACTATTACAGCTTAGAAGTGAATACAATCTTACCCAACAACAACTGGCTGAAGAACTTAAGTTATCAACGGTTTATGTTCGAAAGTTAGAGAAGGGAGTGGTAAACCCTGGCAGGGAAACAATGTTGAAATATGAGCGTTTTTTTGAAAAAGATATGCGTCAACTTTTCCCGGATCTTTTTTTTAACAATAATGATAAAAAATTTATCAAAAATGCTCAGGAGGTTATCTAATGAACCAATTAAAAGTTATTTCGGTTGAAGGGCAGTTAGTAACCGATAGCCGTGATGTAGCTAAGTCGATCGGAAAAGAACACAAAGAATTAATGAGAACAATCAGGCAATATGTAGGTGTTTTAACCAGCGCAGATTTACGCTCGTTAGATTTCTTCATTCCGTCTTATTACCAAGACGCTAAGGGAGAGCAAAGGCCTTGTTTCTGTCTCACTCGAAAGGGTTGTGACATGGTTGCAAATAAAATGACCGGCGAGAAAGGTGTTCTTTTTACAGCTGAATATGTAACTCGCTTTGAAGAAATGGAACAAGAGCTCAAGAAACCAAAAGTACTAAGCGACAAGGAACAACGAATAGAAATGCTTAAGCTATCACTTGAACTGGAAGAGAAATCGCAAGAGCACGATCAGAGAATCACCAACCTCGAAGAAACTATGCGCATTGATGGTGGACAAGAATTCCAAATCAGGAAAAAAGCAAACCAGATTGTTGTTGAAGCCCTCGGTGGCAAAGAATCACCAGCTTACAAAGAATTAGGCCGAAAAGCATTTTCGGAATTCTGGAAAGATTTTAAAGGTCACTTTAATCTTCCGCGTTATGGCGATCTCCCCAAAAAGAAATTTGAGGACGGTTTAAGATTCATTGGAATGTGGCAGCCATCCACCGGTTTGAGAATAGGCATCGAAAATACTAATCGCCAACATACAATCCAGGAGGTTATTTAAAATCAGCAACTAAAGGAGTGATCTAAGGTGCTTAAGCGTTACACGGTAAAAGATGCTGCGGAGTATCTCGGCGTACACACTGACACGATATACACTATGGTCCGGCAAAAAGAAATACCACATTTCCGTTTACGCCGCCGGATAATGTTTTCCAAGGAAGCAATTGATAATTGGATCCGTGAACAAGAGCAAAATAACGTCCAAGAAAAAGAGGACGATCAATCTATGTTTCTATCATACTACTAATTTTAGTAACAATGATTAACCAAATATATACAAAAATCAAAGGAGGAACCAAAAAAATGAAAGTAGGAAAGCACTTGAAAGGACTGAGGGATAGAAAAGACTACACCCAGGAAAATGTGGCTACTGATCTCCACATCAGTAAGCCCCTTGTATCCCACTTAGAAAAGGATCGCAGAAACATGACTAAGGAATTAGCAAAGCAGAGTGTTGCAGCTTTTAACGACGCACAATACGGCTTTGAGATTGCCCGAGAGACAGCAAGAGACTACATAACACCATTGGCAACTGCAAACAAAGCAATTGAGTGGCATCGCTTGGCACTGGAGGAAACATTTAAACGTGAAGCTGCTGAAGCAATTGAACATTTTAATAATGTGAGCCTGGCAAAGCATCCAGATTTTGCAACGGATGAGGAAATCCAGGAGATAAAAATCGGAGTCAAAGAGTTATTGGATGTGCAGACAACAATAAATTCATTCATTGCGAGACTTGAACAGGTTTACCCTGTGACTGTTAAGGAGTGCATGCAAAAAAGGTTACCAGAATGGAAAGCGAAAGGATGGATTATATGAGATTACACAAGCATTTTATGCCGGAGGATTTAAAGCAAGCGAGTAAAGAGAGCTGGTGCGCTAAGGATTTATTACAGTTGATTAGCGAATTGCTGGAAGCTGGAGAAGTCGAAAAAGCCAAGCACTATTCTACCGATTTAACTAAATCCCTTCATGAGCTTAGTAAATTAGCTGACAAAAAGCGTATTGCAGAAAGTTACGCTAAAATGCTGCGACAAATGGGAGTCCAGGGTGAGCTAATTAGGAGGAATTTCTTTTGAATGAAAGGCACATAAATCTGTTTTTTAAACTGTCTTTTGTCGGTAGTATGCTATTCCTTCATTTTGCATTAGTAAACAGCTAGGGGGGTAAAAATGGCAGCATCTGAATTTTGGTGGCATATAGCGGGTGCGGCAATAGTAATGCTTTTTATCTTATCGATTCTGGAGGGAGTGATTAAATATGGATGATTTGATCAAGCAAGCTGAAACCCTACGCAAAAGCATCAAGCGAAAGGAAAGGGAAATAGACAATCCGGCACTAGTAATGGGCATTCTGAACGAGCTCGATTTCTTTATCGAAAACGTAAAGGAGGAAGAAGAATGAATCATCCATTGATAGGCCAAATTGAGCGGACAGGATATCCGCGAGAAATGTTGGAACAACCGGAACACAGCGGCATTGATGCACTTGGAACAGAAATCCTGTCAGGCGATAAGATTTATGAATTTGGTCATGAAACAGTCCTGGAGGATAACTTGGAAGAATTTTTGGTGGAACATTTAGGCGTTGAGATTAGAGAAGCGCAATAAAGGAGGGGATTAAATTGACGAAAATAAAGTCTCTGAAAGTAATCAATACCACAGATGAAAATGGTTATTCTTTTGGATATGAAGTTGGTCAACAGGGAGTCGAGAAAATCATTGATGCAACTCTTGAATTCCCGGATTCAGTCAGTCGGATGTATATGGTATATGGCCCTAAAGAAAATTTGATAGCGAGCATCGAGGATGCACCTGTTGTAATTGAGTATTTTAAACAAAAATAAAACGCCTCTGCAAAGGCGCTTTTAAAAAAGAATTTTTCATAAAAACTTGTAACCCTATTATATCACAATTTAATAGGGCTGCAATTAGGAGGAAGCGGAATGGCTTATGTATTTTTAGGTAATTTAACAACAATGCAATTGTCTAAAAGATTAGGTATCACACTCTCGGAAGATGAGGCCCAGAAACTAGAAGAAAGTCGTATTGACAACGCCCAGGCGATACCAAAAGGGAAATGGCATTGCTTTGATGCGCCTTTTGCAATCCATGCAGGCGATTATGATACAGCTTTACTTTTGGCAGAGACACTTAGGCCATACGAAGGCGACATGAAAACTAGTGTTCAAATAGCTATAAACAGTAGGAGGAATTGAGATGAAAGTAAGAGAGTTAATAGAGGAATTATTGGACTTCCCAATGGATTCAAATATTGAAGTCGAATTAGATTTAAATGACGACACTGAGTGGGAGGATTTTGAGGTCCAACAAAACATAACTACGCAGGAGATTTATTTGGAAGTTAATTTAAGGGACAAAGTGCTGATTGATGCCGATGAGTATGAAAAATTAAAAGAGTTGGAGGATGAAATTAATGAATAATTTAACCGATCAGTATCAAGAAAGCCAAAATGGAACACTTGCACAAGCGCAATCCAGTAGAGAAATGGAGGAAGTGAAGGGTCAAATTTTCATGGCCCGTCAGTTTCCCAGAAATGTATTTCAATCAGAACAAAGGATTTTGGATAACTGTAAACGTCCGGATTTAGCACAAGCAGCAGTGTACAGCTACCCAAGGGGAGGCACTAAGGTAGAAGGTCCATCCATTAGATTAGCGGAAGTGTTAGCGCAAAACTGGGGAAACCTTGCTTTTGGTGTAAAAGAGTTAGAGCAACGTCCTGGGGAATCAGTTGCCATGGCATACGCATGGGATTTGGAAACAAACGTTAGACAAGAAAAAGTATTCACGGTACCGCATACACGAAAAGCGAAAGGTAACATAAAAAAGCTTGAAGATCCACGTGATATTTATGAATTAGTTGCGAATAACGGAGCTAGGAGGTTACGCGCCTGCATTCTAGGAATCATTCCAGGTGACATCGTTGAAAAGGCGGTAGAGGAATGTAACCGGACCTTGCAAGGCAGTAACAAAGAACCACTAAAAGACCGGATTTCAAAAGCGTTAACAGCATTTAAAGACCAGTATCGAGTAACTCAAGAACAAATAGAAGAACGTATGGGATATAACGTTTCAGCTTTTACAGAGCGTGATTATGCAGATCTTATAAAGATATTCACATCGTTAAAGGATGGCATGAGCAAACCGGAAGACTGGTTCTCCAAGGAAGTGAAGACAAAGCAAGAATCAAAGCTTACAGAAGCCTTTAAAGAAGATAAGACCAAAGACACCAAGAAAGAAAGTAAGTCCGAAGAAAAGCCAAAAAAGGATGTGAAAGCTGATGCAAGCGGCCAAGAAGAACTCACCTTCGAATAAGCGGCAACAGATAAAAAGAATCATCCATTTGAACAATGAAGAATTTACTGTAAAAGAATTATCCAAAATGTACAACGTCAATCCAAACACGATATACAGTAGGTTGCGACGGAATCAACCGGCAATCACTCAAAACGAAATGAACAATCTGAACCAAACTAACTATTATTCATTAGGGATGGACAGGCGATATATGTCTGTCTCCCTCTTTAAGAAATTTGATAAATGTGAAGCTGACGCATTGGCCTACCTTAACGGCGAATATACCAGCTTTCCAAATGCCGCAATGATGGTCGGAAACTATACACATGCTGCATTTGAGTCAGAAGAAGCATTTGCAACATTCCAGGAGAAGCATAACAGTGCGATCTTTAAGAAGCGCGGCGGCAAATATGCGGATTATGAGCAGGCAGACAGGATGATTGAAGCTCTTAAAAATGACAGTTTTGCAATGTTTGCCATGGAAGGTGAAAAAGAGCAAATCTATACAGCAAATATCTTCGGTATCGATTGGAAAATGAAGGTTGACTCTATAAACCATAAACGTAAGCTATTCACGGATTTAAAGACTACCAGAGACATACATGCAAGGTCCTGGAGTGAGAAGTATGACGGCTGGGTATCTTTCATCGAAAAGTGGGATTACGTACTGCAAATGGCTATTTACAGGAAGATTATTGAGTATAACACAGGTGAAGCATATACGCCTTATATCGTGGCAGTCAGCAAGGAATCGATCCCGAACAAGGCAGTAATTTACTTCGATGAAAGCCGATTCGATTTTGAGTATGAGTATGTAGAAATGAAACTGGAACGGATAAGTGAAGTGAGGTCCGGTGAAGCAGATCCAGTAGCTTGCGGGAAATGTGACTACTGTAAATCTACTAAGAAGTTAAACGCCCCGGTCGAGGTTGGCGAACTGATTTATGTATAACAAGACTAACGTTCTGCTCCCAGGGTGGATCTGGGAGCAAGCAAAAGACCAGGAAGAGTTAAAGCAGCTTGTTTTAGAATACATGAAACGGTATCCCGGATATAGAACTTTGAAGGTTAAAGGTAAATTTGCGGTTTGTGAGATTGATAGACACTAGAGGTTGGGGGCATTGAAATGAAAGGTTTTATAAGCTTGCACAGAAAATTAATGGACAATCCAATATGGTCAGACCCCAATTACTTAAAGTTATGGATTTATTGTTTATTTGAAGCTTCACATAAAGACAGGGAACAACTGGTTGGTAATAAAATAGTTTCCTTGAAAAGAGGGCAATTTGTGACCGGGAGATTTTCGTTAGCAGAGGAAATGAATAAGGGTGTAAAACCGAAACAACGATTAAATGAAAGAACTTGGTGGCGACACTTAAACAACTTTGAACAGTGGGGCATGTTGACCATCAAAAGTACCAATAAATATTCGGTTGTAACCATTGATAACTACGATGTTTACCAAAATGTATTCAGTGACAATGCCCATAAAACTGACCATCAATTGTCCAACAAAAGTCCAACAACTGACCAACAAATGTCCACAAACAATAATGTTAATAATGTTAATAATGTAATAAACGCTACTACCGATAGCGCGCCGGAAGAAAATCACCAAAAGATTTTAAATCGCTATATGGAATTGAAAGGGCATTTCATGTTTAGTCCAAAAGACGAAACTGCAGCTAAAGAAATAGAGCAATCTGGTATACCGCCTGATAAAGCAATTGAATTTTTAGAAGAGCGTTTCAGAACATTTCAACCTAAACATTCCAGAGACAAGATAAATTCTTTAGATTACTGCGTTGGTTTTATATTGGACCGTTACCACGAAGAAAAGGAAGGTGAGTCTAATGGCAGCAGGGTTCACGGATCTGGGTTCAGCAATGCAACAGGTACTGGAAAGGGCACAAGCTATGAGCAAGCAATACGAGAGCTCGAAGCCGCAGAACGAGCCTTCGGACGCTGAGTGCAAAGCATGTAATGATACCGGTTTTTTGATTGAAAAAGCGGAACAAGAACAGTACAACGGCGAAATTATTATTAAAGATTTAGGAAGGCCATGCCATTGCATGAAACAAAAAAGCCTTAAAAACAGATTTAAAAACGCTCTAATTCCTGAAGAGTTCAAGGATGCCAGGTTTGATAATTACAAGACCGAAAGTGATGTGCAACAAACGCTTTTACATGCAACACAAGAATACCTTAAAGAATTCCCGAGCATTATCAAAGATAAACCGGAGCATAACAGCTTAGGGTTCCTGGCGGTATTTGGTGAAAGTAGGATTAGATCATTGTCTGGAGAGGCGAAATACAAAGCAAAGCAAGATCATAACAATTTTGGCCTTGGGAAAACGCACCTGCAGATGGCAGCCGCCAAATGGATATTAAATCGGATCCGCGTACGTGACGAGATTGCTCCAGGACAATATTCCAAGTTCGACAGGGGAGCAAGAGTCTTATGTGTATCGGACATTACTTTCATGGACGATTTAACAAATGCGCGTATGGCAGGTGATGGCGGAGAAACGCTGAGTAAGCTATTGGAAAGTGCGATCGCTGCTGATGTACTGGTTTGGGATGATCTGGGCAAAGCCAAATGGTCGGAATCAAAAGAGGGCCTGTACTACCAAATCATCAATGAGCGATATTTGCATAAGCGGCCAATTCTATTCAGCTCCAATGAGGATGCCGGAACATTGAGCGACAAAATTGGTTATGCGGCTTCCAGTAGACTGCTAGGAATGTGCGGAGATAGATTGTACCGGGTTGAAGGAGACGATTATAGATTGCGAAAGGAGAGGTTTTAATGGGAGCATGCACCAGATGCGGCAGAAAGCTAAAAGACAGGAAAAGCATTGACCGTGAATTTGGTCCGGTTTGCTATAAGAAATATTTGAAAGAGCAAGAGCAAGAGGAAGTGGGATTGGCGGAGAACCAGATGGAAATTGATGAATTGGAGGGGGAGAATCATGAGAACAATTAAATTCAGGGGAAAAACTTTAGAAGATGCTGGATTAAGAAAAGCAGGGGAATGGGCGTACGGCGGTTACTTTGTTGACTATTGCTATGGTGGATGTTCTGAAGGTAAGCATCATATTGTGGAGTGGAACTCTACAGGAATGGGATATTTTGCGCACACTCTTGTTGAAAAAGAGTCAGTAGGTCAATTTACGGGTTTAAAAGATAAGCATGGCAAGGAGATTTATGAAGGGGATCTTGTTAAAACTCATGACCAAAACAACGTTATTGAATACCGACATGGTTCATTCATGATTATAGGTCTACATGAGGATAAATACGAGAGAACTTATTCTCGGTTTTATCATTATCTGATTGATTCTACTATACCGCATGTGGAAGTTAGTAGGTTTGATGGAGTCACCACTACTTTAGAAGTCATCGGAAATCGATTTGAAAACCCCGAACTGTTAGAAGGTGAATCGCATGTTTGATACAACAGAATGTCCTTATTGTGAATATGAAAACGATATGTCCGATGCTCTAAGTGACGGATTATCAAGCGACAACACATTCGATTGGGAGTGTGAAAATTGTGAGGAGGAATTCGAGGTTTTCGTTGAATTCGACCCAGTGTATTATCCATCGAAAATAGTTTATGAGAAATGTCAAAAGTGCGGAACTACAACTAGAGATATATGTGAGAAAGGGCGTATTTTCCCATACCCGGCGCATTATAAAGAAACGAAGATTTGCAGACCTTGCTTTCATAAAGGCTATTTAGAGGAACTTGAAATGGAGGAAAAATCCCATGTGTAAAACCTGCAACGGAACGGGCGGCCTAACGATAGACAACGGCTACTACCTGCAATTCGAGCCCTGCCCGGACAGCGATTGTGACTTTGTCCGGGATGACAGTGACTTAGAAAAGCTAAAAGAGGCAGTGGGAATGGAGGCTGCCCCTATATGAACACAGCATCTAATACAACGCCAATGCTTCCACTCACAGGAAACCATGAATTTATCCTGGAGGATTTGGAGCCGGCTTTTCCAAAAGGTCAAGTCGCTCAAATAACTAGAGATTGGCACGCAGGCATGGACATATATTTTATCGCTAAAAAATATAAAAGGGATCCGGATGAAATCTTTTTAGCTTTGTTCGATCAAGCAAGAAAGGGAAAAATAAAACGGCCATATGCTTATCAGAGAAAAGAACCAACCAAAGTAGAAAAAGGAACTAAACAAGCAGCTGTCATTGAAGTAAAGAAATTGAAAAAGGGAGAGCCCAGCGTTATTGAAATAGGCGGTAGAAGGTTCGTTTATGAGCCTGAGACCAAGCGGAAATGAGGGGATGTAATGCAACAACTATCCATTTTTGGCGGCGAACTCCCCGAACCGGGCGATAGCTTAGAAACTCCAAACGGAAAAATAAAGGTTATCGGCTATCGGACTACCTGGGGAGGACAAGAACTCATTTTGTGGGAGGAAAAAGGGTTTTTGAAAGGTTGTCCGCCGGATGAATTTATGAGAGGGGAATTTGAATGAGTGTATGGGTGCATGAAAGGAAAGAAGTTCACGAAACAGCGGTAAGCAAGGTCCTTTTAAACCTTATGCTTTATGATGAAAACTTTAGAAGGATAAGGAAACGGGATAAAGCATGCAAGCTTTGCAGAAAACCATTTAAAAATATGGATTCTTTGCATGTGGGGTTCACTGACAAAGGCAATAAGTTGATGTGCTGGACATGTGCTGATAAAGCTATCGAACACGGAGTTGAGTGCTTCGATTATCTCAAAAAAAGATGGATAAATAAAGGAGAATCGGAATGAGACCAATCAGAGCACACGATATGCAGGAAGACATCATGATCAATCACATCGTAGAGGAATTAAATAACAGATTTAATTATCACGATACGGAAGGCAAGTCACTCAGGGAACTTAAATACAAACTTGCAGCATTTAGAGCAATGGAAGTGGAGGCGTAAAGCAGGGGGTGAGAGTCATCAAAAAGATAAATGGGGAATTATTGAGCGAGGAAGAATGCTATAGAAAACATAAAAGATTAATTCCTTTAGCACTTAGAACATCGCTCCCAGTCGCACGAAACGCGGGATTGGATCCGGATGATTTAATAAGCGAGGGCAATATAGCACTTATCAAGTCTTACAGAAATTTTGACGACAGCAAGGGATATAAATTTTCAACCTATGCTGTGAAGAATATCAGGCTCCAGGGATTAAAATTCTTACGTGATCATTCAAAAACTGTTAAGCATCCCCGCCGCGCATTGGAGCTTGCAAATAAAATCAATTCAGCTGACTATGAAGAACTATCAAAAAAGGAAATAGCTGAAAAGCTCAATGTGTCGGTAAAGAATGTGCAGTTAGCTTTCTCCAGTATGATGCAAGAAGAATCTTTGCAAAAGGTAGTATCAGATGAAAATGAAAAGATGACTTTGCTTGATCAGATGGGAATGAGAGCAGATTATACGGAAGTTTATGTCAATGATTTTATAGCAAGCCTGGAGCCTGTTGAACAGAATATAGTAAAAATGCGCTTGGAAGATAACACTCAATCGGAGATCGGGCAAAAAATGGGATATACCCAGCCGCATATAGGTCGGCTGAATAAGAGGATCGGGGAAAAGTATTTGAAGTATGTGATGTGAAGTGGAAACAAAATTTGGAGCAAGGTGAAGGAAATGGAAAACAGATTGTTCATACATGCTTACAACAAAGGTGAGAACATCAATTTTTATAAAGGTTATTACAACGGAACTGAATTTGTTCCAAAAATAGGTTCCTGTAAGTCTATAGATGAATTACTCCAATTAGATTACGTTCAATTTTATGGGGATGACGGATTGACATTGCACATTGGTCACAAAATGCATAAAAAAAATCTGGAGGACAAGATGAAACGTGAATATATAAAAACTTTTGGAGACGTAGAACAAACTAAATTATTCTAAAGTCTAATTTCTGATTAAGAACCGACACAAGGAGAGGAAACAATGAACCTACAAAAACTAATAGACAAGCAGGGTGAGCTTTTGAATTTCATTCTGCAGGAAAAGAATTTAAATGAACAGGATGTAGTTAAAGACACATTCCTGGCATTGCAAGTAGAACTGGGAGAATTTGCGAATGAGGGTCGCTGGTTTAAGTATTGGAGTGAGGACCAAAGTCCAAAAACATCTATAAGTCTAGGCGACTGTATTCACTGTAATGGTAAAGGATTTAATGGCTTAGACGAGTGTACACAATGCAATGGTAAACGAAAAACAATTAATAACCCACTCCTAGAAGAATACGTTGACGGAATGCATTTCTTCCTGCAAGTAGCAATCCTCAACAAATGGGAAGATGCACTATTTATCTTTGAAGAGCAGCTGGACCCTAATGAATTTGATGGAAAATTGACGGAATGGTTACTAGAAACGCTTTACTTTATCAATAAGTCATATTTTGAAAATCCTACTGATGAACAGAACGAAAAATGGATAAAAGCATTTGGTTTCCCGGAAAGCCAGTACCATTTTAGAACAGCGTGGATATTATTCCTAAATATCGGGATTAACGGTTTCGGCTTTACGTATGAGGATATAGAGAATGCTTACATGGATAAGAACAAAATTAACCATGAACGTCAGGAGGCGGGTTACTAATGGTCGATATCGCCGAAAAACAGCGGCAAAGAAGAATCAACGATCGTAAAGTAGAGTTGATAAATGAATTATATAGGCTTGGAGTCTACGAAACTAGAGACGGAAGAAAAGTAGAGGATTTAAGTCTTTTCACCTTGGAACATGTCCACATTACCGAAGAATGTCGTGCAGCAAAAGCATACGGTGAATGCCGATGACAATTTACACAGGCAAGCGCGGACAAGCGTTTGAATACACATTGGATTACACTAACAAGCTTTATGAAAACCAGGGAAGGGCGCTCATAAACAAGCGTCCTACTCCCATGAAGATCATAGGTAAAACAAGAGGGAAACAGCATATATGCGTTTTTGATAAGAAATCAACAGTGGATTATGACGGAATATATGCCGGGTGTGCAATCACTTTTGAAGCCAAAACAACCGAAAAAAAGAGCTTTCCTCTTTCCATGTTAACCGAACACCAGGTCAAATATCTGAATGAAGCAGAAAAACAAAGAGCCATATCATTCGTAATCGTCGAAATGAGGGCGCTGAGAGACGTTTTCCTTGTTCCGAATAATATGGTTCAGAAGTATATAAGAAAAGCTGAACATGGCGGCAGGAAATCAATTCCTATGGATGATTTGGAGATTTATGCATTCATGGTCGAGTCAAAGAATGGTGTTCCATTAGATTATTTGTCAGCAGTCGATAGATTGATAGCTGCAGAAACAGCTTAGGAGTGATCTGCATGGCTGAAATAGTTAAAAGGTTCAAAGTAAGGCACAAATACAGATGTCTTTTTGAAAACCCGGAAAAGCAAGAAATAATTTATGTCCTGTATGAGGACCTGGATGGATATATCAACTATGAGTATTGCGATGATGGAACGCGGCAAGTTTATAAGATGACACCTGTAGAACTTTTCCGGAATTACGAGAGGATATGGGATTAAACCAGTCTGGCAATCATAAGGGGGCCATCAATTGCGTTTAAAAGATTTAGACATAAACCCTAGTACTATGCGCCTAGAAATTGATATAATGGAGACAGAGGGAAACTTTGCCATTGTAGTCAGCGAGGGAAAGGCAAGGTTAGCTGAACTTCCTGTGCATGGTGAAACAAAGATTATTACGCATCAAGGGAAGGTGAAGCGGATTAAATGGGATGAGGGGGAAGAGTTTTAAATGACAGAATTACTATTTAGTAAGAGTTTGGGATTTATATTAGACGAGTATTATTCACAACTTTCTGCATTAGAAAGTTACGTAGCATCCATAGAAGAACTTTTACTAGAACGTCATAAAAGTAGTATAAATAGAGAGAAAGAAAGTATTACAGAAGTTCAAAAGGAAATTTCTCAGCAACTATTGAGAAAAACAATAGAAAGATTGGAGAGGGAAATTGCGAAAGATGAAGTTGCCGCAACTAAAGAATCAGAAGAAGAACTTGATAATGTATTACAAAAACTACAAGATGTTGAAAAAGAAATAGGACCCAGAAAAACCACTTTAAACGCTGATGTTGATTTTGGAGAGGGGGAGGGTTATTTATCTGTATGGTATCACGACGAAAGAACAAAACATAGATTTGACAATTATTTCAATAGCATTGAAGAGGTTAGGAGTCATACTGAACTACTTTATAAATCATCTTTGATAACTTTAGCTGTAAATTTTGAGTTACTTATAACCAACATATTACAATATAGGGCTTATAACTATCCAGCTTCAATAAATATAAATAAAAAAACTTTAACTTTGTCCGAAATTGAAAAGATTGGAAGCATAGAAGAAGCAAAAAATTACTTAGTAGAACAGCATGTAACCGATATCATGAGACAGTCTAATGAAAGTTGGATAAAGCATATAAAATCAAATTTCAGTATTACTTTAGAAAAAGAATTACAGGATTACGAGAAAATAATTAATGAAGTATTTAATCGTAGGAATCTTATTGTGCATGGTGGAGGAGAGGTAAATAATATTTATCTAACCAAGGTTGATGAGAAATTAAGAGAAGGAATAAAAAAAGGAGATAAAATTAAAATTGATAAAGAGTATATACTATCAAGTATTGACATTTTTCGGGTATATGGTCTTTCACTTATGTACACTTGTTGGATGAGTTTAGAGAAAGAGAATGAAGAAAGAGTTAGGATAGGGCAAGAATACGCCTTTGAATTGCTTAGAAAAGAAAAATACTTTTTAGCACAATTATTATATAAAACAATATTAAAAGATAAATTGTCTCAGGAAATGGAATATCTCATAAAGATTAATTATTGGCAGACTTTTAAATGGCAAGGAGAATTTTTTAAGGTGAAATCCGAGGTAGAAGAAATAGATTTTAGCGCATCTAAATCTATTTATCAAATGTGTAAAAACTTATTGCTAGATAACAATACAACAGCAATTGAAAACCTGGAATCAGTACTTATTTCGGAGGATTATACAATGATGGATTTACTTGATTGGCCAATAATTCAACCACTATATGACAAAGAAAAATTTCAACAAATCCTGGAAAGAGAGGGGATAAATATTGAAACAGTCAATTCAAGTGAACATCCGTAAGGATAATGAAATAGGAACAAAAACAGAAAGAAACCTGATTCGATATGATATTAGTAAAAAAGAAATTGAAATTTTAATAGACAAGAAAATAGCAGATATTTACTTTGGGTATATAAAATAAGAGTTCTACCAGCCAACTGGAGGACACTGAATGACAGCTTAGCTGCTGCCGTTTGGTGTCCTTTTTTATTTTATTTAGAAAGGTAGCATGCAAATGTACAAGTGGAAAATCAATAAGTACAGAAAAGATAAAAGAACGGGTCCGGTAAGTCCAGTTAAGGCAAGTGAATATTACAAATACCTTCTTAAGGGAGTGGGTTTTGATGGACGTAAAAGAGATAGAAAATCTAATTTATCAATATCACTGGAGAAAAAGAGAGATGGACAGGATTGAAGGTATTTTGTGGAGGAGCTTTAGCAAGAGTCCATCAGTTGGACTGGTTTCCCAATACGGAGTAGAGGCTACGTTACCAAAACCAAATACTAGCATTAAGAGCCAGGCCGAAATGGAAGCGATGGATGCAAGAGAAAGACGATTACTGAACAGATGGCGGGAATATAAACAAATAGTCCAATCCATTGAAAGTATGGGAGATTGCCTGCAGGATCCACAGCAATTAATTATATTGGATTGCATGATGGAAGGAATGAGCTACAGATCAATAGCAGATCATCTAGGCATCAATAGAAACAAGATTAGAGAGATGAAAGAAAACATGCTGTGCCAAATATGCCAAAAATGCCACTTCTTGCATGATTTGATTTTAGAAAAATTTGTAGTTTAAAATGGGAGGGAGGTCGGCGCGGCAAAATACCTCTATGTTACGTTTGTTACTGGGTTATACTGGGTACCGTTTTTACAGGAGGTGCTCTTATGGCAGAAAGAGACAAAGGTAGGACAAAGCCCGGCCAGGTCAGCAGAGAAAATACGACAAATACAAGCAAGAAGGATTCCCGATTGCAAGGTAGATCGGGACCAAATAAGAATAAGAAAGAGTGATAAAGGCATCCACAGCGGGTGTCTTTTTACATAAAATTTTAATTCCTTCTAAGTATGGTTTTAATTTTCTGATTATAGTAAGATTACACTAGGAGGGGATAAGATGAATGAGCCGTTATTTGATGGAATACACAAAGTACCTAATGAAATAGTTATTAAAAAAATGAAATATTTTATAGACAGAGCAAACAAGCTAATGGAGTTGTATGAAGAAGATAAAAGGGCTACTGTGATATTAGCAAGAGAGCTCCGGAATGAGTTAAGAGTAGAATACAAAAACAACGATTTAATAAGAATAGAAAAAGCTTATAATAATCACGAATTATTTTCTAGATACTACAGACCAGCGGTGGCTGAAGCGTATACGAAAACAACCGGGCAATTAACGGAAAGAAAAGCATTTAGTTTTTTGTGGGATGTAGATAGTTATATGAATTATTATATGCCAGAGAAACATTAAATTATTCTAGCACCTCTATAGGTGCTTTTTTAAATTCAAAAATATATGTCGGGGGTGGAGTTGATGTAAATGGCTAATTGGGAGGAAATACGTAGAGAGTGGGAAACAAGCAAAATTACATTAGCTGCACTTGCCGATAAGCATAATGTAAAGCTGGGTACATTAAAAAGCAGAAAAAGCCGGGAGAAATGGTCGAGGAATGCAACCGGCAAAAAGGATGCAACCAAAAGTCAGAAGGTTGCAACCCATTATAAAGAGATGCAGCCAGCTAAAAAAAAGAAAGCTACATCTAATGCACAGAAAAATAGGAGTGGTAACCCTAATCCAAAGAACCAATTCACAAAACGGAACAGTGCAGCTAGAAAGCATGGTTTCTTTAGCAAGTACATTCCTGCAGAAACGTTAGAGATAATGGGAATGCTAGATAAAGAGGATCCGGCCGACTTAATCTGGGATCAGATACAAATACAGTATGCAGCTATCATACGTGCTCAACAGGTAATGTACGTTGAGAATAAAGACGAAATAATTAAGGTGCTGAAAAAGAAGAAAGACGGCATGGACATACAAGAGCGGGAATGGGAGTTCCAGTTTGCTTGGGATAGACAGGCAAGCTTTTTAAACGCGCAGTCAAGAGCTATTGCTGAATTGAGATCATCTATAAAGCAATTTCTTGAAATGGCTCATGATGAGGACGAACGCAGATTGAAATTAGAGTTAATGCAAGCCAACATAGATAAATCTAAAGCCGAAGCTGAGAAGTTGAGCAGGGAACAAGGCGAGGAAATAGAAGAAATCGTTATTGTCGACGAATGGGGCGATGGTAATGATTAAAGAGAAAAAGCAGATAGTATTTAATGTCCAGAAGAACGTTAATCCCCATTTTAAGGATGTATGGCGATCCAAAAAACCTTATAACATATTAAAAGGCGGCCGTAACTCTTTTAAATCATCCGTTATTGCTTTAAAGCTCGTTTTCATGATGGTTTTATATATAATGGCTGGAAAGAAAGCTAATGTAGTCGTTTTGCGAAAAGTAGGCAGCACAATAAGAGACTCAGTTTACAACAAGGTCCAGTGGGCTATTAAACTGTTAGGCTTAACTAAAAGCTTTAAATCGACCGTTTCACCTTTCAAATTAACCCATAAAAAAACAGGGTCAACATTCTATTTTTATGGCTTGGATCAATTTGTAAAGTTAAAATCAAATGATATCGATGATCTCATTGCAGTCTGGTATGAAGAAGCTGCAGAGTTTGAAACGGAAGAAGAATTTGATCAGACAAACATTACGTTTATGCGGCAAAAGCATGAAGCTGCGCCATTTGTACAGTTCTTTTGGTCTTATAATCCACCGCGGAATCCATACCATTGGATAAATGAATGGGCGGACAGGATGATTGGAGTAGAAGATTACCTGGTACATGAGTCCAGTTATTTAGATGACACACTCGGATTTATTACGGACCAGATGTTGAAAGATATAAACCGGATTAAGAATAATGATTATGATTATTACCGGTATATTTATCTTGGCGAGCCTGTTGGGTTAGGTACCAATGTTTATAATATGAACCTGTTTAAAGAGTTAGAAGAGTTGCCATCGGATGATAGAATCATTGGTTTATATTACTCTACAGATGGCGGCCACTCGCAGTCAGCAACAACACACGGCTGTTATGGGCTGACCGCTAAAGGTAAAGTCATATTGCTTAATACGTATTATTATAGTCCGGCCGGTAAAGTGGACAAAAAAGCACCGAGCGAGCTGTCGAAAGAATTAAATGAATTTATAACCAAAACAGCTACGCAAGATTATTGGCAAGGTGCCAGGATTATGAATCGAACCATAGACAGTGCCGAGGGGGCACTCAGGAACCAGTATTACAAGGACTATAGGCAGCATTTAACGCCAGTAAATAAGAAAAAGAAAGTGGATATGATTGACTACCCAACTGACCTTTTAGCACAGGGTCGTTTTTATTATCTCAAAAATCCGTATCCAACCGGAATGGATCATGCAGATAGTAACGAGATTTTCATTGAAGAACATAAAAAGTTCTCCTGGAATGAGAAAACAGTCAACAGTGATAATCCGCAAGTTATCGAAGAAGACGATCACACTTGTGACCAATTTATATATCTATGTTTATCCAATGCACGTGACTTCAGATTGAAAGTCTAGGAGGTGACAGGTTGAATATTATAGACCGCATTAAAGGCTGGTTTAGGAAAGGAGGTTACGCATTGACTGGCAATACATTACGGAGTATTAATGATCATCCTAAGATTAATATTGACCCGGAGGAATTAGAGCGCATTGAGCGCAATATAAGAGAGTATTCCGGGGACTATCCCCAGGTAAAATACTATAATTCAAACGGCGACTTAAAGAAGCGAAAATACATGCATTTGAACATACGTAAGCTAAGCGCAAACGTACTTGCTGGCCTTGTTTTTAACGAGCAGTGCGAAATATACGTTTCGGATGCAGATGAAAACGGAGAAGAGACTAACAGCTTTAAATCTGCTCATGAATTTATTCAGCACGTATTTGAGCATAACAAATTCAAGAAGAATCTAGCGGACTACCTGGAGCCGACGTTTGCCGTTGGTGGCCTGTCTGTTCGTCCTTATCTTGGAGACAATGGGGAAATGGAATTCTCCTGGGCTATTGCAAATGCTTTTTATCCATTACGTTCTAACAGCAATGGTATTAGTGAGGGGGTAATGAAGTCCGTTACTACTAAAGCAGATGGTGACAAACTCACATATTACACTCTGCTTGAATTTCATGAGTGGGAAAAGAGCGAAACCGGAGATGATTTGTATGTTATCACAAATGAACTATACAAGTCAGAATCGCCCGGAGAAATCGGGAAAGAAGTTCCTCTGGAAGAAATATACGAAGGGCTGCAGAAGCAAACCCATATTCGTGGCTTGTCACGTCCGATATTTAATTATTTGAAGCCGTCCGGATTTAACAATATTAATCCTCACAGCCCGCTTGGTTTAGGTATATGTGATAATGCTACATCGACGCTGAAAGACATTAACGATACTTATGACCAATTTGCCTGGGAAAAGAGAATGGGGCAGCGGACCGTATTTGTGGATGATGCGGTATTAAATACCCTGCCAGATGAAAGTGGCGCACCTCCAAAACAAATATTTGACCCGGATGTCAATGTGTTTAAGTCTATGCGGATGGGCGATAAGGGTAAAGTCATTCATGATGTCACCCATGACATTCGGACAGAACAATATACCTCTGCCATCAACCAGTCACTGCGGACCCTGGAGATGGAATTAAAACTATCTGTAGGCACATTCTCTTTTGACGGTCGCAGCATGAAAACAGCTACAGAAATAGTCAGTGAAAATGATTTGACCTTCCGTACTAGGAACGAGCATGTATACGAGGTAGAACAGTTTATTAAAGGACTGGTTATATCAGTTTTGGAGCTTGCAAAGTTCTACGGACTATATACGGGTCCAATACCTTCACGTGAGAACATCGGCGTGGACTTTGATGACGGGGTATTTCAGGATAGGGCAGCACTGTTGCGATTCTATGGACAGGCTAAGACGTTTGGCTTTATTCCATCCACTGAAGCTATCCAGCGTATCTTTAAAGTACCAAAAGAAACCGCTGAGGAATGGTATGACATGATCCTAAAAGAAGAGAATGCTATTGATCCGACAGAAATAGGTGAAAATGCTGCAAGGCATATGTTTGGGCAGGAGGAGTGATTGAATGCTTGAATTTATAAAAAGATTGTTCATTTCACCCAGACACGATTACAAGCTTATGGGACACTCTAATTACTACCGGTGCAATAAATGTAAAAAGATAACATACATTCCACCTTACAGTGACTTTTATTATCAGAGGAAGCAGTTTAGGGGCTGTAAGGGATGATAACACCGAATCAATTGGACTTGTGGAGCGGCAACATGGCCGAGCTTTACCAATCCCTTGAAGGTGAAATAATCCGCATACTAATAAAGCGTTTAAAGCGTGGTTCCAGCGACATTACAGCATGGCAAGCACAAAAGCTGCAGGAATTACGCTTATTTAACGATGAAGTTACCAGGCATCTGTCACAAGTTACAGACGTTGCAGAGCCGGAAATACGCCGCATGTTTGAGGATGCCGGCCAAGGCATGGTACAGGACATTGACGAGGCTATGCCGTATGCTACACGCCCGATGCCTACTAATCTTGATCAGGTCATGAGAGGCTATTACGAACAGGTCTGGAGCGATATTGATAATTATGTTAATCAGACGCTGATTACAACCGCATACGGTGCCGGCACAGCATCAAGAGCTTATACGGATGTATTAAACCGTACAACCGCAATGTTTAACACTGGGATATACACATTTGAGCAGTCTCTTGAACGGTCTATTAATCAGTTAGCGCAAAGAGGTATCAGAAGTAGCATGATTGATCGTGGAGGACACCAGTGGTCTTTAGAGGGATATGTTCGTACTGTTTTAAAGTCAACTCTTGGAAATACCTATGACGAGATCAGGAAAGACCGTATGGCCGAGTATGGAGTTCATACGGTGGTTGTTACAAGCCATGCGGGGGCAAGGAAGGCGTGTTCCATTATTCAGGGTAATGTCGTCGATTTGAGACCTGTATCGGAGATTCCACCAGATAGTGAGTATCTTTCAATCTATGATCCATATTGGCAGGCAGATTATGAACATCCGGGCGGTCATAGAGGGGTAAATTGTAGGCATATTCATATTCCATTCATTCCTGGTGTAAACACCAATAACCAGCCGACTTTTGACGCTGAACTGAATGAAAGAGTAGCAGCTGCAAGGGATAGGCAGCGCCGAATTGAGCGGGATATTGTTAAATATAAGAAAAATCTAATGGTGGCTGAGGAACTTGGCAGCGATAATGCCGAGCATTGGCGCCGGATGGTTAGGAAACGGCAGAAAGCTATGCGTGACCATCTGAAAGAAAATGGCGAGTATTTAAGCCGGAATTATAAGCGTGAAAGGGTTTATACTCCATTGGATACACTTTTAGAGGACTTTGATTATGCGGGTTAGGAGGTGGTAAAGTGCTACCACAAAACATAAAAGTTGGCGGATTGGAATACAAAATTGTTGAAAAATCCTTTGTAGAAATTGGTCACAGTAGAAATTATGACGGCGCTTGCGATTACGGTAATACCACTATCGAAATCTTAGATTCACTATCTGATTCTAAGAAAGAAGAAGTGTTTATACATGAACTTACACATGCAATCTTTGAAAATGCTGGTTATTCCGATCACGATGAGGACATGGTGGATAGGTTGAGCAAGGTTTTATATCAAGTTTTGAAAGATAACCATATTTACTTTGGTGAAGGTGAAGAAACTGTAGAAACTAAATTCTATGGAGAAAAATAAGCGAAAGTGATCCACATCTCCCAGCTGCCGGGTGGGTAGCCGTTTGTAAGTAGTGAAAGGGGTGAAAATATGAAGTTAAATAAAAAGCATCTAATCGAGCAATTCGATAAAGCAAGAGAAGAAAAAGCTCCATTTGTTTTTGTGGGAATCGAAGCTGAGGGAGTTCAAGAAACTATCTGTATTCCTAGTCGTTCATTTCATGAAAAACAAGCATTTTATGAGCGCAGCTATACAGATGAATTAATCCATGTGATGAATAAAAATGTATTTATTCGGGGATTATCCCGTGGCGGTTCTGAACAACTAGATATTATTGGTTAACATGCACCTAGCAGTCAAGCGTTAGGTGCTTTTATTATGCAATCATCCGCAGCCATGCGTTAAATGGCTAATCCAATTCGTGGACTATACCACGTAAAAATAATGTAGGAGGACTTATAAATGAACAGAGAAGAATTAAAAGCGTTAGGTTTAACAGATGAACAGATTGATAAGGTTATGGCAGCACATGGGAAAGTAGTGAAATCCACTAAGGATAAGGCTGATAAGGTAGAAGGTCTTGAAACTCAAATCGAGGATTACAAAAAGCAGCTTACCGAACGTGATAAACAACTAAATGATTTATCCGAAAAAGCTAAAGGCAACGAGGATTTACAAAAGCAGATTCAAGATTTACAGCAGCAGAACGAAACTACCAAAACTGAATATGAGAAGAAACTTGATGCTCAGCAGCGTGACTTCGCCATCGAGTCTGCTTTGCGAGATGCAAAGGCGGTTAATCCGAAAAGAGCAAAAAAAGCATTAGAGGACGAGCTAGAATCAGTCGTATTCAAAGATGAAAAGTTGATTGGGTTTGAAGATGTCTTGAAATCCGTAAAGCAAAACGAACCTTACCTGTTCGAGAAAGAGGAAAAACCAGGTGTTCCGCACATTGTAACAGGTGGCAACCCAAACGGTGGCGGTAGCGGGACGATAACTAAAGAACAGATCATGAAAGAGAAAGACGCAACCAAGCGTCAACAAATGATAAGAGAAAATTCACATTTATTCAGATAAGGAGAGGACGATTTAAATGGAGAAAAAATATGCATTGAAAATGGACTTACAGACTTTTGCGCGGTCAGGTAATTACCCAGAGCCAAACACACAAATGCAGGATAATTTCAGTGAATTAGAAGCTAAATCCATCGATTACACTTACCGTTTCGGAGAGGATCTTAGCAAGTTCATTGAAATGTTGGGTATCACTCGCCAAATCCCTGTGCAAGAAGGTTTTACTATAACCATGTACACCGCGCCGGAAGTTGATTTGGCGGATGGAGACGTAGGAGAAGGGGAATTGATTCCACTTTCTAAAGTAACGCCTCAACCGGCTGACACGAAGGAAATCAAGCTCAAAAAGTATCGTAAGGTAACCACAGCTGAAGCAATTCAGCGCTATGGTCGTGATGAAGCTATCAATCGTACAGATGATGCGCTTATTCGCGAGGTTCAGAAAGGCATTCGTGATTACCTGTACGAAACAATTAAGACACATGGCACTGAACAAGCGAACCTGAACGCCGGAACATTGCAAGGAGCCCTGGCCTCTGCATGGGGTGCGCTGGAAGTATTGTTTGAAGATGATGTAATAACTACAGTAGCCTTTGTTAATCCGTTAGACGTTGCTACAGAAATTGCCAACAAGGATATCACGCTAGAAACTCAATTCGGATTAAGGTACTACACCGATGTGACTGGAACTATGGTTATTTTAAATAACACTATTCCTCAAGGCACTGTTTACGCTACTGCTTCAGATAACTTGCAAGTGGCTTACATCCCTGCTGGTTCAGAAGCATATCAAGAGTTTAATATGTATACTGACGAATTCGGATATATTGCTATGGCACATGGCCAGCAGCTAGAAACTCTATCTGTACAGACTGTACTGGCATCCGGTGTATTGATCTTCCCAGAGCGTTTAGATGGCATGGTCAAAATCGACATTGAGGAAACAGTTCCGGAAGCGTAAGCCTAAAAATATTGAGAGGATGATTTAAATGGCAGTATTTAAGTTTAATAAAAATTATCGAGACAAAGAATTAAAGCGCGAGGTTAAAGCGAATGAACCTGTTGAGATGACGGTGAAACGCGCTGATGAAGTCGTTAAAAACATTAGGAACCAAAGTAACAAATTCAAAGGCTACGAGGACTTTGAGTACGAGCGATTAGACAAGGATGAGGAAAAGACACCCGATGATAATTTCGATCGCGAGGCGGCTAAGAAGCGTCTTGAAGAGCTCGGCGTCGAGTTTAAAGGAAATGCTAAAAACGAAACACTTAAAAATTTACTGGAAGAACACGAACAACCAGAAGCAGAAGAAAATGTAGGGGATGGCAAATAAAGCCCTCCTCTTTTTATTAGGAGGGAGAACATGCCTTATCTCACATATGAAGAATTTACTGATTTAAGCAATGTTGAAATAAACGATACAGAATTCAACAGCCTGCTAAAAAAGGCATCCGCCATTCTCAATAATGTTACAGGCTATTTTTATGTTAGAAATAGCATAGAAACTGATAACGAATGGCGTGTGCAACAATTTAAACAGGCGTTAGCGGCTCAAATAGAGTACTTCCATGAGGTAGGAGGTACTTCCTATGAAGCTATTAATAAAACACCTCAGACGTTTAGCGCCGGGCGCACAAGGGTTACAAATGCAGAAAGCAGAGCAGGCAATACCAGTAAATCGATGGTGGCTGAGGATGTTTATATTTACCTGGAAGATACAGGGCTTTTATATGCCGGTGTTTCCGTATGGTAATGCCAAAGCCACCTGCTGAATTTTGTATTGATAGTTTTAAATACCATGAATACCTGGGCGAAAATGAATGGATGGAACCTGTTTATGATGATCCTATCAAGATTGAAAATTGCCGAATAGATCGGGGTGCTGAATACAGTTCGTCATCATCAGGAAAGCAACTGCTATATAATGCGGTTGTTTTTTGCTATGAAGGGATAACGGATCCGTTACCTGACTTTAAAGCTGAATCCATTCTGAATTTTGATGGCATAGATCATAAGCTGACAAAGGTTATACCAATCTATGAACCATACGAAAAGACCATTTATTCCTACGAATTGGAGGTGGTCTGATGGTAAAAGTTGAAATTAATTTGGGTGGTGCCTATCAAAAAATGAGTCCACAGGCAAGGCGTAGAGGACAACAGGCAATGGCGAACCAGGCACTTGCAGACATGAATCCGTTTGTGCCAGCTGATGACTTTATTTTAAGGCAGACTGCCACAATCGACATTGATGGCTCAGAGATAAATTACAACACTCCTTATGCTGCCAAGATGTTCTATATGATGATGTACAATTACACGACACCGGGAACGGGTCCGCGTTGGGATAACAAAGCAAAAGGTCTGCATATGAAAGATTGGGAACGTGCGTACTTGAAGGGAGCTGGATTCTAATGGATTTTATGCAGCGATTAACTGAAAGAGTAAATCAAATTCCACAGCTCCCCATTGAATTAAAAATGGGATATTTAGGTACAGGTGAATCCTTTGTTATCTATCCTTTACCAGGCAGCAGGGTAGTCTCTGAATACATGGACGGCACTAGTGATCAGCAATTGAATTTTGAATTTGCTATGAAGTCCCAAGAGCAAAGCAGGATACACCCTACTTTATGGGCTGTCCAAAACGAACTTGAGGCATTAACTGAACTGCAAAGTAATGATGGCAGTTTTGAATTCGAAAATTTAATCATAACGAACAAACCATTCATTAATCAGTTAGATGATCAAGGATGGTTTGTTTTTTTATTGGATGTGCAAGCAAATATAACGGTATTTAAGGAGGAATAAACAAATGGCTAGACTGAAAAACGCTGAACGGAAACACTATGTACAAGCATACACTCCAGGAGAAAGCGATCCGGGCGATGAGTGGTTAGAATTAGCCAAATACATCTCCACAATTGGTGACGATACGAACGAGGAAACGGAGGATGAGGCTTTCTACGATGGGGATGGAACACCTGAGACAACCGTAACATCGGTAGCAGAAGCGTACACTCCGGAAGGTTATTACGATCCGGAGGACCCAGCACAGGAACTAATTGCAGGGTTGAAGCGAAAAACAGGTGACGGCCGCAAAATCTGGCACCGAGTTGTCCGTTCTGATGGTAAGAAAGAATGGGTCGGTCGTGCAACTGTTTCCGCAATCGTGGCAGGTGCTGGGGATGCATCGGCATATGAAACATTTTCCTGTAATATCCGTTTTGACCGAATTCCGGAAGAAACTGACTTGGAAGGCACACCAGAAGGATAGAGGGGCTTAAGGCCTCTCTTTTTTTAGGAGGTAGGACATGTCGGAAATCAAGATAGACATACAACGGACCGGATTCCCGGTAAAAATAGGCAAACTAGAATTATGGTTTGACAGTTCTTTTGAGAATTTAAGGCGCTTCTTCGACATTGACAAAATTGCAAAAGAAAAACTTAAAGAAGCAGAAGAAAAAGCAATGCATATTCATTTTCCGGATAACTTCAGAGAATATAAGCCAGAAGATTACACCGAAAAGGACATAAAAAATGTAGATGCAGCACTGGATTTGAATAAGGAGTTTATAGCTGCCCAGTACGACATCCTTTTTGGTGACGGTACATTCAAGAAAATTTACAAGGAATATCCGGATATTATCGCTCTGGAAAAAGCACTTGATCCAATCGGTCATGCTATAGCTGAAAAAATCAAAGAGCTAGAAAAAGAACGTGCTGAAAGCGTAGATGAATTGAAAAAAGAAGCATTACAAAAACAAAAAGCAAAGCAAAAGAAGTGATTAGATGCGGTTAAACGACCCTTTAGTCACTTCTTTTATTTATAACGGAAAAGAATATGCCATTAATTTTGCATTCGATGTCGTTTTAGATGCTTTTGATTGGCTGGACAGGAAAGACCTTAGAGATCATGAAAAAGCGGAAATATGTCTTGAATTACTTCTGGGTGAGTCTTTACAAGGCCTGGAAGCAGTTGAACTTTGGAATTATATCTATGAAGAATTTATTGAAATGAAGCAAGAGAAGCGCGTTGAGTATGATCTGCAAGGGAATCCGATGCCTACTAAAGAAGATAACGACAACAAACGTCTTATTGACTTTGAAAAGGATGCAGCACATATATATGCCTCTTTTAGGCAGGCGTACGGCATTAATTTATTTGACGAACATGGAAAAATGCACTGGCATGAGTTCCGTGCTTTATTCCAGGGGCTACCAGCTGATACATCCATGAAATGGATTATGCGAATTAGAGCGTGGGAGCCATCGAAAGGCGAATCAAACGAACATAAACAAAACATGCGCGAATTGCAGAAAATCCATGCTTTGGATGATCCGGAGGAGGTGGACTGATGGCTGCAGATGGCTCTATAAGGATTAGCTTAGAGGTAGATGGCAAACAAGTGGATATAGCAACTCATAGCTTAAATGAATTGGAAGCCACCGCGCAAAAAGCCGGAGATGGTGCAAAAGACACCGAGGAAGGTGTCAAGGGTGCTGGTAACGAATCTCAAAAAGCGAGCGGCAAGGTTAAAAAGTTTGTCTCTGCTTTGGGGCTTATTGCTGTTGGTGCTGCTGCATTTCAAGTGCTACGTAGGTCTATGGATGATGCAATAGCAAGGTTTGACACAATGGACCAGTTTCCTCGCGTACTGGAAGGGCTTGGGGCATCTGCTGATGATTCCGAGCGTGCCGTGCAAAGATTATCGGATGGTATAGACGGCTTGCCTACTAAACTAGATGACATCACTAACACCACACAGCGTATGTACACATCCTTTAATGATGCGGATAAAGCTGCAGATTCCGCACTTGCTTTAAATAACGCCTTGCTAAGTTCAAGCTCTGGTACAGAAGATGCTAGACGTGGTACTGAGCAATATATTCAAGCTCTCCAAACGGGAAAAATGGACATGCAAAGTTGGCGTACTTTGCAGGAAACAATGAACGTCGGACTTGTGAAAGTCGCTGAATCGTTTGGTTATGCAGGCAGTAGTGCGACAAATGATTTATATGCTGCTTTACGTGACGGCCATATCACTATGGACCAGTTTAACGATAAATTAATAGAAATTGGCACCGGAACCGGGGAATTGGCTGGACTAGCAAGGGAAAACAGCTTGGGTATTGCTACATCTTTTGGAAACTTAAGATATGCAGTAGCTAGAGGTATCACAACAGTTATAGAGTCCTTAGACAGATTGTCGAAAGAAGTCACAGGTAATTCGATCGCCGAAAACATTGACGGCATGAAGGACATTGTTGTGGCAGCTTTTGAAGTAATCGGAAATATAATTGAGGGGACTGCCCCTTATATAAAAGGTTTTGTCGGAGTAATAGAAGCAACTATTCCTGTTGTCCAAACTTTATCCCCGCTATTGATTGGCCTGGCAACTGCATTTGCTTTTCATGTAACTGTTACAAAAATGATTACCGCTATACAAGGTGCTAACGCAGTATTAAAGGCTGCTGTGGCATCGACACAAGCACTTACTGTAACCACAAAAGCAGTAACGGCTGCCACTGCCGCACAAACAGGAGCAGTGAAATTAAGTACACTTGCTATCGGGGTGATGACTGGAACAATATCCGCGTCTGTGGGAGTTAAGGCACTGGCCACTAAAGCATCTTATGCGTTAGGTGCTGCTTGGCGGTTTTTAACTGGCCCGATTGGCTGGGTAACTGCCGGGATTGGAGCCCTAGTTGCAGGTGGTGCGGCTTTAATAAAATGGCTGAACAGATCAAGTGCGGAAGCAGAAAGACTAAGTGATGAAACTGAGGAATTAGGAGAGACAACCGATGCTTTAAATGATTCCGTTGCCCAATCGGCCGATGCATATAAAGATCAACAGCGAGACATTCAAGCTACCGCAGAAGCTAACCAGGAGCTGGCTGACAGAGTGCAGGACTTAGCAGACAAGGAAAATAAGTCTGCTGCTGAAAAACAAACACTGGCTTCATACGTTAATCAGTTGAATGATTCCGTAGAAGGATTGAACCTATCCTATGATGAGCAAGCCGATTCACTTAATATGTCAACTGGTCAATTACAAGCGCGTCTCGATGTTATGAAGGAAGAAGAAAACCTTATTTCAGCACAAGAACGCTTGTTGGAGCTTGACAAAGAACGTAATGAAGTGCAAATGCAATTAAAAGAAATAAATGAATTAAGAGAAGAAGCAATTGAATTGTTCAACGAAGGCGAGATAACTAATCGCAATTTTGAGGACTCTGTTACAGATTTGAACGAGCAAGAGAAAGAGCTGAAAGGAACACTGGAAGAACTAGATACGCAGTTTGCAGAAACAGAGGAACAAGTCCTTGTATCGTCCGCCAACATGACATCAGCTATCGAAGAAGCCAACTTGAGACAAATACAATCATACGAGGATATGTCCGAAGAGCAACAACAAACATTCGACAAAATGAGAGAGCAGTATGAGGACTTGCAAGAAACTGCCACGAATGCATTTGAGAAAATCTCTACTGAATCAGAGTATTCTCTTAATGAAATGATCGAGAACATGGAGCATAACCGGAAAGCCACGGAGGAGTGGGGCGAAAATCGGGCTGCTATCATGGAATGGGCAGCTGAAGAAGGCTATGTCGGTTTCATGAAATGGGTTGAACAACTCGGAATAGATCATGCCGGGGAACTTGATGAAATGGCTAAAGCCCTGGATGGTTCAAGCGATGAACAAATCACTATGCTTGAAAAATTAGCAGAGGGTTATGACGAAAACTCCAAAGCAGCTTCTGATGCTCTAAAAGATGGCTTGGGAGACGGCTTTGACGACGCCATAGGAATGGTTGTTGATTTTGTAGACGAGAAATCAAGTACTATGCGTTCTGAAATGCAGGCTGCAGGCTTTGAAAATATCGGTAAAATTGCCCCAAGTCAAATGTCGAA
Organism: Virgibacillus aidingensis; assembly: GCF_010994035.1. Taxonomy (GTDB): domain Bacteria; phylum Bacillota; class Bacilli; order Bacillales; family Amphibacillaceae; genus Virgibacillus_N. Next base: position 31,430 of record NZ_WIXN01000027.1, read on the forward strand.
AGGAATAGGCGCTGCTTCTGGTGCAGTGCATTCACGATTGAGGACTCTAGCAAGCGACATGAAGTCTCCATTCCAAAATACAAGCGGAGACTTTAGTGCTATTGGTACAGGTGCCATGTCTGGTCTAAGAGGAGGAATTGTCAGCGGAGAAGATGATGTACTCGCCACTGCAAGAAGGGTAGCAGGAAACGTTACAAACACATTGCGTAGTGCATTTAATATAAATTCTCCCTCCCGACTTTTGAGAGATGAAATTGGGCAATGGCTACCGAAAGGGATCGCTGTAGGTATTGATGAAAATGTAGACAGTATTTACAGATCGCTAAGCAGAATGTCTGATAATATCATGCGTTATGCAACGCCAGAACAAGCACTAGGAACCAACGGCATGGCTTTCACTGGAGCAGGAAGTCAAACGATTAATAGACAATCAACGGTCAATAACAGCAGATCTTATGCGCCGCAGATTAATAATTACTTTACCAGGGACGAATCCACACCGAGTGAAGTGGCACGTAAAAATAAGCAACAGCAACAGCGGTTAGCTATGGAAGCGGGGTTTTAACATGTTCAAATTGATTTATACGAACCCAAAAGTTCAGTCAATAGAATTGTTCGGTGCTCCCTTCCGGCTTACTCGTGTTGACGGTTTGGGTGGTACAGAATCCGAAACCCAAATGCAGAGAGTTCCATATCAAGACGGAATGATCTACCTTGATTCACTGTTGCAGGATAAACCGATAGAAGTTGAATTTAAAATAACTGGTAGAGATCCCGAGGAAGTAACCGAACATCGACGGCGAGTTTCTTCTATTTTTAATCCAAAATTAGGAATGGGAATGCTTCAGTATGTTGGAGATGGCGGAATAAAGGAAATCGGCGTTGTTGTTGAATCGGTGCCGTTCTTTCCAGATGGACGAACAAATAGAGGTAGAACCTTTCAAAAAACGTTAATCGACTTAAGGGCACCATATCCATATTGGCGTGACCCACAGCAAGTTTCCCGATCACTAAGGGCTTACGAAGGTAAATTCACATTTCCTTTTACCTTTCCTGTCCAATTCGGAATTGAGGGTGACAAGACTATCATAAATAATGAAGGTGACACATCGGCACCAGTTATTATTACAATACAGGGACCGATCCGCAGACCAATGGTTGAAAACCGTACAACCGGAGAATTTATTCTTGTTAATACATCAATCGGACCAGATGAAGTACTTTTTATTGATACTAGCCCACAAGCCAAAAGAGTTGAAATTCACCGTTCAAATCAAATTATAAAGGCCATGGGATTCTTCGATCATAATGCTGACTTTTGGCAGCTGCAGGAAGGTGAAAATGAATTAAGGTATACGGCTGATGAGGGGATTGCTGAGGCTATTGCGGCGATTAGTTGGCATAGTCAGTATGTTGGGGTATAGGAGGTGAAAGAGATGGATTTGGAAAAGGAAATATAAGAATTGAAAATAAAAATAAATCATTTAGAAGCAGAAATTTCCACACAACAAATGGAAATAGAAGTTTTAAAAGAAGAAGCTACTCTTAAAGTAAAAGCAGGAGGACAATAGAAAGGAAAAGAGCATCCAGCCACTGAGTGAGGTCAGCGACTGGGATTGTTTTTACTTGAATCTCAAATAGTGTTCTTTTTCTTCAGAGACTTTGTACCCCTGTTTTTCGGCTTCTGGGATAATATCTTCTTTTGAAATTTTAAACTGACGTAAATCAATAAGAAGAGACTTTTTCGAGGGATCAGTAAACGTGTTTTGTAACATGATATTTAACTCATCCCAAGAATATTTTGGCTTTTGACTTTCCGGGCGTGGATCCAATTTAGACAATATATTTACCTCCCTTCCACAGTTTTATTTCGACAGGAAGGGACTTTTTTCCTGCATTAATTTAGAAAGGAGTTGATTTAATGGCAGAACTATCACGGTTTTTTAACTCAGTTGAAGGTGATGAGCGAACCTATCAAGCGAATGACTTTGCACAATTCTTTTCCAATTTCCTTGGTAACGGATTTTTTGAAGGATTGGCAGTGTCAACAGAAAATACCATGAACACAATTGTGGCGCCTGGCTCTGCATTTATAGAAGGTCATGAGTATACAAACACATCAAGTCTTACATTAACACACGCAGGTGCTGATGCCTCACAGGATAGAATTGATCGTGTAGTATTAAGACTTGATCGTGATATTGACGTTAGGGCAATCCAGGCATTTGTTAAGCAAGGAACACCAGGTAGTGATCCGGAACCACCTACTCTAACAAGAAACGATACGGTATATGAATTATCTCTTGCACAAGTACGTATCACAGCAGGAAAATCATTTATAGAAGGAAGTCAAATCACGGACGAGCGCGGAAATCATGAAGTATGCGGCCGTGTCCAGGTTGCCCGTCAAGTTGGGGATCAGATTAATACAGTGGACATCAAAACACCTGATGCGCCTCCTGGGGATTACGCGGAAGGTATTGTTCAGTTTTATCTCAGTGGCGATGCAAATGCCGAAATCATGGAGCAATGGCTTGATAGTATAGGTGTCAGTCCTGGCGATTATGGACGTAGTTTAAGTAATTTAAGAGCATATGTCCATACGATTGGAAATCGTACCCACACCGGAGTACAGACAATCACCATATTTGATTGGTCAAGCTCAAATAACTATGAAATATATGGAGAATTTAAAAGAGCTTCTAACTCTGTTAACGCGGTTATTCCTTGGGGCTCTTGGTCTGAAAATGTATTACTTGTGGAACAGGGAAGTAACGCAAGAGGAGAGTATAAGCGGTACTCCGACGGTACTTTAGAGTGTATGTTTGAAGATAGTGATGTATTGTCCGTTGAAGAGGGAGCAAACATCCATTTCAACAGTCGGACTTTTAACTTTCCTTACCCATTTGTGAACCGTCCAAATATACAACATTTCTCCCGTCGTTGGGAAGGGGTGCAGTGGACAGGAGTAAGGCTTCTCACTGGCGATTATGTGGAACTATATATATTATCCACTAACAGCATAGCAAGTGGCTATTTAGGATATAAAGCTACTGGAAGATGGAGATAACATGAAACCAATTAGAGTATATGACAAACAATTAAATATGCTCACAGAGACGGATAATTATTTATCTTTGCAGTTCAATCCGCGCTTTTATGAAGTTGGGGAGTTTGAGCTGCATATAAATCAGTACATCGAGGGCGCCGAGTACTTTGTTAAAGGGAATCTGGTTATCCTGGACAAGCGAGGAGATAAAGCAATGCTTATCCGACATCGGGAAATCGCTCTTGACCAAAATGGCAAAGTGACCGAAAACTGGCGTGTGACAGGTGTAACTTTAAAAGGTGTATTGGATCAGCGAGTTACTATACCGCCAGAAGGGCAAAGCCATGACAAGATTAATGATGCTGCAGAAACAGTAATGAAGCATTATGTCCACAGGCATTTTGTTAATCCAGTGGATCCGTCTCGCAAAATTGATTATATTGAAATAGCTCCTGATAAAGGTAGAGGCTCACTGATTGAATGGGAATCCCGGTTTAAAAATGTAGCTGATGAACTGACTGCAATAAGCAAGCAGGCCAACCTTGGCTGGATTATGTATGCTGATATGGAGCGCGGCAAATGGATATTTGACGTTGTGGAGCCCCGGAACGTCACACAAGGAAATGAAGCAGGTTTGCAGCCTGTTTTTTTTAGTCCTGATTTTTCTACGATCAAAACGCAACAGTTTGTTGACTCTGATAATAATTATCGAAATGTCGGATATGTAGGTGGTCAGGGTGAAGGTGTAGAACGTAAAATTGTAAAAATCGGTGAAGCGGAAGGCATGGGTCTCCATGAGGTGTTTATTGATGCTCGGGACGTATCCGAAACTGATGAAGAAACAGAAGAGGAACTACCGCCGGAGGAATATGAAGCCTTATTAATTGAACGTGGCGAACAGAGAATGAGAGAATTTGAGACTACTTTTTATTTAGAAGCTCAGATACTCACACCATCCATTAATCGCAATAACGACTTTGCCATGTCCACTCCTTTCGAATATGAAAAAGACTTCCGTTTAGGTGACCTGGTAGAAGTGTTTAATAAAAAGTGGAACATCACCATGAATGCCCCTATAACCGAGTTTACGGAAATTCATGAGCCGAGCGGCTTTATTTTAGAAGCCACTTTTGGAGAAGCGCAGCCCACTCTCATTACTAAGATTAGGGATAAATTTAACGAATTAGATGGTATAGAAAAACAGGAACTACCTGCACGTTTGGCTGTGGAGCGTATGCGGGATGCCATGCAATATGGTGATGAACGTTTATCCGAGGAAGAACAAGCAAGGATTGAACAAGCCCTTGAAATCCTTGACGAATCCAAAGAATGGGCTTCAGGCGAAGCCTATCAAGCTGAACAAGATGCAAAAAAACATGCCGACGAACAAGACATTGTCTATGATGAAGAAGCCAAACTGGATGCCAGCGAAAAGTCCGAGCAGGCAAGAGACGATGCCCAAGGGTATGCTGAAGCTCAGGATGACATTGTTCGGGATGATGCAGCGTTGGATGCTACAGATAAAGCAGATCAAGCTGAGGATAATGCAATAGGACATGCAGATCAACGTGCTGATGAAGCAGAACAGAATGCCAAGGATTATACAGACGAAAATGCTGTAGATCGTGGAACTTATGAAATTAAAATGCAGGAAATTGCGGATGATTTAGCAGACCGTACTACAATTGAATACGTGAACGGTCAGCTGGTAGACAAAGCAAATATAGATGACGTTTATACTATTGAAGACATTAATAACAGGCTGCTAAATTATGTAGGGATAACGGAATATGAAACAGATATAGATGGTATTGTGCAAACGTTGGATGATCAAAATACGCAAATAAGTCAGAATGAAGAAGCTATTGGTTTAAAAGCATCTCAGGAAGATTTAAATACTGTTGAAGGCAGACTCTCTACAGCAGAAGGTGAGTTATCTGTTCTGCCAGGTCAGATTGCTTTGAAGGCTGATAGTGAATATTTGGATGATGTCGAAGAGCGTGTAACAACTGTGGAGTTAAATATTGATGGCCTAGAAGGGGCAATCACTTCCAAAGTTGAAGAAGATGAAGTCCGTTCTATTTTTACACAAGAGGCCGGATCCTTCACTTTTGACGCTAACCAAATAAATTTTGAAGGTCATGTGTTTGGTGAAGATGCTACTTTTGCAGGGTTAGTCAGTGGTGGTGCCATTGAACAGAATGGAGACACCGGAAGTATTATATTGGATGATGAAGGCTTTAAAGTTTATAACAAAAATGACGAAATGAGAATTTCCATGCTGATTACCGATTCAGGTGGCTTCCAAGGTGAGGAAAATGCTTTAATCTTTTGGAATACTATAAACCATAGTGACGGGTCTTCTGAAATAGTTCCAATGCTTTCCATTTCACAATACTATACAGGTGCACAAATAAAATCAGATGAATTAACCTTAGTTGCAGATATACTTCCTCTAACAATAGATGGATCGGGTGTAGTTGATTCTGGCTTTGCTCGCTATGGAGTATATATTTATGGCGGAATCTATTTAAACTCAAACGATGGAACAGGTAATCAGAACGGAATTCAATTCGGTCAAAACAATCATTATGTGAGTGATTTTCAAAATGCCCTGGTTTTTTATCCGAACAGGGGGCCACATGGAGATCAAGATCCTGTAATAAGGTTCAGAACTCACTCTCACACTAATAATTATAGAGACGATTTGTATATCAGTGGTGATGGAACGTTATTCAGCAATCCTACTCAAGATAATACGTCCAGTAACTCATCGAACTTACGGATAGCTATGGCAAATAACGGTGACTATCGATTTTACCGTACTACTTCAGCAAGGAAATATAAGACAGAAATACAGCCTATAGATGCAGATCCTTATAGTCTGTTAGATATAAATCCTAAAGCTTGGTATGACAAAAGGGAAGTTGAAGAAAATAATGGACTAACCCACGGTTTAAAGAAGCACCATGGAATCATCGCAAATGACTTAGAACAAGTTGGATTATACTATTACGTTGATTACCAAGATGGCGAAATTGAGAACTACGATGAAAGGGTATGGACTCTCCTAATTCCAATAACAAGAGACCACGAAGAAAAAATCACAGATTTATACAGTTTAACTGAAACTCACGAGGAAAAAATAAAACGTCTGGAAACTGAGATTGAAAAATTAAAAGGAGTGGCATAATGAAGCTAACTGTAAAAGATTTATATGATCTAAAAGCTGGATTAAACGATATTTTGGATAAAGAGCTGCCGACTTCGGTGGCTTTTTCTATCCAACAAAACTTTAAAAAGGTAGGTGATGAATTAAAGCCTTCTGATGAGGTAAGAAAGAAAATCACAGAGAAATACAAAGAGCATATCACCGAGGATGGTCGGATCCCGGATGATGTTAAAAGGGAAGCTTTTCGCAATGAGACGAAAGAATTAGCGGACCAGGAGGTGAAAATTGCTTTAAAGAAATTCAAACTGTCTGATCTTGGTGAAGAAATCAAGCCGCGTACATTAGGGTTGCTAAGCGTTATTTTAGAGGAGGATAAAAAGTGAGATTTGAAATTAAAAGTAAAACCGAGAGATTGAAAAACGGAGAAGTCGCAAGTGTGGTTATCGGGTACAGCGCATTTAATGACAAAAGAACAGCTCATGGTGGAGGAAGGTTCGAACTGTCTCCAAACGAATATGAAGATAAATCGAATGAAGACTTAAAGGGAATGGCAAAAGAGCACTTTCTGAATGAATTAAACGCTGAATAAACGTATTTTTTGATGTTAAAAATATTATAAAAAAGCAGGACTTTATACCCTCTTGGCGAATTTAGTAAGTAGGAGGGATAATATGAGTTTTAGACATGATATGACAGATAAATCGGTACAGGCACAAGCTATAGTTAGACAAAGGGATAAAGAGCAGGAGCGCAGGAGAGAAGAGTCTGAGGAACGAAAAAAGGAAGAAGCATTATTAAATAAAATTAAAGCTGTATTGAAAGAAAGTGAAAGCGTTATGGATGTTCATAAAATTTCAATAGAAGTTAATGAGCCCGAACCAAACGTTTTAAAAGTTATTAACAACGTGCAACATGAAATAATAGAAAGGGTATTGGTAGAAAAACACCCGAAAAGTGTAGCCTATAAAATTGGAAGAAAGGCATAAGCATCTCAATTGAGATGCTTTTTTAATGTCTAAATTACAGGGGGTCGACGATGACAGTTGAGGTAGGAATACTAATTTCAGTTGTATCGGTATTTATTGCAGGTACAGGAGTTTTTGTGGGTTATCTAACCTATCAGTCAAAAAAGACAAATAGCACGAAAAGTGATACCAAGGAAGGTGCAGAGCTAAAGGCAGGCCTGGACTATATACGCAAAGGAGTTGATGATATTCGGATTGATTTAAAAGCAAATGAAAAACAAATAAGTCACCTTTCCGAACGTGTAACAAGGGTAGAAGAGTCCAACAAACAAGCGCATAAACGGATTGACAGTATAAGTCCTGATTAGGGCTTTTTTATTTTGCTTAGAAAGGTGGTGATTTTTACATGAAAAAACAACTCAAAAAAATTGATAACAAGTGGGTTCGATTAATAGCAATGACAGTGGTTTTTATAAACGCTGCAGCAATAATGTTTGGATATGAGTTACTGCCTTTTGACAATGAAACAATTATAGCAGGCATATCCGTCGGCGCATTGGCAGGCACAGAGATTTGGAACCATTGGAAAAATAACAACTGGACCCCGGAGGCTGAACGAGCTCAAAAATATTTAGATGGAGAGAAGGAGGTTAATAAATAATGGTGAAAATTAAGCAGCAGCTTGTTTCTAGTCACATTATAAACAAACGCTCATACGGTTACGGAAATAGGATTACTGGAATCACAGTCCATCAAACCGGGAATACAAATCCAGGAGCAAATGCAAAAGCGCACGCTAATATCCAAAGCAGGCTTAATCCGCGTGCGGCCAGTTGGCATGTATCTGTTGATGACAAAGAGGCTTATCAGTCTTTTCCGTATAATGTTATGTGCTGGGCGGCTACAGATGGGCGCGGACCGGGTAACACCTCAACAATCCATGTAGAGCTTTGCATTAACTCCGACGCTGACTATGAAAAAACACTTGAAAATGGTGCGGATGTTGTAAAGCAGCTGATGAATAAACACGGAATAAGCATTAAAAACGTTAATCAGCATAACAGTTGGTACCCGAAAGACTGTCCTGCACAGATCCGGTCCAGCAAAGCAGGTATAAGCTGGGATGACTTTCTTGCAATGATCGAAGGTAAAAAAGTTACAAGTAAAACAACAAAGAAAACCAGGAATTATTTACAGCGCGGCGATCGGGGATCCGAAGTAAAAGACATGCAGGAAATGCTCATCGATCTTGGCTATAATCTGGGTGGCCATGGTGCAGATGGTATTTTTGGGGAAGATACTGAAAAAGGATTACGGCAGTTTCAACGTGACTATGATTTAACCGTAGACGGTTTATATGGACCTGCAAGTAAATCAAAATTAGAAAACACAAAACCGGAAACCAAACAAAATAAATCGGATTGTATTTCGCAATTTCAAAGCTGGCTTAACAGCTATTCATTTAATAGCATTGCAGTCGACGGGCTATACGGTGCCCTATCTAAAAAGGCAGCAGTCAAAGCTTATCAACGTGAGTTAAATGTGCAGTTTGGTGCTGGTCTTACTATGGATGGCATCTGGGGACCGAAAACAAGAGCAGCATCTAAAGCAGTTAGCCGCGGGGCCAGGGGTAACATTACAAGAATAATACAAGGTGTGCTCTATGGCCTGGGGTATAATCCACAAGGTTTTGACGGAATCTTCGGCGGTGGTACTGAATTAGCTGTTAAAGCTTTTCAGCGGGATGAAGGTATCGGCGTAGATGGTAAACCTGGAAAAAATACTTTTGCTAAGATGTTTGGGTAATATTTAAAATAAATTATTGTTTTAATTGTTTAAAATTCCCCGGTAGTGGAAACTACCGGGGAATTAATTTGGCTTTAAATACATATTTTGAGCAAGATGGTTTATTTATCTCCACCCTACACTTAGAATACCTCTTTTTATGAAGAAGATTATGGTAAAGTTATAGTTAAAAAGAAGGGGGAGAAGCAATTGAATTTTATAGCTACATTGTTATATACCATTGGATGGGTTTGTATTGCATCAGGAATTATTTTAGGTTATTTTAATCATCTACCAAATGTTCCAGGGATGGAAGAAGCGTCATTTGTAACTTTTGTTACCCATGTATTTGTTGGAGTTGTTTCCGGGATTTTGATGTTTGGTTTCGCAGAGATAGTAAAATTGCTGGATGAGCAAAAGCGTATTCAAAAGGAAGTATTAAGGGAAATTAGTAATATGAAACAGGGCTTGATTGAAGAAGTTAGAAAAATAAATAACCTTTACAGAAGTTAAGAAGAAAGAAATCTTGTTGTTATTTTGTAAATAAATAACAGTATACAAATTAATATTTTTTGTTATAATAGAACAAACGTTCCTGCAGAGGGTGATACATCATGGTTAATGACAGAGGAGACATAAAGTGGACGTCACTCATGCTGCCTGAACATGTGCAGATGATTAAGGACATGTGGGCAGAGGATGAAAAGAAGGAAATGCCCATCCTAGATGAGCAGCAGATTGAAGAAAATATGATGAAGCTACAGTTGGCGATACATAATAATTTAAGTTTAGAAATAAAATATTTTAAGGATCATGATTTCCATACTGTGAAAGGTAAATTAAAAAGTATAGTTGCTGGGGATTGTATTATTTTTACTGATGGCGTCAAAGTAAATCTTAACGATGTGATTGAAGTTTTTATTGATTAGCATTAATTTGTAATCTTTTTTAATTTTTTTGTAATAAAAGCAGGAAAATAGTCCCTATTTGTAGAAGTAGTATTTAAATACAAAATAGGGGGAATAATCTTATGACTACTGAAATAGCTGGTATGACTATTAGAAGAATGGCAATTAACGCAATTGAATTGGAGGAATCCGATGCAAAGGTTTCCGATGAATTGTTTCCATTAGAGGAAAGCAGTGAAATAATTGATGATTTCTTTAGAACTCATTTTTTGGATACAAGGAGTGGGAAAAATACTAAAAGTTGCAAATTTATAGATGAAGATGCAACAGTAAAAACAAAGATAGACCGGTTTGCCGAGAATAGTACTAATGAAAATTTTATACAACTATCAGGTGAATTAACGGATAATTTATTTAGAATAATGAAGAACTCAACTTCGACTAGTAATGGAACTTTTTTTGTTTTCGATGTCAACACTGAAGAAGAAGATTGTATCTTTTTAATTAAATTAGATCCTAAGCATGGTGTTCAAGTTGATTATGATGATCTGACTGTAAAGGTACTAGAAAATATTCTGCCAGATTCAAATGATAGAGTTCATAAATGTGCAATTATAAGATATAATGTTAAGGATGAAGTAGAAACAGAGTTATTTGTAATGGATAAACAGCAAAGGGAAGGCGAACCGGCTAGGTTTTTCATAGAAACATTTCTTCAAGCCGAAGAGATTTTAAATGATAAAATCATAACTAACTCAGTAATTAGGGAAGCTAAGGATAAAATTACAGAGATTCTTCCAGAAGTTGATAAAAACTTGATCTATAATTCAATCGATACAGTTTTTTCAAATGGGTCTCATATAGAGTTAGAAAAAGCCATAAAAGATGTATTAGAAGATCATGTACCTGTAAATAAGCCTGACAGAGAACTTTATATTAATAACAATGCAGGGGATTTTGTATCAAATTATCTCACCAAATATAGTGATCACCAAACTTCTTTTACAGTGGAAAGAAAAGATAATGTCATAGTATATAAAGGAGATAAAGATCAGTTATACTTTCGATACAACAAAGGAATAACCTCCATGGTAGACATTAGCAAAGACCAAAACGGTGATGATGTAATAACAATCGATAAAAGTTTAAACTTCGATAGAACTTTGAAATAATATTTAGGTTTAAAGGAGGTATTACGTGAATGGCATTGGAAAAAATATTGAATGAGTACAAAGAATTTCAGGTAATACTTTCTACCTTAGATAGTAATTGGGAAATTAATGAACGATTGAGATTAGTTGAGTTTAAAACCAAAAGTAAACTACCTATAGAGTTTATTAAAAAATTAAGTGATTTGGTGGATAGTTTTGAAATATTTTGTAATCCATTTACTCAAGATTGTAATGAAGTTGTGGAGGACCTAGAAAAAAACCTTATTCAAATAGAAGAAATAGATTCAGTATCAATTCAATTAGAAAAAAACACTAATATAGGTGCTATAGACTATTATTTTTTTGACAAAGAATGCGCATTGAAATCTATTCAGGAAATAACAAATAGTAACAATGGAATAAAAGTAAATATGGGTATACCGGAAATAAATTACATAGAAACTGAAACAATATCATTTATACCTCTAAATAATAAATTAAACTTTGATAATATAAAAAAAAGAACAATTGATGATAATACCCAAAAAAATATTAAATTTTATTTATCTAATAATAAAAAAGGAACACAAAATTATTTTTTTAATCCATATGCTTTTTTACTATTAGATAATTCTTACGATGATAAAGAAGAATTGGTTAATTTAATTAAGCGATCTTTTTATCTAACCCTTTTAGAAAGTCTTTCAGATAAAAATAGTGAATATGAGTTTGTTATTAGAGGGGAGAAAAGTATAAAATTAATTGTTGAAAATAACTTTGAAACAACAAATTACGAGTCTTTTAAAAATCTATTTGAATTTTTGATTTCTGCTAAGAAATATACTGAGAAGTATTTGATTATTAAAAAAGTATTTTCACTTTACATTACGGACCAGGAAAATTTAACTTCTATGGACTCTAAGTTATCTAATATATGGAAAACAGTTAACCATTATTATGACCACTATATTGAGGATAATCTAAAAGATTTTTTTAAAACAAAAGATCAACTATTAAAAGAAGCGATGAACGTTTCAAAAGTTATTTATGAACAAACCGATAGAATAAACACTTCTATTGTAGCATCCCTACTTTCAATAATAATACTGCTTGTAACAACACTGTATAGGTCAATTGATAGTTTAACCATCCCTTATTTTGGTTATATTGTGCTGATTTTTATAGCTTTTTCTTTTGTATTTTATTATCTAATTAGAAATTCAGCTATAAAAAGATTTGAGTTAACTAAAGATCAATTTTCGTACTTTTTAGATGAAATTTCAGTAATGCAACCTGCTGAGGTAGAAAAATTGGAGAATACATATTTAGATAGCCCAAATTATGAATTACAAAAAACATTACGGAGATTAATGGTAATATTAATAGCTCTTAACTCTTTATTAGTTCTTTCCTTTTTAATTTTTTTATGCATTGAATATCGTACCCCTTTGTTAAATTATATTGAGGCTGGGATAGAAATTATAGTTGCCCTTTATAGATAAACAATGCAGAATGTTAGCTACAGAAATATTTATAGGCCCAGCGGTGGAAGGCATTGGTGAGGAACCACTTGGAATGCGAAAGCATGAGAGGTTTCACCAGTCTTCCGTGGGAAAGCGATGTATACCCTGATCGATTTTAATGCCCAAAATATTGGGCCTTCTTATTTTCCTCATAAACCTTATACAAATCAGTTAACACTTCTAGTTTTGAAATATGTACTTTATTCAGCTGATTAAGGACCTCGGCCATTTTTTCATCCTCTTCATTAGCAGCAGCTTCATCTAAATACTTATTCAGTTTCTTCCCAAACTCATCAAGTTCATCCAGGTTACCCTGTTCTTTCTGAATACGACCGACTGTTTCCATGGGAGCCTGAGCATGTTCTATAAAGAGAGCGGTGACCAAGTCATCTACTGATACATTATGTAATTTAGCATACTTTTGCATGTTTGTAATAGTCTGTTCATCTAAATTAAGGGTTAATTGCTTCTTTTCATTCTTCTTTCTTAATTGCTTGAAAAAATCGTACTTGTTAATGACCTGGTGAAAAGTGCCTAAATCCTGTATTTGTGTTTCCAATCCATAACACGATTGATGTATAACCGTATTATATTCATCAAGTAATACCATGTCGTCATCCTTGTAGGGTTGTCTGCAGACACTACAATGCATTTCCATTTTAGTCACCTCTTTATTAATTATATTTCTACATTTGTTTAAAAAATCCTTTATTGTTGACGAACTGTTGACGAGCTTCGTCAACAATAAGTAAAATTAACCATATTTAAATTGAAAACGAATAAAATAAATCATTGGAACTTGCAG
>NZ_WIXN01000028.1 GCF_010994035.1 Virgibacillus aidingensis
TGTTGAAATCTTACGATTCCAACACCAGGAATGGGGTATATGTTCTCCCACAAACATTTTACTCTAACGATCCCGCCTTCTCATCCGGACTTCCATGATGAATCAAATCCTGGAAGGCCTTATGATCAGGATGAGGCAAACCGTTTGCTGGATGAAGCAGGATATGAAGATGTAGATGGAGATGGAATGCGTGAAGACCCTGATGGGGAAGAGTTGGTTATTACCTTTGCTTCCATGTCCGGCAGTGAGGTAGCAGAGCCAGTAGCTAACTATTACATTCAGTCCTGGGCTCAGGTTGGTTTGAATGTTGAACTTTATGATGGAAGGCTAATGGAATTTAACGCTTTCTATGACGGGGTTGGCCAAAATGGTGATGATGACCCTAACATCGATATTTACCAGGGTGCCTGGGGGGTAGGTATTGATGTTGATCCAAGAGGATTGTACGGAAGAGATGCGATCTTCAACTTCTCCCGTTATTCCAGTGATAAAAATGATGAATTAATGGCGGAGGGCGTTTCAGAAGATGCGTTTGATTTAGATTACCGCCGTGAAGTTTATAATGAATGGCAGGAGTTTATGGTAGAAGAAGTGCCGGTATTCCCAACTTTATACAGTGCTGAAGTTGTACCTGTTAACAACCGTGTTCACAATTACTATATCGGTGACGGAACAGGAATGTACCGCTGGGATATCGCTGTAACAGAAGAAGAAGCACCTGCAGCAGATTAATATAATAAGCTGAAAAGACCCGTCAATTTGGCGGGTCTTTTTTAGTAGTGCGGTATTGCATCCAGAAGGTTTAAACCCGGATATGATAAGAACATTTTTACTATAACTTAAATGGAAGATGGTAATGGCCTCATAACACTCCACTATAGTGCCCCTTATAAGAACAGTTTTCTTCGGAACCACATCTCAACATAATCGTCTGTGTTCATCTACTATTTCGCAGATTAATGAATAAGAAATGTATTTAAATGAACAAGATCCATGGGAATGATATAATAAAACCAATATAACTGAAAAGAGGGACAAGTAAATGAAGTACTTTGCCGTATTACTGCCAATGCTTGATGAGGAAAAAAGCAAAAAATGGCGGCCGGATCACCTGGATTTTTTAAGGCAGAAATCAGAAGAGGGAAAGATTTTTGCAAAAGGCAGGTTTGCTGATGGAGCAGGCGGTTTAATTATTTATAAGGGAAAGGACCTGGCCGGCGTGGAGGAAACGGTAAAAAAGGATCCCTATATTATACATGGCGCCAGAACATTTGAAATTCACGAATGGGAAATGACTTTGGAAGAATAAGCCTATAATGTAAAGGAAAATCGCGGGGAGGAATTTGATGAGCAAATATATTTTATCCATCGACCAGGGGACGAGCAGTTCCAGGGCCATTCTATTTAATCATGACGGGGAGATTGTGGAAACGGCACAGCGGGAGTTTGAACAGTTTTTCCCAAAACCGGGCTGGGTGGAACATGATGCGAATGAAATTTGGACATCGGTATTAAGCTGTATTGCCGATGTGCTTAGAAAGGCGGATATTGCTCCGAACCAGGTAGCGGGAATCGGGATTACGAACCAGCGGGAAACCACTGTGGTATGGGATAAAAACACAGGGAAACCACTTTATAAAGCAATTGTATGGCAGTCCCGGCAAACGGATCCTATTTGCAAAGAGCTGATCGAAGCTGGCTATAATGATATTTTCAAAGAAAAGACCGGCCTGCTGCTGGATCCCTATTTCTCAGGAACGAAAGTAAAATGGATGCTTGACAATGTGGAGGGGGCGCGGGAAAAGGCAGAACAAGGGGAGCTTTCCTTTGGAACCATTGATACATGGCTTGTTTATAAACTCACCGGCGGAAAAAGACATATTACGGATTACTCGAATGCCTCCCGTACATTAATGTTTAATATTTATGACCTTGTATGGGATGAAGAACTGCTGGATATTTTAAACGTGCCTCCATCCATGCTTCCGGAAGTCCGTCCGTCGTCGGAGATTTACGGAAAAACGGTTGGGTACCATTTTTTTGGTGAAGAAATACCCATTGCCGGCATTGCCGGTGACCAGCAGGCAGCCTTGTTCGGCCAGGCCTGTTTTGAAAAAGGGATGGCAAAAAATACTTACGGAACCGGCTGCTTCATGCTGATGAATACAGGGGAAGAAGGAGTGGTTTCAAAGCATGGATTATTGACGACGCTTGCCTGGGGTATTGATGGAAAAGTGGAATATGCCCTGGAGGGAAGTATTTTTATAGCCGGTTCAGCTGTGCAATGGCTGAGAGATGGGATGAAATTAATCGATAACGCGCCTGAAAGCGAATATTTTGCCACAAACGTGGATTCTACAGACGGCGTTTATATGGTGCCTGCATTTGTCGGGCTCGGTGCTCCTTATTGGGACAGTGATGCAAGAGGGGCCGTATTTGGATTGACACGCGGAACAACAAAAGACCATTTTATCAGGGCTACTCTGGAATCGCTTGCTTACCAGACGAAAGATGTACTGGATGCGATGATTGCTGATTCCGGGATCGACTTAAAAACATTGCGTGTGGATGGAGGAACTGCAAAAAATGACTTTCTCATGCAATTTCAAAGTGATATCGTTGGCGTACCTGTAGAGCGTTCAGCCATCAATGAAACAACCGCACTTGGCTCAGCGTATTTAGCCGGTTTAGCAGTCGGATTCTGGAAGGATAGAGAAGAAATTGCCAAGCAATGGAAAAATGAACGCACCTTTGAAGCCGATATGCATGAAAATAAAAGGGAAGAACTTTACACGGGCTGGAAAAAAGCAGTGGAGGCGACCCGGAAGTTTAAATAGGTATTGCGCGGCTGGTAGAAAAAGGCAGGAAAACAGGTTTTTTAGGGGAAAATAATAACCAAGGCAAGATAGTAAACGGGGGAATATATACTACTATGGTAACGATAGATGAAATACGTGAGGCAAGGGAAACCATTGCCGATACAATCAATGAAACACCAATACTTTCTTCAGCACAGCTCTCAAAGCTGACTGGCAATCGGATGTTTTTTAAAGGAGAACATATGCAGCGAACCGGGGCTTTTAAAATCAGGGGTGCGACAAATATAGTAAAGCATGTGGTAAAGAAAGGCGCGGCTTTTGTTACAGCAGCTTCCTCCGGCAACCATGGCCAGGCTGTTTCCTATATCGCTGATAAGCTGGGAATCGCTGCAACGATTGTGATTCCTGAGGATGCAACGGTAAGCAAGGTGAATGCCATTCAGGCATATAACGGAAAAATCGAGAAATGCGGTACCACTTCTGCGGAAAGGCTGCCGCGTGCCGAAGAACTGGCAAAGGAGAATAACGGTATTTATATTCCGCCATATGATGATCCTCGGATTATAGCCGGACAGGGAACAGTCGGTCTGGAAATTCTGCAGCAGTTGGATGATGTCGATGTTGTTGTAGTGCCAATTGGCGGCGGGGGTCTCATTTCCGGAATTCTGACAGCGATCAAGGAAACAAAGCCATCTGTAAAAGTCATTGGTGTGGAACCGGAAAGTGCGAATGACACATTATTATCTTTGCAAAAAGGAGAGATTGTGGGTATTCCGGAAACGAAAACTATTGCCGATGGCTTACGAACGAGTGAACCGGGCACCATGACTTTTCCCATCGTACAAAAATATGTGGATGATATCGTAACTGTCAGTGAGGATGAGATCCGGCAGGCATTGTTTTTCGTGCTGGAGAGAATGAAACAGCTGATTGAGCCATCCAGTGCCGTTGCAGTTGCTGCCGCTATGTTTGGTAAGCTGGGAGTAAAGGATAAAAATGTAGTGTGTGTTTTGTCCGGCGGGAATGTGGATGTGCGGAAGCTGGGAGAATTGGTATAACTTCCGGCTTAACCCAAGTTAAGCAGATTTCCGTCATTGACAGCTTTGATATGGGGAAGCGATGAAAATATTTAATATTTGACACTATGATATGTACTGTACACCTCCCGTGTCATAGTACAATAAGATAGACGATTATACATGTATATCATAATAAAGACCTTCAATAAAAGAATATTTTCAGGCCGTAATAGACTACTCCGTTAGGATGGCGAGGCGGCGTGAGAAAGCAATCCCTCAGGAACTGCTAAAGCCCTTGAGGGGTTATTTGGTTTTGTTTAAATAAAATAATTCACTAACCCGGCTTACGAGGTTTTCAAACAGACACAACTCCTGTGAAAGGGCTTACAAGAAAACCGCCTTGGGTAAGCAGCCTTACAGCTTATAGCCAGTCCGGCTTTTAAACCGCTTCAAAATAACAGAACTCTCTACCCTTGTAATCCCTTCCACTGAATAAAGTTCATCGTTAATAAAGGCTTCCAGCTTGGTGAAATCTTCTACAAGAACATGGGTATGCAGCGTACTTGGCCCTGTCATTTGATAAATGCTGGCCACATGCGGATTGTCAGCAAGATTCTGTGCCACTTCCTGCAGCATCATCGGTTCCACATCAACTTCAAAAAATGCGGATACTTTTTTGCCGATTTTCTCCGAATTAATTACAACACTAAATTTCTCGATGATCCCTTTTTCTTTTAAACTTTGAATTCTGTCTTTGACGGCAACGCGCGATAATCCAACCTTCTCTGCAAGTTCCACATATGATAGTCTTCCATCTTCAGCTAATTCTTCTAGCAGTTTTTTATCAATCTCGTCAAATTTCATATTATTATCTCCTATTCGTAGTTTATGATTTTCCGAACAATTCATTAAGTAAGTATTATATTGCGAATGACGATAAAATGTAAGTATGTTTATTTTATCACTTTATTCCTGTGTTGACAAAATGCCGGTTTTTTTGTACCATATGAAATAATTCTGAAATATATGTAAGGAGTGTGTCCGATGAACTTTCTAAATGATCAATCCTACCCTTATTCTAATACAAGACATGCTACATATGCAAAAAATGGGATGGTAGCAACCTCACAGCCGCTGGCTTCCCAGGCGGGGTTGGAAATTTTAAAAAAAGGCGGAAATGCGATTGATGCTGCTATTGCTACTGCTGCATGCCTTACTGTAGTGGAACCGACTTCCAATGGTATTGGCGGAGACGCATTTGCGCTTGTTTGGACAAAAGGAAAGCTGCATGGATTAAATGCCAGCGGAAGGTCGCCAAAAAACATTTCCATCGATGCTGTAAAAGAAAAAGGATACGAAGAAATTCCAACATATGGCTGGGTTCCGGTTACTGTCCCGGGTGCACCGGGAGCTTGGGCAGCGCTTTCGGAAAAATTCGGGAAGCTGCCATTAACAGAAGTTTTACAGCCGGCAATCACGTATGCGGAAGAAGGATACCCTGTTTCACCGACACTTGGTAAGTTTTGGAATAAGGCATACAATAATTTTAAAGAAAAATTGACGGATTCCCAATTCGAAAACTGGTTTAACACTTTTGCACCTGAAGGCAGAGCACCCCAGCCAGGTGAAGTGTGGGCTTCCCGCGATCATGCGGAAACATTAAGGGAAATCGCCGAAACAAATGCGAAATCTTTTTATGAAGGCGATTTGGCTGATAAAATTGATGCATTTTCCAGAGAGCATGGCGGATTTTTGCGAAAAGAGGATTTGGTCGCATATGAAGCGGACTGGGTCGACCCAATTCATGTTAATTATCGCGGGTATGATGTGTGGGAAATCCCTCCAAACGGACAGGGAATTGCTGCGCTTGAGGCCCTCAATATTTTGAAAGGCTTTGACTTTCCGGATAAAGAATCTATTAATACGTATCATAAACAAATTGAAGCTATGAAATTGGCTTTTGCTGATGCGGAAAAACATGTAACCGAGGAAAACCATATGCTTTTTACCGCGAATGACATACTCAGTGATGCATACGGTGAAAAGAGGAGAAAACTAATTACGGATACGGCACTGACTCCGGAAGCAGGCGAACCGGCAGCCGGCGGAACGGTTTATCTGGCAGCAGCGGACAATGAGGGCAATATGGTATCGTTTATCCAAAGCAACTATATGGGATTTGGCTCAGGCTTAGTCGTACCGGGAACAGGAATAGCTCTCCAAAACCGCGGGCATAATTTCTCCATGGATCCAAAACATGTAAATGCTTTGGCTGGAGGAAAAAGGACGTATCATACGATCATCCCAGGCTTTATGACCAAAGGGGACCAACCTGTGGGACCATTTGGAGTTATGGGCGGATTCATGCAGCCTCAGGGCCATGTACAGGTCGTTATGAATACAGTCGATTTTGGATTGAATCCTCAGGCTGCTTTAGATGCACCAAGGTGGCAATGGAAAAAAGATAAAAAAGTGGATGTGGAAAACCGTTTTCCTCATCATTTAGCACAAGGTCTATCTGTGAAAGGGCATGACATTCAAATTGCCTTGGAACCAAATGAATTCGGCCGCGGGCAGATTATCTGGAGAGATCCGGAAAGCGGCGTGCTTGTAGGAGGAACGGAATCAAGAACGGATGGAACGGTAGCTGCCTGGTAGATGCAAAGGGTATGCATAAAGCCGAAATAATTTGATCGCTTCAGTAATTGGAGCGATCTCTCTTTTCGATCCACTTTACTAATTCAAAAAAAGGTTTGTGACACATGAAAAAACACTGGTATATTTTTCTTGCTTTTTTTCGGGTGGGCATGCTCGGTTATGGTGGCGGACCGAGTTCCATACCGCTCGTTCATAAAGAAGTAGTTGATAAATACAAATGGATGGATGACGATGAATTTGGAGATATACTGGCCCTCGGCAATGCACTCCCGGGTCCGATTGCTACAAAAATGGCGGGGTATATCGGTTACCGGGTATCTGGAATAATGGGGATGCTGAACGCCATATTGTCTACCATATTGCCCACCATCATTTTAATGATTATTTTGCTTACAACGTTATCCAATTTCAGGGAGTTTGATTGGGTACAGGGTATGACAGCTGCTGTTTTGCCTGTAGTAGGAATGATGATGGCAGTCTTAACCTGGCAATTTTTTGAAAAAGCCGGAAAAGGCATGGGCTGGATTACTACAATTATTCTTTGTGCCATTATTTTTGTTCTTCTGCAGTTATTAGGGGTTCACCCCGGTATTTTAATTGCTGCATTCATTATTTTTGCTTTTATAAAAAAAGATAAAAAGTCACCTGAAAAAGAAGGTGAGCATACATGATGAAATACTGGGAAATATTTCAGGCGTTTTTCATTCCGGGTATCCTTGGTTATGGGGGAGGTCCGGCATCGATCCCGCTGATTGAGAATGAAGTGGTGATCCGGTTTGAATGGATGACCGTTCAGGAATTCAGTGAGGTTCTGGCACTCGGCAATGCGCTGCCCGGACCGATTGCGACGAAGATGGCAGGCTATATTGGCTATGAAGTCGGCGGTGTTTTAGGTTCGGCAGTTGGTGTCTTTGCCACTGTCGCGCCATCTCTTATATTAATGATAGGATTATTAAGTATACTATTAAAATATAAAGACTCCCCGAAGGTAAAAAGATTAACATTATATGTGCGGCCGATTATTGCCATTCTGCTTGGATTAATGGCATGGCGCTTCTTTTTCGAATCCTATGAAGGGATCGGCATCTGGCAGACAGTGTTATTAACCGCAGTCAGTTATGTGCTGATTGAGAGAGTCAAGGTACACCCAGCCTATATTATTGCCGGCGCTTTAGTTTATGGAGGATTTTTTCTGTGAAGTTTGGGAGCATGTATGATTTATAGATAGTAAAAAGCCTGTATTACCATTGAGGTAGTACAGGTTTTTTTGGACTGGGCTGATATATGAAGGGATCGACGCAGTCATCAATTGATTTGCAGTTGATGACGTCTCCG
This sequence comes from Virgibacillus aidingensis, assembly GCF_010994035.1. Classification (GTDB taxonomy): domain Bacteria; phylum Bacillota; class Bacilli; order Bacillales; family Amphibacillaceae; genus Virgibacillus_N. The sequence goes on from NZ_WIXN01000028.1 coordinate 7,832, forward strand.
AGGCTTCTTATCGAGCCAGTCATGCAGTGATTTGCGGTTGATGACGTCCCCGAGGCTTGTTCTCGAGGCAGTCATGCAGTGATTTACGGTCGATGACGTCCCCGAGGCTTGTTCTCGAGTCAGTCATGCAGTAGATTTTGCCCGATGATGGATCCGAGAGCTTTCATGAGCCAGTCATACCAATTATGAAGTCCATTTCCAGGAAGTTTTCATATGCAATGATTTCATACAGCCATATTACAGCTGTGCTCTTTTCCTATTTCACCAATCCAAGCCTTTGGAGCCCGGTAAAAATACCAGATTCATCCACCGATGTTGTCTTATGCTTTGCATAACGAAAAAGAGAAGGATGCGCGTTTTCCATGGCAAAACTTTCTCCGACCGCGCCCAGCATTTCTTTGTCGTTCATTCCATCACCAAATGCGATTGCCTGGTTTTTTTGAATCCCCATCTGAGTGAGAATACTTTCGACAGCGATCCCCTTATTCACATTTTTTCGAATGATATCGAAATTGTTGTCCATTCCGTAAACATTCACAGGGGAAAGGTGAATATCCGATTTAAATTCATATAACGCTTCTTCGGATTCTTTCAAATTCATTATAGTAGCGCCAAGAATGGAATCAATGACATCATCGGTTAATGTATCATTTTTAACCAGGTTAAACGCCCGGATAAATTTTTTTACATCCGGGTCTGACAACGAAGTAAAATAATTCCTTTGATTCGTGTAACAAACCAGTTCATGTCCGTTCTCTCCGGCAATATTTAGAAATTCCTTCATCACGGAAGGGTCCATCGGTTCATTTATCATTGTTTCATTCTCATAAACGGCGTAGGCACCGTTATAGCCAATAAAAGATTCTATGTGAAGTTCGGCTGCCAGGTCTTCCACTTCATGAAGGGGGCGTCCTGTCGCCAGAAAAACCTCAATATCCTGCTTCTTTACTTGGGAAATAGCTTCTTTCGTGGATGCAGTATAGGTATGATCCGGTTTTAAAATGGTTCCGTCTATGTCGAGAAAAAGTACCTTGAAATTCATGGTGATCTCCTTTTTACTATGTTATATAGTGATTTTATCATATATGCCGTTTTGTTCCAGCTTCCTGTTCCATATCAACAAACCTCCGGCCATCCAGCGGAGGTTTGTTGATGTGTTAAATGTAAATCACCGTTATAAACGCCTGGTTTGATTAAATTGTCCACTCATAAAAATTAAATCTTAAACGCTGTCCATTCATATCGAATTCTTCGTCACTGGTTGAAACACGTTTAAACCCATTTGCCTCCAGAGTTTTTTGTGAGGCTATGTTATTAGTCGATGTCTTTGCTAAAATCTGTTTAATCCCGTGCTTGTTCACTGTTTTTAATAATAGATGTAATGCTTTTTTGGCAACCCCGCCACCAGTATATGGCCTTCCCACTCTATACCCAATTTGAGCTGAACCCAGCGTTTTATCAATATCTGACAAGTTTATTCTGCCAATAATAAAGCCTTCTTTATTCTTAATTAAATAGAAATGGGATAACCCTTGGTATTGTTCTTTCAACAGCGCTTTGTTCTTCTGTTTGAATGTCTCAAAGTGATAGTAATCATCCCCGCGGCTCCATACCATTTCCTCAAAATAAGTTCTGTTTTCAAGCTCAAACTCAAATAAACTTTCAAAATCTGTTTCGTGTAATTTTTCCAATGTCATTTCCATCATCATAACCGTCCAGACCATATTCTTTTATACCATAGTAAATTAAAGCCTCGTATCATCCACATCATCCAGCCATTTTTCAATAGCATGAACTGCTGATTTCACTGTGCCGTCATCAAAAGGCGAATTCAGACCGGCTGCATCCACCAATTCAAGGAAGGATTTTGATCCCCCGAGCATACATAAATGGAGGTAATCCTTCCAGGCAGTCTCCTGATCTTCCTGAGCCCGTTTCCAAAATTGAAAGGCACAAATTTGCGCCAATGTATAATCAATATAATAAAAAGGATCCTCATAAATGTGCCCCTGACGCTGCCAGAAACGGCCAGATTGCAAATAGGAATTACCATCATAATCCCGGTGGGGGAGATAAGTTTCTTCAAGCTCCTTCCAAGCCTGATTCCGTTCCTCCGGTGTCCACGCAGGATTTTCATAAACGAGATGCTGAAATTCATCCACTGCCGCGCCGTAAGGAAGAAATTTCAATGCTTCTGTTAAATGTGCATATTTATATTTCAAAGTATCCTCTTTAAAAAATAATTCCATCCATGGCCAAGTAAAAAATTCCATGCTCATGGAATGAATTTCGGCAGCTTCATGCGTCGGATCCGTGTACTCCGGGATATTGTATTTCCTGCTGGAATATGCCTGGAATGCATGCCCGGTTTCATGCGTAAGCACATCAATATCTGCCGATGTCCCGTTAAAATTGGCAAAAATATAAGGAGATTGATAATCGTCAATATACGCACAATATCCGCCTGCCTCTTTCCCTTTCTTTGCCTCCAGATCCATCAGATGGCGGTCAAGCATAAACTGGAAAAACTCCCTGGTTTCTTCTGATAGTTCTTCGTACATTTTCTTTCCGTTATCAATAATCCATTCCGGTGTTCCTTTTGGCGTTGCATTACCACTGGCAAATAAAAATGATTCATCATGAAATTTTAACGCTGCCACCTCAATGCGTTCTTCCTGCTTTTTATAAAGTTTTGTTACAAGTGGAACAATGAAGTCACGAATCTGTTTGCGGTATGCCTCTGCCATTTCTGCATTATAATCAATCCGCAGCATGCGCAAATACCCGAGTTCAACAAAATTTTTGTATCCGAGTGTGACAGCTATTTCATGACGCACTTTTACAAGGTTATCATAAATGGTATCAAATTCTGTTTGATTATCTTTGAAAAACCCGGTGTATGCATTGATTGCTTCTTTACGGATGCTCCGACTACTATTCTCCGTATATGGATACAACTGTGCCAAAGTATAAGTGCTGCCCTGAAACTTCACCTCAGCGGAAGCAACAAGCCTTGCGTATTGGGAAGACAGCTTGTTTTCTTTTTGCAATAATGGGATAATTTCCGGGGAAAAAGCTTTAATTTCAAAATCCGCAATATTAAATAATTGCGATCCCCATTTATTCTCCAGCTCTTTTCTGTATGGCGTTTTTACTAATTCTTTGTAAAACGCAGTGCTGATCTCCTGAATTTCCGGTTCGGCATCATCAAAAAAATCCTGTTCCCTTTTATAAAATTCGTCATTTGTGTTTACAGAACTGCGGATAAACACAAGCATAGACATGGTGGACAAACGGTTCCGCAGCTTATTTATGGATTCAACTTCCCTGGTTGCCTCTTCTGTTGAATTGGCATGGGAAAATTTGTGCAGAAGCTCTTGAAATTCAGCCTTGACTTTTTCCATATCCGGTCTCTCATAGGTGTAATTTTCAAAAGTCAGCATGAAACCCCTCCTTGATTCTTTTATTCGCTATCTTCATTTACGCATAGCTGAAGTTATGATGCAAGGTAAAATTTATTTATAGTTAATTTCATGTGTCTTCATTCTTTGAGTTTATGCTGACATGCTATACTTGTTTTCAAAGGGAGGAGGATCTCATGAACCAAAGATTTGATTTACCAAAAGAACAAAAAGAGGATATGATGAGACGGATTCAGGCATTTTTCCATAAAGAACGGGAAGAGGAAATTGGCGATTTAGCTGCCATAATGGTTTTGGACTTTATCATCGATGAAATTGCGCCGGTATTTTATAACCTCGGTATTACAGACAGCCATGCATTTATTACAGATAAATTGGAGGATTTATTTGGATTGGAAAAATAAAAGAATAAAGATTTACATCATGCAATCCTTTTCTCTGGCCGGGTCAAATAACCCGTATATCTTTCGCGCGGTCCACTTTTGCAAAACAAAAGACGGCGAGTTTGTTTACCTCGCCGTCTTGATTACCGGAATAGAGGACTTATTTCCCTGGCTGTTAGTCCACAGCAATAGATAAGCGCTTAACTTTTAGTGACGGGGAGCCAATATTTCCCTGCATGCCCATTGGTGTAAATTTAAGGTCATTGCCTATCTGTTCTATATCATGCAGCAGATCAAAAAAATTGCCGGCAACAGTCATCAGCTTGGCCGGGCTAATGATTTTTCCGTCTTTTACATAATAGCCATTCGCTGCAAGTGAGAAGTCACCCGAGATTGCACTTGCGCCTGAATGCAGGCCGGCAAGGTTTGTGATAATGATTCCTTCATCCAGGCTCTCGTATAATTGCTCGTAAGAAGCTTCTCCCGGTTCGATAAACAGATTGGACGGACTGATGCCAATGGTGTCCTTATGGGATGGTTTATATCCATGACCTGTAGATGTCACGCCATCCTTTTTAGCTGTTTTCAAGTTATGAAAAAATGTCTCCAGCCTGCCTTTATTGACAACCGCTGTTTTTCTTGTAGCCACGCCTTCTGAATCAAAGGTCCGGCTTTCTATGCTTTCTTTCATAAACGGGTCGTCTGTCAGCGTAACAAGTTCGGAAGCAATTGTTTCTCCAAGTTTTCCTCTGAGCAAAGACTGTCCCTGCTGTACCGATTCTGCCGAGAAGGAGGAAGTGAATACATCCAGCAGCGAGGCAGCTGCTATGTTTTTAAATATCACCGGATAACCTTTTGTTTCATAGGTTTTTCCCCCTAAATGACTTAGCACATTTTCCACCGCTTGTTTTGCAAAATCATCGGTGTCGAGTGAATGGAAGTCCTGTGTAATTTCCACATGAAAATCGGATTTAATTTCTTCTCCTTCTTTTACCACTACGGAAAAAACGACGATAAGCAGGTTATTTCTGTCTTTCAAGGAAAGTCCTTTATTATTATATATAGCTTTTTCAATAGTTGTATCCTGTAAAGTGGCCATGTCTGTCTGAATAACGCGGCTGTCATAATCGTATATTTTTTTCTCGACTTCCTTCAAAAAGTCCAGTTTTTCCTCTGGCGTTACCTCTGCAAGGGAGGCGGAATAAAAATCAATGTCTTCATAGCGTTCATCGCCCGGGTATATTTCCTCGGGTTCATTTTCCATTAATGCAGCATTTTCTTTTAAATTATTTAACAGAAAGCTTATTGATTCATCATCCAGTTTTTCTGTATATGCATAGCCCATTCTGTCTTCTACAAGACCGCGGACAGAGACGCCATTTACTGTCGATGATTTGTAACCATCCATTTCCCCTTTAAAAATTTCACAGGAAAACTGATTCTCTTTTTCATAATAGAGCTCCAGCTCAGTAATACCCATGTCTTTAGCTTCTGTGAAAATTTTATCGCGAAAAACATTTATCTCCATCATTATGCCTCCCTTCCGCCGACGGTGATTTCAGATACACGCAGCATCGGCTGGCCGACATTGACGGGAACACTTCCGCTTGAAGCCCCGCACATTCCGGCACCATGGCCAAGGTTATTTCCGACCATGTCTACTTTTTGAATGGTTTCCGCGCCATTTCCAATCAGCGTGGCTCCCCGCAATGGTTTATCAATTTTGCCGTCTTTCACCAGATAGGCTTCCAGCGCTGCAAAGTTATAATCAGCCGTTGCAGGGTTTACAGAGCCGCCGCCCATATATTTTGCATAAATCCCACTTTCGGTATTGGCAATAATTTCTTCCGGTGTGGATTCCCCAGGTTCTATATATGTGTTGGTCATCCGGGAGGTTGGTGCATATTTATATGATTCTCTTCTGCCCGAACCGGTGGATGCTGCATTCATTCTTCTGCCGTTCAGTTTATCAATTAAATAACCTTTTAATATTCCATTTTCGATCAGGACATTTCTTCTTGCCTTCTCCCCTTCATCATCAATATTAATGGAGCCCCATTCATTTTTCAGTGTGCCGTCATCTATGTAGGTAACGAGGTCTGAGGCTACTTTTTCCCCTTCCTTATTGGCGAATACAGAATTATTCTTGGCTACGGCTGCTGCTTCCAGACCATGGCCACAGGCTTCATGAAAAATTACTCCGCCAAATTCATTGTCAATGATTACCGGGAATTTCCCGCTTGGCGCAGGGTCTGCATGAAGCATTGTCACTGCAATTCGGGCAGATTCCTTCGCGTAATGATCGAGATCCAGTCCTTCAATATATTCAAAACCCTGCAGTGCTCCCGGTCCGTAAAAACCGGTTTGCATATCCGATCCATTGCTGGCTATGGCCACATTAACCAGTCGGGTTCTTGTTCTTTTATCCTCGACAAAAGTTCCTTCTGAATTTGCGATTAATACGTTTTGCTCTTCATCCAGCAATCGGATGATGGCTTGTGAAATAGCCGGGTCATAGTTTGTGATGATCTCATTGGCTTTCCGGAGCACATTTAGTTTACGGGCCTTTTTCACTTTCGTTGGCGCAAATTTAACAGGATGGTTTGTGTCCACCATTCTTTTTTCCGCCGGCAGCAAAATATTTCTTTGCGTTTGGTTTCCCTCGATTGCTTTGGCGGCTGTATTTGCTGCTTGCAGCAATCCATCTTTTGAAAAGTCATTGGTGTAGGCATAAACACTTTGCAATCCTTTAAATATACGAATACCAACACCAAAATCCCGACCCGAAATGCTTTTTTCCAGCCGGCTGCTCTGATATGTCATGTTGTTCGTATACTTGTCTTCCACAAATACTTCGGAAAAATCACCGCCGGTAACTAAGGCGGCAGACAAAACATCTTCGACAAGTGACTTATTTAACATCATTTACCCCCTGTTTTTTAAATTTGAAATTAAAAGAAAAGTCTGCTCATTCGGAGGTTTTTTAACTTCAAATAAGCAAAATATCCCTGTATTTCAGTATAACAGATTGCTGGATCACCGTAATACTTTTTATTCCAAAATTTTTACAATATACGTATCTGAATCCACCGGGCAGCATGTTATATCGATCTAGAGGAAGTCCGAATCAATCGGGACTCCTTCAAATCGATCGAGCAGCACGTCAAATCGATCGAGAAGAAGCCCAAATCGATCGAGAAGAAGCCCAAATCGATCGAGGTTCCTCCAAACCGATCGAGCAGCATATCAAATCGATCGAGACTCCTCCAAACCGATCGAGCAGCATATCAATCCGAACGGAAAACCTCCAAATCGATCAAGATGGACATGGGGGTATGGTTTCAAACTGAAAATGAATAAGACGAGGTACCTTCCCATACTTGCACCGTGTCCCATCATCTGGGACAGTTTACCTGTCCCTCTGTCCCCGCCCCGCCAAACTAAAAAGGATGGGACAAGGTACCTGTCCCTATGTCCCGTGTTTTCTTTCGCTTGATTCGATGACAACGGCGGCTGATGCGTCGCCGGTGATGTTTATTGCGGTTCGCATCATATCAAGAATTCGGTCAACGCTCGCGATTAGGGCAATACCGGCCAATGGCAGATTTACGGCAGTAAGCACCATTGTGAGCATAATGAGACCTGCACCTGGCACGCCTGCTGTACCGATGGAAGCCAGGGTGGCAACAAGGGCAACAGTAATGATTTGGGTGAATGTCAATTCAACTCCGTAATATTGAGCAATAAACATGACAGCAACACCCTGGTAAAGGGCGGTTCCGTCCATATTAATTGTTGCTCCCAGCGGGAGGGTGAAACTGCTTGTTTGTTTGGATACACCCAGGTTTTCCTCCGTGTTTTTCATGGTTACGGGAAGTGTTCCCGAACTGCTTGCTGTACTAAAAGCAACAGTTGCTGCAGGTAAAATCCCTTTAAAAAATGTAAACGGATTCATTTTCCCGAGTGATTTTACTGCAGTGGAATACGTAATGGCAGCATGAAAAATACAGCCGATAAACACTGCGGCAATCAGCTTAATAAGCGGCAAAAGCACATCAAGTCCATATTGTCCCACGATTGGTGCGAGCAATCCGAATACACCTATTGGAACGAGCAGCATAATGATATTTGTAATTTTATACATAATTTCCGAGAGTCCATCGAAAAAACGCTGCACCGGGTTAGCTCTTTCACCGGCCAGGGTAATCCCAATTCCTAGAAATACAGCAAAAAAGATGATTTGCAATATGTTTGCGGTCGATAATGCCTCTACAGGATTTGTCGGAACAATATTCAAAAGTGTATCAACGATGCCGGCTGTTTCAGCCGGTTCTTCTGCTGCGGCATCCGGGGTAATATCCAAGCCAGTGCCCGGAGAGAACACAAATCCGGCAAGCAGTCCAATGGAAATGGCAATAAAGCTTGTCAGTAAATAATAAGTGATCATTTTTCCGCCAAGCCGGCCTAATTTTTTGACATTCCCGGCACTTGTAACTCCAACAATAATGGTCGCTAAAATTAAAGGAACAATAATAAACTGAATAAGACGTAAGAATAAATCACCAAGGGGCTGCACCACTCTAGTATTTTCTCCAAACAGCAAGCCTGCAATAATTGCCAGGATAAATGCAATCAGGATTTGCCAAAGCAAACTTTTCTTCATACATATCCTCCTTATATTTGGAATAAAATAAGCACGGTCCTCCTTTCTCTACTTATAATTAGTTTATTTATAAAGGAGTTGGAGAATTACAACTATTTTCAAAAGGATAATAAAAGAAAAGCGAACGTTCAAATTGACTTTCCTGATGTTCAGTTGTAGACTATAAGTATATATTTTTGTATGAGGTGAAGGCATGATACAGTCAGTATTAATCATTGGCATCATTTTGGCGGTAATCAGCATTGCTGTTGGAATTGGCGTATTAAAAGCAACCGGCAAAGAGAAGTTTACAGGCTATTATCCCATTGCCGTATTAGGAATAGCTGGTATTTTACTCGCCTGTGCTGCACCAATCGTGGGAAAAGTAGAAATCATGGGAGCAGGACTCGGCGGCTGGGGAATTGCAGCAATGTTCGCTGCAGCAATTGGTTTTATTGTTACTTCCCTTGTTGACACATACACAAATGCCAAAGCATAAAAAAAGAGCGTTCAGCACGCTCTTTTTTTTATACAGTAAGCCGGATGGTTGGAGAATCCTGAAGTCTTTAAGCTGAATAATCAGGATGGTTTTTTCAGCATTTAACCGATCAGGGAAAATATAGTGATTGCAGGATTTACTTCCTTATTTTAAATACGTATCCCCATTCTTCTGTTCAATTTTCCCTTCCTTCATCAATCTGCCCAGAGCACGTTTGAAAGCAGCTTTACTGATTTTAAATGTCGCCCGGATATCTTCTGGGTCACTTTTATCGCTGAAAGGAATCACCCCGTTATTTTCATGCAGGTGCTTTAATATGGCTTCAGCATCTTCTTCCATGCTATGCTGTTTCAATGGGCGGAGGGAAACATTTACCGAACCATCATCCTTCACTTCGATGACTCTTCCACTGACAAGCTCACCCAAGCGCGGTTCCCGCTTTCTTTCCGTATGATGAATAAACCCGCGGTGATTTCCCTCTGTGAAAATAGCTGAACCTTCTCTGCTTGTATGATAAACTCTCCCTGAAATCTGCCGCTGATATAAAATTTCCGGTGCAGCCTCCATTTCGTTGATAAGTTCATCTTCACCTGCGGGGATGGCCAATAGACGTCCTTTTCGGTCCTCTCCCAATGTTACATAAAGCTGATCCCTTTTTGCCGGCCATACACTTTCAAATAAAGGAAGATTATCCCGGGATATTAGCATTTCCTTGACGGTCCCTATATCTACAAAGACACCAAGATTCGGAACCACTTCCATGACCTCCGCCCAGCCATAAGTATTCCTATGGATCGGAGGGAGCTTCAGCGTAGCGATCCATTTTCCCCGCTTATCAGCGTATAAAAAAACTTTCATCATTTCACCGAGTCCCAGTTCTTCATCTGTTTCATCATGATGGAGGAAAGCTTTATTTCCTGCATGCACCAGGACATAACCGTTTTCACTTTTACTGTCTATCCTCATTGTTTGGATGGTACCAAGCATTTGATTCAAAGTAACACCTCTTTATGTTGATCAATTTATCTTTATTTTCTCTCCCAAATCGTGATTATAATCGCATACCCAATAGCCCTTGTCAAATAAATCTCATGCGAAGGTAATTGTTTAAACTGCTTCAACGATTTTTCAACTGCACAGGTTAAGCTGGTCATGTTGTAACTCTAAAGTACCAGACAAAATAAGGAGAATTCACAAGCATTTTTTACAATAAAAGAATAAACAGGGATAATGTACCCGTTGTAATTTGTCGATTATTATCAAATAATGTCAAAAACACCACTTTCCTACTAAACATAAAATTGAGTATTTATCCCGATTCACTGTTTGAAATTTTTTGATAATCTGGGTAATGAGAGTCAGGAACGAAATTTTACTAGGTGCAAATTCTTAAGACGAAAGGATAGGTGGTAGTGAAAAAAATATGGACTTCTATAATCGTAATATTAATATTAATCCTTATGCTGCCTGCAACAATTTATGTACAAGCTCATAAAAGCAACTTTCCGGTAAGTGACTATTTGGGATTTGTCAATCAGTTACTGATGGAAAAACAGGAAGAGGCTGAACAAACCTGGGCTGTTAAAATGCAGGAATCCGCTGATACAACTAAAGAACAATTAATGGAATTTTACCTGGACAAGCTGTCCGGAGCAAAGAAAAATGTGGAACAGCATCGGCAGGATTATCTTTTGCAGCTGGAAGATACGGTGAAAGTGTTGAAGCAAAGAGACTTTAAGGAATACGAGGAGAAAAAAACGGAAGAAGTGCGGAATGAAATAGAAATAGATGCAGAGAGTTACCTGGAAAAAATAATATCAGAAAAATAAAAATGCGAGGGAGTCGATGAATATGAAGTTTGGATTAAAGGGAAAAATTGCGGCAGGGATAGTAGTGGCAGGCGTTGTATCAAGCTCAAGTTTTGCTTTTGCGAATACGGATGCGGGTGAAAATTTAAAGGCATGGTATGATGGTATGTTCGGTCAATCGGTGGAAACAATGGAAGGAGATACTTCGGAATATATTGAAGACCAATTGCCCGGGTTAAACGAAGAGTATGAAGCGTTGAAGGAGCAGTCAGGAGTGGATATTGATTTAACGCGAGAATTGGAGACCGGAGAATCCGCAGAAGAGATTCTAGCAGCCAAGATGAATCATATCGAAGCACTGGAGGATAAGCAGCAGGAGATACTGGGAAATATTGGAGCCCAATATTATGATGTTTTTCTGGACGGATATTTTCAAATTCAAACACTGCAGCAGGAAGGTCTTGATTACGCAGCAAATGATCTGACCGCGTTCACAGGAGATGCTGGGGATGCTGCGGTTGCACAAATGACGGATGACTTAAATACTGCTCGTGATACAGCAGTAGATGAGTTGGAGGAAGCAATCCAAAATGCACAGGAAGAATTGGCAGCAGAAATTGATAGTCAGGAAGAAATTACAACCCGTAATTTAAGAAATCAAGTTGATTTTCACATTGAAGACTTACGCGGGGAAGTAGAGACGCTTTTAGAAGGACTTGTGGAAGAACAGAAAAACATCATCATTGCTGCTGCACAAGACCTTGAAGATGATGCAATCCAGGCTTTGGATGATGCTGCAGGCGGAATCAATGACTAATTAACGAGTCAGGACAGCTGGAAACAGCGGGTTCCCTCCAATGTGGGGGGAACCAATTTTAGGAGCTGATTAACGTGAAGCCAACATGGCGAAAAGTAATAATAGGAGTGCTTATTGTAATAACGGCTGCAGGCAGCAGCATGACAATTGCTTTTGCCGATCAGAATATTGGCGGCATGCTGACGGAATGGTTTGACCGGAAAACAGAAGCATCGCTAGAAGAAATAGATGATGCAATTTCAGCGGAACAGGAAAAACAGACAGCAAGACTAAAAGAGGAACTCAGACTTGCGATTGAAGAAACAGAGCAGGAAATGAAGAAGTTTGTGGAAGCAGAAAAGGACAGCCGGGTGAAAGAAATCAGACAATATGCCGATGATTTAATGGGAAAAATTGAAGTGGATGAATCGGAAATAAAAGAAGCCAAAATGCAGGAATTAGATAAAATACTAAATGAAGCGAAGACGAAAATGGATCAGGTGCTGGAGGATAAAGAAGGGGCAAATGAAGAGGTAACCAAAAAAGATCAAATGAGTAAAGAGGAAGAAGGGCAAATTGCTGAAATAGAAGCAGATAAAAGCGGGACAGAAGAACACAAGGGGCAAACGGATGAATAGTAGTACACCTAAGAAAAAAGCAGGCACATACCACGCTGAAAACAGTACGAATACTACAAAATCCAGCAAATCCGGCTTGATGAGCTGGGTTATTTTCATTATTTTCCTTTTATGCATTATTATATTTTTCAGGTACATAGTTCAATTTACAGTGGTTTCCGGAAACTCCATGAATCCCACGCTGGAAGATAGAGATATTTTATTCACAAGCAGTTTATATTATGAGGTGGACAGGTACGATGTGATAATTTATCGGGATATCAGCGGGTACGATGTGATTAAACGGGTGATTGGCATGCCAAACGAAGCGGTTGAAATCAGGGAGGGGACGGTTTTTATTGATAGGTCTCCCATAGAGGAAAACTACACGGAGGGCAGCGCGAATGAGATGGCTGAAGTAACTGTGGCTGAGGGCAGCTATTTTGTCATCGGTGACAACAGAAATCCGGGCGCAAGCCTTGACAGCAGAAACAGTGATGTCGGCGTGATCACAGAGAGCCGGATTAAAGGAAAAGCCGTGTTTTCGGTATTTCCACCCGGAAAAATAGAATAATAGTATTACGATTTGCTGCCGGCTTTGTATTATACAGAGCCGGCAGTTTTGCTGTCCGGGAAACTCTGTTGCTGACAGTCTCCAATCAATCTACTATAATTATGTAAAAGGCTGGTGATTGCTGTGGTTCGAATAGAACCTTATGGGGATTCCGGGCTTCGTATCCAGTTTGGGGAGGATATTTCCAAAGAAATAAATGAAACAATACGCTGTTTTTGCCTTCTGCTGGAGGAGAAAAAAATTCCCGGGGTAATAGAATGGATACCGACCTATACTGCCGTATCCATTATATATGACCCACTTATTCTTTTTTATGATGACTTGAAAATTCGGATGAAGCAGTTACTTTCAGTGTTGAAAGAAATGGAGCTTCCTCCTGCCAAAATAACGGAGATACCTGTACTCTATGGGGGAGAATACGGGCCGGATCTTTCCCTGGTGGCAGAAAAAAACAAGCTTATTGAGCGGGAAGTGATAGACCTGCACACTTCAAAAGATTACCTGATTTATATGATGGGATTTATTCCCGGTTTCACGTATTTAGGCGGAATGTCTGAAAAAATTGCCATCGAAAGAAAATCCAACCCGCGGGCGGAGATTTCTGCAGGATCTGTAGGAATCGCCGGAAAACAGACAGGGATTTATCCGGTGAATTCACCGGGAGGGTGGCAAATCATCGGGAAAACACCCGTGAAGTTATATGATGAAAATAAGAAATCTCCTATTTTGCTGGAGGCAGGCAATTATATCCGGTTTGTACCGATTAAAGAGAAAGAATTTGCAGATATAGAACAGCAAATAAAAGCGGGGAATTATATGCCCCGTACAAAAACAATGGCGGAAGGGATGGAATGATGTGAAGCATCAAGTGGATTTGAACAGTGATTTGGGAGAAAGTTTTGGCGCGTATAAAATCGGGCAGGATGATTTGATCATGGACTTTATCTCCTCTGCCAACATTGCCTGCGGCTACCATGCCGGGGATCATAATGTGATCGCACATACGGTGAAAGCTGCTTCGGAAAAAAATATCGGAATCGGAGCACACCCGGGGCTGCAGGATCTGATCGGTTTCGGCCGGCGTCCTATGGAAATAGATCCGGAAGAAGTATATAATCTCATTTTATATCAAATTGGAGCGATCCAAACTTTTGCCCGCACGCATCATAAAAAATTGAATCATGTAAAACCACATGGTGCCTTATATAATATGGCCTCAAAAGATGCAGAGCTGGCGCAGGCCATAGCAGAAGCGGTATATGCCAGTGATAAAGATCTGGTGCTGTTTGGGCTTGCCGGAAGCGAGCTGGTGAAAAAAGGAGAGCAGGCTGGATTGAAAACAGCTCAGGAAGTATTTTCAGACCGGACATACCAGCCCGATGGAACATTGACCTCAAGAGCAAAAGAAAATGCTATGATTCATGATGAAGAAGAAATGTTGTATCGTGTCATTCGTATGGTTAAGGACGGAAAAGTGGAAGCTGCGGATGGTACAGATATAGCAATACAGGCAGACACCATATGTATTCACGGAGACGGACAGCAGGCACTCCTATTTGCCGAGAAGCTGTTTAAGGAATTGGTGAAAAACGAAATTACAATTAAAAGAGTTGGGGAATAGATGAATGAAGCAATGAAAATAATCAAACCCGGTCTGGCCACCTCGGTACAGGATTTGGGGAGAAAAGGATATCAGCAGTACGGTGTCGTTGTCGCTGGGGCAATGGATGATTTTGCTTTGCAGGCAGCCAATCTGCTTGTCGGGAACAAGAGGGGGGAGGCTGCGCTTGAAATTGCCCTTATAGGACCGGAAATCATGATGCTTGAAAATACGGTGGTTGCTATCTGCGGAGCGGATCTTTCACCAAAACTGGATGGAGAAGCCATTTCATGCTGGAAATCCTATTTCGTTGAAAAGGGGCAGAGATTATCTTTTGGCAAACCGAATAACGGAGGCTATGCATATTTGGCTGTGGCAGGAGGTTTGAAAACACCGGAAGTGATGGGGAGCAGATCAACGTATGTCAAAACGGAAATGGGCGGCTACAAAGGCCGTTTTCTAAAAAAAGGCGATTATCTGGAAACAGGCTTTCCTTCCAGCAAGCTAAAACAGCTTTCCGGCAGAAGCATTAAAATAACAAAGGCAATGGATTACCAGTCCCGCCGTCATATTCGTGTTGTGCTTGGGCCGGACAGACAGGGATTTACGGAGGAGTCGATTCAGCAATTTTTGACATCTCCTTACAAGGTCACCCCGCAATCTGACCGGATGGGATACCGTCTGGATGGGCCGCCCCTTGACGGGGAGGCAGACATTATCTCGGATGCTGTTTTACCCGGCACTATTCAAGTACCTGCTAACGGGAAGCCGATTGTTTTGCTTGCGGACAGGCAAACTACCGGCGGTTATGCCAGGATTGCTTCAGTTATTTCCGTTGATCTCCCATACGTAGCTCAGCAGCGGGCTGGAAATGAATTAAGATTTGCTGCAGTGAGTGTAAGAGAAGCACAACAGCAGTACGTGAAAAGGGAATTCTTATTGCAGCGATTAAACATGGCGGCCGGGAAGTTTTAAGAGATCCTGCTATGGAATCGTGCAGTATCGCCCGGAGTAATTCGTGCATGAACAGGAATAGTTTGATGTAAGCTTTAAACCTCCGGTCAGCAGATCTTTGCGCAGTCTGGTTTATTCTGAATACTGCCCTCTGCAGCTGCCCCGCCCCGGTGGTTTAAAAAGTATGATAGACTAATAGGTATGATTGTTTATTGGAGATGTCACCATGTATTTGTTCCTGAATGTAATATTACCGATCATTGCCGTATTTGCTGCCGGCTATATTTTGCAGAAAATACGGCTGCTTGATGTGAAATCCGTTTCTGCTGTATCGATTTACATACTGATGCCTGCCCTTGTGTTTGTTGGTTTATATGATGCAGATTTTGACAGCAGCTATGCAGTTGTTCTTATCTATATGTTCGTTTTGTTTTTCCTGATGGTTTTTCTGAATAAAATTCTTGCCCGTTTGCTTAAATGGTCTCCTTCTACAGAGAGTGCATCCATTTTATCCACCGGTTTTATGAATTCGGGAAATTATGGACTTCCTGTTGTATTATTCAGCATCGGGGAAGCTGCCTTGCCAATCGCGGTGTTCATTATGGTTATACAATCGCTGCAAAATAACTTTTTCGGCGTGTATTATGCTTCCCGGAGTACGAACGGCATGAAGCAGGCTTGGTTCAATGTACTAAAAATGCCAACGACTTATGCGGCTGTTTTAGCAATTATATTTCAGCCATTGGACATACAAGTGCCGGAAGCCATTTTCTCTACTTTATCTATGGTGGGGGATGCCGGTATTCCGGTTATGATGATTGTGCTGGGGATGCAGCTTGCCTCTATTACTTCCATGAAAATCAATTGGCAGGTCATTGCGTCTGCGGTAACTTTAAAAATGGCGGCAGCACCATTATTTGCATTCCTGTTTGTATGGCTGCTCGATGTCGATCCGCTGATTGGTGTTATTTTAATCGTTATTTCAGCTATGCCGACCGCTGCAACCACTACAATGTATGCCATTGAATTTGATACAGAACCAGATCTTGTTTCAAGCATTACATTCATTTCCACAGCAGTGAGCATCGTGAGCTTAACGATCTTGTTAAACATCGTCACCTGAATCATGACCATGTTTTCATCCCGTTTTTTCAGGGTATCTATGGATACTACAATGTTATCGATGAAAGGATGAGGATGATGCTTCGGACCATATTAATGATTATCGGTGCTATTGTAGTAATTGGCTGGATTATTTCCATGCTTTAAAAATATGTTGGAAGCTGACAAAATTGGCGCTGAAGGGTTCTTGGCAGTTGGGAACCCTTTTTATGTTTCATTTTAACTGGGAATGCCGAAGTTCACGGCGGAAAAGCCAAAGTTCACAACGGAAAAGCCAAAGTTCACAGTGAAATCGCCGAAGTTCAAATTTATTTCACCGAAGTTCACAAATAAACAGTGCTATTTTCACAAACAAGCCAATTTTCTCCCGATTTATTTAAAAATAGGTTTAAATTTTGGCATACTTCGCTGTATCGGATAAAATACAGGTAGAAACCATTTGGAAAGGGGCAGTCATATGGATTTAGAATTAGAAGGGAAGTCTGTTGTCGTCACTGCTGCCAGCAAGGGACTTGGAAAAGCGATTGCGATGGCATTTGCTAAAGAAAAAGCGCATGTTCTTCTTTCCAGCCGAAATGAAGAGACACTAGAAGCAGCAGTGAGTGAAATAAAAATGGAGACAGGCAATCAAAATGTTGACTATGCTGTTTGCGATATGAAAAAAGAGGCGGACATAAGTGGACTGATTAATAAGGCGGTTGCGTGGAATGGCACGGTGGATGTGCTGATCAACAATGCCGGCGGGCCTCCGGCAGGCAGTTTTATGACGATGAGTGATGAGGACTGGTACCACGCATTCGAATTAAATCTGCTCAGCTTTGTACGTACAACGAGGGCGGTCGTCCCTCATATGAAAGAACAAAAAAGCGGACATATTGTAAATCTTGCCTCCTCATCGATTAAGCAAAGCATTGATAACCTGGTGCTTTCCAATACGATGAGACCGGGTATTGTGGGACTGGCAAAAACACTTGCCCAAGAGCTGAGTGAACACAATATTTTAGTTAATACAGTGGGACCCGGGACCATCAAAACCGGTCGTGTTCAGGAACTGAATGAAATAAGGGCGGAAAAAGAAAAGGTTTCCGTGGAAGAGGTAAATCGGAAAGCAGAAAATAGCATTCCAATGGGCCGTTTAGGCAGACCTGAAGAATTCGCTAAAGCGGTTGTATTTTTGGCTTCCGGAGCAAATACATATATAACAGGCCAGTCCCTTATTGTGGATGGCGGACAGGTAAAAGCATTGTAAGCACCACCTGGAACAGTCAGGAGAACTTGACTGAAACAGGCAGACTTTTTCGAAGTAATGGATAGCTGGTTAAAAAACAAAGCAGCACTCTGAGCATCAATCGAATGCTGCTGTTTCGGTCAAGCAAAGATATTGAAAATTCCAAGTGCTATTAATAGAATTGGCGGGATATAAGACATATTTTGCAAATGTTTACTTTGTGATAGCAGCATTCCTATTTTAATTCCGCAATACACAAAGAAACCGCTCATACAGGCAATGAATAAAGCGGTGATCACCGGTGAATAGCCAAGCATGGATGCACCAATTCCTGCCCCAAATGCGTCCAGGGCCAGAGCTGTACCGAGCAGAAGGGCTTCATTTGCTGAGATGATTCCCGATTGATCCAGGTCTGCTTTATCAGGTGTATTCAGCACGGCAGTTAATATATTTTGTTTTTTAGATTCGGATGGTTTCTTCCGTTCAGACAGCAAAATATTGTATAAAGAGATAATCCCTAAGGCAATTAAAATTGCGCCACCCAGTGTCTCTGCCATAGAGGGGGAGATAAATGACCTTAAGGAACTTCCGATGGTCATTGCTAAAAGAACCGTAATCCCGGAGCAAAGCATGATAATCAATAGTCCGATCAACGGCACCCTGATTTTTCGCATTCCATAGGTGACCCCTACGCCAAACCCATCCAGACTTACAGCAATTACCAAAAAAAATAATCCTGTATATAAAAGCATAGCACCATTTCCTTTATTTATTTCCTAGGTTCAGTGTATGGAAATGGTGATTTGAATGTGCTTGGACATTAGGTGACAGCCTATTCAGTATCAGCAGGAGAACCGTTCTGTCACGGACTTATGGATACCTTCATGAGGGTAATACCAATCATCCGGCCGGCAAAATTCCATCTCAAGGTTCTCTATCAATAAGTAAGTTTAAACCAGCAGAAAACCCGGATAAAAGACTGTCATCTAGGTCCTTTACAGCAACAATTAAAGAATTCCATGATTTTTTTCGGCATAAAAGACTTTTGCACAAAGGTATTAAATATTTTTTCCATAAAAATTACTTTTATCTTAAAATCCCGATTAATCTTTCCCATGCCGTGTCAGGTTTTCTCGATTTTTAATCCCGGGGGGCTGTTCAAGCCAATGATGTTTAATCATAATATCTGCTCCGGTTTTTGCCAGACGGGCAACCTCGATGGATAACCGTTCATAGTTTACCATTAAATCGCTGCGCTGACTGGCGGCTCCGGCTGTTGCGTAATTTCCTATTCCCGCTGCAGAAATGAGTGACATATGAAACATCATTATTTTATCGGAAAATGTCCGGGTGGTGGAATTGCTTACTGACACATCAGGTATATGCGGACTTTCAATCTCATCCTGCAGGAGGGCATCTGTAAAAAGCTTCACATGTTTCTTTGAAATTTCTTTTGCCCGCAGCATAAAATCCTTTACTTCCTTATTTGCGGAGGTTTGGGCAAAAGCCAGACTTAATTTAATCCCAATACTGTTTGTTATAATATTTAAGTATAAATGGGAAATTTCCACTGCATTTAGTGGACGTTTTTCACTAAAAGGATTTAATCCGCTCAGGTATTTTTTACTTTCCACATAGTCGGTTTCCTTGGGAACTTCCATATAAGGATGCCTGTAGTTTACCCCTTTTAAAAGGGCAATTTCAGAAGAATGATTATAAAGGGAAGCTGTTTCCGATAAAGCAGTTGTAAAGAAACTTCGCATATCTTCTCTTGCACACATGGACAAGAAGCCACTATAAGTAACCATCCCTACCTTTGCCATATGATTTACGTAGGATAAGCAAAATACATCGGTAAAGAGCCAGGGGGCGTCCATATTTACGTCCTGTTCATTAAAGGCAATCGGAACGGCATACTTTTCTTTTTTAAAAGTTTCGTATATCCCGTCTAAATGATTGCATGAAATATCATAAGCATATTGCAGTACAGGTTTTATCTCCGGGTCCTGTATATGTTTAAGCATAAAATCCAGGATGTATTTAGACATACTGTCATTCATATAAGTTGTCCAGAGTGCAGTTATTTCACTTGAAGTCAGATGGATTTTTTTATCCGTCATATTTAATCCTCCTCCGTATAATTGCTGTATATTAATTTGTCCATATTTGAAGGTATTATGTAATGAAGGTTGTTCAAAATAAAGTCTGATAAAAAACTGCCGTGCGGGGTTAAAATTGAATAGGGGTGCATGGAGATTAAATTTTCAGCCGACCTGTGATAAAGTAGAGACAGATGCAAAAAGAAAGGAATTTTTCGAT
This sequence comes from Virgibacillus aidingensis, assembly GCF_010994035.1. GTDB lineage: Bacteria > Bacillota > Bacilli > Bacillales > Amphibacillaceae > Virgibacillus_N. Next base: position 27,796 of record NZ_WIXN01000028.1, read on the forward strand.
GAGCAAAACAGTAGTACTGGCTGAGAAGCCCTCCGTCGGCCGTGATATTGCAAGGGTGCTGCAATGCAGTAAAAAGGGAAACGGCTATTTGGAAGGAAATAAATATATTGTTACCTGGGCGCTGGGGCATTTGGTGACCCTGGCGGACCCTGAAGTGTATGATGATAAATACAAAACATGGAAGATGGATGATCTGCCGATGCTTCCAAAGGATTTGAAGCTGGTCGTCATTAAAAAAACAGGCAAACAATTTCAAGCGGTAAAAACACAGCTGACCCGAAAAGACGTCGGGGAAGTAGTTATAGCTACAGATGCCGGCAGGGAAGGGGAGCTTGTTGCCCGCTGGATATTGGATAAGGCACGGGTGAAAAAACCGGTAAAACGGCTTTGGATTTCCTCTGTTACGGATAAAGCCATCAGGGAAGGTTTCAGGTCTTTAAAACCGGGCAAACAGTATGAAAATCTCTATGCATCGGCAGTAGCCCGTTCTGAAGCGGACTGGTATGTCGGCCTGAACGCGACACGCGCCCTCACAACAAAGTTTAATGCCCAGCTTTCCAGCGGCAGGGTACAAACACCGACACTGGCTATGATAGCGGCAAGGGAACAGGAAATAAAAGAATTCAAGCCGCAAAAATATTATGGTCTGGAAGCAAAAACACAAAAAGGTTTGACGTTAAGCTGGAATGACGCCAAAAATAACAGGCGGATGTTTAATAAAGAAAAGGCGGACGCACTGCTTTTAAAAGTCAAGGGCAAGCCAGCGAAAATAATGGATATTCAAAAGTCCTACAAGAAAAAACATGCGCCGCAGCTCTATGATTTGACAGAACTGCAAAGGGATGCAAACCGGATTTTTAATTTCTCTGGTAAGGAAACACTCTCCATTATGCAGCGGCTGTATGAGCAGCATAAAGTACTGACCTATCCAAGAACAGACTCACGGGTCATATCCACTGATATTGTTCCTACTTTGAAGGAACGGGTGAAAGCTTGCGGGGCGGACCAGTATTCCCGATTTTCGAATAAACTGCTTGGGAAGGAATGGAAACTCCCGAAAACAGTCGTGGACAATAAAAAGGTATCAGATCACCATGCGATCATCCCGACAGAGCAGCGGGTCATGCTGGCGGATTTATCGGATAAGGAAAGAAAAATCTATGACCTTGTTGTGAAACGATTTTTAGCTGTGCTGGGAGATCCATTTGAATATGAACAAACTACCATTACAGCAGAAATAGATGGGGAGCAATTTACAGCAAAGGGAAAAGTGGTGAAAAAGCAGGGCTGGAAAGAACTGTATGACCACAGGATGGAAGATGATGAGGAAGACCAGCAATTGCCTGTGTTGAACAAGGGTGATACGCTTACCCAGCTTCGTGTCTCTTTGAAAGAAGGAGAAACCAAACCTCCGGAACGTTTTACGGAGGGAGCATTGCTGCAGGCGATGGAAAATCCTGTCCGTTACATGAAAACAGAAGATAAGCATTTGACAAAAATGATGAATCAGACCGGCGGGCTTGGCACCGTGGCAACGAGAGCGGATATTATTGAAAAGCTTTTTAACACGATGTATATGGAAATGAAAGGCAAGCATATTTTTATTACTTCCAAAGGCAGACAGCTGCTTGATTTGGTACCGGAAGACTTGCGGTCGCCGGCATTAACGGCTGAATGGGAGCAAAAGCTTGCGCTGATTGCAGACGGGCGCCTGGATAAAAATAAATTTATATCTGAAATGAAAGCTTATACGAAGGAAGTTGTTCAGGAGATTAAGGAAAGCGACGAAAAATTTAAACATGACAATATGACCGGCACCAAATGTCCGGATTGCGGGAAATTGATGCTCGAACTTAAAAACAAACACGGCAGGATGCTTGTTTGCCAGGATCGCTCCTGCGGCCATAAGAAAAATATTGCCAAAAACACAAATGCACGCTGCCCGAACTGTCATAAGCGCATGCAGCTGCGCGGAGAGGGCGAGGGAAAAATGTTCATGTGCCAATGCGGGCATCGGGAAAAGCTCACCACGTTTAATAAACGGAAAGAACAGGAGAAAAAACACAAAGTATCGAAGAAAGACGTAAATAAATATTTGAAAAAACAGGATGATAATTTTAAGAATAATGCATTGGCTGAGCAGCTGGCTAAGTTGAAGAAATAGGTGACGAAAGGTTCTCTGTAGTACAGAGGACCTTTTTTGAGGTGAAGGTGAGCTGTGAAATTTTGTAATTGCCAAAGTTCAAACTAAGCTCGCCGAAGTTCACAAAAAAATTGCCAAAGTTCACAGTCAAATCGCCAAAGTTCATAAAGAAATCGCCGAAGTTCACAAAAAATTAACAGCTCTTTTGCAGCAGGCAAGAAAATACGCCAAACTTAATGAAATAATGAAAATACCGAATGAGATGACTGCTCATTCGGTATTTTCATTTTCTAGTATCTTTTCTCTTCAATTACATTATGATTTTTATCCAGAATCTCCACGATACCCGGACTGTTCTCCTGGGCCATTCTTTCTGCTTCGGCTATCGCATCATCTTTGGCATCGTACACTTCCTCCGGTGCCACATCTTCCAGCTTAACAAACCATGCAGAGGCATCAACGTTTGGTGTCACGGTGTATGTTCTCATGCTGCAAAACTCCTTTTCTCTTTTAGAATTTACATTCCCTTCCTTTTTAAAAATAAAACCCAAACAGTATAATAGACAGATAGGGAAGGGAGGGAGCACATGTGGAAATACATGGATGGATGGTTAAAGGTGCAATAGATAAGGAAACCCGGTGCAAGCATTATCACCAGGAAAATGATCGGATTGCCATTAAATTTTACTGCTGCGGGCAATATTTTCCGTGCTATCAATGTCATCAGGAGCATGGCTGCGGCAAAAGATCTGTTTGGCCGAGACATTTATTTGCTGAAAAAGCCATTCTGTGCGGGAGTTGTACTGAGGAGTTAACGATCAGCGAATACTTATCCAGCAAAAATACCTGTCCCGGCTGTCAAAAATCATTTAATCCGGGCTGTACTTTCCATTATCATTTATATTTCGAGCGAAAATAGCTGAAGTCAAACTGTTTACTTCACCCGCCTCTCTCTTGTATGATGGAAGAGTAACTAGCAATATATTTTTGTTAAGTATATAAGGGAGGTTAATATATATGGCATTTGTTATATTGGATCCATGCAGCACCGAAAAATCCGCTGAATGTGTAAGCGTGTGTCCAGTTGATTGTATAGAGGAAGGTCCTGATCAGTTTTACATAGATCCGGATGTTTGTATCGACTGCGCCGCATGCAAGGCTGTCTGCCCGGTGGATGCAATCGAAGAAGAATATGATCTGACCGCTGAACAGGAAGTATTTCTCGAAAAAGCGGAAGAATTTTTTGCAAATAGATGACCTATCATGACAGATAGAAGCAATAAGACTGCCTTGTGAGGTGGTCTTATTTTAGTTATAACTGAGATATAAAATTCCATAAATATTATGTTTTAAATGGATATTCTCCCTCTGCTTTTGTTGCAATTTTACTTGCAATCCAGCGCTTTGCAGTCGACTCATCAATTTCATAGATTTTCCCGGCACGAAGCAATTCTCCGTGGTATGCGGTTTGGACATTCATTTTTACTTTAGTCATTTTGCTGGCTCCTTTGTAAAATAATACAATAAGTATACAGGAAATCACCGGAAAATTTAAGTGTTCGCTTTGTTAATCTATTTGACTCTCTTTTTTCTGTGGTAATATATGTACAGGAGGGAACAGAATGATTTATATCGGGTTGACCGGCTGGGGAGATCACTATTCCATCTACTCCGGCAATGTGAAACCAAAGGATAAATTAGCAGAATACAGCAGTCATTTCCCGCTGGTGGAAGTCGATACAGCCTTTTATGCGATACAGCCTGCAAAGAATGTAAAAAAATGGGTGTCAGATACACCGGATAATTTCCGCTTTATCGTGAAGGCATACCAGGGAATGACCGGACATCAGCGCGGGGAGGAGCAGCCTTTTGATTCAGTAAAGGAAATGTTTACAGCTTATAAAAAATCATTGGAACCATACAGAGAAGCCGGTAAATTGGCCTGTGTCCTTTTTCAGTTCCCGCCCTGGTTCACCTGTAAAAAGGAAAATGTAAATTATTTGCGCTATTGCAGAAAAAATATGGAAGAGATACCTATTGCACTTGAATTCAGGCACCAATCATGGTTTTCGGACAAGTATCGTGAAAGCACATTAAAATTTATGAAAGAAGAGGGCTGGATTCACTCCATTGTTGACGAACCACAGGCAGGGAGCGGCACAATTCCAACAGTGCCTGTTGTCACTCATCCTGAAAAAACGATGATTCGCATGCATGGAAGAAATGTACACGGATGGAATAAACCGAACAGTGCGGAAACCAACTGGCGGGAAGTACGGTATTTGTATCAGTATAATAAAGAGGAATTAATAGAATGGCAAAACAGGGTTATTGAGCTGAAGAAAGAAACGAAGGATCTGTATATCGTGTTCAATAATAACTCAGGCGGACATGCTGCTGGGAATGCGAAGGAACTCCAGGATTTGCTTGGCATTACTTATGAGGGGCTTTCACCAAAGCAGCTTGGGCTGTTTTAAAAAAGGGGACTTGGAAATGATTCATCCAGAATACATAAATTTGGATAAGACAAAGAGAACCATAGTCATTTCAGATATTCATGGAAGCTTAACGCTTTTTCAGCGCCTGTTGGAGAAAGTCAATTACACAAACGAGGAATATTTATTTATTAATGGTGATCTTTGCGAAAAAGGAAAGAATAGTTTAGAAACAGTAGAATTTGTGCAAAAACTAACGGAACAATCAGCCAAGGTATTTGTAACAAAAGGAAATTGCGATGTGCTTTTTCGTCATGTGTTTGAGGGTAATGAAGGGATTCTTGCTTATATGAAAAAGCAAAAACACTCCATATTGAATGAAATGCTGCAAAACCACGTGAAATCCATAGATGATTTTTCCATTGCAGCAGAAATTGCTGTGCATTATCGTACGAACTACCGGAAGAAAATAGAATGGCTGGAATCATTGCCAGTTGCTTTTGAAACAGATGAACACATCATTATTCATGCGGGCATAGAAAATAAGAAAGACTGGAAGCAAACAAGCGAGACATCTGCACTCCAAATGCAGGCATTCTATGAAAAAGGGCATCAGTCCGGCAAAACCGTTATTGTTGGGCATTGGCCGGCAGTAAATTACCGGACAAATGAAATTAGTTCCCATAATCCGCTGATTGACAGGGAGAAAAAAATTATTGCATTGGATGGCGGGAATCAAATTAAAAGGGAAGGGCAGTTAAATGCGTTAATTTGGGAAAATGGAGAGTATGACCATATATATACGGATGAGTTAACAGAAGCCAGAACCGTCCAAAAGGATTACATAGATACTACCAATAGCGTCGGCACAGTTACGTATCCTAATTATGAAATGCGCAGGATCAAAGAAAATAAATATTTCACCCTTTGCGAAAATAGAAATTTAGGACTGCAGCAATGGATTAAAAATGAATATTTGATTACCGAGAATGATATGACATGGTGCAGGAATGACTTGAGTACGACATTTTTATCGGTTGAAAAAGGTGATATCGTGTGGGTCGTTGATGATGCTTGTGAAGGTTTTGCACTGATTAAGAATGACAACGGAGAAATAGGTTGGATACCTAAGGAAGTATTTGCATAATGACCTTATTAGATGGGACGCTGCAATTTATACGGAAGTCTAAATTCTTAATGAAATTATAATCTGTATAAAACATAGAAAGCTGGTTAAAAAAGATGCGAGTGTGCACATCACTCACATCATTTTTTAACTGCCGGATTTACATCTGCTGTCCCATTCAATTTCTATTTAATCGGATTGATTTTTGGGCATTCACTATTCATAGCGATCATGATGACGCCACCATTCATAGGTTTTCGACTGAATAGTCCCCTGTGGTGCATCCTCCCACATCTCCTGCCTGCCCAAAGGAGTTATATCCAGGTAACTCCAATTACTGCCCAAATATTCCACCCCGCGTGCCCAAGTGGAATAGGTATGGTATATTCGATTGTTTTCCATTAGAAAAACACTGTACCCATGTGTCTCCCCGGCTTCTGTTGTGGCACCAAAATCCTGGTTAAAATCAGTTGAGCAGGAAGAATACCAGGGAATTTTCCAGCCCATCCGTTTTTTAAAAGGTTCAATTTTCTCCATAGGAGCCCTTGATATTAAAAGAAGTGTGGTATTGCGTGCTTCCAAATGAGCGGGGTGCCCCATATTATCAACCATCATTGAGCATCCATCGCAGCCTTCCTCCCAGCTGGGATCAAACATGAAATGATAGACTATCAGCTGTTTATAACCGGCAAATAAATCAGGCAGGCTGACTTTTCCTTTTTTTCCTTGAAAAATATAATTCTTTGTAATTTCAACCATTGGCAAGCGGCGCCGTTTGGCATTCAACTTATCGCGAAGGCGGGTGAATGCTTTTTCTTCCTCAAGAAAAGCCTGATGGGCTTCATTCCATTCTTCGGTTGTCACAATTTTCCGATCTGTTATTTCATTGGTACTTACCGTTATATTCGATTTTGTATTGGCTGAACAGCAGCTTTCATTCTGGTTATTATTCATTCGTTTGTCTCCCTTCCATATATTAATTTTTATCGTACCATGTGCGGATTATGGAAGTTTCTTATCGATTGCTAAGCTGGGAGATAAATGAATACTTAAAAACTACAAATTTTTAACCGCGGAATGTTTTATAAACTTTGATTAAATATGATTTTGAAAAACCGGGGTGCAGGAATTTGCAATAATCCCACCCCGCTTTACCATTGATTTATCGTATTCTGCCAGCAAGTATTGGATTAGAACAATCCCGAATTAATTCCATTTCTCCATATTCCATACCTCAGTCACCCAACTCTCATAGAAAGCAGGCTCATGTGATACGAGTACAATTGTTCCTTCATACGCAATTAAAGCTTCTTGCAGTGCCTCTTTCGTATTGACATCCAGATGATTGGTCGGTTCATCCAATACAAGCAGATTGCTGTCTGTCAGCATGAGTTTACACAAACGCACTTTTGTTTGTTCTCCGCCGCTCAATGATTTCAATGGCTGAAAAATATGTTCCGTTTTCAAGCCGCATCCGGCAAGCTTTTTACGCACTTCTTTTTGCATGAGGTCTGGATATGCCGACCAAATTTCTTCCAATGCTGTATGCTCCGCCTGAGTGTGAAATTCCTGCTCGAAATAGGCAGGCTGAACACGTTCTCCAATGGAGACCGAGCCTTCAAGTGCGGGTAATTCACCAAGTAATGTTTTTAGTGTGGTTGTTTTGCCTATCCCATTATGGCCGGTCAACGCTACTTTCGCTCCTCTATTTAATTTTAAATGAATCGAGGAAAATAAGGCGGACGCATATCCGACAGATAAATTCTTTGCTTCCAGCAGCACACTTTCAGGCTGGTGTGACACATAAAATGAAAATCGTGCCGGTGGATTCGATGTTGGTTTTTCAATCCGTTCGATTTTTTGCAGCTTCTTTTCCCGGCTTTTCGCTTGTTTTGCTGTAGATGCCCTTGCTTTGTTCTTTTGAACATAGATTTCCAGCTTTTTAATTTCTTCCTGCTGGCGCTCAAATTGCTGGTAAATCTGTCTTCTCCGTAATTCGTATGCCGCTTCAAACTGATTGTAATTCCCAGTATACCTGGTTAATGATTGATGCTCCAGATGAAAAATGACTTGCACTACCTCATTCATAAATTCTGTATCATGCGTAATCAGCAAAAAAGCGTTCGGGTAGTCCTTTAAATAGGACGAGAGCCATTCAATATGTGCTGTATCCAGATAGTTTGTCGGTTCATCCAGCAGCAATAGATCAGGTTTTTGCAGCAAAAGTTTTGCCAGTAACAGCTTTGTACGCTGGCCTCCGCTTAATCTGCCAACATCTGTTTCCATTCCCAGCTGTGTCAGTCCAAGTCCCGCTGCGACCTCCTCAATTATTGCGTCAATGCCATAAAAATTGCTTTGTTCCAGCCATGTTTGTAATTTGCTGTATCTTTTCAAAGCTGCATCAAGTTCGGTGCTTTTCAAAACACTCATTTCTTCCGTCAATGAAAGCATTTCTTTCTCTGCATCGAACAAGTGGCTGAATGCTCCCTGTAAAAAGGTGCGTATGCTGTCACCGGTATATAAACTGATATGCTGTTCAAGATTGCCCGCCTTTACATTTGGATGCCAAGTGATCTTTCCTGCGTCAGGCAGCAATTTTCCCGTCAAAATATTCAATAGCGTTGATTTTCCCGCGCCATTAGGTCCAACAAGACCTATATGTTCGTCTTTCAACATCCGGAAGGAAACATCCCGCAAGACCGTTTTATCACCATACCCGTGGGTTAAATTTTTTACATCAATAATACTCATCATTTTCTCTCCTTTTGTCATGAATGTAAGCTAAAATACAAAGCAAGCACAAGAAGAGAACAGTCCACATTCCTTAAAATGCAAAAAGGGCAGAGCGATACGCCCTGCCCATAAAGTATGCTAACCATAAACGGTAAGCATCGAAAATGATTATAAGGGTTCAGGTAAATATCTGCTGCCTGTCGCTTGCGTTTGACTTCGTAAAAAAGGGCACACTTCTCCCGTCTTTAAGAAACGACAAGTTGACGCACAGCAGATAAAAACATAAATACCCCTCACTCCTTTAACGAACAATTAATTTTATATACTTAAGTTACCATTTTTCAGAAAACAATGCAAGTGTATGAAGAAATCTATCGGGAAGTTGCTTAAATTATATCGCGACATCGGTTTTGGAGCATCGGTCACAGGGGACGAAGAAAAACCTGTCATCGTATTCTATAAAAATGAAGGATCAAATGTTAGAGTTATTTCCGCTTGAAGAATTGGCAAAAGATATCAACAAAGAAAATCCGCTGGCAGCGGAAACCCTGGCAAAAGATAATTCAGCACATTTGACCGTTGCTTATGCTCATGACGATTCTTCCGAAACTTTCGTTTATTCCGATGCTTCAGATGCAAAGGGGGATCCGAATTTGTATCATTCCAAGCGTATATCGGTCCTGGGACAACACCCATTACACCCCATCCGGGACAGGCAAACCATAAACAAGCGGTTGTTGAGGATCACAAGCCGGATGAAGTTATATTCAGTGCCAAAAGCAGAATTTCAGGTACACTGGATATCAATTATGAAATTTTGTCCGGAAAACCGGCAGCGGAATTAATTAAATATGCCGATGAGAATAAGGTGGATCTCATCGTTATTGGAAATCGGGGGCTCAGTGGCATCAAAAAATTTTTCATGGGAAGTGTCAGCCAAAAAGTAACGAATGATGCACCGTGTGCAGTTTTCGTGATGAAATAGTTTATGCAGGCAAGAAAGCTTCCTGCTTTCTTGCCTGCATAAACGACATGTATAATTTAAACACTTTCCATCCGATAAATCCCTTTTTGATCACGCACCTGACACCCATTTTGCTTAAAAATTTGGATCATTGCCAGATTCGCTTCATCGGTACTGCCAACATAATAATTAGCTTTCATACCCTTCAAAAGAGCCAGTGTCTTCAGATGCATCATTTTCCCGAATCCCTGTCCCCTGAATGCAGGCAGCACACCAAAGTAAAACAAACGGCCTTCATCTTCGGTTCCCATCTCGATATGGGGAATAGCCAATCCGATTACAGCATGTTTGATTTTAAAAATATAGCAGTGGGAACGCCAATTTGCCCCAAGCTCCTGCTTTAAAGAACGCATTACTTGATCCAGTGTCTGCTGCTTATTTTTATTTGCGGAACCGGACCGGCACTTCTCATAAATCTGGGCAAATTTTTGATCGCTTATAGTTCCATCAGCCAGACAATGTGTCTCCAGATCCGGCTCATCCATGATTTCATCGTCCAGTCTTCTTGTATACTCTACTATCGTAGAAATTTTATGAAATCCGAGATTAAACATATTTTCTTCAAGCATCGGATCCATCAGTACAGAAATATAACCGGCTCTTTCCGTTTTCCATTCACTCAATATTTGATTGAAATCTTCCATGTAATCCTTATTCGCCGTTATCTCCCTTTTAATCTGATCAACAAGCCAGTATTCCTGTTCATTTTTGATAATATTATACAGCTTTTTCCTGCTCATGTTTCAGCAGCCATTCCTTTCTCCACAATCCGCCGCCATAGCCTGTCAATTTGCCATTCGACCCGATAATCCGGTGACAGGGGATAATGATGCTGATTTTATTTTTTCCATTGGCACTGCCTACAGCCCGGACAGCTTTTTCGCTGTTGACAGCGATGGCGATATCCCGGTAGCTGCCAGTTTTTCCATAGGGTATTTCCGTCAGTGCATTCCATACTTTTTTCTGAAAATCTGTTCCTTCCAGGTTATATGGAATAGAAAAATTTCTGCGTTTCCCTTGAAAGTATTCATCCAATTGTGAGCTGCATTCATGCAACATTGCCGGATGAGTTTCATCTAATTTGTTTTCTAATTGTTTCTTTTCTGTGAAGTTTAATTCATAAATTGCTTCGGGTGTACCGGAAATTTCCAGAATTCCAACCGGTGAATCATAATCAAATGTATAAAATGTTTTTTTCATCGTTATGCTCCTATCCTATAAATCGTTATCATTATTTTATCAGATTTCTGCTGCTAATGGATGTAAACTTTGCTAAATTATGATTATAATGATGAAAAGGGATTTGCTGGAGGAATAATTATGTACGAATTAAAGACAAAAGAAACGGATGACAGTGTAATTGAATTTATCAATCAGGTGGAAAGTAAAAGAAAACGGGAAGATGCATTCAGACTGCTCGATATTTTTACAGAGGAAACCGGATACGAAGCAAAAATGTGGGGGCCGAGCATCATTGGATTCGGTTCCTATCATTATAAATATAAATCCGGCCACGAGGGGGACGCTCCGTTGGTGGGATTTTCACCAAGAAAGGCAAAGATCAGTCTGTATATTGCTGCAGGGGACTTGGAACATGAGGAGCTCCTGAAGGAATTTGGCAAGCACACGACAGGTAAGGCTTGTATATATATTAATAAGGTTGGAGATATTGATGTGGATGTATTAAAGAAAATGATTCATAAATCAATCCGGTTTACAAGGGAAATGTACCCTCAGCAGGAAGGATGATTCAGTAATGCAAGCAGTCTTTAGCCTGCATCCAGCTTCCATTGCTGATAAAGAAAGGCTGGCTGCACTGCGAATGGAAGTAATGGAAGCAGATATTAAGCGGCACGCTATTGAGCCGGAGCAGCTTTATCAGCGTTTTATGGAAAAAATCGATCCCGGGACTACGTACATTATAAAATCTGAAGATCAGTTCATAGGCTGCATTTCGATCGTGCCAGGTGAAGGAGGACATCATCTTCGGCATTTTTATTTAAAGCCGGAATGGCAGGGGAGTGGCATTGGTTCAGAAATCTTAAAGCTTATTGTTGAAGAACATCGTAAAACCGATGAGCATTTATCCTTGGCTATTTTTAAAGGGAGTGCGGCTAAGACTTTATATGAGAGATATGGTTTTGAAGTGGTGGAAGAGGATCGATTTGTGGAAAGAATGAAATTATATTTTTATGATTGAGTCGTTGACCTAAAAACCATTTTAAATGAAAAACCGATGAAGATAGTAATTATTTTCACCGGTTTTTTTAAAAAAACAAATGGTTCAGTTCTGCATATACCTAAACTCTTCTCAGGTATCCGACTTATCATAAATCCCCTTTACACAACTTCTGCAGGCCGAATTAACCTCCCGACCATCCCATGTTTCGGGGCACATATAAAACTCACCAGAAATATCAGCCCTGTCGCAAATGCCATCGAGCCGGAAATGGACGTATCGATCCAAGCTGCAATATAATAGCCGGTCACCGCAGCGATAACACCGAAGGATCCACTTAGCACAAGCATCCCGGAGAGTTTATCTGTCCAAAGGTAAGCCGCGGCAGCCGGGGTAATCAGCATGGCAACCACCATAATGGCACCTACAGCGTCAAAGGAAGCAACTGTAGTTACAGAAACAAGGCTCATAAATAAATAATGCATGGCGACCACGGGGATGCCTAAACTTGCTGCGAGTTTTGGATCGAAAGAGGTTATTTTCCATTCTTTATAAAATGCAATGATGAAAAACAGCACAATCACAAAAGCCAATCCAAGTAAAGCCGTAGCTTCCGGAATTTGCCCAATGAGTGGCAGTGTGATTGTATTCCACGGGATAAAAGTGATTTCACCCATTAAGGCATGCTGGATATCCAAATGGGCATTTCCGACACTTGTCGCAATCAGAATAACCCCAATCGCAAACAGCGTCGTAAAAACAATGCCCATGGAAGCATGATGCTCCACCCCGAGTGAATGCAGCCATTGGATGAGAAACGCTGTAAGAATCCCGGCTAAAACAGCGCCGATAAGCATATGAGAACCATGCAATTCCCTCGTAATAAGAAAAGCGACCACAATTCCGAGTAATACCGTATGACTGATCGCATCGGCCATCATGGCCATCTTCCTCAGGATTAAAAAAACACCAATCAGTCCACAGGTGAGTCCCACCAGGGAGGCGGTTAATATAATCCAACCTGCATAAGTCATTTAATTCACTCCTTTTGAAGGAAGATGGGGTTTATATCCCATTTGTTTTTGAAAGTATTTGAACTGTACATATTTGATTAAAATTCCTTTTTCCTTTCCGAAAAGCAAGGAAAAAACGAATATGGAAGCTGCGGCAAGGACAATAAAAGGGCCGGTTGGCCAGCTGCTTCCCATGGAGCTGATTAAAGTGCCGCCTGCACCTGCTATCCCTCCAAATCCCGCCGACAACAACAGCATCCAGTGTAAAGTTTTGGTCCAGTATCGGGCACTAACCGGCGGTATGATCAATAAAGCAGCAATCAATATGACACCGACAGCCTGAATGCCGATTACAATTACGGTTACCAGTAAAAGCATATATAAGGCGTTCATCCCTTTAATGGAAAGTCCAGAGCCTTGCGCAAAAGAAGGATCAAACAGGTACAGCTTCCATTCTTTAAAAAACAGATAAATAAGGAAGATAACAACAGTACTGAGGCCGAGCATCGTAAACATATCACTGCGAACCATAGAGGCGGCCTGGCCGAAGATGAAATTTTCCAGGCCGCTCTGGTTTCCTCCTGCTGTCCTGTTGGCGATCGTCAGCAGCATGATACCCAAGCCGTAAAACACGGATAAAATAATTCCCATTGCCGTATCTTCGGTAATTCTTGTGGAGGAACGGATGGTTTGGATAAATAAAGCTCCGATGAGCGCACTAACAGCCGCTCCAAATATTAAAACCATCAGCCGTTTTTCACCAATTAGCAAAAAGGCAAGCACGACTCCCGGCAGCGCAGCATGAGCAAGCGCATCACTCATCAGACTCTGCTTTTTCCAGTAGGATAAACAGCCGATAAGCCCTGCGGCAATGCCTAAGACCAATGTACTTACTAGTACCCATTGCAGGTTGCTACTCATGAACAGTGAACTCATCACGATGCTCCTTTCCGAACCAGCGCATATTGCCCCCGTATGTTTGGGCAATATTCTCCCTGTTAAATACTTCTTTTGTCTTTCCGTAATGCATGACCTTTCTATTTAATAATAGAACCGAATCGAAATATTCCTCCACTGTCTGTAAATCATGATGTACGACCATTACGGTTTTCCCGCGCTTTTTTAATTCCTTCAATATAGCCATGATCGCCTGCTCCGTTTGTGCATCTACACCGGCCAGGGGTTCATCCATGATATAAAGGTCAGCATCCTGCACAAGCGCACGCGCCAGAAACACCCGCTGTCTCTGCCCCCCGGAGAGCTGACTGATTTGCCGGTCGGCATAAAACTCCATTCCCATTTTCCTTAATGCTTCATATGCTTTTTCCCTATGATGCCGGCGGGGTCGTCTAAGCCTTCCGATTTGCCCATACAACCCCATTGTTACGACATCTATAGCTGTTGTTGGAAAATCCCAATCCACCGATCCGCGTTGCGGTACATAGCCAATTTTCTTTTTAACATTTTTAAAAGGCTTTCCGAAAAACTTTACATCACCGGATAGGCGGGGGTGAAGATCCAATATCGTATTCAGCAGGGTGGATTTACCCGCCCCATTTGGACCGACAATCCCTGTTAACGTTCCTTTTTCCACTTCAAAGGTGACATCGTGGAGTACTGTATTTTTTCGATAAGCTGCAGCAAGATCTCTCACTTGAACAACTTTGTTTTCCATATTAATCAGCCTCTTCTCCTGTTAAAGCTTCATAAATGATGTCCACGTTATGCTTATACATGCCGATATACGTCCCTTCTTCCGTACCTGCTTCTCCCATGGCATCAGAATACAATTCTCCGCCAAGCTCCACTTCTGCATCTTCATCCTGCGCACCTTCCAATACGGCCTGAATCGTGCTGTCATTAATACTCGTTTCCACAAAGATGGCCGGCACCTGATTTTCTTTAATGATCTCAATCGTTTCATTAATATCTGAAATGCCGACTTCCCCCTCTGTGCTTAATCCTTGGAGGCCAATCACCTCAATATCATGCAGGTTTCCAAAATAGCCAAAGGCATCATGGGCGGTTACTAACACACGCAGTTCCGCTGGAATATCAGCCAGTTTTTCGGCATGCTGCTTTACCTCTTCCAGCTCGGATAAATAATCATTCCAGTTTTCCTCAAAATACTCCGCATCATCCGGTGCATACGCTTTCAGTTCTTCCACCGCTTTAAATAATGCTTCTTCCCACAGATGAAAATCAAACCATATATGAGGATCTATAGCACCTTCCTCATCCTCTAACAGTGCATCAGGGGAAATGGTTTCACCAAGTGCAAGAACGGGTTTGGATTCGGAAATTTCATTAAAAATATCCACCATATTTGCCTCCAAATCAAGCCCGTTGTAAAAAATGAGATCCGCTTCATCGATCGTGGAGATATCTCCCTGTGTTGCCTGGTATAAATGGGGATCCACCGACGGTCCCATGAGACTGTTTACTTCCACTCGATCACCGCCGATGACAGAGAGCGGTTCTCCGATTTGTGCAATGGTGGTTACAATATTAATTTTGTCCGCGTCATTTGCTGATTCGCTTCCTGTTTCTTCATCCGTGCCACATGCAGCAAGAAACAGAATGAAACTAAGTATAACAATCCTTTTCATGTTTTTGCCTAAACCTTTCATTTTACCCTCACCCTTCTTTGTTTACCTAGGCAAACTTTATTTGTTAAGACTAATTTAATGCCTGTGTTTTCCTTTGTCAAGTATTTTTTCTATATAACAATATTTTGCCCTAAGGAAACTTTATGTGTATATACTTATGAAAATTTTGCGTGGATGTTACTATTATTTTTTGTGAATGAAATGGAAGTATGTGTAAAATAGTTCTCGGTGATAATTCTACAAAATCCTAGCCAAAAAAGAAGAGGCACTCTATC
>NZ_WIXN01000029.1 GCF_010994035.1 Virgibacillus aidingensis
ACATATACTAAACAGGTTTTTAAGGAATTTATAGGCTGGAATGAAGAGCCTAAATATAATATACGAGGAGTAGTTTATGTGAATATTGAAGATTTAATGACGTGTTATTGCAAAACAAGAGAAATGACCAGTTTATATAGTAGATGTTTAGATAACGAAAAAATGAGTAAAAAAGATAAAGAAGTAATTTACGAGTTAATATTAAATAGTGTAAAATCATCAAATAAATTAAGAGAGTACTGCGAATATAAATAAAAGAAGAAGGATGAAGTTTTTTCAAATTTTTACCTCGGGCTTGCAAACTGCAGCAAACTCAATAAATTATCTTCATGAACTTTCTACAATATATGCAAAAAACACTTCCTTGTGAAGACTCAAACCCAAGTAGGGCGAAATATATATTGCTTGGTGGTTATGTATTTGTTTCATTCATTTACACGATTATCCTTAATTAAAGGCGACACGAACCGTTAATTATCATTAATAAGGGGACTTGCAGGGTTTACCAATGAATAAGCCTTTGCTGTGTGCAGATATTGTTTTATGTTCAAACATTCAATTAGAGAGGTGAAGTTTAGCCTTAACCAAAGAATAAGAACAGTATTGGCTTATTTTAGTCCTTATTATTACACGAATCAATTAATTTTAAAGTACCGGCATATGCTACATACAGGTGAAGAGGCTTATTTAGTAAAATATAGTTTATTAACTACCAAATCAAACATAAAATTTCGTTCCCTTTAATATAGTTTATTATGCACCACTTTTGCGAATCGGGCAGCTTTGTAACGAGGAGGAGAACATGCCGTGCATATTGCTGACGGGGTCATAAGTATATCTGTTGCCGTGGCAACTACTGCGGGAGCATTGGGTGTCCTTGCTTACTCCCTAAAGGGTACGAAGGAAGAGGAAATTCCGAAAATCAGCCTTTTATCAGGTGCTTTTTTTGTTGCATCATTAATTAATATCCCGATCGGCCCCACGTCTGTTCATCCTTTACTGGGTGGATTCCTCGGGTTGGTTTTGGGACGCCGGGCTCCTTTTGCGATTTTTATTGGACTCATTCTCCAGGCGGTCCTGTTTCAGCACGGCGGCATCAGTACGTTTGGCGCTAATACGCTGTTAATGTCGATCCCTGCACTTCTTGTTTACTGGAGCCTTCCATTAATGAAAAAGATCCCATTATTTCTCAAAGGATTTATAGGCGGTTTTTTTGCTGTTATGGCTGGTGTTTTATTACTTACCTTACTGCTGTTATTCTCCGATCAGCGCTATGCAGATGGTTCTTTTTCCGTAATACGCATCGTGTTTCTCGCATATCTCCCTCTCGCATTACTGGAAGGTGTACTGACCGGTTTTGCGGTTAAACATTTGTATGCCATGAAACCGGGCTTGTTTAAAAATATCAACTTGAATAAAGAGGTGGTGAATAACAAGGATGGGTAGAAGATGGACGGATTATTTATTGGTTTTCTGTACTGTTTCATTCTTTCTTGTCTTGCTCTACCCACAATCAGCTTCTGCCCACAGGATGCTTGTTGAACATGAGGAGGAAGGAATCATTCACGTTCGCTATGATGATGGAACTGCTGCGGGTGCAGCGCTTGTCACAGCTTATGATGCAAAAGGGGATATTTTATTTGAAAGTGAGGCTGATGAAGACGGCATATTAAATTATGAAAGGGAATTGGAAGTACATCGTCTTACAGCAGATGATGGCATGGGACACCGGGCAACATGGACAGACGAAGAAGAAACTTCAATTCTGGACGATATTCCACTTTTTGTGAGAGCTATATTCGGAATCTCTATCTTATTGTTTCTTGCTGCTATTTTCTTTTCGCGTACCAATAGAAAACCAGGGGAAGGTGAAGAGAAATAATGAGAAAGATTGCATTATTATTGGGACTAATGCTGGCATTCAGCCTATTTTTATTCTCAAAGGAAATTTCCGCACATGAACTGTTTATACAGGTGGAAGAGTTTACAGATAGCGAAGAATTACGTGCAGATGTTATTTGGGGGCATATTCGTGATTATGTCGATAGTGCCGATATAGAAGATTTAGAACTCCATGTTCAATATCCAAACGGGGATACAGAGCAATTGGATTTGGAAGGAATCGGTGTTCAGGCAAGAGCCTATGTCCCCCTTAAAGGGGATGGCACATATACCTTTTGGGGAATGCGAGAACCGAGTACATATACTCCTGATAGCGGAGTAACTCAATTAAGCGTACAAACAGCAAAAACTGTTCACCATGTTGGTAATTCGGCAACTTCTCACGAAGATTTAATTACATTGGATCTGGAAATTGTACCTGAAACTGACACAAGCACATTCTCCACCGGAACATTTACGGGAACCATTTTATTAAATGGGGAACATGCTGAAAATGCCGCCATAAGTGCATATGGTCCGGAGCGGGAAGTGCTGGAAACAACTTCAGATAACAATGGACAATTTGAATTAGCCTTTGACTCGCCGGGTAAATGGCTTATTAAAGCAAATATGGAACTTGACGAGAGCGGAACAATGGAGGGGGAAGAATACGAATCCCATAGCCTTACATCCACATTGCTCGTAGATACGGATCAGGAGGAGGATACGAATGAGTCTTCTCTTTTCTCTCTAATCGGTATGCTCCTTTCCGGTTTGCTTGTCGGTGCAGCGATAACTATATTTGTGATGAGAAAGAAATAATTGCAGTTACAAGGCAGGTGAATGCAAAATGACTGACCAGGAGCCAGATACATTAACAATGATACCAAAATGGGCAACATCCTGGGAACCGCGGGCAAAATTAATTGCTGCAGTGTTCTATATTTTTACCGTGATCAGCTTTACAAATTTATCTGTCATTTTCATTGCATTTGCCATTGCCTTTGCCGGACTGGTATTGATGAAAATTTCTCTTATTTTGCTGTTAAAACGCTACTTAATCATTACACCATTTCTTTTATTAATGACCGTCCCTTTGCTGTTCAATTTTGATCTGTCTTTTCACACTCAAAATGCAGTATTTATTTTATTCATCATCATGAAGGCTTTTATTTCCATGACGGTCATTACCATTATTCTGGATTCACAATCAATTGATCAGTTTATAAATAGTTTGGCAGGCTTAAAAATTCCAGCTGTTTTTATCACAGTACTGATCCTTTCCTATCGCTATGTCTTTTTATTTCTCGAAGATATTCAAAAAATGCAAACAGCAGCCAAATCCAGGTTCTTTTGCGGAGGCATTGGGATAAAAAAAGTAAAAGTTTATGGGGAACTGACAGCAGCGTTATTATCCAGGTCGATGGAACGGGCGGATCGCATGTATGAAGCTATGGTCTCCCGGTGCTTTACAGGGAAACTGCACTTCCAGAAAGGACCACAAATCATGCCCGCTGATATAGCAAAAACAGGATGTACAATAATCATGATCCTCTTACTGCTGTTCGCGGATAAACAATTACCCGATTATCTCACAGTTCAGCACTGGTGACTATACAATTATGGAAGCCCTGCATAGGATAAAAGTGGGAGTGTCACTCTCATTTATTTTACAAGGAGGGATTTTGAAATGAGTTATGGTGCAGGCTATGGTGCCGGCGGAGGTTTCGCATTAATTGTGGTGCTGTTTATTTTACTGATCATTATTGGTGCATCCTTCGGCGGATACGGAGCTTACTAATAAACCTTCCAACAAATGCCCCCATGTTTTTGGGGCATTTGTGCTAAAAAAAGCCCAGCTATCTACTGCGGAGTGAACCTGGCCGAATCCGAAGAAATAATGTTAACGGCACCAAAAACACATAAACAGCAGCAGGCGCATAGTAATGAAAATGCTAGTATACCGTTGGGTAATGGCCAAATACCAAATTTCTTATAATACTGTACTAATGTCTATACAAATTCAGACTCCCTACATAGGATGTCAGTGGGAGTACACTCTCATTTTATTACAAGGAGGGGTTCTATAATGAGTTATGGTTATGGTGCTGGTGCCGGCGGTGGCTTTGCACTAATCGTCGTGCTGTTTATTTTGCTGATCATTATTGGTGCATCTTACGGTGGATACGGAGGCTATTAATAAAAGCCAAGCAGAGAATGCTCCCTTTTGGGGGCATTTGTTTTTAGGGAAAACTTTTTACAAGGATAAGAAATCCGTATGTAGGACAAGCCTGCGGTGAGGAGCAGTAACTCGCATTACGCTTTATTATTTTAATATAAATGGAATGGTGCAGGTAAAAAAAACCAGGCAAGTTTTCTGTTGCTTGCCTGGCATCGAAGGGAGTCGGGGATCACCATTTGAAAGTGAACCCGCTAAACTATTCGGTGATCGCTTTCTTTTTCTGGTTAGGTATATAGGCTTAAATCATTTCAAGATTCAACCCTTTACTTCGTTCATTTTGCTGCAGAGGCTAAACTGGTTTTTCTATCATTTTTTTAGATCTTCCCCATTTATTTTCCCGGAAATTAGTACGTTGGATGAAAAAATTGGACTACCTGTGAATTTTCATTCATAAGTATTTGTTAAGGAAGGAGGCTTTAAAATGAAAACAGGATTAGCGATGCTTGCTTTACTTGGACTGATCATACTAGTTGGGTTTCTGGACTCGCCTGCTAATTGGGAAGATCATGAAGGTGTAAATTTAATGAATGATCTTGCACAGGACGAAAAGGAAGCCAGCACACAATTTGAAGAAGAGAATATTCCTGCCTTCTCTTCGGTTGAAATGGTTCTGGAAGATACAACAGAGGATGACGGCTACATTGTGGAAGTGTACAGGGAATATGAAATCTATACAGATGAACATGGAACAATAACAAAACGGGAGCCAACGGATAATTATGATTATTTGAGGTACAAAATAGATGGAGAACATGAGCATGACCATGAACATGACCATGAATAAAATAGAGTAATCGAGGACGAGAATGCAAGGGGGAAAGCAAAGTCATTCCATTAACTAAATCATCTTTTAGAGGTAAATAAACCATTTTAATGGCCAAACTTTATGGAATTATCTTCTACAGCCTTTCTTAAGGATATTTGGATAACATTTCATCATGATAAAGAATGCTGTACACGCACTGTAGTTTATTTATTTTCAGCATTCCTGCAAAATAAAAGCCGCCAGATAAATTTCATCGTTTGGCGGCTCGAATGATTATCCAAATAAAAAACCACCAACATATGTATTGGTGGAGACGGTGGGACATGTTATTCCATGCTTTCGTCATGGCACTGACTATATCTTGAACCCGAACTGAATAGTTCAGGTCCTTCGGCGTCTTATACGAAATTTATATTTACCTTGGCGAGGCAGCATTTCGTATCCTAGTACTGCCCAGAAGGCAGCCTATAAGTCGATACATGGCTGTTGGATTGCTCCACATACCACTCGGTATTGCCCTATTGCCGAAGTAAATCCTGCCGGCAACTTAGGTTTCACCGATAAAGCCGAATTCTCACTTTTGTGTTGCCACAAAAGGCGACTATTGTCTAATCGAACCCACGTCCAGAGATATCGCCACTCAGGCATCTACACGCTTAGTCGGCATATTATCATTCACTGTCCTGTCAGCCTGCCAACAGGCTTTAAGGCAGCTAGTCCGATTGGTTTCAACTACCATCCTCAGACGGTGGATGATAGTATAGCCTGCTTAATTTGAGACCCTTCAATCTGCATCACAGGCAAATGCAGGAAGGATCGCTTCAGTACTGCTTATGCAGCAGCTAAAGCTGGTTGATTGTTAGTTTTGCCAGTTATATTTAGGCGAATAACGTTTTACGAGCCGTAACCTCGACGTGCAGCCAAAGCTCAATCTATCCCTGTCGAATCCAGAACGTCCCCGTAAAAGAGAAACGCTCAAAGATTATCTTGAGCTTTTTTAAAGATCCTACATAGATTATTATAACAGATCACCGAAAAAAATCAAGTACATACCGTACAACCGTTCGAGAAACTTGCCGGCTTTCTGAAAAGCCTAGCTCATTTGCTCTTTAATTGCTCTGTCAGCATCCCGCTTCATTTGCTTCCGTTTCAGATCCTCGCGCTTATCGTATTTCTTTTTCCCTTTTCCGAGTCCAAGCAGCACTTTTGCAAATCCGTTTTTTATATAGATCTTTAAAGGGACCAATGCATAGCCCTGCTGCTGAATCAGCCCGGTCAGCTTATCTATTTCCTTGCGATGCAAAAGCAATTTTCTTGTTCGGGTAGGATCATGGTTAAAACGGTTTCCCTGCTCATACTCTGCAATATGAAGATTAATCAGCTTCACTTCACCGCGGTCAATCCTGGCATGTGAATCTTTAATGCTGACTCTTCCGGCCCGGATCGATTTAATTTCGGTTCCCTGCAGGACCATACCGGCCTCATACGTATCTTCTATAAAATAATCATGGGATGCTTTTCTGTTTTGGGCAATCACTTTTCCCTGTCTTTTGGGCATACGCCTTCCTCCTACTATTGCATGCACATTATTTTACCAAATATTTGCCTATAATCCAACAGGACTGCCCCGGAGATTACATTAATAATAGCAGGCTTAATGCCATCACCGCCATACCGCTTATCACACCGTAAATAGAAAGATGTGCTTCATCATACTTTTTAGCGGCAGGCAGCAGTTCATCCAATGAAATAAATACCATAATTCCGGCGACCATGGCAAATATAACTCCAAACATCAAATCTGTTAAAAATGGCATGAGGATGAGAAAAGCAACCACGGCACCCAGCGGCTCCGCAAGTCCGGATAATAATGACAAACGGAATGCCCGCTTCTTTTCTCCTGTAGCATAATAAATCGGCACAGAAACAGCAATCCCTTCAGGTACATTATGGATGGCTATGGCTATGGCAATCGCAAGACCAAGTGCCGGATCCTGCAAAGTAGATACAAATGTTGCAATCCCTTCAGGAAAGTTATGTATCGTAATTGCCAGTGCAGTAAAAACCCCCATCTTCAGCAATTCAGGATCATTTATTGCCGATCCCGGTTTTTTCATATCTTCAATTTTTTTCAGTTCATGCGGATTGGAATGCTTTGGGATAAAACGGTCAATTAATGCAATCAGCAGCATACCTGCAAAAAATGCGGCAACAGTCATCCAAATACCGCCCTCTTCCCCAAGCTCAGCAACTAAAGATTCCTGCGCTTTTGGGAAAATGTCAATAAAGGATACGTAAATCATTACCCCTGCTGAAAACCCTAAAGCAAAAGATAAAAATTTTGTATTTGTTGTTTTCGTAAAAAATGCCAGTAAGCTTCCAATTCCTGTTGCAAGTCCTGCAAAAAGGGTGAATAAAAATGCTAAAAGTACATCTTCTGACAATCGTGAGGCCTCCTTTTGCGTGAGTAAAAACAGTTGGATTTTTAACTTTTTGTACGTTCACCATACTTTATTGTATTCGCCTTAGCTTGAATGTTGACTTCCTATGGAGACCATTTCCCAACATTTGCTGTCACATATATAGAACGTGATAGAATAAAACAGCTTAGCTGCATTTACCGGACCGTTTCCTGTCTATGCCTGCAAAACCTGGAGTCTTAACATCGGCAAAAAACAGACTTTTTATTTTATTCCTATTTTGCAGTGTATACAACAAATTATTCACTGTCAACAATAAAGTTTACC
This sequence comes from Virgibacillus aidingensis, assembly GCF_010994035.1. Lineage (GTDB taxonomy): Bacteria > Bacillota > Bacilli > Bacillales > Amphibacillaceae > Virgibacillus_N. Next base: position 7,637 of record NZ_WIXN01000029.1, read on the forward strand.
TCACGCAAAAAATAATTAAATATCGATAAAAAATCGCTGAAGCGGCGGGGCTCAGCGATTTTTTGCTTTTTTTGCTCTGATTGTCTTTTTCCTTTTTGGTTTTTCGGCCTGTACAAGTTCAAAATCAACTGTTCGCTCATCGGTATTCACATCTGCTACCCTTACGGTGACCTCGTCACCAATGCGGTACATATTTGCAGTACGCTCTCCGATCATAGCGTAGCTTCGTTCATCATAATGATAATAATCATCTGTCATGTAGCTCACGTGGATCAGACCTTCAATTGTATTTTCGAGTTCTACAAACATGCCGAAGTTTGTTACAGAACTGATTACCCCGGAGAATTCTTCACCGATTTTATCTTTCATAAACTCTGCTTTCTTGAGATCGTCCACCTCTCTTTCTGCATCTACAGCAGCTCTTTCTCTTTCTGATGTATGCCGGGCAATTTCCGGCATGGCATCTTTCCAGTGGTCTTGAGTTTTCTGATCCATCTGCTTGTTTATTAAATACGTACGAATCAATCTGTGAACAGTAAGGTCCGGATATCTCCGGATCGGTGAAGTAAAATGGGTATAAAATTCTGTTGCCAGTCCAAAATGGCCGATGCTCTGCGGATCGTATTTTGCCTGTTTCATTGAACGGAGCATCAGCTTGGAAATAATCATTTCCTCAGACTTTCCCTTCGCTTCCTCCAGTACTTTTTGCAGTGCCTGTGGATGGATATCATTTCCTGTGCCTTTTACCACATAGCCGAGTCCTGCTAAAAACTCGAAAAAGGTTTGCAGCTTTCCTTCATCCGGATCCTCATGGATGCGGTGAATAAACGGAATATCCAGCCAATGGAAATGCTCGGCAACCGTTTCATTTGCAGCAAGCATAAATTCTTCAATCAGCCTTTCCCCCACAGAACGCTCACGCAAAACAACATCCGTCGGTTCCCCGGTTTCATTGACAAGCACCTGGGCTTCTTTAAAGTCAAAATCAATCGCGCCGCGGCCCATCCGTTTACCGTTTAAGGCAGCAGCCAGCTTTTCCATCTGCTCGAAGAAAGGAACCAAGTCCTTATACTTCTCCCTCGTTTCTTCATCTTTATCCACTAAAATCTTATTTACATCCGTATAAGTCATTCGCTGCTTGGAGCGAATCACACTTTGAAATATTTCATGACCGATAATTTCCCCGCTTGGTGTGATTTCCATTTCACATCCAAGTGTAAGCCGGTCCACCTGCGGATTCAAGGAACAAATACCGTTGGAAAGCCGATGCGGAATCATCGGGATCACACGGTCTACAAGATAGACACTTGTTCCCCGTTCAAATGCTTCCTCGTCAAGCGGCGTACCTTCCTCTACATAATAACTGACATCGGCAATGTACACACCGAGGCGGAAATTGCCGTTATCGAGCTTTTTAACTGAAACCGCATCATCCAAATCCTTGGCATCTTCCCCATCTATAGTCACAATAACTTCATCGCGCAAATCCCGCCTCCCCTTGATTTCATCTTCTGAAATCTCTTCGGGAGCAGCTGCTGCCTGATCCAGTACTTCATCCGGAAAATCAACCGTAATTCCATGCTTATGGATGATGGATATAATATCAATTCCAGGGTCATTTTTATGTCCCAGTATTTGAATGACTTCCCCTTCCGCGCTTTTTCTTCCTTCAGGATATGCAGTAATACGGACGATTACTTTATGCCCTTCAACGGCCCCATTCGTACTTCCTTTTGGGATGAAAATATCGTTGGGGATCCGTTTATCATCCGCTATGACAAAACCGAATGACTTATTGTCTTCATAGGTACCTACAATATCGGTCACAGCTCTCTCCAAAATACGGATGACCTTGCCTTCCGCACGGGCATCTTTTTTTTCTGTTGATTCCGGGCGAACAAGCACTGTATCATTATTCATAGCAGAACCAAGGTCTGAGTGATGGATGTAAATATCGGATAAATCATCGTCATCCGGTATTAAGAATGCAAAGCCTTTTGCATGCATTTGAATTCTGCCTCGGATCAAGTTCATTTTTTGCGGCAGACCAAAACGGTTTTTCCTTGTACGAACCAGCTCTCCCTGATCCTCCAATTCATTTAATGCTTTCACAAGTTCCTTGAATTCCACAGCTTCCTTAATGTCGAGTGCTTCTTCCAATTCATGTACCGCGAGCGGCTTCGTGCCAGTTTCTTTAAAATATGCTTGTATTCTATCTTTCATATTGCTCACCTTCTTTCCTATCTATTGTTTGCTTTTTTTGTTGGATATAATCATTTTAAGGCAAAATGCCATGTACTCTACCCTTTATTCTTCCCAGTCGAGTCCTTCCAGGAACTCATATACATCTTCATGCAGCTGATCTTTCTCTTTGCTTAACGTAATAACATGTCCGGCTTCTTCATACCATCGAATTGATTTATGGTCTGTTTCTACATGATCGTAAATGTAATTGGCACTATCCGTATTAATCATGTTATCCTGTTTAGCCTGAATGACCATTGTAGGTGTATAAATGGTATCTATGTTCTTTTTCACACTTTCTATAAAGGAACCCAGCCTGGAAAAAGAGGCAGATGAATTCCTCATTAATTCATCCACTTCCTCATTAATTTGAGCAGCTTCCTTTCCTTCCAGCTTTTTATATTCCTTTGCATATTCTTTGTAGCCGTGCGTTAATTGGGTTTCATTGTCAAAGAACATTGGCGAGCACATCGGGATGACCGCTTTGGTTTTCTGGGAGTATGCCAGTTTTAAACCTAAGACACCACCTAATGATAGACCGGCAACGGCAATTTCCTTATAGCCGAGTTCCTGTAAATACTTGTATGCACCCTGTACATCTTCCCACCATTCTTCAGGTGTTGCCCTTATAAGCTCTTCCGGGGGCTGATCATGCCCGCGGTAAATCGGCGCATGGGAGGTATAGCCCTTTTTCTCCAAGTATCTTCCCAGCATTCTTACATCTGCCGAATTCCCTGTATACCCATGTAATAACAATACCGCACGCGGTCCTGCTTCAAACGTAAACGGCGCCGGTTTTTTCACTTTCATAATCTGTACAGCTCCTTTTTTCTTGCTCTATTTCCTATATTACCCTTATTCCTTTGGAAAAACCCGCCCTGTGCCAGAATAACTTTCCTTATAAACATCTCCTGAATATCATAGTATAAGTGAAGTTCCCTGTAATTAAAAATAAAAAAGCCCTTAACACATGATCGTGATAAGAGCCAATTTTTATTATAAAAAATATGCACTTAGAAAGGCCAGAATGAAGAATACTACGGCTGCTACAATCGTGCCCCGATGGAGAATATATTCTACTCCCCGTGCTTTCTGCTTTCCAAATAGTTGTTCCGCTCCGCCTGAAATAGCACCGGATAACCCTGCACTTTTTCCTGGCTGCAATAGAATAAGAACGATCATAATAATTCCAACGATTACCAATAAAACATTAATAAATCCAGACATGTTTTCCTGCTACCCCCTCTATAGCCGACAATTGCCTATACATTACTTTAGCATATATATGATTTCCATAGCAAGGCCTTTTTTATAAATAGAGTCTTTTTTACTAGGTGTGATAGTAGACGGATAGAATATTTATGATCATAATTGATATAAAGTGATTGTAAGGAAAGGAGTTTTATATGGAAAAATCATTTTGGATTACCATGGACGATGGAGCAGAAGTATATGTGAAAAAATGGGATACAGCAAATAAAATGCCATTTGCGGTTGTCCAGATTGCCCACGGGATGATTGAACATATTGAACGGTACAACGACTTTGCCAATTTTCTCGTGAAACAAGGGATAGTCGTTTATGGGAATGACCATCGCGGACACGGGCAAACTGGGGAAAAACAAGGTTTAATGGGATACTTTGCAGATAAAAATGGATTTCAGCGTACTGCAGAAGATCTGCATGTGATAACGAAGGAAATTCAATCTGATTACCCGAACATACCCATTTTTTTATTCGGGCACAGTATGGGATCCTTTTTGGCAAGGCATTATGTACAAAAATACGGTGAAGACATAAAAGGTGCCATATTATCGGGAACCGGCTATACACCCAATTGGAAACTGTTCCTAGCCGGAGAGATCGCCAGGAAACTTCCCCCCAAAGAAGAATCCAAATTAATGAATTTCTTGGTTTTCGCCAATTATAATAAAAAGATCAAAGGAAATAAAACAGCGTTTGACTGGCTGTCACAAGATGAAAAAACAGTCGGGGATTACATAGAAGACCGGCATACCGGCTTTATCCCTACGGCGCTTTTTTTCTATGATTTAATGACAGGAATAAAACTAATTCAATCAGGAAAATTAAACCGGCAAATTCCGAATGATCTGCCTTTGCTTTTTGTCAGCGGGGAGCAGGATCCTGTTGGAGACTATACAAAGGGAGTTTGGAGAGCAGCAGGACTTTATGATGATGCGGGGTTAAGTGGCATAACTACCATGCTATTTCCCGGTAAACGGCATGAATTAATAAATGAAATCAATCATTTGGAAGTTTATGAAGCAATTTACAAATGGATCACTATGCACACAGAATAGTTGTAACAGAGGTGTATTAAAGTTTAAAATGTATGTAGCAGAAATTACTGCAGAAAGGTTGATGGCAATGAAAAAGATAACAGGAATCGGAGCATCCTCCGGTATAGCGATCGCAAAAGCATACCGTCTGGAGGCCCCGGATCTTTCCTTTGAAAAAACAACAATTGATAACCCTGATAAAGAGAAAGAAAGATTAGACAAAGCGCTGGATATTTCCAAGCAGGAGCTTGAAAAAATCAGAGAACATACAAAAAAGAGCATCGGGGAAGCGCAGGCTGAAATTTTTTCGGCCCATTTACTTGTATTAAGTGATCCGGAATTAATCAATCCGATGAAAGAAAAAATTGACACGGATCATGCCATGGCGGAAACAGCATTGCAGGAAGTTGCCGATATGTTTATAGATATGTTCAAAAATATGGATAATGAATACATGCGCGAACGTGCAGCAGACATTCAGGACGTGACAAAACGTGTCCTGGCGCACTTGCTTGGTGTCAGTTTTCCTGATCCGGCATTAATTAATGAAGAAGTTATCGTTATCGCAAATGACTTAACCCCATCTGATACAGCCCAATTAAACCGTGATTATGTAAAAGGGTTTATTACGGACATCGGCGGCAGAACATCACATTCAGCCATTATGGCACGCTCACTTGAAATACCAGCAGTAGTAGGCACAAAAGAAATAACCACTGCTGTTGAGGCGGAGGACGTACTTATTGTTGATGGCAGCGAGGGAGAAGTAATTATCCATCCTTCCGAAAATGAATTGAATTCGTACAGAGAAAAACAGGAACTGCATGAAAAACAAAAAGAAGCGTGGGCAAAATTAAAGGACGAGCCTACCTTTTCCAAAGACGGGGAACAGGTGGAACTTGCAGCCAATATTGGTACACCTGAGGATGTTGACGGGGTGTTAAATAACGGCGGGGAAGGAATAGGACTTTACCGGACGGAATTTTTATATATGGGGAAAAATGAACTTCCGACAGAGGAAGAACAGTTTGATGCTTATAAATCGGTGCTTGAAAAAATGGACGGAAAGCCGGTTGTTGTCCGCACATTGGATATTGGAGGGGATAAGGAATTAAATTATTTGGATTTGCCTGAAGAGCTGAATCCGTTTTTAGGTTTTCGGGCCATACGATTTTGCCTGGAAAATGAAAATGTGTTCCGGCCGCAGCTGCGTGCGCTTCTGAGAGCCAGCGTGTATGGCAACCTAAAGATTATGTTCCCTATGATCGCCACCTTGGAGGAGTTCCGACAAGCGAAATCAATGCTGCTGGAGGAAAAAGAAGCTTTAACTAAGGAGGGTGTGGATGTTTCCGATGATATTGAAATTGGCATTATGGTAGAAATTCCATCCACAGCTGTTACTGCTAAACAATTTGCCAAGGAAGTAGACTTCTTCAGCATCGGCACCAATGACTTAATTCAATATACCATGGCCGCAGACCGGATGAATGAACAGGTATCCTACTTGTACCAGCCATACCACCCGGCAATTTTAAATTTAATTCATCATGTTATTGAAGCAGCACATGCTGAAGAAAAGTGGGTTGGCATGTGTGGTGAAATGGCCGGCGATACTATTGCCATTCCCATATTGCTCGGACTGGGACTGGATGAATTCAGCATGAGTGCCACATCCATCTTGCCGGCGCGCACGCAAATCCGTGACCTGTCCAAAAAAGAACTCGCTGCCCGCAAGGATGAGATTCTGGCAATGGGAACGGCAGAGGAAGTTGTGAATTATGTTAAGGATTTAACGGAATAATGGATTGAAGCGTCTGAACCTCAGAAGGTTTGGGCGTTTTTTTATAGGGTGGAATGGATGTTGTCCAGGGCAGCTTCAATAGGAATCTTAAAGCATTCTTAGACAGTAATTGTTTTCATAGAGTTTCATCTATTTCTATCTGATGTCACTAATCCAAATGAAGCATAACTGCAAACGCCTTCAATGCCTATTCCCGTATAAACTCCAGTTTCTCCTCTATTGACGTTCTCCCTTTATCCCTCGGCACCCGGTCCGGATACCCGATTTGCATAACTGCAGCCAGTTTAAAACGTTCAGGAGCCAGTCCAATCTCTTCTGCAAACAGCGGATCATGCATATAAGGTGTAATTGTCCATAGCATGCCTACACCATATTCCCATGCAGCAAGCTGTGCATTCTGGATAAATGCCGCAACAGAGGAGTATTCCTCTTCGCAGCGTATCTGGTCATCCTCTTTTTCAAAATAAATTACGGCATGATGCGGTATAGCCATAAGAAAAGATGTCATGGATTCGATCATTTTTAATGTCTTCGGATCATTGCTGTTTTTAATCATGCCAATCCGCTGATAGCTTTTCATAATGGCATCAACAAAATTGATCTTCCCTCCTTCCTGATATATTTTTATATTCCATGGCTCCTTCATGTAATGAGACGGTGCATAGGATCCGTATGTGAAAATTTCTTTTAATATGTTGGCATCTACTTCTGCTTTTTTAAAGGTATGTATGGACCGTCGTTCTTTTATTGTTTTTAAAATATCGATTCTCCCCACCCCCATTTGCTTATATTAAATCTTTCTTCTTTATACTGCAAGTATAATCAGCCGGAACTCAAAAACGGCAGAACACCTTGGCGGCAAAGGTGCCCTCCCGCTCATTTACAATCATAAATACAGTCGTCAATGCTGCAGTGATGCCCCAAAATTTCCGCAGCCGTGGAAACTCCCGTATCCGCTCATCCTCCAGTGAATCAGTAACTTAATTTAGAAAAAGAGGCAGATTGCTCCGCCTCTTCTCCTTTTATAGCTATACTATTTTTTCAAATTATAAAAAGCATTTAATCCGGCATATTCGCCCATGCCTGACAGTTCGTCTTCAATGCGCAGCAATTGGTTATATTTTGCGACACGGTCCGTGCGGGATGGTGCACCTGTTTTGATTTGTCCCGCATTGGCAGCGACGGCTATATCAGCAATGGTGGCATCTTCTGTTTCCCCGGATCGATGGGAGATTACAGCTGTATAGCCAGCACGCTTGGCCATCTCAATGGCTTCAAACGTTTCTGTCAGGGTACCGATTTGGTTTACCTTAACCAAAATGGAATTTCCAACACCCTGTTCAATCCCCTGGGCAAGTTTCGCCGTATTCGTTACAAATAAGTCGTCCCCTACTAATTGGACTTTGCTGCCGAGACGGTCCGTTAGTAACTTGTGGCCCTCCCAGTCATTTTCGTCCAAACCATCTTCAATAGATATAATTGGATATTTTTCAGCCATATCAGCATACCAGTCAACCATTTCACGGGAGTTGCGGATTACGCCTTCTCCTTTCAGGTTATATTTCCCATCCTCATAAATTTCTGATGCAGCAACATCCATGGCCAATTGAATTTCTTCACCCGGTTTATAACCGGCAGCCTCGATAGCTTCTACAATTGTCTGGAGTGCTTCTTCATTTGAGGCAAGGTTTGGCGCAAATCCGCCCTCGTCTCCAACTGCTGTATTGTATCCTTTATCCTTGAGCACTTTCTTCAGGGAATGAAAAATTTCCGTTCCTGTCCGCAGTGCTTCCTGAAAAGTAGATGCAGCCACAGGCATGATCATAAATTCCTGGATATCCACATTATTATCTGCGTGTTCTCCCCCGTTTAGAATGTTCATCATTGGAGTTGGAAGGGTATTTGCATTAAAACCACCCAAGTAATTATACAAAGGGATTTCCAGATAACTTGCAGCAGCATGGGCAGCAGCCATGGAAACACCCAATATGGCATTGGCACCCAATTTTCCTTTATTTTCTGTTCCGTCAAGGTCCAGCATGATCCGGTCAATAATATTTTGCCGGGTTACATCAATACCGACCAGTTCCGGTGCAATAGTTTCATTCACGTTTTGCACTGCTTTTAATACGCCCTTGCCTAAATAACGGCTTTTAACCTCATCACGCAATTCCACTGCTTCATATTCCCCGGTGGACGCCCCGCTTGGTACAAGGGATGCACCGAATCCGCCTGACTCCGTAAAAATCTCCACCTCTACTGTGGGGTTACCGCGGGAATCCAATACTTCACGTGCATAAACATCTGTAATGTAAGGCATCGAAATCTCTCCTTTTATTTGTTATTCTTCATAAAATGACATTATCTGCTTTTCTTTATCAGTGAGGTACCTGTCATTTCCTCCGGCTTTTCTAATTGTAACAAATCCAGCAATGTTGGTGACAGATCTGCTAAAATACCGCCCTCACGCAATTCAATTCCTTCTTTGGTTACAATAACCGGCACCGGGTTTGTTGTATGTGCTGTCATCGGTTTTCCTTCCGGTGTCACCACTTCATCCGAGTTGCCGTGATCCGCAGTAATAATAGCATGTCCGCCGAGATCAATAATTTTATCAACTACTTTTCCAAGGCACTCATCGACTGCTTCCACCGCCTCAATCGTCGGCTTGAGCTTGCCTGAATGACCAACCATGTCCGGGTTGGCAAAGTTTAATATAATTGCCTGATGCTCTCCTCTATCCAGCTCCTTTAATAGTGCATCCGTTACCTTGTATGCACTCATTTCGGGCTGCAAGTCATAAGTTGCTACTTTAGGCGAATCAATAAGGACACGTTGTTCCCCGGGAAATTCCTTTTCTCTGCCCCCGCTCATAAAAAAGGTGACGTGCGGGTATTTTTCCGTTTCTGCAATCCTTAACTGATTCACCCCATACTGAGAAAGTACTTCACCAATGGTGTTATCCAGGTTGACCGGCTTATATGCAACATACCCGTCTACCGTTTCACTGAAATCCGTCAGCATGACAAAATCCAGATCTTTGGGCACATTATCCCCGCGGTCGAAATCCCGAAAATCTGCATTGGCAAAAGTACGGGAAATTTGGATGGCACGATCCGGCCGGAAATTATAAAAAATAATGGAGTCATTGTCCTGAACTTTTCCGACAGGTTCCCCATCCTCACCGACAATGACAGATGGGATAACAAATTCATCATAGATTTCATTTTTATAGGAATCCTCTATTACTTCCATGGCACTGTGGTATGTCGGCCCTTTTCCGTTTACCATGGCATCATATGCTTTTTTAACCCGATCCCACCGCTTGTCCCGGTCCATCGAATAGTATCTTCCGGAAACAGTGGCAAATTTTCCTACACCCAGCTCTTTCATTTTATCTTCCGTTTGTTTAATGTACTCCCCCGCTGTTTGCGGCCCGACATCCCTGCCGTCTAAAAATGCATGGACAAATACGTTGTCCAGTTCATGATCGCCGGCCAGTTTCAGCAGGGCAAACAAATGATTGATATGACTGTGAACCCCGCCATCGGATAAAAGTCCAAACAGGTGCAGGGCTTTATTATTGGTTTTGGCATGGTGTACTGATTTCAAAAATGCATCCACTTCAAAGAAGTCGCCTTCCTTAATGGACAGGTTTACCCTTGTTAAACTTTGATATACGATCCTGCCTGCACCTATGTTTAAATGCCCAACTTCCGAATTTCCCATTTGGCCTTCCGGAAGACCTACTGCTTCCCCGCTTGCCTTTAATTGCTGATGAGGATATTGATTCCAATAACGGTCAAAATTGGGTGTATTTGCCTGTTTCACGGCATTCCCCATTTCTTCGTCACGCAATGCGAAGCCGTCGAGAATGATCAATGCTGCTAAAGGTTTATCATTCATCGCCTACCTGCCTCCACAAGCTGTAAAAAGGAGTCTGCTTCCAGGCTGGCACCACCAACTAAAGCCCCATCAATATCAGGCTGGGCAAGCAGTTCTTTTATATTGGCAGGCTTCACACTTCCACCGTACTGAATAACAATTTTTTCAGCTGCAGCTTCGGAAAATTGTGCTTTTACTACTTGACGAATATGAGCACATACCTCATTTGCATCTTCGCTCGATGCCGTTTTCCCGGTTCCAATTGCCCAAATCGGCTCATAAGCGATAATTGTTTCTTCCACCTGGTCTTCCCGCACATCTTTTAATGCTTTTTTTACCTGACTTTCTATGTGATCCATTGTTTTATTTGCTTCCCTCTGTTCCAGGGTTTCTCCCACACATACAATGGGTGTAAGTCCATGGGAGAAAGCGGCATGTACTTTTCTGTTCACCGATTCATCTGTTTCAGCAAAATATTCCCTCCGCTCTGAATGCCCGACAATAACATGAGTGATGCCGATATCCTCCAGCATGACCGGACTGACTTCCCCTGTGTATGCCCCATTTTCTGACTCATGCATCGTCTGTGCAGCGATTTTCACATTCGTTTCTTTAGCTTTCTCCACAAGAGAAGGCAAAAATGGAAAAGGAGAACATATAATGGATTCTACCTGACTATCTGCAGGCACTTTATCACTGATCTCCTGCACAAATGCCTCGGCTTCCTGCAATGTTTTATTCATTTTCCAATTCCCTGCGATTACGATTTTACGCATTTTCCCACCCTTTCATTAAATTATACTTTATTGCATAGTTTCCTGCTATTTCCATTGAAAACTGAACTGTTACACCCTGCTTCACTTATCCTCCAGGCAAATATCTGTTGTTGGGCACTGATTTCTCCTGAGTCTCACTTACGCCCCCCTGAAGGTCTGCATAACCCATACTTAAAGTGTCTGAATTCAACTTTTTAAGTAAGCAGCATGTTATTTTGCTGTACTATTCACGTTCATTTAATGCCTGAACTCCCGGCAGTACCTTACCTTCCATAAATTCCAGGGAAGCGCCGCCACCCGTTGAGACATGGTCCATGTCTTCTGCATAACCGAATTTTTCAACAGCCGCAGCAGAATCCCCGCCTCCGATCACTGTATACCCTTCCGTTTCAGAAAGTGCTTCTGCAACTGCCTGTGTGCCTCCTGCAAAAGCATTCATTTCAAATACACCCATAGGGCCGTTCCAAATGATTAATTTAGACTTTGCCACAATGTCACTGTATGTCTTACGTGTTTCCGGTCCGATATCCAGTCCTTGCCAGCCGGGAGGAATCTCATCTGAGGAAACAATTTTTGTATTGGCTGTTTCGGAAAATGCATCCGCTATGACCGTATCTTGCGGCAATATAAATTGTACACCTTTTTCTTCAGCTTTTTCCATGAATTTTTTCGCCAAATCTATTTTATCCTCTTCCAGTAAAGAATCGCCAATCTCATATCCTTTGGCTTTCAAAAAAGTGTAGGCAAGACCGCCGCCGGCAATCAAATAATCCACTTTCTCCAGCAGATGATCGATTACGCCGATTTTATCTTTTACTTTTGCTCCGCCAATAATCGCTGTAAAAGGCCGTTCCGGATTCTCCAGTGCCTTCCCTAAAACATTAATTTCCTTTTCCATCAGGAAGCCGGCAACAGCAGGCAGCTTTTCGGCAACACCTGCAGTAGAAGCATGCGCACGGTGTGCAGTGCCAAATGCATCATTTACATAAATATCAGCCATGTCTGCAAACGCCTGTGCCAATTCTCCGTCGTTCTTTTCTTCCCCAGCCTCAAAACGGACATTTTCCAAGAGCAGCACCTCTCCATTTTGCAATTCGGATAGTGCTTCATTAACTTCACTTCCAAAAACGGAATCCGTTTTCACTACTTCCTTTTGCAATAAGTCACTTAGTCTTTTAGCCACAGGGTCCATTCGTAAATCCTCAACGACTTTTCCTTTTGGCCTGCCAAGATGACTGGCCAGAATAACAATGGCCCCCTGCTTTATTAAATGGATGATCGTTGGCAATGCGGCTCTAATACGGGTATCATCCGTAATTTCTCCGTCCTTCAGCGGGACATTGAAATCGACCCGGCAAAAAACCTTCTTTCCACGAACATCAAGATCATTTACAGTTTTTTTGTTCATACACTTACCTCCAGCTTGGGACTTCAGACTTGGAACTCGGGAGTTTTTTTGCTTAATCCGCTGCAGTGATTTCTGCTTAGCTATTTACCCATCCCGTCATAGTGATTTGTCCTCCGGTTCCCTTAAAAGTTTACTTAGCCAGTTCCATTATATAGCAAACGGAGGAGGAATGCTCTCCTCCTCCGTTATTTTTTGCGATCAGTTACAGATCTGCTGTCGCTGATTATTATAATCCCTGCTTTTTAATATATACTGCCAGATCAAGACATCTTGCAGAATATCCCATTTCATTATCATACCATGCAACGGTTTTTACCATGTTATCTTCCATAACCATCGTTGAGAGACCATCAACAATGGAAGAATGCGGGTTGCCCACAATATCGGATGATACAAGCGGATCTTCACTATATTGCATAATTCCTTTCAAATCACCCTCGGAAGCATCTTTAAATGCCTGGTTAACTTCCTCTTCGGTTACATTTTTCTCCAGCTCCACCACCAGATCAGTAAGTGAACCATCCGGAGTTGGCACCCGGACTGCACCGCCATTAAGTTTGCCATCCAATTCCGGCAGTACTTTTCCTACTGCCTTTGCTGCTCCTGTTGTCGTAGGAATTATATTTTGTGCAGCAGCCCGTGCCCTGCGGTAATCTTTATGAGGCAAATCAAGGATCTGCTGATCATTTGTATAGGAATGGATGGTTGTCATTAATCCGCGTTTAATTCCAAAGTTATCATGAACCACTTTTGCAAACGTTGCTAAACAGTTCGTTGTACAAGATGCATTTGAAATAATATGATGCTTGCTTGCATCGTATTGATCTTCATTGACACCAAGCACCATCGTTAAATCTTCATTTTTGGCAGGTGCAGAGATAATTACTTTTTTTGCACCGGCATCTATATGCTTTTGTGAGCTTTCCCTGTCAACAAAACGCCCGGTAGATTCAATTACGACCTCCACACCGAGCTCTCCCCAGTTCAAGTCGGCAGGATCCCGTTCCGATAATACCTTTACCTCTTTTCCTCCAACTACAATGGCACCATCTTTTGCTTCCACTTCTTCCTGCAGCACACCATGTACAGAGTCAAATTTCAATAAATGTGCCAGCATATCAGCATCTGTCAAATCATTTACAGCAACAATCTCCACTTCATCATTTCCTATGGCCTGACGGAAAACATTTCGTCCAATTCTCCCAAATCCATTAATACCTACTTTTACTGCCATGTATATTCCTCCTTGTTTTTTTGAACTGCGAACTTATAGGGACTCTTTTAAAATTTGTTCTGCGGCTGCCTTGTCTGTAATCAGCAAATTACTTTTACCCTTTTTTAAATAGGATGAAATAGCCTTTGCCTTTGATGTCCCTCCTGCAATCGATATAACGGACTCCACATTGCGAAGGTCTTCCAGCTGCATCCCGATCGTCCTAACTTTGTGCACAATATGACCTTTATCGTCAAAATAATAACCAAATGCTTCGCTGACTGCTCCTTGATTTTTCAGTCTGTCTACAATAGATTCCGGCGTTTTTCTTTGCTTGGCCATTTTTATTGCATCACCAATGCCATGAAGAACAACTGTTGCATTTTTAATGAGGGAAAGGGTTTCATCGATGGAAGCTTCATTAATCATTGATTGGTAAGCAGACTCACTCAGCGGATCGGGAACATACAATAAGCGATAATCCCCTTTTGCCTTTTTGGCCATTTCCACCGCAATCGTGTTTGCCTGGTTCTCCGCTCTTCCGCCAACACCGCCCCTTGCAGGAACAAAGACAGGATTTGACCCTACCTTAAGAGGCGTCATCACCTCTGATGCAGCAGCCATGGTGGACCCGCCTGTTACAGCAATTGTCTTTATATTGCTTTTCAATTTATTTAAATATGTTACACAAGCCTTCCCCATTTCCTGCTTCGCCCACACGGATTCATCACTATTGCCGGGAACAACGATAACTTGTTCTACATTTAATCTTTCCTGAATTTGTTTTTCTAAAACACTTAAACCCATTATCTCACTAAAAAAGCTGCTAAGCTGTTCCAGAAGTTCTGTACCTTCTTTGGAAGTGTACATTCCTTTTGTGGTGACGCTGATCAAACCCTGCTTTTGCAAAAATTCAATATCAGCCCGTACATGCCGCTCTGTTAAATTCGTATTTTCAGCGAGTGCTCTTCGTCCAATTGGTTGAAGCAAATTAACTGCATGCAGCACGGAATATCTTTCTTCCATGACTTCCAGCAAATCCGGGAGCAGCTTTTGCTGCAAACTAATCAGGTTTCGCATATATCGACTCCTTTTGTTGGTCATTAAATGTCCCTGCTGGTCATATTATGTCCCGAATAATACAAAAAAATATCAACTTCTTTTCCTATTATAACGAATTATAAAGGAAGAAACAAACTTTTCGCAGTTAATTGGAGCTGGAAATACCCATCCAGCTCACGACTGTTTTTCAATATGATCTTGCAGCAGCTGTTCCAATGCGTCTATGTTTATTTCTTCACAATTCAATGTACTATCGTTTATTTGTACATAAGGGATAAGCAGATGATACTTTTCCAGCCATTCATCATTCGTATATATATCCCGTTCTTCCAATTCAAATGGATATTCCCGCTGAAACATTAGCAGCAATGCTTTTGCATCATCACACAGCGAGCAAACTTCTTTTGTATAAAATATTACCTTCTGCACTATATATCACATCCACTCTGTTTGTAAGCCTGACTTGGTTATGGACTAGTAAAATCCTCCTGATCGTATGGTTGAATGCTGCAAAGTTCTTCCTGTACCCATTTTGCCATAGTCCCGGTATACTGTCATCTTTGAAATTATGTCAAATTTTCGTCCAACATATAATTTGTTTTCTTTTTTTGCTTTGAATTCTATAATAAGGGTAGTCACGCGGAGTAAAGGAGTGCAAAAACAATTGATTGAAGTATACACAGATGGCGCTTCACGCGGAAATCCCGGCTTAAGCGGCGCGGGAATATATATAAAAAAAGGAAATCAGCAATATGAGTATACTTTCCCTTTAGGTGAGATTTCTAATCATGAAGCTGAATTCCTCGCTGTCATTAAAGCATTGGAAATATGCAAAGAATCCTTTCCCGACCAGATTTTATCAGTGCGATCAGACTCCAGAACCGTCATTGATATCATAGAAAAAAACTTTACTAAAAATGGTCAGTTTCTTCCCTTCCTGGAAACCATTCAGGAGTATATAGAAATTTTTCCTTATGCTTTTTTTAAATGGATTCCGGAAAAGCAAAATAAACACGCAGATATGCTGGCAAAAAAAGCCATTAAAATGAATTAAAGAGAAACTCACCACACTGATGAGCTTCTCCGTGATCTATTTCTCTATTACCTTATTTTCCATTATTCCTATTTTTTCAATCTCCAACGTTACAGTATCGCCATCCTTCAGAAATTGCGGAGGGCTCATCCCCGCGCCAACGCCATCCGGTGTCCCCGATAAAATAATATCCCCCGGATTTAGTGTAATCAATTTGGAAATGAAAGAAATCAAGTACGGAATATTAAAAATCAGTTTGCTTGTATTGGATGATTGCCGTTCCTCTCCATTTACGAGGGAGCGTATGGATAAATTGGAGGGATCCCCAATTTCATCAGGTGTTACAATCCATGGTCCGATCGGCGTACTGTTATCCAATGTTTTCCCCTGCAGGAATTGGGAGGTTCTCTTTTGCAGATCCCGTGCGGAAGTGTCATTGGCCAAAGTGTAACCGGCAACATGGTTTAATGCTTTCGCCTCGCTTACATTAGAAGCTTCCTTTCCAATAACTACCGCCAACTCCACCTCATAGTCCAGCTTTTCCGTTACATTTGGCTTTTCAATATTGTCTTCCGGCCCGATAATGGAATTAGTGAATTTCGCAAAAAGCATCGGATAATCCGGCACCTCTCCTCCCATCTCCATTGCATGATCCAAATAGTTTTTACCAATACAAATTATTTTCGATGGTGATGGGTTTGGTGCAGACAATGTGACCGTCTCACGGTTAAAGCTTATATTATCCAGTTCCTCATTTTCAATGGCATCCATTGCTTTCCTGGCCTTGGTAACAGCATCAAATCCAATGGATAAAAAGGTAGCAGGGTCAGACGGCAATACATATTGAACATGGTCCGCCAAATCCTGCTTCCTTTCCATTTCAAGATATTTGCGATACGCTTCCTGTATATCGATCACATTCTCATTGACCACAATGCCAATTCTTAATGGACCAGGCTTCCCTTTTAATTTATAGCTTACCAGTTTCAAATCCAGCACCTCTTTTACAATATTTTATGTATCTGTTTAAAATTTTAGCAAATTCTGCTGAATAAAGACACTTCTTAACATTAATTGTTTATGCCCCGAAGCAAAAGGGTAAATTTTTTAAAGGCCATTCACGCAAGGAGGAATAATAAGATGGGCAAAGAAATTGTAGGTGTCTATGATTCATTGGATGATACCATTCAAAAAATAGAGAATTTGGAAACAAAAGGCCATCATCAGGATGTGGCGGTTATTACCAATAACCGGAAAAGAGATGAACTTGATGAAGAATTAAATGTTAAAGTAAGATCAGGCATACCTGAAAAAGACACAGACTCATTCAAGGAGAAGATTGTTGACTTTTTCACCGATGCCACAGTAGATCCTTATATTCATCTGGTTGAATTTGGCATACCGGAGGATCAGGCAAAATTGCACCAGGGGGATTTAAAATCCGGAAAAATAATTGTCACCATAGAGAAATGATTTTTCATCCCCGTCAGCCTCATACAGACTTGCTGAACATTTTGCTTTCTTAAGTGGTAAAAAGCATCAACCGCTTCCTGTATGAAGTTCAGTTGATGCTTTTATTTATTTTATATACTGTGTTATGAACTGTTACGTTGTGTTAAAATCAGTTTTTCATTTTCGGATCAAGCGCATCCCTCAGACCATCACCGATTAAATTAAAACCAAGCACAACCAGCATAATGGAAAGACCTGGCATAATCAGCGTCCATGGCGCCAGCTGGATAAATTCACGTGAACTCGCAAGCATTTGCCCCCATTCAGGTGTTGGCGGCTGCGCACCCAGCCCAAGGAAACCTAATGCCGCAGCTTCAAGTATTGCAGTACCAAATCCAAGTGTGGATTGTACAATAATTGGCGCAATACTATTCGGCAAAATATGATGGAGAATAATTCTGCCATTTTTCATTCCCTGCGCCCTTGCAGCCATAATATACTCTTCTTCCCGCAAGCTGATAACCTTAGACCGGACAAGCCTTCCGAATATAGGTATATTAATGATGGCAATCGCAATGAGTGCATTTTGCAATGAGGCACCAAGAATGGCAACAATGGCAATCGCCAATAAAATACTTGGAAAAGCAAGTAATATATCAAATATCCTGGAGATGATCATATCCACCCATCGTCCAAAATATCCGGCTATAATACCAAGCAGGGTTCCAAAAACCAATGCTCCGGTTACAGCAAAAAATCCAACCTGAAGTGAAACTCTCGCCCCGTATGCGACTCTTGTGAATATATCCCTGCCCAAGTCATCTGTTCCCATCCAATGCTCACTGGATGGAGGCTGCAGGCGGTTCACCAAATCTTGTTCTTCATACGTATAGGACGTCAGAAGTGGTGCAACTATACCAAGAATGATGAAAAAAAGTATAATGATAAGCCCTACCAAGGCAAACCGGTTTTTTCTCAGCTGTTTTAATGAATCCTTCCATGGTGAAATCGCTTCTATTTCTTCCGTGTCAATCTGAGAATCTGCCTTTGCGGGGTTAGCAATTTGCTGCTCTGCTTCTACTGGTTTTTTTTCATCTAATTTCATCACTGCTCCCCCCCTTAATAGTTAATCCTTGGATCAATGATTTTATATAAAACGTCAACAACCAGATTAATCAAAACGAAAATGAATGCAATAACTAAAATACCGGATTGTATAACCGGATAATCCCGGTAGTTTATTGCCTCAAAAACATATCTTCCGATGCCTGGCCAACTGAAAATGGTCTCTGTTAAAATTGCTCCGCCCAAAAGTACCCCTGTCTGCAGTCCAATAACTGTTAAAACAGGAATAGTGGCATTTTTTAATGCATGCTTATAAATGACCAGAAATTGGCCGGAACCCTTGGCACGTACAGTGCGGATGTAATCGGATTTCATAACTTCCAGCATACTGGACCGTGTCATTCTTGCAATAATGGCCATTGGAATGGTTCCCAGTGCAATACTTGGAAGTACAAGATGTTTTAAAACAGTCACCGTTCTGGCAAAATCTAAATGAATTAATGAATCCAGAACATAAAAATAAGTAATCGGCGCTATTGGATCTCTGCTGTCTTCCCGCCCATACGCCGGAAACCAGCCAAGCTCCTGGGCAAATATCCACTGTTCCATCAACGCAAGCCAGAAGACCGGCATGGATACACCGATTAAAGCAAATAGCATGGCCAAAAAATCAAACCATGAATTTTGCTTCCAAGCACTGATAATACCTGCATTCACCCCAATGAATATGGCAAATATCATTGCAAAAAAGGTTAATTCAAAGGTAGCAGCTATGTAGGGCCAGATTTCCGTTGAAATGTCCGCTTTGGACCTTAGTGAAGTCCCTAAATCCCCCTGCAGGAGGTCTTTTACATATAATCCATATTGAACGACATAAGGCTCATTTAATCCCATGCTTTCTTCCAGATCTTCAATTGCCGTTTGGGTAGCGGTCTCCCCCAATATTACCTGAGCCGGGTTTCCGGGTATTAAATGTACAATGGAAAAGGTGATTAATGTCATTCCGACCAACACGGGAATGAGCATTAATAAACGCCGAATAATATAGGAAAACATCATTTCACCCCAGTTCTATGTGTTATGTATATACAGTAAATACAATTTTTTATTTCATTAATAAGAATAAATGAAAGGCAATATCTGTTTCAATATTCATTTAATTCAGCAGCAGAATCTGCAGTGAAGGAAAGGAGACTCCACCTTGAAGTTCTGTCTCCCTCGCTCCCTAATAACCAGAGATACAAATGATTGGATACCAGCTGATTTTAGCGAGGGGACAAATCCTTATGCCGGGAGAGTCTCCTTCATTTCTCTAATTCTTATTCATTTGCAAGTTCTACTTCAGCTAAAGATTCACTTGTAGATGGATGCGGCACATAGTTTTGTACAGCACTTGTAGTTGCCAGTACAGGTCTGGAGTGTACCAATGGTACCATTGGCGCATCATCCGCTATGAGTTCCTGTGCCTGCTGATAGAAGGAAGCCCGCTCATCCTGATCCACGGATAATTTGGCCTGGTTCAGCAATTCATCCACTTCGTCATTTGCATAAAACTCACGGTTGCTGCTTCCTACATTATCCCCATGCAGCAGACTGCTAAGGAAGTAATCGGGATCACCATTTGTACCTGACCATCCAAGCATATACATTTGATGTTCCCCATTCATTGTTTTCTCAAGATACGGAGCCCATTCTTCCCTGACAATATTGGCAGTAATTCCAATCTCAGCCAGGTTATTTTGGATAATCTGTGCAACAGTTTCCGGGTCCGGCATATATGGTCTTGCTACAGGCATCGTCCATAAATCAATTTCCAGTCCATCTTCATAACCTGCTTCTGCCAGTAATTCTTTTGCTTTTTCAGGATCGTACTCAAAGCTTTCGACTTCGTCATTGTATCCCATATAACTAGGCGGCAATGGAACATTGGCAGGTGTTGCATAGCCTGCATATAATGCATCCGCAATTGCTTGTTTATCAATGGCATGGCTTACAGCATATCTTAATTCTTTATTATCAAAAGGTTCTTTCTGCACATTAAAACCTACATAACCGATATTATTCTCTGCACGCTCATGCAATTCCAAACCTTCTTCTGATTCCACACCGGCCGCATCATCAGGATTTAATCCATCCATGATGTCAATCTCTCCGGAACGAAGGGCGATCAGGCGGGCGGCATTATCCGGAATTACTTCAAATACAACCCGGTCCAGTTTAGGCAGCCCATCTATGCGGTAGTCTTCAAATTTTTCCAGCACAATGGAGTCATCTTTACTCCAGCTGACAAATTTAAATGGTCCGGTTCCCACCGGATTTTCGTTAATTGCCGGTCCATGCTCCTCCAATGCCGCAGGAGAAGTAATAGGAAAATACGTCATCGCCATATTTTGCAGGAAGAAACCTAATGGCTGACTTAGTTTAAATTCTACTGTATAATCATCCACCACATTTATTTCTTCAACAACATGGTTGTCGTCTCCCTTAAAGCCTCCAAACATGGTACCGTACATGGAGTACACATATCCATCGTCTGTAAAGGCAAATTCATGCTCAGGATCAGCCCAGCGCTCAAAGTTAATTTTTACAGCTTCAGCATTGAAATCAGTTCCATCATGGAATGTGACTCCTTCTTCCAGATAGAAAGTATAGCTTAATCCATCATCTGCTACTTCCCAGTCGTGTGCGAGTGAAGGAAGAATTT
Source organism: Virgibacillus aidingensis (assembly GCF_010994035.1). Lineage (GTDB taxonomy): Bacteria > Bacillota > Bacilli > Bacillales > Amphibacillaceae > Virgibacillus_N. The sequence continues at coordinate 28,580 of NZ_WIXN01000029.1, forward strand.
CAAAGGAATCTTTGTCAAACTCCAGCAGACTTTCATACACTTGCCTTGTGATGCGGGAAGATTCCCCGTCCGTCGTGCTTGCCGGATCAAGACTCTCTGAATCACCGCCGCGGGCAAAAATTAATACTTGTTCTCCATCAGCAGCCTCTGCTGATGCGTCTTCTGCATCTCCTGCATCATCATCTGCTCCTGTATCTTCCTCGGTACCAGGATCTTCACCATCTTCTGGTGCATCCCCATTTTGTCCCCCATCACCTGTACATGCTGCTAACACCAATACGAAAGCAAGCATCAAGGCAACTAGAAGCGAATATTTCAGCTTCATTCTTTTTCCCCCTCTTTTTAATATATAAGATGAATATTTCATCGCAGTACCTAGTCATATAAATGGCATGCAACAAAATGATTATCTTCCACTGGTTTAAATTCAGGTCTTACCTGCCTGCAAATATCCATTGCATGTGGACACCTTGTATGAAATGCACAGCCAGATGGCGGATTGGCAGGGCTCGGAACATCCCCTTTTAATATAATTCTCTCCTTTTGCAAATCCGGATCCGGAAGCGGCACGGCTGAAAGCAATGCCTGTGTGTAAGGATGTTTCGGATCTCCATAGAGCCTGTCTCTGTCTGTCAGCTCTACCATCCGTCCTAAATACATAACTCCAATACGGTCACTGATATGTTTAACAACACTAAGGTCATGCGCGATAAAAATATATGTCAGGTTAAATTGATTACGGAGCTCTTCCATCAAATTAAGAATTTGTGACTGAATGGAAACATCCAACGCTGAAACAGGTTCATCACAGATAATCAATTTCGGATTATTTGCAAGCGCTCTGGCAATGCCTATCCGCTGCCTTTGCCCTCCGCTGAATTGGTGCGGATACCTTGTGGCATGATATGCACTCAGGCCAACAACTTCCAATAATTCCCGAACCCTTTCTTTACGCTGTTCGGCAGACTTCATGCCATGCACCAAAAGCGGCTCCCCGACTATTTTTTCCACCGTATGCCTGGGATTTAGGGAAGCATAAGGATCCTGAAAAATTATTTGCATATCCTTTCTCAGCTGTCGCATCTGTTCACCGTTGACGTGTGTAATGTCTTTATCCTCAAAAAGCACTTCACCCTCTGTCGGTTCAATCAACCGCAGAATGGATTTACCAGTGGTGGATTTACCACAGCCTGACTCTCCGACAATCCCGAGAATCTCTCCCTCCATTACAGTGAAAGATACATCATCTACTGCTTTCACTTCTCCAACTTTTCGCCCCAGCGGGCCGCCCTTTATATCAAAATACTTTTTCAATCCATTAACTTCTAATATCGGCTTCTGCATGCATTTCAACCTTCCCTTCTTTATCGTCATGCAGGAAACATCTGCTTTGACGACCATTTTCCAAAGGATAAAGGGCAGGGTTTTCATTAAAGCAGCGATCAAAGGCAAATTCGCATCTCGGAGCGAAATTGCAGCCGACTCTACCCATTTTCGGTTTAGGCACAACGCCCGGGATTGAATAGAGCTTTTGCTCCCTTTCATGAATTTTAGGCAATGACTTAATCAAACCTTGTGAATAAGGATGCTGCGGTTCCTTTAAGATTTCCCTCGTTGTTCCCTCTTCCACTACTTGTCCCGCATACATAACGACTACTCTGTCACAGATTTCAGCGACAACCCCCAAATCGTGGGTAATCAGTAAAATGGCTGTGTTTTCTTTTTCATTTAAGTCGCGCATTAAATCAAGTATTTGTGCTTGAATCGTTACATCAAGTGCCGTTGTAGGCTCATCGGCAATTAATAGCTCTGGGTCACAGGACATAGCCATGGCAATCATGACCCGCTGTCTCATCCCCCCGGATAACTGATGCGGATACTCATCCACGATTTCCTCCGCTCTTGGAATTCCTACCAGGTTTAGCATATTGACAGCTTTTTTCCGGGCTTCTTTTTTTGTCATTTTCTGATGAAGTCTGATCGCTTCAATAAGTTGATTTCCGATCGTAAACAACGGATTTAACGACGTCATTGGTTCCTGGAAAATCATGGATATTTCATTTCCGCGCAGTTTTTTCATCCGTTTTTCGGAAGCCTTTGCAAGATTTTCCCCTTTGAAATTAATTTCACCGTTGACGATTTCCCCGGGCGGCTTTGGAATAAGCTGCATTACCGAAAGTGAGGTAACACTCTTCCCGCTCCCGGATTCTCCAACAACCCCTACAACTTCCCCTTCATGCACTTTAATGCTTACACCGTCTACAGCAGGGATTTCTCCACTGTCAGTAAAAAAATGTGTATGTAAATCTTTTAGTTCCAAAACCAATTCTGACATGATTGGTTCCCCCTGTTCTCTCTCTTTATGAAAATTCTTCAAAATAGTCTTTTCAGGACTAAAATTTGAACACATGTTATAAATGATATTTTTTAGAATATTTAATTACCATTTATTATACGGAAATTTAACTAGATTGCAAGCAAATTTTTTCTGTCAGGAAAAAAAATTTTAAATCTTTTTAACTGTAAAATCACTGGAAAATCAAGTCATGCCCTTACGGCTGTAGGGCTGCCTCCATATAAGCCTGGAGGCAAGGCACTAAAATAAATAATTTCAGTTATCAGGATGTTTATACATGGATTGTCAGTAATATATTGCATGAATCCCTGCCATTATTTCAGCTGTTTTGATGGATAACTTTCAACACCGCCCGTAAGTCGGCAACATGGATTTGACCCGGCGCAGAAGCCTTTCTCCCAGCACCAAATGTTGCATCCGAACCAAACACTTCACCGGCAAGCCGGCTGATTAGACCGTATTTGCCCATTGCCATCGTTATAATCGGGTGAGCCGGATATTTCTTTTTCATGAGATTTGTTGCCTGCAGCAAAATGAATACATCTTCTATCCCATTTGGCATAACAGCTATTTTCGGCAGGTCTGCACCTGCATCTATCATTTCTGCCAATATTGAAACAATGGATCCTTCATTTGGGGTAGATTTAAAATCATGACTGGACATAACGACAAAAATACCGTGTTTTTTTGCATAGTTCACTAGTATATTTCTGTTTTCCTTTGTTAATGTATATTCAATGTCAACAAGATCTATGTTATTGCTTTCTATGACAGCCTGCAGAAGATCAGTATATGCATTTTCTTTTATCTCTGTATCCCCGCCCTCCTTAATCGTGCGGAAAGTAAATAGCAGCGGAATACGCCCTAATTGCTCATCCAATTGACTTAGCATCATTTTTACCTTCTCTATATTTTTCACTTCGTTATACTTATCAGCTCGCCATTCCACCATATCCGGTACAAGTTCTTTTACGGCATTCACTTCATTTACCTTATTCTTTTTTACAAAAAAATAATTTTGCTTTATACTGATCCTAATCCATATTTGGAAAGAGGCTTATAAATGAGTAAAGAAAAAAGCATTGTGCTCATTGGGTTTATGGGTGTTGGTAAATCAACAATTGGAAGAGAACTGGCAAAAAAGTACAAAAGAAAATTTATAGATATTGATCTTGAAATTGAAAAGATTTATGGAATGAAAACAACGGAGATATTTAATAAATACGGGGAAAATGCATTCCGGGAAAAAGAAAAGGAACTGTCCGGATATTATGCCCGACAACCAGGGTTTATTGTTTCCCTTGGCGGTGAAGCTTTTATGAATGAAGAAATCCGCAGTATTTGTGTATCATGCAGTCTAATTATTTATCTGGATTTGAGCTGGGAATATTGGAAATACCGGATCAGTATATTGGTGGACAGCCGGCCTATACTTCAGAAAAAAAGTATGAAGGAAATAAAAGCACTTTTTCACTTAAGGAAAAAAATATATCATAAACATCATATCAAAATAAATATGGATGATCTGAATATTGAAGATGCGGTAACCGCGGTCATTGAGGCATTAGAGAGGTTTAATGCGAAAAATCGGGTAGATAAATAACCATTATTTTATTTTAACCTCTCATTCCTCCGGCAAATGTCACGATGAATTTCTGTATTTAGGCGATGATGTCAGCATCTCCTTGTTTTTCATAATTTAGGTTGTTCAGCCATTCGATTCCGTCGGAAACTACTATGGCATCTGCTGACTCCTCACGATAAATCTTTTCCAACCGAGTATCGCCGTTCGTGAGACTCCCGGTAAGAGCTATAACCTTCCTCTTATATAACTGCTGCATTTACTGTGTGGGAACTCATGCAGTATCGGATTTTGTTTCAAATCGCAAACTCGTCCATCCCAGTTCAGTCTTGTATGCAGTTTCAGTTCGTCAGTTCAGAAGTAAGCATCTAGCTTCCTTTAGGTTCCGAACCGCTTCTGATACCTTTGCTTTTAGCTAACTGTTACTACTGCCAAGCCTGTAGCGGACTTTCACCACTAAGTTAAAGCACATGCCGGGTTTTCCCAGAGGGATTCGAACCTCCCCCGACAAATCTGGTACCGGAAACCAGTACTCTATCCAATTGAGCTATGTACGCATAAAGTGATTTAATCTAATTTCCAATCAAAAGCACTAATAGTAGCATAACATACTACAAGATGGGAGATGCCTTTTCCCGAAAATTCTATAACCTGCATAAAATAAAAATTAGAAACAAATTAAATGTTAATTATAGGATCTATTAAATTTCTGCTCGTGCATAAATTATTGATATAGTTTATAATTGTTTTAGTTAATTTTACATTGGAGGAAAGTATATTGAATGGCGTTTCACTTAGAGAACAGAGCATTGTAATAATAGGTTTTATGGGTGTTGGCAAAACAACGATTGGGAAAGCTGTAGCAAAAAGATTATACCGAGATTTTATTGATATAGATGAAGAAATCGAAAAAAAATATAATATGTCAACTTCAGATATTTTTAAAAAATATGGAGAAAAAACATTTCGCGAAAAGGAAAAAGAAGTAATATTGAACTTTTGCAATAAAAAATTAAAAATTATTTCCCTTGGTGGAGGCGCATTTTTACAGGATGAAATTAAAGATACATGCTTATCCAAATGTATTGTTTTATCCTTGGATTTATCATGGGAATCTTGGGAAGAACGTATAAATTTGATTGTAGATAGCCGACCAGTACTACAAGGAAAAAACAGTGAAGAAATAAAAGAACTTTTTTATAAAAGACAGCCGTTATATGAGGATCACCATTCAAAGATAAAAACAGATAATCTTGATATTGAAGAAGTAGCAGATTATATAACAGATGCTTTAAAAACTGCATGGGATATATATGAGCCAAATACTTAATAAGTAAAGGTTAAATTTTTATTCCATTTGTGAACATATTATAGGAATAAACGATATCGTCTGTCTGACGTATTTATCCCAATCGTTTGAATCTTATTGGAAATTGAGTAATTTCATGAAGAATACCACTTTCTATTTTTATAATGTAATTTCTAACAGAACTACTACTTGGTATAGATGATAGGTTTATTTTGTGTCTGAAAACCAAATAACAGGATAAAGCCTGCTGCAAATCAATTCAACTCGGTTACTCAGTTCATTTTCATCGCTGTTAGATAACACCATAACCTTGAACTTATTGGGCTTCATACTTTACCGCTCCATTCACAAACCAAAAATACGAATTACCCTATAACCAACCACCCCCAAAAGGTCCTGCAAAACCTGGTGAAATGCAAAGTGTGGTATTTACCGATCCGGTGTTTTTACCACGCTTTTTTATATTATCATTAATTTTTAGTATTAAAAAGATTGCTTTTTATAAAATTTTAGTAAGCACACAATAATTATCGGGGAGATCCTTACGTTTAAACATTATAAAATAAATCAAGTATGTCACGTTTATACGTATGAAACATGACCATTTTATTTGCCCAAACGGTCAAAACGTAACTTTCCGCAATCAGTCTCATCGAACATACTGTTACGGTTTTACACGAACCTTCAAAATTTACTAGTTCGAAACTGCACAGGGTGCCAACTGTGTTCCCATTGCACCAAAGCAATGAAGGGGAATATTCGGAAGGTTTACTATATTCCCTAGTGGGAACTAAAAAGCTACACAAGAGAATGAACGACAAAGGTAAAATTGATGCGGAGACAGTCTTCGGGTTTCTGAAGGCTAGTTTGCGTTTCTCCCGTTTACCTCAGTAAGGGACAGGAGATATTGGAAATTGAGTTGGTATTTACATTCATGGCCGTGAGCATGAGAAGGTACACCGCACAAAAACCTAGTTCTACCTTAGATGATATCAACCATTTAAATCAAAAAGGTTCCAACCATCAAAAACTGGTGATTGGAACCTTTTTTAAGTCTGTTTTTTGGCTGGTTATGTCCCAGCCCCCTCAATATCAATCTACTTTCTTTTGTCCTTCAGTTTTTTCTTCATGTAAGCTCGATGATGGACCAGCTGTAAGCATATAGCTGTCCTTGTCAACACTAATGATATTCCTCACATACTCTGCCGCATGAATCAACTCATCCAGATTTGTGCTAGTCGAAACACCCATTTCTTCCAGCATATGCACTAGATCCTCTGTTGCTACATTCCCAGTCGCTCCCGGTGCGTAAGGACAACCACCTAGCCCGGCAATAGAACTGTCGTAATGCGTTACTCCCTGCTGAAGTGCCGCCAACGTGTTCGCAAGTGCCATACCGCGTGTGTTGTGAAAGTGCATGGAATAGGTGATATGAGGGAATTCCTTTAGGAGCACCTCGAGCGTATCATATACTTGCTTCGGATGTGCCATGCCCGTAGTGTCGGCGAGGGAAATCTCTCTCACTCCCGATTCATTATAGCGTCGTACAATCTCAACCAAGCGCTTCACAGGTACTGCCCCTTCAAACGGACAGCCAAATGCCACCGAAACCGACCCCATCACTGCTATATTTTCCTTTGAGGCATAATCAAAAATCGGCGCCTGTTTATCTTGCGCATCCTTAACAGTTGCATTTGCGTTTGATAAACTGTGCGAATCAGTCGCAGATAGCATTGTTTTCACTTTTTTCACCCCAGCGAGGACCGCACGCTCGGCTCCCTTCAAATTTGGAACGAGTGCACGTAAGTCGATTCCGTTCATCTCATCAATGACCGTACCCACGACCTCTTCCGCATCTTTTAATTGCGGTATTGCTTTTGGATGTACGAAGGATGTTACTTCTATCGACTTTACTCCGGTTTTAGCTAACTTCCTTATAATCTTAACTTTTTCTTCTGTCGGTATCCAATCTGCCTCCATCTGGAAACCATCACGTGGAGCAACTTCACAGATGATAGCTTTGGAAGGTAAAGATAGTTTCTGTATACTCATTTTATTAAATAACCCCTTCTTTTTTTAGTTTATAAATCTCCTCTTCTGAAAACCCTAACTCTTTCCCTAAAATTTCCTCATTATGTTCACCAAGTTCTGGTGCACGATGGCGAATAGCCCCTGGTGTTTTTGAGAATTTTGGTACGATACCAGGAACCTTTACTTTGCCGAGACGCGGATGTTCTACTTCTACAATATTTTCACGTGCTTTGTATTGAGGATCATTGAAAATATCTTCAATGGTATAAATTGGACTTACAGGTACTCCATAATCATCCAATTTTGCTGTAAGTTCCTTCTGTGTAAACTGTGCAATCCATGTTGAGACAATATCTTGCACTTCTGCATCATGTTTCAAACGTACTGAATTCGTGTAATAACGATCATCTTCTAACATATCTTCCCGTTCCATCGCTTTTGCAAGGCGATCAAATGTTGAATCTGTACTGCATACGAGAACAACGAACTTACCGTCTTTCGTTTCATATGTTCCTGCTGGGCTTGAGTGGCCAGCTAAACCTGGACTTCTTTCACGTACTTTTTTATTTTGATCATACTCTGCCACCAAAAATTCAAGCATTCGGAAAATCGACTCATATAAACCCAAGTCAACAACTTGCCCTTCTTCCACTTCTCCAGTATCCCGGTGGTAGAGTGCGGCAACCGCTGCAAATGCGACATACACACCTGTAATATAATCAAGCAGTGAGTAGGATGGACTTACTGGTGGACGATCTTTAAATCCCTGAATTGCAGTATGGCCACTAAATGCTGTCCCCGGAGTTCCAAAACCCGCTTTATGTTTGTAAGGACCCGTTTGGCCATATCCTGAAACACGTACCATAACAAGCTCCGGATTTTCTTTTTTCAATGTTTCATATCCAAGATCCCATTTTTCTAATGTACCAGGTCGAAAATTTTCAATTAATATATCAGATTGTGAGATTAGTTTTTTAAAGATCTTTTTCCCTTCATCTGTGCGGATATCGAGCGTAATTGATTTTTTGTTGCGTGCCAATCCCGGCCACCTTAGAGCTTCACCGTTTTTCCACGGACCGACCGTCCGCAGTGTATCCCCTTTATTCGGCAATTCTACTTTTATTACTTCTGCCCCAAAGTCAGCGAGCAACGTCGCACCAAAAGGAGCTGCAATCATTGTTGAGGTATCAATGATTTTTATCCCTGTTAATGGACCAAAATTTTTAGCTTTCATTTTATACCCTCCACATAAATTAGATCGATCTAATACTATAAATAAATATACTGGGTGGACTTCCCACAGCTAAAACTTATTCGAGTTTGGTTAGTTATGGTGAAAAGCCCATATTCTTTGAAATCTCTAAAGCACTATCAACAAGAGTCGTTTTTAAATCCTTGATTTCACGTGGATTAAAACGGTGTGCTGGGCCAGATACAGAAAGAGCTGCAATAACTTTTCGTTGAGTATTAAAAATTGGAGCAGCCGCTGCTGAAGTACCTGCTTCTCTCTCTTCTATACTCTCTGTGTACTTATTTATTGTAATTTCATTTAATTCAGTAAGTAAATTCTCTTTACTTTTTACCATTACTTGTTTTTCCATAATTTCATCAATAAATTCTTTCGGCTCATATGCGAGCAAAACTTTTCCACTCGCACCCACAGTTAAAGGAAGTGCTTGACCGATTTGAATCATATGTTTGACTGATTGTAAACTCTCGAACTGCTGAATACAGACACGATATTCACCTTCCAAAACATATAAATTTATCGTTTCTTTCAATTGATCGCGCAATCTGATCATTGTTTCCTTGGCAACTTCTTTTAGCTCTATCGAGCGCCCAGCAGTAATTCCTAAAAAATAGAGTTGCCTTCCAAGACGATATTTTCCCGACCCCACATCTTTCTCCAAAAAATGGTTTCCTTCCAATGTAGCTATTAATCTAGATGTAGTAGACTTTGCTAAACCGATCTCATTTGAAATTTCTGTGAGTGTTAATTCCGTTTTACTATTACTAAAACTTTGCAATACATCGATAGCCCGCTGTACTGAACGAATGACTTGTGAATTATTTTCCATCAACCAGTTCTCCTTCCAATAATGGAACTTGGTTCTATACAATAGAACTTTCTTTTTATATTAAAGCACTTTTACTTATATTTCAAACTTTTTTATTCCACCATTCCAGGCACATGATTCCATATTAGTATAAAACCGCCAAAATAAACACAGAAAAATTTTTTTTGATATAAATTTCGAAATAAATGATGACAGATAAATTTATCTATGTTAGAATTCTTTTAATCGGAATTCCGCATGGATGTAATCGATTCCATTCAGCGGAACTTAAATTGTACTTATTGTAACCGCTTTAGTATTAGTTATAAAGGTGGTGTGTCTAAAATTAGTTTTGTACAATAATTATTTGAATACTTAATTAAGTTTACTAGAAAGACCTGCGGTAGTATGTCAATTAAAAATTAAATAAGTATTTAGTTATCAAGGTGCAATTTGTTGAAAAAAGGCAACACTAAGCTAGACCAGTAAATATTTGGGATTTACTGGAAGATATTCAAAGGATGCAGAAGCAGTTTTTATGCTTCATCTATCGACGCTCCTTTCAGCGTGTAGATTTGGTTTTTGCGTAGTAGCGCATCAACCAAACGCACAAATT
>NZ_WIXN01000003.1 GCF_010994035.1 Virgibacillus aidingensis
TGCAACAAATTGCACCTTGATAACTAAATACTTATTTAATTTTTAATTGACATACTACCGCAGGTCTTTTTACTATATTTTTCTGCTTCTTTTGTATGCGCTGTCATTTCTAACTAGTACACTGAAAGCGGCATATGTAAATAAATAAAAAGGTTCGCACTTTTTATTTTAAAAAGGAACCTTTAGAAAGAAGCTTAGTTTAATTATACTTATATTCAGAATAATATCAACAGGCAATGCCATAAAACAAAAATGTTTAATCAAAATATTTTTATAAAATGAGGAGCCCTGTACTCCATGCAGGGCTCCCTGGTTTTACCAATTATTGGATTTTGTTTTCACCGTGGCAATCATTGGTTCCAGACTCCGTACGGCGGGAGTTTGACACTTACAAAAGCAGAAATAGCCTTTAAAGCCAATGATGGCTTTATTTTTTTGTCAAATTTTAGTTTTTATTATTGAGTACTATTTAGTACTATGGTATAATAGAGCTATCTTAAAGGATTTGAGGGACGTCTATGCGTATTAAAAAAAGTGTTTCCAAGAACTCTGTCTCCTATTCTGTTATTGAAAATGTTAGAGATATTAATGGAAAATCAACAACGAAGGTCGTTGAAGCTTTAGGGAATGAGCAGGAAATTCTTGAAAGACATCCTGGGGTTGATCCTGAAGAATGGGCACGTGCATATGCAAAAAAATTAACAGAAGAAAAAAAGATGAAGTCAGAAACAATTCTCATCAAGCACAACCCAAAAAAGTCTATATCAAAAGGGGAAAAACGGTCTTTCAACGTTGGTTACCTTTTCTTGAAATCAATCTATTATCAACTGAAATTAGACAAAATCTGTAAGGAGATATCAGATAGATACAACATTACATATGATTTAAATAAGATTTTAGCCCTTCTCATATACATGCGGGTGATTCATCCAACTTCAAAAAAAGGAACGTTAGAGAAGGCAGATGATTTATTGGAGTCTCATTCGGTAGAAACGCAACATATCTATCGTGCCTTAGATATCTTAGCGGAGGAATCGGATAACATTGAAAAGACGGTGTACAAAAATAGTACAGCCATCGTTGAACGAAAGACAGAGCTTCTTTACTATGACTGTACAAATTTCTATTTTGAGATTGAAGACGAAGAAGGGCTGAAGCAATATGGGATGTCTAAAGAGAATCGCCCAAATCCAATCGTCCAAATGGGATTATTCATGGACGGAAGCGGGCTTCCGCTCGCTTTTGTAATCAATCCTGGAAATCAAAATGAACAGCCTACATTAAAGCCATTAGAGAAAAGAATCTTAAAGGATTTTCACCTATCCAAATTTGTAGTCTGTACAGATGCCGGGCTTTCTTCACATGAAAACCGATTGTACAATTCGATGAACAAACGAGCTTTTGTCACCACCCAATCCATAAAAAAATTAAAAAAGCATTTGAAAGAGTGGGCTTTGGATCCTTCGGGATGGAAGGTGGTAGATTCCACACAGAAAGTGGCCACTAAGAAAAGAAAACAAACAATCAATCTAAATGATCTTGATCTTGAAAAAGATAAGCAAGTATACCATAAAGAACGCTGGATCAATGAAAATGGATTAGAACAAAAATTGGTCGTCACCTTTTCACCGAAACATAAACGCTATCAAGCCGGTATTCGTGAAAAACAAATAGATCGTGCACTGAAAAAAGTGGATAATCCTTCTCGGATGGAGAAGAAACGGGCAAACTCACCAGATCGTTTTATACAGTCCACACATGTCACAGAAGATGGAGAGATTGCTGGAAAGAGTAAGTACACGATTAATTCAGCACTCGTTGATGAGGAAGCGAAATTTGATGGCTTTTATGGTGTGTGTACAAACCTGGAGAGCACACCAGGAGAAATCGTTAAAATCAACCAACGACGCTGGGAGATCGAAGAGACCTTCCGCATTTTAAAAAGTGAAATGCGAACACGACCGGTCTTCCTTCAGAAAGATGAGCGAATCAAGGCCCACTTCTTAGTATGCTTTCTGTCGTTATTGACCTATCGCCTAATTGAAAAGAAAATTGACGAGTCAGCTACCTGTTTTGAAATCATTCAAACATTACGGGAAATGCGTGTGTTGAAAGCTACAAACGAGGGTTATATTCCTACTTATACCAGAACAGATCTAACAGACAAATTACATGATGTTTTTGGATTCAGAACAGACACAGAAATCGTACCGATACAAAAAATGAAAAAAATTTTAAAAGAAGTTAAAAAACACAAATAGTACTCACTTTTGAGCACTAAAAAAATCACAGAAACGCTTGGTATTAAAGCATTTCTGTGATTTTTACTGTCAAACTTGAGATTATACTTATATTCAGAATAATATCAACAGGCAATGCCATAAAACAAAAATGTTTAATCAAAATATTTTTATAAAATGAGGAGCCCTGTACTCCATGCAGGGCTCCCTGGTTTTACCAATTATTGGATTTTGTTTTCACCGTGGCAATCATTGGTTCCAGACTCCGTACGGTTCCTACCGTAGTGACAGATTCTGCATACAATTCATATGTTCCTTCCTCCAGTTGCAGGTGAGCAGTGAATACGCCGCCTGGATTTGTCTGTACTTCTTTTATGATTTCATCATCTGTCACAATCCGAATAGTTGTGTTTGGATCTGCCTTGCCGCCGACCACAATATTGCCATTACCGCGAAACTCTTTTTCAGATTTTTTCCATACCGGAGGGGAAGGCAATTCAGGATCAGCATCTTCTTGTTCTGCTTCTTTTGCCCATTCTACTGACTGCACAAAGATTTGTTTCCCTTCCGATGTCCACCCGCGGTCAGGTCCTACCATGTTATTTGTTTCAAACGCGGACAGTAACAGGTGTACATGTGATTTGCTCCGGAAATCATAGCCGATAGCCGCTCCCTGTGTTTCGGAATCCACTTCAAGGTTCGCTAAAATTTCACCCTCATAGTCGGCAAATGCAGCATACGGACTTTTTTCCTCCAAAATGGTGATCTCTTCGTCCATTCCTTCAAATATTGGATGTTCGGTGTCATCCAAATGAAGGACAGGCGCTCCTTCATCATAGCCCTGATTATCAAGCACTGGATTGCCCAGCACTTCACCAAGGGTCCTTATTGAACCATCTGCTCCCCATGTATCCAGAAAAACAACGCTCGTTTCTTCGGCGTCACTTGCTTCAATTAATGCCTCCATCTCGTCTATCGTGCCGGCAGTATTGACTATCACTGCTTCATATAAACCGATATGCTCGATGATATTCCAATCTGCCGTTTCTGCTGCTAAATTATGCTCCTGAAGCAACGTACTGATTTCACCTCTGTAATCCCCGATTACTGCGATATTATAGGAGCTGATCGTCACGTTTAACTCAGTATTTTCCCCTGCTTCTATAGCTACTTCTTCTGTTACAGGATGATATCCATCTTTTGCAAATGTTACTTCATAATTACCCTCAAGCAATCCATCCATTTGGTAGTTGCCATCGTCATCGGTAACTGCAGCATACTCCAAATCATTTTCCAAATCTTCCACAGTGACCCCCACATCCTCAAGCCCTTTTTCAGAACCTGCTTCGGTTACTTTTCCATATAATGTCATTTTATTAGAGGCTTCCATCATGAAATTCTGTTCAACAGTATCCCCAACATTCTCTATTACAACTGTCGCTTCATCTGGTTCATATCCAATTGCTGAAACCGTAAGCAGATGTTCGCCTGTCCCAACACCAATCGTGTACCTTCCCTGGTCATTCGTTTTAACAGCAATATTTTCCTCTTCTATACTTACAGTTGCATTTACAATAGGCACCCCATCGGCATCCTTTACAACACCGGTAATTTCACCTAAAGAGGAATTAATTGCCCAATCAATGGCATTAATATAAATAGTTTTTGCCTCTTCTGTCCATCTGTTATCCGGATTTCCATAGCCGCCGGATGCCAAACTTCCCAACAGAATATGTGCGTGGCTGCTTGATCTGTAATCATACGCAAGTCCTGAACCAAGTCTTCCTTCATCCGGATGGACGATATCCGCAATAGTTGTTCCACTATATTCTTCAAACACGGAATATTGCTGGTTTGCACCCTGATTTTCCAATATAGAAATGGTTTCCCCTTCTGCAAACCCTCTAAATATTGGATGTTCCTCCTGCACCTCATATTCGATAACATCCGGCTCAAAACTTTGTGAAATTGATTCAGGATTATTATAGTAATCACACAGCTGATGTATCGGTGTTGTACCATACTGACTGGCAAATATCATGCTGATCTGATGTTCATCTGCCGTATCAACCAGGTCATTGAATGCTTCCTCACCTATACTGGCTGCAGAATTGTTCATTATTACAAGTGCATAGTCATTCATATTTTCTCTTAACTCATTATGCTCACTGACGGTATAACCAGTCGTCTCATAACCATTATCTTCCAAAAACGGGATGACTCTGTTTTGGTTTACAGTTGTTCCAACAAAAGCAATCTTCTCGGAATCAGCTAGAGTTACTTCCAGATTTTCAGTTTCCCCTGCCGTAATCAATACTTCAATCGTTTTCGGCTGAAAACCTTCTGCAGCAACACGTATATCATATTTGCCTTCAGGAATTGCCAGTGTAAAACTGCCATCTTCCTTTGTTTCATTTTCCAGGGGTGTACCAATTACATCAACGGTTGCCCCTTGAATGAGATCGCCTGTCTCATGAGCTCGCACCTTTCCGGATAGCTCCCCACTATTCTCCGATTGCAAAAGGAAAATATCTTCTATTACTTCTCCATTGATCACACTTACTTCAAAAGTTCCCGCCAGATGACCGAATGCATCTATGGAAAGCGTGTAATTTCCTTCAGGCAGACCGAGGAAAAATTCCCCTTTATCATCAGTGGAAATACTTTGTCCCGTATCTTCCACAGTAATTACTGCTTGAAGAGGGTGACCCAGGTCATTTTCCACCCGGCCGCGGATTTCTCCCGCATAGCTTTTCTTATTATCAATCGCCCAAAGTATCGCGTTATTAATAATCCTCTCCCTGTTTTCATCAAAATGCTCACTTTCTGAGTGGAAGCCGCGGCTAAACGTCATTCCCCCAAGCAATATTTCCACACTATTTATTGTTCGGCCCTTAAAGCCTATCATATTGCCTTCATCTTCAATTTCTTCATTTTCATAATCTGCTAAAATGGTTCCAGTATAATCATCAAACCCGTAATAATATCCGGCATAAGTAGTGAATTCAAAATCTTCTTCCACCCCTTCAAAAATCGGATGATCCTCCAAAATATAGGCAGTTGAACTGTCAGCACCACGTCCGCGATATTCTATTCCCGGGTCTTCCATATAATCAACCAGATAGCGGATGCTTCCCCTTCCTCCATGATCACCTGTCCAGATGACCGGTGTTTCCGTCTCATCCAGTTTTTCAGTAAACTCTTTAAATGTGCTTTCATCCGGGATAAGACTATTATCGTAATCAGAGTTAGCAAAAACCAAGTCCACCTCTTCAAGCATATCCGTATCATCATAGAACATGGAAATAGTATGAAATCCTTGATTTTGCAGATGCTCAGCCAGTGAAACGGCAGAAGATGAGGTTGTATCTACAATAATGCCGACTGTTGGAGACGGCCGCAAATGCATATCAAGTGTTTTTGTTTCACCCGGAAGCACCTCCACCACGACCCGTTCCGTTAAATAATCCTCCTTGGAGATGACAGCTTCGTAAGTTCCCGGCTCCAGATTTCCAATATAATAATAGCCCTGCGAGTCAGTATACGTTTCTCTTGGATAGCCAATGATATCGATATGCACATCTTCCATACTGTCCATCAGGGATTGATTGGTTACATAACCTTCAAGTGCGCCTACGTCACTTTTAGGATGCATTTCCACCTGTATAGTTTCCAGGTTTTCATCTATTTGTACAGGAATATTCTCCGGCTCATACCCAAAGGAAGAAATGGTTAGAGCTGCTTCCCCATCAGGTGAAGCAATACTGAATTTCTCATCTTCAAAGGTCGTAGTATCCTGTAATATGTTGCCGTCAATTTCCAGGGAAATATCTGCCTTAAGCGGTTCCCCATTTTCATCAGTTACCGATCCATTTACAACATTAAAGCTCTCATACGCTGCCCAAACCACAGCATCTCTGAATATTTGAATACCTTCCTCGGTATAATCCTCACCAGTATGCGCAATCCCCATGCTATGCCCGCTTAACAGAAGTTCAAGACTATTTCCGGTTCTTGGTTTATAGGCCACACCGAGCCCATGTTCTGCTTCCATTTCCCCATGGGTAAGGCCGGCAAGAGGAAATCCGGAATATTCGTTGAAAGTACCGACACGGCTTCCATCCGGATGCAATATATTTATTGCATCTCCTTCCTCATGATGTTGAAAGATGGGATGATTTTCATATAACACGTACTGAGCCGAGCTGGTCCGTACATTTATGGTTTCCCTGGAAGCGGGATCTTCTCTTAAATCATGCAAATTCCTGATCCCGCCGCTTCCAAAATACGTATCACCATAAATAACACTCACACCCAGTTCATCGGCGGCTTCTTCAAACCTGTCCAAGTCATGCTCGTTCACTCCTGCAGCACTATTGAAATAAATAACATCATAGTTTGCCATCTCCTCCGTAATGCTGCCAATAGAAGAATGGTTTTCAGACGGAATATTTACTGCTTCCAGGATGGAAGCCAGGCTATCTTCACTTGTCCTGTCTCCAAGAATCCCCACGTGCGGGGCAGGGTGCAGTACCTGATTAACCTCGGCAGGACTTCCGGTGATTTCAATTTCCTGTTTGGAAATGACATAATTTTCATGCTGATATTCTATGAAATAGGTATCTGCGTCCAAATCAGTAAACTCATAATAGCCATTGCCTAAAGTAGTTGTTTCTCCAACTTTCTCACCATCTGCTGCGGTTATGGTAACAGTTGCTTCTTCTACAGCATTTGTCGTGATCGAGTCCGTTACTGTACCTGTTAACTGACCTTCATCGGCAGGAACGAGTTCAATGGTTTCCGTTTTTATTCTGCCATTCTCAAACTCTACTTCCGCCAGTGCTCTTTCATAACCGGCTGAGCGGATTTCTATTTCATACGTGCCTTCATCATGGAATAGAGTAAATGCACCATTTTCATCCGTAGTTTCATATACACCGGTTTCCGTAACCTCCACTTTTACTTCCAGCGGATCCCCTTGCTGGTTTACCACATTTCCCTCCAGCTGACCGTAGGATGTATCCTCAAGCAGATAGGATATGCCATTAATCAAAATATCATGCTGTACAGGAAGCCAATGTTGAATTGGAGAGTTCCAGGATGCTGCTGCATGGGTAGAAAGCAGTAAATGGGCACTATCCTGCGTAACCGGCTTGTATGCAATTCCTGTTCCAGCGTCTCCCAGGTGCCCGCTGCTAATCGTTGCCAATTCGCGGCCTGAATACCCATTAAACCAGGATGCCTTTCCGCTGTTCATTAACATGAGCCTGTCACCGGCAGAACTGTCACCCAATATCGGATGCTCCTGATCAATCAAAAGGGAAACGTTCGTATTTTCATAGTCATGCTGCACCGTTTCCGGATCATGATAAAATTCGGATAAATGAGGTATCGAGCCATAGTTCGGTCCCCACGTATTGGCAAAGACAACACTTACTCCCTGCACATTGGCTTTTTCTATTAATTCATCCAGCTGCTCCTTTTCCGGAGACCAGCCGCCGGATGTATAAGCACCATTTAAATATACAACTTGATAGTTAGGCAGCTCTTCTGCAATCGTATCCCACTCTTTTGCTTCTGCCGGGATACCATGCTGATTTAATAGACTGCTGATTGAATTTTCATAATCATTTAGCACGGCCACGTCTATCGGGTCCATATGCAATTTGACGGTTTTTATCTCCCCTGCCGTAATTTCCACGGAGGTTTGCTTTTCCAAAAAACCGCTTGCCTTCAAATTCAGCTGATAGGTTCCCTCAAAAATGGAATCAAAGGAAAACGTCCCATTTTCATCTGTCCCTGTTTCAAGGTCAGTGTCCTGTACTTGAATCGACATTCCTGAAATTGGTTCCCCTGATCGGCTGTCAATAATTTGTCCGGTCAATTCACCCGCACCAACACGATCCAGTGTATATGTTTTTTCGATCAGGGTTCCGGAGTGAAAACGAATATTTTCATGTTTCTGCTCCATTCCGTAATGACTCACCACAACATTATATTCCCCAGGGAGTACAGTTAACTCAAACCGGCCATCCTCATCGGCCTCTACCTTCTGATCGGTACCAGTTAATCTTGCAAAACCGGGCACAGGGTTGCCATCTGTATCCAGTATTGTACCTGAAAGTATACCAGGCGAGGAGAAAGCTTGAATTCCCGCTTGTGTTGCTGCAAAAACCTGACCGGAGATGATCGCGGGTGTTGATGAGCTGGATGCTTCCAGCGGCCACTGTTCTTTGAGCTCGCCGCTGAACATATCTACAGCTTTTAAGGCACCCGTGTTATCCGCAATGAATAACAATCCGTTCCCTGCCACGGCACCGTTATTTACAACAGTGGATACATTGTCATTCTCCCAAATCAATTCGCCGGTATGGCGGTCAAATCCTTTTAAAGAAGCATTGCTTGCAGAACCCGCCACAATGATATCCTCATATATTACGGGGGAAGCAGCCTGTGTATCCCCGATTTTCTCATATTGCCAAACTTCTTCTCCGCTATCCGCGTTAATTGCCCGTAATGTGCCATTACTGGCAAAATCCGTACTAAACGCATAAATCATGTTTCCCACAACAACAGGATGAGATGCAAAACCTTCCCCGTCTATTTCCATTGTCCATATTTCACTGCCATCTTCTTTGGACAACGCATACATGGTTTGACTGGACATACTGCCAATAATTAAATATTCCTCTGTCAAAGCGCCACCGAAATAGGTGTCACCCTGAATTACAGTGTCCCAGACTTTTTCCCCGCTTTCTGCATAAAGGGCAGTCACTGCGGTTTCATTGCCCGTACTTGAGGTGAGATATAAAATACCATCATCATAAATTGGTGTCTCATATATTGACTCATTTCCAGTTGACGTTTCCCATTTAACTGCACCGGAAACAATATCAAGTGCAAACACTTTACCATCCTGTCCACCTGTAATATAGACGGTATCCTTATGGATCGCCGGAGTTGCACGATTTATCATCCCGGTACGGAATGTCCACTTTTCCTCCCCATTTTCCAAATCCAGCGCTTGAACATTCCCTGAGTCAGCAGCTACTATGATTGTGTCGTCACTTACCGCCGGAGATGAAAAAATAATATTGCCGTTCAGATTGGCACTCCAGCTTTCCTCCATTCTATTTAACGAAATATCTTCTTCAGTTACTGCATTCCTTGCATTATTGTTATTGCTTGTCAGCCAGCTTTCATCTGCTTGTAATTGACTTGCTTCCACCTGAAAATCCATGACAGTATCCGCATTTACTGTAACTTCTTTAACGGAACTGTTAATCCCTTTACCTGATACCACTACTTCATACTCGCCTTCCGGCACCCCATGGAAAACAAATTCTCCATTTTCATCTGTGCGAACAGAAGCAAAGGGTGTACCTATTACCTGTACATAAGCATGGGCTGCAGGATATTGGTCTGCATCAGTAACCGATCCCTCCAGATTGTATTGGTCAGCAGCCTCCAGCTCCCAGATCACTTCTGTTGTTTCATCCTTTACTACCGTAATGGTTTGCTTTTCTGTTATATAACCGAAAGCCTCTACAATTACATCGTGGGTCCCTTCCCTCAGTTTAAATTCGAAGGTACCATCTTCTCTGTTTTCAGCCTGTATATTTTCCTGTTCAATGGTAATTTGAGCAGAAATTGCTTCCCCATCCTTATTTGTAATGGTCCCGCTAACTTCACCGGCATACGCAGCTTCCGTCACTGCTTGATAAGCATTTATTATTCCATGGCCATATACATCATTAGGAAGTCCTCCCATATGCAGTTCAGCACGTGCTGTGTCCTGCAGCAAAGCTTTCATTTCTTCGATGTCTGTATCAGGGTTTGCCTGCAGAACAAGTGCGATTACACCAGCTGCATGCGGAGCTGCCATGGAAGTTCCGCTGATAGTGTTATATCCATTACCCGGCCACGCTGAATAAATCCCATGGCCTGGAGCAGCAACTTCCGGTTTCAAATAACGTTCTCCTTCCCAGTAAACCGGTCCGCGGCTGGAAAATGAAGCGATTTGGTCGTTTACATCGGTAGCTCCAATAGCAATTGATTCAGGAAAACTTGCCGGTGAACCGATGCTTTGGGATCCGGGGCCATCATTTCCGGCAGCAAATAAAGGAATAATGCCGGCAGCCCTCCACGCTAATACACTTTCATAAAATACAGTATTGTAAGTATTGGAATTGCCCCATGAATTATTTACCACATGCGGGGCATTTGCAGGATCCCCGCCCGGGGCCATAAACCACTCAAATGCCTGGAGTATTCCCGACTCTGCAGCTGCTCCGCTGTCATTAAAAATTTTGGCTGCAATCCACTCCGCACCAGGGGCAACACCAATCGGTTCTCCTTCCCCGCCGCCAACAGCAGTACCGGCAACATGTGTGCCATGCCCATTCCCGTCCCTTGGTGTTTCATAACCATGTCCGGAAAAATCAGCCCATGCTGCTTCGTGATTTCCGTCCCTGCCAGCGTAATTATGTTTTAATGCATCATGTGTTCCTTCTACACCCGTATCCATTATTCCTATGATAATTCCTTCACCGTCAATACCGTACTGTCCCCATACATCCGGAGCATGCACTTTTTCCAATCCCCATTCAGGTAATCGCGGCACTGACTGCTCAGTAATTTCAGGAACTTCAAATACTTCTTCCTTTAAAATTTTTTCTATATCATCCCTTTCCGCGATTTCTTTTAAAGCATCTTCAGTCACCCTTGCAGCAATCCCGTTTATGATCCATAATGGCTGAATGTCTGAAATCAGTTGCTTTTGTTCCAATTCCTCCATGTCGGCGAGAAGTTTTTCCTGTGATTTTTCTGCAGTCTTTTCCAGATGCCCTTGTACACTAGCAATCCTTTCTTCCCTGTCAGCCGCTTCGCCCGCCAAATCAAATAAGTTTACTTGATCCTGTTCATCTTTCATATGAATAATTACGCTGACTGTGTCTTCATCTGCAAACTGATCAAAAAGCCCTTTTTCAACTTTTCCATCCAGCTGCTCTCTTGAAGATTCTTGCTCTGCGTCTTTATCAAATGTATTTATTTCTTTATCAAGTCCATCCATCATTCTTGGCAGTCCATCGTTTCGGGAAAAAGGAATATCATATTCCTCATTTAATCCTGTCTTATGTGTTTCTGCTTCCACTTCCAGTTCTTTCTGCAATATTAGATCTTCTTCCAGTGAATTTGCATCAAAACCCGGGTTTCCTTTTGCAGCAGCTACATTCGGTGTAAAAATGGATAATAATAATAAAATTATCGTTATAACGGAAAGAATTTTTTGACTTCTTTTCATATAATAAGTCATTATTGATAGACACCCCTTTTGCCCTTTATTTATATTAGAATTTTACTAATTTACATAATTTTAGCATGTAAGTAAATAAATACACAATGCAGTTTGTCCAAAATGGGCTATGAAACTAGTAAAACAAGTATAAAGTATGTATAAATATGTAAAAGATATATTAAAAAGGTGCTTTATAACCAGGACTGTATAATCAAAATATACTGCTTACATTTTGAAACAGTTTTCTCAACGTTTCTTCAAGGAACTGTAACATAATTATCATTTTTGGTTATTGATTATGTTATTTGCTGCTGATACGCTTAGTTTAGAGATGTTTAAATTTGTTATATTTTCACACGCGTCAGGAATGGTGGTGATAATATGTTTCCGGCTGAACGCCGTAACCGGATAAGGGAGCTAATTGCCGACAGGCATACGATGAAGATATCAGAATTGAGTAAAATTCTTGGTGTTTCGGAGATGACTATTCATCGCGACCTAAAGCCCTTAATTGATGAAGGCTATTTAACGAAAACATTTGGCGGGGTTACGATAAAGTATATTCCCATTCATAAAGCTGCTGAAAATCATTGTGTTGTCTGCCATAAAACGGTAAATGAAAAATTAGCATATCGCATTATTCTGCCCGATTCAAAGATTGAAACAGCATGCTGCCCCCATTGCGGGCTTATCCGTCATCACCAGCTGCGTGAAAAAGCAATACAAGCCATATGTTATGATTTCTTAAATCAGACCACAACAAATGCTGCTTCGGCTGCATTTGTTGTGGATACATCCATTCATGTCGGATGCTGTCAGCCCCAGGTACTTTCATTTAATCTGAAAGAGCACGCAGAGAAATTTGTAAAAGGATTTGGCGGTACTGTTTATACATTTGAAAAGGCAATGGAAACAAATAATAGAGATATGCATGGTCAATCATGCACTCATCCCAGCCCAACCAGCTGATCAATTTTATGAAGGAGGATCATACATTGAAATTAGGAAAACGGCTGTTATTAATTACGCTGTTATTGCTTCTAACCGCATGCGGAGGATACAATATTGAAACCAATATGGCGCGTGACATGGAACCATTTGAATTTACCACACAGGATAATGAAACACTCACAAATGAAGACTTGGAAGGTGAATGGTGGATTGCGGATTTAATTTTCACGAATTGTACATCCGTTTGTATTCCAATGTCAACCAACATGTCTTTGCTGCAGGATAAAATAAAGGAAGAAAACTTGGATGTTCAACTTGTTTCTTTCAGTGTAGACCCTGATTATGACACGCCCGATGTGTTAAGTGAATATGCAGCTGAGTATGATGCAGACCTGGATAACTGGACCTTCCTTACAGGCTATGACTTTGAAACGATCAAGGAAATATCAATCAAATCATTTCAGTCTCCTTTATTGGAACCGCCGGAAGGTGATGACCAATTTACACATGGCACCAGCTTCTATCTGGTCAGTCCGGAAGGGGAAGTGCTTAAGAAATATAATGGTGTTGAATCCTCGGAAACTGACATCATTATGGGTGATTTGAGAAGAGTAGCTAATGAATTGTAGATATGTTATCACGGCAAAACAGTACTTTCCAATTTTCGCGGCGATAAATATGAAATAAATACAATAGAATGGAGTGTGTATAAATGCAAAAGAAATTGGCTATGTTTATTTTACTGATTATGCTTAGCTTCGGTTTAGCGGCATGTAATGGCAACGCGGAAACAGAGAATAATGGCAGCACCGAAGACGCCGAAGAAGAATTGGCTGTTCTTGAAGTCGATTTGCAGGTGAATGACAGTATAGAGGCAGGAGAAACACTGGATCTGCTTGCTGAAGTAACGTATGGAGATGAGATTGTTACGGATGCGGATGAAGTGGAGTATGAAATCTGGGAAAAAGGAGAAAAAGATGATAGTTATTTCCTGGAAGCTGACAACCATGAAGATGGCACCTATACGGCTGAAACTACCTTTGATAAGGATGGAATTTACCATGTTCAAGTCCATGTAACAGCCAGGGATATGCATACCATGCCGGAACAGGAAGTAACAGTCGGTGAAGGCGGGGACTATTCACATGTAGAGGAAGAAGAAGACAATCATCACGAGGAAATGGATCATGATGACATGCACTCAGACGATGATGAACATTAGGAACAGAATGCCGGCATTTTTGTTCCGGCAGTATCCAGCAATTGGTGGGGCGTTAATATAACTCATTGAGCACAGACATGTATACTGATATTTCAGGGTGAACCTTATATATACTAATAACCCGCATCAGCAGTAGAGCATATCCATTCTGCCATGCGGGTTTGTTAACTGTCAATCTGTCATTATTCAATAACAGGATTCCCTGGATTTCTCCCCGTTTTAATTCTTTTTTTATCCCAAACAAACCTGCTACTTAACACTTATAATCCCTTTTTTTCAGTTAATAATGCGTTTTGCACAAAGTTTTGACTTGGCGATATTTCTATTTGCAATTTAAGGAATCATGTACTGTTATGCTTTAATAAAAAAGAGCTGTGAATCGCGTTTCCCCACAATTCACAGCCCTATTATATTTTTATCTTTTTTCTTTTGCTTGATGATGGAATATTTAATTCCTCCCTGTATTTTGCCACCGTTCTCCTTGAAATGGTTATCCCTTTTTTTGTTTTAAGGTAATCAGCTATTTTCTGGTCGGAATATGGTTTATATTTATTTTCATTTTTAATATGTTCTTCCAGCAATAACTTTACTTTCGTTTGGGAAGCATTTTCCCCGCTATCTGTATTTAATTTTGAAGTAAAAAAAATACGGAAATCAAAAGTCCCTTTGGGCGTTTGTATAAATTTATTTGTCGTTGCCCTGCTGACGGTAGATTCATGCATATCAATTTCTTCAGCAATTTCCTTCAATGTCAATGGCTGAAGTCCGGAAAAACCTTTCGTAAAAAATTCCTGCTGCTTATTTATAATCGCTTCCGTAACTTTTAAAATTGTATTTTTCCGCTGTTCCAGACTGCTAATAAGCATTTGATAGTTTTTGTATTTATCTTTTATATACTTATTTAAAGCATTTTCTTTACCTAACTTACTATAGCTATGATTAAATTCTACTTTAGGCAAATACTTATCATTTAGGTAAACTTCCAGCTTGCCGGCAGCTTCTTCCACAATAACGTCGGGGTTTACATACTCGATTGCCTGATCATCCAGCCGGCATGGCCTTGGATTAAGCCTGCGGATCAATTCAAATGCTGCTTTCACTTCAGCCAGTTTTATATTTAATGATTTGGCGATGTCGTGCCATTTTTTGTTTGCCAGCTGTTCTAAGTGGTCTTTAATAATGTCATGGGTTATAGATGCCTCCGGATAGTGCGCCCTTGCTTGTAAATAAAGGCATTCGGCCAGACTTCTTGCTCCCACCCCTGCCGGCTCCAGTGTCTGCAGCATCTGAATGCCGTTTTTCACTACTTCTATATCCAAACCAAGCTCTGCAGCAATTTCTTCTTCCTGAAACGGCAAATAGCCATTTTCGTCCAGGTTGAATACTAGATAATTCAGCAATATCCTATCTTGATCCGTAATGTTCAGCCAGGTAGCCTGATCCAGCAATTTTTCTCTTTCATCTGCTTTTTTATCCGGTAAAAAATCAATTGGATTTTTCGAGTCGGCACCTGTATGCTTAACTGGAATATTTCCTTTTTCATAATGAACGTCTTCTCTGTCCGAGAGTTCAATTAAAGGATTTTCCAGCTCCTGTTTTTGGAGATAGTCGTATAGTTCAATCGTTGAATATTGTAATATCGCTATGGCCTGACGCAATTCCATGGTCATTACTAAGTTGAGTTTCTGCTTTTGTTGAAGTACCAGCTCCATTACAATCCCCCCATTGAGCATAATTCCTAAGATTCTTTCACTATTTAAAAATAAATACAGCGTTCCATAGATTTATAATCTGTATACGCTTACAACTTATTATAATATAAAATTGGATAAAATAAAGGGGTTTTTTAGGTCAGGAAACTATGATAGTGTTTAAAACAATCCCGATCATAATAGTTCTGTATTGTATTTACTATTGATTTTTAGGTCTGCGGGATATCAAATGCCTAACTTTCCGCCAGTCCTTTCATTTTGCAGTAACAGCGGTATCTTATCTTCAAATGCACAACAGTCTTTATGTCATACTATTAAACTGCTAAGGTGCACAGCTGAAATTTAATGATTAAAGTGAAAGAGCTGTGAAAAAAAGAAACACTTTTTTCACAGCCCTTCCAGCAATAAACCGCGTTATCTATGCAAATTCAGGCAAGTAACAGGTACTTTTCCTGAATCTACTCAGCTGAAATGGGAATATGTTTAAACTGCTTCGTATCAAACAATCCCCCGGCAGTTAATTTTACTTCGGGAATAACCGGAAGAGCCAGGAATGACAGGGTGATAAATGGATTAAAGTTCTGCTGAAATCCAATGACTTCCAGTGCTTCATCCAATATGCCCAGTTTCTTATTTACTTTTTGAAAATGCTGATCTGAAATGAGTCCCGCAATGGGTAAAGCAAGAGATGCCAATACTTTCCCCTCTTTTACCACCACTATTCCGCCGTTTATTTCTTTTAAATAATGTATTGCCTCTAACAAATCCCCGTCCTTTATCCCTGCAGCAATGATATTATGGGAATCATGGGCAATTGTGGATGCAATGGCACCTGTTTTCAGACCAAGACCATGTAAAATACCGAGTCCGATATTCCCGGTCCCCCGATGCCTTTCTAAAACGGCCAATTTCAGCAGATCCTTTTCAGCTGATGGTTGAAAAAGGTTATTTTTTACATCTGCAGCCATCACCTTATGTTTTGTAGTAATACTATTAGGGATAATGGAAATTACATTTGCTTTTTGATTTTTCTGCAGTGTTATTTGCAAATCTTTTTCTGTCACATTTTTTATATGGACACTGTTTGTAAGCCGGTATGATACTGATACAGTATTCTCTTGTTCGTATTTAACCTTTTTATTTGCAGCAACGGATTCACCATTGACAAAGGTTTCAGCTATATCCAGATCATCCAGATTATTTACAAATAGAAAATCTGCATCATATCCAGGGGCAATCGCTCCTTTATTGTGTAAACCAAAGCATTCTGCTGCATTGATTGTTGCCATCTGTATGGCTGTAATTGGACTTAGACCATGTTCTATTGCAACCCGGACATTATGATTAATACTTCCTTCTTTCATCAGATCATCCAAATGCTTATCATCGGTGACGAATAAACACCGGCGGGCATTTTTCTCATTCACAGCATTTAAAAGCTTTCTTAAATCTCTCGAAGCAGACCCTTCCCTCAGCATCACATACATACCGCGCTGCAGCCTTTCTTTTGCTTCCTCTGGTGTGGTGCATTCATGATCACTATGGATATGAGCAGCCATATACACATTTAATCCAACCTGATCAAATCCTGCGGCATGGCCATCAATCACTTTTCCTGCCTCTTGGGCATTCAGCAGCTTTTCAAGCATTTGTTCCTCTGTATTTTTAACCGCCGGATAATCCATTACTTCCCCCAGACTGATTACACTTGGATGGTTATAAAAAGGAAGTATTTCTTCAGCCCGCAATGTTGCACCATTACTTTCAAAGGGGGCTGCAGGTACACAAGAAGGCATACCAAAGTACACATTTAGAGGAGTATCTTCAGACGCTTTGATCATAAAATCGATTCCTTCTGCCCCGCTTACATTCGCAATTTCATGTGGATCGGCGATTACCGTGGTAACCCCATGCGGAAGAACGACGTGTGCGAATTGATCTGGCGTAACCATGGCTGATTCAATATGTACATGTCCATCAATAAAACCGGGTAAAATATATTTTCCATTTGCATCAATCGTCTTTTTTCCCTCGTAATCTCCAACTCCTGCAAATACTCCATCGGCAATGGCAATATCACCTTCCATTATTTCCTGATTGAATACATCAACAATTTTTCCATTTGTTATTACTAAATCGGCAGCCACTTTTTTCGATGCCACATTTATTCTCTTTATTAATTTTCGTTTATTCATAAAAATCTCCCCGCTTCACATCATTATCTTTCATTATAACTTCAATTTCTATTAAAAGGATAGGTGCAATTACATATAAAATAAGAAAAACGCTTTCACTTTTCGCTAAACACCCCAAATACCGGCATATTAAATTATATGTCTGCCAAATACCATTATATAGAAACAAAATGATAGTGTATAACTATAATATCAATTAATATAAAAACAATTACCGCCTTTAAACATCAATATGTTATTTTTATTGATATATATATTGACATTTTGTTGTAACCTAAATATACTATTTGTTAATTAATTTTATTTTTTTTAGAAAAATTTATTTTTAAAGCTGAATATTCCTTATTCAGCAAAACAAAAATAAGAAGTGAAGGTGATTTATATTAGCATAGAACAAAGAATAAAAAGCCTCAGAAAAGCAATCCGGGAAAATAATCTGGATGCAGCAGTGATATTCTCAGCACAAAACCGCCGTTATTTTGCGAATTTTCCGGGGAGCAGCGGAGCTCTGATTATTACTGAAACTAACAGTATTCTGTTAACAGACTTTCGCTATATTGATGATGCAAAAAGCAGTTCCACCAGCCATTATGAAGTGATCCAGCACCCTGGAGGCCAGCTGGAACAAAGCGTCGGGGAACAAATGAAAAAAATGAATCTGCACAAAATCGGAATAGAAAATTCACTCCCCGTTGGGTCATTAAAAAAACTCGAAAAACAATTGCCAAAAGCCCATTTTTTATTAATAGATTCGTATATTATGCAAATCAGAATGATAAAAGACGAATCAGAAATCAATCATATTCGTGAAGGTATTCGTATTTGTGATCTTGCTTTCGAACATATCACCGGTTTCCTTAAACCAGGTATGAGTGAAAAGGAAATTGGATTAGAACTTGAATATGTTATGAAAAAACATGGTGCAGAAGGTATCAAGGAAAACCATGTAATTGCCTCCGGGGAAAGATCTTCCCTTCCTCACGGACAAGCTACTGACAGAATAGTAGAAGTTGGGGATTTTGTAAAAATGGATTTCGGTGCTAAAGTCAATGGTTACTATACTGACTTCACCAGAACAGTAGTTATTGGTGAACCGACTGAGAAACAAAAAGAAATTTACAGCATTGTTTCAAAAGCACTGGAAGAGAGTCTAAAACAAGTCGGTCCGGGTAAAAAATGCAATGAACTGGATGAAGTGGGAAGATCAATCATTCGCAATGCTGGATATGGGGAGCATTTCGGCCACAGTCTTGGTCATTCACTAGGGTTGAATATTCATGAGAGCCCTGCGATGAGATCTACAGATAACACGATACTTAAGCCCGGGATGGTGATCACCGTAGAACCAGGCATCTACCTCTCAGGATGGGGTGGAGTTAGAATAGAAGATCTGGTTGTTATCCGGGAAAACGGGATTGAGAACTTAACGAAAGCAACAAAAGAATTACAAATAATAAATAATTAAATTAGAGGAGATCATTATGAAAAAAATCATTTCATTTATGTTATTTATTGGTCTAGTTGGACTCCTGGCCGCTTGTGCCAGTGAACCGGATACAGAGGCTGACGAGGGAGCGACAGAAGAAGGAGACAGCGGCAATTCACTTATCATCGCTGTTGGCTCTGATGCAACAGAACTGGATCCGCATATGGGTACAGATATTCCATCAGCAAACGTATATCATAATAAAATTTTCGAAACATTGGTGATACAGGATGAAAATATGGAATTCCAGCCGGGGCTTGCAACAGAATGGGAAAGGGTCGATGACTTAACATGGGAATTCACGTTAAGGGATGATGTGGAATTTCATGACGGGGAACCTTTTAATGCTGAAGCTGTAAAAGCAAATTTAGAAAGAGTTGTTGATGAAGAATTTGCTTCACCAAGGGCAGATTTATTCAATATGATCGATGAAATTGAAGTGGTCGATGAATACAACATTAAATTTACAACTGAATATCCATTTTCACCACTGCTGGCCAATCTTGCCCACTATTCCGGCGGTATAATCAGTCCACAGGCAATCGAAGCTGACAGAAGCGGCGAGACTTTATTAAATGAAAAACCTGTAGGGACCGGGCCTTTTATCTTCAGTTCCTGGGAGCCGGGAGATGAAATTGTTCTTGAAAGAAATGATGATTACTGGAACGAACCTGCCAACGTAGAAACAGTAACATTTAAAGTTATCCCTGAAGGACAGACAAGAATCAGTATGATTGAAACAGGAAATGCGCATATTGCCGAACCAATAAATACGAATGATGTTATTCAGGTGGAAGAGTCTGAAAACATGTATTTATACCGCAGTGAAGGACTCGGTGTGGATTATATAGGTTTTAATGTGCAAAAAGAGCCATTTGATAATAAATTAGTCCGCCAGGCTATCTCTCATGCACTGGATACGGAAACAATCATTGATCATGTATATAATGGCGTCGGGGTTTATGCAGAAGGTCCAATAGGGCCTGCCGTTATCGGGCATGACCCTGATTTGGAAGGTTTGGATTATGATGTAGAAAAAGCAAAGGAACTGCTTGCAGAGGCTGGCTACCCCGACGGCTTCGAAACCACCATTTGGACAAATGATGACCAGGCCAGGATGGATGCTGCTGAAGTTGCTCAATCCCAGCTTAGTGAAGTAGGCATTGATGTCTCCATTGAGGTAGTGGAATGGGGAGCTTATCTGGAAGGAACAGCCAATGGGGATCATGATATGTTTATTCTTGGCTGGTCGAATATGACCGGAGATGGTGATTATAACCAGTATTTTCTTTTCCATTCCGATTCAGTTGGAACACCGGGCAACCGCAGTTTTTATGTAAATGAAGAAGTCGATGCATTAATAGATGAAGCAAGAAGAGAAACTGATCCGGATAAAAGAGTTGAGCTTTATCAGGAAGTCCAGGAGATAGAAGTAGAAGAGGCACCTTTAGCCTATTTGAGGCATACCGAGTATATCGCCGCAGTCCATAATAGTACAGAAGGATTCTGGATGCACCCGTCCCGCATCATGATGCTGAATGATGTAGTAATTGAATAATATTTACGGAAGCCGCTTATCATGGGAGAGGTAAAATTCCCATGATAAGCGGTTTTTATAGTTGATGTTTTGGCACTGGACTGTTCGCGGCAAAGCAGCCACCGAGAAAACAACCAAAGTAGTTTAATCGGATGGCGACTAGTACTATCGGTAAAAGTGATGATATTTCCAGAGCGGGTTTTAATCATAAGTTTAAGGATGTTCGGATTTCTGTTTACTAAAATTGTTTTGTCCCGCCCTCATTAACTACATTCCACTTTTGCTTAATTGGTTAAGCATAACCGGCAGTATTACCGAACATGTGACAAATAAGCAGTCTTCCATTATAATGAAAAAAATATAAATATAAAAAGGAGCATATCAAAATGGCGAGATCCAAAGCACAAAAAAAGCGGCAGAAACTGATCCGGGAAGGCAGATTAAACCCGGAAATCAATCGCAGTCCATTTGCAGAACTGGATCTGCGGACACGCAAAACCAAAACAAAGAAAGATTTATTATACCAAACCAAACATAAAAAGAATCGTTATCCAGGAGAATCGGAAAATGATTCTTTTTTTATTGGATTTCTTTTATTTTAAACTTCAGTAAAATACAGTTATAATTTATATGGAAATACATCTTGCTGCTGGGGGAATTACATATGAATGAGCTTATAAAGCAACTGAACATACATGACCTTCCTACCGTGGAATCCATGCAAACCGGGATAGAGGATGATTACGTTATCCGCATATTTGAACGGCTTTCCTCACCTCCCCATCGCTTGTTCGGGTTATTTGTGGACGGCCGGCTTGTCAGCATGGCTGGATATACTATCTATGCAAAACATTATGCGATGGTAGGACGTTTAAGAAGTGACACAAGATTTAAAGGAAAAGGTTATTCGACAAAACTCACGTCTTACGTTTTTAATAAAGCATCCGAGGAAAAGAGTATTGTATGGGTTGGTGCAAACACCCAAGAACATAATATACCTGCTCAGCGGGTGCTGGAAAAGAATCAGCTGGATACATATACAAAATTACATGGGGCTGTAACTAAAGATACTTCCATGCTGGAAACAGAGGCGAAACCATGGAATCGAATTACAAGCCTTGACCATAAAAAAGCATGGCTTGAGGAAACATATATCAAATCTGGCAAGCCCTTTCCTTATGAATGCTATTACCCTTTTCCCGGATCTAAATATCTGTTTCATGATGAAGACCTGAAGCAATGGAATTTTTATGAAAATGAGGATCACACGCGCTTTGTCATTACGAAGACCGATCAAAAGAAACATCATTATTTACATGCAGTTTATCCATGGAAGGATATTACTTCCCAAAAAGGACTGTGGGAAACCATATCAAAAGATTACAGAAATTTTGCCGCACAGAATGAGGAAGAAACCTATATTTGGATGGATCTGACAAGAGAGGAAGCAAAGTTGCTTCCGGCTGACCATGCGTTTGAACTTCCTGATCCATGGATACTCTACGGCGCCAAAACGGAAGCGTGGGGGAAAACCCCTGCCGGTGTCATACAAGGGAGTTTATAAAAGTATTTGGATCTAAAAAGATGAGTTCGTCATTATAATGGCGGACTTCTTGAGACTAACGGAATAAGTTTCACCTTACCTAAACGTTTTCATACTCTCTCATAAAGTACGGTATATCTCAGTTATCACGAACGAAACATCGAATAAAACACTTCTAATTACCATGTTGGATCTCTCGAAGACATTTTCATGACTCTTTTTTGATGTCTTTGTTCATGATTCGGCTTTTCGAAGACATTTTGACTGCTTATCTTACGGAGTTAGTCCTTGAGGCTGCTTCTCGAAGACATTTTATACGATTTTCAAACCATTTTTGTCTTTGATACTGATCATCAAAGACATTTCAACTGCTTATCCAACAATTTTTGGCCTTGAGAACGCTCATCAAAGACATTTCAGCTCCTTATACAACAGTTTTTGGCCTTGAGAACGCTCATCAAAGACATTCCAGCTGCTTATACAACAATTTTTGGCCTTGAGACTGCTCATCAAAGACATTTCAGCTGCTTATACAACAGTTTTTGGCCTTGAGACTGCTCATCAAAGACATTTCAGCTCCTTATACAAGAGTTTTTAGCCTTGAGACCGGTCATCAAAGACATTCCAACTGCTTATACAACAATTTTTGGCCTTGAGACTGCTCATCAAAGACATTTCAGCTCCTTATACAAGAGTTTTTAGCCTTGAGACCGGTCATCAAAGACATTCCAACTGCTTATACAACAATTTTTGGACTTGAGACTGCTCACCAAAGACATTTCAGCTCCTTATACAATAGTTTTTGACCTTGAGACCGGTCATCAAAGACATTTCAACTGCTTATACAACAATTTTGGCCTTGATGCTGCTCCTCGTAGACAATTTTTGGACTTGAGACCGCTCCTCGAAGACATTTTATACGATTTTCCAACGATTTTGGCCTTGAGCCCACGAAACATTATGATGGAGAGCTTTTATTTTAATTAAATCCGCCGGCTAAAACAAAAAGAGCTCAATCCGCATCGAATCAAGCTCTCTTGCCTATATTAATATCCTGCCGCTTTTTTCGTCTCATACACTTCCATTACATTAAACAAATTAGCACGTGCTGCATCATTCAACGGGATAAGCGGCAAGCGGACGCCCCCGACAGGGATACCGATTCGGTTCAGGGCTTCTTTTACCGGGGTTGGATTTGGTGCTGAAAACAGAACCTTCATCATCGGCAGCAGCTGACGGTGCAGCGCTGCAGCATCTGTAACATTACCGCGCTGAAAAGCATTTGTCATTTCTTTCATTTCATTTCCGATAATGTGGGAAGCAACGGACACGATTCCAGTTCCGCCAATTGCCATCATTGGCAGTGTGTTGCTGTCATCTCCACTGTAGACACTAAAATCATCGGAAGTATGGCTGATAATTTCTGCTGCTGCATCAAGATCTCCGCTTGCTTCTTTGACAGAAACAATGTTTTCTATTTGAGAAAGTCTGATAATCGTTTCAGGCTCCAGATTAACAACACTTCTGCCAGGAATATTATATAGCATCACAGGCAATGAAGTATTTTCTGCAATTGTTTTAAAATGCTGATACATTCCTTCCTGGGAAGGTTTGTTATAGTATGGGGTAACAAGCATGACCCCATCTGCACCACTTACCTCGGCCTCCCTCGTAAGTTCGGCAGATTCCTTCGTATTATTTGACCCTGTTCCGGCGATTACCGGCACACGTTTATTTACTGCTTTTACCACGAAATTAAACAACTGCAGTTTTTCTTCATGGGTTAGCGTAGGTGATTCACCTGTTGTACCTCCAACTACGATCCCGTCCGTGCCATTGGCAATCAAATGGTTTACTAAATTTTCCACAGCATTGAAATCTATTTCCCCATTCTGATCGAATGGCGTTACCATTGCTGTTAATACACTCCCGAAATTCATTTAATCTCACACCCTATTCTTAAATTTTGTTGGTGTGGAGAGCCAAAATAAAAACAACAACGAAAGGCCGCTGTTGCTTAAAGAACAAATTTGTTCTCAGCATGATAGCCCTCCATATAGTTTCCTATATGACAATTCTGCATCTATTCAATAACAGAACCAGCTTCCGGATGATGAGCATCCATCCACTTCGGCAATTCCCCCTTTTCCCATGAATCAGCGGAGCTCATTCTCCTCTTCACAGGTACTGATGGTCATTGCAGCCTCTACCCTTACTTTAAATAAATTAAAATAAGATATATGAACTTGTTACTTCAACTTTATCAAAAAAACCATCCATAAACAAGTCTTTCTTCCTATTTTCTTTTAGCGGGACTTGCCTCGCCTGTAGAAATCAGCCATTTCTGTTTCAGGAACTAAACCGCCTCCTGTGGCCCAGGCAATATGCGTTGCATTTTCACTTCTAATCTGCTGATTTACCATATAATCCGAAGTGGATACTTTGAACGGTCCAATTAATCCTGCTGCAGCAGAAGGTTCTACATAAATATCTTCATTATCTGCCAGCATCGCGAGTAATTTGAATAAAATGGAATCTTCAAAAGTATAGATCCCACTTACTAATTGCTCGCTGATCGCACTTGCAAAAGTCGAAGGCCTGCCAACCGCAAGACCATCCGCTTCTGTCTTATTATCAAGTCCAATATCCTGAACACTGATTTTATCTTTTTCTCCGGTCACCAGCCCGGTTAATACAGATGCTGATTGAACAGGCTCAACATAGAAAGCATGAACATGATCCCCGAAAACATGCTTTAACCCAAAAGTAATGCCGCCGGGTGCACCGCCAACACCGCATGGAAGGTATACAAATAATGGATGCTCCTCATCTACTAGTATTCCTTCCTGTTCGAATTGGTTCTTCAAACGCAATGCAGCAGTACTGTATCCAAGAAATAAATACTTCGAACTTTCATCATCTACAAAATATCCCTTAGGATCAGCCAGCGTTTCCTTTCTCCCGGCATTTATTGCTTTACTGAAATCTCCATCAAACTCATATACTTTTGCCCCTTTTTTTCGAAGCAAATCCTTTTTCCATTGCTTTGCATCATGGGACATGTATACCGACACGGTAAATCCCAGTTTAGCACTCATGATCCCTATGCTTAATCCTAAATTTCCGGTGGAACCAACACCAATCTTATATTGCTGAAAAAAGCTTTTAAATTCAGGGCTGGAAAATGCTTCATAGTTATCTTTTTTTGTAATTAATCCGGCTTCCAAAGCCAATTTTTCAGCATAATACAATACTTCATAAAAACCGCCTCTTGCTTTAATGGAACCGGCAACCGACAGTTCGTTATCACATTTAAGGAATAATCTTCCATAAAACCCTGATCCAAACTCGTTTTCCAAAGCCTGCTTCATTCGCGGTATCTCTCTTAAAGGAGATTCAATTACTCCGTCAGCTTCCCTCGTCTCGGGAAATTCCTTCATTAAAAAGGGAGCAAACCGCTGCCATAGTTCTTCCGCTTCAAGTATATCATCCCGGCTGAGCGTTGACTCCAGGTCTTTCACAGATTTTTTGGAAGGGTTTTCCCATAGAACAGGCTTTTTAGTCATTACGTATTGAAGAATCGGATATTTCTGCTGATAGTAAGCGAGCTTGTCCTGTGAAACTATATAAATCACTCCCACAAATCATTTAAACTTTAGTTAAGTGTACCCGTTACAGCTTCCGAGTATGCATACTCGGGATTAATCCTTTTTTTTCTGTTTTTGCGTGCTTAATTCTTTCCCCCTGACAAAGCGTTCCAGTTTATCCAGTTCATAAAACAACTCAATAATACTGCTGGCAATCGGAAAAACCACAGTCCATTTGTCAAACTCGGAACCCTGCAGCTCATCTATCAAATTATTGATTGTAATCTGCATGGCAGCTTTTGCCTCTTTTTGCAGGTCTTTATCCATAACAATTTTATCTTCATATAACATAACAATATTTTCACTGTAATTGCTTATTTCGTTAACAAGCTTTTTAATCAGAAACTTTTTATTCCCGGCGTTTTCCTCAATCTGCTCAAAATGCTTCTCTATCTGCCGGATCAATTCCTTTTTTTTAATCAGTACTTGTATCATATGTTTATAAATAATAATATTCCTGAAAAAACGGATCCTGTTGCGAATGAAAATATTGTTTCGTTCATCATAGATAATTTCAAAGTAATCCTTTGCATCATCAATCATATCTTCCATTTCTTTATCCTCCGCTTTTACCTGGGGAACACTCATCGTATTGTTTGTACTGACCCGCAGGAGGAAATTCGTTTTCTCACTGGCCTTCTTAATCATTTTAAATAAATTTTTGTCATGATTCGGCGGGAAAACTACCACATTAATAATAAAAGCGGACAATACACCGATTGCAACCAGGGATAACCGCTGGATAACATAGGAAAACGTCATTCCTTCTCCCGTTCCGATCATCATGACGACGACGGTTAACGTGGTCAGACTGACCGTTTTAGTTAAACCCAGCCGCACGTTAATGGCGATGGCAAGAACCACCATGGCCCCTACCGACAGCGGATGGGATCCAAGCAGAAAATAGCCGGCCAGGGCAAAACAAAGGCCGATACTATTGGATATAACGACCTCTTTAATATACGTATAAGACCGCATGATGGATGGTCGCATCGCGATTACAGACGCGATTGCTGCAACAATGGCCAGTTCAAGATTTAATATACCGGTGATAAGCAAAGTCAAAGCAACGGCCAGACCCGTTTTCACCATACGCGGCCCAATATTAAAATCCATTTACAGCACCTCTGGTAGCCAAATTAATTATTTTTAAGCCAATACATTTTCTATAATATATTGTACTGCTTCATTCTTAAAAATAGTATTTTTTTATTATCAACAGATTCATAAGGGGAAAAATGCTATAATTACTTAAAAACAGGGTAAAAAATAATTGGGATACATTATTAGCTTTACCCGTACATTTATATAATAAGACATTAGGTTCAGTCAATCCATCAAAATGCGGTATTACGGCAGGCAGGGTTTAAAAAAGTATTTTAGGATACATAGGAACATTCCTGCTGAAAGGAGGGATCTCTTATCTTTGAAAAACGAATCAGACATTTACAGCGTTACAGAGATATTATTAAGGCTTTATCGAAGTATGGTTTTGGTTACCTTGCCATGGAACTTGGACTCCATGAAATTCTTTCCATGCCAAGAAGAGTCTTCTTGAATGAGCAGAAAGAAATTAAACAAAAAACAACCGGGGAAAGAATTCGCCTGTTTATGGAAGAACTTGGTCCAACCTTTGTAAAACTGGGGCAATTTGCAAGTACAAGACCAGATGTATTACCGAAGGATATCATTATCGAGCTCGAAAAATTGCAAAGTAATGTAGGCCCCTTCCCTTCCGATGAAGCAAAGAAAATTTTAGAAGAAGAACTGGAAGCACCTGTGGAAAAAATGTTTTCCGAATTCCAGGAAAAACCTGTTGCTGCTGCTTCCATTGGACAAGTTCATTATGCTGTATTACAAACCGGAGAACCGGTAGCGGTAAAAATTCAGCGTCCCAACATTGAAGAAAATGTCAAAACAGATTTAGAGATACTAAGGGATATTGCAGGTATAGCGGAAAAACGGCTGGAAATGGCAGCACGTTATAACATCGTGGAAATTATTGAGGAATTTGCCAGGTCACTGAAAACAGAGCTTAACTATCTAAATGAAGGAAGAAACTCCGAAAAAATAAAAGAACAATTCAGCAACAACTCCCATATTCATGTGCCGGAAGTGTATTGGGATTATACTACAGCGCACGTATTAACTGCAGAATTTATCACCGGCACAAAGTTGGATGACGTTCAGAAACTTGAAATGAAAGGCCATGATCCCGGTCTGGTCGCAGAGCATGTTGTAAAAGCCATGTTTCACCAAATATTTATAGAAGGTTTTTTTCATGGCGATCCCCACCCCGGAAATATAATGGTTTTACTGGGGGACAGAACAGTATTTATTGATTTTGGCTCTGTCGGACAGCTGACATCAGAAATGAAAGACAGCCTTTCCATGTTTGTCATTGCTTTAAGAAGACAACATACGGAAGGCCTCATTAAAGCAATAGACCGGATGGGAATGATACCTGAAGATGTTAATATAAATGAATTAAATAGAGACGTGGAAAACCTGAGGGATAAATATTACGATATTCCTTTAAGCCATATAAGTCTCGGGGATGCGATTAATGAATTATTTACGGTTGCCTATAAGCACCAAATACGAATTCCTGCTGACCTTACTCTTCTTGGCAAAGCACTGCTGACGATGGAAGGAATGGTAGAAAGGATGGACCCGGATCTCAGCATCATAAAAATGGCCGAACCTTTTGGCAAACAGCTGCTGAAGGAACGATATCAGCCAAAACGGATTGCAGAAAACCTCCTGAATGAACTATTTGAATACCGTGAACTTCTGAAGGATTTTCCAAAAAATATCCAGGATGTAAAATCGGTAATTAAAAAAGGAAAAGTACGGGTCGAAATTTCCGTGCCAAAATTGGAAGAATCTCTGAAAAAAATGGACAGAATCAGCAACAGGCTGGCCTTCAGTATTGTATTGCTCGCTTTCAGCATCATTATGACAGGGCTGATTATTGGCTCTGCCATTATTAGACAGACTAGCCCGATTTGGAACATACCAGTCATCGAACTCGGCTTTATTGTTGCCGCCGGCATGTTCATATGGATCCTGTATGCCATTTTTCGTTCCGGACGATTTTAGGCATGGGACGTTCTTGTGCTGTAAAAGCAAAAGAACGTCCCTTTTTTTAGTGTAATTAAACTTACAACCTCAAAGATGACATAAGTTATCTTCCCTTCTTTCATATTTATCTATTTTCCTTATCAACCTCACTCATATTATTTTTCCTGTTGGATAAACTAACCTTTAGAAAACCTGGCTTTTCATAAATTTTAAAAAGGGCAATAGCCTGCACCTGCATGACTATCACTTAAATTCATCTCTGTGCGTGAAGGAAAAGTTTACGTCTGAAAATGCTTTTCAATCATTTTAAAGGTTTTCAGGAATAGAAAGGAAGGTTATAAAATTGAGTAAAAACATGACGTTATCAATAATTGGATTAATTATGCTGGCCGGTTCCCTATTCTTGGGATTACACCCAAGTTCAGCCCAGCAGGAAAATATTCCAGAGTTGGAAGATGGGGAGGAATATGAAGAAAGGATACGGAACCCTGTCTCCAATGTAATTTTACAGCAGCGGTTTCCGGATATCCTGGTGTTGAGTGCCGCACCAACGGAAAATACGGTTGCACTGACATTTGATGATGGTCCTGATCCGCGCTTTACTCCGCAAATTCTGGATTTATTAGCTGAACATGATATTCAGGCAACTTTTTTCGTTACTGGAGCGAGAGCAGAAGCTTATCCGGAACTTTTACAACGCATCGTTAACGAAGGTCATGTTGTGGGTAATCATACTTATGGACATCCGAACCTGGTAGAGGCAAGTGACATGGATACTTTGGAAACCGAGGTTCTGCGCACAGAAGAAATTATTAATTCTGTAGTGGGATATCGACCCAAGCTTTTTCGTGCACCATATGGATTTTTATATGATGAATTGCTGGAAAAACTGGGTGAAATGGATTATACCGTAGTAGGCTGGTCTGTAGATTCTCTTGACTGGCAGGAAGACCCGCCTGAAGTCATTGCCTATAACGTCATCAACAATATCCATCCAGGTGCAATTGTGCTTATGCATGACGGAGCCAGTGAGTCAGGTGACAGGACGAACACAATTGAAGCTTTAAGGCAAATCATTCCCAACCTGAGAGATCAGGGACTGGAGTTTGAAACCGTCCCGGAGATGCTGGATATTCCTTATCAAAAATAACTTGAGTATTGGTCAAATGTCTGCTTCCAATTAGTTGCGGACATTTTTTTACCTCTTAATGCTCACTTTTTCACAATGAATTCCCATTCTTTTAGCGAACCGGGGAAACAATCACCGTATCCAGCATAGCTGCTCCCTGGGCGTCAGGGTGCCTGTCAGACCAGAATAAGTCATGATGCTGCCAAAAAGGTATGATATAAAATGTAATAACTTTTAAGGGGGAATAAAGGGGGGACCATATTCAGATTTAAATTGGACGTTTCGCCATTTCCCTGTTTATATTCCCCACAGCGCATTTAGAAAGTTCCCCTCCCCAACCCGTTATATACCGATATTCGTCTTTAGCTGATAATCAGGAAATATACGATTTTATATATTCCTTAAAATCTCCTACATCTTTAAAAAGTTTATCCGGCTCTTCGGCAAATTCCGGTGTCTGATAATCCGGCAGCCACTGTACCCCAATCGTTGTCACGCCTGCCCGGCTTCCCGCCTTAATGTCAGCATCACTGTCTCCGATGTACATGGATTCCTCAGGCCCGGCATTCAGTAAATCCATTGCTTTATGTATTCCTTCCGGATGTGGTTTTGCATGCCCCACTTCATCACCTGCAATTGTTACATCAAAATAAGAAGCAAGATGGAGCATTTTTAAAGAAATATCCAGGCTGCTTCTTCCCTTCCCCGTTACAACGCCAAGCTTAAATTTGTTTTCCTTTAAAAATTTCAGCAGTTCCTGTATTTCCTGATTTTCTTTTACAAGTTCTGCATGGCTGTCTGCATAAACCCGATAAAATGTTTCCATGGCTTTTTCTTTATCCTGATAACTTAACCTCTCATGGATAATCCCAACTTCCGAGGGGCCAAACATTGCTTTGACATCTTCATCTGACAGTTCCTTATCATCAAATTGCTTAAAAATGGTCTGAAAAGAATGATAGATTGTCGGCAGGGTATCAGCGACTGTTCCATCAAAATCGAATATGATTGCTTTCATTATAATTTCTCCCGTCTTTTATTTTTGTTCGTCCTCCCATAGTCTCTCTACAGAGTGCCCTTTATGTGATAATTGTAAAAAGAAAATGTCCGGATGGCTCAAATTCTTCCCGGAAAACCAAATTGCTTGACATATTATTTTAATAGTAAAGACCTCATATTTCCATGTGCTATTATAATAATATTCTCCTCTTCATCTTCTGCAGCATCTTCCACTACCCAAACAATGCGGTTCATTGCTGGATTCTCCTCCGGCACACGGCAAATCCGGATTGTCGTACGCAGCTTTAAGTTTATCCAGCCAGTCCGGCATGTTTACTGAATTAAGTACCCGTTCTGACAACCGGCTGGCCTTTTCAATCAGTAAATTTTTGCCTGGCAACCGGTACAATCGATTGACTTCCCGAAAAAGGGGCTGGAAATAATGCGGTTCCCTTCTCTCTTCTTAAAA
The DNA here is from genome assembly GCF_010994035.1 of Virgibacillus aidingensis. Classification (GTDB taxonomy): domain Bacteria; phylum Bacillota; class Bacilli; order Bacillales; family Amphibacillaceae; genus Virgibacillus_N. Next base: position 31,513 of record NZ_WIXN01000003.1, read on the forward strand.
AAATTACTCAGTTGTTTTGCCTGTTTAAATCCTTCTTCCATCAGTGGTGCTGCAGGAGCCCGTCCTTCTGCGCTGCAATGTCTGATAATATAAATGCTGTTCATCATCTGTCATCACCTTGGTATAATCGATGGTCTTTAATATAGCTGTAGCAGCTTTCGGGCAGTAAGTACCTCGGTTCCCCTCCCCGGGAAAATTCCTCTCTTATATAGGTCGAGCTGATTTCCATGGCAAGCCCTTTATCCAGGAGCTGAAACCTGCCGTCATCGTAATTTCTGAGCAATGGAGATTTTGCGATAGTTTCAAGCATATTTATATTTTCCCTGGCCATGACAATAAACTGATTGGAGCGAATCAGCTGTTCATCCATCATCCATTTTCCTTTTGCGATATCTGCAAGCAAATCTGCTCCCATTATAAAGAAAAGTTCCGCTTCCGGCAAAAATGCTTTAAAATGCTCCATTGTATAATAGGAATAGTGTTTTCCCGGCTGTGCTGTAAATTCATATGTATCCATTAAGAATTTCGGGTTATCATTAATTGCCAATCGGACCATTGCCGCGCGATGTTTTTCCACTGTTGCCATTTGCTTATCCCTTCTTTTATCAGAAGAAGGGAGGAATATAATATAATCCAGCCCTTTTCGATGGGCCACGGTAGAAGCTGTCCATAAATGCACATTCGTAATCGGGTCAAAGGAAGAACCGTATACTCCTACCTTTGTTCCTTTTTGAAGCAAGGATGTAAGATTTTTCCCGGGGTTCAGCTGTCGAAAATATTCAATTGTCTGCTCACTCATTTCCGACCATCTCTTTTACCTTGCTTCTGACGAGGTGGATGTAATCCATCTTATTGTTCCAGGCCTTTTCACTCAAATCCACCGGATACTCTTCCGGATTCACTGTTCGCTTATACTCCTCCCACAGCAAATTTAATTGTTCTGCTGCATAGGCCTGCATTTCAGGAAGTTCGGGAGTTTCATAAACCAGCTTACCGTCCTTAAAAATTTCATGGTGCAAGTTTACTGCTTCAAAGTTTGTTACAAATTTACTGATATACGTATGAATGGGATGAAACATTTTGAGCCTTTCCTCTTCTTCAGGCTGTTCATCCTCCAGCGTTATGTAATCCCCCTCAGATTTGCCATTCATCTGATTGACAATACGATACACTTTTTTTAGTCCGGGCGTTGTTACTTTTTCCGGATTGCTGGAGAGCTTAATCGTATCCTCCATTTCTCCCTGTTCATTTTCAATAGCAGCCAATTTGTATACGGCCCCCAATGCAGGCTGATCATAAGCCGTAATTAGTTTAGTACCAATGCCCCACACGTCGATTTGGGCACCCTGTGCTTTTAAACTCATAATGGTCGATTCATCCAGATCACTGGAAGCATATATTTTTGCGTCGGGGAAACCTGCCTCATCCAGCATTTTTCTGGCTTCTTTTGACAGAAATGACAAGTCACCGCTATCGAGGCGAACACCAAGGAAATTGATTTTATCCCCATATTCTTTTGCAACTGCAATGGCATTGGGCATCCCTGTTTTTATGGTGTCATACGTATCTACAAGAAAAACGCAATCTTTATGGCTGTTTGCATACTTTCTGAATGCTTCCCGTTCATTTCTGTATGCTTGAATCATGGAATGGGCGTGGGTCCCGGCAGGAGGAATGCCGAATAACTTGGCAGCCCTTACATTGCTTGTAGCGTCGAATCCGCCAATATATGCCGCGCGAGTTCCCCATATTGCCGCATCCATTTCCTGGGCGCGTCTAGTACCAAATTCCATCACTGTCTGATCCTTTACAATCTGTTTAATCCGTGAAGCCTTAGTAGCAATTAATGTTTGATAGTTAACAATATTAAGAAGTGCTGTTTCCAGCAGTTGTGCTTCAGCTAAACCTGCTTCCACGCGAAGCATGGGTACATTTTCAAAAACAATTTCTCCTTCCCTTAATGCCCGTATGTTCCCCGTAAACTTTATGGTACGCAAATAGTCAATAAATGCTTCTTCATAGCCCAGTTCATCTTTTAAATAGTTTAGGTCAGTTTCACTGAAACGAAGGTCTTGAATATACTCAATGACCTTTTCCAGTCCGGCAAACACAGCATAGCCATTCCCGAATGGTTTTTTGCGGAAATACAGGTCAAATACTGCACGGCGATTATGGATGCCATCATCCCAGTAAGCTTTAGCCATATTTATTTGGTATAAATCCGTGTGCAATGCTAAACTGTCATCTTTATAATGCATGATGAAACCCTCCTGATTATAAAAAAATGTTTTAATTAATTTCCACATTACAAATTACTGTTATTATACCTTATTCCCAAATCGAAGTAACTGCCGGCCGATCATTAAATCTATACAATTGAGAGGGCCTGTACGAATTTCTTTTTGTTTTCTTCAGTTTGCCCTCTTTATCATAAACTTTATCAATAAAATCAAGCTTTGGAACTTTTGAGAAAAATACAGAGCTATTTCTGATTTTCGGTGTATCTGTTACCGTTTGTAACACACGCTGCAGTTCTGAAAGCGTAAATTCTTCCGGAAGAAAATTTCCCGCAATCTTCGTTTCCGCCATATCTTTCTTCATTCTTTCGAAAGCATCCGAAATGATATTCCGGTGGTCAAAAGCCAGCTCAAGCTGCTCAGTTTCAGCCAAGGTGAATAGCTTTACCTCCTGTGCATCATCTCCTGCCTTTCTTTTCATTAATTTCTGTTCCGGAACAATGGCATAGTGGGCACTTGAGATCATCCAGCCCCTTGGGTCCCTTCCAAATTCATCATATACAGAAAAATGTTTTAAAAACAGTCCCTTTACCCCTGTTTCTTCCTCCAATTCCCTTAACGCCGCTTCCATTGCTGTTTCCTTTTTATTGCCGTCAATAAAGCCGCCAGGAAGAGCCCATTTCCCGCCTTCTATGTTTGGCTCACCTTCTGCATCTCTTGCTGCTCTTTTTATTAACATGATTTTTAACATTTTGTTCTCCGGTTCCTTTATATTTCTTTTACCCGCTTCCCGTTTTTTTTCCGAGATAATCGTAAAAACTGCTATATCACTCGTATACCCGTCCGGAGTAACATACTTACCGGCATCATAGTTCCGTATCACTTTCTCTTCACTATGATTAGCCATACACTCACCTCCAGGCTATAGTAATTTGTAATTGCTAAATTACTTATTATTATAAATAACTCCCCGGCACATTGCAATTGAAATAAGTTCTACTATTGGTTTTTATGGTGGGGCGCGGAACCGCTGTACCGCGGTACTAAAGAAGCAGATGAGGGAGCCAAAATTTCCGGATCTTACTACATCTTTTCCTGGAATAGATGGGATGAGCATACTTTTAACCGCCATAGTTTTTCTTCACGTGCAAAAAAGCAAGCCAGTTATTAGCACAACCTAATATATGCTAAGCACTGGCTTCGCTCCCTATTTTCCCCCAGGAAAGAATATTTACCAACTTAAATGATCGCACCCGTTTTCTGTAATAGCAATAAGCAAGCATATTGCCATTATGGACGTCAATAACTTTTATAATTCGCTGGGTTATATTTCCGTCTGCATCCAAATAATATATCATAATCTTTTCCTGGCTCTCCACAAAGTGAACCAAAGTAGATTGCATAAAAATCTCCTCCTGAACGGGAATGTTTGTTCTTATTATAACAGAACAAACGATCTGTTTCAAAGCATAAATTGAACATGATAAGTAATATTAAGTTAGCTTCCACCAATTTTATTTAACTACTTAAAATTCATTTATTACCTGCATCAGACCCACGCTGTCTCTTCATACAGATACATTGCTGTATAGGTGGATAATCCAGAGATTACAAAAATATAACGTTTGTAACAAATCAACCTGAATTTACTATAAAAACCAAAATACGCTATTTATTAAGTATTGTAAAATACTTCCTGGATTGCCGTAAAACCAGGTTGGTCATGGAATCAGACACTCCACACTAAATTTCCCATTTTTTAGTTAATGCCAGATTGTTTTACATCTATTAATCTATTATGTAAGTATTTTTAAGCTGAGAAATCAGGAGGTTAACACATTGAATAAATTAAATAAAATACTATTAACTGCAACACTATCGCTAAGCTTAGCTTTAATGCCCGCAATTGCCGGAGCTGCTTCTTATACAATAGAGCCTGGCGATACTTTTCAATCCATTGCCAAAGAACACGGGGTTACCATGAAAAACCTGCAGATTGCCAACAACCGTTCAGGCTTTAACTTAATGGCAGGCGAAACCATTGATATCCCAAATTCTGTTTCCCATGCTGATCGGGAATTAATGGCTAAACTTGTTAATGCCGAGGCAAAAGGAGAACCTTATGCAGGTAAAGTCGCAGTAGCCACTGTTGTCTTAAATCGGGTGGATGCCAATGAATTTCCCGATACAGTAAGGGATGTTATTTATGAAAGAACAGGCGGGTATTATGCGTTTTCCCCAGTACTGGATGGTACCATCAATGAAGAATATACAGAGGAAGATATGGCAGCAGTGGAAGAAGCTATTGCTTTTAGAGGACAGGGAAACGGCACTTTATACTTTTACAATCCCGACAAAGCAGAAAGCAGCTGGGTTTTTTCAAGAGAAACCATTTTAACCATCGGTGATCATCGTTTTGCAAAATAATGAACATAGAACGGTGTATTTTCTTCAAAGAAAATATGCTGGTTCAGGAAAAGCTCTGTAAAAAAACAAGCTGAATCCCTGTTAGAAGGGGTTTCAGCTTGTTTTAACATTTATTGCATTTGCTTAATCGCGCGCATTGGATCGTATGGCGATAGATCCATATTTACTTCCTGTCCTGCAGCAAGCAAAGCAGCCAGAGAACCTGCGTAAGGACCTACCGTAAGTCCTGATGCACCAAGCCCGTTAGCAAGAATTAAATTATTATATGGCTGTACAGTACCGAGTAAAGGGGCCATATCCGGTCCCATAGGACGAAAACCTACCCTGATTTCCTCTACCGTCCCATATTTCAAATCGGGAGAAACACTAAGTGCTTCATCCAGCACTTCGGCCACGCCACCGGCTGTAATCCTGTAATCAAAGCCCGATTTATTTTCCCGGGTTGCCCCAACAACCACCCGTGAATCGTCAAAAGCAAGCATATAATGACCTTTTTGCGGCACCAGGAGGGGCCAATCGGAAGTATCAGTCTCCGGTAACCGTAGATGAACTATTTGTCCGCGCTGCGGCATTACTTTTAATGAAAGACCTAAAGGATTCATAAGTGCGGGCGCCCAGGCACCACCCGTTGCTATAACGGTATCGGCAAAGATTGTTTCCCCATTTACTTTAACTCCTTTTATCCTTTCTCCTCCGCTAATCAGCACAGCTTCCCCATGAATCAGGGCAGCACCTTTTTTTTGTGCGGCACGCTTTAAAGCATCCCTGAGCAGGCGGCCATCCACCCGGGCACCGCCGGAAACATGGACGGCTTCAAAATCTGCATTCAGTGGAGGATATAATTCCTTTGCTTCCCAGCCGCTGAGCCGTTTAAAAGTACCCATCTCCGGCGCATCCTCGTACTTACTTTCCAGGTTTTGCATCATTTTGTCCATTTCCTCCGGATGTAAACTGACACCCAGTGCACCTACTTGTTTATATCCTGTATTTGTCTCTCCGTCTTCTTTTAGCTGTGCAATTAATTCCGGGTAGTATTTTGCTCCCATCCGTGCCATCTGGTACCAGTCCTGATTATTTGTTTTTGACATCCAGGGGCAAACAATACCTGCTCCGGCATCTGTCGCATTCCCTTTATGATGCTTATCAACCATGACTACATCAATATTTTGCCTCGCGAGATGATAAGCAGCACTGGCACCGATAACCCCGCTTCCAATTATAATAACTTTCATCTAGTCACATCCTTCTCCCCAGGTTCTCTTTCTATTTTAATACATTCTGCACAAACATCGCCACTTCCTTTGTCCATTCGAACATGCCTGCTAAGACAAATAACGCTTCTGACGAGGAATATATGATATTTTCACCCCATGTCCGAACGAACATCGTCAAGAAACAGAGGTTTTTTTCCGCAAACTCAGCAGCAATAAAATGAACGGCAAGGGGAATAGCACAACCATATATACATAAATGTTAATTGCATTTTCCACACGAAAATGCTCCACATCAAGATAAATTGAGAAGGCTGCAATAATGAATGCAAGAAAAATATAGATGGACCTTTTGTAGGTTCTGGAGGATTTTTCCGTGGTACATAGTTCATATGTCAGGCGAAAATACAGACAACAGCGAATATATGTACCAAAACCATTTAAAACCATGCCATACACATCAAACCGGTCCAGAAATCCGAGATTAATGATCCGGACAATTTCCTGTGCCGGATACAGCATATTTTCAGCCTGGCCGAGACCAAAAATAGTAATGACACCGGTTGTCGTTGATAACATCATCAGTGCATTTAAAAGAATACCTATGGACCATAAGAGAAATGTTCCTTTCTCTTTCGCATTTTTCACCGGAAGCAGTAAAAGAAAAATCAACTCTATCCAAATACTGCAGATAATTAACGTTCCGATCAGCACAGGACTCCATCCAAACTCCAAAACCGGTTTCAGGTTCCCCCAATCTTTCAATGGTGAATCCAAAATAGTAATCGTATTTCCGGTGGTCAGGGCAATAAAAGCCAAAACGCCGGCAGTTAATGCAATCCCTTTTATCCTTTTGGAAGCACCATACATAATAAAAATGAGAAACCAGATAATCAAAGCGATCGGGGGAGTATCCGGCAGAAATAAAATATAGACAAAATCAATAAAACTGGATAAAGATACAACCGTAATAAAAAGAAAGTACAGAATGAGAATGAATATGAAAACTTTCCCAAATTTTTCACCGAGAATGGCTTTAAAAATTTTCTTCACATTCAATTTCCTGTACTTTATTTTTATAAAGTAGATGGCCAGGGCAAACAAAAAGGCAAATGGAAGGGAAAGAAAAATCGATATCCATGCATCCCTTCCTGCCACGTCAATCATTAAAGGCAGGATAACAACATGTCCAAGAATAGGCAGTGTTAATAATAACAGAAAAAGCGTTTCCCATTTTGAAAGCATGCGGATCCTCCTTCTATTCCAAAAATGGAAATGGGTTATTTTCCGGTTTTTCACGTGGCTCATTTAAACTTTTATTTATTAACCCCTGATGAAAGATGTCGGCAGTTACATGGATGTCTATCGTGGCATTCGGAAAAATATCCTCATGATAACCCTCTTTGATTTCACGCCATTCATGCGGGTATTTCCGATACGTTTCCTTGCCGATATTCGTAATATCTGCTTCTATTCCCTGCAGTTTCTCCAGTGTGGCGCGTAAATTACTTTTTAATTCATCTTCTATTAATTTTTCCACTTCCTGCATGAAATTCTCATTGATGTATTCGGGGTGCAGCATGATGTTATCGCCTAATTCTCCTACCAATTCTGCATTCAGTGAGACATGCAAGTCCTTCCCTTTGAGTGTTGGTTCCACGGTTAGATGACTTTGTTTTACTTCCATCGAAAGTATTTCGTCCTCTTTTTTTGACACCGGAACCACACCACCTTCCGCTTTATTAAGCATAATGGTTAATGCCACTGTTTCCTCATTCGTTAATTCCCCAACCATGCGTTGATCCTTTATGACAGCGGTTCCTTCAATTGAAGTAATGGGTCCTGACACATTCTCGATAATACTGATAATTGGCATGTAGGATGTTTCTAGCTCTTCTTCATTTAAGGCCATGAACTCATACAATCTGACAGGAATGAATTCAGACGTATATTTTGTCTGCTCCAGCCCGGAAATTATTTCATCGGAGGTAAGATTTTCATAAAGTGTCGGTGTATTAAAAAGCTCACCAATATCGTTTTTCGTTATAAATACATAGCTGTTCAGCCGGTTCATCTGATCACGCCGAACCACATCAAAAATAGGTGCAAAACGTTCTTTGGCCAGATCTTCACTGACAATCCACAGTCTTGTATGACCAAAATATAGCCTTCTTTTTGCATAACGGATTAATTCCCTGGCGCCATCCAGCGGTGTTTCCGTTTCAATTTGCAGTACAAGATTTTCATTGGACGAAAAGGTTTCCCCTTCTCCCGGAGATGGCTTCACTATTTCCACATAGGCATCCAATTGCCCGGTTTCCTTATTTATATCAAATCCGGTTCCATGTACTAGCGCTCTCTCATCTAACTCGGAATTATTCCAACAGCCGGATAAAAGAAGCAATATTAGGATGGGTAAAAAAGAGAACCCCTTTTTCATTGGTTTTCCTCCGTCTCCGGTACAGATGTGATACGATCTCTTTTCTGCATAGGAATACTTTGCGGCCGTTTTTTTAACAGCCTGGTTGGAACCCGGATAAAGGCATCTTTCCAGTCTCTAAAGTAAAAAGGAGAAAAGGGAGCCATATAGGGAACCCCAAAGGAGGTTAACATTACGCCATGGGTCAGGAGCCCCAGCGAAACCATGACAATACCAAACGATCCAAATACACCGGCTGCAGCAATCAATACCACCCGTAATATGGATACAACATCTGCTATCGGGGTGATCACAAAAGATGCAATATAGGAAAGAGACACGACAACAATCGTCGGGGCACCGATTAAGCCGGCGCTGACCGCCACTTCCCCAAGAATTAAAGCACCGACAATACTTAACGCAGATCCCACTGATTGTGGGAGCCTTACTCCCGCTTCACGTACAATTTCATATAAAAGGACGGCAATCAACATTTCTATCACAAGCGGAAACGGGACAAGCTCGCGGGCCTGGATAATAGGAACCACCAAATCGGACGGGATTAAATTTTTTTCAAAGTTTAATGCTGTCAAATAAAGTGCCGGTGAAAAAATACTGATGAAAAATGCAATAAACCGGGTCAGTCTGACGAGAGAGCTATAATACGGCCGTGATGTATAATCCTCAATATGAGTAAAATTCTCCAGAAACAAATTGGGACCAAATAGCGTAATTGGAGTACCAGAGGTTAAAATAACTATTCTGCCTTCTGTCAGCAGACTGGCAGCCTTGTCCGGTCTTTCCGTGTTTCCGACAGTTGGAAAAATAGAATAGGGATGATCTTCAATTAACTGCTCTATTTCCCCGTCACTGTTGATCGCATCCACCTCAATTTGTTCCAGTCTCTGCCTCACTCTTTGTACGATCCCTGGGTCTGTCAGCCCCTCTATATAGGCAAGCTTTACGTCTGTTTTCGTTAACTTTCCGAGTTCAAAGCTTTCGAACCTCAGGTTCTGATCAACTACCCTGCGCCTGATCATGGACATATTTACGCCATTGCTTTCCACAAAACCCTCATGTGATGAGCGCACAGTCTGTTCATTAGTCGGCTCGGAAATTGCCCGTACTTCATAGCCTTCCCCTTTAATAAGCAATCCTTTTGCATACCCATCTACCAGAACGAACATTTTGGCCAGCAACACCTGGTTCAGTGCGTCATGAAGATCACTGGTTACCTCAATATTTTTCACCTGCATCTGATCCTGTACCTGATCCAGATTGGAATTTGGCTTGTAATCCAAGGATTTGAGCTGCAAAGGTTTTAATATATTTTCACGTTTTAAATCTTCATCCACCAGTCCATCAACAGCGACCATTAATGCATTTATTTTCTGACCGTCACCCACTGTAATATTAAATTTTGTAAGCATAATATCATCGCTTGATCCCAGTTTTTCTTTAATAGTTTTTTCATTCAGGAACAAATTGCTTGAAATAGGCTGCGCATTTCTTTTAAATGTTTGGGACGATTTTTTTTTATTAAAAAGGTTCCTAAGCATCTGTTTGATTTTACCTGAAGGACTCAATTTGCTTTCCTCCTGTAAATATATATAGGATTAGTATTGCTGCAATGGATAAGTCTATACAACCGGAATGTACGACCAGTAATAATACCCATAATGTAAGCAGGCAAATATAAAAAGACACGATTTCCTTCAATAAGAAAACATGCCTTTCTACAATAATGATTATATTTGATTTCAGCCTGGCAGGAAAAGTTGTCATAGACGTCCGTTTATCTTCTCACTCCAAGCATTAATGCTTTCAACACTTTCATCACCTCTTCTATAGTCTCGTTGCTTTCATTATTTTCCGCGATCCAAAGTACAGCTTCATTCATAGCACCGGATAGCGTATGTGTTAATGCATCGATGCAAGTGACTTGAATCAGCTTATGCTCCTGCATGGCTGTCAACAATTCTCTCAGTGAATTCATGGAGTACTTCCGGTCCATCATGCGAAAAGTGTCCCACCCCAACACAGAGGGACCATCAATTAATAAAATTCTTTTGTGATCCGGCTGTGAAGCGACATTCAGAAATGCCCGGCAGCCATTCAGCAGCTGTTCCCATAAATCCTCGCTTTTCATCGCTTCTTTTTCAACCTCTTCTCCTATTTCTTTTTGAATGTCTTCGAATACAGCTAAAAACAATCCCTTTTTATTCTTAAAATGATGATACACTGCACCCCGGGTTAACTTTGCCTGTTGAACAATATCTTCCAGGGACACATGAGCATATCCTTTTTCAGTGAAATAATGTTTTGCTGTATTTAACAGCAGGTTAATCGTTTGGATCGTTTCCTCTTTCGTTTTTCTCATGTCTTCCCACCTTTATGACAGTAACATAAATAAGCGTTGTGCTTCTGTATTCTCCGTTTTTATTAATGTCCGCAATCCTTGTTTTACTACTTTCGTATTTATATTATCCGGTTTTTGCAAGCATGCTTCCAGCCAAGCGGTAACAGTGGAAGGGAAATCCTTCGATAAATCATTGATATGGTTTGCCACTGATTTCCGGACATAAGGCGAAGGATCATTCATCATGTGCTGAAGCAGGCATAAGTTATTAACAGGGTCTTTTTTTAAAGGCTCAATCCTTTTCGCCCATGGCAATCTTGGCCGTGTCCCTTCACTGACCAGCCTTCTAACATGCGGATTAGCATCTCCCGTCCACTTCTTAAAGTATTCCAGGCAGCTGTCAATATCCAGGTGCAAATAAGGTCTAATCGCATATTCCGAAGTATGCCGCTTCGTTATTTCATATAAAGCTTTCATGGATAGATCAAAATGATCCAGGCCGAACTTTTCAACAAACTTTGCTACCGGCATTAGAAAGTATCCTTTGGTAAACATACCATCTTCGGTATCATTTTCCGGCCCCAAAATTTTCAATAGAATGTTTGCAGCTTCAGGATAATCCATTGGAAGATGTTTATTCAACTCATCTGTAATGACTTCCACCCTGGATTTTAGTTCCTTCCCGCCCACACCTGCTGCCACTCGTGAAATAAACGATTCAGTTGCGAAATCTTTATAATGATGCGCTATTAACGCTGCCAATCGGCAGGCTAACTCCTCATTAAAGTAGAGTTTCAAAGGAACATAATCATTCATATTATTTCTCCGCCCAGATCTGTTCATGGTAATTCTCCCTAAACGAATCATCAGGCGGAATTACACTAATTATATCCAGCAGAACACCATTTGGATCGCTCGTAATGAAATGGCGCTGACCGAATGCTTCATCCCTGATATTTAAATGTAAAGGGAGTTTGTTTTCTTTAATTAAAAGCTGGTAGTACCGATCAACATCCTCCACTTCAAAATTCAGAATCAGCCCTTTTACATCGTTGGCATGTGATAAGGGAATCGTTTCGTGCTGCTTATCCAAAATGGCCAGTTCATATGCTGTAGTTTCTTTTATTAAGCTTACATACCAGTCTGCCTCGAAAACAGCTGAAAAACCAAAGTACTTTTGAAAAAACAAGCTTGTCTCTGCTACTTTGTCCGTCATGATTACCGGATAAAAGCTATTGATTTTCATGTAATTCACTCCTTTGATTATTAAGTTAAATTTAACATACATACTGTATGTATGTAAACAATTTTTTATAACTTTTAAGAATTAATCTATTGGGATATTCTCCTAAACGCGTGATTTATCATAAAAAAGCAATTGAAATAATATGATAGTAACAGTTTGTAAAATTGGAAAGAGGTGAAGCTTTATCAAATTCCATGACAAGTACGAAGAGTATGTAACGGCAAATTTTCAGGCGCTTACGGATGCCCTGCTGCCGTCTGCAAATCAATTTGGATATGGAAACTCTTATGATACTAATGATTTGCAGGTACACGATTATGTAACTGATGGTTTAAACCGGTACATAACCATTCAGCAGCAACTTTATCAACACTCCGTTCCTCTAGCTTATCCCACAGCCATTATGCTGGACGCTGCAGCAACTCAGCTTGTAAATTCCCATCAGGTACAGTCCCTGCCACAAGCCCTGTCTGCCGGTGGAGGTATGTTTTCCAGGCTTTCCCGCGAAGACCGGCTTCAAACCTTATACACACTGGAAAACCTTGGTATTGACTTATATTTATTGCCTCCTCCCTTTCAGAATAATGGCGGAATGGTCAAACATGTGATAGACGCATTAAACCGTTTTTCGATGTTTGGTTATTATTCGGAGTGGCCAGGGTATGGTTCTAGCCGGTTACATCCGCCAAATGACCGCCGGCTCGAATTTTTCCCGCCGGGCTGGCAGCAGGCCGGATATCCCGGCGTATCCTTAGGATATCGTGATTTTCGCGGCTTTTTATTTACAATGGCAGAGGTGAGAATATGAAAACAGATCCAGATGTAATCGTTATCGGAGCGGGTGGCGGCGGTCCGGTAATAGCCAAAGAGCTGGGGGAAATGGGAATCCAAGTCCTTGTGCTGGAAGCCGGTCCATGGTATGGGAATAAAAATTGGCCTGAGCCAAATGAATACCGCGGGAAGGCAAAAGAAAGTTCCGACCCGATGGACTTGGATGGTGCACTCTACCGGAAGCATCTCACCCGACTTGAAAATGATATGAACGACTTAATTACCGGAAAACTGCGATGGGGACCGGCGGATCGCAGGAAAAGCCCCTGGTTCAGAAATATTCCGGACCGTGCTGTGTTATGGCAGAGTGCTGGAATTGGAGGCACTACACTTCATTACTATTCCAACTCCCCCAGGGCATTTCCGGAAGCCATCGATAACAAATGGCCAATCAGCTACAATGAGCTCATTCCGTATTATGAAAAAGTGGAAGCGACACTGCCGGTGGAATTTGCACCTACTACGACGAAAGAAGCACTATTTTATTACGGGGCGGAAAGAGCGGGATTCAAGCAGAATCGAACTTTGGATGTAACCAGCATCGGATACCGTCCACAGCCGAACGCCATCCTGCCTCCTAATGAAAATTTAATGAGTCCAGATTATTCCATGGAGGAAATAAGTCATATGGAGGGATGTACATTAAGCGGACATTGCGGCCAGGGCTGTCCATATGGTCCATCTTATGAAAAGATGGCAAAGCGTTCCACCAATGTCAGCTATGTTCCATTGGCAATGAAGACAGGGAATGTCTCATTCAGGCCAAATACGTTTGTAACAAAGGTTTTGACTGAATATGATGCGGTCGGAAACCTGCAAACCTCAGGAGTTCAGATCAGGGATACATGGACCGGGGAAACTGAAGAGCTTTTCGCAAAGGTTGTGGTAATGGCTGCCGGCTGCATAGAAACTCCCCGTCTGTGGTTAAACTCCGGGTTACCTGATAATCCTTGGGTAGGACGGGGGTTAACCAACCATTATATGAATTCAGTAACAGGAACTTTTGATGAAGAGACTTTGTTGAATATTGTTGGCAGCTCTGCGACAAATCCATTTATTGGGCACACGTCAGCTGCCAGGCTTGACTATCCCGGTCTCGGAATGATTGAAACTTTAGGGGAAAGCCCGGGACTTTCAGCACAAACTTTATTCGGTTTCAGTCAATACGGCTACAACCGGCTTGACAGCAATGATTACGATCTGTGGGAGCAACGCGGCAGACTCACAGGTGCCGAATTGGAAAATGCCATGGAAAATTACGGCCGAACCCTTACACTTCTGATTGTGACAGGTGATGAGGTGGATTACCGTAATCGGGTCGAATTGGACCCTCATATTAAAGATGAGCATGGGCAGGTCGCTCGGGTGCATTATATACCGACACAAACATCGAAAAAAAGAAGAGAGAAATTAACACAAACAGCTACAAACATATTGCGGCAGGCTGGCGCAAAAAGAGTGCACAATAGTGACCAGCCGCCAAACTATTATATCCACTTGCAAAGTACGATGCGGATGGGGTTTGTAGTTAATACTAATTGTGAAGCATATCAGGTAAAACGGCTTTTTATTGGTGATAACAGTGTTGATTATAATTCGTTAGGCGGTCCAAACCCGACTATTACTACACAGGCACTTGCTACACGAACAGCAAAACTGTTAGCGGAAAAGTATTTTTAATGTCAGGTGAGTAAACTTAATATGTAAAATATAGCATGTGAGATTGCACATGCTATATTTTGGGTAAACGTTTTAATATAAAAGAGAATGATACACTTATTTTTTTAAGAAGGATATCAGCAGGAAATCAGATTAATAAAAAAACAGGGTGATTCTAACCAAAATAAACACCCTGTTTTTTTATTACAAGTTCCGTTTAAGGAGCTTAATGCTCCTGCAAGCAATCAAACATCTTTTTATCCAAGCACTGCCCGATCATCTTCAAATTGTTCTCCGCGTGCCCGTTTAAATTCATGCAATAATTTCTCGATGGTAAGTTCCTGTTTTTCCTTGCCTGAGACTTCCAGAATGATTTCGCCTTTATCCATCATAATCAGCCTGTTTCCCAGGTCTAATGCCTGCTGCATATTATGGGTTACCATTAACGTGGTTAAATCAAATTTATTCACGATATCCTGGGTAAGCTTAGTTATTAATTCTGCTCGAGAAGGGTCAAGGGCAGCCGTATGTTCATCCAGCAATAAAATATCCGGTTCGGTAAATGTAGCCATTAATAAAGATAAGGCCTGGCGTTCCCCGCCGGAAAGCAGACCCACTTTGGCATTCAAACGATTTTCCAGCCCAAGATTCAACGTGGATAAATGCTCCCTGAATAAATCCCTTCTTTTGGCTGTTACACCAGGAAGCAATTTTCTCTTTTTATTCCGGGAATAGGCCATAGCAAAATTTTCCTCAATGGTCATAGATGGAGCGGTTCCTGCCATAGGGTCCTGAAAAACCCGGCCAATAAAACCAGAACGTTTAAACTCCGGTAAATCAACGACTTGTTTGCCATTAATCAAAACATCTCCTACATCAGGTTTGAGACCTCCGGAGACTACATTCATTAATGTTGACTTCCCGGCACCGTTACTGCCGATAACGGTAACGAAGTCTCCTTTTTCCAGATTCAAATCAATGGAATGCAATGCCTTTTTTTCGTCGGGAGTACCTTCATTAAACGTGATGGAAATATCTTTTAATTGCAGCATACTATAACTCCTTCAGCTTCAAATTGGCAAGCTCTTCCCGTTTTCTCGCCCGCCGTTTTTTCTCTCTCCGGGAATGGATGATTTTTGGTGCAACCAATGCCGCAATAACAAGGATTGCTGTAATCAGCTTCATATCGCCTGTTTCCAAAAATTCAACCCGCAGCGCCATCGTAACAACGATTCGATAAATAATGGCTCCCCCGATGACAGCTATGGTTGCTCTTGCAATCGTTTTTGTTCCAAATAGTGATTCACCAATGATGACGGAAGCCAGACCGATAATTATTAAACCAATGCCCATTCCTACATCGGCAAAGCCGCCATATTGGGCAATCAGAGCACCGGACAAAGCTACCAGCGCGTTTGAAATCCCAACGCCAAAAATGATCAATGTATCCGTGTCGGCGGAAAGGCTGCGGATCATTCGTTTATTATCACCAGTTGCTCTAAGCGCCAGGCCAATATCAGTTTTTAAATAGTAATCCGTAAGTAATTTTATAATAAGTGTTACCACAATCATTACGAACAAAATGCCCCATGTTCCGGGAACATTTTCCATACCCATAGATGTCAGAAGCCCGTTCATAAACGTATCAATACCTGATGCAGCCCAGAATGAACCCAGCTGATCAAAAACCGTTGTTTCACTTAAAAGCGGCAGCGTGGGTTGTCCCATAATCCGCAGATTTATAGAATATAATGCGATCATCATAAGAATTCCGGATAGTAATGCATTAATTTTGCCTTTCGCGTGCAATAATCCGGTTAAACAGCCTGCTATAAAGCCTGCGGCAATAGCCATCAATGTTGCTATTACAGGTGATATGCCATTAATAATGGAAATTGCTGCAACGGCTGCCCCGGTTACAAAGCTGCCGTCCACCGTTAAATCCGGAAAATTCAAGATACGAAAAGTCAAATAAACACCTAATGCCATAATGGCATAAATAATCCCTGATTCAAATGCCCCAAAAAGTGAAATAAGCATAGGTTCCCCCTTTCTACCCCCACTTGCTCAATAATTGATTTGTCACGCCAAAGGGGTGCTTGAAAGCAAATTTTTCTTTATTATTTAAATGCCCGTATTCGTACATCAAATATTAAGATTCCTTGTGTTTATGCAGACAGTAAGTTAATTATCCGCCAAAACAGGGCAAGCTTTTGCAGCCTGCCCCGAATAACTCAAGGAATACTCAGAAATATAATCGACTTTTGTCAACACAATGATGATAGGTATTCTATTCTTCCGGGTCCACAAATTCCGCTTCATCATCCCACTCGTCATTCCATTCAACTCCCTGATTTTCAGCGGCATCTCTATTTATAAATAACTGGATGTTCTGTGGATATTCCACAGGGAAATCCTTTGTCGTCTTTTCTCCTGTCAAAATGTCAGCAGCCATTTCCCCCGAACGATAACCAATGGAATAGTAATCTATTCCAAATGTAGCAAAGCCGCCTCTGCCAAGTGAATCCGGCTCCCCGACAAGAAGTGGAATACCCTGGGATTCAGCAATACCGACAACACTTTCCAATGCGGAAACGACCGTGTTATCCGTCACGATAAAAAATACATCAGCTGTTCCAACTAAAGATTCCGTTGCCTGCTGTACCTCTGAAGAGTTGGATACAGTGCTTTCGGAAACACTTAAGCTTGTTCCCTCTGCAGCTTCGTGTACGGCTTCTACTTGCACAACCGAATTCTGTTCTCCTGCATTATAAACCAGTCCGACAGTTGCTCCTTCAAAGTACGTATCAATAAATTCCACCGTCTTTTCAATGGATTCAGGATGCAGATCAAGCACACCGGTAATATTTTCTCCGGCATCTTCCATGGAATCAACAAGTCCGGCTTCTACGGCATCTGTTACAGAGGTGAACACGATCGGAATCTCATTGGTACTCTGCAATGCTCCTAATGCACTTGGTGTAGAATTGGCAAAAATTAAATCCACATTATCCGCAACAAAATTTCCCGCAATTGGCCCAACATTATTTTGGTCTCCCTGGGCACTTTGAAAATCATACTCTACATTCAACCCGGCATCTTCCAGTGCTGCCTGGAAACCATTATACGCTTCATCCAGTGAAGGATGCTCGACGATTTGCGTGGCACCGACCGTATATGTTTCATTTCCGGCTCCCGACGTTTCCGTTTCATCTGACGCATCTCCTGAACTCTCATTTGAACCACAGGCAGCCAGTGTGATTAAACCTAAAATAAAGATAGAATACAAGACTTTCTTCATGACTCTTCCTCCCAGAATTATTTAAAAAATATAAATTTCGTATAATTATACCAAATAACGCGTCATATATACAACATGTTTTTTTACCATTCTCATTTTATTTAAAATACCACCTTATTCCTTCTATTTTTTTCTTCCTAATATATTACAATTAATAGCGTTTGCACCTGAATAATTTGTTTAAATAAATTAAACAGCACCAATATAAAGATGGTTAAAAAGCATTAACAACAAAGTACTTAAAATAGTCAATATGACCTATCACAAAATTAACCCGGGTAATATATTGTTATATTTATTATTTAACTGAAAAAATGTTACGATCGTGTTTTTTCTTTAATTTATATTCATACATTTTAATGCATAAAAACCAACTGGTAAATCGGCAGAAATGAAGGACAGATCATGGATCTATTTCTTCATAATTTAAGAAACATCACTTAAATTTATTTTGAAGCCAGCTCATACAGCACTTTTCAGCGCCCATTTCATATTGTAATAGCATACACTTATAAGGAGGCAAATCAAATGAATTATGAAGGTTATATAAGACAAAGTTTATATCTCCGGGAGCTTCCTGCCTATCAGGCTGATATCCCCATTATTCATAAACTGTTTTGCGAAATGAACCAATCCGCAGCGTATCTTCATGCATTCCCCAATTTAAATATGGAAACACCAATTACCATTGTAGACAAGGAGCTGATGAAATGAAGGAACTAACCTTTGCAGCAGCCACAGAACTCGCACCTCTAATTGAATCCAGACAGCTCTCACCTGTTGAATTGACAGAACAGCTATTAAACCGCATACACCAACTTGATTCAACGATCGAATCCTATATTACTCCCCTGCCCGAACTCGCTCTTGCAGATGCAAGAAAAGCGGAAAGGGATATTATGCAAGGCTTATACAAAGGGCCGATGCATGGCATCCCTGTTGGCATAAAAGACAATTTTTATACTGAAGGCATTCGAACTACAGTAGGCTCTAAGCTTTTCTCCGACTTTATCCCTGGTAAAACAGCTGCTTCAGTTAAAAAATTGCTTGATGCTGGGGGAATTATGCTGGGAAAACTGAATATGCATGAACTTGCGGCAGGTTCAACCGGCACTAATCCTTTTTTCGGCACACAAAAAAACCCGTGGAATATTAATTATATGCCAGGAGGGTCAAGTGGCGGCAGCAGTGCCGCCTTAGCAGCGGGACTTGCGACACTGGCAACCGGGACAGATACATTTGGTTCTATTCGCTTGCCGGCAGCCATGTGCGGAATTTATGGTTTAAAAGTAACATACGGACTAGTCAGTACAGATGGTATTTTCCCAACAGCACCATCTTTGGATACTGCAGGACCAATGGCAAGATCGGTCCCGGATCTGGCACTAATGCTTCAGTATATGGCCGGGTATGACCAGAACGATTCTGCCAGCCTGAAAGTCCCTGTTCCAAATTATATGGAGAATTTAAGCAGAGGCATACAAGGACTGAAAATCGGAATTCCAACTTATTATATGGAAGGATTGGATCCGGATGTCGAAATACTTTTTAATCATGCTGTTGAAATGCTTGAATATTTAGGTGCAGAGGTAAAAGAGATGAAGATACCTGAGTTGACCATGTCTGCATTTTCCGGTAATACGATTGTTACCAGCGAGGCGGCCAATACTCACTATGAATGGCTGCAGACGCGACCTGAAGATTATTCTGCGGATATTCGCACCTTCTTCCTGGCTGGTACTTTGCTGAATCCGCCTAAATACATCCGGGCTCAACAGGCGCGAAGAAAAATGGTGAAAGCATTTGACAAAGCATTTCAAAATGTTGATATTCTGCTCGGCCCGACTATTCCCATCACTACTCCAGCATATGCAGAAAATTGGGTAGAACAAAACCTGGAAGTGGTAATCCGGTGTATGCCCTATACGGTCCCAATAAATTTAACCGGAGTACCAAGCTTATCCGTACCTATAGGCTTATGTTCAAAAGGACTTCCTGTTGGCATGCAATTTATTGGAAAGCATCTTTCCGAAAAGCTGTTGCTTCAAGCGGGGAATGAATGGGAAAACACTAACCCTTTAAGTTTTACTGTATGAACTGCTTTTTAACGAGCCTTACTGCGGAAAACTTCATATGTATAAGGTAAGAGGATTTTCTGAGTAAATGATTTTTCATTCGCCATATAGGGAAAAACTAAGCATTAAATACGACAACGGGGAATAAGTACGTACGTTTTTTCCAATTGGATCAGGTGTATGTATTATGCTAATTAATTGGAGAAAATTTATAAGCAAATAAAGATCACTTCCGCTTCCATGCTGACCAGGCTATTGCTCCTATTCCAACTGCAATCATGGAAGAAAGTACGGGGTATTTGCTCACTTTTACATACATACTGCCTGATCTTTTCCACCCTTTATTTGTGCCTCTTTCATGCATCCCATAACCCGGCTGATACAAATTATTCTCATCCATAGGTTGGGATGGCTTATTTAGATGTTGGGTTGGATACATGACCTTTTCCATAACTTTGTCGGTTAAACGCGGGAATAGCGTACCCAGAAGTGCTGCAGCTTTTGCCTGTGATCCGACATACATATCTCTTTTGGGATTTTCCGCTGAATGAAGAATTGCCTCCGCTACGGCTTCCGGCGGATAGATCATCCCTCTATGTCCCGGCTGCTTGTCCAAATAGCTTTTGGCATGTTCATTATATGGTGTATCTATCCTTCCCGGATGAATAAGTGTGACGGAGACAGGTGCATTTTCTTTTTCCAGCTCCATTCTCACACTTTCTGTCCATCCGTGCACGGCAAATTTAGCAGCTGCATAGGTGGATTGGATAACAGTCCCTCTGTCTCCAAAAATACTCCCTACATTTATAATCGCACCAGGGCTGCCTTCCTTTTTAAAATGACTGACTGCAGCCTTTGTTCCATAAACAACACTCCAAAAATTCGTATCAAACAATTGCCTTATATCATCATTAGTAACTTCCATTGCATGTCCATAAATGGATAAGCCTGCGTTGTTTACCCATGTATTAAAGTGTCCAAACTCCTTTATCGCAGTCTCCGCGATAATATTCACATCCTCTTCACGGCCCACATCTGCTTTTACATAGATTGCAGGATGCCCTTGTTCATTTAATTCCGCAGTCAGCTGTTTGAGCGCTTTTTCATTTCTTGCTGCCAACACAACTTTAGCTCCCTTTGAAGCAGCCATCCTTGCTGTGACCAGCCCAATGCCACTTGAGGCACCTGTGATGACCATTACTTGATCTGCCAATTTCTTCAGCACTAAATTTTTAAAGACCGGAAGTCTTAATTTTTCCAGTACTTCTGTATCCGTAACCTTGGTGTTGTTGTCAGCAAGGCTTTCCTCCTGCTTATTCTGACTCATTTTATTGGATGCCCTCCCCATGATGATCTCATATCTTAGCAAAAATCATATCTAACTAAACAGCAATCTTTACAGAAGCGAAAATGGCATTACCAGCACTTACCCAACTCAGGATTATGTAATGTATGGTAAATTTAAAACCGGAAAATAGAACTGGAGGATAAAAATTGGCAGAAAAGCCGTTGATTATCAAACAGCAAATTAGTAAACGGAATTTATTTTCAGCTAATAAACCTGTCCTGCGGAGATGTACACCTCTGCAGGACAAATAAGTTAGTTGTTGCGGTTGTTGTTGCGATTGTTATTACGGTTGTTATTGCGTTTGTTGTTGCGATTGTTATCGTTTTCTAAATTGTTATCGTCCAGGAACTCATTTGCAAATTCAACGTTATCGTTCTGGTTACGGTTATTATCCCTGTTACGATTTCTGTTATCGTTCCGATTGTTGTTATTGTTAGCCATTTTTAACCCTCCTTGTATAGAAATTCTAAGCAATTCCAAATGGAATATAATAGAAAGAAAACATGTTTATTCCACTTAGAATTAACTCAAAATTATTATGTCCATAAATTTGTTTTAAACTCATTTTCACATAAAAAAATCATTATTTTTTTCGTGCTGCATTTACCACTGGAATCTGTTTGTCAGATAAAGGAAAAAATCAAAAGAATCTTTTTTTCCCTTTTCCCTTGATCCTTCGCCATTTTTGAAGCATGGTTCTGTACATTGACATTTTCTTATATGTATCCGGCGATTCAACCGGATCCTTAATCCCATTCACCATCAAAGTTATATTGAAATGATTTCCCGGTTCGTCCGTAAAATAAGTTCCTATTTTAAACAAGTCTGCTTTGGAGAAAAGGTCATGCAATCGCAAATTAATTTGACGATATGCCTCCATATAAAACATCCCTTGCATATCCGATATTTAGCATCAGCTGCCTGCCATCCGTAAAGTCTTCGGGAAGGTAAGGTGTAGACAGAAGATATTTCAAAGGCTCATCAAATGTCTCTCCTTCCACTGTATGCAAAAATAAGTGCCCCCTATTATTGTTAATAAATGCCTCGACATCCTGAAAGTCAATATTCATCTCACCAGGTTGTTCAACCATCTGCTTCATTTTTGAAATCGTCTGTTCCTCAATTTTGTCAAAAGTCCGATTTGCTTCATGGATAGTCGCATATTGATCAATTGATTCCATGAGAGCATCACTATAAAAATAAATTACTGCATCACAAATTTCTCTCATGCTGAAATATTGAGCTGCAGCAATCTGATATCTTTTTTTGCCCTCAAAGCCGAAGGGAAAACGAAAAATCCCAATTAATACGGCTTTTTTTCGGTTTAATGCATCCAGTTGATTAATCAGGTTATCCGTATCGTTAGCGTTGCCGCCAATAAACCGATAAAAACATAAATTATTCTCAGTCAGTTTTTCCGCAACAAGCTTGTCCACCTCAAACGTCTCATAATCTGTTTGATAAATTTTTACAGCCGTTTCCATATCCTGCACTCCATTCAGTCACTTTTCAGTCATTATATAAAATATTTTCCGAAAAGCCTGTCAGAAACTGTCCTGAAAAACAACTAGTTTTGTAGAAGAAAGAGGATACTTTGGGGATTTGGCATATTGTAAAAAATAGTTGCTGCTGGTGCAGCTTTCAAATAAGATCCTGCTGATATTAAAGAACTGTGTCAAGGTGTTACCGAAGAATTAATAGTTTCTCTATTATACCTCTGCCTCTGTTTCTGCAAATTGCTTAATTCTTTCGCCTATTTCATCACGAACACGCTGAAAAGTATTCCATATTTCTTCAGCTGATCCTTTTGCCTTGGCTGGATCATCAAAACCCCAATGTTCTCTTTTGACATGCGAAGGAGTCATAGGACAGCGGTCATTGGCATCACCACATAGTGTTACCGCAATCGTTGCGTTATTTAAAAATTCATTATCAATCGTCTCTGATTTTTGATCAGTAATATCAATACCTGCTTCACTCATCGCTTTTACTGCATCTGGGTTTAATCCATGTGCCTCAATACCGGCACTTCTGACTTCCCAATCCTCTCCGAGATATTTTTTCGCCCAGCCTTCCGCCATTTGACTTCGGCATGAGTTTCCAGTACATAAAAAGTAGATTGTTTTCCCAGCCATAATGATTCTCCTTTTTAAAATATCGCAAGTGTGAGATAAAGACCAATTAACGTAACCAATAGTATGGGGATGGTCAAAACAATCCCGACTTTAAAATAAGTTCCCCATGAAATTTTTATCCCTTTTTTAGATAATACATGAAGCCAAACCAAGGTGGCTAATGAACCTACCGGAGTGATTTTTGGCCCCAAATCTGATCCGACCACGTTAGCATATACAAGTGTTTCTTTTAAAACACCGGAAATATTTGTTTCAGCTATGGCTAAAGCATTAATCATCACTGTTGGCATATTATTCATGATGGAAGAAAGGAAAGCAGCAATAAAACCCATTCCAACAGTTGCTGTAAACAGCCCTTGACTGGCTGCAGTTTGAATCACGCCTGCCATTGCAGAGGTGAGCCCGGCATTACCCAAACCATACACGACGACATACATTCCGATGGAAAAAAATACGATATCCCATGGTGCTCCTTTAATAACCGCTTTTGTATGAACAGCAGGACTGCGCACAGCCATTATCACGAAAAATATTGCAATGGTTCCAGCAATAATGGATACCGGCAGACGAATAAATTCACTTGTAAAATAGCCAATCACTAATAATCCAAGAACATACCATGATATACAAAACATTCTATGATCCCTGATGGCATCTTTTGGTTCACTTAATTTAGAAACATCATACGAGCTTGGAATGTTTTTTCCGAAATAAATGAGTAATACAGTAATTGTTGCAGCCAGCGAAAACAAATTGGGGATAACCATTCTTGAGGCATACTCTACAAAACCAATCCCAAAGAAGTCTGCTGAAACGATATTAACCAGATTGCTTACAATGAATGGCAGTGACGTGGTATCTGCGATGAATCCACTCGCCATGATAAATGGGAAAATCATCTTCTCTTTAAAATTCAAATTACGCACCATCGCAAGTACAATCGGTGTAAGTATTAATGCTGCTCCGTCATTTGCAAACAAGGCAGCAACAATAGCACCTAATATACTAATATACACAAACATCTTTATTCCATTGCCTTTTGCAATTCGCGCCATATGAAGGGATGCCCATTCAAACAACCCAATTTCATCCAATATCAATGAAATTAGAATAATGGCTACAAATGCCAATGTCGCATTCCATACAATGTCTACTACTTCAATTACATCACTAAATCCCACTACCCCTGCCAATAAAGCAATAACAGCTCCGCCTGTTGCAGACCAGCCAATGTTTAATCCTTTTGGCTGCCAAATTACCAGAACCAGGGTCGCTGCAAAAATGACTATCGCGAGTATAAGCGTTGTTGACAAAACCATACCTCCAATTTAACAACAGGAAATCCGTGAACCTTTTTCATCCAGTTCTTTTAATTTTTCATCTTGATTGGGCAATTGTTCAAGAATCGATTTAATAAATGGATAGTATTCACTGCTTTTATTCAGAGAATAAAAAACCCATTGGCTCTTTCTTTCTTCTCTTACAAGACCTATGTCTTTTATTTTACGTAAATGCTGGCTAATGGATGGTTGACTCGTTTGAAATATTTCCACAAATTCACAGACACAGCAAGCCTGTGTATCTAATAATTTCATCATCGTTAACCTTGTGTTATCACCAAGCAATTTTAGTATTATCGCGGCCTTGTTAATCTCAATACTTGTTTGCAGCACATCAATTCCTCCATATCTAATCCACTTGTATAAGTATATAGTTATTTGCTTATATAAACAATATTATCCCTGCAATTTTGCCTGCAATCTTGCGTTTTTTTTGATTAAATACTATCCAATCCATATTAAATGTTAACTAAACGTAAAAATTTTTAAGTTTTGTAAAACTTATTGAATCCCCCAGTGAAGTATGCTATTTTTGACAATATTGGTCACTAATCTTACCTGCAATAACAAAAGGAGTTACTTAACCCGGAAGATAAAATACGAAGACAACTCTTCTTAAGTTTAATGCAAATACGCAAATACATTCAGCACCATGGTAAAAGAACTTCCTTTTTATGGTACCTGGATGCATGAAGAACCGCAGTAACACGGATATGATATCGGTAGAGGAATCTTATATCCCATCCTTCACCACGATGGACTATGAATAAAAGAAGAACAAAAGGGGAAAAAAGGAAATTTTCAGCAACCAATAAAGGCGAGATGTTTTTCACCAGGCCCGCATTAAGCCTTATGAATTGTTTAAAAAAGTAAAGGATTAATTAAGAGGGGGCTGCAAAAGTTGAATGTAAAAAAAGGCAATAAATTTAATTCATGGCTGGAAATATTAATCGTTTCCGCCAGACTTGGACTGACTTCATTTGGAGGGCCCATTGCACATTTAGGGTATTTTCACGAAGAATACATTCGAAGACGAAAATGGATGGATGAAAAAAGCTACGCAGACCTGGTCGCTCTTGCCCAGTTTCTGCCTGGTCCTGCCAGCAGTCAGGTCGGAATCGGTATCGGTATTATGCGCGGAGGAGTATTTGGAGGAATTATATCTTTTCTGGGCTTTACTCTGCCCTCCGTCATTGCACTAATTATTTTTGCTTCTTTGCTTCATACATTTGGAATAGAAGATGCAGGATGGATTAATGGATTAAAGATCGTAGCCGTTGTCGTTGTTGCTCATGCAGTGTTGGGGATGGCTAAAAAACTGACACCGGACCTGCAGAGGAAAACTATTGCATTATTTGCACTGATTGTTACGTTGTTATGGCAAACTGCCTACACTCAGATTGGTGTAATTTTATTGGCTGGAGTGGCTGGTTTCCTGCTCTACAGGCAGCACACAACCGTTGATGAACAAACAGTTACACAATTCCCTATTTCACGCCGTTTAGGATACTTTTGTCTGACTTTATTCTTTGGATTACTTATTGTCCTGCCAATGCTTCGTAACCTTATTTCTGCAGAATGGATAGCTATGTTAGATAGCTTTTACCGCTCGGGTTCGCTCGTATTTGGTGGCGGACATGTAGTTTTGCCGCTTCTGGAACAGGAATTCGTTCCCGCAGGATGGTTAACAGAACAGGAATTCCTTGCAGGATATGGTGCAGCTCAAGCCGTTCCCGGGCCACTATTTACGTTTGCAGCGTATATCGGTGCTGTGATTAATGGATGGCAAGGTGGTTTATTTGCTACATTCGCCATCTTTTTACCCGCATTCCTTCTTATTTTAGGCACATTGCCATTTTGGGACGCCCTGCGCAGCAATCCGAAAATAAAAGGTGCACTGTTTGGAGTAAATGCCTCCGTTGTGGGTATCTTGATTTCTGCGCTTTACAATCCGATTTGGACGACTTCTATTCTATCGCCAATCGATTTTGCACTGGCTGCATTACTGTTTAGTATGTTGGTGTTCTGGAAATTGCCGCCATGGATTATTGTGCTGGCTGGTGCTGTTGGAGGTTTGCTGATTTCTTATATATGAAAGCCGTGGAAAGGGGCAGCTGATACATCTCTCTGTATTATAAATGACTGCAAAGTCTTGGCGGTATCATTCAAGTCGATGATTCTGCAGTACTGAGAATTACTAAAAAAAGGGGAAGCCTGGAACCCCAGTGCTTCCCCTTTTCATTAATTACCCCTTTAATTATTGCGATTGTATAAGAATTTCATGTAGAGCACATTCTATGTAGGAAAACTGATTTTACTGCAGGTGATACCATGAGAATCATGCTGATTGCCGGAAGTTTTATTCTTCCATTAATAATGTTCTATACCCAGAAGCGCTGGTTACGATTAAGAATCATTTATAATGCAGCAGCAATTGTAGCCGTACTGGTATTTGGAAATATATCTTCATTATCAATATACCAGATTATTAAGGATGATACGGTCTTCATGACCGCCATCCATGGGATATTTTTAAACCCTTTTTTTCTTGTGGCAGGATCATATATTGGAATCTACATTCTCTACAGACTTCTGTTGTTATGCATGGTGGAGCAGCCTGACCGCAGTAAGCTGCAAAAATAAAGTGACTTTAGTAAAAAAGGATGTGACTCCAATGGAAACTTTTCTTTTTTTCGCACTCGGTTTCGGTTATCTGGTTCTGCTCATTTGGGCTCTGAAACTTTCCGGAAATGATGGCTTGTTTAATCTGTCCAACGTACTGTTGCTGGTTATTTTTGGATTAATTTATGATAATGTTATCATTGCCATCGGCAGTTTTATTGGTGAAGGACTCCTACTGGAGAATTTAAATTATATCCGATATTGGTTACATGCGCTATTTACCCCTACCCTCATCCTTTTCGCCTGGAGTATTTGCAGCTGGTCTCATTTACCATGGGCCAAAAAGACCTTCTGGAAAGTGCTCGCATATCTTCTGACCACAGGGCTAATTCTCTACGAACTCTTCACTTCAGTTAGGGGGCTTAATCTGGAGCCAACCTGGGAAAACGGCATATTAACATACGATAGTACCGGACATTCAGGCAGCCCTTTTATGGTGATAATTATCACCCTGGTTCTTGGTATCGTCGGCATTATTTTCTTCATAAAGTTTCGCTTTTATTGGCTCATTGCCGGTATAGTGGTGATGACTTTAGGTAGTATTTTAGGCATGTGGCTGACATATGCTCCACTAATGAATGTATGGGAATTTGTTTTAATTCTATCCTTACTTTTGACAAAACAATATTTGATAAAGAATGTAAAAACAAATTTTTGAGCACGGGTCAGAAACTTGACCGTAATGCAATTAATCCGTTGGGTAAACTACTGGCAGTACATCCAAACAAATCATGGGTGGAACACCACCAGCCTCCGGGAAAATACTTCGTTTCATCATCGGCACAAATGTCATGTAACTATAGTTATGTCCCAGCCCTTGTATATTTGGTTTTTACCGATTATAAAGTAATCTTAGTAAGCTTATAAATGGGTATTGAACATTATATGGTTTAGAAAATCAACCACTTCTTTTCGTTTGTTTTTCCCTATTTTTCTATAGGAATTGCTTACATAATCCCTGATACTGCTTTCACTCAATTGCAGTATTTCAGCAATTTCGTTATTTTTCCTGCCTTTATACAAAAGATAAATAATGTCCATTTCCCTATTTGTTGGAATGATGCCTCTATCTATAAGTTTCTGTTTCAATAGTTCTTTTTCATTCGGCCTGGCATAATCGATAATAGCCTTGGCAATTTCACCCGAAACGACATAATTTTCATTATACACAGCCCGAATGATATGAATAAAACTTTTGAAATCAAATCGATTTAAAATAAAACCGTCTACGCCTGCTTCGATTCCTTTGATAATAATATCCTTACTAGTATTTGATAATATATAAATTATTTTCACATGATCCAGTGTCTGTTTCACATTAGTCGTGAGTTTAATTATATTAACAACGGAGTCTTGCACAAGAATCAAAACAATATCCGGTTTCATTTCCTTGATCAATTTCATTTCCTGGTTTTCATTTCTGAGTAATCCGATAACCTGCATATCTTTTTCACTGTCAATTAATAGGCGTAGCCCATTATTGAAAATTCCGTCATTTCCAATTTGCATTATCCTAATCATGATTAACATCTCATTTATTATTTATTTTTCGATGTGCTATTCCATATTTCAGCATATATAAAATCTTAACAATAACTTGTTTATTTTGTTGTTTTTTATATGCCGCTAATAGTTGCTCATCACTTAAATCAGAATAAAAGGCTTTTTTTTAATTCCTTTAACATCCAACTAACATCCTTCACCCTATCACCTTATCCTTATATCATTTCAATACATCTCCCACGGATTAAAAACTTAATTGCTTACTTATTCTTCGGCATAATTAAATAAAGTTTAAAGGTTTAAGAACCAAAATCCATCGATTAAATAGATCTATTAAGCATCCAATAATTCCTTAAAAATCAGAATAATAATATACACTTTTCTGCGAACATTACTAAAAAGCAGGAGGCTTAACTCTCTCCCCCTGCATAATTTAAGTGCTATTTAAGATTTAAAACCATCCAAGAAGCCATGGTGCAGCATATAGAACCATAAACATGACACCGTAGTTGACGCCATTTCTGTACAGCAGCCCGGCCACAAGTGCCACGAGAATGGTACCAAAAATGTTTAAAACACCGGCATCCATAAATGCAAGCATAACAACCAGGCCTGCAAACAGGCCAATCAATGCTTCATGCGGTATGTATTTAAATACGACAGCACAGATTTGTGTTGAAAATTTAATTGTTACAAAGAAGGTCAGAATGAGTGCAATAGAAGCCCCAATAATCGTTGCTGTCATGATTTCTCCCATAGAAAGCAAATGATGTATGTTATTCTCCGGAGTAAAAACCGGCGGTGCATTAAAAAGCCCTGCTGCAGGTCCAATGGCCATGGGAGATAATGGAAGTCCAATGGCAATAAGCGGAATCAATGTACCTGACAGATAGGAAGCATTCGTTAGACCATCCATTGTCGATATGGCCCGGGAAGCCCGCTGAACCGGATCTTTAATATGCCTGGTAATAGCTTCCCCCCAGAAAACCGTCATGCCAACCGGGGTAAGAAAAAATGTGACAGAGCCGAGTAAACTGCCGATTGCTGACGTCAGCGATTCTTGCCCAGTCAGGATCTTAAACGGGTTTGGAAATCCTTTTTCTTTTTTTGATTTTTTCATTACGATTTTTTTGTCGCCGACACGGGGCATGTTTTGGCGTACTCGCTTGTTTAACAGTTCAAACAGGGTAAAAGCTATTGGTCCAATTGTAATCCCCAAAAAGAATGAAACAAACACGTCTGTCCCCTCCGGCACGATTCCCAGACCCCAGTATAAGTGACGGAGACCCATAATCAGTATGGCAAAGGGTAATATCATGACAAGTGAAAGCACTTTATTGCGCGTCAACAATGCAAGAAAAACGGCGCCAAGTGTGAAAATCAAGCCGGAATACGCTGCCAGTGTATCTGCAACCGGCAGAATCATATAGGCAATCAGGAAGCTGACCGGAATAGATACAATCGTTCCGATCACTGATCCGGATGCCATTTTTCTAATGCTCACATCCGGCAGTCCATACTGTTTCAGTACCATAGCATGTTCTACCATCGGAGCAGCCATCACACCGCCTGGTATACCAGCGACAGCAACGGGGATCGAGTCGCTCAGTTTTTTTGCTACAATGGCTGATATAAAAAAGGCCAGAATCACATACGGTGACAGACCGATAAGTGCAAGGGCAATTGTGACGGGAGCCAGGACTGCCGTTTCATCTGTACCGGGTGCAATCCCGATTAATGTATATAACACAGCTCCCCCGATACTGGCAAGAATCATTTGAATAATGATTACTGCATCCATCACTCTTCACCTTCCTTCAGCATCGACAATTTTCTTTTGGGTTTAATGAGTATACTCGAAATAATAAACCCGATTACCGCACCGGCAAGACCAAAAATGAGCGGGGGTGTATCTCCGAATGCAAGCAGATAACCGCCAAGTGCAAAACCGATACAAAGTGACATAGCCATAAGTAAATCCTTAATGTTCACATTGTCTTCCCATATTTCAACATATTTATCTTTTTGACTGTTTTCTTCCATCTTTACCCACTCCTTACAAAACTGTACTGTCTGCTTTATGCGTGCAATAATTCAAGATCATCTGCTTCAACACGTTTTGAAATGTATTAATACAAAGAAATTTTCTTTTCATAAGACTGTTCCAATCCGTTTGCGATATACAACTGTGTCTGTATTTTCCGTCGTATCCTTAATAGGCTTCTCTCTTTGAATTATTCTTTCCAATTACAATGGAAATTGGTATCCGCTAGCCAAAGGCACAGTTCTATCTATTTCCTTCATGCTTCCGCAGTGACAGCATGATTTGTTGCCTTTTTATATTAACCAAGAACTTATTCACTTGGATTATTTTCATTATAGTTACAAAATAAGCGTTAGTAAAACAAGAGCATGTGCGTATAAGTGCTTGTCTCTCCCCTGTTTGTTAATTTTCGTCGAGCATAAGTGCTCTAAGTAATATTGGCAGTCATCTGACTAAAAGAACGCTTGTAAATGTAAAGTTATTGGGCCATAATGAAGCTAGCCGAAACCGTATTAAAGGAATGAACCCGCCCATGAACAGCGACAGACCGATAACAAAAACTAAAATCTTTCTCATTATTATGTTCTTTTTCCTCATGCTGACCAGTTTTCGTATCGGCTGGGTGATTTACCATCAAACGCCCGAACACCCTCAGGCTGAACAGGGTGTTATTGATTTTACAGATTGGGAGTTTACTGACAATCAGGCAGTTACGCTTGATGGTGAATGGATATTTTATCCGGACCAATTTATTCAACCGGACACGGACATCGAAACTGAAGAAAAAAGATATATTTCTGTTCCCGAGGATTGGCGCAGCCTACAAGAAAATGACTCCCCGTATGGTTATGGAACATATGTATTGAAAATCATTCTTCCTGACGATAAGCAATCAAACCTGCTGTACGGGGTGAGGATGAAGGAGATTTCAACCGCAGCCAAGGTATACATTGATGGTCAAATAGCTGCTGAAGCCGGAAACCCTGCTGCATCTGCTGAACAGTCGGAAGGTTTTTATGCTCCATTTGATGCATTGTTTCATCCGGAAAATAATGAAGTTGAACTAATGATACATGTATCAAACTTTGAAACACCTTTACAGGGCGGCATTTCCAATTCCATTCAAATTGGTACCGAAAATGCTATTGCCAAAGAGAGTAATATTTCGGTTATACTGCAAATTATTGTAGCAGCGATTTACTTTTTACATAGTGTATATGCATTCAGCATCTATTTTATGGGTAAAGGGAAATATCAAAAAGAAATCCTGTTTTTTGGCATTATGCTGTTATTACATGGTTTTATGATTTTAATAGATGATGATGTTGCACTCTATTTACCCATTGACTTTATATCACACACTAAACTGATGGTATTCTTATCCGTTAGCACATTAGTCAGTCTATTGGTCTTCATTAAACATTTATTTCAGGTTAAATCCCGATTTTATTATATACTTTTACTATTTTACGGACTCATCGTCATCAGTAAATTCATTATTCCTTTTCATTATTATAGCTATCTATTAGGAATGCTCATGTTATTTCATATTTTGGCTATTCCGTTTCTATTTATCGAAACTGTACGGGCGATTCGAGCAAATGCTTCGGAATCTATTTTTATATTGCTTTTCATTACCAGCTATGCTTCGAACATATTTTGGGGTGGGTTAATCACGATACAAGTAGTGGATATACCGTACTACCCATTTGATTTTCTTCTTACTATTATTATGATTGCCCTGCTATTATTTAATCGTCACATACAAATGTCAAAATTGAATGAGCGGCAAACTAAGGAATTGAAGGAAGCAGATAAAAATAAGGATCAATTTCTGGCAAATACATCCCATGAGTTACGCAATCCCTTACACAGTGTCATTAATATTGCACAGACGATTTTAGATGATAAACAAGAGAATTTATCAGCGGAAAATAAGGAAAACCTGAAATTACTGATTAATGTTGGACAGCGTATGACATTAACACTTAATGATCTGCTGGATATTACACGGCTGCGGGAGCATCGAATTAAGCTGAATCGGGAAAGTATCGATCTGCGTACAATAGCTCAGGGCGCGCTGGATATGGTTCGTTTTATGACGGTAGAAAAAGAGATGAAATTCCAGTTGGATATTCCTGATTCTTTTCCAAATATGTATGCAGATGAAAATCGTCTGATTCAGGTTCTATTTAATTTGCTTCATAACGCTGTTAAATTTACAAACAGCGGGAGCATAACTATATCTGCAGAACATAAAAATAATATGGCTATTGTTTTCGTAAAGGATACCGGCGTTGGTATGAGTCAGGAAATGCAAGAAAGAATTTTCCGGCCCTACGAACAGGAGGATCCAAGTATAACATCAATAGGTGGCGGCTTTGGTTTGGGCCTTAATATTTGCAAACAGTTAATTGAACTGCATGGCGGGGATATATTCGTGGATTCAAAGATTGGTAAAGGAACAACATTCTTTTTTTCCATCCCACTGTCAATGACTGCTGGTGATGAACCAGAAGCGAAGCCGGAAGCAGCTGCTGCCATTGAAAGGGGAAATACAATTGACTGGCCAAAAGTTTCCGCACCGTATATGGTTTCCGATAAGGATCCTTCAATCAATGGCGGCAAACCAAAAATATTAGTTGTGGATGACGACCCCGTTAATATAAGAGTTTTAAGCACCATGCTGTCTTCGAAGTATGAAATCATCAGTGCTGCGAGTGGAGAAAAGGCATTGGAACAGGTTGAGAATGGTGGTCTTGATTTAATCATCTCTGATGTAATGATGCCTTACATGTCAGGGTATGAATTGACAAGAATCATCCGAGACAAATTTTCAATTTCCGAGTTGCCTATTTTGCTGCTTACAGCCCGAAGCCAGCTGGAAGACATAAATACCGGCTTTCTGGCAGGCGCGAATGACTATATAGTAAAACCGGTAGATGCATTGGAATTGAAAGCAAGAGTAAGGGCATTAACAAATTTAAGGCAATCCATCCAGGAACAGCTTCGTCTAGAAGCGGCCTGGCTGCAATCCCAGATACAACCGCATTTCTTATTTAATACATTAAACACGATTGCTTCACTCAGTGAAATTGATACGGAAAGAATGACAAGGCTGCTGAATGAGTTTGGAAATTATTTACGAAGAAGCTTTGATGCAAATAATACTGAGTCTCTTATACTGGTTAAGAATGAGTTGGATTTGACCAGATCTTACTTGTATATTGAGCAAGCACGTTTTGGAAATCGATTAAAAATTAAATGGGAAATAAAAGAAGAACTGGACTTCTATATTCCGCCATTAACGATCCAGCCGCTTGTGGAAAATGCGGTCAGACATGGCGTGCTTAAACAACTTAATGGAGGAACAGTAACACTGCGGATTACGGAGCACGATTTTCACTTTAGAATTGAAATTCTGGATGAAGGGGTAGGTATGGATCAGGATAAGATTCATGAACTTCTGGACGAACAGCCACATCATCTAAATGGGATAGGTGTAGCAAATACCAACAAACGGCTTAAAAAACTTTATGGCAAGGGGCTGCAGATTGAAAGCAAGCCGGGTATTGGTTCCGCAGTGTGGTTTCAGGTGCCGAAATGAGGGTGCCTGCATGTCACTACCCGCAATTATTTCGCCGGTAACATGAAGGATTAATATAACACTAATATTGAATTATCAATGCTATTGCAATAATGTGTTAAAAAGCTGCCATATACATTTATAAATAATACATGGCAGCTTTTTTAAATTCATTCCTTTTGTTGGGGCCGTTTCGGATTAAACTGTCCTTCTATTACGATAAACCAGTGTAAGCATTAATCCAATGATTAACAACCCTGCACCAATTAGGATAACATTAAAGATATTTGTTGATGTATCCGGGAGACGATCGTCTTTATCACCTTTGCCGCCTGAAATTATATCTTTTTTGTCAGTATTGCCAGGTGTGTCTTTTGGTTTCGGTGTTATTACATCTTCTTCAGGTATGCGTGTGTTTGTAATGTCATAACCGTTAATCGCCGTTTCGTAACCTTCCACA
Source organism: Virgibacillus aidingensis (assembly GCF_010994035.1). GTDB lineage: Bacteria > Bacillota > Bacilli > Bacillales > Amphibacillaceae > Virgibacillus_N. The sequence continues at coordinate 66,376 of NZ_WIXN01000003.1, forward strand.
TCATGTTCGTGAATCGTGTAGGTATAAGCAACCCCGTTTTCATCAAATGCCGGTAAATCCGTGAAGCTATATTTCCAATCATCTGCTGCTGTTACTTCGACTGTGGCGATAACTTCTCCGTCTTGCAATAGGTCAACTGTTATCGATTTTGGACGAGCCTCAGCACCATCATCCAGCCACGTTTTTGTAATTTCAATTGTTTTTACTTCCGTACGTGTATTGGTAATCTCGTAACCATCAACTTCTGCTGCATAACCATGTACATCATTTTCCGTGACAGTGTACTCATATTCCTTACCTTCCTCATCAAACTGAGGTAAATTTGTGATGGTTAGTTCCCAAGCATTTTCATTGGTTATTTCATATTCTTTATAAAAATTCCCGTTTTGAAGTAAATTAATTGTTATTGATTCTGGACGGTCATTTTGATCTTCGTCTTTCCAGAATTTGGCCACCTTTACTTCAGTTGTTCCCACACGCACGTTAGTAATATCGTTACCTTTGATTGATTTTTCATAGCCATCTACTTCTGTCTCATCAACCGTATAGGTAATCTCATTTCCTTCTTTATCGTATTTCGGTAAATCTGTGAAAGTGTAGTTCCAATCATCATTTGCTGTAATCTCTTTTTCCTGTACAACTGTCCCGCCATTTTTCACTTGCACTGTTATAACTTCCGGCCGGTCTTCCGAGTTATCATCCAGCCATGTTTTTGTACCGGAAAGTTCAGTTGTTTCTTGCGTGTTCGTAATTGTATAACCTTCCACTGCAGATGTATAGCCTGCTACATTTTCCTCTTCAATTGTGTACTCAATCTCATTTCCGGCTTCGTCATATTTAGGCAAGTCCGTGAAGGTAAACGTCCATTCTCCTTCACTATTCATCTCTACTGCCTGGGTATCCTGTATTTCATTTTCGGCAAGTACATTAACTACTATGGAGTCCGGACGATACTGATCATCTACTTCAACCCAGTGCTTTTCCCCTGAAATATCTACTGTTTGTATGTTTATTAAATCAAATCCATCCTTTTGAGAAACATAGCCATCAACTTCCACTTCTTCGATGGTATACTCAATTTCCACACCATTGTCGTCATACTTATCCAAGTTTGTAAAACTATATGCCCAATCTGTATTTACCGAGACCTCTGCTTCGTCTGCTTTCTCACCATTTGCCAGCAATTCAACTGTTATTGCAGGAGGCAGAATGACACCTTCATCCGTAATCCAGGTTTTCTGACCGGTAACTTCTGTAATTGCTTCATTAGCAACTTCAATTGTAGTCGTTTCATCTATATCGACGGTTATATTATCTATTTCTTCTGTTATTCTATAACCGTTTGGAGCTGTTATCTCTTCCACAGTATATTCACCAAATGGAACATCTTGTGAAACTGTTCCTTCCTCATCGGTCGCAAGTGTGTAAGTTTGACCTGTTACAAGATTCGTAATCTCAAATACTGCTCCTTCTAATTTTTCACCTGTTACTGCATCAACCTTTTCAATTACTGCTGTTCCTGTTTGGCGTTCATTTTCAATTTTTATTGTTTGAATGTTTTCAGGTGTATCAGATGACAGCTTAATTTCCTGAGTTTCTTCCCCTGAATACCCGTCCGGGATAACCTCTTCTAAGGTGTATACACCATACTGCAGTCCAGTCCAATGAATCTTACCTTCTTCATTTGTTGTACCTTCTCGTACGACAATATCTTGATTACCTACAGTTCTTATTAAGGTGAAAGCTATGTCTTCCAGTGGTCTATCGGTATCTGTTTCTACCTTTTCTAGAACAAGCCCGGCAGTAGTCCCTTCACCAGACCCGCCACCTGTACTGATTCTTACTTCAACTGTTTCCTCCGATTCCGTAGTCCCTGTAATTATTTCATCAACTGATTCAATAACTGCCTCATTACTTATATGCTCTGTTTTATCAGCTAAAATATAAGAAGAATAAGTTACAGTGTACGTATCTGTGATTTCACCGGGAAACGTTACAGAGAATGCATTCCCGTTTAATTCTACTTCATAATCTTCCCCTTCAACTAATACATCATCAGAATCCGCTTTGGTTACTTTTATCGAATCTTCTAATAAGATTTGCAGTGTTCCATCACCAAGATCATCTTTAACTGTTACGTCAGTCAGACTGGACTTCGATTGATTGACAGTAAGCTCCCAATCAATGGTCCACTCATCTATGTTATGGAACCCATTTTTCCCTAAAAATTCCCCTTGATTCGATAATGTTGCATTTGCAGATAGATTATGCGTTTCACCTTCACGCGGTTTAAATTGTGCTGTGTTTTCATATATTTCATCACTATTATAGATACCATCTTTATCTTTGGTCACAAACACAACACGATAACTTTGATCTATGTTATTAAAATCAATATTTATTTCATTTTCAGTCACATCCACCTCAAATTTGTCAACTTCATTTTCTTCAACAAGAATTTCCCCGTCCCGGGTTATGGTAGTTGGATAAATTTTCACAGAGCCATCAACTAATGATTGGTTAACTGCAATTTCATCAACTAACTGTGCATTATCCAAATTTAACTGGTTGTAGTTAATGTCTACCATCCATGTAATTTCTTTTGTTTCATTATTTACTGAGCTGTTTTTTGCACCATTACTTTTTGTCTCTTCGTTCGGGTCTACGCTGTCGCCAATATCAAGTTCATACTTATTATTATCCGCAGTTGTGTATGAGAGATGAACCCCATTCGTGAAATTTGGTTTTTCATCTGTACCGCCAAAGTCATACGTGAATTTTGTTTGGTATGTTATTGTATACGGCTTATCAATATCCCCAAAATCAATTATAAATCCTTCCCCATCAGGAATTCCTTCCGGGTTTAGATTAATATCAGCATCAGTTGCCTCAGGAACAATCTCAATGGAGTCATCAACCAGTTTCTGACCCGTTCCGGAAAAATCATCTGTCAAAATAAAACCATTAAGGTTTTGACTATCTCCATTTACTGTAATCGTCCAGTCAATAGTTTTGTCTTCATAGTTAATGCCGCTATTCGATTTAGCACCAACCTGCTGAACAACATCCTGACTACTCGTTGCCGATTTACCATCGATTCCTACGATGTTGGAAATAGTACCGTCATCTGTAATATAAGCGCCTTCTTTTGCTGCTGTCTTATATTTAATGACAAATGCTTTATTTGTAGCTTCTCTCAATGTAAATGTAACATTGTTTCCGCTTATTGAAATATCGAATAAATCTTTTGCATCTTGTGTTTCATCTGCTTCGCCATTATTATCAAAGCTGTCAACTTGCTGAACGTCGATATTGTCTAAAGAGATTTCAAATACATCTTCTACTTCTTCATCACCAACCGTAAAAGTAAATTCATCGACAATCTCAGTCCCGGCACTCAATTCTTTTTCAGTAAAATTCGCATTTACTTCCCATTCTACTGAGCGATCAGTTTTATTAAAAGCAGTGGATGTTTTTACAAGAGATTCTGGTCTTTCAACAGCCACTGATGCTCCAGATTGTACTTGATTTTTGCCGTCTGAATTTAAATACGCCGTATTTTGATAAGTCGTCCAGCCCTCTGTATCTTTTTCTGCTTCTTTCATTTTTGTTCTGAATGTAAGCTGATATGCTTTGTTCGTGTTGCCCAATTCGAGTTTAAGTTCCTCCTCAGTCGATTCATCCGAAAAGGAGACTTCTCCATCTAATATTTCTATAACTTCCCCCTGCAGATTTACTTCCGCCTCTTTTAAATCAATGGAATCTACAACCAATTCCTGACCTTCCAGGATAGGGTCATTAACAACTGCATTTTCCAGCGATTCTCTTGTTGTATTAACAACGACTGTCCACTCAATTTCTTCAGTATTAAAGCTACCGCCAACCGGCTGTCCATTCTTCTGTATTGCCTGACCATTTACAGGTTTGATGTCGATTGTGAACCTTTCAATAACATCCTCATTCATAGTAAACGCTAATTCTTCTGTTGTTGACTTGATTGTTTGTTCATTTAATTCTGTGTCAACCCAAAACGTACCCTTTACGACAGATTCATTTTCTATTCTGTCACCAAATGTAAAAGTAACTTCACCATCTGTTGTCACATGATACGTTCCAAATCCATCTAAATCACCGGTTAATTCGTTATAAATATTTAATTGTTCCGGGAGCTGAAATATAAAAGTATCCCCAGCCAGATATTCATGACCATTTGGTAAAGACCAGTCTAATTCCAGCCTTAAATCTTCATCAAGTTCAAGCAAATCTCCTTCCTCATATTCCGTGCCATCATCTCTAATTAATTTTATTCCATCAATAATATTCTCTGTGATTTGCTGTGAGTCGCGATCCCCGGCAAATAAATTATGTTCAGCTTTATCTTCTGCTGCCTCTTGATCAGCAGTCTCTGTCTCTGCTTCCATTCCGCCCGTTTCCTTGTTTGCAGACTCAGCATTATCTTCCTCTTCTGAAGTATCTGTCCCTGATTCTGACCCTTTTTCCTCAGACGGAATCTTTTCATCCCCTGGAGATTTGGCTTGTATTATAATAGAACCTTCTGCATCTGCATGGTCTTGTATTTTCTCATTAAAAGTTACTGTTAACACTCCATCTGTTGCAGTTTGGTAAGTCCCCACCTCCGTTTCATCATATATTAATACACCGTACTGTTCTTCTTCCATATGTAGTTCATTCGGAAGAAACATTGAATCTGTGCTTCCTTCCTCAACTTCTGCATGCGAAATTGACCAATCAATATGCACATGCACTGCTGATTCACCGTCTACTTCGTCAATATTTATTGCTTTTCCATCTTCATTTGTGAATGATATTCCAGTGAAAACACTTTGCCCGGATCCTTCTGCACTTATTGGCGAAGGTAAAATAAAGTTACTGGACATGGTCTGGAAGATCAGCATAAATATTAACAGAATGCTTAATCTTTTATTCAATTCATCATACTCCTTTCGTTAATGAATACCGGGTGTACCAAGTGACCATTATATAAGGTAACACTCTACAAAATATCTACAAACATATTAATAATAGGAAATAAGTATTGTATAATGAAGATATGCAACATAAAGTCAATAAGAGAAGACTTTATTAAAAGGGGGATATTTGTGAAAGCAATTCTTATAGATGATGAGGCGCTTGCTTTGGATTTTCTGGAACACCAATTAAACAAAATAGGCAGCATTAAGGTAATTGGTAAATTTAATAACCTGAACATCAAGAAGAATGCTAACCTTTTGAATGAAGTTGACGTAATTTTTTTAGATATTGAAATGCCTGAAATTAATGGACTTGAACTGGCTGAAAAAATAATTGAAGTGAATGCAGACGTTTTAATTGTATTTGTAACGGCTTTTAATGACTATGCAGTACAAGCATTTGAGTTAAATGCGTTGGACTATGTGCTTAAACCCATTCAATTGGATCGGTTGAGAAAAACATTGAAAAGAGTGGAGTCAAATTTAAACGTTGAAATACATAAACCTGATAAAAACAATGTGCTGAAAGTGAACCTATCAAGGGAGCTTCACTTCGAAACAGACAACAATAAGATACAATTTCTTCAATGGCGAACAACTAAATCCCGGGAATTATTTCTATACTTACTTTACAACTGCGGCAAAACAATTCGTAAATCCGAACTTACCGAATTACTCTGGACAGACTTTCCAGAAGACAAAGCATACTCCCAACTATATACAGCCATTTATCACATACGGAAAACACTGAAAAAATACAGTGAACACTTTACTATAAAAAACATGGGGGAGGGCTATACTTTATCGGCAAAAAATGTTTTTATTGATCTGGTTGAGTGGGAAAATAAAATAAATGCCTCTCCCTCACTCACTTCAGAAACAATTCACGACTATGAAAAGAATATGAAATTATATAAAGGTGCTTTTTTAGAAGCATATGATTATTTGTGGGCAGAACCGGAGCGATATCGATTAGAGCAGTTATGGCTAAAAACTGCTTATCAAATGGCAGGTTATTATGATCAACAAGATATCTTAACAAAGGCGGAGGAATGGTATGTAAAAATTTGCACCACCATACCGGAAGAGGAAGAGGCTCACTTTTTCTTAATGAAACTATATGCAAGACTGGGATTGGAATTACAAATAGACAGGCAGTTTAATCAGTTAACAAAAGCGCTGGAGGAATTAAGTTTAGAAGTTAGTCCAAGTGTAAAGAAATGGTTTATGTACTGGAAAAGCAGCCTGGGAGAAAACAGCCCGACCTGATATGGAATGGTTTTTCTGTTACCATATTTCGACTTCAATTCATGTGCCGAAAAATATGTTCTTAAATGGATATCAGTTCATTTGTACCGGGTGAGATTTTATCTGACATGTCTTTTCGTATTAACAATTTATTCCTGAACACGGCACGCTTCTTTTTTTTATTCCAGCAGGCGAGCCAATTTGCCGACAAAAAAGCGCCTGAGCTTTTGCCGGCTTTGTTCTAATGTCTGATAAATAAGGTGCAAAAACGAAAGTGCCATGGACTTCTGGATCCAATGGCACCCGGAAGCATAATCAAACTTACACTGTCTGTCAGGATTTTGGTTCAGAAATTTTCCCAAGGAAAAAGCTGTCAACCTCCTGCAATTTGCCTCTCCAAAGAATCTTACCTTTGCTTGGCGTTGGCTTATTGTCACCATTATAAATTTTTGTGTTCTTCAAATGGATATACTGCACTTCTGTATTTTCTCCTGATTCTGCTGCTTTTCCCGTTTCTGAAAGCATCTCAGCCAATTGTCTGGAAACATCACTCCCGTCCTTGAATGATTTGCTTAATTCTTCAAAGTAGTAGGAAGCAGAAGTCAGGGTCCCCGTGACAACAGCTCCCTTCATCAGCAATGAAATATCCAGTTCAAAATCATGTTTGTTTGCTGCTGCTGCAAAATATGCCAGTATATTGTCTTTTGTTTCTTCACTCATATTGTTCACCCTTTTCGGTTTGCTTATTATACTGAAGTATCATCATCACTGGTCACGCTTGTCTCTTCTTCGTCGCTGTCCTGCTTCTGACTGCTTTTTTTATCTGCCGCAGCTTTCTTTTTTTTGCCTGTGGATTTACTGGAGCTTGAGGCTTTTTTTCCGGATGAACTTTTTTTGTTTCCGGCAGACTTCCCTTCTGCAGATGCAGATTTATTTTCCTCTTCTTCCTCCTCTTGATCATCACGCTGCTCCTCTTCCTCTTGCTGTTGACTGTCGTACCGACTTGTTCCACTTATCTCCAACAGCTTGTCCATTTTTTCTTCCAGTCCTTCCAGCCGGTCTTTCAATGCTTCATTTTCCTTCTTTAAGTTTTCGAAACCTTCATTACCATCGTCAGCCTGCCCATTTTTTAACTCGGTGCCACTGCCGCCTTCTTCCTTTTCATCCGATTGTGATGACCCGTTCTGAATGACTTGAGCAGCCGTAGATTTTATTTTATTCATTGCTTCGCCTGATTTTTCCATACTTGCATCTTTTAATTTGTTTACCTGGTCTTTTGTCTTAGTACCGATTTTATTCCCTTTTTCTTTTAAGTTTTCCTTGTTAAGGGAATTGGTTAATTTTCTCCGGTTTTCCTCAGAAGACATATAACCGATTGCTGCTCCTACCAATCCACCTGCTGCGGCTCTGGCTACTGTCCCTTTTTTTCCTGACTGTGCATCCTGGTGCATTTCTTGAGAATTATTGCTCATTTACGACCCCTCCATTTTTGCTTCTGTCTTCAGGCTGATTTCCCATTTGATTTTCAAGTGCCTCAAGACGCTCTTTAAGTCTATTGTTTTCATCTTCCAGAACTTGCGTATTATTTTCACTGGCTTTTGAACTCAAATATGGATCAGATTCCCACCAGTCCAGTCCAATTTCTTTAGCTTTATCAACAGATGCCACAATTAAGCGGATTTTAATCGTGATTAATTCCACATCAGCAATCCCTACGCGGATATCTCCTGCTATTACCACACCTTTATCCAGTACTTTTTCCAGCACATCAACAAGGTTGTTGGTCTGTACGGGATGTTCTACTGCCATTTTATTCTGCCTCCTTTTACAAGCTTCAGAAGTTACCTATAATAGATTTCCCAGCGGGCCGAGGTCAATGTTCAGGTCTTCTGCTTCCAGACCAAATACATCCTTTAATTCTTCCATTTTGTCTTCCAGATTCATCAGTGCTACTCCGACATCTTCAATCTGCTGCTCTGTAAGTGTGCCTCCTTCCACCCTTCTGATTGCATGTCTTTCCACAATCTGTCTAAGAAGCTCTATTACGGTCATTACCAGTTCCGCAAGCCCGTCTTCTGCCTTTTCGGGATCAAGATCAATCCTTGAACTCTTAGTTGGATTTGAATGCAGGCTAATCTCTCCATTTCCCGGAGTTCCCTGTGGCATCTTCAATCGCTCTCCTTTCCTGATCGAATTGTTCCGAGGTGATTTCCCTATCATTCTTTTCATATGCCTGTATCAATGTCTCAACAGATGAGATTAATACCCGCAAATCCAGATAGACAAGGTCCACTCCGGCAATAGAGATGATAAGGTCACCCCTAATCGCTACACCTTTATCAAGAATGACATCCAGCACATCAATTAACCCAACTTCTTTATCCTGGATTGTTTCTCTTACTGTGGGCATTTAACTCTCCTCACTTTGCTGCCTTCGAAAGATTTGAAAAATGATATGCAGGCCATGGCCCGGTTGCTTCCATTTTCAGTCCTGATCCATTGAGCTGCTGGTCTTTTTTCATCACTTTTTCGACAAATCTGTCAACTTCAGATTCCTGCAGCAGAAATACACTATTCCAGCTCATATTATCCTTCCTGCCGGTTGCATCCTTGCCAAGTGTTTTTTTCACATCCGAGCGGGTAGCTAAGCCGGAAAGCTCCAGGTGAATTTCATTGCAGCGCTCATTCAGTTCCTTGTCCATTTCCTTTTCTGCCATTCTATCTATCTTTTTTCTTTCAAAAAATTGTCTTCCTGGTGATAGTTCTTTAATTTCCTCCCGTTTTTTTTGCATGACAGGGTTGTTTTCCGTTACCAATCGCTTTACCTTTTCCTCATCGTAGTAGATTTTCAGATTCCATTCTTCTTTTCCGCCAATCTCCGCAAATGAATCCTCCAGCTCATGCGCTTGAGATGAAGCAGTTTCTATTAAACTATCCTGATTATTATAAATGGTGCAAAACGATAAAGGTACCACTGTATAATTTTTATTTAAAAACATTAAAACCTCGTGATGATGGTATGCTTTTTTCTGGAGCCATTCCAGATCATTGTTGATTTTATCCTCAATGACCATCTCCGTGTAAGCATCGGGATCCAGCCTGGAAACAATTGCAGTAATACTGTCCACCTGAATGGAGATAAGTTTTTCCTTTTCATCAAATCCTTCATGCTCCGGTAAAGCCGTCCTCTCCAATTCCTCTGTTGGAATAAAACCGTATAAGTATATTTTCTTCTCCATATTCACTCATTCCTTTGTTTCGTTAATTCTTCCCACTGTTCCAGTTCTTCTCGTTTAGCAGCTTCATAACGTTCCAATAGTGCTTCTTCTTTTTGTTCATATTCTTCCTGTGAAATTTCACCAAGTTCAAAACTCATCTGCAGTTGTGCCAATTTTTTTTGTATGGTTGGCAGATCATAGCGTTCTTTATCCACTTCTTCCTGTACCTTTTCCCCGACGGTTTTTACCAGTTTTAATGGAGCGGTTACCAGTTTATGCAGCATTATGCTTCCTCCACGGTCAATCGAATATTAATGAAATTATATGCAGGCCATGGACCTGTATAGTTAAAATCTGTATAATCCTTCCATTTGTCATGTGCTTCGTTTACCAGTTCATCAAATTTTTCCTCTTTATCCCTGTTGATTAAAAAGGAAGCATTGAGCAGCATCGTTTCACTGATCGGATCGTTGATTGCAGCAGCCTCCGCCTCTGTTTCCAGTGGCGTATAAATATCTGCTTCTATTTCCTTTTGCAGGCCGGTGATCATGTTTTGAGCTGCATCCCCCAGCTGAATTCTGTCATAGTAGCCTGCTGCTTCCGATTTTCGCTGAACGCTTTGAGCTATCTTTCCCACTTGGGGGTTTTCATGCACCCTTTTCCTCAGCCAATCCTTTTTACCGATCACTTTTAATCCCACTTCTATCTTTCCTTTGATTTTGGGAAAGAGCTCCTCGAACTGCGGATAAAGATTTTCCAGCAGTACTTTCACATCTTCTCGTGATTTAAAAATATTCCCGAAGCTGATTGGGATTACCGTATCATTTTCCTTCATTACCCTGGCCAAAATCTGCTGATGCATCATTAAATTTTGTTTATTGGGGTGATAAATTTTCATGGGAACCTCTGCAGCAACCATGGCTGCATCTTTATAATGAATCGTAAAAGTTGTTCTTGTGTCTCCTTCCATTTCAAAATCCCCGAATGCAGTCTCTTCCTCTGTTTGAATTCCGCAAAAAATATAGATTCCGGTTTTCTGCCCTTCCATGATTCCACCTTCCACTCGTTATATTAATGCTCCACCTTGCTTCGATAGCGTATATCCAGCCGCTTAAATGAAGTAACCTCTTTTTCGCCGTTTACACTCACCTCATAAACGCCAACCATTTCATCTTTAGCATATTTCTTCATATATTCTTTTTCTTCAATGACCTCCAGCATCAACTTCCAGCCTTCTTCTTCCCCTTGCTCCACTGCTGTGATTTTATGCGGGGGTGCCACATGTTCAGCAAAAAAATTATTCACATTTTTCATTACCTCTTTAATCTCCATTGCCTGCCTCCTGTGTAACAGCAGCAGAAAGAAGCCTAAAATAATTGGCTTCTTTCTGCCTATGATTAAATACTGAATTGCGGATTCCGTTCATTTTCCTGATTCTCAAGAGATAGCTCTTCATCCTCCAATTCATCACGTAAAAGACCTACTGCTTCTGCATAACGCAACCATGTATCCACACTGGCAATGACCACTCTTGCCTCCACTGTGAGAATTTCAATACCTACGACTGAAACTCTCGCATAGGCATCAATAACGATCCCCTTATCAAGAATTCGATCAATCACTTCTGCCAAACTTGAACTGTCTGTTGATTTTTGTACACCCATAATTCATTCTCCTCTCGTCTGTTAGTGATTTTTTATGTCAGATAAAGATTTGACATCAGATGATTTCTTTACTTCTGCCGGCCCTTTTATATTTGAAGCTCTTTTAATGCCGGAAATCCCTTTTATATCTGAAACACCTTTGATTTGGTGAATTCCTTTTATCTTTTTGTCGTTACCGCGGGAGGATTCCAATTTCGACTGGAATATATCTCCAGTTTCTTTTGTTTTTTTCAGTTTGTCTCTCAATGTCAATAAAGCATCCTGCGTTTTCTCCTTTGCCTGCTCAGCTCTGTTATGCACTTTATCAGCATTTTCTGCTTTGTTTTTTTCCAGTTTATCTGCTGCCTTTATGACTTTCGATTGCGCTTTTTCCTCTATTTTTTTGGCTGATTGCTCCTGTGCCTTCTCTTTTAAGCTTTCCTTCCATTCATCCGGTGCTTTTTCCACTGCTTTCTTAGCTATTTTTCCTGCAGTTTTTTTAACCGGTCCGGCCATTTTCCACCTTCTTTCACATTAACTGTCTTTCAATTTTTCCAATAAACTATCCAATTTTTCTTCAATATTTCCCAGTCTATCGTTCAGCTTTTCATTTTCTTTTTTTAACTCGATATATTGATCCTCACTTAAGCTTTGCTGAGGGCCCGATGATGAAGAGGATCTCTTTAAAAGTTGTCCCAATTCTCCCCGGTATTGGTAAATCGAATTCACCACACCCTGTTTTAACAAATATACCGCCTGCTCGGTGATCATTCCCTGTACACTGCGGCAAAGCTCTCTCGTACTGTTTCTCAACAGTTTAGATTGAATAATTGCACCTGCCATACTCCTTCCGGCAGCCGGACTCGCCAATAAACCAATTCCTATGCCGGCAGCACTCCCTATCAAGGCTGGTCTAATGCCGGACGAGTTATTAGGCGTTGGAACATATTGGTGAGCCGTGTTCCCGGATTCCTCCTGGTTCCGCTGTTCTGTCAACCTGCATCACCAAACTTTCTTTATATTAAATTTACTGATAGATTACCTTTTCAAGTAATTTCAAAACATGTAATCAAAAATAATTTTGTTATTTTCCACATTTAACCGGTTTTTTAACGAAAAAATTGCAGCGTAAATTTGAATGAATTGATGGGCAGTACATCTTATTTACCGTATTAATATATTGTTTCAATCATTTCAAATTAATAAAGATAAGGTAACACGTATATAAAAGAAAAAATTACAATGAATTTGTTCTCTTGAAAAGAAAAGATTTATATAATCAAAAACACTTATAACAGTTATTATTTACTATCTTTTGGTTTATATTGGAAGTCAAATAGATCTAAAGAACTACTTTTAAGTTGGAAATTATGTTATACTTTAGTCGTGATTTACTTATATTGACATTATACAGGGGGTATTTTTTATGTCTGAAAAGGTGAAGAAGCCTTTCTATAAAAAGTGGTGGTTTTGGTTAATCATCATAGTCTTGGTGATAGGTATAGCCGGTACCGGCGGAGAAGATCAAACAGAGCCGGAAGCTGTAGCAAACGAAGATTCAGAAGAAGCTGCTGATGATGCTTCAGAATCAGATAACAGTACGGATGAGGGAGAAGAAGGTACTGAAGCAGACGAGGAAGAACTGACAGAGGACGAATTTTCCGTTGGGGAAGCAGTCCAATTAGGAGATAACGTTTTAACGGTAACAGAAGTTGAAAAATCTGATGGGGATGAATTTGATCAGCCTAAATCAGGAAATGAATACGTAATTGTTCATGTTGAAATAGAAAATTCAGGTGAAGAAAACATCTCCTATAATCCGTTTAACTTTAAAATGGCAAATAGTGAAGGACAGATAGTGGATCAGGCATTAACCATTATTGATAGTGATACTGCACTTGAATCAGGGGAACTGGCTCCCGGCGGTACTGTCTCTGGCACCATTGTCTTTGAACAGCCAGCTGATGACCCGGAACTTCAGTTGCAGTTTGAACCGAGTTTTTGGTCAGGTGATATGATAAAAATAAATCTGCAGTAATATTTTCAGGGGTGGTTATCAACCATCCCTCTTTTAATTTTCAGCGGGACTCCTTTTTTTTACTTCTATCTATATTCACTCTGATTTCAATTTAAACAAATCCTATCCAGTGTAATCTGAGCAAAAAATAAACCAGGCAAATAGTGTTTGGCATTGCAGTGTACAATAAAGCAAACAGGTATGTATTTATCAACAAAAAGACCTCTTTATTCAATTTAGTTATTATGAATAAAGGGGTCTCTCAATATGGTTTCTGTTTAACGAAAGAGAACAAGCTGATTCACGTAAAATATTCTATTTTCGCTTCTGGAAAAAAACGTTTTACATAGCCGCCAATCGTGTCCTTGATCGCTTCATGCTGTTCATCCCGGTATACATATTTGTAAATCCCATATCTTCCCCATTTTGTTTTCCGCTTAGATTCGTCCAATTCCAGCTTAGTCATTGGATAATTTTCCTGTATAACCCGTTTAGCGGGTTTCGTAAAGCGATGCTGGATCATTTCAAAAGTCAAATCTTTCCTTGCAAATTCAGGCAGGGATGCTTCCAGTTTTTCGAACATTTCCAAGTATCCTTCTTCCCAATTTTCATGAAGATAAATTGGCGCAACTATGAAGCCCAGTGGATATCCTGCCTCAGCTACTTTAACCGCAGCTTCTATCCGTTCATGTAATCTGGAGGTGCCCGGTTCAAAGTATTTAATGATATAATCATCATTTATACTAAAGCGAAAACGAGTTTTCCCGCGATGTTCCGCATCGAGCAAATGGTCGACATGTGAAAATTTCGTTACAAACCTGAGTTTTCCATACTTGGACTTGCCAAAAAACTCAATTGCTTCCTTTAAATGATGTGTCAGGTGGTCCACCCCCACAATATCGGAGGTGCATGATGCTTCAAACCTTGTTATTTCCGGCGCCCGCTCATCCATATAATTTTGAGCAGCATCAAAAATTTCACCGGTATTCACATAGGTTCGGATATACGGTTTACTGCCCATCGTAGTCTGCAAATAACAGTAATGGCAATGCCCCATACAGCCGGTGGCAAGTGGAATGGCATACTCGGCCGAGGGTTTGGATGTATCGAATTTTAATGTTTTTCGCAAACCTACAACTAAGGTAGACTTTGCATTGCGATATTTTTGAAAGTGATTTTCTCCGGGCAGATTGCGTATTTGATTGTGTGAAGTGGTTTTTCGTATTTCTATTCCCATATCCTCGAATTTTGAAATTAGCCTTTTTCCATTTGGATACTCCAATGCACGCGGTTCTGCGTAAACCAATTGAGGCATAAACGGTTTAACCATGGAATTCACCATCTTCCACTCCGCCGAAAGCTTCCTGATAAGCTGCTTCAGCTTCGTCTTCTGAGTGAAAAATAGCAAATTCATCCGAAAGTGGATAGTAGTGTTCATGGGAAAAAAGCGCTAATTCATCAGGATCTTCGGGATGCTGTACAATTGCCGCCTGTTGCACATGCGCAACATCCTGCGCATGCGGGTTTCGAATGATCACATAAACAATTTCACCTGGTTCAAATTGTTGTTCCATATTATACCACCTATTTCCTTCATTTTATTCCCCTTATTATTACCACTTCACAGCATATTATGTTTCATAATCCCTGTTATCAACTGTGACAATAAGAGGTATAAAAGGATGGTCTGGAAATAAGATGATCCCAATAGGAAAAAACTGTTTTAATGATTATATTTTTTATCCCTGTATGAAATTTGATTGTTTTTCATTATAAATTATTTTTGGATGAATTTTGCCAACACACTTTAGTCTTTTATTGGAACCGGGAAATAAATCAGGCGGTACCCAAAAGGATGTACTGCAGCAGCGTTTCACCGCCACTGCAGCACCTCATATTAATCCCACTCATTAATCATGGTTTCTGCTTGAATATTCATGCTGTCATATGCTTCTCGGGAAATCAATTTTTCATTTAACTGATAGTCAAGCAGCAACTGGAAACCATTCATATGCCGGACCACTTTTTCAGCTTCTCCCTGGTTTTCATATTGGCCAACAGCTTTTAAATGCAATTGTAATGCACGAACAGCTTCTTCATCCAAAAATGCATTTTCATTATCAAACTGGCCAACAAGTTTTTCCAGACTGGCTGCACTTATTTTCATAGCTTCTGTATTTGCAACAAGCGGCAAAGTGATCTTGCTGTTACCCGGCAGTACGGTGATATTTGTTCCTTCCGGCGGGCGAATGGTATATTCATAATCACTTGCCATAATTACCACACCAATTTGGTGGCCGGCTTCAAATACGTAATCTTTTGGCTGCATATCCCATTCAAATGTGTATACTTCACCGGGTACGACCGCTTCAGATTGTTCAACGGAATTTCGATTTTGCGGGTCCATCCAACCCCTTGTTATAATTTTTGGACTAGTTCCGCTGTAATCCACGAGCAGGGCAGTCAAATTGGCAGCCGGACGGTCAATGCTCGCTTCAATCTTAACTTCCGGTATACCGCTCAGACGAACATCTTCGGTCAATGCCGGTGACACATAAGCCAGACGGTTCGGATTATTTAATTGCGGATCAGCAGCCAGCTGATTTGCTCGAATCATCGGGTCATCACTAAAAACTTCCTCTCCATTTCCAGCATTGTCGTTTATAGTGAGTATGCCGCCCTCTCCGTCGTTTGCTTCATTAAAATGAAGAGAAACTTCCTTCATATCTACCGCTGGCCAGTCGGCTTCCTGATCCCAGCTGCCGTCTTCGCGCTGGATATCAATCATAGGCTCATCCGCGATGCCATTTTCGATGCCATACAGCCAATAGTCAAACCATCTATTTTCCGTTTCCTGCCAGTTATTGGCAGATGTCCCGCCGTGACCACCTTGATGCAGCCACATTTTACGAGTGACATCATGGTCTCCAAGTGCTTCCCACCACTGGGCAAACTGCATTGTTTTCACATTCCAGTCATTAAGCCCATGAACAACGAGTACACTGGCTTCAATTTTATCAACATTTTTTAAATAATCACGGGCTGCCCAGAAGTCGTTATAATCACCGGTCGTTCGATCCTGACCTTCATATAACTCGGCAATCACATCTTCGCAGACTTCAGGATTTTCCCGCGTTAATACTGCTTCTGCCAAGTTATCTGCATCTTCACCCTGGTAGCCTCCCGGAGCCACTACTGCACCATTTGCGCGATAATAATCATACCAGCTGCTTATCGCAACCACCGGTATAATCGTTTTAAGCCCCTCAACACCAGTAGTGGCCACACCATTTGGAAGTGTCCCGTTATAGGAAGCTCCAGTCATGCCAACATTTCCTGTTGACCAGTCAGCACTGACTTCTTCACCTTCTTCGTTGAATGCTTTTGCATTTCCATTCAGCCAATCAATGACTGCTTTTGTTCCCAGAATTTCCTTTTCATCACCCGTGGTTGGACATCCCGTTGCATCGCCAGATCCGATACTCTCCCCAAGAATGACCCCATAGCCGCGCGGTACATAGTAATTTCCTAATCGGCCAAGATTTTGCCTTTGTGTTTCATATGCATAAGGGATTGCCTGATGATTTTTCCCGACCGGTGTCAGGTCTATATCAACATCATGAAAATTAATCGAATTTATTCCTGCCCGATAAGGACTCATTTCATATATTACCGGAATTTTAATGCCAGGTTCAGTATTGGGTCTCATCACTTCAATGGAGACAACATCAAGTTCCCCATCACCATCGCTATCAACTTCAGTCTCTACAAATAGATTCTCAATAATTACGTCCTCCGCTGCATAAATCGGTGATGTCATCCCATTTTCAAGTTCTATTTTTGCGGAATCTGAAGCCGTTTCCGGAATAAGACCATTCAAGGCGATTTCATTTCCCGATGCAGATACAGTGGAACGTTCTATTACATTAAAGCCATTCCCTCCGGTAAACATTGACAAAAACAAGACGGACAAGACTACTAAATATGAAATTTTTTTCACATCTATCCCCCATTTTTTAAAAAGTGCGCTGTGAAAGCACCTTGGTACCGAATAAAATAGTATAAAATTTCAGCACGTATAAAAGATAAGAGGAAGATCTGCTGTTCCGCATTCCCAAGTGTTTATCGTGGAACGAGGAACTATTGTTACGCAGAGTAGTGAATCCCCCGCGCTGAAACTTTAAAACATTCAGTACAATAAAATTGACACATTCACTAAAAGCCTGGAAAATGTGCGTTTTTCTCATTCACAGCGCCTCTTATAAACTATCTCCAAACGTTTTTTAATGCTTCAACCTGATTATTTAGTCTGTCATATGCCTTTTCCGAGATCATTTCATTTGCTAGTTGATGATCCAGCAAGACCTGGAAACCGTTCATATGTTTTATGACTTTATCTCCTTCCTGCCGGTTTTCATAAGGAGCCACTGCCGTTAAATGCAATTGTAAAGCGCGAGTGACTGCTGCATTGGAGAACGCTCCCTCTTCCTTCAGTTCTTCCACCAGGCTTTTAATGCTGGGAACACTAACGCCAAGTTCAGCACACTGCCCGATTGCAGGCCAGTTTAATACATTAGCAGCACCAAAGTCGGTCACATCGTCATTATTTCCATTACATACCAACGAACCATTAAGCGTGTTTCCTGCAAATATAGGTCCATATGCTCCATATTGCTCATTGGCGGAAACCTGAACATTATCAGAAAGGGTGAGATTGCCGTTAAACTCATTCCCTGCAAGTGTGATATCACTGGCTGTTTCATTGATGGTAGATGCACCGCCCACAGTTGTTCCAAACATTTGCACAGTATTTGCGTTGTCAGCATATAAACTACCATTAATTGAACTGTTGAAAGCTACAAGCGAAGCACCGTCTTCCACTTCGACACCACCGTTAACAACAGCCTCGTCAAGACAAATAATACCTTCAGTTATTACTAGTGAACCGTTATGATCACCGGAAATAGTCTCAGTACATACAGGTGATTCACCAGGCAATACGGTTGCAGTGAATTCTTCAGCCGTCCCGATATTTCCGGAAGCATCAATAGCGCGATGCTCAATGGTGTGTGTACCGAAACCGGGCACAAACGCTCCACCTGGATCTTCCTCTGTATAGGTTCGTTCAAAAGTTACTATTGATAATCCGCCCGTGCCGAGGTTTCCATAAGTGAGTTCCTTGATATCAGTACCAGAATGAGAGAATGTAAATGGCGAATCAATGGTTTCATCAGGGAATCCAAAGTAATTGTACCAGCCATTTCCGTTTAATCGAAGCTCACCGACAACAAAACCTTCCTGGTCGTCCTCTGGTTCAAGTGTCATATCAAACTCATTGAAGTACACATTGTGGTTACCTTCTTCAGACAATGATGCAAGCGGCTCGGAAAGTGTTCTTGGGGCCTCTGGCATACCATTGTCAACGGTCCAGATCACCGTATCCGGGTTTCCATCCGTTTGTTGGGGATCACGCACAATGGCAGCCAACTCGGAAGCACCTTCGGGAAGATCCTGAGCACTCAGGTCAAATAGCCGACTATTTCGGGCAGCCATAACCTCTTCGCCATTTAACTCCCACATTACTTCCAATACACGGTCATTTGGATTAGCTGTTTCAACATAAGCAATTTCATTATGTGCAAGAGGGCGCTCTGTTGATGCATGGTTCGTAAATTGTACCTCTGTATCCTTCTTCGGCAAAGGTTCACCGACAATCCAATCGCGGGTTTGGGTCATCCTCGGTCCTTCCAGAAACTCCGGATCACGTACGAATTCAGTTTGATCCCTCACTGTCACTTTTATAGCGTCACCAACCTTCAACTCAAACTCAGCCAATTCCAGATAGCGGCTATTCTGTTCAGATGTAACTTCTTCCCCATTAATTTCCCAGGTTACAGTGAGTTCATGAAACCTTGGATACATAGTTTCAACCCATAAAACATCTTCACTACCTACTTCCCCTTCAGGTGTTGAAGACAGTGGCATTTCCCCGCGATTACGCATCCCAGTAATTCTTTGGGTCATATGTTCACGAGCAACCTGATCGAAATAAAAACCGGTATGTCTCATCATCGAATGCTTGCTTGGCCGCCAGACGTTGCTGTCATAGTAAAGTCCACTTTCATAACCATCAGGGTCGGCTGCCCGAATAATACCTCCGGATTCACTTTCTTCCCCCAGCCAACGCCACCATTTGGCTTCATTTTCAATCATTTCCTCAGCAGTCATCCGCGTATGATGGAAAGACCTTGGTTCCTGGTTCGGATGTACTCCGCCTGGTTCTCCACGATAATAGTAAGCATACTCATCATTAAGATTTCCCAATGAGTGGCCCAATTCGTGCAATGAAACTAAAGGCCCCTGGGGGCTGCCGCCGGAAGTAGTGGCATGCGTCCCTCCTATGCCACCATAAGTGGAAGTATTAGCAAGTATCAATGTCTGCATGTTTTGGGCATCCGCAGGGATATCCAATGCAGGTGCTACATGTTCGCTGAGAATCTCACTTCGCTTTTCCGATCCGCCCGCCCCATACATAATTCTTCTTTCCAGTTCATCGGCCGGGCAGTTTCTATCAAACTCTAAATTAAAAACAGTATTGCGGCGGATATTTTCATCATCCGGGTCACAACTGATCCCGGAGTCTGCAGAAGGTGTTTCCACCATGTAAACATTGAAATAATTCCGGTAGCTGCGAAATGGTTCCACACTCCACTGTACATTTTGATTTCGGTCAACATCTTCACGGAATTTATCCATCTCATCAGCTGTATAACCGTCACCGAAAATAATTAAATTCAATCGATCTTCCGCAGGTCCTGTTTCCTGGAGAGGAACGACATTTACATCTCCCGGTTTCAAATCATTTTCTTCTGCCGAGACGGACCCGTTCCCATGGTATCCAGTAATACCTATGCCAATAAAAATTGCTGATAAGATTACTAATAGATATTTTTTAATTAACATCACCCCATTATTTGATAACAATATGTTTATCTGACTTATGCTTCATTCTCAGAAGTAGTTTTCATTCATCCCATTTCTTCATCGCCGGCATCTTTAGACACCTTCTTAGCCTCATCCCTGATCAAAAATTTATTATTCTCCATTGGCTAATCCTTGAAAAAACTTTTCCATCACCTCCTTCGGGGATTGGTTTGAGCAGAAACGCGGATAATTCCTCAATGATCCCCGCTTACCTCCATTTTTTTATCAGGTAATTAGTTTGAGCCATAAGGGTGCTGTAAGCTTCCTCTGAAATCAATCCATTGTCCATCTGATAGACAAGCAGCTGTTTAAAGCCTCTCTCCATATGCCGGACAACCTTGTCCACATCTTCCTGCTTCTCAAAACGATTCACTGAAGCTAAATGAAGCTTTAAGGAGTGAACTGTGTCCTCATTTTCGAATGCCCCTTCTTCCTCAAAGCGTTCCACCAATAAAGCCATACTTTCTGCAGTTACCGTTAAAGCATCAGCTTCTCCTATAATCGGCAGTGATAACTCACTAAGTGCCGGTATTACTGTAAGCTTGGCACCAGGTTCTGGGCGAATGGTGTTGTAATACTGACCCCAATCACTCTGATCAATAACGATACCGATTTGACTTCCAGGCTCGAACAAATAATCATGCGGCTGCATGTCCCACGTAAAAGAATATTTCTGATCTGGTATTAGTGGAACTGACTCGGAAGATGACTCCAAATTCTGCGGATCCATCCAACCCCTTGTAATAATTTTCGGGCTCTCTCCATCATAATCTACCAGTAATACAGTCAGGTTTGTGACGGGGCGGTCAATACTCGCCTCCATAGTAATTTCTGGGGTCCCGCTGATTCGAACCTTTTCCGTCAGCACCGGGGAGAGGTAGGTTAAACGATCAGAATTGCTTAACTCCATGTCTCCAATGATTCCATAATCCCTCATAGACTGGTTGTCAAAAAAATACTCAGTATCCATGGGGTTATGGACAATGGAATCACCACTGAGAATACCGCTTTCCCCATTTGTTCCAGCCTTCAAAAAAAGTGTTTTTTCATTCATTTCATCTTCCGGCCAGGCATCCTGTTTATGCCATGTACCATCCTCTCTCTCAATATCAACGATTGGCTCATTCATAATTCCGTTTTCAATACCGTACAGCCAGTAATCAAACCATCTATGCTGTGTTTCCTGCCAATTATTAGAGCTGGGCGTTTCATGTGCCCCCTGATGAAGCCATAATTTTCGATCTACATCATTCTCGCTTAAAGCCTCCCACCACTGGGAGAATTGTTTCGTTTTTGTATTCCAGTCGTTAAGACCATGGACAACGAACACACTGGCCTTAATATCTCCTGCATCCTTAACATAGTTGCGCTCCTCCCAAAAATCATTATAGTCACCTGTTTTACGATCCTGATTTTCTACCATCTCTGACAGTACATCTTCACAAACCTGCGGATCATCCCGGGTCATCACATACTCCGCCAAAAGGTCAGCATCCCATTGAGGATTTCCGGATACAGCACCGTTCGCGCGGTAGTAATCATACCAGCTGCTTATGGAGGCGATCGGTATAATTGTCTGAAGCCCCTCCACACCTGTTGTGGCTACACCATTCGGGAGTGTGCCATTATAGGAAACACCAGTCATGCCGACATTACCGGTTGACCAATCAGCAGTAACTTCTTCACCATCTTGTGTAAAAGCCCGGGCATTTCCGTTTAACCAGTCAATTACTGCTTTCGTGCCAAGAATCTCGTTCTCCCCTCCTGTAGTCGGGCATCCCGTCGATCCTCCGGCACCGATGCTATACCCTAAAATGACAGCGTAACCCCGAGGAATATAATAATCTCCATAACTGCCCAATTGTGCATTAATCGTTCCTTCCTCTATACGTTCACCCATTTCAAACTGATCGAAATAAATGTGATGCTCTCCAACAGCATAAAGCTCGTGTTCAATATCGTAATATTCGATGGCATTTGATCCGCCCCGATACGGGCTCATCTCAAATATGACCGGTACCTGAATTCCCGGTTCCGTATTCGGACGCATGATTTCAATTTCAACTTGATCCGGTTTTCCGTCAGCATCACTGTCAACCGTTGTTTCGACATATACATTTTCAAATATTACATCACCTGTTGAATAAATCGGCTGCGTCATGCCTTCCTCAACCTTAATATTTGCAGACTCCGAAGCAGTTTCAGGAATAAGACCATTCAGGTTTAGTGGAGCAGCTTGTCCATCTTCATCGGCAAAAGCAATTTCTCCATTTACCATGGGAGTGACTAAAAGGATTAAACACAGAGACAACAAAATAAAAATTCTTTTCGTCAATAAGTCCAGCTCCTTTTTAAAATAGATTCCTTTTTCCAAGATTCATAGAATATCGGGAATAAAATATGTCATAAAGCTTATCCGCCCTTTGTTTTCCATATATTTCAAGTTAAAACTTTAAAGTTTGAGGTAATCATACCAAGTATTTTATAGAAATAAAACACTTTTCCTAAAAAACAGAACCTTTATACTGTTAATATAAATATTATATAGGTCAAAACTACTTAAAAACATAGTCGATCCACTAAGTTTGGCTGCAAAAAGGGAGACCATTTCAACCAGCCAATCTTTTTCTTTGCCAGCCTGTTTTTTCTCCTTCATACTTTATATAAGGGGTACAGAACGGAGGGAAAATGTTGCTTAGAAAGCTGGAAGCCGGGAGATATTCGGAGCCGCATAAAGGCTATTTTACAATTAAAAGAATTCATCCAGGGAAAATCTATAAAACAGATACACAAGACATGGCTTTCGGACCACTTTCCAACATTGATCATGCCTTTATGAAAAAGGGATTAACGGTTAAAATGCACGAGCATGTTAACGATGAAGTTTTAAGCTATGTTTGGGAAGGAATTTCCTATCACACGGATTCGGGCGGGTTTAAAGATACGATTGAAAAAGGCAGGCTGATGTTGATGAATGCCGGTGAAAGCTTCTGGCATGAAGAAAAGGCAAAAAATGAAGACGTCGAAATGCTGCAGATTTTTGTCAGGCCGTACACCTCTCATCTCGCGCCTGATATCCAATTTCATGAAAAACCAAAATCCAATGATGATTGGTACCTTATGGCAGGACCGGACGGCAGTGAGGCACCTCTAATTGTCAGACAGAACACGTATATTTTGGATGCCCATCCAAAATCCGGGCAATCGCTGGAAGTGCCAGTCTATGAAGGCCTTAAACCTTTTCTCTATGTGATGAGAGGTGAAGTGGCAATCGGGGATATCACGCTTGAAAAGTTTGAAGCTGTCACTGATCTCGACCAGAAACTTCCACCCGTGACAGCAAATGAAGATGCAACAATGGTGTTATTCTTTGTTGATATGGAGGCGGCAATGACTTTTGATGGCACTATTAGTGGTATTCAGAATCAGTAATATGATTCCCCTGCCGTCCTGAGGCCTCTTTTTGTTAAAGTGTGGAAAGACCGTAGCATTAGCGCCGATAATATTTCAAATATAAAAATCCGGATTAAATTCCGGTTTTTTATATATATTTTCCAAGTGCCTGCTCCATGTTTCCTACTGCAGGGTTATTCAAAACAGGTTTTTCTATTGACAGAACGGCACATTTTATATATATTAATTCTAGTAACATTTTCTATACGATTCCGTAGCTCAGCTGGGAGAGCGCTACCTTGACAGGGTAGAGGTCGTTGGTTCGAGCCCAATCGGAATCATACCACGGAACCCTTAATAAAAAAGGGTTCTTTTTTTATTTGAATAGAAGACAAAAGGGTTGTAACGCTTTAAATCGCACCTAATCCAATCGGTTTGATGACGGCGAAGATTATTTTTTTACTTATTTCAGTACTCATAAAGGATTTTCCTGGTTTTATCAGTGAGGGTCAGGATAGTACATATATTTTGAGTGAAATTGCCAAAGTTCACAAAATCAGTAATCTCGCTGTTTATTAAAACAAATTTGCACCTGTAACACAAGAACCGTAACGGTGTTGCAAAAACATTTCGAAACCCGAAATAAAAGGTTGGATTATATTTGTTTTTCTTATTATAATAAAATAACACTTATTTTTAGCAGATGGAGAGGGTCGTCTTGAAAACTGTTTTTTCTTTTTTAAAGCCATATAAACTGCCTGCTGCTTTGGCATTTTTGCTGATGCTGGTGGAGCTTTCCGTCGAGTTATTGCTTCCATTTTTCCTCGGGATGATGATTAATGATGGAGTTGTCAATCAGGACATGGGCAATATTGTCATGTGGGGCAGTATTATGATTGGCCTTGCATTTATCTCCTTTGTTGCAGGTATTATTAATTCATTTTATGCATCACACACAGCCTGGGGGTTTGCCCGGGATGTACGGGAAAAATTATTCGAAAAAATACAGACTTTTTCATTTGCCAATTTAAATATGTATCCGACATCCGGACTGGTTACCCGTTTTACGAACGATGTGCGGCAAATTCAGAATACCATTTTTATGGCACTTCGTATTATGTCTAAAGCACCGCTGATTGTGATCGGCGGAGTAATCATGGCATTTATTGTAAATCCCCGCCTTGCGTTAATTTTTTTGGTAACTGTTCCCCTGCTTATCCTGTTTCTTTTATGGGTGCTGAAGGTTGCCGGAAATATGTTCGATAAAGTTCAAAAAAGTGTCGATAATGTCAACCGTGTTATGCAGGAAAACCTTGCAGGCATGCGGCTGATTAAAGCTTTCTTCAGGCGGAAGCATGAGGAAGACCGATTCATGGATGCCAACACGGAGCTTGCAGCCCGTACACGCCGGACATTCCGTTTCGTGGAATCTTCTATGCCAATTTTATTATTTGTGATGAATCTGAGCCTTATTTTCATCATCTGGTTTGGCAATGTGCAGGCAACTGCCGGTCAGACTACCGTTGGGGAAGTGGTTACAATTGTGAATTACGCGATGCGTGTAGCCATGTCGATCTCCATGTTTACGTTTATTATTATGGCATTTTCCAGAATGAAAGCATCTGCAAATCGTTTAAGTGAGGTTCTGACATTAGATACGGACACAGCCGATCAAGGGAAAGTAAGCAAAAATGCACAAGTGCAAGACGGCAAAATTGAATACAAGCATGTTTCCTTCCAATACCCGTCTGCGGAAAAAAACACTTTAAAAGATGTTTCCTTTACAGTTGATGCTCAGGAGAAACTTGCCGTAATCGGTGCTACAGGCTCAGGGAAAACCTCCTTGTTTCAACTTATTCCAAGGCTTTATGAACCGTCAAAGGGCAATATTTTTATTGATGGAAAAGAAACCAGCAGCTATAAGATGGAAGAACTCCGCGGAAGCATTGGATATGTTCCCCAGAGCCCGCTTTTGTTTACCGGCTCGATTACGGATAATATCGGCTGGGGAAAAAATGGCGCCACAAAAGAAGAAATTGTTAAAGCAGCAACGGATGCGCAAATTCATGATACGATTTTGCAATTGCCGAATCAGTATGAAACAAAAGTCGGGCAAAAAGGGGTAAATTTATCAGGCGGTCAAAAACAGCGCATTTCTATTGCCAGAGCACTCATCCGCAAACCAAAAATTTTGATGCTGGATGACAGTACAAGTGCACTGGATCTTGCTACTGAATCTCGTTTGCTTCAAGCTATTCAGGATTATCAATGCACCACACTTATTATCACACAAAAGATCTCGACCGCCAAAAGTGCCGACCGCATTTTACTCATGGATGATGGAGAAATTCTTGCTGTCGGGACACACGATGAATTGCTTGCCTCTTCTGCTTTATATAAACAAATTGTGGAATCCCAATTTGGAAAGGAGTATGCATATGCAAAGTAACCAGTTGAAAGAACCTTTTCAATACGAAAAAATTCCACTCGATACGATTGACATTAATAAGGAAAGAAAAGCAAAGAATGCTGCAGGAACCATCAAACGGATATGGTCTTATTTGTCGCGTGAAAAGTTCAGATTGATTCTAGTGATCCTCATGGTGCTTATCAGTTCAGCCATGGCGCTTTTGGGTCCATTTTTGATCGGCATGGCTGTCGATGACTTTATTGTGACAAGAGAAAGTACCGGTCTCGTCACACTGATTATTTGGCTATTCATTGTTTACGTGCTTCACTCCGTTTCCATCTTCCTGCAAAACTTCTGGATGGTCGGTATCGCACAAAATACAGTACATTCACTGCGGAAAGATCTCTTTTATCAATTTCACAGACTGCCGATTTCCTATTTTGATAAACGGCAGCACGGAGAATTAATGAGCCGGATTACCAATGATATTGATAACGTCAATAATACGCTGAACCAGTCAGTCATTCAGATTTTCTCCAGTGTTTTGACATTGGTTGGCACGGTTGCCGTGATGCTTTATTTGAGCCCGCTGCTCACTGTCGTAACAATGTCGATTATCCCGGCCATGTTTCTCGGCATGCGCTGGATTACAAGAAGAACCGGGCCGCTGTATAAGCTGCAGCAAAATGATTTGGGCGAGGTAAATGGCTATGTGGAAGAAATCGTATCCGGTCAGCATATTGTAAAAACATTTTCCCAGGAAGAACGTGTCATCGGTGAATTTAAAGAACGGAATAATAATCTGAACCGCTCCGGGTTTTGGGCTTTGACAATTTCCGGGTTTATTCCAAAGGTGATGAATATGCTGAACTTCCTCAGCTTTGCTTTAATCGCCCTTGTTGGCGGACTGCTTGCCATTAACGGCATGATCACGGTAGGGATTATCGTGATTTTCACCGAATATGCCCGTCAGTTTACCAGACCTTTAAATGAACTTTCCAATCAGTTTAATATGCTGCTTTCCGCAATAGCGGGTGCAGAAAGGGTATTTAATGTCATCGATGAAAAGCAAGAGGAAACGGATGAACTGCATGCGAAGGAAATCAGAGAAACGGACGGACATATTAAATTTGAAAATGTATCATTTGGATATGAGGACGAAACAATTTTAAAAGATATCAATTTTGAGGCAAAACCGGGCGAGACTGTTGCCTTTGTCGGTCATACCGGTGCAGGAAAAACAACGATAATTAATCTTATCTCACGTTTTTATAACTACGATGAGGGGAATATAACGTTAGATGGGACGGATTTAAAAAACATTAAACGTTCCAGTCTCCGCCGTCACATGGCATTTGTTTTGCAGGACAGTTTTTTATTTCATGCAACCATCCGGGAAAACATCCGCTATGGCAGACTGGATGCCAATGATGAGGAAGTTATCCGGGCAGCAAAAGATGCAAATGCGCACGACTTTATCAAAAAACTTCCCGATGGATATGATACCTTGCTTGATCAGGAAGGCAGCGGCATCAGCCAAGGTCAGAAACAGCTCTTGACGATTGCCCGGGCTTTGCTCGCTGAACCTTCCATTCTCATTTTAGATGAAGCAACCAGTAATATTGATACCATTACGGAAATTAAAATTCAGGATGCACTAAAACGTCTCATGCAAGGAAGAACAAGCTTTGTGATCGCCCATCGCCTGAATACGATTCAGGAAGCGGATAAAATTATCATGCTGGAGCATGGTGAAATTATAGAACAAGGCACACATGAAACACTGCTTGATCAGCGCGGCAACTATTATGAGCTTTACAGAGGTCAATTATTAGATAAAGCGGGCGGATTATGATTATAATGGAGTTGGAAAACGAAAGAAAAACATAAAAGCAAAAGTATAGGCTTGGGGTGTTATAAATGGGCAGAAAAGGGACAATGACAGAGAGGGAAATAGAAAGTAAATATCTGAATGAAAAAATGACCATCAAAATTTTCAAACCGGAAAAGTTTTCGGACCTTTATAAATACACGGTATGTATTATGCAGGATGGGAATGACTATTTCCAAATGGGCAGAATAGCTACATTAAGCGATCGGTTGCACGATGCCGGAGAAATAACCAATACAGTATTTGTCGGTATCCATTATCAGGACAAGTACGACCGGAGAAAAAAATATCATCCTGCAGGAGAGCAAAATGAAGCCTATACGAATTTTTTAGTTCGTGAGGCAGTACCCCTGCTGGATGATGAACTTCCGACCTATCATATGGGATATACACGAGCCCTGATGGGAGATTCACTGGCGGGCACACTTGCACTCATGACAGCGGTGAAATATCCCAATACTTTTGGCAAGGTAATCATGCAATCCCCTTACGTAGATAAAACGGTGCTCAACACCATAAATAACACAGAAAGTTTACATTCTATGGATATTTATCATACAATCGGCACAGAGGAAACAGAAGTTAAAATGACAGACAACCAGACCATGGACTTTGTGGCACCAAACCGTGAGTTAAACAGGCTTCTGCTCGAGAAAGGAGCAAGTTATACGTACCACGAACTGGAAGGCGGTATTCATACATGGAAATACTGGCAAAATGACATGAAACGGGTTTTGAAAACGATGTTTAGCCATTTTTCCTGAGACGACGTGTATGAGGAAACCCGGCTATCGTGAAGGTGTCGTATTCATTGGGACGACAAGGGTTTCACCTAAATGTTTCCAGCATATAGACAGATAAGAAAGTGCTGCATTCTCTTATCTGTCAAAAAACTCTCTCATTATGGAGGATTATTTGTTATAATGGATAAATAACTCAAACATAACAGGATCAATGTCACATTAAACACAAAAATTAAAGGAGGGTTTTATGATGAAATTCGGAATAGCTATTTTCCCATCGAAATCTGTTCAGGATGAAGCAAATTCGTACAGAAAGCGTTATGATCCTCACTATGCATTAATACCGCCGCACCTGACGCTGAAAGAGTCATTTGATGCAGATGAAGAGCTTATTGACGAACTGATAGTTGAACTTAAAAAAATTGCTAACGAAACAGAACCTTTTACCATTAATGTAAACAAAGTAAGTACATTTGCTCCAGTAACAAACACAATTTATTTTAAAGTGGAGCCGATCCAGGTACTGCAGGATCTGAATGAAAAAATGCAAGAAGGGAAATTTCCCAAAAACCAGGAGCACAGCTTTGTTCCGCATATTACCATCGCTCAAAAACTGTCGCATGATGAGTACTCCGATGTCTTTGGACAATTGGGCATGAGGAATATTCAATTTGAGGATACAATAGATCGATTTCAATTATTGTATCAGTTGGAAAATGGGTCATGGACCGTACACGAAACCTTTGTTTTCGGAAAGGAAAAAGTGTGAATATAATAGTTGCAGAGACAGATCAGGAGATGGATGATGCTTATCATGTCCGTATGAAAGTATTCGTGGAAGAACAGGAAGTACCTCCAGAAGAAGAAATAGATGAGCATGAAAAAACTTCCATTCATTTTATCGGATATGAAGCAGGCAAGCCGGCAGCAGCCAGCAGACTGCGTTTTACCGATGAATATGGTAAATTGGAAAGAATCTGTGTCCTGAAAGAACATCGGGGAAAACATTATGGACAGCAAATCATCAAAGCGATGGAAGAGAAAGTGATTGCAAAAGGCTATAAGAAAGCAAAACTCAACGCACAAACACATGCGGAAGGTTTTTATGGACACCTTGGATACCATACTGTATCAGGGGAGTTTATGGATGCAGGCATACCGCATGTTACAATGATAAAAGAATTATAGTTATACCCCTTCCCTTTTTGAAGCGAAGGGGTTTTTTATAATGCAGGTGCAAATCATGTATTGGATTTCCTTTAGGGGTTACACTAAGAGCTGACTGTGAAAAGGAGCTGATCCCTGTGACAGGCTATTTATCCATGCTTGCCGATACTTTATTCGGCTTCGTTGCACTGTTTGTACTTACTAAAATCTTAGGTAAAACACAGATTAACCAAATCACACCTTTTGATTTCATTTCTGCGTTAATCCTTGGAGAACTCGTCGGAAATGCTTTATTTGATGAAAAGGCGGGCATTCCCCAAATTGCCTTCGTCGTAACCCTTTGGGGTGGTTTATTATACATTACGGAAATCGTTACCCAAAAATTTAAAAGAACACGGATGCTGCTGGAAGGAAGCCCGGACATCATTATTTATAACGGAAAACTGATCCGGGATGTAATGAAAAAGAATAATCTTGATATAAATCAGCTCAGGCTTCTCCTGAGAGCAAAGGATATTTTTTCACTGGAAGAAGTGGAACATGCCATTTTAGAAACAAATGGAACTGTTTCTGTTTTAAAAAAGTCTCCTTTCCAAACACCTACAAAGAGTGATATGAAAATTTCTCCGCAGGAAGTTAATATATCTGTAACACTAATTAATGACGGCGAAATAATTTACGATAATCTTAAGGAAAAGAACCTCACAGAAGAATGGCTCGTGGAGCAGCTGAAAGAACAGGATTATGAAAGCGTGGAAGATGTTTTCTATGCGGAATATAATAAAGGGAAAAAATTATTTATCCTGCCATTTGTTAACCGCAATCACCAGAAATTTGAATAAAAAACTCCCGGCATACTTTCATGTATGATACGGGAGTTTTTTATCTGATCATTATATTTTTTCACTCACATGTTTACCCTTCCCCATCCACCTCATGTCCGGTTCTTCCTGTTTATGGGGATTTGGCGGGGAGGTCTTTTGGTACGTATTATTAATTCTCTCATATTCACTTGATAACCTTTGATGTTCTTCTTCAAGGATGACACGGAACGGCCTTTCAATTATATATGGGGTCGTCTTTTGTTTGATTACCCGGTTATGATAATCCATATAGATATGATGCTCAATTGGCAAAATGTAACCCATGCGATAAGCCTCCCATCCTTTGAATGTGAAAATATTGGCTACTTATATATACCCTGCATAAAAATAATTAAACCTGTTTTTTTAATTTTATATGAATTTTGTTTATTGTCAAGGCTTTTTGGAAATTTCTTAACAGAAGGACTATATAAAGCAATTAGCAGTTAATCCCGCCTGGAATGTGATTCGATCAAGTTATCTGCAATCATGGTTACTTTTTTATTTCCCGCAAAACACCTTAAAATAAAAAGCAGCCAGACAAGCAGCTGCTTCAAAATAATTCATGTTATTGTTATATCCATGAAAATGGTTTCCTCTTATCATCATCTTTTCCCTTTTCATCACTGCTTTCCAGGTCAAAGCTGGAGCTTGATGATTCACTTTCCCTTTCTTCTTCTTGTCTCTTATCTCCCGGAAATCCGAAAAGCGGGTGACGCGGCGGGCGGTGACGTTGAGGTGTGTCTAAGACAACATTATCTGCTTTAATAACAAGGTCTTTTACATGAATAACCTGTTTTTTATCAGACATGAATGAATCACTCCCAAATATTTTTTATCGATAATAGTCTATGTATAATTATTGATTCCGATATAGTCATCAGCCCTGAATTTCTTAAATAATTATGCAAGTATCTTATTATGTACGCCTACACAAACATTATGCGTCTACATATTCTATTAGAGACAACTGAGTCAATACCACTTGAAAGGAGTAATAATTCATGGGTTGTGGAAAAGAGCATGCTACTGGACATTGTGTATGTGACATTCTTAGAGAAATTGCTGAGGCACAACAAGATGTAGTTGAAACTTGCTGTGATACCAGCTGTGAGCAGTCTATCAGTGATTTACTGGGGGAGACTGACGTAACAAACGGATTGGATACTGTACCGGTGATTCTTTACTGTAAAGGAGACTGCAAACCGTTTAAAGGTTTTGGTGCATTGCAGGACCGCATTGGAGACATCATGGGCAGCTTTTATTTCCGGGTGAAAAAAGTAGATGACGATTGCTGTGCAGTTGTTGAGCTGCTGAGAGACCCTAAAGATGAGGACAGAGATCCAAAAAGCCCGGTTGACCAGGATACTAAACCATTACGCGCTACTGGAATCTGCATGACTGTAGACTTAGACTGCTTCTGCCACGTAACATGTCTGCCGGCAATAAATGCAATTAACTAATTTCTTTAAAACAGACTTTGCAAAATCGTTTATGATGAAAGGCTTAGTTCCACTATATAAGCAAAATATTGCTTAAGGTAAAGGCTGTCCCAGAAGGTTAAGATATGACCTTTGGGCCAGCCCCTTATATTTTTGGAAAGATAATTAAACAGATTGATTTCCTTCTGAAGTTTTTAACAGGAAATCATTTCTTTATTAGTCTTCCCCTTCTAATGCACCTTTTCCCAAATAGGCTTGAAGCATCCAGATATTTTTGTCAATACTTCCTTTATAATCCGTCATGAGATCTTCAGTTACAGCATCGCCTTCTTTATCGGCAATTTCGATGGCTTTTGTGGTTATATCCCGGATAGTCCGATAATCACCAACTAAATTTTCCACCATTTGCCGGTCACTTAAACTTTTATCATAAGTCTGTTCTGAAATGGAAGCATGCTCCAGGAACTCCCCCAACGTAGAGTATGGTGTTTCTCCAATACTCAATACCCTTTCCGCCAATTCATCAAAATACGTATCAGCTTCGTTATACAATTCCTCAAATTTATCGTGCAGCGTAAAAAAATGCGGTCCTTGGACATGCCAATGGTATTGGTGAAGTTTTACATTTAGTACTCCTAGGTTTGCTACAAGATGGTTTACCATAAATGCTGCCGTTTCCTCGTGTTGAGTATGACGATGTTGTTCTGCTCTCATTTTTTATTCCTCCCTCTAAATAATAATGGTATATCCGGTTCCAGTTACTTCCTATATAAACCTTTAATGGATGATCATTGAAAAAGCCGTCCCTTATTTCAGGTAAAATTACTGCTTTTTTCAGGCTGTCCATTTCTGGTAGTTCATAAAATCATTCAGATCCTGACGCGAAATAAATTTCAAATAGATATTATTAATTATACCCTTGCAAATAATAGGTAAACATAAGCAGCGATTGATTAAATTTCATCACGATAAAGTTATATAGCTTTAGTTTACAAATTATTCATATCGCAATTTGCTCTTCCTGTGTCCCGGATCCAAGAATTTTAATGGGAGAAATAAACAAAAAAAGGCTGTCATCAAAAGATATAACTATTTGCTGACAGCCTCTGTCCTTACTTACGAAAAACCTAAAAGTTTTATGTTTTTTATTTCATTTATCATGATTTTCACCGCTCTTGATCTGTTGGCAAGCTTGATAAATACGTGCTCCTCGTCCCTGTCCATAATAATTCCCCGGTATATTTTATTTTCCGTTTTAACTTCACATTTTTTCTTTGGAGCGTAGGAAGGGGCATCCGTAAAATACTTTATTTTTTCCTCCAGTGTGCGATCATTAAATTTTTTCCGGGCATTTTTATCTTCGCTATGAACCTGCGGGTCATCGTCTTCATTTAATTCTTCTTCAAATACTATACTTTCTTCATATTCACGCGCTTCTCTTTCTTCATCAAAGAAACTGCGGCTCCTGACAGAACCTCCCTCTAAACTTTTACTGGTGGAGACTTTTTTGGTTCTATAACTATGCTGCATAGAAGCTTTTGGGTATTTATTATCAGGCTGTTGAATATAAAGCATTGGATTTCTTGCATATTTCCTCTTCACCATCCACATCCTCTCCTTACATGACTTCCTCCTTAAAGTATATGAACCATATAAATAAAACGTTCAACAGGGAGTGTTCGTATAAATTGTATATTAACTTTGGAGGCTTACTACAAAATAAAAGGCTGGGACAAAACAATTTTAGTAAACAGAAACCGAAATCTTTTCGGTGGGACGAGGAACCACTGTACCATAGTCCCAGGAGTCTACGTATATTCCCGGAGCTAATATGGTGGATTGTTCGTCTTTTCTATGCTTACTCAGTGTTCTGTCCCAGCCACTTTTCCTATTGCATTGACACAGCATCCGTAAAACAGGTGCCATGGTTATACTAAGAATTGCATAAACGCAGTGGCCATGCCAAAGTAGATGAGGATGGATATAATATCGTTAATTGTGGTTATAAACGGACCAGAGGCTACCGCCGGATCGATGTTCAGGCGGGCCATCAGCATGGGAATAAGTGAACCGGCTAACGTAGCAACAACCAATGTCGCCATAATGGAAAATCCGACAAGCAAGCCTAAAAAGATATCACCCTGCCACAGATAAATAACAAGCGTGATGACAATGCCGCAAACTGTTCCAGTAATCAGGCCGGTACCTGCTTCCCTGAAAATCAACCTTGCTTTTCCCTGTTTTCCGTAATCACCTGTTGCAATGCCACGAACAGCAACTGCCAACGCTTGAGTCCCTGTATTTCCTGCCATTCCTGCAATCAGCGGGATAAAAATCGCTAATATCGCAACCTGATTCAGTGTTTCCTCAAAACGGCCGATTAAACTGGCTGTCAGAATGCCTAAAAACAGCAATATAATCAGCCATGGAAGGCGTTTTCTTGCGGAGATAAATGCATTATCATCTGCCCGCTCAGTATCTGTTACTGCAGCAAGCCTGGTATAATCCTCACTTGCTTCCTCCTCCATAACATCCAGAATATCATCTACCGTGATAATCCCCAGAAGGTGATCCTGGAAATCTACTACCGGCAGAGCAAGAAAGTCATAATCCCGCATCATTTGTGCAATCTCTTCCTGATCTTTCGCAACTGAAACTGCTATTATCTTTTCACTCATAATTTCTTCGATTAACGTATCTTCCTCGGCAATAATTAAATCACGCAAGGAAAGTACACCAACAAGCCTTTTAGTCTCATCCAGCACATATAAATAATAAATGGTCTCAGCATCAGGAGCCTCTTCCTTCAAATGCTGCATCGTCTGCCTGGCAGTCTGACTTTTGTAAATAGAAACAAACTCGGTTGTCATAATACTGCCGGCAGTTTTTTCTTCATAGTGGAGCAAATGCTTAATCTCATCTGCTGCTTCTTTATCCATAATGGTCAGGTAGCTTGCTACCTTGTCTTTATCCAGTTCATTTAAAATATCTACCGCATCATCCACAGCCATTTCCGCAAGTACCATGGCAGCGAATCGCGGGTCCATCTCGGGTATAAACACGATAGTTTCTTCCAAATCCAGACTTTCCATGATCTCCGACATTTCTTCCGGAGATAAATAGGTATATACTTGCAGCCGGTGTTTTCTAGTCTGTTCTCTGAAAAATACAGCCTGATCGTAAGGATGCATGCCAAGGAAATTTATTCGGAAGTCTTCCAGTTTGTCTTCTTCCAGCGCATTATTAAGGTTTTCCCAATCTTTTTCATATTGTACTTCATAAATTTCATCATACTTATTTGCAGGTACCATAATCACTCACATCCTTTTCTTATACCCGAGCAAACCGGTTTTGCATTTCTATTGTTGCCGTTTCAACAATCATTTTATCATTTTTCCACCTAACTTAATATGATTAATCTTTTCAGTCCCGTTTAATTTGCCGCAAAAGAAACAGTATATATAATAAAGATAAACCGCTGCATTTCAAATGAATAATAAGGGAAAGGGGCTTTTTTATATGAAGATGGACATTATCGGAGATATTCATGGGTGTCTGGATGAGCTTTATGAACTATTTGAAAAAATGGGCTATGAATGGAACAACGCCGGGTATATTCACAAGGAAGGCAGGACACCGGTTTTTCTAGGCGATATTACAGACCGGGGCCCAAATTCCCTTGGAGTAATCAGATTGGTTTATCATATGGTGGTCGTCCGTAAAAATGCATATTATGTGCCGGGAAACCATTGTAATAAATTATACCGTTTTTTCAAAGGAAATCCTGTGAAACTGAATAATGGACTTGAAACTACCGCGGCGGAATATGAAGCACTGAATTCCGGTGAGAAAAGTACGATTCGGGATCAATTCATGCAATTATATGAAGCTGCACCGCTTTATCTCCAATTTCCGGATGCAGGAGCAGTTATTGCTCATGCAGGTATTAAAGAATCTCTTATCGGGCGTAAAGATAAAAAGGTAAAAACCTTTGTGCTCTATGGCGATATTACAGGAGAGACACATGCTGACGGCCGCCCGATAAGAAGGGACTGGGCAAAGCATTATAAGGGAGACCAGTGGATAGTTTACGGTCACACTCCTGTTAAGAAACCAAGGATAGTGAATCGGACGATTAATATTGATACAGGCTGTGTTTTTGGCAATGCATTAACCGCATTCCGTTTACCGGAAGAAGCAACAATCTCCGTGCCGTCCGGACAGCCATTTACAGAAGAAAAGTTTCAGCCCGTCCATTAGCGTCATTGTGTGTTTTATCGCACTAAGGTCAGTAATGCTGGATTTGCTTCAGCAGAAATAAGATGCATACTTTTTTCCATTGTTTTTAATCATGGCATGCACTTTTAACACAATTTCCTCTTCGATGCTGCGTTCTTTTCCAGATGTCATTTTGTTAAGAACTGATTATATTTTAGACTTCGATTCGGATTGTTCAGGACAGGATCCTGGTTGACCTCGGGCTTAATCAAGAATTTGATCTAATCAATTTCTCCATATCGCCGGGCAGACCTGATTCAAACTGCATATAGTTTCTTGTGGCCGGATGGGGAAAGCCAATTTCAGCACAGTGCAGAGCCTGCCGATCTATTTGACCGATTCTCCCCCCATAAAGTGTGTCCCCAAGAAGAGGGTAGCCCAGATAGGAAAAATGAACCCGTATCTGGTGGGTTCTGCCTGTCTCCAGTTTAACCTGGACAAGGCTGCAGCCGGGGAATTCCCGGATCACCTTATAATGGGTGACTGCTCTTTTTCCATTTTCCACAACGATCCGCTCAATAATAGACCCTTCTTTTCTTCCGATTGGAAGATCAATCGTACCCTCTTTTTCCGAAAGCCTGCCTTCAATTATTGCCTGGTAGCTCCGGTGAACTTCTCCGGACTTTTGAAAGCGTGACAAAATGGAATGACTGTAGCGATGCTTGGAAATCAGCATAAGGCCGGAGGTGTTTCGATCCAGCCTGGTTACCGTATGAATCGTAAATGGAATATGATTTTTTTCATAATGACCCAATACAGCATTGGCAACGGTTCCTGCTGGATACTGAAAGGAAGGAACCACCGGCATTCCGGGCTGCTTGTCAATAACGAGAATATCTGCATCCTCATAAACGATGTCCAAATCAATTTCCTCCGGACGCATGTACGCTCCTTTTATTTCAGGCGGAAATTCAATTATCAGTTTATCGCCCGCACTCAGACGGTAGCGAACCGTTACCGTCGACCCATTCACCGTGATTTTTCCGCCATCCAATTTGATTGCCTTCAATATCCGGCGGGAGAAACCATGGACAGTTTGTAAAAAATCACGGATCGTCATTCCGTCATGTTTTTCAGCTATTTTCCATTCCATAGTCCATCCTTCACTTTCTTCATAATACCTTAAACTTTTTGATTTCCGACAAAGGAATCACGGACTCTGTCCCAGAAAGGAAATGGACGGAATCTGGCAAAGCGGATCCTTTCCTCCGCAACACGGAACTGAATGGATTTTACATTCGTGTATGTTTCCGTGAAATGATCAATAGCGATTAAAAAGCTCCGATCCACTGTCGGTTTTAATAAACATGTATGATGTTTTGGCAGGATCAAAGGAGATCCGATCGTCCGGAAAACACGATTATTAATGGATGCCATCTCTGTAAGCTGGATTGCTTCAATGGATGGATGAATGATGCCCCCGCCCAGTGCCTTATTGTAGGCTGTACTGCCGGATGGAGTAGAAATACATAATCCGTCACCCCGAAAAGTTTCAAAATGCTCACCCTTTATCTCCACATCAAATACAACAGATCCATCAGCCGTTTTGATCATCGCTTCATTCAGTGCCAGGAACCGGTCTTCACTGCCACCGGTTGTTGACCGTATAATTACCTCCAGCAAAGGATACTCCACTATCTGAAATGGTGTTTTGGCTATCTCTATGATTAGTTTCTCCACTTCATCCGGCGTCCAATCTGCATAAAAGCCCAAATGACCGGTATGTACACCAATAAATGCAGTTTTATCGAGCCGGTGAATATATCTGTGGAAGGCTTCCAGAAATGTCCCGTCTCCTCCAACTGAAATAACAAGATCCGGCTCTTCCCTGTCATATTCCAGATTAAAATCCGTTAAATACTGTTTCATGGTAGCCTCTATTTCATTTGATCGTTTGTCCCCTCTGGAAACAACCTTAAATTTCAACCCATTCATCCCCTTTTTCGCCTTTTGTTTACTTTCGGTGAAAAATCCGTTGTGCTTCCTGTACTTCATGCTTGATTTTCGACATTTCTTCATCCAATTTAAATGCCGCTTCGGCAGCCCGCTGCAGTCTGTTTTTTATGTCAGCAGGAATTTTATCTTTATACTTATAGTTTAACGAATGCTCATTCGTTGCCCAAAAATTCATCGCCAGGGTACGAATTTGTATTTCAGCAAGCAGGTTCTTCATGCCGGATATCGTCTCCACCGGGTATTCAATAATCAGATGATAGGAACGGTAGCCGCTCTCTTTTTTTCGTGAAACATAATCCCTCTCGTCAATAATTGTAAAATCATTCCGCTCACGGATCATTTCCACCACTTCATATATATCATCCACAAATTGGCATACTACCCGCAATCCGGCTATATCCTGTATTTCCTGATCAAGCTGATCCAACGGTATGTTTCTTTTTTCCGCTTTTTCCAAAATACTTGAAACAGGCTTCACCCTGCCGGTAATAAATTCAATGGGAGAGTGTCTTGATTCATATTCATATTGTTTGCGTATCCCTTTTAATTTCACTTTTAATTCTTCCACGACCTGTGCATAAGGTGCCAGTTTAGCTTCCCAATTCACTTCCACACCACCTATGTACGAAACTCATTTCCAGTTAAATCCAGAAATAAGGTTTATAACTTTTGATGAAAATCTTCCTATTTGTATCATACTATAATAGCTATTCATTGCCTAATCTTATTACATTTGCCATAATCAATAGTACCTTATTTTTTTCCGCTTGGAGGGACTTATGGCACAGGAAATTGAAATAGAATATAAAAATCTGCTGACAGAAAAAGAATTTAATCAATTATTATATTATTTACCTTTCCCCCCGGGTGGTAAAATCCAAACAAATTACTATTTTGAAACAAAGGATTTTGCTTTAAAAAACCATAAAAGCGCACTCCGCATCAGGGAGAAAAACGATGCCTGGCGGCTGACGCTAAAAGAACCCCAAAAGGTTGGATTGCTTGAAACGCATGACTTATTAACAAAACAGGAAGCAGAAGCCATCATAAAAGGGCAATTAAGATTTAAAGGTGAAGTAAGTCAGCAATTGAAAAAATTAAACGTATCATTTGAGGATCTAATTTACTATGGGAGTTTAAAGACGGTACGGAGAGAGACGAACTACGAGGGAGTTCTGCTTGTACTGGATTACAGCACTTATAATGGAACAGCAGATTATGAGCTGGAACTTGAAGCGGCTACACAGCAGACGGGCAAAAGAGTATTTGATGCATTGTTAGAAAAGTATAATATACCAGAAAGAAAAACACCCAACAAAATCGAACGATTTTTTTCAACATTATAAATAATGACTCGTATACAATCAGATTATTTGCTACTCTTTCAGTCCGTTGCTACAATATATACACTACCTATTAAAGGGGAATAGGCATGGAAACAAAATCCGGTACCATATATGAAGCGATTGGTGGAGCTGAAACCATAGACCGGCTGGTAACCCTCTTTTATAAACGGGTTGGGAAACATCCGAAGCTCACACCTATTTTTCCTGAAGATCTAACCGAGACTGCCAGAAAACAGCGTTTATTTTTAACTCAATTTTTTGGAGGTCCAAGGCTTTTTTCGGAAGAACGAGGACATCCTATGATGAGAAGAAGACATTTGCCGTTTGAAATTACACCGAGCCGGAGAGATGCCTGGCTGGAATGCATGGAGGCCGCACTCGAAGAAGCAGAAATAGAAGAACCAATCCGCTCAGCTATTTTTGAAAAATTGACGATGACCGCAAACCATATGATGAACACACCGGAATAAGAGAAAGGAGCATCGATGTGAGTTGGACTCTGGAGGGCCTGAAAAGCGCTCATAATGAAAGCACATCGGAAGAATATGGCTATTTCAATTATGTTCAAAAACCGATTGAAATGTATGTATTCGTTGACCCTCTTTGCCCTGAATGCTGGTCTTTGGAACCTTATTTAAAAAAACTGCAAATTGAATATGGACGCTTCTTTACAATTCACCCCGTTGTCAGCGGGCATTTGAATTCATTAAATAATGATATATTTGACAGACCAAAAAGAATAAGGGATATCTGGGAGAGAACAGCAAAGCGAACAGGCATGAGCTGTGATGGCGATTTATGGTTTGAAAATCCGGTCTCTTCCCCATGGATGGCTTCCCTGTCAATTAAAGCAGCAGAACTTCAAGGAAAGAAAGCAGGAAAGGTTTTTCTCAGAAAGATACAGGAGAATGCTTTTTTATATAAACAAAATATTGCAGATGAAGAAGTGTTAATAAACTGTGCGAAAGATGCAAATTTAGATGTTAATGAATTTGAAAATGACTTGTATTCAGCTTCAGCTAAAAAGGCTTTTCAATGCGATTTAAAACTGACACAGGAGATGGAAATTGACTTTATTCCCTCCATTGTTTTTTTCAATCAGTCCAGCGAAGAACAAGGTATTAAAGTGTCCGGTTTATACCCGTATGAAATTTATGTAGAAGTGCTTGAGGAAATTTTAAAAAAGCCGATTATTCCCTCAGAAAAACCGCCGCTGGAAGGGTTTCTTTACTATTATGATGTGGTAGGCACAAACGAAATTGCCATCGTTTATAACTGGACGCTATCAAAAGCGGAAAGAGAAATGAAAAAGCTGCAATTAAAAAGAAAAGTAAAAAGAATCCCGGTAAAATACGGGACATTTTGGAAATATATTAAATGAGAGTAAGCCTGTTTATTATTTAGGCTTATTTTTTGTTTTGAAAAGGAAAGGTTACATTTGGGTATGATGCTGAAATACAGTGCTGCTTTATTTGAAGTCTCAGGGGATATGTTTATGACCGATATGGATGGTCTTTTTGAATAATATTTGATTTCTGCATTCGTTCACTGACCGATACTATGAGGAAAAAAATACGGTTGAAATTTCCCGATTCGTTTATTCAGCAGCGGAATCTGACGACGAAAGAAGCGGATTTCTCTCCATTCATTCACTCATCAGTGCGATCAGGCAACGAAGGTACCGAATCTCTCCCATTCCTTCACTCATCAGCGGGATCAGCTAACGAAGGAAACGAATTTCTCTCCATTCCTTCACTCATCACTGTTATCAGGCAACGAACGAAGCGAATTTCTCTCCATTCCTTTACTCATCAGCGCGATCTGACAACGAACGAAGCGGATTTCTCTTCATTCGTTCACTCATCACTGTTATCAGGCAACGAACGAAGCGAATTTCTCTCCATTCCTTCACTCATCAACGGAATCAGACAACGAACGAAGCGGATTTCTCTCCATTCATTCACTCATCAGTGCGATCAGGCAACGAACGAAGCGGATTTCTCTCCATTCATTCACTCATCAGTGCGATCTGACAACGAAAGAAGCGAATTTCTCTCCATTCCTTCATTCATCAGCGCGATCAGACAATGAAGGTACCGAATTTCTCTCCATTCATTCACTCATCAGCGGGATCAGACAACGTACCAAGCGGATTTCTCTCCATTCCTTCACTCATCACTGTTATCTGGCAACGAAGGCAACGAATTTTTCTCCATTCGTTCACTCATCAGCGGGATCTGACAACGAAGGAAGCAGATTTCTCTTCATTCGTTCACTCATCAGCTGGATCTGCTAACGAAGGCAACGGATTTCTCTCCATTCATTCACTCATCAGCGGGATCGAGCAATGAACGAAGCGCATTTTTCTCCATTCCTTCACTCATCAGCGGGATCTGACAACGAAGGAAGCGAATTTTTCTTCATTCGTTCACTCATCAGCGGGATCGGGCAACGAAAGAAGCGAATTTTTCTCCATTCCTTCACTCATCAGCGGGATCTGACAACAAAAGAAGCGAATTTTTCTTCATTCCTTCACTCATCAGCGGGATCGGGCAATGAACGAAGCGGATTTTTCTCCATTCCTTCATTCATCAGCGCGATCAGCTAACGAAGGAAACGAATTTCTCTCCATTCCTTCACTCATCACTGTTATCGGGCAACGAATGAAGCGGATTTTTCTCCATTCGTTCACTCATCAGCTGGATCTGCTAACGAAGGCAACGAATTTCTCTCCATTTGTTCACTCATCAGCGGGATCGGGCAATGAACGAAGCGGATTTCTCTCCATTCGTTCACTCAACAGCGGAATCAGACAACGAAGGCAACCGAGTTTCTCTTCATTCATTCTTCCCTAGATTAAAGCTGTACCTTCTGAAATCTTTCTTAGACTATTTCCGCCTGATATACATTATTAAACCAAAAAATAAAGGATGTACGGGGCAGCGTACATCCTTTAAGAATCTCTCTTTGTATTAAACAAAGGGGGATGGGAGAAAGTTTCATGATCAAACAAAGGGGTTTTGTTTGTTTCAACTTACAATTTAATTGTAGCAGGGAAAAAGGAAGTTTTCAATCATTATGTGCATTAGTTCACAAAAGTGTCACTTCTATTTTATTTTTCAGTTTCATACCTTGTATTAAAAGATAAGAAAGCTTGTATGGCAAAACTTTGCGCCAACAATCTTTAACTTAATGGACCTTGCGTTTATACAGTTAATTTAATTTTTATACTTTCTTATCTGCTTTTAAAAAACGGAAAGGGGGTGAAACGGCTATGCAAGAAATATTCCCATTCCTGTTTCTTATTTTGGCGTTGTTTGCTTTTTTTCTAAACATACTCGGTTTAATGTCACTTATCCCTCTCTACATTACACTGCCATTACTTTTCATTGCGATCTACCTGACAATGTATTCCTTTGCCAATCAGAAACGAACCCCGCGCAGAATGAGGTGAAAACAGGAGAACCCGCAAGGTCCTCCTGATTTTTTATCTATTTTCATTGGATAACAGCTTTTCCATTTCATCCAATTTCTCCCCGAAAACAGCTAATGCATCAAGAATTGGCTGTTTCGACGTCATATCTACGCCTGCCTTTTTCAATACTTCTATAGGGTATTCACTGCTTCCTGCTTTCAGAAATTCCAGATACCGGTCAACAGCACCTGCTTTGCCCTCCAGGATGTGGTTCGCTAATGCAGTTGCAGCAGAGTATCCGGTTGCATACTGATACACATAGTAATTGTAATAAAAGTGAGGAATTCTTGCCCATTCCAGCCCGATTTCTTCATCGGAAACTACATCATTTCCAAAGTATTTCTTATTCAGATCGTAATAAATTTCCGTAAATTTATCGGCTGTCAGTGCTTCTCCGTTTTGAGCCCGTACATGAATATCGTGCTCAAACTCAGCAAACATCGTCTGGCGGAATACAGTGCCGCGGAAGCCTTCAAGAAAATGGTTCAGTATATATAGCTTTTGCTTTTCATCATCCAGAGATTTCAGCATGTAATCATTTAATAGTGCTTCATTTGTTGTAGAAGCTACTTCTGCCACGAAGATGGAATAGTTCCCATAGCGGAATGGCTGGTGTTTTCGGGAATAATAACTGTGCACGGAATGTCCAAGCTCATGTGCCAAGGTAAACATGTCATTTACGTTATCCTGCCAGTTTAATAAAATATACGGATTGGTTCCATAGGCACCGGATGAGTATGCTCCGCTTCTTTTTCCTTTATTTTCCTCCACATCAATCCAGCGGTTTTCATAACCTTCTTTTACGATATTTACATACTCTTTCCCAAGTGGGGCTAAACTCTCCAAAACATACTTCTGTGCTTTCTCATAAGGTATTTTCATATCTACATCTTTTACTAGTGGTGTGAAAAGATCATACATATGCAATTCATCAAGTTTTAATACTTTTTTTCGGAGCCTTACATATTTGTGCAGAAGCGGCAGCTTTTCATTCACCGCCTCCACTAAATTATCATAAACTTTTTCCGGGATATTATTACTGTCCAGGGCAGACTGTCTCGCTGATTCATAATTACGCACCTTTGCATAAAAATTATCCTTCTTAATATTCCCGTTTAAAGTGGAACTAAAGGTATTGATGAACTTTCCGTAAG
The DNA here is from genome assembly GCF_010994035.1 of Virgibacillus aidingensis. Lineage (GTDB taxonomy): Bacteria > Bacillota > Bacilli > Bacillales > Amphibacillaceae > Virgibacillus_N. Next base: position 110,595 of record NZ_WIXN01000003.1, read on the forward strand.
TATCATACATCCCTTTAAATGCATCTTTCCTTACCCGGCGGTCCTCAGATTCCAAAAAACCAATATAACGTCCATGGGTAAGCTCCACCTCTTCTTCATTTTCATTTTTAATTGCCGGAAAGGTGAGATCCGCGTTGTTCAGCATACTGAACGTCTGGGAAGGCGTGGACATTGGTTCTGCAGCTTCAGCAAGCAGTGCCTCTTCACTTTTTGATAAAACATGCGGCCGCTGTCGGGTAATTTCATCCAGTGTTTTTTTGTACAGCTGCAATTCTTCTTTTTCCTTCAAAAAAGCTTCTATTTTCTTTTCATCCATCTCCAAAATTTCCGGTGTAATAAAACTCATTTCACTGGATGCCACAGTCAAAAGGGTCTCAGCTTGTGCATTTAGTCCCTGATAGAAAGAGTTTGTTGTATCCTGGTCATAGCGCATATGGGCGTATGTATACAATCTTCCAATCCGCTCGGAAAGCTCATCCTGCAAACTTAGCAACTCATGCAGGGTGTCAGCTGATTCACTTAATTTCCCCTGATATTCTTCAAATTGCTTAATATCTTCCTGCAGACTGTTTAGTTCCTTCTCCCATAAATCATCCGATTCAAATATATCTTCCAATCTCCAGGTCCTTTCTTCCGGCAGTTCATTGCGTTTCGGCAACTCCTTAGCTCCATTACTCATATTAAAAAATTCCTCCTTTTGCTCTTAACTAACATCTCCTGTTTACTTAGTATAACGAATTAATGTGGAATCATGCCTCTATTTTGTTTTATTTAGACAACTTGTCATGCTTGAACATTTTATTTTCTGCCAATAAATAAAGTAATCTTTTGTCTTCGTTTATTGCCTGTTCAATCGTTTCCGGTTTGTACACCGGATTTGTTTTCATAAATTTTCCGTCATGAACACGTTGAATCACATTCAAATTGGATAAAAGTTTAAGGTATTCACTTATCGGATTTATACCTGCATGGATTAAAGGAAAGCTGTTTGAAGGATAAAGATGAGAACTCAATAAATGGTGAACCATTTTAGGAGAAAATAGTCTGCCCGCAGCCATAGGATCAATTACATCAAAGATTATTCTGCTTTGCCAATTCCAGGGTGATGCCTTCATTTTAAATTGATGGGGAACCGGAAGATGAATCAATGCGGGAAGCACTTCCCGATGGACTCCTTTGCTATAAAGCCATTGGTGCCAGGCTAATTCCCGGCCATAAAGCCGCCGGGATTGTTTCAGCCGAAATCTGTACTTTTCTTTTTCCCACAGTCTAAAAAACTCTCCGGGAACGAATGCATGCTCCTTAAACAGGTCTTTAAATGACAGCTGCTCCAGCCGGCGGATAAAAAATTTACCCATCGCCAATGTTTTCCCGGTTAAATAAATGTCCTGTATTAAAATAAAATGGCGGGTCTCACTGGAGAAGAAAAATAATGCGGGATTAGTATTTGAAGAAAATTGATGAATGAAGGGAAGAATCTGCTGATTTAGCTTAAAATGGGTTGTGCTTGTCCGCTGCAGCCGATTCCCTCCAACAATCCAAATTGGAATGATTCCTGCTGATTGATAGCCTGAAGTCCGATTGACGACCTCTTCCATGGACACGGCTGCACATTGGAACTCGACGGCAATTTTTTTATCAAGAACACTCAACAATAAATCGGGTCTTTGCCTGATTTCAGGCAGGTAAACCTCAAGGTTCACAGAAATTCCTTGTTGCTTCAGCCATTCGTAAAGAAGTAATTTGCCTGTCTCATGGTAAATGCCCTCTCCTCCTTCTCCGGAAGGACATGCAGTGAGTGATTGATGGGCAAAATGAGGGATCATTTTTACGCCTGCTTTCATAAGTACTTTCTGATGACATACCGGACAGTAAAATAACACCCCTTTTTTTCTTAATTTAGAAATCTCTCCTTTTGTCAGCATAGACAGGGTGACAAGTGTTCCGTCCTTTGTTTTTGCCTGCAGCATTAAAAAACACCTCCATTATCTATATTTCGACAACGAAGGCTGATTCCCTGCAAAAAACGGTATCTTTATAAGAAAAAACCGGATTCGTGCGAGTTTTAGCGTAAACATAAGTTTTATTGTACTAAACTTAAAAATGGCAACTGCCTCAAACCTGCTTTTGAAATGCATTTCCTCGTATTGGCTTATTAAAAAAGAAAAACACTCCTTAACGAGTGTCTATACATGTGCTGGAAAATAAGACCTGACTTGTGAAAAAGTATCATTTTCAAAAACAACTTTTCCATATTCTTCAAGAAAATGAATGGTCACATCGGAATCCTCCGCAAATTCAAATACCTGACTAATTAGATTCTCCTGGATGTGATCATCCAAAATAGTTTGGGAAAACTCCAAATACAAGTAATACTTGCCGCCATGATAATAAAGTGTTTCTTTTATTGTTCCCCCGGATTCACGGAAGTAATGGCTGAGCTGAATAACATCTTCAAAATCATTAAAGCTGACAATGATCCACAGGTTTTCATCTTTATCATTTTGCTTTTTCTTGTTTTTTCCAAATTTATTTTCAAGCATATTTTCTATTTTCTTTTCTTCCGGAGCCTCTTCACTATCTTCATCGTCTGATGGCAGTTCAATATTTTCTCCGTCTTTGGATACCTGTGCCTTTGTTACAATGATCTCCAATCCTTTTTCCATTGCCTGTACCTGAATCCAAAGCGGGCCCTCCACATTAAAATCCTCTTTATAATTCACTTCATCCATCATTTGCCAAAACAATTGCTCGCTTCTTTCTCGGTTGTACCATATTTCTTCCCGTTCAAATCCGCGATCCTCAATATCCAGATATGAAATATAAAACTTTACAGTATTCTCATTAATTCTTTCTATTTCCATTGTTCATTCTCTCCCTTCTTTAAAGGTTAGGTAAGAGATAAGCTTCACCCTTTAATTATATATCTATGATTAACATATATTTTCTTATAGTTCATTACCCTGTACTGCAGGCCTCTAACCATTCCTATTTTGCTTTGAAGCTGCTTCTTTTAATGCTGTATTATGTTGTTTTTGAAGCTATATTTTCCTTCTACTGTTATTGTATGATACCCTGCGCAAAATGAAAATGAATATGCCTAGAAAATGAAAAGTTCATCAAACTAAAAAGAAATCTCCATTTTTTAAACAAAATATATGAAATGGTTAATATCATATTCTAAACCATTTCATCGGATTTGTCACTATTTTTTTGTGAATATAATGCTTTTTACTGATTTTCATCGAGGAGATCATCAGCCGGATTTAGCAGCCAGTCGTTTTCCTTTTTCCATTACTTATATTAAATAAAATTTCCTGGAGATTTGCAGGCGCTTTTATCAAAAAAAAAGACCGGTCGGTGCGATTTGCATTTTTTGCTTGGAAGAAAATCACCATTCATTTCTGCCTTTACATTTAAAACTAAGAAATAAGGGATTCTAAGAAAGTAATGTACTTTCAAGAATCCCTTGGCAGTATACTGAGGTTTCAACAAATTAGTTGACCATCCGCTGGGCTTCGCGTAATTGAAAGGTCCGGACAGTCCTTGGAAGAAAGCGTCTTATTTCATCTTCGTTATATCCGACTTGCAGGCGTTTTTCATCCAGGATAATCGGTCTTCTTAATAAACCCGGATTTTGCTGTATCAGATGAAAAAGATCTTTCATCGGCAGCTGTTCAATATTCACATCCAGCTTTTGGAAAACCTTGGAACGGGTGGAAATAATCTCATCGGTTCCATCTTCCGTCATACGCAAAATTTCCTTTATCTCGTCCAATGTCAACGGTTCAGAAAAAATATTACGCTCCTTAAAAGGAATGTCGTGTTCCTCCAGCCACGCTTTCGCTTTTCTGCAAGATGTACAACTTGGTGAGGTATAAAGTGTTACCATTAATAGCTTCACTCCTCGATAGCTTTTATTCATTTCACAAACTTTTCATTGCTTATTAAATTAAAATCACTTTAAATAGCATCTATGTATATTATACTATGTTTGTCAATTAAATGATAGTGCATCGTCAATAAAATTAAGGGTTTTTTCAAAAGTTCATGAAATGTTTTTTGTTCGATAGTTGTAATTTACCCTATTTATTATTAATTAAACCTGTTATTTGAAAAAAGAAGAAAATAATTTAAATGTTTTTTTTATTCAATCAAACGAATATTTAAGCAACGAACGTCTGTGTGTACCAATACAAAAAGTGCTTTTCTTATAACAATACATGAAAATAGGCCCCCCGTTTTTTTATGGGAGGCCTAATGAAAACTTATGCCCGTTCCGTTACATTAACACTGCTTAGAATATCCTCACACTCACGGCTTTCATCATATACCAATACTTCGTCAACCGGCTGGTATGACTTCCCGTAAATTTCCTCATCCTTATACGTGTGTATATCTTCATACATTTTCTTCATTTGTTCATAAATTACTTCTTCAGAATCATTATCTGGTGACCAGTACAATATTTCCATCGGCGTTTCTTCATTTGTAGCCAGAGAGCGCCTGTTATATCCAATTGACTGCGCGTGGGTAAATCCTTCTCTATTGTAAAAGTGAAGCCGTTTTTCCGTATCGCTGTCTTCATAGTCTATAGGCTCCACTTCAAGGATAATTGGCTTATTCTTTGCCTTCAATTTCTCGATGAGCTGGTGTCCAATTCCCTGGCCCCTTGTTTCCGATGAAACCCATACATAATCTATAAAGATAAATGAATCAAACTCGGCATACATCATGACATGTTGGGGACTTTCATCCTTATAGTAGACGTCCCCCTTTTCTTCTAAAAGCCTTTCCATATGCTCTCTTGATTTCATTTCTTCCACAGGAAAATACTTATTCAGCTTTTCATACCAATTCATTGATCTACTCCTCATTTTTCGTAGTCTGCTACAGTATAACGAATAAGAAACTGTTTGTGAAATCCCATTAAAAGTGTATGCTTTATTACTATTACCATTTTCGCTCAAAATATGATAATAACTAAACCACACATAAAATAACCCTGTTTTCCACCGGATTATTTAAAAATGACGTATTTTTCCTAATAAGCTTTTTAAATTTAACCAACAGTGCTTCGCATTTTTGGAAGTAAGTATGAATTTTGAAGATGCCCGTGTTCGAATTTGCATATAAAACGATGGAAAAAGTCTTCTGCATTTATATCCTATACTTAAAAATTAAAATTTTAGATTCTCCCGCTGAATTTCCCGGTAAAAAATCCGTGACATAAAAATAAAGAAGCCTGGAATTTCCAGACCCCTTTTTACCTGCATAATTATTCATTTCTTATATAATCGGATTTTTAATCTTCTATTCTTCAAGCCCGGCTTTGTAGTCAACACCCTCTGTATAGACATTGCCTGCATTCCATAATAAAAATTCATGTATCCCGTTTTCATATAAAGCTCTGATTTGTGCTTCCACTTCTTTTACTCCATATTCCTGAGGCGGTCCATTATATAGCCATGGCGCTTCAAAATCCTGCAGCCACGGGCGGGACAGTGGCGGGTTGTCCAATGCACCTAGCACATCATTTTCCACTTTGGCATATTCTGTCACAAGCTGATATGGTTCCCTGTCCGGAAACTCTATGCCAAAATGCGGTGTCCAGTGACTCGGATAAATCATGGAAGAAATTACATCCACGTTTTCGGAAATTCTGGAAAAGTTTTGGCCGATACCAGGTGTTTCTTCCAGGGTGGCAGCATAGCCGAATATATCGACGGAAACATCGACATCATAGTCGGAAAGCTCCTCACGTGCGTATGCAACAAAATCCGTCACTGCTTCTACCCGCAGTTTAACATTATCCATATCCGCATTTTGGTAATCACCCAGTGAATAATCCAATTCTTCATCCCGATGTTCAAAGCCTTCAGGGAAGCGTACATAGTCGAATTGAATCTCCTGAAATCCCATTTCGGCAGCCATTTTGCCAATTTCCACATTATACTCCCAAACCTCTGTTTCAAACGGATTGACAAAAGCTTCCTGTTTATTGTTCATCCAGACCCCACCGTTTTTTGTGAACGACAGATCAGGTCTTTGTTCAGCCAGAACGCTATCTTTAAAAACCACTATTCTTGCTATTGGGTAGATCTCTTTCTTTTCCAGTACCTGCATCATTTCCTCCGGATCACTGATATAATTCATAGCAATATCTTCATATGGAGATCCTTCTTCAGGCAGAAAGGTAAGATTCCCATGATCTTCCTTAACATCAATAACCATGGAGTTCAAATCACTGTTATCGACCAGGTTCAGCAGATCTTCAAAACGGCTGCCGCCGGCCGAATTCCCAGTCACATAGATTCCCCTCACTGCATCCGGATATTCAAATGTATAGCCTGAATCAAATGTAAAGCGGCTGATTTGCTGCTCCGTGTCAATTTGCTCTATTGCAGTATGCCGTTCTTTATGTAAACTTGCTGTAGATTCATCTTCCCCGCTGATTGTAACCGGAACAGATAGTACAAGCAGAAGAGAACATAATGTAATCGTGATTTGCTTTATCCCCATGACTATCAATCTCCCATTTTTATTTAAAACTAGTATAACGGATATATTGTTGATTTTAAATTAAAAAAGTAAATATTTGTCGATTAATTATTTCCAGTTTACTTCTTTTACAACCGCAAAATAAGTACTATAAAAACTTTCCCAGTATTGTCTCCTGCGATTTACCTGGCAAATACTTTTATTATCTGTCAAATATTCTTTAACTTTTTACCCCATTCTTCCTCTTTTCAATCCTATTTTTCCCTTTTTAAAATAACATCAACAATAAGATATACTAATTCCTATACCTTATTATTTCCTCAGGAAGTACAAAAAAATAGCAGGATATTTTTACATGTCCCTGCTATCCTGAAATACAGTGTAATATAATTTGTTGCCAAAAAGGCATAATTATTCTACATCATAACCCTGATCTTCTACAGCTTCTGCCAATTGACCCTTCGATACTTTGGCACCATCAAATTTCACATCAACTTTGCCTGCATCCAGGTTTACGTCAACATTCGAAACACCATCCAAACTCTTCAGTGCCCCTTCCACAGACGCCACGCAATGATTGCATGTCATTCCTTTAACACCCAATGTTGCTTCCTTCATGGTCTATTTCCCCTTTCAATAATTTTATATTTTAACCCGCTTCAAACGAAGGGAGTTAGTAACAACACTCACTGAACTAAACGCCATGGCAGCACCTGCAACCCATGGTGCGAGCAATCCGGCAGCTGCAATAGGTATTCCTGCACTATTATAGGCAAATGCCCAAAACAGATTTTGCCGGATATTTCTTATGGTTGCATGACTCATTTTAATTGCTTTTGGTATGAGAAGCAATTCACCGCCTAAAATGGTGACATCTGCTGCTTCTATGGCAACTTCAGTCCCTGTTCCGATGGCGATGCCAATATCGGCTGTCGCCAGTGCCGGCGCATCGTTTATACCATCTCCTACCATAGCCACTTTTTTACCCTGTAATTGAATTTCTTTTACTTTATCTGCCTTTTGTTCCGGCAGAACTTCGGCAATCACTTCATCGATTCCAACCTGCTTGGCAATCGCTTTTGCAGTTCTTTCGTTATCACCTGTCAGCATGAAAACTTCCAGGTTTTGTTCTTTCAGTTGTTTCACGGCTTCAATAGCTGAGTCCTTCACGGTATCGGCTACAGCCACAATTCCGCTGAACCTGCCATCCACAGCAATGAGCATAGCCGTTTTACCTTCTGATTCATATTCGGCCATTTTTTTATCGACGTTACTCATCTCAATATGATGATCACGCATAAGCTTTCTAGTCCCTACAAGTACTTCTTTACCTGAAATAGCAGCTTTGATACCATGGCCGGGTATAGCAGTAAAGTCATCTGTATCCAGCATGTCGACTCCCTTTTCGGTGGCATAGGCAACAATCGCTTCAGCCAATGGGTGTTCTGACCCTTTTTCCGCGCTTGCTAAGAACTGCAACGTTACGTCATCACCGGTAAAGTTGGTTACTTCCGGTTTCCCTTTTGTAATCGTTCCGGTTTTATCAAAAACGATGGTATTAAGTTTATGGGTTTGTTCTAAATGCTCTCCGCCTTTAAAAAGTATCCCGTTTTCCGCTGATTTACCTGTGCCAACCATGATGGATGTTGGTGTAGCAAGCCCCAGTGCACACGGACAAGCAATAACCAATACTGCAATAGCGGCCACCAATGCCAGTTCAAAATTTCCAGGTGAAACAAGTGTAATCCAAACAATAAATGTCAGAACGGCTATAATTACTACGATTGGAACAAAGTATCCGGAGATTACATCTGCAAGCCGCTGGATCGGTGCCTTGGACCCTTGTGCATCCTCCACTGCCTTAATAATGGAAGCCAGTGCTGTATCCTTTCCAACTTTGGTTGCTTTCATTTCCACTGTTCCATTTTTATTCATGGTGGAACCAATAACATCTGCATTCATGTTTTTTTCTATCGGAATGGATTCTCCTGTAATCATAGACTCGTCCACAGAAGTGCGCCCTTTTACGATAATACCGTCAACGGGTATTTTTTCACCGGGTTTTACAATTAAATGGTCCCCGCTCCGCACTTCCTCTATTGCCACCATTTGTTCTTCGCCATTTCTTATTACACGGGCCTGCTTTGCCTGTAAGTTAAGCAATTTGGAAATTGCTGTTTTTGTTCTGCTCTTGGCAGTCAATTCAAGGTATTTACCAAACAGAATCAATGTAATGATAATAGCACTAGTTTCAAAATATAGATGCGGCATATAGCCGGGATTTCCAATCGTTAAAAATGCTTCATACAAACTGTAGAAATAAGCGGCGCTTGTACCGAGTGCAACAAGTACATCCATATTGGCCCCGCCGCTCCTCAGACTTCGATAGGCGCCTGTATAGAACTGCCGGCCAACATAAAATTGGATTGGTGTTGCCAGGGCAAATTGAAACCAGGGGTTCATAAATAAAGCCGGTAAACTAACTCCTAAAAGATGATCAAGCATGGTTACAAGCAGGGGCAGCGACAGCAATGCAGACAGCACCAGCTTAAATTTCATTTCTTTAACCTGCTTTTCTTTCTGGTTTTCTGACGCGTCACCTGTATCACTTTTTTCATTTGCTCCGTAGCCCAGCTTTTTTATTCTGCCAATGATATCGGGAATTTCCAAGGTATTCGGGTTATATTCCACCACGGCACTTTCAGCAGCCAGGTTGACAGTGGCCTGTTTAACTCCGGGCTGTTTATTCAGCACTTTTTCAATCCGTGATGAACAAGTTGCACAAGTCATTCCCTCTATATCAAATTCAGTTTTTTGGGTCAGCACCCCATAGCCCATATTTTCTATTTTTGAGGTAATATCCTCAACTGTAACGGAGGCAGGATCATAATTAACCGTTGCTTTTTCAGTAGTTAAATTCACTTGTGCTTCCACACCATCCATTTTATTTAATACTTTTTCCACTCTGGAGGAGCACCCGGCACAGGTCATCCCTGTCACACCTACTGTTAAATGTTTTGCTTCACTCATGTCCTTCCACCCCCTATTTGGAAAATTGCTTTAACACTTCAAGCAGTTCCTCGATTGCTTCGTCTCCTTCTCCGGATTTCACTGCACTGGCTACACAATGCTTCGCATGCCTTTCCCCGAGAGAAAATCCAACCTTTTTCAAGGCTGCATTTATGGCACTGATTTGGACTAAAATATCTACGCAATATCTGTCGTCTTCAACCATTTTTTGAATACCGCGAACTTGTCCTTCTATTCGTTTCAGACGATTGACGACTGCCTGTTTTTCAGCATCTGTTCTGGGTACTACCGGATGATCATGTAAAAATTTATCCATTCAGACCCCGTCCTTACCTTATTATTTCTATACTTATACTATACCCCACTATGGTATAAAATTCAATGAATTTACTGTGACAATTTTATTCATTCCCAGGTAATCGTATTTTTAACATTTCGCATTTATGGGAGATCCTTTTCAAAAACCAATACATGATGGCATCCAAAATATCAGCAACAAAAAAGTAAGCAAATAAAACAGGAATATGCTTGTCATCGACCGCTTATCAGAGCGTGAATTTAACTGAATAGATTATACTTTTGTATTAATTCTTTTCAGTTATATGCCCCTGCGTTAACGCCATATAATATACCATTTTTTTAAAATAGATAAAGTGCTTTTAGTCACTCGATCGGCTTTAATTTATCCATAATTTCCTGACGTTTATCTTCCAGAAATGGCGGCAAATCCAATTTGCTTCCCAAATTCTCAATACTGGAATCCACCGTAAATCCTGGCCCATCTGTCGCAATTTCAAACATAATTCTGTTGGCATCACGAAAATAGAGGCTGTGAAAATAATGCCTGTCAATGACTCCTGTAGATACAAAGCCTTTTTGTTTTATTTTTTTATCCCACATATGGAGTTCTTCTACATCTTTTGCCCGGATTGCCAGATGATGAACACTTCCTTTTCCAGGTCTTTCAGCGGACCCCGATTCTTCCTTTAAAAGGATCTCACTATAGATTTTTCCTTTCCCAGCCCGCAGAATGATTCCGTGCTCTGCTGGGCCCGCTTCATTATATTCAAAAATTTCTTTCAATGTTTTTTTCGTACTATTTATATCCCGAACAGTTATTTCCACTGTTCCCATACCTAATATCCGATGTTCTTTATCAATAGCAGCGTTTTCCCAGGGCTGCCAAAAGCGAGGTACTGTATCATCTTTTTTATTTACCAAAACCAGTCGAAGCCCGTCCGGATCTTCAAAAGGTAATGCTTCCCTGCTGGCGTACTCTGTGATACTGCCATGCTTGACATCAAGGGATTCAAATCTTTCTTTCCAGTACATTAAACTATCCGCAGATGGAACAAGCAATCCGATTCTTGTAATGGCATTCGTTCCCCGATGCGTTCTTCCAACTGCCGGCATTTCAAAAAAGGTGAGTTCTGTGCCGGGACTGCCGGTTAGATCACCGTAGAACAAATGGTACATGGAAGGATCATCCTGATTAACAGATATTTTGACCCTCCGTAAACCCAGAACTTCCTTATAGAACTTGTTTGTTGCTGCTGCGTCTTTAATAATCATGGAAATATGATGATGGCCTAAAATTGTGCGCATAATCATCCTCCTAAAATATTTTTAATGTTCTTTTCCTACATGCTGGCACATTAATAAATCATCGTGCGGGTGGTCATTATTTTCCAATTGAATGGTAATATGCCCAATTCCTTTATCTTTTAAATTTCCTTCAATGGTACGCAGGATAGTCTGGCATTCATCTACCGATTTATCACCGTCAACCACCGCATGACATGATAAAGCATTCCTGCCGCTTGTAATTATCCAGACGTGCAGATCATGTATATCTTTGACCCCATCAATTTTTACTATCGTTTCAATCACTTCATCCAGATCAATATTTTTCGGTGTTCCCTCCATTAAAACATGGATGGCATCCTTAGAGACTCTCCAGCCGCTGATTAGTATTAAAACAGCAACAATAACACTTGCTAATGGATCTGCCCATGCCCATCCAAACAACAACATCAGCAAAGCAGCAATAATCGCACCAACCGACCCTAATAAATCTCCCAAAACATGAAGGAAGGCAGCCCGTAAATTCAGGTTTTCTTTCGTGTCTCCCTGCATTAGCATCCATGCAACCAAAACATTAACAAAAAAACCAATCACAGCGATTATTAACATACCTGTTGAAGCAACTTCCGGAGGATCACTAAAACGATGATATGCCTCATAAAAAATGAAACCGGAAATCAGTATTAACGTTACCCCATTAAATACTGCAGCCAATATTTCAAAACGTTTGTACCCATATGTTTTGTAATAATTTGCTGCTTTCTCTCCAAATGTAAATGCCAACAATGCTATCCCCAATGAAACAGCATCACTTAACATATGGCCGGCATCAGCTAACAATGCCAGACTATTTGTGAGATACCCTCCAATGACTTCCACTGCCATATAAAATGAAATAATGAAAAAACTTATTTTTAATGCCTTTTTATTACTGCCATGTGAATGATCATGATCCAACCCCAAAGGTCACACCTCCGTTCTCTGTTTATATTTATTAATGATGACTCGCGTGGTCAATAGCTTGTTTTAAAATATCGATGACATGTTCATCATCATGTGAATAATACAAAGTAGTTCCTTCTCTTCTATATTTCACAAGCCGCAGATTTTTTAACAGCCGCAGCTGATGAGAGACGGTGGATTGCTGCAGGTCCAGTACTTTAGCTATTGTATTAACAGAGTATTCTTTTTGAAAAAGTAAATGGAGAATACGGATTCTTGTTGGATCACCTAATGTTTTAAATGTTTGGGAAACAAGGTTAAGTGTGTACTTATCCAGTTCACCCTTCTTTATCTCTTCAGGCTCCTTATGTGCCATCATACAAACTACCTCCCTAAGATACATAAACCTCTATACATGTATATATTAGCATATGTTCATATAATAGTATAAGTAAATGTATTGAAATTGTTCCTTTTTATATTGCACCGGGGGCAGATTTTCATGCTTTTAACTTGGTGATGGGTATAAGGCTGTTCCGAAACAATTTGAGTAATAGTGAAAATTAGACGGCTAACCTCGTTTCATATTCTTTAATAGGCTCCGCCAATGTCTGTCATACAATTTACACAGTTTTTATACAATTTTTACACAATTTCTAAAATCATCCTCAAAATCCGCTTATAACAGTCATGAAGCTCCATATTTAATGTAGATTCTGCTATTTTATTAATAATGGAAGGTTTTACAATGAACAATAATCTGTTACAATTACCACAACAAAGAGTGAAAGGAGAACGTTGATGAAGAAAAAATGGTTGCTTGGTTTATCCCTCTTACTGCTTGTCTTTTTCACAGCAGCATGTGGTGATGAAGAACAGGATAACTCAGCGGAGGACAGTAATGAGGCATCAGAAACACAGGAAGAGGACTCTGCCGAAGACGAAGGACAAGCTCAGGAGGAAGGTACTGAACAGGCAGAAATGCCTGAACCTGACCTTGAGGACATCCCGGATGTGGTAGCAGAAGTAAATGGTGAAGAGATATCAAGGGATGAATTTGAATCCACATATGTAGGTCAGTTCCAGCAGGCAATGATGCAAGCCCAGATGACCGGTCAGGAAGTGGATCAGGATCAATTAAAGGGACAGATTGCAGACGCTTTGATCGGGCAGAAGCTTATTATCCAGGAAGCCGAAAATCAAGGTTTTGAAGCATCAGAGGATGATGTTAATGAAACACTTGATGAACTTATAGAACAAAATGGCCTGAATTCTCAGGATGACTTCTTTGCTGCACTGGAAGAACAGGGTGTAACAGAGGACGAAGTGAGATCTGACCTTGAGACACAAGTGAAAGTAGATGCGCTTATTGCAAGTGAATCCGGTGACATGGAGCCGACAGAAGATGAACTTCAAGAGCTTTATGAAGCATATTCAGCTTCCATGGAACAGCAGCAGGGCGAAGATGCAGAAGTTCCATCTTATGAAGAAATGGAACCTCAACTGACACAACAAGTAATAGCCCAAAAGGAAACAGAAGCCTACCAGACACTTGTAGAAGAACTTCGGGCAAATGCTGACGTCACGAATAACTTATAATTACAAACCAGGTCTCTATCAGACCTGGTTTTTTTGTATACTTGCCCCTTTACAAGTAAAAAGATTATATTATCATTTCCTGTCCTTAAGGAAGAGGTACAAATACTTATTATTAACGCGGATTTACTTGCACAATATAGGAATGAAATATATAATAGAAAAAAACTCAATATAACCGGCAATGAAGAAGAAGGAGTACAATTTGCCCAATGGTTCTAAGAGAGCTTGTGGCTGGTGAAAACAAGTATCAAGGTAAATTGGAATTGGACTTTGGAGCTGAATATTAAATAAAGTGATCTTGCATATGTTAAGATAACCAGGGTGGCAACGCGGTTCATTCGTCCCTTTTTAAGGGATAAATGGGCTTTTTTTATGTTTTGGAAAAACTCGCAGTCGTTTGTCTTTTAGTGAAAGCGTTAGTTAACGTATAGTTAGCACTAAAAAATTCAGCTTTCTCGAAGCCTAATCTTCAGACCTGCAGTACAGTTGTTTGGTGCTGAACAAAAGCATTAATTTAACCATAGTAATGAAGGCCATACGCTTTCCTATGAAATTAGCTGTCTTCAAGATAGATAGTGCCGGCAAACTCCCCGCTGCAAAGGTTGTTTCTTAACGTGGAAAATAAGCTGAATCCCAGTACAGCATATAAAATAAGAAAATGGAGTGAATTCAAATGAAAACAATTTTTTCCGGTATCCAGCCAAGCGGTACATTGACGCTTGGAAATTATTTAGGTGCGCTTCAGCAGTTTGTTCAGCTGCAGGATGATTATCAGTGTTATTTTTGTATTGTCGATGAACACGCCATTACCGTGCCGCAGGACCGCTTGGAACTGCGTAACAATATCCGTTCCCTTGCTGCCTTATATTTGGCCTCCGGAATCGATCCGAAGAAATCAACTTTATTTATCCAATCAGAAGTACCAGCCCATACCCAGTTCGGCTGGATGCTGCAATCCATCAGCTATATCGGGGAACTGGAACGAATGACGCAGTTTAAAGACAAGTCGGAAGGCAAAGAAGGTGTCTCATCTGCTTTGCTAACATATCCGGCTTTAATGGCTGCCGATATCCTGCTTTATAGAACAGATGTAGTACCTGTCGGTGAGGATCAAAAACAGCATTTGGAGCTGACAAGAGATCTTGCACAGCGTTTTAACAATCGTTTCAACGATATCTTTACCATACCTGAGGTGCGTATCCCTAAAGTTGGCGCACGAATCATGTCTTTGCAGGAGCCAACGAAGAAAATGAGCAAATCGGATACAAATGAAAAAGGTTTTATCTCCATGCTGGATAAGCCAAAGAAAATTGAAAAGAAAATCAAGAGTGCTGTGACGGATTCAGAGGGAGTCGTAAAATTTGACAAAGAGAACAAGCCTGGTGTATCTAATCTGCTGACCATTTATTCAAGCTGTACCGGTGAATCAATAAAGACATTGGAAGAAAAATATGAAGGCAGAGGTTATGGTGATTTCAAGCAGGGAGTTGCTGAAGCTGTCATAAACATTTTAAAACCAATTCAGGAAAAATACGATGCCCTAATGGAATCCGATGAACTGGATGATATCCTGGATAACGGAAGGGAAAAAGCATCACTTACAGCAAATAAAACGGTAGCCAAAGCAAAAAAGGCAATGGGGCTGGGAAGAGTGATAAAGAAAAAGTAACATACCAAAGGGCGCCTTAGAAATAAGACGCCCTTTCACCTATAAAACAGACGTAAGTTTCATTTTTGTTTTGATGCATTTTGTTCTTTCCCATTTTCAAATTCCCACATTTTTTCCAGGAATGGCTGGCCCTTAATTAACTTTGCACAGAGATCTTCATGGGCCGGGCTCCACCCTTCCCTGATTCCGTTATACAAAGCTTCCCATACTTTATCTTCATCCATAAAACGTATAAACGGATAGTTTTTAGGATCCCATTCGGTTAGCCAGTACCTCAGCTCCTCCAGGTTATTTGTCGTACGGAGCTGATCCAATCCCATCATAAGGAGCTGCTTTAACTGACGTTCCCTTCTAGTTAATCCAAAGATGACCTTAGGTTCGGGCGATAGCATATGGTATTCTTTTTTGTAATTTTCTCCATCATACTTGAATGACTGCTGCTTTGAACCTTTGATCATGTCAAAAACAAGCTGCTCCTGCCTTGGAATCAACCTGCTTTTACGTACAGGGATTTCATAACCGATCGTATCAAAAGCAACAATATCATCACCATCTGTTACAATGCAGGAATAATCCAATACCGTTCTTTCATGTCCTTTTCGTATGTACGCACGTCTGTAAATCGTATCCAGCAATTCTTTAGGCAAATCATGCATATCGTTTTCAATATACTTGTACAATTCTTTTGTTATATACAATAGGGGAACCTGGTCGAGAAGTTCAATACCGTCTTCTTTGCGCCATTCATGAAAATAACAGACATTATAACCATTTTCTTCACCTTCAAACCAATTTACCCATACGTCGTGCATATATAACATAAACAACCCTCTCTTTAAAACGTAACTTAAAATACATTATGACCATCATTTAGAAAAATATTCTAAGTTCGTAAAGATTAGCTGCTGTTTGGAAAACGATAAATGACAAAAGCCATGATGATAAAGCCCAATGGGAGGAAGTAACATTCCGGTCTGCCTGATATGAAAATTAAATAGTCACCCCAGGAAAGACCAGCAGGAAGGAAATTCATGTAGGCAATAAGGGTTACTCCCCCTGTAACTGCCAGTCCAAACCCTATTAGAAACATAAATATATATCCCATTTATTAACCACCCACCCAGAATATCTTTATAAAGTTTTTTATTCCATAGCATTGCTGGTTTTTGATCAAGGTATTTAATAGAATAATATGCTTGTACACCATGTTTGATGAGTGGTTTCTATTTTTCTGTTTGAATTGGGCTTCCCCGGGATTTAATGATGAAAATGGGAACAAAGTCAGCTACAGCAAGTTTTCCAGTGGCGTTCTATAGAGCCTCTTTTCGGATATTCATCACAGGGAAAAACATCTCTCTACTGTCTTCTACAGTCTGTTAGAAGCTAGAAGGCTCGAATCTTTCGGTAATAACATAAACCAAAACAAAAAAGCCAATCAGCATACACCAATCGGCTTTGTAGAAGTCTTTAAAGCAGCTATTTCTCTTATTCATATTTTTTAAAGACAAGTGCAACATTATGCCCGCCAAAACCAAATGAATTACTCACAACCACATTTACATCCTGTTTTCTTGCTTCATTTGGTACATAATCCAAATCACAATCAGGATCAGGGTTTTCATAGTTTATAGTTGGCGGGATGATGCCATCTTCAATTGACTTAACAGAAATAATTGCTTCCACACCGCCTGCAGCTCCAAGCAAATGTCCCATCATGGATTTGGTCGATGAAATGGAAACATTTTGGGCGTGATCGCCGAGGACGGTTTTAATTGCTTCTGTTTCATATTTATCATTCAGCGCTGTACTTGTGCCATGGGCATTTATATAATCTATTTCATTTGGGTTAATCCCTGCATCATCAAGTGCATGCTGCATGGCACGGGCAGCCCCTTCCCCATGTTCGGCCGGAGCTGTAATATGATAGGCATCGCCGGTAGCTCCGTAGCCGACAATTTCTCCATAGATATGCGCACCGCGCTCCAGTGCTGTTTCCAATGTCTCAAGTACCAGGATTCCGGCTCCTTCGCCCATTACAAATCCATCACGTTCTTTGTCAAAGGGACGGCTTGCTTTCTGCGGATCTTCCGCAGTAGATAAAGCTTTCGCAGATGAAAACCCGGCAAACGACATATTGGAAATAGGGGCTTCTGTTCCACCCGCAATAATATAATCAACATCCCCGCGCTGAACAGATTTAAACGCGTCCCCAATAGAATTGGCGCCTGATGCACAGGCAGTTACCGTACAGGAATTAATCCCTTTTGCACCGAGCTGAATCGAAACTTGCCCAGCAGCCATGTCCGGAATCATCATGGGTACAAAAAATGGACTTACCCGTCTGGCTCCTTTATTAAGGTATTTTTCATGCTGATCTTCCCAGGTGGACATCCCGCCAATACCGGATCCAATCCAAACACCGACCCGATGCGCGTTCGAGTCATCAATGGTAAGCTTGGCGTCTTCCACTGCCATTTTTGAAGAAGCAACTGCATATTGTGTAAAAGGATCCATTTTTCTCGCATCTTTTTTTTCCATGTAATGCGTTGGGTCAAAATCTTTGACCTCCGCTGCAATTTTCGTGGGAAACTCATCTTTGTCCACTTTAGTTACAAAATCAATACCGGATTTCCCTGCCACAACATTTTTCCACAAGCTTTTAGTGTCATTGCCCATCGGTGTTACAGCACCAAGTCCTGTAATGACTACTCTTCTTTTTTCCATACCGTTCTTCCTCCTATACAATCACAACATATGCACCCTGCCTGTTTGAAAAGCACTGATTTCCTCATTGCAGGAATAAATCATGTGTCAAGATTAAACACTGCTGCCTTGTGGGATTCCCTGTCAGCGCCCCCAGAGCATGGAAACCGCCCCCCACGTCAAGCCGCCTCCAAAACCTACTAATACAATGTAATCATTATCTTTTATTTTACCATCTTTTACAGACTGTGATAAAGCCATAGGTATAGAGGCAGAGGAGTTATTTCCATATTTATTTATCGTCACTGCCATTTTATCCCTTGATATCCCAATTCGCTCCCTTGCCGCATCCATAATCCGGATATTGGCCTGGTGAGGAACGAGAAAGTCCACATCTTCTTTGGCATATCCAGCCTTTTCAACAACATTAACTGTTGACTCAGGCATTTGTCTTACTGCAAATTTAAATACTTCACGGCCGTTCATCTCAAAATAACCTTGTTTATTTTGAAATAAATCTTTTCCTCCGGCTCCTTTGGCTCCCAGTTCAAAAGATAAAATTCCTTTATCCTCAGAGACTTCACTCATTACTACCGCACCAGCACCATCCCCGAGAAGCACGCAAGTTGTTCGGTCCTCCCAGTTTAAAATCGGGGACAGTTTTTCCGCTCCTACTACCAGAACATGCTTATAAGCCTTCGTTTCAATAAACTGTTTGGCGGTAATCATTGCATACATAAATCCGGCGCAGGCTGCACCGACGTCCATTGCGGCAGCATTTTCTGCTCCCAGTCTATCCTGTATAATACAAGCTACAGATGGAAATGCGGTATCAGGTGTTACAGTGGCAACCAGTATTAACTCAATATCCGCTGCATCGAGACCCGCATCTTCCAATGCCTGTTCCGCCGCATGAAACGCCATATCCGAAGTAGTAACATCATCTTCTGCAAATCTTCTCTCTTCTATCCCCGTCCTTGTCCTGATCCACTCATCCGTGGTATCTACTATTTTTTCCAAGTCTTTATTGGTCACTACTTTTGAAGGGACATAATGGCCAGTACCTAATACACCTACTTGCATATTTCCATCTCCTCTTAAACACGTTATGTTATTATCAAATATTATGACTTGGTACTAATTTTAATGTATATTTCTCCTCTTTTCAAGACTTTGGCAAAACTATTCCCCTGTTTACACATTACTTCAGCTTTCATTTGGCAGCAATCCGGTTTCCTTATACGACTGAACTGCTTCATTGATATTATCCTGGAAATCGTCCGGTACATGCGGACTGAACTCGCCGAGTGAAATAATTTCATCCTCAAAATCAAATGTCTTAATCGTGCCATTTAAATCTCCATTATTAAATTCATCCGCAATTATTTCATAAAGCTTGTCCACATGTTGTATCGTGCTCGTTAAAACCATTTCCCCGCCAATGCCTGATTGATCCTCCACATAGCCAATAGTATATAAATTGTCCTTGCTGGCCTCCTGAATAATCGTTCTGCTGAATATGTCACCTGTTGGGTAAATTACATCTGCCTGATCATTTTTCATATCTTCATAAATATCCACAGCTGATTGGGCATCATTCCAGTCATTAATGATTTCCATGTGAACTTCCGCTGATGGGTTTTGAAAACTCACCCCTTCATAAAATCCCTCAATTTCAGGCTGCCATTCATATGCAGCAACAATTCCGACTTGATCATTTGCAGTCATTTCACCCGCAGTCATTCCAGCAAAAAAACCCATCGCATGGGCATTAAAATTTAAACTGGTTACATTGTCCGCAAAATAGCCACCATTAAAATAGACAAAATGCACATTTGGGTAATTTTTGGCAACCTCAGCAAAATGGCGGCCATAAATACTGCTATGCCCAAAAATCAAATTTACACCATCATTTACGAACTCATCTACCGCACGAATAATATCCTGCTGCGTCATTACATTTTCCTCATAAAAGACATTCACATCATAATTGTCACCGATTGCAGTTAACCCGGCCAATCCCTTTTCTCCCCAAGGCTGTTCTTCTATAGTGCTATCGATAAGCATCCCGACATTCTGAATTTCATCTTGCCGGTCGGCACAGCCTGTAATCGTAAATAAAAAAATACTCATTCCTATAACTGTTAACATGCTTTTCACCATAGCACCCCCATGCTGTCCAATAATGATCTGCTCTATTTTATACCGATATCAGCCTAAAGTTAACCGCGCCCGTCTAAAGTTTTATTTACAATCGTACATTTCTTTATACATCCTATAATGCTCAATTACCCGGGCTAACTGTTCTTTTACAGGTCTATTGTCACGAAGATAGGTGGAACTTTCAAGTTTTAACCATTCATTTCTGTTATTTTCTGATAGGATATCCAAATTCGTAATTTTATTTTCCGAGCGTATCCACTGGACAAATGCTTTGGTAAAATCCTTTATATATATGGACTTAGTCAAAAAATGCTCCGAATCAAAAGGAATAAACTTTTCATTAACATACATACCTTTTTCATTCATTGGCATCCATTCACCAAATAGCAGCGGTGCCTGAATAAAGGATACACCTTCTTTTTCATTACGATGGCCTTCAGGGTTTATTACATGCACATACTTTGATTTTACTCCGGGCAGCGGGTTATTTAGAGAGATGACAGTGTGATATTGTTTTGTTTTATCATTCTCCGACAGGGAGAAGTGACTGTTTCTGCCAAAATACATGAGTAAATGTTCATTTTTTTCCCCATTTTTCAGACCTTCTACTTCGTACCCGTTGTTTAAAAGCTCATCGATAATATGATAGCTGATCCAATGATTACAATTATTCACCAAAAAAGTCACCACAATTCCCCCTTACAGATTTTTTTCGCTTGTTTTGTTCATTTTCAGAAATCCTTTACGCCGTCCCGATCCTAAAGTATGATCTAAAGTCCACTGCAGAATACAAAATAAACTAATGGAATAAATGCTTTTCTTTTTTCTCTGAGTTTGATAAACTTAAATATGTGTTAATAGCGGATTTTTCGATAAAATAGAGGTGTGAATGTATGCGTTATGTAATGACATTTATTTGGGCAGCATTAATAGGTGTTGTTCTGTCGTATGTATTATCAAGTATGGCGGCAGAACCTTTCAGTGTATCAGCCACCATTGCATTTATCATCATTGTCAGCCTGGCAGTATTTCTGCTTGGTGATGGTGTATTAAAAGACGAGAAAGAAAGTTAATATAACGGACAATTTTGATATGCAATCAACCCTTGCCTTTAAGGATGAACGGGCAAGGGTTTTGTTTTCATAAAGAAAAGGAATCTGCCTGTAATTTGGGACATAATTAACTTTTGCCGTTAATACCATGGTAAAGCAGCTAATGTAACAAGTGCAGCCAGCGGAAGCACGAGTCTGCGAAATCTTCTGGGCGGAAATCCGTAACCGTAACCGTAGCCAGGTCCGGGAATAAAGCCGGGACCATAGCCCGGAAAGCCATATCGATGGCCGGAAGAACTTTCAAACGGATTGGCCTGGGTGTGATGCTGTTCATGATGTTCCAGCGGGACAGCCATATATACATATTCATTATCCAATCCTGTAATGATTCCATCTACTTTCGTACCATCAACTAATTCGGCTAAGACATAAGAATGCATATGTTCTTTACATAATTGATACATTTTATTATGATTTGAATTCAATTTTATCAGCTCCCTCACCAACTAGACTATTCAATCATAAATGGGTTGGTGACTCAATTTAGGGATAGCGGCTTAGAAGAAGGTGAATTATTCATGGAAATGGTGAATGAATTTTGGACGTTAATTAAATATTTGGTGTTAGGCCTTATTCAGGGGTTTACAGAACCAATTCCAATTTCCTCCAGCGGACATTTAGTAATTATTCGGGATCTTTTTGGTGTGGTTGCTGATGGGTTATCCTTTGAAATATTGGTCAACATTGGATCGCTAATTGCTGTTTTGATAATATATCGCAAAGATATTATACGGCTTATACAAAATGGCCTGCTGTACATAACAAAAAAAGAGGATTCTGCAAAAGAGGATTTCCGTTTTATCGTATTTTTGGTTATAGCTACCATCCCAACCGGAATATTGGGTTTGCTTTTTGAGGATGTCATCAGTGAAGAGCTCAGTGGTGTAGCAACCGTTGGCTACACGCTGCTGATTACCGGGGTTGCTTTATGGATCATCCGGAATCTCCGCGGCAAGAAACATGATGGGGATTTGACTGTGAAGGATGCAGTTGTTATTGGGCTTGCCCAGGCAGTTTCCCTGATCCCTGGGATCAGCCGCTCCGGGGCTACAATTGTTGCTGCCATGCTTCTTGGCATGAAGCAGGATACAGCATTACGATTCTCTTTTCTGCTATATATACCGGTAAGCCTTGGGATTGCAATATTATCTGTCACGGACATTATTCGTGATCCGGAATTCGACACCTTGATGATTCCGTATGCCATTGCATTTATGGCATCCATTATTGCTTCTTATTTTGCCCTTAAATGGTTTATTAACATCATGCGAAGAGGAAATTTAAAATATTTTGCTTACTATTGTTTTATTGTCGGTTTCCTCGTTATTTTATTTTTATAAAAAAGTTTGCATTCCCTCATCGTTTGATGGGGGATTTTATCATTTAATACAGCAGAATCCGGTCACTAAAAAAGACATTACCTGTGATTTTAACGGCACCATGCAATGATTTTGTTCTCTATAGTAGTATCGATGACATGCCGGCAGCAAATCTAACGTAGTGTCAAGACTGCCATGTATCTTTTCGGTATATGTACTGCCTTACCGCTAAACCATTAAAAAACAGCGCGAAAAATAATTTTCAAATTTTCACGCTGAATATAATGGGACCAGCTATGCTTTTGCCGATTTTCTCTTCTGCCGCATCGCTTTTGGAATATATACACAATACGGTTCGCTTTCCATATAATCACCTGTAACATTATAAGCACGTGATCGTGAGCCGCCGCAAACATGCCTGAATTCACAGATGCCGCACTTCCCTTTATATTTATCCGGGTTTCTCAAATTCTTGAAAACCTCTGATTCACGGTAAATGGCTGCCAGTGGCGTTTGTCTCACATTTCCTGCTTTGATTGGCAATAAACCGCTTGGATAAACATCGCCAACATGGGAAATAAACACAAAACCGTTTCCGTCATTGACTCCCTTTGGAGCACGTCCCAGGCCATCGATTTTTCCGGTGTCACCTTTCATAAGGGCATCCTCATAATAGATGTGATTGCGATCGCTTTTTCCTT
Source organism: Virgibacillus aidingensis (assembly GCF_010994035.1). Classification (GTDB taxonomy): domain Bacteria; phylum Bacillota; class Bacilli; order Bacillales; family Amphibacillaceae; genus Virgibacillus_N. The sequence goes on from NZ_WIXN01000003.1 coordinate 133,918, forward strand.
TGTTTTCCCTTATTTTATTTTGTATTACTACACGGCGGTAATGCTGGGCAGCAGTTGTTTTTATGTCAAATGGAACACGCTTTGACAGTTTATACAGCCAGCGCAATACTTTTTCATGTTCTGCCGGAGAAATCATATCCGACTCTTTCCCACGTCCGGTAGGTACAAGGAAAAACACACTCCATAATACTACCCCAAGTTTTTCCACCATTTCCGCCATTTCATCCAGGTATTCATAATTATATCGGGAGATAACGGTATTGATCTGCAGTGGCATTTCCAGTTCATGCAAATAGTTGATGGCATTCATTGTTAAATCAAATGATCCTGCTGTACCGCGGAAGTGATCATGTACTTCTGCACAGTGACCATCAATGCTGAATGCCCATCTGGACAACCCGACGTCCTTCGCTTTTTCCATCGCTTCCTTTGTGACATTTGGCGTTGCAGATGGGGTCATGGATACGCGAACACCTTTTTTTACTGCATATTCCGCTATATCAAAAACATCCGGCCGCATTAATGGGTCCCCGCCTGTAAATACAAGCATGGGATTATCCATTTCGTAAATATCATCTATTAATTTCTTTCCCTCTTCAAATGACAGTTCCAGCGGGTGCCGGTGGTATTGCGCCTCCGCCCTGCAATGTAAACATTTTAGTTCACATGCACGTGTCAGTTCCCAAATAACAATAAAAGGATTTTCATTATAATCTTTTGGAAACATATTACCACTCCTTTATAAGCTATAGTTAAACTTTACGCCTTCAAAAGCCTTAAGGGTGTGATATGTTTCACAGTTTCCTCACCTTTCAAAAAATCGACACATATTTACTTCCCCACTTTTTATATAATGTATATTAGCTGGAAAACTTTATAAAAAGGCTCTGAACCATATAGCTCAGAACCTTTAGGATATCATTTATTTTTTTCCTATAATAACTTTCCAAATATCAGGTCCTTCTTCTACATACTCCCAGGAAAATGTGTCTTCACCACGCTCTATCATAAATTGATATTGGAGCGGCTTTGGATCATGATCATTTGTCAGCTGCATAAAATCACCGGTTTTTAAACCGTCAAATACTTCAAAAATTCTTGGGTGTCTGATTCTTGGTTCTATGTCAGGTGCATGGACTTCCGCAGCAAATTGTATGTCGCTCATTATGAACCCTCCTAATGACGTATTTTCATTTACACTTCCATCATAAGATGTACGATGGAAAAACACAGTGATGAACAGCACCATCGCCATATGATTTTTATCACTTAAATAACCTTTTACTAAAATTGTACTGGCGAAAGTGGTAAACTAAAAATAGAGAGAGTTTAGCCGTCTAAACATATCCGGCAAATATAGAAAATAAGGGACTTATTTATGATACAGCCATTCATTATAAAGCCTTAATTCAGAAAGGAGCTTAAAATGAACGTGAACATGCAATCCACCCAGGAATTACTGCAATCCTTCCCACTATTTAAGGGATTGACTGATTTTGAAATGGAACCGATTCTTGAAATCGCGAAAAATCGAACCTACCGTTCCGGCTCCCATATCTTTATGCAAGGAGACCCGTTAAACAATGTTTATTTCATTCATAAAGGCAAGGTTAAAATTTATAAGACAGACATACATGGAAAAGAACAGATTGTAAACATTTTGCAAGGCGGGGACATGTTTCCGCATCAGGGTTTTTTCAGACAGGATGATTACCCTGCCCATTCACAGGCTACAGAGGATTCCGAACTTTTATTTATTCCGATTCAGTCATTCGAAAACTTCCTCATTACACACCCTGAAATATGTATTAAGCTTTTCCGTGTACTTGGTGATAAAATAGTTGATCTGCAAAGCAGACTGCAGGAAAAAATATTGCATAATACGTATGAACAAATCATTATGCTTCTTTTGCGGCTGGCAAAAAATTATGGTGAAGAAGCAGGTGATTTTAAAACGGTGATCAAATCGCAGTTTACAAACAGGGAGCTGGCAAATATGATTGGATCAAGCAGGGAAACAGTCAGCAGAACATTAACCCAGCTCAAAAAGAAGAAATTAATTGAGACAAATAAGCAAGGCTTCATGGTATTGGATAACGACGCATTGGAAGATGAATTGTTTTAGTGGCCATCATTTGGTCACTTTTTTATTATAATAAAATCCCCCAGCCGTCCCCTTAGCAAATACCCTTTTTGCCTACTCTAATTTTAGAATGCATTATGAAAAAACATTGGCGGTACCTTTTCAATTGAAGGGAACTGCGTCCTTCATGTACGTAAGAAACGATCTCGGGGACATGCTTTATGTAAAATATGGAATCCATGTACTTGAGAAGCAACCTCCGGAACATGATTTATATAGTTGGTTTCTGTCATAAATAATAAACTGTACAAAACTTCTTTTAAAAAAGCTTTGTGACATTGGTCACTTACTCTCTTCTAAAAAATGATTATGATATAGTTAATCTCAATTTTTAGGGGTGAATGTTATGGAAAAAGGAACATTTGTAGAATTGGATGTCCGTGAAGATATACGCTTAAAAAAAGAACCTTATGATAAGATCATGGGGGCCGTTAGCGGCTTACAGGAAGGACAGGGGCTTATTTTACATGCACCTTTTAACCCGGAGCCATTGCATAATGTCTTGGCACGCAAGGGATTTGAAAACGATCCAGTACAAGTGGAGAAGGAGCATTGGAAAGTAACGTATACGAAAAAGGAGGCAGCAGAATAATGGTCATTGATAACCGCGGACTCGAGCCGCCTCAGCCAATGATGCGCACATTAAAGGCATTGGAGAAAATAAATCCGGGAGAATCCCTTTCCATTATAAATGACCGCAGACCTATGTTTTTATATGAAGAGCTGGATGAACTGGGCTACTGCCATGAAACAGAGCCGCGGGAAGATGGCAGCTACCAAATTAATATAACGAAGACCGGTGAGTAGGATGGTATCTGGAACGGGTTTAGCTTCTGAAACAAACATTAAGCTGCCGCTCGGTTTTATCTTGTATGGCCTTTTAGCACTTGTGACGTCTCAATGGATTCTCTTCTTTAATAGTGATTTGCTGACAGCAGGGCAGTTCCGCATTCCGGATATATGGATGGGTGCTCATTTTCTGCTTTTGGGCTATGCAGCAATGATCGCGATGGGAGCAATGTACCAGCTTGTACCTGTTGCTTTCTTAACACCCATATGGAGTCAAAAATTAGGTTTTGTACAGCTTGTGGTTACAATTATTGGCATCACATTGTTTTCTGTATTATTGGGAACAGCCTCCGATTATGCTATATACGGCGGTATCCCTGTCATCCTCGGTATCCTGTTGTTTATACTGCAAATGTGGAAGACAATCCTTAAACAGGAAAACAAAACCATGATCACCTGTTTTGTGTTAGCAGCCATTTCAAGCTTTTTCCTCACTATTGCAGCAGGATTTTTATTAGCCTGGAGTATTGCTTATGGCGGCATAGAGGAGCATCAGCTGATACTTTTTTCACACATTGCTTTGGGAGTTGCGGGATGGTTCAGCTTACTAATTTTCGGGTTTTCCTATAAACTTGTACCCATGTTCAGCCTGTCACACGGATACGCTATGAAATGGGCAAAACCTGCTTTTATCACGTATATTAGCGGATTAAGTGTATTAATTGCTTCTTTTTGGATATCTTTTCCATACCTTGATACTATTGCCTGGATACTCTTATTCTCAGGGTTTGGTTTTTTTGTTCTGGATATTCAGGAGATACTTGCAAAACGTGTGAAGAAAAAATTGGACAAGCCATTCATCTTTTCTTTAATTGCGATTGGAAATGGTTTGGTTATCCATTTTCTTGCCGTGCTGCTGAATTTAATTGATATCAACAATGAAAATATATGGAGCTGGCTCGTTTTCCTTTATATTATGGGATGGATTGTTTTTAGCATTCTTGGCTACTTGTATAAAATCGTGCCATTTTTATGGTGGACACATAAGTATTCAGAACGGATCGGCAAAGAAAAAGTGCCTACACTGAAAGAAATGATAAATGAAAGATTAAGTGTAATTCTTTTCATTGGTTTTTCTGTAAGTGTAATTGGACTAACCGCGGGCGCACTATGGCAAATCGGCAGCATTGTATTTATATTTCAGGGGTTGCTGGCGATTACATCCCTTGCCTACGTGCTGTCCATTATCATGGTATTAGTAAAATAGAGAGGTGTTATGATGTCACTGGAAAAAAAAGTTGGAGCTGCTCTATTTGAAGTGATTGATCCCGAACTGGGAATTAATATTATGGATTTGGGCCTTGTATACGGTATAGGTGTATATGAGGATCATGATGTTATCATTAGAATGACACTTACTACACCCGGCTGTCCCATGCACGACAGTATTATAAACGGCGTAAAATATCGTGTATCACAGGTAGCAGAAGTCGGTGAAGTCATAGTGGACCTCGTTTGGGAACCCCAATGGAACCCGGGCAAAATGAGTGATAAAGCAAAAGAAATGCTCGGTTTTGGCTGATCGAACGTTAGAAAACCGGGCTTATTAAAAGCGCAGGCTCACACTGAGGCTGAGACAGAACACTGAGTAAGCATAGAAAAGACGAACAATCTACCTATTAGCTCCGGAAATATACGTAGACTCCTCGGACTATGGTACAGCGGTTCATCGTCCCGCCGGAAAGATTTGCGGGAGCAAAGGCATCGGTAAGACCCCTAAAGACGAGTTAGCAATCTTTACTTGCGAGGAGTGCTGCACCACTGGGATAATTGCAACACGAAGCCCACGGGGAGGCTTACCAGCCGCCCGCGGCAAAGCAGACACCGGGAAAACGACCAAAGGGAGTTGAGCGGATGTCGCACTTGGGAAAGTGGTGAAAGCCTGTATATTTTCGGAGCGGGTATTTAGTTTAGTGTATAAGGATGTTCGGGTTTCTGTTTACTAAAATTGTTTTGTCCCAGTCTCAAAAAATGCGTCCTTTGTTTTATCCCCCGCTGACAGGCGGGATAAAGGCCACGACATCTCCCCTGCGTAAAACAGTTTCTTCTCCCACATACTCTTCATTTACCGCGATCATGGCCTTATCCAGGTTTTCAGCCTGATACTTCTGCAGCCAGGTTGATTTTAATTCGTTTACAGTAATATTTTCCACATCAAAGGAAAGCTTATTTTCTCCGACTGTCTCCCGTAATTCAGCAAAAAATAAAACATCAATCATCACCCATTTCCTCCTCCCGGGGTAAATTATCCTTATATGATTTTGTTTCCAATTGATCCCCAATCCATAGTTCCCCGTCTTCCCAATGTTCCTTTTTCCATATTGGAACGATCTCCTTAATTCGTTCAATTGCATAGCTGCTTCCTTCAAATGCATCTTTGCGGTGTGGAGTGGAGACAGCAATAACCACCGCAATATCCGAAATATCCAGTTTGCCGATCCGGTGGGCAATGGCACAGGCGGAGTTTTCCCATCTGTTTTCTACCTCTTTTCCGATTTGTGCCAGTTTTTTTTCTGCCATTGGTTTATAGGCCTGATATTCCAGATATAATGTCCTTTTTCCGTGGGTGAATTCCCGTACTGTTCCAATAAACGTACTGATGGCTCCCGCTTCTCTCCTCGTCACCTTTTTAACAACATCATTTATTTCTATCGGTGCTTCTGTAATCCAAAAGTCCCTGGTCATGCGCTATATACCCCTCATTTCCTCTAATCCTAAAATTAATGCGGCTATATTTGGCAATTCCTTATCCAAGTCTTTCATCCTAAAAATTTTTTTATCATCAGACAGTAAGATATCTTCATCCCAGTAAATAACTGCGATAATGTTGGACAGTGCCAGCAGTTTTTTGTCTTCCTCGTTTTTTAAAACAATAATTTTTGGATAACCTGCCTGCTTAAAGCCTTCTATTAAAAGGATATCAACCGGAATGAAAGTATACAATGAAATAAGCTTTTCCAACGAAAAATCCGATACATCTGCAATTGACAGCTGGAATTGTTTTTCCCCCTGGACTCCACTGATGCTCGAGCCAGCCTCTAAATGTTTAATGCTGTCTGTACCCTGTACTTGCTTCGGCTCCCCTCCATGTCCATGATGCTTTAACGTAGCGGTCTTCTTATTTAATACAGTAAAGTAGCGAATCAGTTTTTCTATTACAGTTGTTTTCCCAGCATTTTTATAACCGGCAATTTGGCAGATGATAAAAGGCTTGCTCGCATGCATGTACATTCCTCATTTTTTTATTACTTTACTTTTTGCTGACATATATTTTTGGCAGCAAGACTTATTCAATAAAGATTTCATAAAAAACTGTTCCCTCTTCCTTTTACTACACCGCCCGGGTTTGTTTTCTTCGTCCGCTTTAAAAAATTGAAATCTTTCGTCTTTTGTTTTTGGTAAAACCATCCAAATGAAAACTATACTCTTTCGAATAAAATGGGCGTTTTTGTAAACCGGGGCAGTGATATCCTATTGGCTCACCATGGTTGTTTCCTTATGTGTAAAAAAGGTTAATCCATTCTGCATGAATTAACCTTTTCCTATTAATCCGGTATGCCCAGTGCAATTTTTGCGTAGCGGGACATTTTTTCTTTGCCCCAAGGCGGATCCCAGACTATATTTACCTCTATTTCTTTAATCTCCGGAATATCTGCAAGCGCGTGACGGACATCCTGCTCAATATGGCCTGCAAGCGGACAGCCCATGGCGGTTAATGTCATTGTCACGGTACAAAGTCCATTATCATCCAGATCAACATCATATATCAAGCCCAAGTTAACAATATCAATACCCAACTCAGGGTCAATTACGTTCTCAAGCGCACCCATCATATTTTCTTTTAATGCTTCGTCCATCCATCATCCCTCCTTCATCATCTTACCTATATTTAAACATATTTTCTTATCTTTTTAAATGATATTACTCACACTACAAGTGTTTTTTAAACCATTTGATTGTTTCCAGTACTGCATGCCTGCTTACTTTATGATCCCGGTTGGCTTCTTTTATAAAATATATGTCTTCTTTATTCTCATATAGCTTGGAGGCATCCTCATAAAACGTATAGGAGTGATCAAAGGGGACAACAGCATCGTTTTCTCCGTGCCAGAATAACAGTGGTCTGTTATTTAGCTTTTCGGGCTTTAATGATAAATCGTACTGCTGCAGTTCATCATATAATTCCTCAATCATTTCATCAGTTACAGGCAGATTACCTGTTTTTTTAAAGCTGTCAACCAACGTTTTGGCATATGTAGTTATTTTTGGGGATCCCATCAGAATAGCCGCAGTTTTTATCCAGGAGTACTGGGAAAGCGCTGCAGAAGTCGTGATTCCCCCCATGCTTGTTCCTGCTATGCCTATTCTTTCATCCAGGATCAATTCCTTTTTGTCCAATTCTTTTTTCATTTCCTCCAGTTCGACTACATTATTCATGACAATGTTCCAGAAGGAAACCTGCTTTTTAACGGAAGACACCTCTTTCATTTCTCTTGCTCCATGATATTGGCTGTCGGGAAGGATTACTCTATACCCACTATCAGCCAACAGGTAGGCAAATGGCAGATTATGCTCTTTGGCACTTGTAAATCCATGAAAATAAACTACCGTCGGCAGTGCTTTTTTTTCTTTTGCCGCTTCCACGACGTGTAATACCGGAATGTCATTCAGCTGCTCTTCAAATATACCGATCATTATTCTTCTCCTTTGTAACGTTCTATTTCTTTTATATTAATTCCTTTATCACCTGGTTTGCAAACAAAGCAGAGAAATAATTACTTTACATCACTTCTATTCCCCTATAAACTATGGTAAACGAGGTGAGAGGAATGGAACAAAGAAGACATTTAATTGCGCTTGATCTGGACGGTACACTTTTAACGGATATGAAACTGATCAGCGATCGTACAAAAGAAACCATATTAACTGCCATGGAGCTGGGCCATATCGTGGTGATTGCTACAGGGAGACCGCATCGAGCCAGTATTGAATTTTATGAGGCGCTCGGTTTAAATACCCCGATGGTTAATTTTAACGGGGCGTTAATCCATCACCCGAGAGATAATAAATGGGATGCTCTTCACAATCCGATGCCTATGGAAACCGCACACCAGATTATTGATGCATGCTATGATTTGAATGTAAATAATATTCTGGCTGAAGTCATGGATCAAGTTTACCTGGATCAATATAATCCGCAAATCATGGAAATTTTTCAATCCATGCCGGACCACTCGCCATTTAGGATCGGCAACGTAAAAAATAACTTGTCCGAAGACCCGACTTCTGTCCTGATTTACCCAAGAGAAGATCATATCAATGAGCTGCGAAACCATTTGGACAATTTCCACGCCGAACTGATAGAGCACCGGAAATGGGGGGCGCCTTGGAATATCATTGAAATAGTAAAAAAAGGCATGAACAAAGCGGTTGGATTGCATAAAATTGCTAAGTATTTTGATATCCCAAAAGAGCGGATTATTGCCTTTGGAGATGAAGACAATGACCTGGAAATGATTGATTATGCCGGAGTAGGAGTGGCTATGGGAAATGCCATAGATGAACTTAAATCAGTTGCTAAACATATCACAGGCACCAATGAAGAAGATGGCGTCGGAAATTTTCTTGAGCGTTATTTAAAACTTAAAGCGAGGTCATTGTAGGCCCATTTAACAGTATTTCCCTTTGTATTTTCGCCGTGTAAACTCAGCATTTATAGAAATGCCGCTGCTGACTTGCCACCGGATGAAAACAATTTTATCTGCCAATTATTACTTGCTATAGAAAAACACCTGCCATTCATACTATAAGTGAACGCAATATATGCGTTCACTTTTTTCACGGACAGGTAATTGTCCGTTTGCAGTCATGCTGTTTTGCTGCAGCCCTGAGCTTAAGATTTGTTTCAGTCCTTGTGAAGGAGGAATCATCGTGGGAAAAAAGAGTAAGTCGAAACGATTTAGTCAACAGAGCGCTGATTCTATCAAAAAACATGATGAGCGGTTTCCTTACAGGTCAAGCTTTTCTGAAGCTGAACGTAAACATGAGGAAGCAGATCACCATACTGTAGGAGGGTTTTAAGTTGGAAAACAATAATAATAACCTATTTCAACAGGCCAAAAATGCTGTCACAAACTTCATGAATAACCAAAACAACCAAGCAAACGCTCAGGACAAACAGGCTGTTCAAAATGCCATTCAGTCAGCCTATAATCAGGCGACACCTGAAGAAAAACAGCAATTGCAGCAGCTGGAAAACCAATTGAGACAGCATAACGAAATGCAATAACCTCTGCAAACCCGGTGTAAATGTAATTTCCACTTCATTTGTTGATGAAACGGATTTACTATGGTACACAAGGGTGGGAACTGCCTCCTTTTTTAGGGGGCAGTCCTTTTTCCATTCCAACCTCTTCGCCTATGCATTTAATCTCTTTTTAAATGATGCTTTTTCTGCTAATATAAGGATGAGTAGACATAAGGAGGTTTTATTAATGGGAATTCGTGCTGAAGCGACACCAAACCCGAATGCAATTAAATTCACTACGGATAAACTTATTTTTGAAGGTACCAGCAGCATCTCTGTAATGCCAGGTGATAAAAGTGAACATGAAATTTTAAATGACCTGATGGAGCTGGAGGGAGTGGACAACGTTTTCGGTTACCAAAATTTTATTACGGTAAATAAGCAGTTTGATGCAGAATGGGACGAAGTGACACCTAAAGTGGAAGAAGTATTTGAAAAACACGGATATTAATCTACATAGAAAGCAGGCAGAACCGGTGCAGTTTCGTCTGCTGACATGCACAATGGAGAGGCACTTGTGTAAGCAGGTGCCTCTTTTTTATTAACAGAGCAGATTTTAATAAGGTTTGAAGACAGCTTTATATCAACACCAACAATAGTAAAAAGTGATATGAAATTGATTCTTCCTGGAAGACATCATTAATTATTTTTGGGCAATGAAAAAACTAAACCATAAAGCAAGATACTTTCTTTCGCTTGCCGGTTTAGTTTTTAAAACCTGACTATTCCTTTTATAAATCAATCGGGATATAGTTTGGATTTACCATTTCCCCTTCACTATTTTTTCCGTATAACAAAATAATTGGCGGCTCTTCGTTGTTATTAGAATATTTTTCTGATAAGTCCAGCATTATTTCAAATTCCCTCCAGTCAGTCTGCGCTTCTTCCAGGGATACGCGCGCTTCTTCCAAAATCACATTCCCCGCCTCTTCCACCCTGTAATAAAATTCATTAGAATCTGTGCTTGCCTGCCCAGTTACATTAACTTCCAAATCTTCCGTCTGTACATCTATATTCCGAAAATCAACGCCTGCTTCATCCTGTTCAGCATCATTTTCATCAACTGATTCCTCTGTATTTCCGCAAGCTGCCAAGAACAAGATGGCTATAATCAGCAAAATAAATCTCATTTTGTTACTCTCCTTTAATCTCTTCTGAAAAATCCAAATATCCCTGTTGTTTGTACTATATTTGTAAATGCCTGTGGATCAATTTCACTGACGATACGTTCCAAATCATATAACTCATATCGGGTTATTACAAGGTACAGCATATGTTTATCTGATTTCGTATAAGCGCCTCTTGCCGGCAAAATGGTAATACCCCGGACCATTGTCCCGTGGATCGCTTTTTGCAATTCGTCCGCTTTATGCGTAATAATCATTGCAGTCACCTTTTCATGACGTGTATGAATCGCATCAATAACACGTGTAGTTACATATAATGTAAGCAGTGTGTACAAGGCATTCTCCGGCTCATACAGGATCCCCGCCAACGCAATGATAATGGAATTTAAAATCATAAAATAAGTTCCAATCGGTTTGTCCTTCATCCGGGACAATATCATTGCCACAATATCCATGCCACCTGTAGAAGCCCCAACTTTCAGCGTCAGCCCGACACCGATTCCTCCTATCACACCGCCGAAAACTGCGTTAAGTATAATATCCTCTGATAGAACAATAATTGGCAGCAATTCCAGGAAAAATGTAGTGAACATAACAGAAACAACACTGTATACAGTAAAGCCCTTGCCCACCTTAAACCAGCCGAGAATGGCAACAGGTATGTTAAATAAAGCAAGCAGGATCCCTGTGCTAATACCAATCCCTACAAAGTCATGGAAAAAACTTGATGTCAGCTGGGCAAACCCGGTAAAGCCACTTGCATATACATTTGCACCTATGAGGAAAAAATTTAGTGATATGGCATTTAAGAATGCCCCAAACATAACACCAACAATACGTTTTGCCTCGATTAGAAACATATTTTACCTCCTTCCAAAATTATTCTCCCATAGACCAACATATAAAGATTCATATCTCAAGTTTTCACTATTTTTGTTTAAAACAAACCTGCGCAATCGTTTCCGTATCAACCAAAAACAAATGATTTCTTTTACCTTATTAAAAAATTGGTTTATCACGAAAGGGGTTCCTGAAAGTACATTTCGCCGGGTTAAAAATGATAAACTTTCCCAGTGTATACCTTCAGCCAGTGGATGTTGCCGAAAACCTTAACAGCAGCCTTGGTCTTACCGTTTTCCCAGACGGTCTTATATTTTTTGGAATACAAAGCTCAGCCCAGTGAAAAATTCACTTTCTAACTGTGGCATACCACTTTCAGGCTTTTACTGCCCACTTATGCAAATACTTTTAAAACTGCAAAATAATCATGCAATATGCTTTGACTATATTTGCAGCAAGCTTTAAACTTAAAGAAATATATAATAAAGAAGGTGAGAAAAAGTGACGGTAAAAATAATGGCAGATTCAGCTTGTGATTTATCAACTACACATTATAACGAAAATGATATTGAAATGATACCATTAACTGTTCACCTGGATGATAAAGATTACAAAGACGCTATCGATATCGATCCGAAAACTGTTTATGATGAAATGAGGAAAGGCGCAATGACGAAAACCTCCCAGGTATCACCGCAAACATTTAAAACAGTTTTCACTTCCTATGCCAGGGAAAACAAGCCATTTATTTATCTGGCCTTTTCCTCTGAATTATCAGGTACATATCAGACAGCAAAAATGATGGAACAGGAAGTAAAAGAAGAATTTCCGGATGCTGATTTTCAAGTAATCGACACGAAATGTGCATCGATTGGATATGGACTTGTCGTCCTCCATGCAGCAGAAATGGCGAAAAACGGAGCGACGCTTGAGGAAATAGCAGCTTCAGGCACTAATCATGCCAAAAAAATGGAACATGTATTTACGGTTGATGATCTGGAATACCTAAAACGCGGCGGACGAGTAAGCAAAACGCAGGCATTTGTAGGCTCTCTTCTCAAAATCAAACCGCTTTTGCATGTGGAAGATGGAAAGCTTATTCCGCTTGAGAAAATTAGGGGTTCTAAAAAAGTTCTGTCAAGAATGGTGGAGTTAATGGAAGAAAGAGGAACAGACTTTACTAATCAGACAATTGGAATCAGTCATGCTGATGACCTGAAAAGAGCAGAACAATTGGCAGGGATGATTAAAGAAAAATTCGGAGCAAATGACATTCTGATAGAAATGATCGGCTCCGTGATCGGAGCCCATGTTGGACCCGGAACCCTTTCTGTATTTTTCTTGAATAAAACAGAATAAATTCATCTGACGTTATACTGAGCTTTATACGGAAACAAGAAAGAAATATAAACTTATTATACCTGCAGCTATGCAGCAATAGAGGATCCAGCCGCCATTCAGGCTGGGTCTTTTTATTTCATGTTGAGAAAGCATAAAAATATAACTAAGAAGTGAATTCCAGTAAGTTGAAAATTTTTAGGTATTAAGTATAAGAAAAACTAACCCATTCACTAAAAAACGGGTGCGAGTTATGCTAATGAACAGCTGAAATTGTACTTTTTCCGTCATAATTCGTTTGTGATTTATTGATATTCCGCACACAGCATTAAATAAATTTACTTCACAATAGATGATAGTAATATACACACTATCTCAAAGTGAGTTGATTTGTGATGCCTAAATATATCATTCATTTTACATTTATCCTTTTTATAATAACTGCTTTATCCGGCGTGTGGATGCGGGCTTATGCATACTACCCCGATTTCCCTGTAGAGTATTCCAATATCCTGCATGGTCATTCCCATTTAGCTATCCTGGGCTGGGCTTTTTTGGGAGTATTTGTCATTTTTCTCAATAATATCTGGCAGGAATTAAAGCAAAAGAAGCAGGCCATTGCGATTGCAGTTACCCTGTTTGTGGTAACAGTTCTTATGTTTGCTGCTTTTATTTATCAGGGATACGCACTGTTTTCCATTGTTCTTTCCACTATTCATATTTTTGTAGAGTACTGGGCTGCCATCTTTATTTACCGCAGGATAAAATCGAACTTTTCCATTCCAAATACGGCCAAGCTGTTTATCAACGGAGCATTAATTGCATTAATCATTTCTTCATTTGGTCCTTTTGCTATAGCTTATATTTCCGCTTCCGGAAAGAAAGGAAGCAACTTATATGAAATGGCAATCTATTTTTATTTACATTTTCAATATAATGGCTGGTTACTGTTATTCTTGATAGGTTTATTTATTTTGATCCTCCATTTGAAAAAAATCAATTTATTCAATTCGGCGCTGAGAATTGGTTTTTGGCTTTATTTTATTGCCTTATTCCCGGGTTATCTTTTATCCGTTTTATGGGTGGAAAACTTAGGGATCACTGCTGATATCATTGCCGGAATTGGCGGGATCGGCCAATGGACAGGTATTATTTATATCCTTTATGCTTATGTAAAATCCTATCATCACATTAAAACGATATATTCGAAGCTCACCATGATTTCACTTTCTCTTTCATTTCTGCTGCTATTTTTGAAAAGTACAATGGAAGCAGGATTGCTTATTCCCCCCCTGCTTCCGCTGATATATGATTCCAGAAGCGTGATTATCGGTTATTTGCATTTTACCTTGCTTGGGTTTGTCAGCATATTTATTCTTACCCAGTATTTAATGAAAGATTTATTGAAGAGCACAAAACTAACCATTTACGGCGCAATTATCTTTATCATTGGCTTCCTTCTAAATGAATTATTGTTATTTGGCCAGGGTCTAACCGAATGGCTTCAAATTCCGGGACTGCCTTTATATACCGGGGGACTGTTTACAGCAAGCGTTATACTGACATTGGGAATAGGAACATTATGGTTGTCATTTTTCCGGAATAAATAGCATATCCAATAGTTTTCATTCATAATAATATAGCAGTAAGTGTACCATTCAGCCTGGCCAATTGCCAAGTGTGTGTACATCCTAATGCAGATAAGCGCTATCCCTTGTTATCTGCAATAATTTATTCAGGGGGGTATATGATGTTGATAAGTGAGTTGGTCCATACCTATCAGGATGAATGCAATTATACACCTGCTTCCGTAAATGACCTGTTGGATTATTATCAAAAAAAATATATCCATGGTGAAATTGATATTATCTATTACAGGGAAATTTATATGTTTTTACGAAAACAAGGTGCTGTCTCTTCACATGAATATGTTTCTTAAAAGTAATGTCAATCAATGTTTTGCAGTTTTTAACGAGTAAACAAAAACTGCTTTTTTTATGAAAATCAGCAGTTAAATCCCATGATTGAATTATGTTAATTCCGGGTAGATGGAAGTAAACATAAAACAATAAGGTGGGCTATAAATGGGTATGGAAATAAACGACGGTAAAAAAACTCCTCCGGCACAAAGTCAGCATAAACAGCCGGGAGTGGAATCCAAAATGGTACCGGAGCCTGCTGTCATCCGGAACAATTACAGAGGCAGCAGCAAACTGGAAAACAAAACAGCACTCATTACAGGAGGTGACAGCGGCATCGGCAGGGCTGTAAGCGTACACTTTGCAAGAGAAGGTGCCGATGTAGCTGTTATATACCTGGATGAACATGAGGATGCAGAAGAAACAAAAAGGCTTGTTGAACTGGAAGGTCAGAAGTGTCATTTAATCAGCGGGGATATTGGTAATCAATCCTTTTGTGAGGCAGCTGTAACAGAAACAATCAATAAATTTAAAAAAATTGATATCCTCGTAAATAATGCTGCTGAACAGCATCCGCAGGACAGCTTTATGGATATTACCAGTGAACAGCTGGAACAAACCTTCCGCACAAACGTGTTCAGTATGTTTTATATTACTAAAGCTGTACTGCCTAACTTAAAAGAGGGAAGTTCTATCATTAATTCCTCCTCCATCACTGCTTACCAGGGCAGCAAGGATTTAATAGATTATTCTGCAACGAAAGGAGCTATCGTTTCTTTTACCAGGTCATTATCCGAATCTTTGGCTGAAAAAGGTATCCGAGTTAATGGCGTTGCACCCGGAATGACATGGACTCCCCTTATTCCTGCTTCTTTCAGCAGGGAAAAAGTGGACGGCTTTGGCGGAAATGCTCCGATGAAAAGACCGGGTCAGCCGCAGGATCTTGCTCCGGCTTATGTATATTTGGCATCAGATGATGCCAGCTATGTCAGCGGTCAAACGATTCATGTCAATGGCGGCATCATAGTAGCAGGCTGAATAAACGCATCAGCCTGCTTTATTATTGAATTAACTGCCCAATACTAGAGTCGCCAAGGACTCGGAAGTCTGCACGACCCAATCCGCAGTTAAGCAAAGGTTACGCTTTATTTATTTGGTCTTGTGCTTCTCTTTGTTTTTGTTTGCGGCTCAATATAATAACAGCTACAACAAATAGGATAAAGACTCCGGCAACGAAGGAAATAAAACCCCAATTAATCCCTGTATCAGGCTGTACTCTAAAAACCTCCGCCGATTCCCGGGCAAGGCCGACCTTAAATTCACCGTTATCATTTTCCCGAACGGTGTGGTCTTCCAAAAACCCTCTTAGCTGCATTCCTTCATCAATCCCATCCAAGGTAACAACCTGGGTTTCTGTGTCATTATTGATTGCTATATACAGTTCCTCTCCGTCCAAGGTCCTTTTCATAATGCTCATGGCACCACTGGAGCCTGCCAATTCAAAATCTCCATGCGCCAGGGCAGGAAATTGTGCACGCAGTGAGGAAATCCTGTTATGGAATTCATCCAGATCAGGCTCCCCGCTATGAAATGGGACAAGCTCTCTCGTATCCTCGATTTCTTTTCCAAACATAGGCAGCTCAGAACCTTGCAGAAGGGAAGGAACTCCGGGGGAAGTATACATGTAAGTAAGAGCCAATGTCCACGTCGTCATTGAATTCCGGCCATTTTCCGCAAATAATTGTGTAAAACGTTCTGTATAAAAGTCGTCTACAAATATGATATCTTTCTCTGTACCATATTCCTCATATGCCTGGTAAATTTCTGAAACCGGATGTTTTTCCTCTGCAAAAACCCCAGTAATAGCTTCCATCATATGATAATTATCCACTGCATCAATATTTGGGTTTTCCTGAAGATGGCCAATGTCCGCATCTGGATCCAATATATCTGCAAGCACATAGAAATTATTGTTATTATTCTTTAATTCAGAGGTAAGATTTTCTATGAAGGCAGGATCAGCTTGATCTGCGGCATGAAGCTTAAAACCATCAATGTCCGTTTCTTCCATCCAATGAGACGCAACGTCGATAAGATATTCCTGCACTTCCGGATTTTCCTGGTTTAAGGCTGCTGCATTCTCAGTCCAGTCAGTCTCAACTGTCATTTCTCCGTCAATCCAATCTTCCTTTTCCGGATCAGCAGTGATCGGATGGCTTGCAGCGACATAATTGGTGACAAGTTCCAATATTACTTTCATTTCACGATCATGGGCCTCTTCAATCAACTCACGTAAGTCATCCATTTCTCCAAATTGTTCTTCCACTTCATAAAAATCCTCTATCCAATAGCCATGGTAACCATCGGGAGCATTTTCCATGATTGGGGAAAGTGACAAAACTGTATATCCAAGCTCATGGTATTCATCCATCTTCCTGATTACACCCTGAAGGTCCCCGCCATGGTATGCATACGGGTCTTCTACGTCAACCTGGTCATCCCGTTCAAAGTCACCGTTATTATACCGATCCACAAGGATATTGTATATAATTTCACCCTGAATCCGGCTCTCGCCCTCAGCTGCCTTTGCTGCCGGGGGAATCAAATTAATAAAAAGTAAAATTATAAAAAAAGAAAAGATAATTTTTTTCATATAGTCATGTCCTCCAATTATTAAAACTGCTCTTTTTCTATTATTGGGGTATCAGATAAATAGTCAACAAATTACGGGGAATTGTCGGAAATCCTTCATATTTGAAGTCTTCGCGGATGGCGTAAATAAAGAGACGGTTTACCTGTTCCATGATACAGATAAACCGTCCCCTGCTCCAAACTATTTCACATCGGCAGCCGCCAGAATCCTAGTATTAATGTAATAAGCAGGGCAATAATCAGCTGAATCCAGAAACTCTTTGTCGGTTTCCCTTTATTGTTCCTGACGAGAATCATTTCCATTGCTGCAATCACCCATATACCGGCTAACCCTTTTACAATGGCTTCCGGAAGCAAGCTGCTGCCGCCAAAATAATGGGCAATTAAATCTCCGCCAGTATACAAAATAAATAAGTAATCAAGTCTTAAGATCATGTGTAATATCTTGCCGGGTTTCGCTTTCCCCTGATTATACATTACCAATGCAACGATAAATAGGATAAGTGCAAGCACCCAGCCGGTAATATGCATATGAGTCATTTGTTTTAATTCCTCCAATTCCATACAAGGCTAAGGATATCATATCATGTTCCACAAAAAAATCCTATAATTTACATGTTAGCAGCTTATAAGAAAAGCTCTATTCTTCCTAATTGGTATTTGACCGATTTCATTGCCTGCGAAACGGCTGTGCCTGAAAATAAGTTAAGCTTCTCCATATCCATTCAAGGGGGCCAAAACGAAATTGCTGAATCCACCATTTACTGACTATCATCTGAAAAATGAACACGACAACGACAATAAAAAATCCCATCACCGGACTAACCGACCCATATAGGCTGAAGCCAACACCGTAAAATAATGTAAAACTAATCACGGACTGGAAGATATAATTGGTTAATGCCATTCTTCCAACATGTACAAAAGGTAAAATTAAATTTTTTCCTATTTTCGTAAGTGACATTAACGTAATGGATAATAAATAAAATATGGCCGAAGCAGTTCCGCCAATATTATCCTGTATGTAAGAAAACCAGTCGGGATTTCCATATACATATGGACCCAATTTGAAAACAAAAAATAAAATAAATGAAACCATCCATAATCGTTTTAGCGTTGATAAATGTTTCTTTGGTTCATGCAGCACTCTCTTCCTTACCAGATACATCCCAAACAGAAATAAAGGCAGCAGGATTCCTGTTAAAGGCAAGTAGGCCATCCCTCCATTGCTGTACAGCCAGTCATTGTAATTTTGCGTAAGGATAACCAAAAGACTGGAGTCCTGATAATTTTCGAGAGCCCGATTAACCAGTTCCGTGTTATACCAATCGAGATAATCCCTGACTTGATATAAAAGCAGGGTAAATAAGCCCACGGTGCCAAACAGCAGAACACTTCCCCACAGCAGCAATGTGCGATCTTTTAAATTAAAGAAAAAGAACAGTAAAAAGCCGATCAGTCCATAGGACAGCAGAATATCCCCATGCCAAAGCAAAAAAGAATGCAGTAATCCGAACCCGATCAGTATAGCAATTCTGCGCAGCAATACTGGATACAAAGCAGCATTTCTTTCTGCCAGTCTGTCCCTCAGCAACTGAAAACCGAATCCGAACAGAATAGAAAATAAAGTGTAAAAACTGGCCTGAAAGAACACATCAATAAAAGCCTGCATAAATTGATCTGCCTGTGATGTCCATGCATTATCCCCTCCCCCATATAAAAAACAGGGAGCAGAAAATGCCCCAATATTAACCATAAAAATACCAAATACAGCAAACCCTCTCGCAGCATCAATCCATATAAGCCGATTTTTTTCATTCGTTGGTGAAACAGCCGACTTCATGCATAGACCTCCAAATCTTCCTTGAAACATTCAGTCTCTTATCAATTATAAAGAATGAAAAGGATTTTGGCGACCATGCAGGATTATTTTTTCAAACGAACAAAAGCGCCGCTATGCTTACCTTGAAAATTGTCCATAGGTTAAAAATTCTATAGTTTCCCAGGCAAAAACAGAAGCGGATGCCTTCAAATGGCAGACAGCCGCGTTTTATCCGAAATTTATTCTTTGTCTATTCCTCATACTCTGAATGGTCTATGAAAAACTGCTGAACAATATAGATGATCAGTGCTAATGCGATGAATCCGAAGGCCCAGCCCAAGGTAATCTGCTCTACGATTAGATAATTATTGCATAATTGCGAATCAGAGAATATATATATAACTGCCATTAACACAAATAATATACTAAGAATGCCCAATACAACATTTTTACCCATTACAGAGAATTTGCTCCAGCTGTCGCGCAATGGAACACCTACAAGAAATGGCCAACTGATAAATTTAAATATTTCCACTGCAGGAATGGTAAGTGCCTCATCCATTGCACGCGGCAATAACCAATAACTCACAACAATTAAAAATAATATGATGCCGGGAATTCCATTTTTATTATATTTTTCAAAGAATCCAGGAAACTTCTGCTTTAAAAAAGGATACATTAACATACCAGCTGCTGCCAATAACGGCATTTGCATATGCATGTGTATCGTCATATTAAATTCAAACAATGTTACTACAGGAGGGAGCATCAGGAATATATACAGAATGATACCATACTTGGCCTGTCTCATCGTTTAGTCCCCCTCTTCTGTTTTAAGAATGGAATTAACCTTATCAGCAGCTTCATCAATTAAGGTATAGTCCATGACATCTATTAAGTAACCTTCAGGATCCACTAAATAAAATGCAGAGTTATGCGTGAAATGTCCGTTATCTTCCGGTATAACTATGACGCCAAATTCATTCAGTAAATTGTCCAGCTGCTCCTGATCAGGAATCCTTGCCATCCTCCATGTTTCTCCATCCGCTTCAAAATAGCTTCGATATTTGTCCAGGACTTCCGGGGTGTCATGTTCAGGATCAAAACTTATCGTCAGGAATACAATATCTTCCCCGATATATTCATCGGGAATCTGGTCATAAACTCCCGCCTGGTTTACTTCCAGTTCAAGGCAGACATCTGTACATGAAGTATAAATAAATGTAGCAAATACATACTTTCCTTCAAACTCAGTAAAATCATACGTTCGTTCATTACTGTCCTCTAATGTAACTAAAGGAAAAGCTGGCTGATCATCTATTAATTGATTGGTTCTCGCTGTTTCTGCAGTATAGGCTGTAAAACCATCGGTACCGGCATAGAATAATCCTATGCCAAACAAAACAACTACAATAAGCGCAATGGTATTATGTTTATTTTTGATCATAATGATCACATCCTACATAAGTTTTATTAATAGATTCAGGAGGCAATATGTGCTTAAGAGGAATTCATTAAAATTCGCTGTTATCAGCTTCTTGGTTCCTAAATAAACAATGATGAATTATTGCGGGGTAATAATGGTGAAGAGATAGCCTTCCGCCGCGACTATCTCTTCTTTTAATCAGCTTTCTATACTTTCATTTTGTCAATTACCAAGGTTGAAACGGCGGTGATCCCGGAGGTGCATTAACAATCATTTCAACAACCGGTATGACATAACCCATGGATATAACAGCGAATGCTACGACAATCCACAGTCCCCAGCGTTCTGTCCATCTCGGGGTTGTAATATCGTTTGCTTCCCGTTCTGCGATCGGGAATTCTGTTTCACCTTTTGGTGCTTTGAACATTAAGTGGAATGCAATGTAAACCATTAATGCTACACCGATAAATAAGAGCGTTCCGCCGATTGCAAGTAAGAACAGGTATGGATCCCAGCTTAACGCAGTTGCGTTATCCCCATATGTGGAGAAGGAAGTTCTTCTTGGTGAACCTAATAGTCCAACCCAGTGCATGGCTCCGGACATAAAGAGCATTCCAATCGTCCATATCCATGTTTGAATTACCCCTAATTTATTCAACCTTGGCGTAAGTGTTCTCTTTGTCAAATAAGGCAGCAGCCAATACGTGATACCAAAGAATGTTAATGCTACGGTGACCCCTACAGTTAGATGGAAGTGACCAACTACCCAAAGTGAATTGTGCACAGTCTGGTTTAATTGGTTATTTGTTTGGGCAATACCGCCTGCTCCGCCTGGAATAAATGCGATCATCGCAATCATTGGAGCGAGGAAGCGGACGTCTGTCCAAGGCAATTTCTTAAGGAAACCGAAGATCCCTTTGGCACCCTTTCTTTTTCCTGCTCTTGCAAATACAGCAAACATTGCAAATGCAGTAAGAAGTGATGGAAGTGCAATGGATAGACTCATGAATACGTGCATGAACTTAACGCCTTCCGTGATCGCCGGGTCAATGATCTGGTGGTGGAATCCGCCAGGAACGTTCAATACTACGGAAAGAATAACAACTACTCGAGCCAATGTATCATTAAACAGTTTGCCTCCGACAAATTTAGGAACTGCTATATACCATGCGGATACCGCAACAAGGTACCAAACGTTAACAGCTGTATGGCCGAATGCCCAGAATAATGTACGGCTGAGCATGACGTTTACTGTTTCAACCCATCCAAAAGCCCATGGAATTAACATGGCCATTTCTGCAGTTACGCCAAGACTTCCCAGAAATAGGAGCAGGTAGGCACCTACACCAAAGTAGGTAAACAGCGGTAAATGCTTTCCTTTGTTTTCTTTTTTCCATTGGACAGCAGATGTCCAAATTCCCGCAGCTGCTACCCAGATACCGACTACCATAATGGTTAAACCAACGTAAAACCATGGTGAGGCCTGCATTGGCGGGTAAAATGTATACATGACAGATGCATTTCCCGCAACAACAGTTGCTACTGTCATAATTACACCGAAAACCATTAAGCCAAATGCGGTCCATCCCATTTTTCTGACCTTAGGAGAAAGCCCTCCGTGTACGTGGGAGACCCCAGCGTAAAAATATCCGGTCATAAATAATGTGGTAAAGACAAGGACTAAAAGAATTCCGTGTGAGGTTAACACCTGGTAATAGTCAAACCAGGGCGGCAGCTCAAATAATCCTGCTCTGTTCAATCCCTGTACCAATCCAAGAAATCCGCCGACAAATAGGATAATGAATGCTAAACTCAAATAAGTTAAAGACAATCTTGAATCTTCCGGACTAACACCTAATTTACTTTTCGTTTTATCAATAAAAGATTCTTTTAAAGTTGCTGCTTCCATGATATTTTTCCTCCCTTCCTTATTTCACCGTAATAGTTGTGCTCATATGCTGATGTCCTGCCCCGCAATACTCGTTGCAAATAACCAGATACTCCCCGGGTTCTTCAAATGTTTCCGTGATTGTTTGTATATGTCCCGGTGTTACCATCGCATTGACGTTAGTTCCGGCAATCTGGAATCCGTGTACGAGGTCTTTGGATGTCATAATAAATTCAACAGTGGAACCTGCCGGGATTTCGATATCTCCCGGTGTAAATGAGAACATCTGCAATGTCATGACAACCTCATATTCATTTTCACCTGTCTGGTATACTCCCGGCTCGGAAAATACTTCATGTTCATCCACTTTTTGCGGATCAATTGTTTCTGTACCACTTGGCGGCGTCATTCCAAGGGCGAAAGCCTGGTAGCCGGTGATCACCATGGAAAGAACAAGTACTCCGACACTAATAACTAACCATATTTCTTCCTGACGTGGCAATTTCATGTTTACACCCTCCTTGTAATCTCTTTATAATCTGATCATATAAATTGCTAATAATAAGATGATAAAAGCAACAATTCCTCCACCTACAAATAGTAAGGACGAATATAAAGCTGATTTTAGAGCATCTGTTTCTTCTTGTGTTTCCATTTTTTCTTCCGGTTGCTTTCCAAGATTTGTTTCCATTCAAGTCAACCTCCCTTTTGATTTCTTAACTCTATAATAATTTGAATCGCATCTTCGGGAAGTGAACTAAATCACATGTGCAGAAAAAAATAGAATGATATCCAGAATGGTTCTTCACAATTTGTTCACCGATTATTCCTGCGGCAAAAATAGTGTAAACTCTGGTTTAACAAGGTTTACATCGGTTTTTACTTTTTTCTGGAAAGTTATTGTAAAGAAGTAAACCCTGTTTTCACTATAACCGCAGTGAAAAACATGACAATAATTTGAACGTCAAAGACATTTTCACTTGATTGGAGTAACTTAGGAGAGAATTTATGGAGAATCTAAAAATAATCTTTTGTAATCTGTCCATGAGGGCTGCTATTATTTTCAGTTTTGATGTTTTAAAAATTCAGACGATCTTTTTGGTTGATAGAAAATTTAATATCGTTTTCCCGCGCTTCAGCCTCCCATAAAAAAAGCCAACCCCCATACGAAGGTTGACCTTTAAAAACTTACTCACCAGGCACTTCAAGCAGAAGCTGTCTGGAAAAGAAATACAGATATGCTTCTTTTACAGGCTGTTTCCAGATCTGTTCAACAGCTTGCCGATACAGGTTTAACTGGGTTTCATACCGATTTGCCAGCGTACTTTTTGTCGCAGCATCCACATCTTCGGGAACAGCATCTGTTTTATAGTCCAATACGATCCAGCCGCCGTCTTTCGGTATAAGGCAATCAATCACTCCCTGAATCAGCACCTGTTCTTCCGTGCCATCTGCCAAACCTGCATACACTTCATTTGCAGGCATGGTAAGACTGAAAGGAACTTCACGATATACAGGTCCGGCCTTTCTTATATATTCGGCTATTGGTGTAGCATAAAATGAGGCTATTGCAGAAACATCGATAATCGACGCCTGTTCTTCCGTTAATATTTCTTTATCTGCTAACGTCTCCACAAATGCTGCAATTTCTTCTTCATTTAAGACTTTCTCCAGCGGTATATGCTGCATGACCGTATGCATTGCTGTTCCTTTTTCCGCCGACGTAATGGTTTTTTCCTTCTGCATAAAATTCGGCCGTTTTACAATGGGCGTCCTATATTGCTGAACTAGCTGATCTGCTGCATATTCATCCTTGATTTCCCGCTGTCTTTTTATCTCGGTTACCGTTTGTTTTGCCCTGAGTCTTGTCGCTTCTTTTGAAGCATATTCAAAGGATAGCCGTTTATCCACCTCTGTTTCCAGGGTTTCATCAGAAACTGGTGCCTTTTTCCAATACAAAATAGCATCCCGTAAGTTTTCATGTTTTTCTTTATGGGTTGCTTCCAAATTGGCAAGCTCACTGCCGTGCATAATGGAGACCTCCCATTTGGATGGATCCAAATTGATATCATTTAAACCTGAAATCAATTCTTCTTCCCTGCGCAGTATGCTGTTGTCTTTATGACGGATCAAGGCCGGTCCTACCCAATCCAGATAAGTTTTGGATTCCATCCTGAAATGTGCCGGCAGCACCCATTCTGCATGATCCATCATTCTTTCCCATTTTTTCAGTTTATTTTCCAGTGAATTAACGTTTCCAACCATGACGAGTTTTTCTTTTGCCCTTGTTAATGCTACATATAAAACACGCATTTCCTCCGACAAAAGCTCTCTTATCTTCTCCTGTTTTAACGCATGGAAAAACAGCGTCGGATACGTAATGCGTTTTACAGGATCGATATACTTGGAAGCAAACCCCATTTCCTTATGGAGCAAATATTGCTGATTTAAGTCCATCATATTAAACTGTTTGTCCATGGCTCCTAAAATAACAACCGGGAATTCCAAGCCTTTACTTTTATGAATAGTCATGATTCTGACGACATCTTCCTGTTCGCTCAAAGCTCTTGCCGCACCGAGGTCATCATCATTTTCCTCCATCCGTTCTATAAACCGCAGGAAACGGAACAATCCGCGGAATGAGGTTTCTTCATATGTCCTTGCCCGGTCGTAAAGTGCCCTCAGGTTGGCCTGGCGCTGACGCCCTCCCGGCATCCCGCCGACAAAATCATAATAACCTGTCTCCATATAAATATTCCAGATTAGTTCCGATAACGCACCCTGCCTTGAGGAGAATCGGAACTTCTCCAATTTTTCCAGGAAATCATCAATTTTATTCGCAGTATCATCACGGTTGGTCTCCGTATATTTTTTTACGGCTTCATAATAATAAGCGCCTTTGTCTGCCAGACGGACTGCTGCCAGTTCGTCTTCATTTAACCCTGCAATCGGAGAACGCAATACGGAGGCAAGCGGAATATCCTGTCTTGGATTGTCTATGACTTTTAGAAAACTGATCATTACCTTCACTTCGATCGCTTGAAAATACCCGGTAGAGAGCTCTGCATAAACAGGAATACCCTGTTTTTTCAGCTCATCTACGATTACCGGTCCCCAATTACTCATCGCCCGGAGTAATATGACCGCATCCCGGTACTGGAAGTCCCGCTGTGTTCCGGTTGCTTTATCCATGACCTGCAGCGGTTTTCCATCTTTTTGACCGATCCAGGACTTTATTTTTTCTGCGAAAACACGGGCTTCCAGCTGTGCCTTTTCCAAATCCTGATAATCCTCTTCATCCTCTGAAACGGCCGGACTTTCTTCCGCTTCTCTGTCAATGATGACCAGTTCCGGGTTTGGCTTGGCATAAGGCAGGTCGTCATACATTTTATTTCCGTATATTAATTCGGCATTTTTATCATAGTCGATTTCCCCCAGCTCTTGATCGAAAATTTGCCGGAAAATATAATTTGCCCCTGCCAATACATGCTCCCTGCTGCGAAAATTACTTGCCAAATCAATTCTTTCTGCCGGACTTGTCTCTTCAGCAAAGTTTCTGTACTTTTGGATAAATAATTTTGGTTCCGCATGACGAAAACGATAAATACTCTGTTTCACATCTCCGACCATAAACATGTTTCCCGGACCGGTCCGATCACTGATTAAGGTTAAAAGTGTCTCCTGCACCAGATTCGTATCCTGGTATTCATCAATCAATAATTCACTGAATTTATTCTGATAGTAGCGGGCAACTTTAGATGGCAATAGTTTATCACTTGTTGAAGTTTCATCCAAAAACAGTGAAAGGCAGTAATGTTCCAGATCAGAAAAGTCCACGATGGCTTTTTCTTTTTTTATTTGTGTAAATCGATCTTTAAAGGTTTTCACAAGCTCTGTCAGCTTTTTTACAACCGGAGCCATTTCCTGCATATCTTTAACATGGCTGGCCAGATTCCGTTTAAACCATTGGTCCTTCACTTTATTCCAGCGTTTTTTATAGCTTTCTCTCAGATTTTTTACCTTTGCTTTCTTTTCTTCGTCACATTCCATTTTTTTGCCGGATAATCGGACAAATGTGCTGGAAGACATAAATTCCTGTAAATCATCCCAGTTATCAAGAAGATCCAAAGCAACCTGCAAAGCCTCAAAATCTTTTTGGATGGTGTCTATATACTGAGATGGACCATCTGCTTCCTTTGCTATATCCATAGCCAGCTGCATTTCATCCTGTACAGCAGCAAATTGGCTTTTCACTTCTCTTTTAATAACTTCTAACCATGCCAGCTGCGATTCGTGCCAGTCTTCATTAATATTGTACGCTGTCACCAGTTCATCCAGCCAGGCATCCGGCTGCGGATTCTGAATTGCAAAATGATACAGTGACAGAATTAACTTTTCCACAGCCTCATCGCTGCGGTCATTGGAAAAGCGATCCACGACAGCAAAAAATCCTTCTTCTATATTCTCTTCACCGTACCATTTTTCAAAGAGTTCTTCCATGACTTCCTGTTTCAGCAAATCTGCCTCCATTTCGTTGGCAATACGAAATGAAGGGTCTAAATCCAATAAATAAGCATGCTGCTTCACCACATCCAGGCAAAAGGAATGCAAGGTGGATATCGAAGCGCGCTGGAGAAGGGATAGCTGCTTTTTCAAATGGATGGATGACGGGTCGGCTGCGACCGCTTCCTCCAAAGCTGCTCCTACCCGATTGCGCATTTCCTGGGCAGCAGCATTGGTAAATGTCACGACAAGCAAGCTATCAATATCCACGGGATTTTCTTTATTTAATAGTTTCTGAATGATTCTCTCCACGAGTACAGCTGTTTTTCCGGACCCTGCTGCGGCTGCAACAAGCACATCCTTTCCTGATGTATAAATGGCTGCTTCCTGTTCCTTTGTCCATTTAACCATCAGCTTTCCCTCCCTTCAGCTATTCTTCTTAAAATCTCCTCATCTTTCATGTCCGATAAATGATGGTAATTATTTTCTTCCAATGACGGATCAAATTGACAGACGGAATGGAACGGGCAAAAAGTACAGGCAATATGCTGTTTATGTTTATAAGGGTTTAAATGAACACGCCCGCCGGTAATATCCACGCCTGCTTCCACCATCAGATTTTGCACATGGGATTGCAGTTTTTCAAAGGTTTCCTCATCTGCAATTTTGGAATTATAAAATCCTCCCGCTTTTTTAATGGCTGCAGGCACAATTTGGCTGTATCCCTGTTCCAGCTTGGTGTCCATCATTTTTACTGCTTCCTCATCAGACAAAAGCAGCCCGTCCATTTTAAACTTCTTAAAAATCTCTCTTTCTATTTTTTCTTCATTTAATCTATCATTTCCGGAGATCATCGGATTATGCACATGGAAATACAACACGCCTGCGGGAGTGGCCTTCACACCGAGCCATTTTTCCGATTGGGAAAGAACAACGTCCAGATATGTCAGCATCTGCAGGGCCAGTCCATAGTACACTTCCACAAGGTTCAGCCCTTTGGAGCTTGATTTATAGTCGATAATTCTTAATAGCAGCGGATCTGTATTCAGCGCTTTATCCACCCGGTCAATCCGTCCGCCAAGCACAAGTTCAAACCCATTTGGCAACGGCAGGGTCCGCGCGTCAAGCGTTTGATTTTTTCCGAATCCCAGTTCAAGACCGATGGGTGAAAATCGGCTCTGCCTTGCCTGCTCACTTAATACAAAAGCCGCTCTGGCTATCACCTGCTGCAATTTTTGCTGAATATATTTATAACGATTGGAACTGTGTAAGATTTGGTGCTGCAGGACAGGAGAAAGCTGAGAAACCGCCTTTTTCGCATATTGATCTGTTTCCTGCTTGGACAGTGCCGCAAAATCCCTGTTTTCCTCCTGAATCCACTCGGTAATTGTTTTTAATGCTTCATGAAAGAGCTGACCAATATCCGGCGCATCCAGTTTATACGTCTTACGCTCCTCCAGCCGCAGACTGTATTTTGCAAAATGCTGATAGGAACAGCGATAGTACGTTTCAAGTCTGGACACACTGGCGTTTACCTGTTTTGGATACAATTTTTCTGCCGTATCCTCCGATAAATCCTCCGGCCTGTTCTGATAAAATAAGCTTTGCAGGATTCTATAGGTTGTGCTGGGTTTCGGATGGTTTTCCACGTACCAGTTTAATACATGCCACCATATTTCCTTCACCGGGTAGCCTTTTCTGTATCTTGCTAACTGTGCCGTCAGGGCGGATCTTGTTTTCAATGGAGTTGTAATAAATTGATCCGCATCCACTAATTCTTCAGGATCCTGCAATAACATATGGTCACAGCAGACCGGGAATAAATCTTCCATCCGCTTAATAAGCTGGGACGGCATTTTTGCATTTCCTTCCTCATCACTCAAAGGATAGCTGATCCAAAGCTGGTCCCTGGCGGCTGTAAAAGCGGTATACATATAAAACCAGTCATCCAGCAGCTGCTGTCTGCTGCTTTCCGCCAGTTTCAGCCCATGTTCTCCCAGAAGCTCTCTCTCCTCCTCATTAATAATTCCGTCAGCAGGCGGTTTCATCGGCCAGATACCTTCATTAACCCCAAGCAGCAGGGCAACTTTTATACCGCTGATCCGGGAACGATCAATGGTTCCTACAATCACTTGATCCATACTTGGCGGCACATGGGCAAATTTTAATGCTTCAAATCCGGCATCCAATGTAGAGCGAAAGGTTGCCAGTGTCATTTTTTCCTCGCCGGCCATTTCCACCATTTCATCCAACAGCTGAATAATAGCATCCCATACCTGCTCCTGTTCCCGGCCTTTTTCAATTTCCCCCTGGTCATCATATAACGTTCGCATTTTTTCCAAGCGGTCGGGCACTCCCAGAGATTCAAGCAGCAAATATGTTATTTCACAAAACGCTTTCACCGTACCGGCATTTCGGATAGCTTCATCAAAATCGAAGAGTGCCTCCACTACCTGCTTACGGTATTTATTAATTTTCTTCTGCATTTCCATCTCTGCATCTGTCTGGCCTTTTTGTTCAAAGCCGCGGAAACGCTGGAATTTCCATTCTTCCTCTCCTATCCACCTTTCCCTGGAAAGTATGCCATATTCGAGGACATAATTCTCCAGTTCATCAATGGCGTCATTTGTAAGCGGGTATTGCTTGTCCGAGGCTGGAATAAATCCTGTTTTCAGTACCCTGAAAATAGCATCATACCGCCAATTCCCCTCTACAATATCCAAGGCGGAACGAATAAATTCAATGAGTGAATGATTGATCATCGTGCGTTTTTCATCAATAAACACCGGGATATCATAGTCGGCAAATATCGTGGAAATTAAATCATTATACGTATCTGTTTGCCTGATAAGAAGTGCAATATCCTGAAAGCGATAATTTTCATCCCGGACGAGCCGGATAATTTCCTGTGCCGCTCCTTCCACTTCTGCCCGGGGATGTACCGCCTCTGCAATCCGGATGGGTACATCTCCTTCATACTTTGGAGAGGGCAGCGTGTTAAAATGTTGTTCCAAATGCGCAAAGTAGGGACGTTCTTTAAATCTCCCATTTTTAGTATCCAAAACAACCGTTTCCTCAACCCGAATGCCATTTTCCTCAGCAATTTGGGTAAGGATATCATATGTTTCAGCCGTCTTGTAAAACAGGTCAAGTTCTGAGGCTGCTGCAGGCCCGCTGGCTTGATCCAATGTAAGACTGATAGTAATACGCTTGCATTTTTTCATTAATGCTTCGATGACAAGCAGTTCCCTTGGAGTAAAACTATGAAATCCGTCTAGATAAATTTCCGCATCTTTCAGTACATTGGACACTTCAATCTTTTCGGCCAGCAACTCCAGTTGATCTTCACTGTCAATATAGTTTTCCTGGAGAGCATAAAGTGACTTTTCATAGATATACAACAGATCAGTCAGTTTATTTAACAGTGCGATCTCCTTTGGATCTTTATGTACAAACTTATCAATTTCTTCCATTTGGGCATAAAGCAATTCAGGTGTCACATTATAGCGTTTAAACTCGGTAATAATGTTTTCCAGCTGCTGCAGAAATCCCTGCTTCTCAATGGCTTTTCCAAAAGTAAGCCAGTCTCCGGTTTTCTCCTCAATGATTTTCCGCAGCATCATCTGTGTTCCAACAGAACTGATAAACTGTCTGGTACTCCCGCCAGTTTCCTGCAGTACCCGCCACGCCAGCCGGGAAAAACTGACTACCTGCCCGCGGATGCTTCCTGTTATATGTTCATCGCGAAACAGCGTGTATTCCTGCTGGAACGTCATTTGATCCGGTACTATATAAAAAATGGCAGGTCCCTGCGGATCCTCAAACAATTTTTCTTTAATTTCATCCAATATTCTTCCGCTTTTTCCGGTTCCGGCCCTGCCAATCAGAAATCGGACTCCCATGCTGACTCCTCCATTCATTACAAAGATGTAAGCGCCCTTTCAGCAGCGTATAGGCCGGACGCGGCTACATCTGTTGTTTTTATTTCATTTTATATAAAATCATAATCCTTTTATCCTGAAGAAAAAAGCTTCCATCTTCTATTTTACCAAAGATGGAAGCTTCTCCATAGCTATTTACCCAATGTAAGACTTGCCTTTGGGAGCGGCCAATATGTCATGCCGACTTTCCCTACCACAGTCTCCTGATCAATAAAACCGAATGACCTGCTGTCCAGACTATCCTGCCGGTTATCTCCAAGAACGAATAGTTTTCCATCAGGCACTTCTGTTTCACCTGTTAGTTCCTCCAGCGTGAAATCTTCTGTAAAAGGGACAGAGCTGCTTGCTAATTTATATGACTCCAAAAATTCCTCTTCTACATATTCACCGTTTACATATAACTTATCGTTCCTATATTCAATTCGATCACCCGGTGTTCCGATGACTCTTTTCACATAGTCGTCTTGTTCGTTTGCGTGAAATACGACCACATCAAATCGTTCCGCCTCCTGCAGGTCGTAAATCACTTTATTTACGATTAATAAATTTCCATCATTTAAGGTCGGCTGCATCGATTCTCCAACAACAGAGTAATTTGCAAATATGGCTGCTCTCAGTATAAAAGCAAGCACCAATGCAAAGCCGATAACTAAAACCAATCTTGGGTAGTTAATTTTTTTCATGATAATCTTCCTCCAAAAATCATTCTACCCTTTTTATTGGCTGTTTAATCCTCCTTAAGCTTGGTCCCGCCCTTGATTGACGACTTTTTCCCCAGCCTTTTCTCAATATATTTGCCAATCACCCAGAATAATAAAATGCATAACCCAACGACAATGGTTCGAACCGGATGCTGTGCAAATTCCATAATACTTGAACCGATATAAGAAATGGAAAAAATCATGACTGCCTTTCCCAAAAACACAGCCAGGACAAATTGCTGTATACTGATTTTTGATAATCCTGCGACAACATTAATCACAGCAGATGGTGAAAACGGAAAACACAGAAGCAGAAACAGTGGTCCGAACCCATGTCTCTCCACCCAGGACGTGACTTTTCCAACCTGCTTATTATTCCGGATTTTCTTAAATATTCGTCTGTTCCCAAGCCTGCGGATTATTAAAAATACCATCACGGCTCCAACAGAGGCACCTGTCCAGGACAAGATAAATCCTTCCAGCAGACCGTAGGCAGCAGCGTTCGCAATAACAAAAACAACCAGCGGCAGGAACGGAAGAAATGCTTCAATAAATGGCAGCAAAAAACCAGGCAATGGTCCTAGTGACTCATAAGAGTTCAACAATTCCATGATATATTCGTCAAAATCATTGCTTCTAAGCATGGTTTTCCAATCAGAAAGCTGGATGGTCATTACATACATGTAGCGAAAACTCCTTACTATTTAGAGGCGGCGCAAATAAACAAATGGGAGACTTTCCATGTTCCATTTGCCGTCCTTTTACGTCAACTGTCAACCGTGTTTTTGAATGTAGCAATTGCAAGATGTATTTTAAGTTCCTTTCATCGGCCGGATAATACAGTTATTTTTATTTTAATCCAAACCTTCATGTATGCCTAGTCAAAACAACGGAACAGCTACTTTCTTTTCACCGCTGTATAATTTTTCTATTGTATTTTTCCGTTGGTTTTGCATATAATAAAGAAAAGAGAACATTTGTTCCTGATTTGGAGGGAATAAACTATGCGGTATCTTCAGGAGAATGATTCAAGGGTTGCGCTTCGTTTTCTTTTTTTATCCATGGCAATGGTTGTCATCGAGCAGGACATGAAGCATGTGAAAGCCGGCCCATTTAAAATTAAGGAACACTTCCGGCAGTTATTGGAAAGAATGCTGTTTATTGCAGCTGATGAACGAAAACAATTGAGGAAAATCATGATGCAAAAAAGCATGCAAGTTGTAAGACTGCATAAAAACGATTCTTTCACCACCTATTTATTAGTCTGTAATGGATTGGAAGAAAAACGGAACTTTTTTAATCCGGCCATCAGAAAAAAGGTGGAGGAAATTTTGCTGGAACTTATGCAAAAGGCTCTGCTACCACCCCGCCGGCATGTTTCTTCAAATACCTGATACGGTGGTCGAGAATGTAGCGAAATTGTGCCGTCCGCTGTATCTGGTTTTGAATCGATCCATAAGAAATTTGCAGGAATACCTGCTGGGCATTTTTAAAAATAATTTCCGTGCCTTTACCTGCTTTACGTACATGTTCAATATGGGAATGAGCGATCCATGAGCACGAGGTGTTTACCGGGGATGTGGTGGGAAAGAAATACATACCGCTCAAGGGATCAATGGCAATTGGAGATTTGTAATTGATCCCGCAAACATCCCGGGTGCCTTCCTGTCTTCCCTTCAAACTGGACCCAAAAAATTTGCAGGCTTGTTCAATCACTTTGGTTGGGGAACGATGGACAACATAATCCGTCTCTTCTTCAAAAACCTGTGATGCTATATTGCCATTTCTATCCCGTTGTGTAATCACAGCCATTGTTTCGGGAGTGATTTCCGGAGCTGTATCATATAAATCGTAAAACATTTCATCCATCCTTTCATTTTTAAGCAATGAAAGAAAGTAGCTATCTACTAATTTACCAAAACTTCATATAAAAAGATAGTAGAAAATTAAATTTTATTGAATATTTTACATTATTTTATGTTCTGCTTACTGTCTTTCTTTGCGTCTTCTGTTTGTTTAGTTCCCGAAACAGAAAAGTCAGGGTTCAATAAAGTGAATGTAGCCAATTCCGGATTTTCTTTTTTCTCATTCATTACAAGCACACTCCTTTTATGTATAGTCTGGCTTTTTATCTTATGAATCATACCTTTCTGCAGAGAATTATTTTATTTTGGAAAGCGATCTTTCATTCCAAATCTGCATTTTTTCAAAAAAAATCGGGGAGCAACCTCCCCAGATTATGTCTAAAGTCAATATATGTTCATTACTTTAATTTGTTACTTTGTCCCGAAGATTTTTTCTGAGTATTTTTCCTGTCGTATTTTTCGGCAATTCATCCAAAAATTCTATTTTTGACGGGACTTTATAATTTACCAGCTGTTCTTTACAATAGTCTATTAAATTTTCTTCGGTTAATTGCGGATTATCGGTAACAACAAAGCTTATGACAACCTCCCCGGCTTCTTCATGGGCAGCGCCTATTACCGCCACCTCACTGACATTCGGATGAGAGTACAGAACTTCTTCCACTTCCCTTGGATACACATTGTATCCGCCAACTAAAATTAAGTCTTTTTTTCTGTCAACAATATAAAAATATCCTTCATCATCCATACGAGCCATATCTCCTGTATACAGCCAGCCATCTTTTAATGTCATTGCTGTTTCTTCCGGCAATTTATAATAACCGAGCATAACATTCGGTCCCCGTACAATTAATTCCCCCACTTCCCCGGTCTCGACTTCTTCACCGAATTCATCGACGACTTTGTTCTCCACATTAACGATGCTCCTGCCGATGGAACCCGGTTTCCGCGGACGGTCCAGCGGGTTAAAACAAGTTACCGGAGAGGCTTCGGACAGTCCGTAGCCTTCCTGGACCTGCACGTTAAAGGTTTGTTCAAATGCTTTCAATAATGCTACCGGCATAGATGCGCCGCCGGAAATAAACAAACGCATATCCGAGAATATATCCGTATTCTCTTGCCCGCTTTGCAGCAGATAATTATACATGGTAGGAACCCCGGCAAACACAGTAGTACCATATTCTTTCGTCAGACGGAATACTTCCTGCGGGGAAAATTTCGGCAGAATTACGACGGTTCCCCCATTCATCAGCGGGGCATTCAATGCTACGGTTAAACAAAATACATGGAACATCGGCAATGCCGCAATGACTTTATCTTCTCCGCTGATAGCCAGATAGTCTGCTACATCCTTGGCGTTGGAGTACAGATTTTTATGGGAGAGCATCGCACCTTTCGGCCTTCCGGTAGTGCCTGAAGTATACAGAATAAGTGCTAAGTCATCATCCATCAAATCCGGCCCTTTAAAGTCCGTGCTGCCTTCCTGAACCAATTGTGTAAACGATCTCAATTTTGGGTGAAGCGTACTTTTTTCAAATTTTTCATTGCTGCCGGATTCACAGGATATGTAATGGTTTATATCCGGCAATTCTTCTTTGATGCCTTCAAATTTTTCAAGTAATACATCCATCGTGATGACTGCTTTTACATCACCATTTCTTAAAATAAACGTCATTTCATTTGCCGTGTACAATGGGTTAATCGGAATGACGACAAGTCCCAACCGCAGTGCACCATAGAGACTGATGACAAAATACGGGCTATTCCCCACAACCAGGGCAATATGGTCTCCTTTTTTATAGCCCAATTCTTTCATGCGGGAAGCAAACTTTCTTACTGCACCTTCCAATTCCTGATAGCTGGTTTCTTTGTCCTGGAAAATATAAGCTGCTTTTTCAGGCATTTTTCCTGCAGTAACAGCCAATTGATCACTTAGATTCATACTTTGACCTCCTATGAATGAATAATCATTCATTTCTTTGCTGCCATTCTATTATAAATTACCAGACTTTAATATTCAAGTGGAAGCGTTGTCACATTTCCTATGATTCTATAGAAATTTTTCTGCAATTGTCGAGGCATCAGCATAGAAAAAACACCTTCATTCCGTTACTCATTGAGGTGATGAGTGCACGAATAGAATCGCATCTTTCGTTCGTTTACTCATCACACTAGATACTGGCAGCTGGATCAAAAGACTCTAACCAGAACAGACTTTTATTTCTTCCGGAAATCTTTACGCTGCATATTTTGTACTTACTTCTTGTTTAAAAATTTATCCCCCTTCTTACTGCAAGCTTTTAATGGATTGATCAGCAAGCTGCATGATTGTCATATCATCCATCGGCGGATTGTGAAGACCAGCCCGCACGTCGCGATAGTAACGCTGGAGATTGCTTTGTTGAGACAAGCTCCGCGCACCGACAATTCTCATAGCAAGATCCACAGCCTCCACCGCTTTATTGGTGACAGACAGTTTAACAGCTCCCAGCTCCGCGCCCATTGTTTTCCGTATATCTTCACTGCTTACATCCCATTTTTTTGCAACAGAATAAAGAAAATGCCTGGATTCCATAAGAAGAAGCTCGACGTCTCCCATTTTCTTTTTCACATTGGGTAATTCGGAAATAGTACCTAAAATACTGTTTGGAGAATAATTCATGGCAAATTCCACTGCTTCTTTTTGGGCGGCCTGCGCAATCCCCAGATAGCAAGCAGGAATATGAAGAAGCCAGCCGGCAGGGGTCCTTTTCTTTGATGACAGCATTTCTGCCAGGTCATTTTTTTCCACCTTCACATTTTCCAAAATAAGGTCATGACTGCCGCTCCCGCGCATGGCAATGGAGTCCCATGTTTCTTCCACGCTCACTCCTGCCTGGTCCCGATTAACAAGAAAACTGCCAACATCCTCCGTCCCTTCTATAGATGCGCTGACAACAAAGTATTGAAGAACCGGAGCCATTGTAGTAAATGTTTTCCGGCCGTTGATTATCCAGCCGTTTTCTTCTTGTATAGCACTCGTTCCCGGTCTGCCTCCCCGGGTTGGGCTTCCTGTTGCCGGTTCCGTCGCTGCATTATTAAGCAGGGCGCCGTTTTCGATCACATCTTTCGCTACAGCTGCATATGTTTCCTCCTTCCAGACCTCGTTTTCCCCAAGGTGTTTCATTATCCCCATGTGCCAGCCGATGGATAATGCTGTGGAACCATCCGCTTTTCCGATAATTTGCTGGTAAGTCAATAATTCATCCAGCGGGATGCCCCCTCCGCCATATTTTTTTGGAATGGATAGTGACGGGTAACCAATCGAATGCAGGTCTTCAAAATTTTCAAAAGGAAAAGTTGCGTTTTCATCATGCTTCTTCGCACGCTCAACAAAAGATGCTGCTGTTTGGGACAGAAGCTCCATTCTATCTTCTTTCGTTTCAAGCTCTAACATTTTTGTCATCATTAATGAACTCCCTCCTGTTTGAATTATTTAACCATAGTAATACTATAGGTATAGTAATGTTAATTATTTCATGCTTAATTATAAAATTCAATCCTTATTGATTTTTGCTGACATCTCCGCAGGCTGCACAACATTAAAAATCAGACTGCCAATATAGACAGTCTGATGAGAAATTAATAGATTAAGTTAATAAAATCTTCCCTGGAGATTTTCCCGAGATAGTGCGGTACATCGACATCTGCCAACGCTTCCTCGATCGCCTCACGGTTATGGCGCACACCTTTTAATTTGTCTTCTATCACCTTTACTTCCCCAATGCCAAAGAAATCACCGTATATTTTACAGTTTTCGATGATCCCTTTCTTCACATCCAAACGAACATCAACTAAACCTGCGTCAAATTTATGGGATTCCTGAATGTTGAAATCAGGCGACTTTCCGTAATTCCAGTCCCATTTTTGGTATCGTTCCTCGGATATTTTGTGGATGTTTTTCCAATCTTCCTCCGTTAATTCATATCTCGGCACATCTGCAGTATCTTCCACATCAAATACATGGCGCAAAATAAGTTCCTTAAATTCCTGCATTGTAATTTTTTCTTCAAGATATTCAGAAATATTAGCTACCCGGCTGCGAATCGATTTTATTCCTTTAGACTCGATTTTTTCCTTCCTTACTTTTAAAGCGGAAACGACGTTTTCTATCTCTGAATCAAGCATTAGCGTTCCATGGCTGAACATACGCCCTTTTGTGGAAAACATGGCATTTCCGGAAATCTTTCTGCCTTCCACTGCAAGATCGTTT
Source organism: Virgibacillus aidingensis (assembly GCF_010994035.1). Lineage (GTDB taxonomy): Bacteria > Bacillota > Bacilli > Bacillales > Amphibacillaceae > Virgibacillus_N. The sequence goes on from NZ_WIXN01000003.1 coordinate 171,491, forward strand.
CTTCCCTGCATTTCTGCCGGCACACCATATTTATTTAATGCCTCCACCATCGGCTTTGTGAATTTCGCAAAGTTTTGGAAGCTCTCTCCATCATCTTTTGTTATAAAGCTGAAATTTAAGTTGCCCTCATCATGGTATACAGCGCCTCCGCCTGATAGACGTCGAACCACTTTTATATTATTTTCATCGACATATTCTGTGTTAATCTCCTCAATTGTATTCTGATTTCGGCCAATAATGATGGAAGGTTCATTTACGTAAAACAGCAGATATGTATCTTTCTCACCAAAGTTTTGCAAAATATATTCTTCAATGGCCAGGTTAATTCGTGGATCAGTAATACCATGATTATCAATAAATTTCATTTTTCACTTACCTCCTAGTATTATCCTCTATTTAATTGTAATGTAAAAGATTTTTCTAATCAAAAGTTACAGCTTTAAGTCCACACCAAACCTTCTTCTGCCAGCCTGATTTTTCCTTGAAAAAATTGTTTGGCTTCTTCTATTAATTGCTGACGATTGCCGAATTGCGGCAAGTGACTGAGCATTAACTCTTTAACAGCAGACGCGGCCGCAATTTTTCCGCCTTCCTCACTCGTCATATGTCCCGCCTGTGATGCATTTCCTCCTGCATAAAAATTACAATCGGCAATGAGTAAATCTGCACCTGCAGCAAAATCAATCCACTCTTCTTTATAGGAAGTGTCAGCTGTATAGACAATCGTTTTTTCCCCGTCCGTAATCCGCATACCATAGCATGGTACAGGGTGTTTTGTCTTTAGAAAAGTAATTGAAAATGGTCCCAGCTCCAGACGACTGTCGGGGTCAAAAGCAACTCCTTTTGTATATTTATGGGTTAAGGATTGAAAACCTGCACGATCCTCTTTATGTCCATAAACAGGGAGCACTTTTTGATCCCCTGTTACATAATAGTTAACCAGCCTGGCATATTGCAGCACACCGATGTCTGCAATATGATCCTGATGATAATGGGAAATGATGACAGCATCCAGATTTGCCGGAGACAAGTAATTTTGCAATTTTGATAATGAGCTGCTCCCCGCGTCAATGATGAAAGAAAAATCATCTTTTTCCAGTAAGTAACAGGAAGTGGCCCCGTTTTTTGCAGGGTACCCTCCCCAGAAACCGACTACAGTAAGCTTCATGTTTCCTTCCTCCTCAATACTTTTGTGTTTATAAACAGTATCATATCTATGCGGTGGGTGATGATAGGCTTATTTTTTTGATTAATTACTGACAGTGCCATGCGTAAAGAGAGTCCTTGTATCGCGTAAAGAGAGTCCCTGTAAATCTTTTCTTTGCATAAACTTCTCCTTTGAGATGAGCGGCACTTCGGTTGGGTATAACTCGGTAATGGTATGGCCTGCTTTTTTGGCCCATGCATAGCCATCCCCGGTAGATCCGGTATACGGCACAGCTTTTCCCCCTGCTGCAATGACAATTGCTTTTGTGTTTATTTTTTCTTTAGTGGAAAGTATCACAGTATGAACATGTTGGTCATCGTGCACAGCTTCCACCTTTGTATTCATTTGCACTGTTACCAGGAGTGATCCAGCCTGTGTATCAACGCATCAACGACAGATTTTGCCGAATTGGAAACAGGAAACATGCGTCCATAGTCTTCTTCCTTCAGCTCTACACCTTAATCTTCAAAAAAAGCAATACTATCTTCATTATTGAACACGGAAAAAGCACTGTATAAAAACCGGCCATTTCCAGGGATATGCTTAATTATTTCGTCCTTGGGCAGACGGTTAGTCACGTTGCATCTGCCGCCTCCAGATATGGCAAGCTTCTTGCCAAGCTTTTTTCCTTTTTCCAATAGCAATGTGTTTGCACCATGCTCTGCTGCAGCAATGGCTGCCATTAATCGGATGGTCCGCCACCAATGACAACGACATCATATTCCACGGACTCTTCCTCCTGTAAAACTTATTGTTCCTGTATCTTATCATTTCCTTATAAGCAAGGCTATTAAGAAGGGGAGTGATTGGTTATTTTTTATTCTGAAGGGAAAATGTATGGTATGTAAGTTGCCAGAAAGCGGTGATGACGTAAAAATCCTCTCGTTCCTTGCCAGATCATGCTGATGAGTGGATGAATGAGGTAAAAATCCACTCGTTCGTTGCCAGAAAGGCGTGATGAGTGGACGAATGAGGTAAAAATCCTCTCATTCCTTGCCAGATCATGCTGATGAGTGGACGATTGACGTAAAAATCCTCTCGTTCGTTGCCAGATAGGCGTGATGAGTGAACGAATGACGTAAGAATCTTCTCGTTCGTTGCCAGAAAGCGGGGATGAGTGAACGAATGACGTAAGAATCTTCTCGTTCGTTGCCAGAAAGCGGGGAAGAGTGAACGAATGACGTAAGAATCTTCTCGTTCGTTGCCAGAAAGCCGGGATGAGTGGACGATTGACGTAAAAATCCTCTCGTTCATTGCCAGATAGCTGGATGAGTGGACGAATGACGTAAAGATCCTCTCGTTCATTGCTAGAAAGCGGTGATGAGTGAACGAATGACGTAAAAATCCTCTCGTTCATTGCCAGATAGCTGGGATGAGTGGACGATTGACGTAAAAATCCTCTCATTCCTTGCCAGAAAGCGGTGATGAGTTAAAAGAAAAAATAGTTGTTATTATTTTTTTGATAAAATGTTATAAAACAGGGTTGCAAAAATAAATCTGTTATAATACAATGTTATTAATCAAACACAACGAGGAGGATTGACAAATGGTTAACATTGTTGAATTCTTTAGAAATCTGCCTAAGAAAAAATGTACCAAATGCGGCCATGAGATGCATGAAAAAGCTGATTGCTACGGCAATCTCTGTGATGAATGTGATCACCCTGCAAGATAAGCCTTCTTTGTAGTTACCATTTTATAGCCTGAACTGTTATATTATGTCCAAACTTTAAACAGCTGTTTTATAATAGCTGTTTTCTTTTTGGATTAAATTCAATGGAATGATATAATTATTTGAGTTTCGAAATAATTAAGCGAAAGGGGAATGGTTATGTCCACCGTAAAAAGATGGCGTCGCTCCGATGTGCCAGAAGAGCAAACCTGGGATTTGACAGATTTATTTGCATCAGAAAATGCTTGGAATGAAGAATTACATAACCTGCAGCAAGAGATCTATCTAGTCGAGCAATATAAAGGAAGGATGGCTTCCGGTGCGGATGAGCTGCTGAACTGTCTGACAGCTCTGGAAGCATATCAGCAGCGCCTTACTCGGGTTTCCGCTTATGCCAGTTTACGGGCGAGCAGTGATGGAAGTGATCCCGGCAATCAGCGTGATGCTGCAAAAGTAGCGGCTGCACTGGCAGGAATCGGCACAAAATTATCCTTTGTTCAAACAGAATTACTGGAAATTCCGGAAGAGAAAATAAAACAGTTTATGAATGAGGAACCGAATTTAAAAAACTATGATAAAGTGCTTCAGGAAGCTTTGGAGAAAAAGAAACATACACTGGCGCCGGATGTGGAAGAAACTTTAGCCGCACTGGAAGAGGTTCATGATGCACCATATATGATTTATAACCGGAGCAAATCTTCAGACATGGAATTTAACCCGATTACAGATAAAGACGGAAAAGAACATCCTATGTCAGCCGCATTATATGAAGACCGCTATGAATTAACGTCAGATACAACCCTGCGGCGCAACGCCTATAAATCTTTTACAAAAACATTAAACCAATATAAAAATACAATCGCAGCAAATTACGCAACAGAGGTAACCAAGCAAATAACGATGTCACGCCTCAGATCCTATGATTCTGTTACAGACATGCTTCTCCATCCGCAACAGGTAACAAAGGAAATGTATTACAACCAATTAGACGTTCTTCAGCAGGCACTTGCCCCGCACATGAGACGTTATGCAAAACTGAAGAAAGAGAAACTTGGATTGGAAGCGCTGCATTATTCCGATTTGAAAGCACCAATTGATCCGGAGTTCAACCCTGTAACAACATACGAAGAAGCAACTTCCACAATATTGGAGGCTCTCAAGGTCATGGGCCCGGATTATACAGAAATAATGAAGCGGGCCATAAATGAACGCTGGGTGGATTACGCTGATAATGTCGGAAAAGCAACCGGCGCATTCTGTTCAAGTCCTTATGGCATCCATCCATATATCCTGATCACCTGGACCGATACCATGCGCGGTGCATTTGTTTTAGCACATGAACTGGGCCATGCAGGACATTTTTATCTGGCTGGAAAGAAACAGACACTGGCGAATACACGCCCTTCCACCTATTTTGTGGAGGCACCATCAACCCTCAATGAACTGCTGCTGGCCAATCATTTAACCGAAAAGACCGAGGACCCAAGAATGAAACGCTGGATTGTGTCACAGCTTCTGGGCACCTATTACCATAATTTTGTTACCCATTTATTGGAAGGGGAATTCCAGCGGAGAGTGTATACACTGGCAGAAGAAGGTACACCTTTAACTGAATCTGTTTTGACCGGACAAAAAAGAGAAGCACTGGAAGACTTCTGGGGGGATGCAGTTACATTCGATGAAGGAGCAGGACTGACATGGATGCGTCAGCCGCATTATTATATGGGACTGTATCCATACACCTATTCGGCGGGTCTGACAGTATCTACCGCCGTGGCCCAAAAAATCCGCACAGAAGGGCAGCCTGCAGTCGACCGCTGGCTTGAAGTGTTAAGCGCGGGCGGCACAATGAAACCACTTGATCTGATTAAAAAGGCAGGCGTGGACATGACAAATACGGAGACAATAAAGCAAGCAGTTGATTTCGTAGGGTCCCTTGTTGATGAACTGGAAAAAAGCTATAAGTGACTTTAGCATTTAAGCTTTACTGATGTCTTATCTTTCGTAAGCTGGAAGTTTATACTTATTTTTAAATATATCCATTCAAAAATCCGCGTTCACTCATTTTTTATTGAAGTGAGCCTTGAAAGACTCCGGCAGTCTTCTCCTGGATACGCTTCATGTTAATGTGCCAGCGGGTGCTGCACCGAATGATTTGCAGAACGGCGGGCCAAATATGTCAGTTCTTTATTTTAAATTTAAAATTTTAGCTTGTGCGAAGCAGCTTCCTCTGCTGAAATTCCATGCTTGTCCCATGCACAAAAAAACCAGATAGGGTGCAGCCCCCCTTTCTGGTTTTTTAAAATCCGCTCTTCATCTGCTGCGTTAGTAATTTATATACTTGAAAATTTAAAGTTTTCGGCTTTCCCAAACCTGCTTTCCAGCCCGGATTCCTCTGCTTTTAGCGTGTTAAAAAGCACCCGCTCCCCCGCCCCCGGTCGGGGATGCAGTATTTGAACTGCCGGAAGATGCAGCTGCGTCGGTATATAAGATGAGATTATTTGTACTGAAAGCTGTTGCAGCATAAACAGGATTATATAATAAAGGATTTATTGCCTTTAAATGGGAAAAATCCTCGCCTTCCCCCAGTTGTTCTGCGTAGTATTTTCCTGTTCCCAAAATAATTGCATATTCGAGCCTTCGTTCGATCTTACTTTGATCAGATCCAATTGGGTAATGTTTATTTTTAAATAAAGAGTATGCTGTTTTCATAGCATATTTCAACCTTTTAATATCTTTATTCCAGTAGTATTCAGGAACAATAAGTATTGAAATGAGTGAAACAAAATAAAAAATTAATGTTAAAATTACTGCATTTGTCATTGTAAATCCAACTGCAGACATCATCAGGGCCAGAAAATAATAGCCTGTCAATACCCATTTATTACGGCTGAATAAAAGTGCTATAACCGCCATTACACCCAAAACAGCAGGCATGGCCCATTGTTCTGTCGGGCTTAGTGTATCAATAGTGGTAAAGTAGTAAAATAAGCCAAATGAGCTGACGATCAAAGGGATGGAAAATAACGCGAATCCTTTAAAAGTATGGCGAAACCCCTGAAAACCTTCTTTTCCCTTTACTAAACCGGACCATTTATCGAAATTAGTTTGAAATTGCTCTGCTTTTTCTTCCTTTACCTCATCCGGTTCATCTTTATGGTCAATCAGCGTTTCCAGCAGAAAATAGTCACCGCGCCTATCATTTTCCGTAAATAACCAGGCTTTTAAATACGAATCAGCCATATCCACCCTGGCATCTTCTTTCACCCAGGTAAAACGGAATGTATTATCCTCTTCTTTTATTTTTGAAGGAACTTCCTCAAGACTTACAATGCCCCGTTGTTTTAATGAAAACAATGCAGAAATAAAACTATCATGGGGTAGTTGTAAATACCCGTGAAGATATTTTACAAATAACGGATCAGTTTTTTCAAGCAGCCTGAGCATTTTATCCTGGCTCTTATCACCACGATAGCGGTTTGGATGTATTATTAGTAAAATTATGGCGGCAGTTACAGTTGCCACAAGCAGCACAAAAATGATTGGAACAGCTTTTTCCATATTTACTTCAAGATTTTCTTTCCGTTCCGCCAAATCATGCTCTTCCGCCAAAATTACCTCTTCCATCTCTTTATCATTATCCAGTTCCATATTATTGAGTTGTTCTGCTGGGAAGATGAAGCGAATGACGGAATTTTCCCCGGCATGTAATACTGAATTGGTGTATTGAATACCGTTTTCCGCTGCGGTAATGTTCCCTGTTTCATCCTCATGCAGAAAGTAATGTGTATTCTCTGTCACATTCATTGATGGTGGTTGAATGGTAATTTCCACATTATTTAAATCTGTTTCATTTGATTCATCAAAAAAAGCATATTCCAGCTCTGCTACATCTGCAAATTTTTTCACTGAACCTTCCACCTGATAGCTGTAAACCACCTTCTTTGTTTCATCTGCTGAATCAGAATAAATTAAATATGCCCCATCTTCTTCTTCAACCTCCAATGCTTCCAGACGATCTGTTGAAATAGACGGATCATTGCCTTCCGCAAGATACGCATTAAAATTAGAAACATCTGAGTCTATGGTACGGGTCATACCCTCATATGAACCTTGAAAGGTATATGTAAAAAGCTCCTGAACATGGATTACTCCATCCTCTGCTATCTGTGCATTAATAGCAACTTGATCAATGGAAAAGGATTCTTCATCGGAACATGCAGCTGTAATAAATAACAAAAATATCAATATCAATCCGGTAATAAATCGCTTCATTCTTTTAACCTCCTGACTATAGTACGGCCAAACATACGATATTGTTTCATTTTAAAAATAAAAATACAGGTAGTATATACACACGGTTCTATACCTTTTAAAAATGAACCTTCATTTGTCTTGGTTGTTAAATACATGGAAGCCGGCAATAACCAATAAAGAAGACACCTGATGTGAAAGACAGAAGCAGGGACTTAGAAAGGCAGCTTAAACACATCCTTGGAGGCAGCTATATTAGAAACAATTGGGTTTTCGTTCCGTTCGGTGTGTTTTTCTCCTGTTCGGACGCTTATGTTGCAAACAAAAAAAGTTCCTGTTCTTCCATCCTCTTCATCCACTCCCGTCTATGTAAAATTTAAGAGCCAAAACCGGACGGAACAGGTACAGAAAAAGGCATGTAAAACCATCAGGTTTCACATGCCTTTTATGTTGCAATATGATTATAGTTTACCAGACTTTGAACATGGTTATATCAATGAAAACTTCTTCTTCAATACTTTACAGTAAATACGCCAAAACCTCCCGGACAGTCTGTTCCCCCTGGCCAATACAATCCGGAATGCCTACTCCTTCATAAGAACTTCCTGTTAGAAATACTCCCGGGATGGAGCGTGCTGCTTCCTCACGTATCGCGGAAATACGTTCATTATGGCCGACAGTATATTGCGGCATGGCGTTCTTCCACCTTGAAACAACACTGAATTCAGGCTTTTTCTTAATTTTCATCGTTTTTCGTAAGTCCTTCAACACGATATCCGTGATTTCTTCATCTGAATAATTGACCACTTCCTGATCATTTGGCCTTCCGACATACGCACGCAGCAGCACTTTTCCATCCGGAGTGGTAGAAGGCCATTTTTTATGCGTCCATGTGCATGCAGTTATTCGGTAATCACTATTTCTGGAAACCACAAATCCCGTGCCGTCAATATCCTTTTTAATGGCAGATTTGTCAAAAGCCATCGCAACGTTTGCCACTGAAGTGGAAGGAATTTCATTTAATGTCTTCAAAAATTCATATTGGCTGAATATTTTTGGCAGCGTGTAATGCGGGGTTGCCATGATAATCGCATCTGCTTTTGCTGCTTCGCCATTGCTTAAAAGCAAATGATAGAAATTGCCCTTTTTCTCAATATGATCCACGGCAGTATTTACATTTACTTTTACGTTATCCAGCTTTTTTTCTATTTCTTTTACGAATACTTCGAGACCCTCTTTAAAAGAAAAAAACATGCCGGGCTTTTTGCCTCCTGTTTTTTTCGGGGGAGGCATCGTTTCCTGCAAACCTTTGATGAGACTCCTGTGCTTTTGTTCCAAATTGTAAAAGTTTGGAAATGTAGCCATCAGGCTCATGTCATCAATATCCCCTGCATAAATTCCCGATAATAACGGTTCAATCAGATTTTCCACCAGCTCATTACCAAACCGGCGGCGGAAAAAACCTCCCAGTGACTGGTCACTTACTGCTCTTCCTTTTGGGAGGACATAATCCGCACCTGCTCTCAGTTTCCCTTTCATGGATAAAATTCCTGAAAAGAGAAATGGTTTAGCCTGTGTTGGAATTCCCATAAACGCACCACTCGGCATTTTATGCAGTTTATTTCGAACTAAAATATAGGACTGGCCTGTTCCATTCCGAATTAGATCGTCCTCCAGGCCAAGTTCTTTTGCAAGCTTTACTGCAGGCTCTTTCCTGGCCAAAAAGGAATCCGGTCCTTGTTCAATGATGTAGTCGTCCTTTTTTTTAGTTTTAATTTTCCCGCCTAAGCGGTCACTTGCCTCTAGTAACTGTACTGTAAAGGGAAGATTTTTTTCTTTGATTTGCTTTTGCAAATAGTAGGCAGCGGATAAACCGGTTATTCCGCCGCCTGCAATGACTATATTTTTATTTTTTGCCATTAAGCCTCACTCTTTACTTTTCTTAATACAACATCTTTCAAGGTATCAATAAATTGCGCCTCCGCATTTGGCATTTCCGGACGGTAGTAATTTGCCCCTACATCGTCACATACCACTTTACACTCATAATCATTGTCATATAAAACTTCTAAATGGTCGGCCACAAATCCTACAGGCGCATATACAAAAGATGTATAGCCTTCCTGTTCAAAAAGATCCCGGGTTAAATCCTGGACGTCCGGTCCGAGCCATGGATCCGGTGTGTTTCCTTCACTTTGCCAGCCTATTTCATAATTTTCCACGCCGGCCTCTTCGGCTATTAATTTTGCAGTTTCTTCGAGCTGCTGCGGATAAGGGTCACCGTCTTTTAGAATCTTTTCAGGAAGACTGTGTGCGGAGACAATAAGCACTGCTTTATCCCGCTCTGCTTCATCCATGCTGGCATAAATTTCCCGAATGTTATCTGCCCAGAACTTAATAAAGCCGGGTTCATTATACCAGCTTTCCACTGATACGATATTGATTCCATGCTTTTGGGCTTCTTCCTGTGCCCGTCCGTTGTATGATTTCACACTGAAAGTGGAGTAATGCGGTGCAAGTACAATGGATACTGCTTCTTTAATGCCATCCTTCGCCATACTCTGCACTGCATCTTCAATAAATGGCGTGATATGTTTTAATCCAATATAAACTTTAAATTCAATTTCATCTTGTGCATCATTCACACTTTTTTCCAAAGCATATGCCTGTTCTTCTGTTATTCTAGCCAATGGAGAAATACCACCTATTGCCTTATAGCGGTCCTTTAAATCCTGAAGTGCATCCGGCTCGGGTTTTCTTCCATGACGGATATGCGTATAGTATGGTTCAATATCCTCTTCTTTGTACGGTGTACCATAAGCCATTACAAGTAGTCCAATTTTTCTTTTTTCCATATTAAAGCACCTCTTTTGTAGATTATTGCTGTTTAGAATGAGCGTGAATCAAAGCAGTTAGCTTTTTTAAAGTAGCAGGTTTGATATCCGGTGTAACGCCATGTCCCAGATTAAATACATATTTCCCCTGTGATTCCCCTTCATTCAGTATATCTTTGGTTCGGGTTTCAATTGTATCCCAGTCTGCTAATAAAATAGCCGGGTCCAAATTGCCCTGAAGCACTTTCGATACTCCCATTTGACGAGCCTCGGTAATGGAAGTGCGCCAATCCAGCCCAATGACATCTACCGGCAGATCATTCCATTCCATTAAAAGATGCCTTGCTCCTACGCCAAATAAAATAAGGGGTACATTTTCCTCTTTCAGTTTTGTAAAAATTCTATTCATAATCGGTTTAATAAAGGTACGATAGTCCGCAGTATTCAAAGCACCTGCCCATGAATCAAAAACCTGGATGGCTTTTGCGCCGGCTTTAATCTGGGCTTTTACATAGGTAATGCTCATGTCTGCGAGCTTATCCATCAATGCAAACCAAGTTGCCGGATCACGATACATTAAAGCCTTGGTTTTGCTGTAATTTTTGGAGGGACCGCCTTCAATCATATAACTTGCTAATGTAAATGGTGCACCGGTAAATCCTATCAGCGGTACATCCAGCTGTTCCTCCGTTAATATACGGATCGTATCCAATACGTAGGGAACGTCATTTTCCGGAATAATTTTCCCTAACATTTCCACATCACGCATCGTTTCAATCGGGTTATGAATCACCGGGCCAATTCCTGATTTGATTTCCACATCGATTCCTATCGCAGGCAGCGGAGACATAATATCTTTATATAAAATCGCTGCATCAACGTTATATTGTTCCACAGGAAGGCGGGTAACATAAGCACAAAGCTCCGGCTGATGTGTGATCTCAAACAGGGAGTATTTTTCCTTCAGCTCTCTGTATTCCGGCTGGGATCTCCCGGCCTGACGCATAAACCATGCAGGGGTATAGTCCGTCTTCTCCCCATTATACGCTTTTAGTATCGTATCATTTAACTTTTTCACCATGTTTTCACCCTTTAAGTTGTTCTCAACCATTTCTAACTATATCTTTTAATTTCACAGTTGTATAGGATAGTAAAAAGATTGTCATGAATTTGCCTCATTTTTTAACGGCTTTACTATACTTATTATAGGCAAATGAAACACTTCTGAAAACATCTGGAATGCTTTCCTTTACCCTGCAAAAGAAACGGAGGGGGATCTTTGTCCTTCCTCTTTGGTTAATGGATTGAATGGCACCACATAATAGCTTTCCAAATTAAACAATGCCTGATCTAAAATGAACTCTGTGTCCCCTTCAACTTCTCCTATTCGTTTATCAATTCCATCCCTTTCCTCATAAATCCGGTAAACTATCCGATCATCCTCAGAACCCTGCCATTTTAATACGCCCTGTATAAGGGAAAGGCTTCCAAATGCATACGTTGCTTCTAGTTCTGTTACTTCCGGGAGTTGAATCGGTTCAGGTAGAGCTGTCACATTACCAGGTTTTGTAAAATTGTCTGCCAAGGGCTGCTGTTTATCCATTTCCGTTAAAATTGCTTTTGTCAGCCTTGTAGGATATTCACTCCCGCCTGTCAGATAATGTTCTTCATCTGATCTGTCGTACCCCACCCATGAAGCTGCAACATATTCCGGCGTATACCCCGCAAACCAGGCATCTTTCGTTTTGCCTTCCACAAAAGGATGCTGGGTGGAACCGGTTTTTCCGGCCAGGGCCTTTTCATAGTTTCCCGCAGAGGCTGTTCCTTTTTTAACAGTTTCCATCAAAATTTCCGTCATATTCCAGGCTACCTGGGGCGTAAATACTTCCTTTGTCTTTGGATTTGCCTGAAAAAGCAGTTCATCCTCTTTATTGTATATCCTTTCTATTGTATAAGAATCAATCACCTCACCGTGTTTGGAAAAACCCGAATAACTTTCCATCAATTGCTGTGGTGTAATCCCTTCCGATAATCCGCCTAAAGCAATCGCCAAGCCATCATCTTCCAAAGTAATGTTCATTTCTTGCAAAAACTTTTTGGCATACGGAATCCCAATTTGATCCAACAGCCATACAGATGGAGCATTTTTTGAATCTACAATGGCTTCATATAATGTTATTGCCCCATCATAAGTATTTGTAACATTTGCCGCACTATAACCATCATATTCCGTTAACTGATCCGGTATAAGTGTGTAAGGGGTAAATTGATCGCTGTGCATCATGGCAGGCCCGTAGACAGCAATCGGTTTTATGGTGGAACCGGGCTGCCTGTTTACGGTCACCCTATTCAAGTCACCCTGCTGGTAATCCCTTCCGCCAATAGCTGACACAATTCTGCCTGTTTCCTGCTCCATCATAATGAAAGCACCTTCGACCCCTTCTGTATTGCCTGGGAAATATTCCTCATTCTGGAACTGGTCATATGCCGCTTTTTGTGCTATTTCATCCATATTTACTATAATTCGATACCCGCCGCGGCGCAATTCTTCCAATGATAGGTCATGCACTCCGCGCGCTTCCTGGACAACAAGATCTATATAACTATTCAGCCATGGCATTTCTTGCCTGTTTTGCACATTTAATCCAAGTGATTTATTTTGTTCTTGTAACTTTTCTTCCGCAGAAATCATCCCGGTGCTTTCCATGGAATGAAGTACCACATTTCTTCTTTCAAGTGCTTTTTCCGGATATTCAATTGGCGAATAGCCGTTGGGAGCTTTAGCGAGTCCTGCCAGCATGGCTCCTTCTGCAATAGTTAAATCTCTTGACGGTTTAGAAAAGAAGTAATTGGAGGCAGCTTCCACTCCATATAGACCATTCCCAAAATAAATTTCATTTAAATATAATTCAAGAATATGATCTTTGGAATATTGCTGTTCGAGATATATAGCTGCCATGACTTCCTTTGTTTTACGCATCCAGGTTTTTTCATTAGTTAAAAACAGGTTTTTGGCAGCCTGCTGCGTAATGGTACTGGCACCTTCTTTCTTTTCCATCGCTATCAGGTCCCGGGCCACCGCCCTTACAACCGATTTAAAATCAACGCCTGCGTGATCATAAAACCGTCTGTCTTCAATAGCAATAAAAGCCTCTTGAACATGTTCGGGAATCTGATCAATAGGAAGGAGTGTCCGGTTCTCGTTATATAGTTTTCCAATCACTTCTCCCTCTCTTGTTTCCAATGTTGTGGCAGCGTCCAATATAAGACGCTCTTCATCAACCACCAACCTGCCGCCAAATAAAATGAAAGAAAAACCGATAAAACCCAATAGCAGTACTGCGCTAATACTATATAGCAACCATTTCATTTTCTTCGATATGCTAAAATTTTTTTTCATGCTTTTGTGTTCACCTCTACACAATGTCCATTATTATTATACGATAGATTGCGAGATACATAAAGTTTTAGGGAATTATGTTATCATTTGACTAAACCCTGCTTCTCTCGGGTACTATTATAAATGGAAGGGAGTTTTTTTTACATGAAAGCCTTTATGACTAACGGTACTGCAGAATTTTTGAAAAAACTGAGAGATAAGCATCAGGAGATTGAATTTTATTTAATGACGAGTTCCAGCGGGGCACTTGCTTATTATGAAGGTGTAAATAAAAATGTATTTTCAGCTGGACGCGGATATGAAGTACTGATTCAAACAGGAAAATTGCAGGAAGAAGGTTATGTGGTGATGAACAATATACCTGTAACCGACGATGGAAAAGCACCGTTTGAAGATAGATTTAAAAACCGGAAAAATGCAGTAGACAATATGCCGGGATTCCAGGCTTTCCGCTTTTTAAGACCCCAAAAGGGAAATACATACGTGGTCATGACACAGTGGAGATCTGTCAGCGATTTTGAAAACTGGAAGGAATCCGAGCAATTTAAAAAGGCTCATAAAGACCAGGCAACTAAACCGCCTGCCTATTTTGCAGACAGACCATTTATCACTGCATATAAGATGCTGGTTGAGGACGAGGAAGAAACGGAATGAATTTGAAACAGACTTAACTATTCTGACAATGTTCCGGAATCACAGACGATTGCGTAATCATCTTTTGTGAGTCATGTAGTTGTACGAATAATTTATGGCTGGATGCTATTCTGCATTCATAAAAGCCATCAGCTCCCGCACAGCTGATGGCTTTTTATTTCCGCTCTATTAATCATTGACGTATTCATCAAAGAATGACTGAAATTCTTCTTCAGGACGCTGCCCAACAATCCGGGCAACCTCTTCTCCATCTTCATAATGAATTAGTGTCGGGGTGGATTCTATCGCATAGCGATTTCCTTCCTGTCCGAATTCCAGTAAATTGAATTGTTTCATATCCACATCATTCTCTTCCGCCAGTGGTTTCAGGTAAGGCGTTGTATCTAAGCAGAACTGACAGGTTGGACTAAAGAAATAAACTGTCACTTCTTCTCCTCCATCAACTTGTTCACTGAGTTCATCCGGCAAAATGATATTATCATAATTTGGGTCCCCGAGCAGGTCAACAGTCGGCTGCTCCAAGTCTGTTGTACCATATGGGTTATCATTGCTTTCCATTGCCTGATTGTTTTGGTAAGTAACAACAAAATATAAAGCCCCGAATAATAAAACGATTACTCCAATGAAGATTAACACTTTTTTTTGCATTAGCCCTTCCTCCTTTGCTCTTTCAACAGAAACAGATGTAAAATAAAGATAACGATAAATGCAGTACCCGCTAAAAATGGGATAGTAATAAATCCAAAATAATTCACATACTCGAAATTACATGGGACAAGTCCGCATGCATCACCTGCAGATTGAAGCACAGGGAGTTTTTGCACCAGATAGTGGTAAATGGATACAAGCATGCCAATTCCGCTTAAAATTAACCCGGGTAATGCGACAGATATTTCTTTTTTAAACATGGCTGCACCATAAATGACGACAAGCGGATACATGAATATCCGCTGTACCCAGCACAGCTCACAAGGGATGTAGCCCAAAACCTCCGAATAAAACAAACTGCCTGCCAATGCAATAAATGCCTGTGCCCAAATCAGCATTAACAGGTTTTCTGCCCGTTTTGTCAAATTCGACATATGGAAGATTCCTCTCTAAAGTATACATTAGTATTATACAAACAATTTGGTGAGAAAACAAAAGGCCTGTCCGATATTATTGTTATATTTATTTGGACAAGCTCCAAACACAATTTTTATTATACAAGGTTACGATTAGTAAATAAAGAGTTTTTTTTCGTTTCCGCTTGCCATTCATCCTATCAGCTGGTTTTTATGGGCGTACACAGCTGCCTGTGTCCGGTCATGGACTTCCAGTTTGGATAAAATATTGCTCACATGTGTTTTCACTGTTTTAATGCCAATGTACAGCTTTTCACTGATTTCCTGGTTTGTCATTCCATTGCCGATACATATGAGTACCTCCAGCTCTCTTTCCGTTAAATCCTCATGAAGCTTTCTTTTTTGCCGCCGGAAATTAGTCATCATTTTTCCTGCTACTTTCGGTTCAATGACATTTTCTCCAGAAGCTGCTTTTTTAATGGCATCAGCAATTTCAGTAGCTGATGAGGTTTTCAAAATATAACTGAACGCACCTGCTTCAATGGCCGGGAATACCTGTTCATCATCATAATAGCTTGTAAGGATAATAATTTTACATTCCGGGTAATCTTCAATTACCTGCTTTGTTGCTTCAATGCCGGTGCCATTTTCCATAATCAAATCCATTAGTACAACCTCAGGTTTTTTTTCAATAATCAAAGCTGCTCCATCATTTCCGCTTGATGCTTCCCCAACTACATCAATCTCATCATCTGTTTCCAGATATGCTATAATTCCTTTCCGTACCACTTCATGGTCATCCACAACAATTACCCGCACCATTTACCCCACTCCCTATTTTTTACATTGGTATTCGAATGTCAATATACGTACCCTCATCAATATTTGTACGAATGGTGAATCTGCCCCCCAGTTCCTCCGTTCTTTCCCGCATTGTTTTCAGGCCGTAAGAAGTTTTTTTCTCCGAATCCTCTTCCAGATCAAACCCTTTGCCATTATCGCGTATATGCACAAACAACTCCCTGGACCTGGCGAAAATTTCAATTTTTACCGTAGTTGCATTGGCATGACGCAAAATATTTGAAAGTGCTTCCTGCACAATCCGAAATACATGTTCCTCCACTGTTTCGGAGAGCATCAGATTTGCTTCAAGCGCCAGCTGGAATTCAATCCGGCTTTTTTGTTTCAATTCTTCAACGAGCTTTTGTATCCCTGTCTGCAATGAATCGCCGGATAATTGTACAGGTCTCAGATGCAACAGCAGTGCACGCATTTCTGTTTGCGTTTGTGCTCCTGCTTTAACCACTTCCGTTAGTTGCTTTTTTGCTTTTTCAGGGCTTCTGTCTATTTGCTTCAATGCCGCTTCCGACATCATCGTCAGGGCAAACAGCTGCTGGCTTACAGCATCATGCAAATCACGGGCCAATCGCTGCCTTTCCTCAATTACTGCTGATTTGTGAGCAGTTTTTGCCAATTCAGATTTTTCATCTGCCATTCGCTGCAGTGATTTCACCTGCTCCCCCAGTTTTTCCCCCAGTTCGTTCAGCTCATCCCCGATTCTGGTAATCTCATCACTGTCCTCCACATAACTCAGCCTGGAATTGTAATTGCCATTTGCGAAATGTTTTATTACAACAGAAATACCATCCATCTTTGTTTTCAAGTTGCCGCTTGTGGTAAAACCTGTATATATAGCAATGATGATTCCCAAAACAATATATAATGATATAAATAAAAAGATACTTCCGGCCGTCAGCCATCCAGGACTAAATAGTACGTAAACAGTTAAAAGAATCGCCAATATGGTAACCGTTGTAATAAACCATCCATTTAAATGGGAACGGATAAACAGAAATCGTATACTTGAAAACCTTCTCTTCATTTTAATCCCCTTTATGCCTGGTCAATCCGAATCGATCCGGCTTTTAATTTAATGATAAAGTCAATTTTTTGTATAGCGTTTTCGTAGTTTACTGTTTCAAATTCAAGTGATCGATGAATTCCATCAACATGTTGACCCGCCACATCAATCTCTCCCGCTTTCACTGATGCACTTACTCGGAAGTCTACATTTTCCGGCATAATAATGTTTACATCCCCTGCAATTGAGCTGATCATCACAGGAATTTCTTCTTCCGGAATATATGCCTTTGTAAAATCAAAATAGAAATCCCCGGCCATATTGCTCAGATTAATCGGCTCCACTTTCCAATTAGGTGTATTATATTCATGGGATCCAACAAATGATTTATTGGGGCTGTAATATTTTTTCTTTCCTTTATTATTTCCCACTATAATCACTCTGTTCGATGTAATTCCGAAAATCATAAAACCAATATAAATGATTAATAATGGCCATAACTTCAAAACGTCGCGAAACACAAACGAAATGATATCAAAACGGTCAAGCAGCAGCAGTATTCCAAAGATGAGAAAAAAAGACCCAAACACCCAGGTACCACCTTTTTTTCTCAAATAATCAAACAGCCATTTCAAGCCAATGGCAACAAAAAATATGGGGTAAATATATGCCCAAGCAGTGCCGAAATCATAATTGACTAAATTCAAATTAGTAAGCACCAGCATAATTCCAATTACAATTAAAAATATCGCCAGGAAATAACGGATAAGTCTCCTCAATTTTTTCACCCTTTATGAAAAGCTAGTATCTTTTTGTATTTAAGGTTAAATAATGCAATGAGTGTAATAATTATACCACTAATCATGATGATCATTTGCGATAAAATATATATAATATATCCAGGTGACGAAAGCGTAAATAATGCGCTAAAAAAACAAAAGCAAATAATTGCGGATTTAAAGACAGAAGCTTTGCTTTCATTTGATTTGGTATGGACATCTCTCCTCATAGCGGCCCCCTCGATGAAACATACTTTTATTTTACTTGCTGATTAATTATAGAGGAACCAACTGAAGATTGTTTTCATCTCAGTCCCCGGACCGAGACTTACGCCTGCGAAGTGATTCATACAGGTAGATAAGACCGACAAGCAACAGAAACCCGATGACGAATCCCGAAATAATATCTGTAAGAAAATGAACGTTTATGATATAACGGCTTATCCCAATTAAAAAAATGAGTATTGAAAAAAAGATTTGCACAGCCAATTTTAACTTTGCAGAAGCTATTCTATTTACAATAAAATAAGCCAATAATCCATAACAGACCATAGATATCATCGCGTGTCCGGAGGGGAAACTGTGACCTTCCGCATTGGCAGCTTCAAGAATGCGCGGCCGTTCTCTTTCCACAAGATGTTTAATCAATAAATTCAGTCCATGGGAGAGTAATGTGCCACCGGAAAATATGAAAGCGGGAAGCCAATCTTTATAAACAATCCATATAATAATCCCGGCTGTAATGACAAATGGTACGAGAAACCATTGGGAACCCAACTCCGTAATATTCCGGAAAATAGTGTAAATAACTGTATCACTAAGCAGTTCCACCGGCCCCCTGGTCCACACATCAATATAGGGCATATTCCCGCCCAAAATCCGTACAACCCACACACCAATTACCAATAAAACAACCATAAGCAAAATTGATATGATCCAATAATTCCGATTAAATCTCATTTCCATCTCCTCCTGAAACAACGGGACGGTTCTCCTGCTGCATCCCCGTTTTAAATTTCAATAACAGGGAATAAACATCTATATGAATAGAATAAATGATAAAGGCAGGTTTTAACAATGGATAAAGAAGTACAGAAATTAATTGATGGGCTTAATGAAGATCTGGCACATGAATATGGTGCCGTAATTCAATATACGTACAGCGCTTCTGTCGTGTCCGGTTTATACCGGTCTGCACTGAAACCTTTTTTTGAAGAGGAAATAACGGATGAACTGGGGCATGCTTTGTATTTATCGGAAAAAATCAAGTCACTTGGAGGCACACCGACAACAACACCTGCTGAAGTACCCCAGCCAACTGAGGTGAAGGATTTGCTGGAAGCAACATTAAAATCAGAATCAGATACAATTGAGCGGTACGAAAAACGGAAACAACAGGCAGATGCATTAGGATACACCGAACTCGTCGTAAAATTGGAAGATTTAATTTCCGATGAAACACACCATAAGGAAGAAATTGAACGCCTGCTGGCGGACCCGCGATTATCCTCATAAAGACAAACCCTTCAAGACTTAACTTGAAGGGTTTTAGAAAAAATTTTTAATGCTGGTTATCATCATGGCTACGCAAGCTTTCGTCTTACATACCCATGAATAAATACATAATTAAAAATGATCCCCGAAACGAGCATAATTGCAAAAAACATATACAATTGCATCACTAAAAACAGCAGCGAAAATAGGACAGCTTGAATCAAAGTTAATTGAAACAGCAAATTAATCAGCGATTTTTTACGTATATTGGGATCAACCGGATAAAGATCCAGCCATATAATGGTGCGATGATGCTTGTACAGACTCATCATCTGAAAACTGCTCAAATACAAAAACAAAACACCAAGCAGCACTTTCAAAGGCACGTTTGGAATAAAATAAATCGCGATCAGCCCAATGAGTATTAAGCGGAAATACATGCCGAGATAATCCCCGCTGCGAATAAAAGTAAGCCGGTATAAATAGTCATATGTATGTTTTTTCATGAGGGGTAAGTTACCGAAAAGCGAGACAAGCCATGCCCGTTTCTTAATTGGCGACCTTAAATGCGGTACATCCGCAAACATATTGGCAAGCCGGTAAAATGCCTGCATTCGCTGATTATCCTTTTCCACGAGCAGACTCCAGTTAACACCCGTCTGCTTTCCGGCCAAGGATAAATCGTAAAGAAATACAGCCGCAAAAAATACTGTTGTTATTCCGGCCAAAAGCATATCACCATTTACAACAAAATAAAACACAGCCACATTCAGCACGATTCGAAAACCCATCTCAAGCTGCCTCACTCGCGGATCTCTTACTTTTAACATCCACCAATTTGCAATTAAATTGCCAAGTTTAAAAATAAGCAAAACTGCAACCGTCAGCAAATATACATTACCTGCACGTTCGGGAAAAGAAGCCAAGTATAGTGGTCCGAGCGCTGCAGCTATCAGTAAAATAACGTACAGCTGAATGAGGAAACTGTATATAAGTGAATTCCGGAAATAGGCATTCATTTTACTTTCTGCCGCGATTAGAAAAACCAGATCCGGCTCTTTTAATAATGTACGGACGGGACTATAGCTTGCGGCCAGACCAAAAGCAATGCCAATAATCATGGAGGTTGGAAAATCTTCCGGCAGTCCGGTCAAGGCTTGCTGGTAGTAATATGCCGCCACTGCAATGAAAAAGAACATGGCTACTACAAGATGTCCGTTAAAAATATAACGTAAATATCTGCTTGTCTCTTTTAAATGAGCAGAAATCCTTTTTTTATAAAAAGCATGGGAATCAAACATGGCTATCTTCTTCCTTTGTCAGCTCCACATAAAGATCGTCAAGGGCAGCTTCAGGCATATGGAAGCTTTCACGTAATTCCTGCAGGGTCCCCATAGCCCGGATTTTTCCTTCGTGCAAAATAACAAATCGGTCACAATACCGTTCCGCTGTTGCCAGAATATGCGTTGACATCAATACACCGGAGCCATTATTTTTCATCTCACCCATCATTTGCAAATAAGATTGGATGCCTAATGGGTCCAGCCCGACAAATGGTTCATCAACTATATATAATGGAGGTTCAATTAAAAAAGCACACATAATCATTACCTTTTGCCGCATTCCTTTGGAAAAATGAACAGGAAACCAGTGCAGCCTTTTCTCCATACGGAATTCCTTTGCTAAGATATCCACCCTCTTCTCAAATGCATCCTCCGGAATCCCATAAGCCATTGCAGTCAAACGAAGATGTTCATATAGGGTTAACTCATCATATAAGATAGGCATTTCCGGAATATAGCCAATTTGTGAACGGTAATATTCACGGTTTTCCTGAAAGGTTTGTCCATTAACAGCTACTTTTCCTTTCTTGGCATGCATTAACCCGATGACATGCTTAATGGTCGTACTCTTCCCTGCACCGTTTAAACCAATTAAACCAACAATTTCTTTGGGATTTACATCAAAGGAAATCCCATGTAAAACATTCTTATGTGTGTATCCTCCATGCAGGTTTTCTATATGTAATAATGGTTCCAAGACAGTACACCTCTTTCTTTGTAATTAATTTTACCATTACTAAAAAGAAAATCCCAACTAAACCGTAAGACGGGAAACGACATTTTTTTCACTTCCTCATGTATATTTTTGCAGCAAAAGATACAGACTAGTTAATGAAAAGCGGAGATACACCAAAAGTGTCAAACACAAAATGAGGTGTTAGCGATCGGAACTAATGAACTTTCGTGTAATTTTACACAAATGAGGTGTTAGTGATCGATATTCTAATATAAGTTTTGTAAATCACATGAAAGGTGTTTCAGAAAACAATCTAATGCAATAAAACCCTTTTGGCGGAAGATGACTCACCGAAATGGGTTACCGGCAAAAAGGTTTTTGTAATCATTAGGTTAAATTGCGTAAAAGCTTTTTAATCATATGCATTACGAAGTCCCCACATTAGATTATTTCCCTCATCTCCGCTTTTCACCACAGGCTGGTCCGTCAGGGCCAGTCCTGTTTTGTTTTGGCCTATATTCATTTTTACTTTACATGAAAACACATAAAGATACAGAATACTTTACTTTATCTGTGATTCCTATATACAATGAAGGCAAACTGATAGGGAGCTGTGATAATAATGGCGCATGAAGACTGTATATTTTGCAAGATCATTAATGGAGATTTACCTTCCGCAAAAGTGTATGAGGACGAGCATGTTTATGCTTTTCTTGACCTTAGCCAGGTTACAAAAGGTCATACATTGGTGATTCCCAAAACACATACGAAAAATATTTACGAAACCCCTCCGGAAGTGGCCAGAGAGTTATTTGCAAGAATTCCGGTAATTGCAAATGCTGTAAAAGAAACATATAAACCAATTGGCATGAATTTATTAAATAATAATGAAGCACCGGCAGATCAATCCGTATTTCATCTCCACATTCATATCATACCGCGCTATGGTGATGGGGATGGATATTCATCTAATTGGGTGACACATAATGATGATTACACATCGGAAAAATTACAGGAAATGGCTGAAGAAATTAGTAGGCGAGTTAAGTAAAAAACGCTTGGATATCATTAATATTTCCTTCAGAGGAGTAAATCAGCAAATTTTCTTTCTTTTCTTATAAAAATTTGAATAAACCTTTTTATTCCGTCCATGATCTGTTATAATAATGATAAGTTTTCGCAGCTGACAATGAGTGTACAGTTGGAAAACGAATCTTCCGTTCTTTTGCCAAAGAGCGGGAAAAAAGACGAGTATAGCCAGAAGAGGAGAGGTAAAAAATGAATACGAGAATTTTGGTCATTTTGTCACTGCTGGTAGGTATTGGTGCCGTGCTGCATGCTGTAGTACCGCCTATTTTATTCGGAGTAAAACCGGATATGATTTTGGCAATGATGTTTTTAGGTATTATATTATTTCCTAAGTTGAAATATGTTGTTATTCTGGCACTTGCCACGGGAGTGATTTCCGCTTTAACAACTGCTGCACCTGGGGGACAAATTGCTAACTTCATTGATAAGCCGATTACAGCACTAGTGTTCTTTGCTTTATTTTTATTAATCAGAAATAAAGTAAAAGGCCATATCAGCGCACCGGTATTGACAGCCGTAGGAACAATGGTCAGTGGTTCCATCTTCCTGAGCATTGCATTGTTCATTGTAGGTTTAATGGAAGGCGGATTTATTGCATTATTTATTGGTGTTGTTTTACCTGCTGCGGCAGTAAACACCCTCATCATGGCCGTTGTTTATCCAATAGTGCAAGGGATACTAAAAAGATCTCGTCCAATCGAAATTGTGTAAACGAAAGAAATTGCATCCTCTGGCACCTGTTTGTCAGAGGCTTTCTTTTTTTGCAGACAAGAAGATAAACAAGGTATAAGATATAGTTCTGCGAAAGCTTCCGCCTGCCAATTTATTCTAAAATACAAATAACGTTTGATACTACCTCTAAATGAGGAAAAGGTATAGAAAAGAAGTGAAAGGGGTTAAAACTTTATGTCAAAAGGGAAATCATTGTTCCTTGGCTTTCTGGCCGGAAGTTCATTAGCAGTAGCCGCTACATTATTGACAACTCCGGCTTCCGGCAGAGACATGAGAAACCGGGTAAAGGGTCAAGGGGCAGAGTGGAAAGTACTGGTCAATAACCTGAAAGAGGACAGCCAGCGTCTTAAAGATCAGCTTTTTAAAACATCAAAGGAAGGAAGTATCCTTGTTAAAGATTTAACACAGGAAATGAAAAAAACCGTGATGGATTGGAAAGAAACAGTGGAACCCCATCAGGAAAATATCCATAACTACCTGGCTCAGATTGAAACCAGTTTAAAAGAACTTGAAGAAAAAGTTAAAAGTCAGTAAAAATGAAGCTTTCTCTATATGAGAAGGCTTTTTTGCTGAAAGTAATAATTTCCTACCCGGAATAAAATTTATTTTACCTTAGAAAACACGTATTCGCTCATTTTTTTGTATTTGTTCAAATTTAATTCTTTTGGACTGCGGTACAGTATTTCCTCCCCATCATAAACATTTGGGACCGCGGTACTGCTGTTCCTCGCCCGCCACACTTGCAAATACACTTGCGTTTATAACTTTTTTGTGCAAGAGAAAAGGCTGATACAATTTGTATCAGCCTCTCCAAATTTTTACTTATTGAACCCATTCATCCACTACATCCTGATTTTCTTCCACCCAAGCTGCTGCTGCATCTTCAGGGGAAGTTCCTTCAGAGATTTCAAGCATTACTTCTTCCATTGCTTCACTTTCCCAATAAAAGTTCTCTAGAATAGAATATGCTTCTGGCATGTCTTCTGCCAACCCTTCACGCGCCATCGTTTCAATGGTTTCTGCCTCCCCAAAAGTTCCTTCAGGATCTTCCAGGTACTTCAAGTCGTAGGCAGCAAATTTCCAATGTGGGGACCAGCCCGTAACAACAATTTCTTCTTCATTGCCGATAGCTGTTCCAAGTTCTGTAGCCATTGCACCACTGGAAGATGTTTGTACTTCCCAATCCGCCATATTATCATAATCTTCAAGTGTTTGTTCTGAAGCTGCTACTACACCGGCACCAGGCTCAATTCCTGTAATAATTTGACCGGCTTCCTGATCCAAATCCGCAATGGAATCTACATCCATGTATTCAGGCACAACTAAACCAATTTTTGCACCTTCCAGGTTTACACCCAATTCATCCACTTGATCTCCATATTCTTCGTACTGCGCTTCATGTGTTGCCGGCAGCCAGGCTGCTACCATGGCATCTGCTTCACCGGTTGCTACAGCTTCCCACATGACAGCATTATCAAGCGGGGTCAAAGTAACATCAAAACCCTGGTCTTCCAAAACTTTACCAATGACGTGCGTGGACGCAACTTCTGTATCCCACTCAACATAAACTAATTCGATTTCACCGCCATTACCAGTGGCTTCACCATCGTCACCTGCTGTGTCTCCATTATCTCCTGTGTCATCTTCTGCTCCGCCACCACAGGCCGCAGCAAATAATGTTAATGAAAGTCCGGCAGCAAGGCCGAGACGTTTCCATTGTTTAAACATAAATATGAACTCCCCTTTTCCTAAATTATATTTATATGGAAACTTTTCTTGTTCAAGAAAAGATACCAACAATGTTAAGCATTCTTATCCTTGTTCATATTCTGTGTAATTCGATCAATAATTATTGCAAGAATAACAATACCCACACCTGCAACAAACCCGGGTCCAACCTGTGCACGCTGGAGTGCCGACAGGACTTCTCTTCCCAGACCCGGTGCACCAATCATAGAGGCGATAACTACCATGGATAAAGCAAGCATTACTGTCTGGTTAATACCAGCCATGATTGTTGCTCTGGCCATTGGCAGCTGAACCTTAAACAATTTCTGTGCGCCGGTGCTTCCAAATGCTTCGGAAGCTTCGACCAATTCCTTTGAAACCTGGCGAATTCCCAAATTCGTAAAACGAACCGTTGGCGGTGTCGCAAAAATCAAGGATGCAAACACCCCCGGCACCATTCCGATACCGAAAAACGCAACTGCCGGAATTAAATAAACAAATGCAGGCATCGTCTGCATGAAATCAAGAATTGGCGTAAAAATAGCCTCGGCAATTCTGCTTTTCGACATTAGTATGCCAATCGGAACACCTATAATGACAGATAATAAACTGGCCAATAATACCAGTGTAAAGGTGCTCATTAAATGTTCCCATAAGCCCTGATTATATATTAACCACAGACCGACAATGGAAAATGCCGCAAGTCCAAATTTCCTCCCTGTAATAAAAAACGAAATTACAGCAACTAAAAGTATAATTAAAACAGCTGGTACCGCAAGTAAAGCCTCAGAGGTAAATTCCATAAAATTACCAAAGTGTTCTTTGATTGGATCAAATAATATAGCAAATTTATCTGTAATCCAATCTGTAGCTCTGGTGGTCCATTCTGAAAGTGGTATACTCGGTATAAATTCCAACATATTATCAAGCATTTTCCATATTCACCTCACTATCACTGGATAGTGCAGCCAGAACAGCACCCCGTACAATAATTCCAATCAGTTTTCCTTCTTCCACAACAGCTACCGGCATTGGTGCATCATGGATCAGATCAAAAATGTCGTTTAATGATGTGTCTTTATCTACTTTCGGTATATTATTCGTTAATATTTCTTTTAAATCGTTAATATTGTTCTTTCTTGCATTAGAAGCATCGTCAGCTGTAACATATCCCTTTAAATTCCGTTTGCTGTCCACCACATACATGCCTGACAACCCTTCTTCCCTCATGCGTTCCAATGCCACACGAGGGCCATGCTTTTCAATATTAACCGTTTCAGGACGCTTCATAATATGCTGTGCCGTTAATACTTTGGAACGATCAATATCTTCTACGAATTTTTCCACATAATCATTTTTCGGATGTACCAGAATTTCTTCAGGCGTTCCGATTTGTACAATGGATCCATCTTTCATCAGTGCAATCCTGTCACCTATTCTTAATGCTTCATCCAGGTCATGTGTAATAAATACAATCGTTTTTTGCATTTTCGCCTGCAGATCCATCAGCTCATCCTGCATATCTTTGCGAATTAGTGGATCCAATGCAGAAAAGGCTTCGTCCATCAAAAGTACTTCCGGATCATTTGTAAGCGCCCGGGCAAGGCCAACACGCTGCTGCATTCCCCCGGAAAGCTGACTTGGCTTTTGATTCAAATATCCACCTAAACCAACTAATTCCAATGCTTCTGTCGCTTTTTTTCTGCGTTCTTCTTTGGGTACATTTTGGATTTCCAAACCAAATTCAGCATTTTCCAGAATGGTACGGTGCGGAAACAATGCAAACTTTTGAAAAACCATACCCAGCTTATCTCTTCGTACATTACGAAGCTCTTTCTTGTCCATCGTTGCCAGGTTATCTCCTTCAATCAGGATACTTCCTTCCGTTGGTTCAATCAGCCGGTTGATTAACCGGACCAATGTGGATTTTCCGCTTCCTGACAAGCCCATAATAACAAAAACTTCTCCCGGGTCAACAGAAAATGTTGCACGGTTTACCCCGACAGTGCAGCCTGTTTCTTTTAGTATTTCCTCTTTGGATAAGCCTTTACCCAATAGTTCTACTGCCTGTTTTGTGTTTTTACCGAAGACCTTGGACAGGTTCTTCGCTTCAATGATCGACAAATTTCTCACCCCTTCAAAATATGGCTTTATTCCCAGTATCATATACTCAGTCAAAAAGCATGTAAACGTACTTGTAGCTGTTTTTATATATAATTCAATATTAAAGTCCGTACCGTTTGACCTACTCCAATACTATAAACTTTTTATCTGTACAATTCAAACGTTAAAATCTATTATTTTAGTATAAATTTTATGTACAGTTTATTCTGTATGAAAATTATACGACTTATGCTTTTATTAACACATAATATCTCCCATTTACTCCCCAACTATCCATTTTTAATAACTTTAAATTTAGTGTAACCTTGAATTAACAACAGTTAGGGTGATACTATGAAGCAACCTCGGACAGAACAGCTTACAGATAAAATCATGCAGGAGTTTGCAAAAACGCTGGAAATGTTTGATTTATCTCCATCAGAAGCACGATTATTTGCATATTTATATATCTCGGAAAAAGCCCTTACACTGGATGAAATGGCATCTGCTTTGGGGAAAAGCAAGACATCAATGAGTACAAACATTCGCAGCCTGTCGGATTTAAATCTGGTGACCAGGATATGGAAAAAAGGCGTAAGAAAGGACCACTACCAGGCAAATTCCCAGTTGTTTAAGGCTTTTATGAATTCCTATATCAGCAGATGGGTAGATGCTACCAGTCATCAAAAGCAGTCATTAAAAGAAATTAACCTTTCTATTGATGAAAATAAATCAGCCTATTCTTCAGAGGAAATCAAGACGATAGAAGAGCGGCTGGAAGACATTATTGATTTCCACCGCCGTATTGAGTTGTTGTTTAAGGAAATGAAAGTGGAGGAAAAATAGAAGAGGAAAGAACATATGGGAGCATAAAAATGCCAACAAAGAAGTGATTGCCTTTTCACGATCTTCGTTGGCTTTTTCTTTTGTCCATGTCAATAATTTTACTGAATTCCCGCATTAAATCAGGGTAATGCCCTTCCTGGCGCAGTGCAGCTATTGTATTATCCGGATCAAGTTTTTCGTTCAGCATTCCTGCATATTCTACAAGTAAAGGGGTGAAATCAAGAAATCCTTCCTCCTTTTGTCTTTCATACTGATCATTCAGCTTGTTCAAGAGCAGAAATAATTCCTCAGATTCTTCTTTGGACAAATTATTTTCGATAATTAACTTAACAACAGGATAGTCATCCAAATTGAGTATTTTAGAAAGTAATTGTACATGAAAGGAAGCTGTCTCATCTTTTGGTTCTTTCAATGTAAAATACCTCTCTTTCAGCTTTAGTAACACCTTATATCAATTATACGAGATTAACACAAACAAAAAAAGTTATATTTACCTGCTTCACTAAAATGAACGGAAAAAAAGTACTTGTATTAAAAAAACCATATTGACACTGTTCATATTGATAATCTTTTGATAAAGTTAGGAATATGGTATTTATAAAATAAATGTATAGCTATCCGTTTTTTTAGGGGGGATTACAATGAGCTGGTCATTTATCATTTATGCATTTTTCGTATTATTCATCTTTAATTCATTAGCACATTCCTTTTGCACCAAAACGGAAATGGAAGCTGCCAAGCAGAATAAAATTTTTCGTGTAACAAATATTATGATTGTCATTTTATTAGTCAATGCATATGTCAGAATACTAAATGTTACAGTTTAGTTGCGGATATACAAATTTTCATATTAATGCACAAAGGACTGTTATTTTTACAGCAAAATATGTTATATTTAACCATAGTGACAAACCCGAGCAAAAGTATAGGAGTGTACATGGATGAAAAAAACAGCAATTACTGCAGCCCTGGCAGCAGGAATATTAACATTGGCAGCCTGTGCCGATTCAGATTCTGAACTGGTTGTAGAAAGTGATGCAGGAGATATTACAAAAGAAGCGTTTTATGAAGAATTAAAAAACCGGAATGGAGAAGCAGTACTGAATGAATTGGTTACCATTCAGGTACTCGAAGATAATTATGAAATAGACGAAGATGAAGTAGAAGAAGAGCTTGAATCCATGCGGGAGCAATTGGGTGAACAGTTTGAAATGTGGATGATGCAGCAGGGAATCCAGGACGAAGATCAATTGCGTGAAGTGCTTCGGCTTAGCTTATTACAAGAGCAGGCTATTTCCGAAGATATTGAAATAACCGATGAAGATATCCAGGAAAGATATGACCGTATGAACACCGAAATCGAGGCCCAGCATATATTGGTTGATGATGAAGAAACAGCAAATGAAGTGCTGGACAGGCTGAACGATGGAGACGATTTTGATGAACTCGCAAGCGAATACTCGACAGATGAATCCAATGCGGAAGATGGCGGAAACCTGGGTTACTTTTCTACAGGAATGATGGTTCCGGAATTTGAAGATGCTGCTTTTAGTATGGAAGAGGGAGAAATTAGTGATCCTGTTGCTACCCAGCACGGCTTTCATATCATTAAAGTAAATGATATTCGCGAATCCGAAGAAGATATTGGCGAACTGGAAGACATGGAAGAAGAAATTCGCCGTCAGCTGCTTAACGAGAGAATGGATCCAATGGAAGCACAGGAAAAAATTAATAACTTAATTCAGGAGTCCAACGTGGAAGTAAAAATCAGTGAATTTGAAGATATGTTTGAACAGGAAGAAGCTGATGAAGCGGAAGATGAATCACAAGGATAAGGAAGAAGGCACTGATAAAACAAGGCTAATATAAATCATTATATTAGCCTTGTTTTTGTTTAACCGAGGTTACCCTATATTGCTTCATGGACGGTATAAAAATAACTGATGAAACCATCTTCCGGAAAGGAAATTCTATTATACTGAAGTTTGTCTTTTTCTTTCTTCTCTTTCTGCCTCTATCCGTTCCATGTAAATTCGGCCCTCTTTTTCAATAAATTGCTGTTCCAGTTTTTGTTCTGCCCTCATCGCACGATATGCCATAAATCCGCTTAAGAAAATAAAAAGTATCATCATAAAAACCCACCAAGGTATACCAAGAATCACTTTTTTGCCTCCCTTGTCCATTATTCCCAATACGAGTATATGAACAAGAAAAAGAAAAAATGACGTCTCCTTAATTTTCCTCGAATAATGGCTTGTAAAATGCCCGATTGTCCATCGCAAACATTCTCTCCGTAAATTCTCCCGGTTTCACTTTATCCAATGCCCTGTTCAGCATATTCATTTTCGCATCGATCAGATCAATAAGGTGAAGCAATTCTGCTTCCTTTATGAGCGGAGGAGTCGGACTTCCCCATTCTGCCTTCCCGTGGTGGCTGAGCACAAGATGCTGTAATACCATTACTTCTTCTCCTTCAATCTGAAGCTCCTTTGCCATGACACCAATCTCTTCCACCATCATCGGTATGTGACCTAATAATTTTCCCTCCACCGTATAAGAAGTGGTAATCACGCCGGACAGCTCTTTTATTTTACCAAGGTCATGCAGGATAATCCCGGCGTACAGCAGATCTTTATTGAGCTCGGGATACAGCTTATGCAGCTCTTTTGCAATGGCAAGCATACTGACAATGTGATGAGCCAGACCGGAAGCATATTCATGATGATTTTTGGCTGCTGCCGGGTATGTTAATAGTGCTTCCTGATACTTCTTAATAAAAGCTCTTACAATCCGCTGGAGCGCAGGATTTTTCATTTCAAAAATGGCTTCTGTCAGTCTTTCCGTTAAAAATTGTTTCTCAACAGGCGCTTTTTCCACGAAGTCGGTAACATAGACATTATCTGTAGGCTGAGCTAACCTTACCGACATAATTTTCAGCTGTGATTTTCCGCGGAATTGATTGATTTCCCCACTTATTTTTATAATCTGCTCCGGTACAAACAAGGTTTCGTCCTCTTTGGTTGCGTCCCACAGTTTAGCCTCTATTTCCCCGGTGGCATCCCGCAAAATTAAAGTCAAAAAAGGTTTCCCGTTACTGGTTACTCCCCTGGAAACCTCTTTAATCAGCATAAAATCATCAAACGCATCCCCAACGCCCATATTGCCTATTCCTTTTTTCATGTTTCTCCCCCTTGGATAACAAACAATCTTTGTATATATATATAAGATTGGCCCTGGGCAGTGCTGAATCCTCGCCCTAACGTTAGGATTTAGGACTGTGCTGAAATCTCTCCCAACGACAGTATTTGGAACTCACTGTGTGCCTATCCCTGCGCAGGAACCAATCTGCTTTTACTGTTCATTTTTAGGGATATATTCAAAAATTTCCCCGGACTCCACTACCCGGATAAATTTCATTAGCCATTCATAATAGTTTTTTGCATTACGCAGCTTTTCCATATCACTGGATATTTTTTCTTTTAATGTTTCATCTGCTGTTTCCGAATAAATCCTTTTCAATTCCTCCATCGCTTCTTCGGCTTCGTCTATATTGGATTCCGTATGGTTTTTCCAGCGATTTCCAAATAAAGAGGTAAACGATTTGTACCAGTCTTCCTCCGAACGATAGAGGTCTTTTCTTACTCCCTTTTTATACGCCGGTTCCACCATTTTCATATCCCCTAAAGTTCTGACACCGGTAGACATACTCGTTTTGCTCATAACAAGCGCATCCCGCATATCATCCAACGTCATAGGCTCATCAGCAAAATATAATACACCGTATAATCTCCCTACAGAAGAAGTAATACCGTATAAATTCATATTTTTGGCAATCACCTGTATAAATTTATCCAGGGTTTCATCATATTTTTCCCAGTCCTGAGTCACGTTGTTTTCCGGCAATGGACTCCCTCCAAGTGCAATAATAATATGGAATTAGTTTATCATTATTTTTCCATTTATGCGAACGGTATTCCTTGAACAGTTACTGTTTTGCTGAAAGCACTTCTTTTTCTCTCACTAATTCCAGCTGAATTGTTTGCGAAGGCGGTGCCAAGTTTGCTATCTCCTTTTTGCAGGTAAAAACAATCATCTGCCGGGACCCTGATATGTCATGCAGCAATTCCATCATTCGCTTTGTCCGGACCCCGTCAAAATGAATGAAGGCATCGTCGATAATAAATGGAATGCGGTATTCTTTGCTCATAATATCACTGATAGCCAATCTTAATGAAACATAGAGCTGGTCAATGGTCCCTCTGGATAATTCATTTACATGGTATCTAGAAAGGTCACTTGCCACAACATAAAAGGAATTTTGCCTGTCAGGCGCAAATACCTTCGTGTAGCTGCCGCCTGTCAATTTTGCAAAATAATCCGTCGTCTTGTTCATTACTTTATGAAGATACTTATCCCTGTAATTTCTTTTTGTTTCCAAAAGCATCTCTTTCGCCGTTTTTAATACAGCCCATTTTTTTGCAAGATGGTTCAGTTCTTCCTTCTCCATTTCCACTTGATGCATGAGAGACGAGTAGCTTTCCGAGGCTTCCAGCTGTGCCAATTCTGCCTCAATCCGGGCCAATTCATTACGTTTTTGCTCCAATGAGGCTTCCAGTTTTTCCACTGCTGTGTTCGTACGATGCTTCCTGTCTATTAAAGAGCTTTCCTCCGGGACGTCATGTAAAAGTCTCTCCCGGTCTGCCTCCGGTAAAATGCGATTTAACTGTTCTATTGCTTTCCATTTTTCTTTCTTATATTTGGCTTGTTCCTCCATCTGTTTTGCTTTTTCATAAAAGTCATCCTCTGTAGAAACTGCTGCGCTATCCAATAAAGCAGTCCTTTCATTTTCATAAAATTGCAATTGGCGTTTCAATCTATCCTGTGACTGTGCATTTTCTTGCAGCTGGTCTTTGAAGTAAGCAATCTGCTTTTGCTTATTTATCGAACTTTCCCGATTTTCTTCAAGTTTTTCCAACATTGTCTCCAATGGCAGCTTTTTATCGCAATCGAAATAAGTATTCAATGCTTCCTGAAAATGCATATTCTCCTCTGTTATTTTCGTCATTTCCTGTCTGATGTTCTGTTTATCCCGGCTGAGCTGAACAATATGCTTTAAGCGGTGATACATTTCCGGCCAGAAACGTATTTCCAAATGTGCAAGAAATGGATATTTATCCATTTGTGCATCTATTTGCTCTTGCAATCTATTATATCTTTCGTTCATAAAATTCCTTTTTTCTTCCCATTTGATCCGCTGAAGATTCAGGTTTTTCTCCTGATCTTCCAAAGCTCTCCAGTCAAACAGCAGATTATCATTGCGGGATAAAAGCTGCGCTGCTTCTTCCACTTCTTCAGCTGTGATATTCTGTGTCTGTATTTCGCGCATATCCTGCTGAAGCATTGCAGCCATTGTCTCACTGGATTTTCTTTCGCTATACCATATGATGATGCCGAATACAAAAAATGTCATCATCAAGAAATACAGCATAGGTGTATCAAGAAAAAATCCTGTTATGCCGGCAACAAGTCCAGCTGATATGCTTCCTGTCAACATCCCATTTGCCCGTTTTTGCTTTTTCTCCAGCTGGGCTTTTTGGTGTACAGCATTTTTCTTCCACTTTATTGCCAGGCTTTGTTCCTGAAAACTCCGTATTTTTTCCTGCAGCTCCCTTTGATGGTGTTCCGGTAATATTTCAGCTTCCAATTGTGTCTTTTCCTGTTTTACAAACTGCTCCTGTCTATCCAATTCTTCTATTTCCTGCTCCGTTTTTTCTCTTTCCAGCCTGAATGTTTCATTGCTCTCTTTCAGGTCCTGCCACGCTCTTTCGATGTGAAAAGGCAAATGCAATTCTTCAAGCTCCTCATAACTGACAGCAACATCAAGCAGATCCATTTCATGTTTTATTTTTATATTTACTTTCTGAATACTTTCCTCATGCTGTTTAAATTCTTTATTCCGCAGTTCCCAGGAACCTTTCTTTTGCAGTAATTCGTTGACCTGATCCCACGGGAATTCGTCCACTTGCTGCTGTAATGTCTTCATTTTCTGCTCAACTTTGTGCTGGTTTTCCTGTAAAATACTTTGCTCACTTCTTAACGGAAGCAATTTATCTTTAATTTTCTCCAGTCTAGGTATTCCTTGTTCCGGGAAATACAGGGCATGTGGAAATGCTCTCAGTTTTTCCTTTGTCATCAAATATTCCTTTATATAGGGAAGTGCCTGCTGCTCTTTTTCTATCATTTTTAACGCTTTTCTTTCCTTGCCGATCCTTTCCTGATACTCCGAAATTTCTTTTTGAAGATAGGTTTGATTTTCCTTTAATCCCTTGTACGTATCCTCGGTATCCTTCGCCTGGCGAAGCTGAGTATGTAAGTTGTCGAGTGTGGTTAATTGCTTATTGATCAGCGGTTTTGTTCCCTTTGGCTTATATAGTTCCCCTGTTTGGTCATCCAGTCTTTTTTCAGCCGCATAAATTGCATTAGAACCGGTCATGCCGATTCCTAAAAGCACTTCTGCAAGATCATCCTCTTTCATATTGTGAATCATGTGCAGATCAGTGGAAGAAAAAGAAAAAATGGACTGATACGTTTTCTTCGTTATCCCTTTTAACCTGGCCTGCAGCCAGTCTTCATCATAGGCCTTCCCATCATTTGTATAACAGACGGCCGCACCGTTATTCACTTCATCCATCCGTTCAATAATAAAAGTTCCTTCCCCGGCAACTTCCACGGTCAATCTTCCACCCAATTTCCCGCTTGTTTTAGGCCGGTAAAATTGGCGCTGTTTCGGGGGGAGTCCAAACAGCATAAAGAGTACAAACTGATGAAGTGTGGATTTGCCCGATTCATTTTCCCCGTAAATACAGGTGTATCCTTCCGGGTGAAAATCAATAGTATAATCAATCCATTTTCCGAATCCATAGATAGTGGCGCTTATTATTCTCATCTATTTCACCTCATTCCTTCAGCAGTTCATGCATTAATAACTGTTCTGCTTTATGTTTAATTTCCTGTTCCTCATCCTCTGTCAGCTGTGCTGCATATTTCCTTGCCCGCCTGTGATGATATAACTCTTTCAGAAAAGGCTGAACAGCAGTCTCCGAAAATTGGCGGTGCAGTTCAACAAAAAATTGATCTTCCTTCCATATGCTTTCTGAAATGTCATTTATCCGGTTGCGGTGTCTAAAAATGAAAAGCCAATTTTTATCATAAACCGTTACATCATTTATCAATTCTATAATTTCTTCCACCAGGCCGTCATTTTCCCATTTCCGGAGCAGGGAATTATTGCTGCAAAGGCTTAAATCAACGAGCATAGGCTGCGTAAGCTTCATTTTATTCAGTTTGTCATGAATAGTCTTTTCAAGCTGATGAATTTCCTTTAAGCTGCTCACATCTATTTCAACAGAAAGAAATTGAATGGCCTGTAAAGGAATAAATTCCATGGACACCTCATTTTCTGTCATTACAACATGATAACACCCCTTCTCCCCTGTTTCTTTCCGGTTTCTTCCCTGAATATTTCCGGGATATATTACAGGCGGATCAGCTGTCAGTGTCTGCCGCTTGTGAATATGGCCAAGTGCCCAGTAATGAAAGCCTTTCTCTAATAGTTCACGCGTTTGAAAAGGGGCATATGTATCATGCTCGGTATTGCTTTCCACACTTCCATGCAGCATGGCAATATGAAAAGGAATGTCCTCATCCTGTATGTAAAATTCAGCTGCTTTGTTGCTTGTGACAGCACGTTTTTCATAGCTGAACCCGTAAATTGCAGCAAGTATCTCTCCATTTTTTTCATAAGGGAAATAACTGATATCTTCTCCAGGAAAAATAAAAACATTATCCGGATAAGTTACAGGATGCACATTTCCTTTTATATAATCATGGTTCCCGTATGAGAGATAAACGTAAATACCACGCTGGTCCAGTTTTTCAAATCCTCTTCTAAGCCGGACCTGTGCTTTTAAGCTCTGTTTTTCATTATCAAATAAATCACCGGTGATCAATACAAAATCCACTTGCATCTCAATCGCTGTATCCACCAGCTTGCCGAAAGCTTTAAACGTACTCTCCCGGATATCTTCAAAAATAGAATCAGGTGTATGCGCCAAACCACGGAAAGGACTGTCCAAATGCAGGTCAGCCGCGTGAATAAAGGAAATTTGTTTTGTCATAAGCCTGCCTCCCGTACACGATATGATTGTGTTCTATTTTAGCAAACCCCGGAACAGAATGCACGTTCTATCTTCCGGGAATACCAGTTTAATCATGGTGCCGGGGAAGTTCGGAGCAATGTTATGAATTCGGCCGTCAGCTGCAATATTTAGCAATAAGAATAATAAGGGCATGGAGATGGCGTATCGGGTACCTCATTAAACGAAAAGCAACATGATCATACCCGGGATGTTGTATTTGGACACCAACATTTATATTAAATATGTAATTTCAATCAGAACTCAAAAATAATAGCCCGATTCAATCAAGAACCGGACTATTATTGACTACCTCAGCTTTTATATGCAATTGCTTCCTGAATCAAAGCGGTAAACTTATCAGGTTGAATTTCTTCCGGTTTCCTGACCCGTATATGGCGCATTTTTTTGCCTTCTCCTTCAAGAAGGTTACCTTCATCCTGAAGGCTCGCCCCGAAATAAAACCCAAGATTCACATGTTTTTTTGCTGTCTGCAGGTAGCATATGTCTGTGCCACCCTTGCTAAAACAGGGCTTTCTCCATTTTATTTCCTCTTTCAGATTGTCATCCGCTTCATGGATAATATACCGCAG
This sequence comes from Virgibacillus aidingensis, assembly GCF_010994035.1. Taxonomy (GTDB): domain Bacteria; phylum Bacillota; class Bacilli; order Bacillales; family Amphibacillaceae; genus Virgibacillus_N. Next base: position 208,015 of record NZ_WIXN01000003.1, read on the forward strand.
CTTTTCGGCCAATTCTTTTATATCTGCGGGCAATTCTTCCATGAATTTATCTACGTCTGCACTTCTATTGTTTTTCATCCCATACCTCCATAGCATTCTATTTATCCTTTTTAGACAGAGCCATTGCTTTTCTAAAGTCTTTCAAAGAGGATGATTTTCCATACATCAGAACACCGCCTTTGTATACACGTGCACCGATAAGTCCCAGCACGACAATCGTTCCAATTAATATACCAATCGACAGTGCCACTTCCCATGCCGGTATATCCAGCATGCCAACCCGCAGAAACATTACCATAGGCGTAAAGAATGGAATATAGGAACTGATCGTAACAAAGGTGGAATCCGGTACACCGATGCCAAACATCGCAATGAAAAAGGCGATTAGTATCAGGAAAATCATCGGCATGAGCAATTGCTGCACATCCTCCACCCTGCTGACCAATGACCCAAGCATAGCGGCCATGGTAGCATACAGGAAATAACCCAATATGAAAAATACGATGGCAAAAATATAGATGGATATGGAAGTATCCTGAATGCCAAACACTTCAAAAAACCCGCCGGTCAATTCATCCTGTTTAGAGGCAATGAGTGCATAACCGACACCGACAAACAGCACAACCTGTGTCAGGCCAAGCATTGCTACACCCATGATTTTTGCAAACATATGCGTAACCGGCGGCGCGCTAGAAACAAGAATTTCCATCACTCTGGATGACTTCTCCGTTGCCACGTCAGTTGCGATCATCTGACCATAGACAATGACAGCCATATAAAGGAGAAACAGCATAATATAGACAATTCCTCTTGCCTGGCTCAGTTCTTCCTCTGTTCTGGAACCTTCATCAAGTGCAACAGTCTGAAATGCTGCAGGCGCCTGGATTGCAGCCAATGTCTCGGCATCAATTCCGGACTGCTGGGTCGCCATCGCCACTTTTAGTTGTTGAAGCTGCATCTCCAGCATAGTTTGATTTCCATTCCCTGAAATGCTGTTAGCATAATAGGTTGCTTCCGGCATTTCTTCATCATTTAATGTTAATGTCATGAGTGCATCAAATTCACCTTCCTGCACCATGTCTTTAGCCTCTTCCTCCGTTCCGTCAAAGGAAACCATTTCAACGGATTCACCTGAAGCTTCCACCTGCCGGCTGAATGGTTCAAGCAGTTCATTCGATTCATCCATTACAGCAATCCTGTCATCACTTTCATCCGCAAAAATTTCTATGATCGACTGAAAATTAGCCAGCCCAACGATAAATAATAAAGTTATCACTGTACTGATGACAAACGATTTTGATTTCACCCTGGACATATATGTATGAGACATGATGATCCAAAATTTATTCATAGGAAGCACCTACTTTCTCAATGAAAATATCATTTAATGATGGTTCTTCCAAATCAAATTTACGGATGAACCCTTTTCCCTGCAATGCTGCAAATATTTCCTGGGAAACCTCTTCATTTTCTATTTGAAGCTCGCATCCTTCCGTTGTCTTTTTATAAGAGACGACACCACGATAATCACGAAGAAATTCCAGTGGAAAAGCTGCATGAACAACAAGGTTTTTCTTTCCAAAAGATTCTTTGACCTCACGCAATGACCCCTGTACCACCGGACTGCCCTTATGTAAAATACATAAATGCTTGCACATTTCCTCTACATGATCCATCTGATGCGAAGAAAATACAATCGAAGTGCCCTGCTCTTTCAAATCGACCACTGCCTCTTTCAGCATTTCCACATTGATCGGATCCAGCCCGGAAAACGGCTCATCCAAAATGAGCAATTCCGGTTTATGTATCACAGCGGAAATAAACTGGATTTTTTGCTGGTTTCCTTTCGATAATTCTTCCACCTTTTTATTTAAGTATTCCGGCACTTTAAACCGTTCCAGCCAGCTGTCCAGCTCTGTCAGTACATCATTCTTATTCATTCCTCTTAATTTACCAAGATAAATCAGCTGCTCTTTTACCGTTAATTTCGGATACAATCCCCGTTCCTCAGGCAAATACCCGATAACATGGCTTTTATCATAATTGATTGGCTCGCCGTTCCATGTTATGCTGCCTTCCGTTGCGTCCAGCAACCCTAAAATCATTCGGAAGGTCGTGGTTTTACCTGCCCCATTCCCGCCTAAAAATCCGAACATTTCCTTTTCTGGAATTTTAAGCGAAAGATGGTTAACTGCAGTGTGTTTCCCAAATCTTTTTGTTACATTTTCCAATAGTAGTGTCATTTTCAATCTCCTCCCCCTGCTCTTTGTTACGTATGTCCGAGAAAATAGTTTCATGTATTTGTCTCACGGTAAAAATTCCCTTACACTCCGTATAAATTGGAATAGAATCAGGCAAGTGCAGCGCTCATGAATTGGCAGACGGTTTTATTTTCGTCTAATGATGGTGGTTGGACTCTCATTAACTATATGCGGGATAAAAAAAAGCTGCGGCTAACGATCACTTTTGGTGTTATTGCATTTCCGGCACCAATCCATTATTTTACCGGCTGGACGATCTTGTTGCCTTTCATCTCCCCTTTCGCACTTGCGATTTCCTTCATGGCAAAAAGAGAATTCACTAAGATTCATCACGGATTTTTTAACAGACTCAGCTCCGTCGTTTCAGTATTAAAATTGCCATTCCATGTACAATAAATATTGCGACTACAATAATCCACATGATCATTCTATAAGCTTCATAATCTATTGTGGAAATGAAATCAGAATACAATTCCGTCAGCAGCCAGGCAATTGGAAAAATAGGGAATACCATCATATACGCCTGGTTGAGAATTTGCTGTCCGCGTTCATCCTTTCCTTCCTCACCAAAACTGAATTTAAAACTGATGAAAAGAGAAAATAAGAATACTGCCACAAAAATGATATACGTAATAATTTTTATCATTTCCATCATTCCTCACATCCCTCTGTAATGTACTGAAAAACATCATTGATGTCCTTCTCAAATAGATTCGCTACTTCAAAAGCTAATTTCAAAGACGGATTATATCGATTGTTTTCCATCGAAATAATTGTTTGTCTGCTGACTCCCAATTTGTCTGCCACTACTTTTTGCGACCATTTTTTTTCCGCCCGAAGCACCGCAATGCGATTTTGAAGTGTACCTGTTTCTTTCAAAGGCAACTGTATAACCTCCTTTGTATATAAAGTAATGTATTTTTTACCTTATGTCAAATATTTTTAACATTTGGTTAAAAATAAATTACTTTTAATCTTAAAAACTCTTATATCTCGGCTGCGGCTCCATTTCACTTTTCATTTTCCGAAAATATATGTACGATAGAATCAGAATGAAATACTTCTGCATCAGGGAATCACATTGAATTGACAGAACTTCAGGGAGGAAAAAACATGCAAAGAACATATGCTTTAACAGTATTTGATCAATCGGGGGAAAAATTGCTGGATGAATCTTTTACGGCAAAAAATGATCAGGAAGCAAAAGAAATCGGGCAAGCCCGGTTAGAGGAAGAAGGCCACACCGAAAGAACCCATCGCTGCGTATCACCGGAAGCCAAATTGATCTTATTTCACAGGTAAGTCAATGAACAACACTATCCCGAAGTTGCAAAGAATGGAAATGTATTCCCTGTGACTTCGGGATGGTTTCGTGAGCTTGGGACAATACTACATTAGCGAATGGGTATGGCTATCAAAATCTAATTCTATTTAACTCATCATATTCCCATCTCCGTAGGCCACTGTTTAACTATTCAACTTGAGCCACCATTTTTTATCTTGCATAAAGAGAGGTATTTATAAGTGTTACAAAAACTATTATCACGAATTCACATGGTCATAACCCGATTTTCCCTATACTCTCTGCTTAAGTCCAAAGGGTCTGAGTTAAAAGAAAGCAAAACAAATGTCAATATCAGCATGATCCTGAAACAATATGAAGAAAATCTTGTACAATATCATAATCTGAATGATGATTTATCTAAAGGCAAAATACCTGCCCAATCAAAGAATGGGCAGAGGCTGGTATCTGCATTTGATGTTAATCATGGCAATAAAAACAAAGAAGACTTTTATTTTCGGGTAGCCGAAGATTGGGTAAAGGACTTCGGGAAAAAAATGCATCAGTTCTCTTTCCTGCTCCTCCTGCTATTTTTGATTTGGTATGCTGCAGGCTTATTCTTGGAACAGTATATAAGTGGGTTTTTAGGATTTCTTTTTATATTGGGAATCATTTTGATCCCTCTTTTGGGCTTTCTTTTTGCCGGCATGGGAAAAGAGAGAAAAAAGTACATACTTATCGCATTACATATTCTCTTCCTGTTCGCCGGTGTTATGATCATTCTATAATTTCTTTTTTAAAACGCGGTAAACCTGGCATTTAATTAAATTACATATACTTAAGCTCGCTACCCCTGTTATGTTTAGATCGCCATCAAAAACAGTTCAAACAAGTTACAAATATATGCAGAGTGGGGGATATAATTTGATCGCAAAAATGTACAAACGAAGGGAAAAGATGGGATATTTTTTCTTGGGATTCATTATACTGATTATCTTATTATGGTTAATATTTCAGACACCGGCAACATCACGTGAATGGCTGGAAATGTTGTTTTTCCTCATACCGCTTGGATTGATTTTCTCCATTATCATGAAGAGCCGTTCCCATTATAAGAAAGTAAAAGATGTGGAAATTCCCAATTCAAAGCAGGACTTACTGGAAACGAATCATGCAGTAATAAAAAAAGATGTATCTTTCACACCAGGATTACTTATTTTTGAGAAAAACGGTAACTTTATTGGTGCGGTGAAACCACTGGATATTCCATGGTGGATTTACCCTTTTCAGATTTTTTACGAAGCATTGCTCGAATTCCTGCCGTTAACTTATGGTTTTATATCCAACAAGGGAGAAACCCTGTTTACTTTCCGAAAAAATGGGTGGCTGAAGCAAACGAAACTGACCATATTTAACCAGGAAAAAAAAGACATTGGCATCTACATACAGGAGGAACTGAAATCTCTATTTCAGATTAAAGGCAAATTGTTTAACGAGCAGGGAGAACCGCTCCTATCGATTCAAGCATCCGGTTTTTCCGGGAGTTTCAGCTGGGATGATGAAAAAGGAAATCAATGGGCGTACTTTTATAATGGAAAGTTTCCTCATGAGTACACAAACATATTCAGAGATATACAAAATGATATTGTCGAATTATCAGATAACCTTTCCAAAGAGGATAAGATGCGGCTGCTGGCGATTATCGGTTATTTGTTTATGGCAAGAGTGAAGCAGTAAAACAGTTTCAGAATATCTTTTTGCACGGGAAGGAATTTAGTAGTTTCACGTCGAATAGAATGTCTAAGGGGAATTTTTCCCGGGGATTAAAGTTTGTTTTATATAAGGTGTTGGCAATGAAAAAAGGATTATTTGGGAAAATAAAAACCTATTTGTTGATTATCCTTTCTATGGCACTCATCATCACAGGTGTGCAGTTATATCAAAGTAAGCAGGAAAGTCAACGTCAGTTTGAATCTTTTTTGAACCAGTTTTATTCTAAATTGGAGGCAGCAAGGCGTTCCCTGGATTCAGTACTGGAACATGAGCTGGAAGGAAACGATTTGGAACAGGCCCTGCTGCAGGTCGAAAAGAATCTGGAACAGACGGATCTCGTATTGGATGCCGGCGGCCATTTTGTTGATAGAGAAATCTTTAGTCATATGTCCATTTTTGCATACCATCCTATAAACCAATTTGCTGATAGTAGTACATTAACCGACGCGGAACTACGATACTTGCAAAACTTGAAAAAAGACTTGGAAACCATACAGAACGGCCTCTATTCAAACGAAACAGGACAGGAAAATCGAAACCTTAGCGTCCAACATTTTAACGATATCATCAGAGGATCTGGACTTGAATCAGGCTTTTTAACGGAGCAAAAATCTATACCTGTCCACTTCCAGGTGATTGATCCAAAGCAGGCACCGGACCGTCTTCAAAAATGGCTGGATAGGAATGAAACGGAGGAACAGAATAAAGTATTCCTTGTCGATGACAAAACGTATGTCGTGATTGTTGCTGGACATAGACAGGATGGATTAAACCAAGTGGAAATAACTGATATGGTACTAAAGCGCGGCGGAATTGATGTTAATCATCAAAATGTTGAAAGTGACGATACAAAACAGGAATATTCGGTCACCATTGCTGAACTGAAAGAGACGGAACGCTCTTTTCAATTTACGACTTCGGAAGAAATTGATGAAGGAAAAGAAAGCCCAGAGAATACGCAACAAACCAGTGCTAGTGTTATTACTGATACGCAGCAAACCAGCGCTAGTGCTATAACTGAATTGGTTCGCCCTGAAAAGCTGTCAAAAGAAGGAAATATCGTACATGAATGATCTAAAAAAATCCAGCGGAATGATTAAGCAACTGTCCATTCTGCCGGATTGTTTTTTTGTTAGCACTGTTTGATATTCAACCCAGTTAATCGGATCAAACACTAGTTTCGTTTTTTTTCTCACTCCTATTTTCCTTTAAATACCGGCTTCCGCTTCTCAAGAAAAGCCGCAACGCCTTCTTTATGATCTTCCGTGCCCCGCAGTTCCCACTGTGCCTTTTTCTCTTCTTCCAAATAGTAGATCAAATCTTTTTCTTTTGCAGCATGATAAATTTGCTTTGTTTTCAGCATGGCTATAATTGGTGTAGTCAGCAGTTTATCAGCAAACCCCTTGGCAAAATCCCCTACTTTTTCATCCGTAATCATATCCACAAGACCCATTTGTTTTGCTTTTGCACCTTCTACCTGTTTCAACCCCCAGGTGAATGCTTTTGCTTTTTGCGTGCCAATGCGTTCCTGCAGCCAGAAGTGTCCTCCTCCATCCGGGGCCAATCCAATGCCGATAAACAACATGCCGAGCTTGGCATCATTTTGCGCAATAACGTAATCAGCACAGAGTGCCAGGCTGAGTCCAAGCCCGACAGCTGAACCTTGGATCGCCGAAACAACAATTTTTGGCAACCTATATAACTTCAAAGCAATTTTTCCAATAGTATCCATAACCTCATCAAAAAACTTTTTCTCGGAAAAATCCTTCATCATGGAAATGTCGCCACCTGCACAAAAAGCATTACCTTCACCGGAAAGTATTAAAATCTGATCTTCATTTTGTTCAGCTTTTTCAACCGCTTTCAGCAGCTCTTTCAGCATTTCTTTATTCAATGCATTGTACCGTTCCGGACGGTTGAAATGAATGTATGAGATATTATTTTTACTTTCAAATGACACAAGACTCATAGCTGTTCCCCCTTATATAAAGTGACCTCATTTACATAATTCGACATCTATTGCGAGAATCCTGCTTAAAGAAATTTTACAGGATGTATTTTTTCTGCCTAATTTTAGCGGAAGCCTTCAATAATGCGTTTTGATACAGAAAAAAGAAGCATGCTCCCGGTCGAACATGCTTCTTTCAATATATGTGATGCAGGTGTTAGTTCTGCACATCCCGGTGTATTTCTCTCACTTTATTCTCTTCCAGTCCGGTGGCCTCTGCAACGTTTTTAATCTCCATGCCTTTTTCCAACAGCCGACGATCAATGTTTTCTGCTCTTTGTTCTACTTTTCTTTCTGCTTTTCTTTCTGCTTTTCGTTCCGTTTCCTTTATCTTTTGCTGTGCTTTTTCCTCTGCTTTATGCTCTGCTTCCTGTATTCGCAATTCCGCCTCACGCTGCGCTGCATCATATATAACTTCATAGACCTTCCCATTGCCAAGCAGCAAGAGCCATTTTGCAAGTGTATTGTTCCATGGATCCAGTTTATCCTTTTTCCAATGCTTTATTAACTTTCCCATTTCAAGGAAATGAAACTCCATTACATTCGTCAATTGGAATTGTTCTTGATCTTCATATAAATGATGAGATGTATGGGAACGTTTTGTCTGTTTAAACAAATCAAAGTTAATCGCAATTACCTGTATGGTGAGGACTTAACGGGGAGTAATCCTAAATGAAAATATAACAGATTCACCATATCCAGAAAAACCTTTTTATCTGAAGGTTTTATCTATTTATGGTGTTTTCTTATCACTAAACATCAAAATAAAAAAGACTCAGAAAAAAACTCCAAGCCTTGTCAGTTACTATTCACAATATAAAATTGGAAAAAAAATCAATAAAACCCGCAGTCTTTTCCCTGCGAGTCTCTATGTAAACACTACTTACATGTTCTGTTCATCTGTCCCGTACAATTCTTCCAGCGGTTTGGTAATAATACGGCTTATATCGTTAATGACCATGTTCAAACGCTGCTCTTCTTCCATCAGTTTCGAAATACCTTCATGCTGCTGTACCAGTTCCACAACCTGTCTGGCCTGATCCACTTCCTCCTCTGAAATATCTTCGCCCTGCATTTGTTTTTCCTGCAGGTTCATTTGGATATGGCGAAAGCGGTCAAACATCTGTTTTGCTTCCGGATCATTCATGACCGCATCATATGCCTTTTTCAAATTATCAAATTCATCGCTCTCTCGGATTGCTTTTTCCAAATCATATGCACTATCATAAATATTAGGCATATATAACCCTCCTCCGAATTACGTCTTTGCTCCCATCAACTATAACAAACTGAGGATGCCATGTATAGCAAGAAGGGAAATACATTATTTTCCTGTTCAAGCAAGCATAAAGTTCAAAGAAATGAGGTTGCCAAACATGATAAATCACCTTCAAAAGATCTTTCCCTCCCTGGTAAGCTGCAATGAAAAAAAATCGGAATTGTCTGGTTCCTATCAATGGTTTCTGACAGACAGCGGGGAAATAATCGGAATAGAGAAAAAGGAATTAACGGCAAAAGACATCAAATTGCTTACAGCTTTTTTATCACCATATAACAACAGAATACCTGTTCCAACTACAGCAGAAAAGAAATGGCTGAACATCCTGCATCACGATGAGAATGAGCCGGCTATTGACATGACAAGACAAGCTCAGTTCCGCTTTGTTTATTTTTCCATCAAAAAAAATCAGATTTCCGCCCATGCTTTTAAAACGGCGATCCATGAATTATTTCCTGAACCTGTGCCAATTCTCTGGGAAAATGAACATGAGGGAATAATGGTGGATGAGTTAAAATCACACCCGGACGAAAGAATTTCCTACGAACAGATTATTGATATTTTAATGAGTGATTTAAATGGTGCGATTCATTTCTTTGTCGGTGCCTATATGGATGATTTATACAACGTAAAAGATTACTATACCTCCATAATACAGGGTGCAAAAAGCATATTCGCCTATACAAGTAAGTCTGTAATAACTTATGCGGAAGCTGTTCCTTTTATGTTAATAGACCAGACAGAAGACAGTTTTAAACACTCGCTCGCGGCCTCTGTATTAAAAGAATTTGCGGATGAGGAAGATTTCCTTCATACATTACAAACTTTTATCCGCTGTAATTTAAACATCACACTTACAGCGAAAGAATTATACATGCACCGGAATACCCTTCAGTACAGACTGGACAAATTTCAGGAAAAAACCGGCATGGATGTCCGCGAGTTCCATCAGGCTTTCACGGTATATTTAGCATTACTTGCCAACATGCACAAAGAATAATCGCAGCTTTGTGCATGTTTACCATTTTCATAGATTCCTCATTTCTATACAATGAATATAACATGTAAAGAGATGGGGGAAAAGAATGGCTGAATTACGATTGGAAAATATTAAAAAAGTGTATGACAAAGATGTACTGGCTGTGGATGATTTCAATTTACATATTCAGGATAAGGAATTTATTGTATTTGTCGGTCCATCCGGTTGTGGTAAATCCACTACGCTGAGAATGATTGCCGGTCTGGAGGAAATTACGGAAGGTGAATTTTATATTGACGATAAAAAAATGAACCAGGTGGCACCGAAAGACCGGGATATCGCAATGGTTTTCCAGAACTATGCGCTGTACCCGCATATGAATGTTTACGACAATATGGCTTTTGGTCTCAAGCTCCGTAAATTTAAAAAAGACGAAATTAAAGAACGGGTGGATAATGCAGCGGAAATTTTAGGATTAAAAGAATACCTGGACCGTAAACCAAAAGCGCTTTCCGGCGGGCAGCGCCAGCGTGTCGCTTTGGGAAGAGCCATCGTGCGCGATGCAAAAGTATTTTTAATGGATGAACCATTGTCCAACCTGGATGCCAAATTGCGTGTACAAATGCGTGCAGAGATTCAAAAGCTTCACCAGCGCCTGCAGACTACAACGATCTATGTAACACATGACCAGACGGAAGCAATGACGATGGCCACCAGACTAGTAGTAATGAAAGACGGCATTATCCAGCAGGTCGGTGCGCCGAAAGAAGTATATGATGCGCCGGAAAATGTATTTGTCGGCGGATTTATCGGATCCCCTTCCATGAACTTTTTCTCAGGTAAACTGACAGAGGGTCTCTTTGATCTGGGTAATGTAAAAATTAAAGTTCCAGAGGACAAATTGAAGTTATTAAAGGATCAGAAATACGAAGGGAAAGATCTTATTTTAGGTGTCCGCCCGGAGGATATCCATGATGATACCGAATTTCTCGAAGCAAATCCTGGATCAACCGTCACAGCAACCATTGATGTGGCAGAATTAATGGGAGCGGAATCCTATCTCTATTCCAAAATAGATGAGCAGGATTTTGTAGCCCGGGTTGATTCCCGCACCGACGTTTCAGGAGGCAAGCAAGTGAACCTGGCATTTGACATGACAAACGCGCATTTCTTTGATGCGGATACGGAGGATCGCATTAGATAAATATACTGATGATGTGATAAATGTCTGTCTGTATATTTTAATTATCTTTCATCATTCTCAATTATTTCATTACTAACGCAGGCGGGTCAGAAAATAAATTGGAAACCCACGCGGCACACAAAGAAGCAAACAAACTCCTTTCAAAGCAACAAAAAAACTGATGCTCCATCGGGGGAGCATCAGTTTTTTGTCAATTATTATCTGTGAATTTGACTATCAATATCAGTGGTTAAATGTTTACATGCTTCATATTCTTTCTCTCTTCTTTTTTCCACGTCAAGGCGGTTTTCCAATTTTCTTTCATACTCTGCAAACCCCATTTTATGGGACTGCTGCATTGCCTTTTCCATTTCCTGCGTGTGATTCACGCGTATGCCACTATGAATAGTGAACCATCCTTTCGTTTTATGACAATATCAAGGTTATCATAAGGACGATTCCCTTTACAATGTGGATTTAAACGGATTTGACACGATTACCAAACATATCATTGAATGGAACATTTACTGTTATACTCATTCACTAACATTTGACTATTTGCTCGCATATGGTGTATAATGCTTAAATTTTGCAGATTTAATTGCTTCCGCCAACCGGAACAACAGCCCCATCATAGTTTTCCAAAATAAAGTTCTGGATTTCCTCGGATTGCAAGACTTCCACAAGCTTATTCAAAGCTTCATTCTCCATGTCCTCAGCACGCACACCGATTACATTCACGTATGGAGAATCTTCCCCTTCAATGAACAAAGCATCCTCCAGCGGGTTAAGATCAGCATCAATTGCATAGTTGGTATTAATGGCAACCAATGCATCCTCTTCAGCGAAATATTGTTCTGGCAGGAATGCAGGGTCTACATCCGGAGAGAAAGTTAAATTCTTCGGATTGTCTTCAATATCGTCCAGGGAAAGTTCCTCAGGATCAGCACCCTCCGGAAGTGTAATTAGTCCTTCTGATTCAAATAATGCCAAAATACGGCCATGGTCTGCCACAGAATTGCTGATGATTACTTCTGCACCGTCAGGAATGTCTTCCACACTTTCAATGCCCTGGGAATACACACCCATCGGTTCCACATGAATGCCATCAATATAATCCAGTTCATACCCTGTATCACTGATCGTCTGTTCTAAAAATGGGATGTGCTGAAAATAGTTCGCATCCAGGTCCCCGTTTGCAAGGTCATCATTCGGGAAAACATAGTCCTGATATTCTTCAATATTTAACGTAATACCTTCTTCTTCAAGCAGCGGCTGCGCCTCCTGTAATATCTCCGAATGCGGTGTACTCGAAGCGCCTATTGTAATTTCCACTGGTTCGGATTCTTCTGCTGCATCCTCAGTTGTTTCTGCATCACCTGCTGTGTCGTTTTCCGTTGTATCATTATCAGAATCTGTTCCACAGGCAGTTAATAAGAAAACAAATAAAACAGATAAAAATACTAGTAATTTTTTCATGATTATTCTTCTCCTTTGATGTTGTTTTTATTATAAATAGGATTATACCTAATTATTCATTATCGTTTATCCAGTTTTTTCGTAATGTAATCACCGATAAACTGGAACAGAAATACGATGATTACGATGAGAACTGTGGATACAAGCACAATGTCCCAATCCCTGCGCTGGAATCCAAAGTAATAAGCATAGTTTCCAAGTCCGCCTGCCCCGATGGCACCGGCCATAGCTGTGTAGCCGATTAAAGCGATGGCTGTGACCGTGAGGCCCGAGACAAGTGCCGGCATGGATTCCGGAAGCAGCACCTTAAAAATAATCGTCCTTGTTTTTGCTCCCATTGATTTTGCTGCCTCAATGACACCTTTATCCACTTCTTTTAGGGCAATTTCCACAAGCCGCCCGTAAAAAGGGGCCGATGCGATAATTAAAGCCGGCAGGGCAGCTGTCGGCCCGCGGAGTGTTCCAACCAGTAAGTTGGTAAATGGAAATAATAATAATATCAAAATGATGAATGGAATGGCCCGAAATACGTTTACAACGGCGGCCGTAATAAGATTTAAGTATTTGTTTTGCCAAATCCCGTCTTTATCGGTCATATATAACAGCAGACCAAGCATAATTCCCAAAATAAGTGTGCCTGCCAGAGAAACTATTGTCATATAGAATGTTTCATACGTAGCCTCGATTAAATCCTGTGTATCCAGATTGGAAAAGAAATCACCCATTTCCGAATCCCTCCATTTCCACAGAGGTTTCATCCTGAATAAAGCTGGTAGCTTTATTTATTTCCTCTTCATTTCCTTCGAGCTGCACAATTAATGTTCCATAGGCACCAGCCTGGGTTTGGGCAATTTTCCCCTGCAGGATATTAATCTCAATTTCAAATTGTTTTGCAAGCTGGCTGATCAAGGCTTGATTGGTAATTTCCCCTACAAAATGAAGCCGGACGATTTTTCCCTCTTCATACGTTTGAAGCAAATAATCCATACTGTCATCTTCATCATTCGTCCCCATGACTTGCTCCACAAATTTCTTTGTCACCAGCTGCTTTGGTTTGGAGAAAACATCCAGTACATCACCTTGCTCCACAATTTTCCCACTTTCCATTACGGCCACCCGATTGCAGATTTTGCGAATGACATGCATTTCGTGGGTAATTAATATAATGGTTAATCCAAGCTTCTCATTAATATCCACAAGCAAATCCAGGATGGAGTTGGTTGTTTCCGGATCAAGCGCAGAAGTAGCCTCATCACACAGCAAGACTTTTGGGTCATTTGCCAAGGCCCTTGCAATGCCAACCCGTTGCTTTTGCCCGCCGCTCAGCTGGGAAGGATATGCTTTTTCCCTGCCGGAAAGGCCAACCAAATTGATCAGGTTCTGCACTTTTTCCTTTCGTTTTGTTTTGGAAATTCCCGCTATTTCAAGCGGAAAAGCAATATTATCCTCCACTGTCCGTGACCAGAGCAGATTAAAATGCTGAAAAATCATTCCAATATCCTGCCTGGTAAGTCGCAGCGCTTTACTGTTTAATGTAGTAATTTCCTTTTCGCCCATGACTACTCGGCCGCCGGTCGGTTCCTCCAGACGATTAAGCAGCCGGACAAACGTACTTTTTCCCGCCCCGCTGTAGCCGATGACACCAAAGATTTCACCTTCATTAATCGATAGGGTCAAATCATCTACAGCCGTTATTTTTTTCTTATCTGAGGTAAATATCTTACTCAACCCTTCGATAGATATCACAGTAATCCCCCTAACTTATCTCTTCCGAAAATCAAAAACGCCTTTCTGCAAGAGAACAGAAAGACGCAATCATCGGCCTTTACGTTCTCTCATCTGTCAAAGCAATTGCTTTGCAGGAATTGGCACCTTTCAAATACAGGATTTGAAGGTTGCCGCGGGTTCACAGGGCCAGCCCCTCCACCGCTCAGGATAAGAGATAAAGATTTATTTGATTAATAACTAGTATCATAGCACTTTATGTGCCAAGTGTCAATTAGGAATTATTGCCGGTGTAAAAAGTGAAGCTTCAGGAGTAAAGATACCCTTTCGTAATGTCAATATCGATATATGCCAGCAGGGCATCAATGAAAACAGAATCACTGCGATTTTGATTCATCCCATTTCCCCTTATTTTTCATCTAATAATTTTATCTCACTGCAATTTGCAGCCGTCTACCTCACTATTTAAAAAATCAAACAGCTATGGATCATTCACCATAGCTGCTTATTTCCCCGTAAACATTTCCGGTCTGTACTCATATAAATAGGTATAAATATTGGGGATCGAATAAAAAGTATATATTTTTTCCTGTATCCTGCCATCTCTTTTTATAAGCAGACACGGGACACTTTCAATCTTTTTCTCCTGCATGAATTCCGGGTAAAAAGAGGCGTTCATTTCATAAAAAATATCCTCCTGATGGACAGATTCAATTTTTTCCAGCATGGTTCTGGCTAAATTACAGGTGCCGCAAAAAGGGGTATAAATATATAATAAGTAATCATTCTGTTCCAGTTGCTCTAATGTTGCCTGTTTCAAAAATATCACCTTTGCTTTTAATAGGTTTCTCTCATTCTCTGTCAATCAGAAAAAAAGGATCCACTTTTATGTGTTTACCTAAAAGTGCTGCTGCCAAAACATGTCCGGGGGTTGTGGCAACTTCCCGGTACTCACTGCTCACATAAATATGCTCCGCATGCGGAAGCTCCCTTGCCAGCTGTTTCCGGAGCTGTATCCCCGGCTCATCTTCATCCGTGAAAATATAAACCTCTTTATGATCCAGTTCATATTCATCCAGAAGCTCTTCAAATCTTTCCACACCAAGTGTGCCGTTCGTGCAGATAATCGTAAGCTCCTCGGCAATTACTTTATCGAGCTCTCTTTTATCTGTCAATCCTTCCACAATAATAATTTTTTCCGGCGCATGCATCATGCTGTTATAGCACCTCTACTAAAATAAATAATAAAAACAAGGCTGACACATATACGTCAGCCGGATTACAGATGGATTAATTATTCACTTATTTCTTCTTCATAGCCTTCCGCTGACAGCAGATCATCCAGTTCGGATTCATCGGCCAGTTCTACAACAACCATCCAGGCATTTTCGTATGGTGACTCATTTACATATTCAGGGCTGTCCTCCAGCTCTTCATTGACTTCCACGACTTTTCCACTGACTGGTGCATACAATTCGGAAACTGTTTTCACGGACTCCACGCTTCCGAACGGTTCGTTCAATTCGAGCTCATCACCCACTTCCGGAAGTTCAACAAATACAATGTCCCCAAGCTCATCCTGAGCAAAGTCCGTGATCCCGATACGTACTTTGTTCCCTTCTTTTTTTACCCATTCATGTTCCTTGGAATATAATAAGTCCTTCGGTAAACTCATATTAATCCCTCCAATAATTAATCGTAATTCAACTATACTAATTAATCAGCCGATTATCCAGTCTTTTTTACAGCCATGTTTCCTCAAATGTTTCCTCTTTAAAACCGACAGTTACCTTCTCCCCGTCAGTAACAATCGGCCGTTTGATCAGCATGCCGTCAGATGCCAGTATTTGTGCCATTTCTTCTGTCCCGGCATCTTTTATTTTATCCTTTATATTTAATTCTCTATACTTTTTCCCGCTCGTATTAAAAAACTTTTTGGCAGGCAGCCCGCTTTTTTCGATAAAAGCTTCAAACTCACTTTGGGACGGCGGGTTCTCCACAATATGTATGCTTTCATATGCAATATCATGTTCATCCAGCCATTTTTTCGCATTCCTGCATGTACCGCATTTAGGGTACCAGTAAAATTGCAGTGCCATAACAACGAACCTCCTTTGTCTCATCCAAGTTCATTATAGCAAAGTGGATGGAGGGAAGGCTACAAATTCACTTTTAGAAATGGTGTTAAAACTGCTTCATGAATAAATAAAAGAGACAGAAGCAGGAAGCGTGAAAACTTTTGCTGAACTACCTCTAAATTCAACAATAAAGGGTGCTTTTTCTTATTAAAGAAAAGCACCCATCAGTTAGCAGCTATTCATTCTTCCATTCAATTCAGTGTACATAAAGGAAATTCATAAGGTCATAATGGGAGCAGGAGCTGGAGGACACAGGTGATCTTCACAGGCAGCTGGCTGAAAAATTCTGTTTCATAAATGAACAGATCCTTCCACAGTCTTAGAAATGTTTAATTGACTGGTGTCTTTGTAATCGTATGGTCGGTAGCTGGCTTTTGTTTCTCCTTGCTGTTGGAATCAACTTTAGACTTTACGTCGTCCTTGGCAGATAATAATTCATCTTTTGCCTCCACTGCACTCTCTTTGACATCGGCTAATTCACCTTGTGCGTCTTTCGCGGAAGACACCACATCTTTTGATTCCTCAACAACATGTTGAGTTGTGTCTTTAATCTCTTTACCCTGTGTATCCAATATCGCCTGTATTTTATTGATTGCTTCTTTGGAAATATCTGTTGCATTTTGTATACGATTGATAACCGCTTTCTTAGTACCCTTTGGATCTTCTTTAATTGTTGTTGTATATTTGTTTATGGAATCCTTCATGTTCCTGGAAGTATCTTTTACTTTTTCGCGTGCATTGCTATTTAGAAGAACTAATGAAGATGCTCCTGCAATTACTCCCGCAACAATCAACCCTGTTTTTGCCTTCCCTTGTTTTTCTGCTGTCATACCCAATGAAAAAACTCCTTCCATATATTTTCTTGGCTATTCTTTAAATTCCCCTGATGATGCATATTAAACATTTGCTTATCAGGAAAAATGCTCTCTCTCCAATAGGAAGGCTACTTACACTTATAAATGGATTCCATTTTTCCCGCCTCAATAAAAAATGACTGACAAATTAACCTGCAACTTGTCAGTCATTTTTTATCTTTTTGATAGGTTGGAACCTATAGATTCAACCTGAACGGTGGTGTTTGTAATTTATTTTACCTTATTGCTGGAACTATTGATTAATATTTTTTCTATCAAACTACATACTTTTCTTCTTCAATAATCTTCGCAGCAATTTCACGCTTCTTGGCAATAACATTTGTTGGTGTATGACGTGTCAGCTTGCGCAGGGAGGAAAGCATCATTCTCAGTGAGTCGCCTTCTTCCACAGCAATAAGAATTTCTTTTGCGTCTGCTTCAATCCGGTTAAATGCTTCTTGTGCATATACTTGGGTATACAGAAGTTTCTGTTTGTTCTTCTCTTCCCCGGATTTGCTGATTGCCTTTTCTGTACGCAGGATGGCTGCTTCCATGTTATATACTTCTGCCACCATATCTGCCAAGTTGGCCAGAATTTCCTGTTCGTTTTCGATTTCCTTCATATACTTCTGTGCTGCCAGTCCCGCTCCAAGCAGAACAATTTTCTTCGCATTGGTGAGTAAATGTTTTTCCTGCTCCAGCGCCTCTGTTCCTACTTCTTCAGGCATCATCATCATAATTTCTTCCTGCAGGCTTTGTGCTTTCTGGAATAACGGAAGTTCGCCCTTCATTGCTTTTTTCAGCAATGTACCGGGCACAATCAGACGGTTGATTTCATTTGTTCCTTCAAAAATACGGTTAATGCGGGAATCGCGATACATGCGCTCCACCTCATATTCCTGCATGAAACCGTAGCCGCCGTGCATTTGCACAGCTTCGTCTGCTACATAGTCAAGCAGTTCTGTCGCCATATATTTATTCATGGAACACTCGATTTGGTACTCGGCAATCGCCTTGGCTACTTCACGGCCATCTTTTAATTGTTCCTCTGTTAAGGAACCCATACGCTGTTCGAACAGGCCGACTGTACGGTAAACTGAACTCTCATTAGCATAAGTCTCCGCTGCCATGGTGCCGAGCTTTTCCTGTGTTAAAGAAAAACTGGAAATTGGTGTGTCAAACTGTTTGCGCTCATTTACATATTTACTGGCCAGTTCAATTCCCCGTTTTGCTCCGCCGACACCACCGATCGCAAGCTTATAGCGTCCCACGTTTAGAATATTAAATGCAATGATATGACCGCGGCCTTTTTCACCAAGCAGATTTTCAACAGGGACTTCCGCATCCTCAAGCACCAATGTCCGGGTGGACGAACTCTTAATTCCCATTTTCTTTTCTTCCGGCCCTGTGGAAACACCCGGGAATCCACGTTCCACGATAAATGCGGTGAAATGCTCCCCATCTATTTTTGCATAAACGATAAACACATCTGCAAAAGCAGAGTTGGTAATCCATTGTTTTTCCCCGTTTAATATATAGTGGGTGCCTGCTTCATTTAGTTTAGCGGTTGTTTTGGCACTCATTGCATCCGAACCCGAACTCGGCTCAGTCAGTGCATATGCTGCCAGGAGTTCCCCTGTTGCCAATTTCGGCAAATATTTTTGTTTTTGCTCTTCATTTCCGAAAAACACGATTGGCAGGGAACCGATCCCAACGTGCGCTCCGTGGGTTACGGAAAAGCCGCCTGCGCGGGAAAATTTCTCGGTAATTAAAGAGGAGCTGATTTTGTCGAGTCCAAGTCCGCCATATTCTTCCGGCACATCAGCCCCGAGCAATCCGAGTTCCCCGGCTTTTTTCAATAAATCCACCGAATGCTCGAATTCATGATTTTCCAGATTGTCCACCTTAGGCAGGACTTCTCCTGTCACAAAGTCTTCCGTTGTTTTGGCAATCATATGGTGTTCTTCTGAAAAATCCTCCGGTGTAATAACGTCCTCACCGGTTAAGTCCTCAACAAGGAAGCCTCCACCTTTAAATAATTTGTCTTTTGTTTCACTCATGTTCATCTTTCCTTTCCAATGGAAGTAGTTTTGGAGATTACTATTCTTTCATGCTGTTATTGCTTAACCCTCAGATTTATAGTAATTCAAAGACACCGGCAGCACCCATGCCTCCGCCAATACACATGGTTACAACACCAAACTGCTCGCTGCGGCGCTTCATTTCATTAATCAGTGTCAGTGTCAACTTTGTCCCGGTCATGCCGAGCGGGTGGCCAAGCGCAATTGCTCCGCCATTGACATTAACTTTAGTCGTATCCAGGTCTAATGCTTCAATGACACGGACAGATTGGGAAGCAAACGCCTCGTTAAGCTCGAATAAACCAACATCCGATAAATCAAGGCCGGCAATTTTCAATGCTTTTGGTATAGCTTCCACAGGCCCCACGCCCATGATTTCCGGTTCTACACCAGCTACTGCAAAGGAGCGGAATTTCACAAGTGGCGTCAGCCCCTCGCTTTCCGCTTTTTCCCTGTCCATGACCAGTACTGTCCCGGCCCCGTCACTCATTTGGGAGGAATTCCCTGCAGTTACTGAACCTTTTGCATGAAATGCCGGGCGCAGTTTTGCCAGGATTTCCGGTGTTGTATTTGCACGTACCCCTTCGTCCATCTCAAAGAGAGATGTTTTCTCTTCTACCTTATTTTTCTCTCCAATGAAGCGCTGCGTTACTTCGACAGGTACAATTTCATCCTTGAATTTACCTTCTTCTATTGCTTTTGCCGCACGCTGATGACTTTGCGCAGCAAATCTGTCCTGATCTTCCCTTGAAATATTAAAACGGTTTGCCACTTCTTCAGCCGTGTGTCCCATCCCCATATAATAACCGGGAGCATCCTGTACCAGCTTTGGATTTGGTTTAATTACATGCCCGCCCATCGGGATCAGGCTCATTGACTCTGCTCCACCGGCTATGATTGTATCACTGGCTCCAACCATAATCCGCTCCGCTGCAAAAGCAATACTTTGCAGCCCGGAGGAACAATAGCGGTTAATCGTAATTCCCGGTACATCATTTTTAAGTCCTGCAAGTCCGGCAATATTGCGTGCCATGTTCATACCTTGTTCTGCTTCCGGCATGGCAGAGCCAATAATCACGTCATCAATATTTCCATCATAATTATCTGCCCGCTTCAATGTTTCTTTAATGGTCAATGCGGCCAAATCATCCGGTCTTGTATTTGCGAGCGACCCTTTATTGGCTTTGCCTACAGGGGTTCTTGCACCTGCAACAATTACTGCTTCCTTCACATTTCTTCCCCCTCTTCTTTTAATTGCGTAATGGTTTTCCTTTCAGCAGCATGTGCTGCATCCTTTGCTGTGTGAGCGGTTCACCTATCAAACTCAGAAACGCTTCTCTTTCCAGATCAAGCATTGCCTGTTCATCGATAACGGATCCTTCTTTAATACGTCCGCCTGATAATACATATGCTAACTTTTCTGCTATTTTCACATCATGGTCAGACGCATAGCCGCTGAATTGAAGTGACTTTGCACCAAGCAGCATGGCTGCATAGCCCGCGTCTCCGACAACCGGGATTTTTTCCCTTTGCGGTGCCACGTAGCCGGCTCTAGCCAGGGCCAATACCTTTTCCTTTGCATCATGCAGCAGATGATCTGCATTTTTACTGATGGCATCCCCCGAGTCCAGGAAGCCATTTTCCCGGGCTTCTTCCGCTGACGTGGAAACTTTCGCCATAGCTACTTTTTCAAAAACATCATTGGCTACTTTGGTCAAATCAAAATCAATGCCCTGCGGCAGATTGCGTAGTTCTTTCAGGTAGAGTTCCTTTGTTCCGCCGCCGCCCGGTATTAAACCAACACCAAACTCAACCAGTCCCATGTATGTTTCCGGGGATGCCTGGATTGCTGCTGCCGGCAGGGAAACTTCCGCACCGCCGCCCAGTGTCATATTAAAGGGAGCGGCTACTACCGGTTTATTGGAATACTTAATGTTCATCGACATGTTTTGGAATTGACGGACAACCATATCCAGCTCAAAGAAATTGTCATCTTGTGCTTCCATTAACATTAATGCCAGGTTGGCACCCACACAGAAGTTCTTACCTTGGTTTCCAATCACTAACCCTTCATAATTTTTATCCACTTCTTCAATGGCAAAATTAATCATCTGCATGGTGTCCAGACCGATCGCATTGCTCTTGGAGTGGAATTCAAGCGCTGCAACCCCGTCTCCCAGATCAACCATGCTGGCACCTGCATTCTTTTTAATGACACCTTTTGTATCTTTTAAGCGTTTCAGGTTGATTTCTTTCGGATTGAACTGCTGTTGTTTATATTCACCCTGATCATAGTAATATACTTTGCCATCTTCCCGTTTATAAAAAGATTCATTGCCTGCTTCAAGCATGTTCCGCACCCATTCAGGTACGGTTTCTCCTTCTTCCTGCATGCGTTTCACTGATTCCTTCAGACCGATGGCATCCCAGGATTCAAATGGACCCATTTCCCAGCCGAATCCCCATTTCATTGCCTTGTCGATGGAAAGAATATCATCTGCAATTTCTCCTGTAAGCTCTGCGGAGTATATTAATGCAGGTTTAATAACAGACCAGACTAGATCTCCGGCTCTGTCGCCTTTTGCTGATACCAGTGTTTTTAATTTACGCTTTGATCCTTTTTCCTGTTTGGCTGTTTCTGTTGCATTTGTTTTCAGTTTTTTGCGGTCTTCATATTCCAGTGTTTCCGGATTCAGTTCGTAAATAACACTGCCGTCTTTTCCTTTTTTCTTCAGGAAAAACCCTTGCCCGCTCTTGGCCCCGAGCCAGCCTTTTTCATTCATCGTTTTCATGAATTCCGGCACATCAAATACTTCCTTTTCTGCCCCTTCCACCTGGTCAAATACATTTTTCGCGACATGGACAAACGTATCCAGACCAACTACATCAAGGGTGCGGAAAGTAGCACTTTTCGGACGGCCGATCATTGGACCTGTCACAGAATCCACTTCTCCTACACTGTAATTTCCTTTCAGCATTTCCCTTACAGTAACAAGAAGGCCGTAAGTTCCAATCCGGTTTGCAATAAAGTTCGGTGTATCTTTTGCTTCCACGACACCTTTTCCTAACGTATCTTCTGCAAAGGTTTTCATAAATGTAAGTACTTGCGCATCCGTGTCTTTTGCAGGGATCACCTCAAGCAGTTTCAAGTAACGGGGCGGGTTGAAAAAGTGTGTGCCGAGAAAATGTTTGCGGAAATCCTCGGATCGGCCTTCAGCCATCGCCTCTACAGAAATACCTGATGTGTTTGAGCTGACAATCGCACCTTCTTTACGGTGTTCATCCACTTTGGCATATACTTTTTTCTTAATGTCCAGATTTTCCACGACGACTTCAATTATCCAGTCTGCTTCCGATAACTTTTCCATATCGTCATCCATGTTACCTGTCGTAATCAGTTCCAGGCTTTTCTTCGTTGTAATTGGACTTGGTTTTTGTTTTAACAGTGCTTTCTTGCTGTCTTCAGCTATACGGTTGCGCACCTTCCTGTCTTCCAGTGTCAGACCTTGTTTCTCTTCTTTTTCCGTCAGTTCCTTTGGTACGATGTCAAGCATTAAGGTTGGAATCCCTGTGTTAGCCAAGTGAGCTGCAATGGCTGAACCCATGACACCTGACCCCAGCACAGCAGCACGCTTGATGGAAAGCGTCATATTTTTATCCTCCAATCGTATTTTGAATGAACCCTCATTCATTTTTATTGCGAAAAATAAAGATAGTTTCCTATCCATCTATAACACTACTATAAATTATCCGACGATTTTTCGCAATAAATAAGAGGAAATATTTTAATAAACAAAAGGAAATAATTTTTAGTTCATGATCACCCCGCCAAAATTATTCGCTGGTAGCGAATTCCGAGGCTGGACTTGGCTAAATAAGACAACTAATTTATCATTTCCTTTACTATAGAATAAGCAACCGCTCTGACTGCGATTGCTTCTCTCCATTTATCCTTTAGGCATTGGAGTCGGGGTGGGGCCAACTTTGTTTCCACTGTATTTTCTATCAATATATTCGCGAATCTCCTGCAGTGACGCACCTTCTTCATATTTGACAACTGTTTCTTCCACAGTTTCAATGCAAATGGCACAGCCGAATCCCATGTTGTCCAAAGCTGCAACATGCTCATTAAAGTCATCTACAAAACAGTGCCTGACATTTTCATGCCCATTACTTTCAAAACATCCGCAATAACACGGTATATAATCAAGCGTTTCGGAATACTCCATAGCCAATTCATAAGCTCCCTGGACACGCGGATCATCTACTTCATTCAAAAACTGCGCCATCATCGGTGACCATGCTTCTTTATCAAGATTAAAGGAAAGACCTTCCAGTGAGTCATCTATTTGCAAATCACCTTCAACGGTTTTCGTTTGATCGTGGGAACATGCAGCGAGCATTATTATTAATGCGACAAGTATGAACATAAATTTCTTCATTAAAAAGAGCTCCCTTTTATGTGATTTCCTCTATTATACTATCGGTTTAAAATTTATTAAGTGGCAAAAATCACTTCATTTAGGTCTTGCGGAGATTTTTTCTTGTGAGATGGGGCAAGCAGTTTTTTCAAATCTTTCATAGTAAGTTTGTGCCTTTCCTATATTTTTTCGGTTTTCATGAGTAAAAGGAAATTTCTAAATCATAACCATTCCTATTTACAAATCGTAATCATTCCGATATAATACGAGAATACTAGTTAACTATTCGGGGTGACCATATTGAAATTATTTAAACTTATCTTTTTGTTGCTTATTACAGGAACTCTAATGATTGGATGTACACAAGACAACGAAGCATCTACAACCAATAATGATGCAATGACTATATATACAACAATTTACCCAATTCAATATGCGGCTGAACGGATTGGAGGAAAGACCGTGCAAGCTGCATCCGTGATTCCTCCGGGGGTTGATGCACACACCTATGAACCTGCTACACAAGATATGACCAAAATTGCCGATGGGGATGCATTTTTTTATTTAGGTTCGGGTATGGAAGCTTTTGCCGAAACAGCTGCAAGTGCACTGGAATCTCAGGACACTGTGCTAATTGAACTGGGGCAGCACGAGGAAATATTCCATACGGAAAACGGAACGGAGCACAATCACGAAGATCATGACCATCACGATCATGATCACGGTGACCATAATCCGCATATTTGGATTGATCCGCTCAGAATGCTGGATATGACAGCAGTAATTAAAGAAGAATTGATTTCATTGAATCCGGAGCATGAAGCTCTGTATGAAGAAAATTATGCAGCATTGGAACAGGACCTTAAGGAACTGCATGATGCATACAAAGCTGTTTTAGATGAGAAAACCAACAAACGTATTCTCGTTTCCCATGCTGCCTTTGGTTATTGGGAGAGCCGATATGGGATTGAACAAATTTCCATTCACGGTCTTTCCACCAGCAATGAACCCTCGCAAAAAGAATTGACTGAAATAATTCATACGGCGGAAGAATATAATATGGATTATATTATTTTCGAACAAAACGTTTCAACACGTGTGGCTGAAATCATTCAGGAGCAAATTGGCGCAGAAAGTTTAATCATTCATAATTTATCCGTATTAACAGATGAAGATATAGAAGCAGATGAAGATTATCTTACTATCATGGAGAAAAATTTAGAAACATTGGATCAGGCAACAAAATAGGAACAAAAGATTATTATGCTTCATATTGTTTGCATTTGAAATATGCTTAATACTGGAGGTTTGCAGTACGGGGTGAAGGAGCAGTGCATCCTTACCAGATTCTATTCTGCTTCCGGGCGATTAACAGGATTGGCCGATCGATTTGGGAGAGCTCCCGATCGAATGAGCAGGCTGGTCGATCGATTTGGCTGGATTCTCGATCGAATGAGCAGGATTGCCGATCGATTTGGCTGGGTTCCCGATCGAATGAGCAGGCTTGCCGATCGATTTGGGGGAGCTCCCGATCGAATGGGCAGGCTTGCCGATCGATTTGGCTGGGTTCCCGATCGATTTGACGCGATTGCCGATCGATTTGACGCGATTGCCGATCGATTTGATGCAATTCCCGATTGATTTGACGCGATTGCCGATCGATTTGCCCGGTTGGCAGATCGGCTGAAAGACGCCTTCGGGTGATTTACCACTTTGCTTTTAGAAAGGGGCCGCGATAATGTCAGAACCTGTTGTTTCCATGCGCCAAATTACGCATGCTTACGATCAAAAAAAAGTATTAAATAACGTAAATTTTGAAATTCCCAGAGGAGCTTTTATGGGACTGGTCGGGCCGAACGGCGGTGGTAAAACCACTCTCATCCGTATTCTGCTCGGACTTTTAAAACCGAATGAAGGATCGATAAAGCTGTTCAATCAGCCGATTCATAAATTTAAACAATGGAATAAGATTGGATTTGTATCCCAGAAGGCCAATACATTCAATAGAGGGTTTCCCGCTACGGCATTCGAGGTTGTCTCCATGGGATTGACAGCTAAAATTGGTTATCTGCGTTTTTTTAACAAACAGCATAAAACGTTGGTTTTACAGGCACTGGATCAGGTCGGCATGCTGGATTACGCTTATGAAAATGTCGGGAATTTATCCGGCGGACAGCAGCAGCGCATCTTTATTGCCAGATCCCTTGTTAATGATCCGGAACTGCTGATTCTGGATGAGCCTACTGTCGGGGTGGATTATGAGAATGTTCAGCGGTTTTATGACCTATTGCATCAATTAAATGATAAACAAATTACTTTACTGCTGGTGACACATGACACAGGAACGATGACCGAGCACGCGACAGACATAGTCTGTCTGAATCAAACATTGCATTTTCACGGGAAACCGGAAGAGTACACCTCTCTTTCTAAAGAAGATCTCTCCAGGTTTTACGGCCATCCGGTAAACATCGTCACGCATAATCATTAATGATGGAGGAAGCCTTATGCTAGCAGATTTTTTTGAATATGATTTTTTACGGCATACATTTTTCACAGGAATATTAATAGGCATTATCGCCCCATTGCTCGGGACATTCATTGTTGTCAGAAGGCTTTCCTTAATCGCAGATGCCCTTTCCCACGTCACATTGGCAGGGATCGCTTTTGGCATGCTGCTTGAAAAAAGACTTGGTTTTGTCTTGCTCAGTCCTTTATACAGCGGAATGGCTTTTTCGGTCCTGGGATCCATTTTAATTGAAAAGCTCCGATCGGTTTATAAATCCTACCAGGAAATAGCAATTCCGATTATCTTATCCGGCGGAGTGGGACTGACGGTTATTTTTATATCCTTGGCGGACGGATTTAATAGAGACCTGATGAACTATTTATTCGGCTCTGTATCAGCGGTCAGCCAGCAGGATTTTTACACAATCGCAGGAATTTCGATATTGATTATAGCAGTCGTAGCGCTGTTTTATAAGGAATTATTAACTTTATCCTTTGATGAAGAGCATGCAACGACATCCGGCATTCATGCAAAACGGATTCATCTATTATTTATCGTGCTGACCGCCCTTGTCATTGCAGCATCCATCCAGATCGTTGGTGTGCTTTTAGTTTCTGCATTAATGACCCTGCCGGTGGCAGCCAGCATGCGTTTGGCAAAAGGGTTTAAACAAATGCTGTTTTTATCTGTTGTTTTTGGAGAAATAGCTGTTATCATAGGATTAATAGGCGGGTATTATTTAAACATTCCGCCGGGCGGAACTATTGTTATGACGGCAATCATGATTTTGCTGCTTTCTATCGGAGTAAAGCGATTTTCTTTTAGATATAAGAAAGCGGGTGAAACTAATGGATACGAAGGAAGCAATTAATCTTCTCAAGGAAAAAGGCTATAAAACAACCGGAAGAAGAAAAGAAATTCTAAAATATTTCGAAATAGAAGATGGCTATCGGACTGCAAAGGATTTAATTACACACCTCGAAGCAAGTTATGATTCCATCAGTTTTGATACCATTTACCGGAATCTGCACCTTTACAGTGAGCACGGGATATTGGAAACAACCGAGCTGAACGGGGAAAAACATTTTCGAATGAATTGCACTCACCATCACCATCATCATTTTATATGCAAGGATTGCGGTAAAACAAAAGAAATCGACGTTTGTCCGATGGATGAAGTGGAAAGTTCATTGAAAAACTATGCGATTGAAGGACATAAGTTTGAGATTTATGGGTTATGCCCGGTTTGTCAGATGGCATGATTTGTTTCAACAGGTATGCAAGAAGAAAGAAGGGCTGCAGGCCGGGTTTGGTCTGTCAGCTCTTTTGTGTTGTTCCTGCTACCGGCAATATGGTCTGCCTGCAATAAAGCGGTAGTGGAGAGAAAATTACAAGAGAAATACAGCATGTGTATGGATATCCGGGAAACTAAACAGCCAAGCCGAGCCTTAGCTGCCTTATCCCGGCACATGTCCTTTTTCCCTTGTCCTCCCTCCGTGTATGAACGTACTTTCATCCGTGTATGAACGTACTTTTTTGAAAGGAAGCCCAGTTGCTTTTAACTCTCTCTCATTCATCTTATAACGAACCTTCCAATCATGTATTACATCCCGGACAAGCCAAAAATAGCATACAGAATTTAAATCCCGCATGCTATTAAAAATCCGCTGCTTTTAGCCAAACACTTCTTCCAAAACCTTTGACTCTTCATGATCAAGCATATTCTTTTGTATCATAGCGTCAACAGGCTTGTTCATTTGGTTCTTTAATTCTTTGGAAGCATCTGCCTCTCCCACTACATATATCTTTTCCCAATTATTATCTTTGGCCCGTTTATCCAGCTTTGGAGCAATTTTTTTATACCAGCGCTGCTGATTTGCTTCAAACCGGTCAGCAAAATTATCTTTCTGCAGATTCGTTCTCCCGGGGCCAAATGGTGATGAATTCCCTTTTCTCGGTCCGAGTTTTTCCCGCCAGTCAGCTGTGTCCAGATCGAGTTCATAGGAGGCTGTATCCTGAATTTCATTTAAATAGGAATCAATGATTTTTACCTCATTCTGCTGTACTAGAATAATACCTGATTTTGGATATTTTTCCCGCAGTTCATACAATTGGTCCAGCACCGGTGTTTCCTGCCAGTAAAATTTCGTTTCCAGACGCATTTGTACGCGATCAGCAAACCAGACTTCTTCGTCTGCTGTTGCAATAATGATGACACCACGGCGAAATTCCTGTTCATTTCCTTGTATAAACCGTTTCACTTTTTCTTTTACTGCCTGAAAATGTTCATATTCCTCTTTATTCTTATCTTCCTTCAAGTATTGCTCAAAATTTCTCATTCCATTTTTAAAATGTATTTTCCATTCACCGCCCTGTTGATCGGGGTCTGACGGATCGGTGTTTAAGTACATGGTAAAAACTTTACTCGCTCCATCCCTGCGCACTTTTTCCAAATCCTTCAGCTTTTTATGCAAGTCCATCATTTAATGGAACGCCTCCTTATAGGTATAATCTTTTATTAATATTTAACCTATATTTTGCGGCAGTAAACATAGCAGCTGATTAAGAAACCAGCCTCAATCCTACGGCAGCACTAAGAATAAAGCTGATAAATAATAGTCTTTTCCAATCCTTGGATTCCCCCAGAAAAATCATGCCAACGAGGGCGCTTCCCACGGTACCCATTCCTGTCCAGACCGCGTAAGCAGTACTCATGGGAATAGACTGCATGGCAATGGATAATAATATAAAACTTATGATAAAGCCGCCTGCCATGATACTGAAAGAAGCGAGATTCCTGTGCCTGTTTAATCGGTCAATCCCCATAACGCCAATCACTTCCGTAAGGCCTGCCGTAATAAGAATCATCCAATCCATCAGCCTAAACCTCCCTTCTTCTCTGCAGCCGGTGTGACTGTTTTCAAGCCAAATACGCCAGTTACCAATAAAGCAATGAGAAGAATTTTAGCTAATTGAAATGGTTCCCCAAAAATAAAGATTTCCACGATGACTGTACCCGCTGTACCAAGTCCGGCAAAAACGGCATAGGCAGTACCTACCGGCAGTCTGCTTGAAGCCATAATGAGAAAATGGAAGCTCACGTAGATACAAATACCTGTTAAGATCCAGGTAAACACATTATAGGCATGACTCAGCCCAACAACCCAGCCAACTTCAAAGGCAGCTGCCAAAAAAATCATATTCCAGTATTTATTCATTTTCAATCACTCCTGTACTTTGGTAACCAAGACCTTTTTTATGAATCAGTATTCTCTTTTACAGCAAATTAAAAAGCCCGGAAAGATACCAAAATGATATCCTCCCGGGCTTTTATCCCTCCGTGTACACATACGTGTGTTTTCTCTCGGACCTGACCAACTTGCATTGCGGAACCCTAGAAAACTTTTTTAGCTGATGTTTATTATAAATGTTCTATGAATCATGGTCAACTGCTTCAACCTTTTCTTTCAATGCCTTTTCTATTTTCCAAATTTCTTTTTTTAATTGATTTGCTTCGTTTTCACCTACATCCGCATTTCCATATCTGACTCTTTCATAAATAGTAAAATCAGCTTCAAGACCAATTCTTTCCATCCAGTCCTCCACTGTTTCAAATTGCTTTCTTCCCATTTTATATTTGGCAGCTGTCCTTTCAAATTGATACACCATTTTTCTCACAGGATGGGCAGGCTTTTGGGAAAGCTTTTTTCTCCACCGGCTGATGATGGAAGCGGATTTGTCTATCTTGAGTTCCGCGCTGGTGTAGGCATCGTATTCCTGCTGTTCTTCTTTGTTAAAACGGTTATAACGATTTTTCCATACCCAGAATATCAATAAAGCCAGGAATAGCAGGGAGACGGCTATTACTACATATGGAGCAACTATCTCAATAAATGATGGCCCCTCCAATTGACTCCAATTTTCAGCAGGATTTTCTCCTGCAACCCCTTCTTCCAGTTCCCCAGGCTTTATTTCCTCTGGTTCCGCAAAACTAAAAAGCTGTGCAAAGCTTGCAATCATACCGGAGATGACATCCAATATTCCATGAAAGGCAAATACAATAACAAATCTGATTCCTTCATACAACAGGAAAAATAGCCCTGCCCCTCCTGCCAGCAAACCGATAAAATATACAGGCAGTTTGCTGTCAAGCTGTTTACGCTCCCTTTTATGGACGACAGCCAAGTGGCTGGCAATGTATCCCAAAATAACAATGGCAAACAGCAGTAAAGGGTAAATTATAATTCTCGTATCCTGGATTAATATACTATTAATTGCCATAAGACCGAGAGCAATAATAATATAATTGTTTTCCCTGCTGATCGCTTCTTCATTACGTATATTTATATATCGCCAGACAAATGCACCTGTAAAAATAATGGATAAAATGAGCGGGTAATCCAGTACAAAGAAAGCAATGAAAAGAAAAGGTGCGGTGAATATATACCATAAGTAACTCAGCGTATACCTGGCAATTATACTAAAGATAATACAAACAACAATTGCAATAATAATATAACTCCCGTAAGGCACCCACATAAAGCGATGATGGAGAAAGGGAAGGAAAAGCAAAAATAAAATGATCGTTTCACTTATAAAATGATAGGCATAAGTTAAAATCGGATGATTATTTCGCATCGGCCATCCCCCCGCCTCTTGTCAGTGGGCGAACGATCGCCTCTTCACCTTCACCTGAAATATGAAAAACACTATGGCCGGCTTGTTTCCAGGTACTCATTAATTCACTTGATCCGGAAGGTATTTCCCCGATAACAATTACTGTCTTTGGTTTGTGAAAATATTTCCCAAGCCGATGAAGCATTTGGTTCAGAGGCATAATCATCGATTGTTTATTCACCCTTGCCAGCAGCTCAAGGGCGTAACCATAATGCCTTTGACCTTCTCCCTCCGGCAATTGAATATACGGAACCTTCCCGGGCTTTCTTGTATTTAGAAACATTTCATAAGGGATATTTTTTTGCATCGCATAATGACAAAGATATGCTGTATAAGATAATAGCTTTTCAAGGTTTTTATTAAAAGACATCATGTTCAACTGATTATCCTTTGCAATATTAACAATAAACACAAAAGATCTGTCCACCATTTTCTCATATACATTTGTTTGCAGTTTTTGTGTCTTTACGGATGCTTTCCAATTAATTTTGTGAAAAGGATCACTGTCGCTGTAGTCTCTTGTTCCCTGTGGATTTTGGACATCCTCATACGGAGAAAATGCAGCATAGCCGCTGCCGGGCATCATTTGAAATACAGCCTCTGCCCCCTGTACTGGCAACAGTTCAGGAAGAACCACATATTCCGTATAGAAAAACTGCCTGTATTTCAATGTAACGGAATCATAATTAAATAAATGCGGGAAGGAAAGTGTAATGCCATTTATTTTTGCAACCCCCCTGTGTTCTGCACGAATGGGCAGCTCAATGATTGCCTTTTTCCTGCGCAATATAGACAATGGAATATATATGCTTTTCCAATAGCTTTTTTCATTCTTTATATGTTGATAAGCTTTAATGGCTGGTCCTGCCTGAAAATGCAGTCCGCCGTTAATTAACGGAAATATGGATCGGTTCTCCAATTCCAGTTTCAGTTTCGCCTCATCCCCCGGAAAAAGCTTTATTGTTTTCTTCGGATTTATTAAATGCAGTTTTCCCATGATCTCCTTATCATAAATCCGGAATATCACCGCGTAAACCACAAATATGCCTGTTGCAATAAAAGCAATTTCATTTTGAAATAGAATACCTATAAAAAAGAATACAAGAATGGCAGCTATTGCATAGTCATAACTTTTCAATTGCTGAGAGCCTATTTCCCTTTGCCACATCATTCACTAACTGCTCCTTCTTCCACAGGGACAGGCGCCATCTGAATAATTTCTTCTGTGATTTGAGCAGTTGTTTTTTTGACAGAGCCCTCCATCGTTAAAATCAGCCTATGTTCAAACACATATGGAACAAGCGTTTTCACATCATCTGGCTTTACATAATTCCTGTTATGCAGAAAAGCAAAGGCTTGCGCCGCCCGCATTAAGGCAAGCATGCCTCTTGGACTTATCCCAAGTTCTACCTCATCATGTTCTCTGGATGCGTGAATAAGGGACAATAAATAATTAGAAACAGCCTCGGAAATTATGATATTCCGCACCTGTTCCTGCATTTCCCTGATCTCTGCCATCGATAATGAAACAGCTATATTGTCAAACGGATCTCCAGTTCGATATGTATGTAAAATATTCTTTTCTTCTTCTCTGGACGGATAACCTAAATCAATTTTTAACAGAAACCGGTCTAATTGCGCTTCCGGCAGTGGAAATGTACCGTAATTGTTTTCTACCGGATTCTGTGTGGCGATGACGATAAATGGCCTGTCTACAGCAATGGTTTCTCCGTCAATCGTGGTCTGGTATTCTTCCATTACCTCAAGCAGACTGGACTGTGTCTTTGGTGTAGCACGGTTAATTTCATCTGCCAGCAGGACATCTGTCACTACAGGGCCAACCCGTAATTCAAATTCCTGTGTTTTCGGATTAAAAAACCGAATACCGGTAACATCACTCGGCAGGACATCCGGTGTAAATTGCACCCTGCTGAATTTTCCGGCCATCACTTTCGCAAAGCTTTTTGCCAATTTGGTTTTTCCTGTACCCGGAACACTTTCCAAAAGCACATGGCCTTCTGCAAGCAATGCAACGTACAATAAATCAATAACCTCACTTTTTCCGTAAATTACCCTATTTAATGCTTCTCTTGCTTCGTCTAATTTTTTCATTAATATAAACCCCCGTAAAATCAAAAAAGGCTTCTGTTTTTTCATTATACTAAAATTACTTAAAAATTCATACGAGTAAATCGGAAGAAAGTTTCAAAAGATAGATTTTTTAATATTACCTTCAGCCAGCTGGCAGCAATGTGGAGGCAGCTTTTTAATTGGGTAGAGAAAAAAATCCACCTTATATACAAGGTGGATTTTTTAATACATGTTTAGTTTATACGGCGTACGTGGCCGTCAAATACGCCTCCCCAGTAACCGCTTGTCATACTTTCTACTTCTACACCGGTTGAAGTCTGGGCACCGATAAAACTCCCGTCTCCTACATAGATCCCAACGTGGGCGCCGCCTCTGAAAAACACGAGATCTCCAGGCTGCATATCACTTGGTGATACTTTTGTCCCTGTGTTTGCTAAAGCTCCAGTATAGGATGGTATGGATTTACCGGCTTGTGCATAGGCCCAAGATACAAATCCTGAACAGTCAAACGCACTCGGAGTTTTTCCGCCTAGTACATAAGGTGTTCCCATCTGGCTGTATGCTGCATCAATGGCACTTCCGCCGCTTAATGGCTTGGGAGCAGATTTACTCTCTTCCTTGCTTGCAGTTGTTACATTCTGCCCTGAATCTGATTGTGAACTTTCCTCTGAAGCCACTGCAGGCTGACTTGCCGCATCTATGCTGTCCCTGACTTCTCTTTCCAGTGATGCCAGATTACTGTCTTCTATTTCCAGTTCTTCCACTAATGCTGTCAGTTCATTTTCTTTATCTTCTAATTCCTGTCTTCTATCTTCATTTTGCTGCTGCTGGGCTTCGATTGCATCCAGAACATCTTCCAGATCCCGTTTCATAACTTTTAACTCATCAAGCTTTGCCAATACCTGATCCTGTTTTTCCTCTACTTCTTCCTTATCCGCTTCCTGCTGTTCTATCAATCTCGTATCCGAGTCAGCAATTTTATTTACTGCGGAAACCCGGTTAATAAAATCACTGAAGCTTTGTGCGCCGAATATTACTTCCAGATAGTTAATATCCCCGCCGCTCTTTTGATAGGAAACCATTCGCTCTTTCAGGATATCATGACGCTTTTCGATTGCTTGCTCCAATTCCTCAATTTCCGCTTCCAAAGCATCCACTTCATCCTCTGTATTGGCGATGTTATCCTCTGTTTCTTCCATTGCAGCTTTATTTCGGTCCAATGCTTCGGATACACGTTCTATCTCCTCATTCAGTTCTTCCAATTCCACCAGCACATCCGCTACTTGCGCTTCCGCATCTGATAGATTGCTTCTAAGTTCCGCTCTCTCATCCTCTATTTGCGACTGCCTGTTTTCCAGATCACTCAGCGTATTTGCATGAGCTTCCGCGCCAAAAAAGGCACTCCCCAAACCTACCACAGCCACTGTGGATAAGGTGATAACCGACTTTCTCAATTGTATTCCCCGCTTCCCGTTCCCACCTGTCGATTATGATTACTTTTCTATGTATACAGTAAAAAAAGAGGTGAGCTATATATTTTGTACTATATAATATATTTTCTAGACAATTCGTAGTATATCATCAAAACTTTTCATAGAGATTATAGTAATATTACAATTGTATTTCATATGTGACAATAAACTTCTTTTTTTATTAAAAAAATGCCTATTCCCTCCGACGGAAATAAACATTTTTTTACTTTCTTTTATAAATTTCGGTATTATGTCAGTCAGCAGTTGCCCTATCCGAGGAAGACAAGTGCCACTTTTTTTCTATATCAATTTGTAAATTGCTCTTCCTCTGTTGATCCTTTTAAAGCTCCCGTAGAAGAAGTCCCTCCTGATATAACCTGGGCCACCTCATCAAAATATCCTGTACCCACTTCGCGCTGATGCCTGGTAGCGCTGTAACCGAATGGCTCGCTGGAGAATTCCGCCTGCTGCAATTCAGAATATGCTGCCATTCCGTTATCTTTATATTTTCTGGCGAGATCGAACATACTGTGGTTCAAGGCATGGAATCCTGCCAATGTAACAAACTGGAATTTATAGCCCATTTTACCCAGTTCTTTCTGGAATGAAGCAATTTCCTCGTCTGATAATTTCTTTTTCCAGTTAAATGATGGTGAACAATTATATGCCAGCAATTTGTTCGGAAATTTTTCATGGATCGCTTCGGCAAACCGCTGCGCCTCTTCCAAATTCGGCTCGGATGTTTCACACCAGATTAAATCAGCATATGGTGCATATGCAAGTCCTCTTGAAATTGCCTGATCCAAGCCGGATCTTGTTTTGTAAAATCCTTCTGTTGTTCTTTCGCCTGTAATAAATTTATGATCATACTCATCCACATCACTTGTGATCATATCCGCTGCATTGGCATCTGTTCTGGCCATAATGACGGTTGGAGTTCCCATGACATCGGCAGCAAACCTGGCAGCGACTAAATTTCTGACCGCATTTTGTGTAGGAAGCAATACCTTGCCGCCCAGGTGGCCGCATTTTTTCTCCGAGGAAAGCTGATCCTCAAAATGAACAGCTGAAGCTCCTGATTCTATCATGGATTTCATTAATTCGAATACATTTAATTGACCACCGAAACCTGCTTCCGCATCTGCCACAATTGGTGCAAACCAGTCAATTTCTTCGTTGCCCTCCGAATAATGTATCTGATCCGCACGCTGCAGTGCCTGGTTAATTTTTTTTACTACATTTGGCACACTGTTCACCGGGTATAAGCTTTGATCCGGATACATTTGACCTGACAGGTTGGCATCAGCAGCTACCTGCCAGCCGCTTAAGTAAATGGCCTTCAACCCCGCCTTCACCTGTTGTACCGCCTGATTTCCGGTTAGGGCGCCAAGCGTATTCACAAAATCTTCCTCGTTGATTAACTTCCACAGCTTTTTAGCACCTCTGTCAGCAAGTGTATGTTCAATATCGATGGATCCCCGAAGGCGAATAACGTCTTCAGCCGTATAAGGCCTTTCCACTCCTGCCCACCGAATATCATTATCCCATGAATTTTTTAGTGTTTCTGCACGATTTTTCATAACACTTTTCCTCCTTGAAATTGTTTAATCTTATAAGAATAATGCAGGAATTTAAGCAAGGATCTCCTGTTTGATTCAGTGTTGGGCCACTAAACAGCCCGCTCAAAATTTTGGTAATTACGTTTATTCCCTGCCTGCCCCCTGACCGTCCCGCTTTACTTTGCCGATTACCCGGCATGTGTAACTTTTGTCGGTGTAGCCCATCAAACTTAAAGTTATAATTATTTGTTATAATACATAAGCAATAAGTAACTATTGTTATATAACAACACAAACAAAAAAATTAACTGTCTTTTTTAGACAGACAATAGTCACATTCAGTCAAAAAATATCCCTCCTCCATTTTTTCCCCGCATTCTGTACAGGCAGCATACTTCGTTTCTGTTTCCAAATAAAAACCCCCTTTTTATATAACAGAATTATTTTATAACTATTTGTTATAATACAGTGTATGTTATTCTGATCTTTATTTCAAGGATTTTTTTAACTTTCTTCAAAAATTAATCAATTGTTGGAGAGAAACGCAGTAATGGCGCGTTTTAGAAGTTTAATATTTTTACGCATTCTGTACAAAAACAGATTTATTACAGGGGATTTCAGCACAGGATTTAAAAAATCTTAATCGGCTGTATTTCTATAAGGCAAAATGAACCCGATAACTGAAATCACGTAAAATAAAAAACACGGAAAGGATAACCTCTTCGTGTCTACTTAACCAAGTTATGTTTAAATGCATATATAACAGCCTGGGTCCGATCCTGAACCATCAGTTTCCCCAGAATATTACTGACATGGACCTTAACCGTCTTTAATGCAATAAATAATTCATCGGCAATTTCCTGATTTGTCTTACCTTGCGCCACAAGCAGCAGGATCTCCATTTCCCTTTCTGTCAGCTGCTCATGAAGCGGTTCTTTTTCAGGCTTTCTCATTTTGTTCATGATCTTTCCGGTTACTTCCGGTTCCAATATTGTTTCCCCATTATACGTAGAGCGGATGGCATCAGCAATTTCACTTGCTTTGGAAGTTTTCAGCATATAGCTTGTCGCACCGGCTTCAAGGGCAGGATAAACCTTGTCATCATCCAAAAAACTTGTAACAATAATAATTTTTGCTGCGGGCCACGCCTCAATAATTCGTTTTGTTGCTTCAATGCCGTCCATTTCCTTCATGACAAGGTCCATTAAAATGATATCCGGTTTCAGCTCCAATGCCAGTTTGACAGCTTCTTCCCCATCGTCCGCTTCTGCAATCACCTCAATGTCAGCCTGGGCGGACAGATAGGCAGAAACACCTATCCGCACCATTTCATGATCATCCGCAAATAAGACATTAATCATCTTTTCCACCTTCTTCGGTTAAATTAGGAATCTTCACTTCAAGCCTCGTGCCTTTATCCGGCAAACTGACGACCTTAAAATTTCCGCCAATTTCCTCTGCCCGCTCCCGCATATTTTGCAGGCCGAAAGCATTCATTTTTGTCTTCTCCATATCAAAGCCGATTCCATTATCAACACTTCTTAATATAATGGTTTCATCTCTTTCCACTAGAAGCACTTGAAGTTTTGTTGCTTTTGCATGGCGCAAAGTATTGGAAACACCTTCCTGCAGTATGCGGAAGAGCTGGTCTTCCACCCCTTTATCCGCATGAAAATCTTCTATCTTCCAGTCCACTTCCATCGGTACTTTTTGGGTCAATTCCACAAGTAATTCTTTCACCCCTGCCTGCAGTGATTTTCCTTTTAAGGCTGCGGGACGCAGGTGGAGAAGCAAAGCACGCATTTCCAGCTGGGACTGATGGATCATGTTTTCCACCAATTTGAGCTGTTTTTTCATTTCAGGATCTTCTGGGGGTTTTGTATCATTGATAGCCGACATCATCATGGATGCTGCAAACAACTGTTGGCTGACAGAATCATGCAGTTCTCTCGCCAGGCGGTTTCTTTCCTGGACAACAATTTCCTGCAGGCTTTTCTCCCGTTCATGTGCCCTGTCCGTTGCTAAGCGCTGTGCTTTTTCCTGTTGCACGCGGATTCTTTCCTGAATTTGTTCCATATAGTATTCAATTTTGTCCAATTCCTTATACTGCTCCAGATCTGAAGTCAATTTATGCCCTTTTGAAATATCCAATAATTGTTTTTCCACACGGTGGAGACGCTGTCTCCAATAAACTCCCGTGACAATTCCAATAATTATCCCAGCGGCTACAGGAATCAATACTACCAGCAGTAAAAACGAAATATCCGCTACCCGCTGCTGAAAAAGGAGAGACCAGTCATCCATAAACACAAAAAAGGTAAAACTGACCATCACGAGTGAAATAAGCAAGGTGAATAAGACTGCGGTAAATACATGTTTCAAAATCATATTCATATCCGCTTCACCTCGATATCTCCGGATAATACCGTGGTTATAATTTTAACCCTTGGTGAAGCAGCATCATAGTTCGGCGTCCGGTATATAAGGGACTGATTGATTAATTTCCAATTCTGCTCACCCAATATATGCGCCCGGCCAAAGACAGAGCTGTGGTGAACACTGACTTCCACTTCATAAGGGATAAGTATTTCCATGTTCCCCACCAAATGTCTGATCGAGATTACTGCTGTATCATCCGGAAGCACGGTATTGCTTAAATCAATGACCCTGTCGCCAAAAGCACCATGTATATTAATATCCCGCCACTCATAGGGAGCATCATCTGTTGATTGATCTCCAAAAATTTTATGATCAAATAACGGCTTTGTTTCAATAACCGGATCTGTAATTATTTCCTGTTCACTGGAGAGCTGAGGATGGATTCTTTCTGCTTCTTGTTTGGATTTAGAGTAATTGATAAAAAACAAAACGATGGCTGCCAAAATAAGAAAACGGACAGCCAGCATATTTAAAATGGAAAAAATCGCAGCAGCTATGCCGAGCCAGAATAATATTTTCCCCCATAATTGATTAAAATTTTTCCAGCCGAAATATATTAATACAGCTGAAAATAAAGCAGAGGCAATCATGCCGCCATGAAAAAAGGTGAGCTCCAAAATAAAAAGGACTACGCCAATGATCAATATCCAGTTGAATGTATCTGTTTTCAAGTTTTTAAACATGGCGGTGAGCCCCCTTTTTTAGAAAATTTGACTTATTGCTGCAGGTACTTGAAAGTGTACTGTACTTTCAGAAACCTCTCTACGTTGAAGTGCCGGAATGACGCAGACCCTGCACATATGCAAATAAAGAAAGCTTTATAATTGTCATTTATTTATGTAAAACAGACGCGGGGTGATCGCGCCTGTTTTAGTATAGCAGA
The DNA here is from genome assembly GCF_010994035.1 of Virgibacillus aidingensis. Taxonomy (GTDB): domain Bacteria; phylum Bacillota; class Bacilli; order Bacillales; family Amphibacillaceae; genus Virgibacillus_N. The sequence continues at coordinate 247,108 of NZ_WIXN01000003.1, forward strand.
TTTTCCGAAAAATCTTTAGCTGGAAATTCTAATTTGCTCTTTCTTTTTCCTTCATCTCTCTTTCCAGCTTGGCTATTTTACTGTCAAATGTGCTTTTATAATAGTCACTGTTTACTTTGTATTCCAATCCTTCAATGTATTGTTCAATCTCTTCAAATTTTGAAAAGGAAGCATCACTCACTTTATCAACAACACGGTTAATCTGGTGGGTTGCCTTTGCAATATTTTCCCTGCCCATTAACTCCATCCGTCTCAGATGCATATCTTTCAGCTTATGCTTCATTTCCTCATACTTCTGTTCCAGTATTTCCAGCTGCTCCAATGCCTCTCTTCTTGAGGCTTTCATTCGATCTGCCCGGTTTTGATATTCCTGCTGTTCTTTCAAAGCAAACTGATACATTTCCTCTTCTCCGGCTTTTTGGGCGATTTCCGCCTGTTTTTCCCGCTTGTCCGCAAGATCCTGCGCTTTATGGTATTCTCTGGTGAATTCATCTTTTAATTTATACTGCCTGTCCACCAGTTTACGTACTCTTTCCTTTTCCTGCTCACTTTTGCGCAAGTAATGATTTAACGCTGCTACCGGATTATTTTGTTCCTTTTTGTCCATCATATCGTGAAGATCTGCTGAAATGGAATCCTTCATACGTGTAAAAATATTTGTCATTGTAAAATCGCTCCTTTTTATTTTTGTAGATCTGCCCACTCACGCTCAAAATTTCTAAATGGATCGCCATCATCAAGGACTTCTGCAACGGGATCTTTATTATCTTTTTTCCAGCTTTTATAGATGAGATACAATGCGTACCCTGCTGCCACACCAATTACGGCATAGATATTGGAGAATGTAATGCTCAGGATAAAAAGACCTAAAACTATCCATCCAATTTTACCTGCTGCCGAATCACTTTGAAGGAATTTCTTAAAGATGATATAGAGCAGCCAAAGGCTTAAGGCCAGTAAAACCATCGGCCCCAGGTTAACCAGGAGAACCATGAGTGCAGCCAGTCCGCCAAGAAACAGTAAAAACTTCTTCATCAGTTCGTGCCTCCTTCCTCTTATAGTTTCTATCATATCGGTTAGAAAACAATTCGGTAATGAGCCCGGGATATATTTTGGGATAGGGCTGGAGGCTTAGTTATTATTGGACTTGTAGTGGCTTTTGGGGAGCCTGTTTTAATGTGAAGTATTGATCCTATCGCTTGAAGCTGCACGTTTTTTTTCCCGGGACATGCGAGTGCCCGAACGCTTACAGCATTCGGGCATAAAAATATCTATAATCCGTGCTCTTTTGCAATGCTTTTGTATGGGAAAATGCATATACACATTCACAAGTTAACTTAAATAATCTCTTTTTCATTATCCACCCATTATAAACCGAACAAGGTTGCGTTCAGAGAACGGACTTCAGCCATTATAGCTGTAGTAGGAAGTAAACGCTGAAAAAATTCTACTGTTACTGTAGTACTAACCTCGGGATTAGTTAGAAATCATCAATTCCTTTGCTGCAGAAAAAAAACGTGATGCCTCGATTCAATGTCGGGATCACGCTCTATGGTTCCTTACAAAAAACATTCTTGTGCAATCAGTTCATAAGATTTTCTTCTTGCTTCATAGCTGTTGGTAATCGTCACAATCATAAATTCTTCGGTATCGTACTGTTCTTGAAGCCTTTCCAGCTGCTCCCTCACCTCTTGCGGATTTCCAATGATCATATTGTTCTTCATTTTTTCCAGTTTGGCTTTTTCTTCGCCTGAAAGCTCATACGCTTTTGCTTCTTTTATCGTTGGTACGCCGGACTTTCCTTTACCTTTATCCTGCTGCAGCTTCCAAATCAAATCACTTAATGCCAGTTCCTCTGCTTCCTCCGTTGTTTCCGCACAGACGGCAGTTACTGCAATGAGCGCCAGGGACCCGCCGTTCTCATAATAACTTCTTACAATTTCCGGACCGCTTTCCCCTGACATAAAATGGCCGAAAGCATAGTTCATTCCTTTTTCTACAGCTAATTTCCCGCTCTTCCCGCTCGTTCCCAGCAACCATGGAACTGGGGGTGTCTCCGGGACAGGTCTGGCATTAATTTTGGAAAATAAGTGACCATCCGGAAATGATCCGTCCAGAAATGCAATTAATTCATCCAGTTTATCCGGCATTTTACGTACATTTTCAAGAAAATTATCTGACAATGCCATCGTTACTTCTGCGGACCCGCCGGGTGCTCTTCCAATCCCGAGGTCAATTCTATCGGGGTATAGGGTTGCCAGCATATTATATCTTTCTGCTATATTAAAAGCCTTGTAATGTGGCAGCAGCACGGCTCCTGCGCCTATGCGGATCTGTTCTGTCCGTGATCCAATTAAACTCAGCAGCATATCCGGTGCCGGGCTTGCCAAGCCGGCCAGGTCATGATGCTCTGCAACCCAGTATCGCATATACCCCAACCGGTCTGCAGATTCAGCCAGCCCGACCGTGGCCTTGAGTGCTTCCTGTGCTGTTTTCCCTGATGATACGGGAGCCTGATCCAGAATACTTAACTTCATTCTTCCACCCTGCCTTCTTCATTTTGTGATTCAATTTCTTGCATGTGATCAACCAGCTTTTCTGCAGCCTTTCGGTAAAAATTACTCATCATTGTAAATGATGCTATTAATAATAGTTGTTCCAGGTAATCAGACGCTTTATCCTCCAATTCCTCAACTGCCTCAGTTGTCTGTTCAGTATGTTTTCCTACTGTTTCTTCAAAAATAGCATGATTCGCTTCCAGCAGATGAATATATTTTTTATACAGCTCTTTTACCGAGATCGATTCGTCCACAACCTTCTCATTCAGTTGTCCCAGCGTCTGTTTTACATCCTGAATGGATAATGAACCTTTCATCTGGTAAATCATGCTAATCAGAATAACATGATCCTTTGTATATCTTTTATTTTGGATCGGAAAAAATAATTTTCCTTTTGCATAGTTGTTTATCATCGTTTTTGTCAGCACTTTCTCTTCTTCATTCCGCTTCGTGCCAGCGAACTTTCTTTCGAATAACTGGATGACCTGGTCCATATAAAGATCAAGATCGGGGATTTCCTCCAAGGATAAATGGGTATCTAATTGTATATCCTTTATCATGCCATGTATATTTTTCATTTAAAAATCTCCACTCTAATTGTTTGCCACTAATTATAAATGAAAAAAATTATACAGTAAAGCTTGACTACATGATGATATACCTATATTATTTACATATAGTTTTTAAAACTACATAAGGTGGTTGGTAATATGACAATTTCAATTCGGGAACCTGTGAATGGTTTTACCCATTTGTTTGGGGCACTTTTGGCGTTTGTTGGACTTTTGGCACTGGTTATTAAGGCAACGGCAGTTACCGGTGATATGATGGCCATTATGTCGGTTATTATTTTTGGCGTAAGCATGATCCTGCTTTACGCAGCGTCGGCAACCTATCATATGGTTGTCGCAGATGACAAAGTGATTGCATTTTTGCGGAGAATTGATCATTCCATGATTTTTGTACTGATTGCCGGTACATATGCTCCCTTTTGTTTAATCAGTTTGAGTGGAGCAACCGGCTGGATATTATTCACAGCAATTAGCCTTATTGCATTAGCTGGCGTGACATTTAAATTAGTATGGTTTCATGCACCAAGATGGTTATCTACTGCGTTATATGTAATTATGGGCTGGATTGTTGTTTTTTTCAGTGCTGATTTGGCACCTATTATTGGAGCCGGCGGCATGACTTTCTTAATAATTGGCGGGATTGTTTATACAATCGGGGCGCTTATTTACTGGTTAAAACCGAAGTATTTGACCTTTAAGCATTTTGGTTTCCATGAAATTTTTCACATTTTCATCCTGTTTGGCAGTTTATTTCATTTCTGTTCTGTTTATTTTTATGTGCTGTAAAATCAAGACGAACACACTTTCAGCCAGGTGTGTTCGTCTTTTTGATCAGTAGGATACGAGTTGTGACTTTACATAGTGATATAATAATTTTTCCGTCTCTTTCAGGGAATTTTCATGTGTTCGTTCATAGGCATGGGAGGCATCTATGCCGGGTCCGATTAATCCATGTATAATATCGTGTCCTGCCCGGATTGCAGCAGAAGCGTCCGAACCGTAGTAAGGATAAATATCCAGTTTATAAGCGATATTATTTTCTTCTGCCAGTTCAGACAAATGCTTGCGCAAACCGTAATGATACGGACCGCTTGCATCCTTTACACAAATGGACACCGTGTATTCATCTGTTGATTGCCCGTCTCCAATTGCCCCCATATCTACTGCCATATATTCCACTGTTTCCGGTGTAATATTGGAATTTCCGCCATAACCGATTTCCTCATTATTGGAGATAAGAAAATGAGTTGTGTAAGGCAGTTTTAGGTTTTCTTGTTTTATTCTTTTGATGAGCTGCAGCAGAATAGCTACGCTCGCCTTATCGTCCAGGTGACGTGATTTAATAAAACCATTATCCGTCATCTGAACACGGGGATCAAAAGATACAAAATCCCCAACTTGTATCCCCAATTTCTTTATATCATCTTCATTTTCAACCATTGCATCAATGCGCACTTCCATATTTTCCTGATTTCGTTTTGCTTCTCCGGCATTTTTATATACATGTACTGAAGTCTGATGCATTAAAATTGTTCCTGTAAATACTTTGCCGCTTGCAGTATGTATCCCGCAATATTCACCCTCTATGGCATTGAATTTAAACCCGCCGATCAGATCCAGGCGCAGCCTGCCATTGGATTTAATCTCCTTTACCATCGCACCGAGTGTGTCCACATGTGCAGTCAGCATTCGGTGCTCTTCTGTGTTTTTTCCGGGGAGTGTGGCAATCAGACCGCCCTTTCGATTTCTTTTTGTTTCCACCTCGATCTCTTTTAAAAATTGCTCAGTGAATTGTATAACTTTTGAGGTATATCCTGAGGGGCTGGGAATGGAAACCAGTTTCTCAATTAATTTTTTTGTTTCTTTTGTATTGGGGTATGCAGTCATTCAGATTACTCCTTCCTTGTATGGTTGCATATATCTATTATTCTAGCATTATGTATGTCATTCTGCATACAGCGATGAGAAATTGTAAACTAAGTCGTTTTTTGTTTCCATGTGAAGTGACTTTTTTACAGGAAACCCATCAAAGCGCTATGAACAAGCTACTTTGGAAATGATCATATCCGGGAGTAAATCTGAAACAACGTGATAACAGGCTAAAATTTCTCTGACTGAATTCATTTGAAACTCCCACACAGCATTTCATCTCTTCGGAAAAACCTTTCCTCAGCCCATTCCTAACTTTCTTCGTTTGCTGCCAGCAATGCTTCATAGTATTTCTCTTGCGTAGGGACTTCCTTTTCTGCAATACAGTACTCGATTAATTCCCGCAGCCGGACATTTTGCCGGAACATCTCCTCGTTTACTTCTGTTAAATGATGCACTTTATTTTCGGAAACATTGACAAACGGCAATTTTTCCTGCTTTAGCAGCACATCGATTTCATTTTCCAGATCTTTTATTTTACTGTATACCGCTTTCTCCTTCTTCTCCAGTTGCTCTGTCCTTTTTTCCAATTCCAGCAGTTTTTGTTCCATTCCTTTCCCTCATTTCCCTAAGCTTTGCTCCAGCATATGAACTATTTCTTACCCATATGAATCACTGCGGCCAAGCACTTTTTTTATTCCACGGGACTATGATAAACATATAGGCGGTAAAGGAGGGTTTTTTTCTTGAATAAATATTGGCCAAAAGCATGGAAAGATAAATTGCCAAATTTCCTGGGAGAAGATTTCTTTTCCAGTTTTGAAAACTTTGATATGAATGATATGGACAATCCAAACTCTTCCGGAACAAATAATAACAATAATTACTCCAGCGTGAAGGTCAATATTTGTGAGTCTGACAATGAATTATTATGCATATTTAGAATCCCTGGCCTGAATCTGGAGGACGTTCAAGTAGATGTCTACGATATGACGCTTGAAATCGTCGGCTCTGTCAGCATAGATCATAAAGGTTTCAGACCGGTTCAGCTGGAATTGTATCAGGGGCCTGTGAAGAGGCAGGTTAAATTGCCTTACCCTGCCCGTCACGATAAAATCAATGCGACCTATAAACATGGATACTTATATGTTCATTTACACAGGCTTTTCCGTCATGAGGATACAAAACAAAAACTGGAAATAAAAGATTTGGAATAAGTTAAATTATTTTTTCGATATGTGAATTAACTTCTCAATATTTTAATCGATGAAGCGATTTATTAACAAATGATACAATATTTCTATAGGAAATTTCGGACGCTTAATGAAAATAAACAATGATGAAATCAACTAACATGTATAGAACTTTTACGGATTGTCATATATAAAAAAACTGTGAATATAATTAACTGATTGCCATGAATTCGGGGATACGAGAATAACAGCAGGAGAGGTGTAATGATGGGTTTCTTTGATAATCATGGGTTAAGTTATCGGCAGAAGAAAGCATTGGAAAGCGACCGGACAACAGATTTATTGGGTATAGAAAATGCAAAAAAAGAAGCTAAAATACCTGAAGTTGAACAGAATAAAATAATTGAACGTTCTTTAAAATATGGTTTGGAAGCCGCTCCATCAGTAGGTGATCGGACTATATCCACATTCACCAGAGAAGCAAGACCTCCCCAGGCAGGCATACCCACTTTCTTAAGAACCCCATTTCTTGAAGATGTGCGCAGAGTTGGCGAATATGATGTAGCATTTATGGGAATTCCATTTGATATTGGTACAACATACCGCTCAGGAACAAGATTTGGTCCGGAAGCATTAAGGAAAATCTCAAAGCTTTATAATACGTACAGCTATGAACTTGGTGTAGATCTAAAGGAATCGTTAAAAATGTGCGATTTAGGAGATGTATTCACAATCGCCAATATTGAAAAAACCTTCGATCAAATATACAAAGCGGTATCTCATGTATTTGCACAGGGAACATTTCCCGTCATGCTTGGCGGCGATCATTCCATTGGATATCCTTGTTTACGTGCGATCGCTGACAATGTGGATGGAAAAGTGGGTATTATCCATATGGATCGGCATCTGGATCTCCAGGAAAAAGATATGGATGAGAGAATGCATACAACACCGTGGTTCCATGCAACGAATATTCCGAATGCACCACCTGAAAACCTCGTTCAAGTCGGCATTGGCGGTTGGCAGGTTCCAAGAGAAGCTGTAAAAAATGTGCGTAAATTTGACACAACAGTAATCACCATCGGGGATATTGAAAGGCTCGGTGTCGACAGGGCTGCTGACATTGCACTGGAAAGGGCTTGGCGCGGAGGAGCAAAAGCGGTTTACTTAAGTGTGGATATTGATTCCTTTGACAGTGGCTTTGTTCCCGGAACCGGCTGGCCGGAACCTGGTGGATTCTTGCCAAGAGAAGGTTTGCAGTTTATTGGAAAAGTCGCAAGTGAAGGGGTGTGCGGATTGGAATTGGTTGAAGTATCCCCGCCCTATGATGTCAGTGATCAGACTGCATTACTCGGAATCCGGGTTATTTCCGATGTACTCGGTTATATGGTAAAGGAAGGAAAACTGGGCAAACAATTTGCATAAAATGCTATATTAATCCCCATTACGCTAGTAGTGGGGTTTCCCAATGGCAGGAATGATGTATGAAAACAACTGTTATGAGAGTAAAGCAATAGATTTATTCTTTCGGATGAGCGTAGATTTTTTGAGAAGATGATGCTGCTGTAAAGAATATATGATTTCTTTCCAAGCAAAGGAACTTCAGGAAGATTACTTATCTAAAAAAGGAGCCGGTGGAATGAATGCGATAGAGCTTATCAATGTAACATACCGATATGACAATGAAGAAACAGATGTATTAAATAATTTATCGCTGAAAATCCCTCTCGGCAAAAAAGTAGCTTTGCTAGGCCCCAATGGTGCGGGAAAATCGACTTTGCTTCACCACTTAAACGGGTTAAAGCTTCCCTCCAAAGGCATTGTAAAAGTCATGGACAATCCGCTTACCAAAAAAACAGCTCCTGCCATACGCCGGCAGGTTGGACTGGTTTTCCAGGACCCCGACGACCAGGTGTTTTCAAGTACTGTATGGGATGATGTTGCATTTGGTCCACGCAATATGAATATGGCAAAAGAAGAAATTGAGCAAGTATGCAGTGCAGCCTTGGGAAATGTGGGAATGCTGGAGCATAAAGGGAAAGCCCCTTATCATTTAAGCTATGGTCAAAAAAAGCGAGTAGCTATAGCAGGAATTCTGGCAATGAGACCGGATATTGTTATATTGGATGAGCCTATGGCATTTCTTGACCCTGCAGGCCAGGACGAAGTTGCCGGCCTATTGCAGGGATTAAATTATATGGGGAAAACAATACTGTTATCCACCCATGATGTCAATTTTGCCGCTTCCTGGGCCGATATGGTCGTTTTGCTCCAGGAAGGGGAAGTTCTTGCAGCAGGGGATACCAAGCTTCTGGTCAATGAGGAATACATAAAAAAAGCAAACCTTCACCTCCCTATCATTGCAAGAACTTTTAAAATGGTGCCTGAACTGGAAACGGAAAAGCTGCCGATTAATGAACAAGAAGCGTACCGATTTCTATTTAATCTGTTAAATGAAAAAGAAAATAAATATATCTATTAGCAGTTGTTTATCAGTTTAGAACAAAGTCGGAACTTGGTGGTGTTTATTTTGGCTAAATTTATGGACAAAAATAAATACGGGCTTGTTCTCTTTGACTCCACAAGCCCATTTAGAAAATTTAAGCAGCCAATCATCCTTCTTCGTTCTGTTCATCCGTCTTTTCTTTATTCATCATGGCATTCTCAAACTCCGCCGTATCCATCTCATTAAATGTAATCGGGTCATTTTCCTCGAGCAGCTTCTTTAACTCTTCAGCATCACTTAAAGCAGTTAAGCCAACCATTAGGTTCCCTGATAAATCCTGTACATGTAAATCCTGTATTTTATAATTGATGTTTTCAATGGTTAACGGCTTCATGTTTTCTACTTCCTCTTGTAATGCCTTATTCTCCTCCTCTAATTGGTGCAGCTTCTCATGTATTTGTTCCATACTTTTCAATATGGAATGGTAAATTTTCAGATCATAAGAGCTTTCCTTCTGCTGTGCGTGATTTTCCTGGGAAAAAGATTTTGGGGCATCCATATGTATGCTGGGAGTTTGCGGGTAATGAACATATGGATAATGAGGATAAAAGTAACGCCATTGATGATTCAATCATGTCACCACCTGTTAAAACTCATTTAATAATTCACGTCTGCTAGTCTTTGTGAAAAACAGGTAAATCCGGAACCTTTTCCAGTTCAGCTTCGGCTTCCTCCAGTTCTTTTTCTGTAAATTCCTCTTCTTCATAAGATTCACTTGGCATCCTAATCGAAGCGGATCTGTTCTTTAAAAAGACAGCCTTGCCTACATTTAAGGATCCCAGTGTACTAATCGAGTTTACATGAATGTTTCGGATTGTTATGTTCAGGTCCATCAACTGTCAGCCTTTCGTAAAAACTATGACATTCATTATTTCTGTAAAAAAAATAATACTAAATTCTAAACCTGCTTTTGCCCCTGGTCCTTTATATCGGGATCGGCCGCATAATTATAACTATTAAATTTTAAGGGACTTTGATTGGCATCTCCATTTTGGTAATAGCCAACATTCATTTTTACGTTCGCCTGATGTCCTTTATGCAATACATTTCCTAAATTAAGCGAACCATTATTGGCAATACTGTTCACCCGAATACCGAAAACGTTATTCACATGGGAAGATGCCATATATAAAGCCTCCTCTAATAGCCACTTGCTTCCTTTAAACATATTTATCAGTTCATATTATACAAGAAAATCCTTTTTAAACAGGTTAATATTCCCATTATATACTACACTTGGGATTGCGGCATATCAATCGCGTCAGGGTCATTGGAGATATTGGAATTGGCAAATTGCAATGGACTGAAGTTAGCGTCTCCTCCCTGTGTATAACCTGAGTTCATTTTCAAATTCGCCTGGTGTCCTTTGTGTGCCGCATTCCCATAGGAAATAGCTGCGTTATTTGAAACATTGTTTATGCGAATACCGAAGATATTATTAATAACAGGTATCATAAGCACCACCCTGTTTTGTATTTGTTACTTATTATATTCTTCCAAGCTGATTCTGTGCACGGGGACATTTACTTTTTGCTATGTCTAAATCTGTGCAGATGAATACATATATACAGAGCTATAAATTTAAAAAGGAGGCAATACTGATGAACTACTATTACACACCTGTCTACTGGGGGAAGTACTACAATCAGCCTGTACCGTACGATCCCAACCAAATGAGACGATGGCCCGCCGACACAGCGCTCCAGCCAAATGAAAGGAATTTACATGGACTAAAAGCCAAATATGAAAACGGAAACATTTGTGCGTTTGTTCCGGATGAAGATGCTTCCTATAGCCAATTGTCGATCTCACAGTGGCCGTCACAGGATTATCATTATCCGCATCCAAAAGGTTTCCTGCACACGGATCTTACAAAAGAACATGGGGCGTATTATCCGCAGCGTTGAGGTAGTGGGGCTATCTGCAATGTCATTTTAAAATTAATAAACCGATGAACAAATTAGATATTTTTCATCGGTTTATTATTTTTGATTTAAAGTAGTATTCTCTGTGTTGAAGTGCTTCATTTAATAATCTAGATTCCCGCAATGTAAAACGAGACAGTCTACAATTGTTGACACAGCAACATTCTTAACTCGTTACACAAAAATTATGTATAACGGGGATCTGCGTGTCTAAATCCCATCGCTATCCCTTTCCTCGCTATAAAATAGTGTTCCAGGGAACCCAGGTTAATAAGGTGTTATCTTGACTGGTTGCTCAACTAAAAGTAATTAAAATTAATTAAAGGAGGCGTTTTAAATGACAGTTGTTGAATCATTATCGTTGGATAAACAACAGCTACAGTATTTTACGAACAGGATTATAGAAAGGAGCCCTAACCTTTCTACTTTAAAAATGGATTTAAGTAATATGAAGGCTAATATAGTAGATTTCTCATTTTTAAATACAATAACAGAGGAATCTATGAATGAAACGCAAGGAAAACAATTCATTATTCCATTAAAGTTAGAAAATGGAATGGATGGAGAATTAGCATATACAGAAATAAATGGTGCTTCACTTTCTCATGTAGCTACTAAAACAAAAGACAATACTCTAATGGAAAAGTTCCAAAGAATTGCTTTTTCAAATAGTAATTTTAAAAAACTTCTGGATTATGTAGTAGAACAAAGGATACAATTTAAAAACCGAGGAAGAATATATCATTCAGCACGATAAATATCTAAGAGATGAACAAAATAAAAACTTTGACTGAAAAAACAGCAATGTATGCTATTCCTATATACCAGGACAAAAATCCTGTGGGAATACTAACTATTGATGATGATAAAAAGGTTCCAGTCATTGGAATAGGAAACGAAAGAACAATGGTGAATGATACTGGTGAAATTCTTACAATGCCAACAAATGCTTGTAGCATATCTTGGACACAATGTATGGGCAATTGTTTACCTGGGTTTGATACTTGGCAGGGATGTTTAATTTTCTTTTGTTCTTGTCTTACAGCTTGTTGTTCATGTACAAATCCACTATCTTGTATTGGATGTGCAGCCTGCTTATTTGTGGGAGTTTACTGCTTGTGGACTTGTAGAATGTGTGTACCGCATGCCGCAAGACCAGAAGAATGTCCAGTTTAATTATATTAAAGGTTAGAACCAGACCATTTTTATAATAAGTAGAGCTCTTCAAATAAATCCTTCAAGCAGCATACCATTAGTATGCTGCTTTTTTAGATAAGTATTGATTCGAAAAAATACTTACTTTAACAAAAATTCCCCAGAAATGTATAGTATACACTACATTTTGTATGTTATTATATACAAAGTGAGGTGAATATGGTTTGAAGAGATTGAAAATAAAAAACAACGTCCGGTATTTTCGGAGATTGCTTGATATGACTCAAGAAGAACTCTCAGAGGGAATAGGAGTACACAGGCAGACTATAATTGCTATAGAAAAGCAAAAACACAATCCTTCAATAGATGTTGTTTTATTATTAGCTTCTACCTTAAATAAATCTGTTGAAGAATTATTCTTTTTTGAAGAAAGTAAAGTTAATTAAGTTTATGGAGGGGTTTCATGCGTTTAAAAAAATGGCTGCATTTAATTATTTATGTGCTTTTTTTCTTATCATTTGGATATTTAAGCTACTCTGAATTTTCCGGTGATGGTAATTTTGGTTTTCTGATGGCAATATTATCCCTTTTTTATGCATATCAAATAATTCTTTTTTTAGTTGAAAAAAGAAAAGATGATTGGAATAGCAGCCAAATTGTTGTGGATCGTCGTATCTTTCGTACAATAACATCTTCCCTAGCTATATCATATGTTTACATTTTGATATTTCTGCTAATTGGAACAGTCGGATTATACAATGGTCTCTTTTCAATCCACCCTGCTAATATTATGTGGGGAGCAATCATTACAAGTTTGTTAGTTTTTATGTTTTCACAAATTGTCCAACGTTTAAAAAGTTAAAGTTAAACAAGTTAAACAAAATTTTATTTGTCTTTTTTATCACCAAAACAAATCGAAGGTATGCAAATCTCTAATGTATGTAACAACAATTGAAATAATTTAATCAATCCACACCATAAATTTCTTTTTCTTGTTAATTATGTAAAGCAACACTTTATTCCCTTCAATATAGGGGGGGATTTATTCAAATTCATCCAGATTAATTATTTACTTCCCTCCTGAGGTAATGTGCTAAATTTTTTGCATATTATAAGGGGGAGTTTTTTATGATGATACCATATTATTTTGGAAAGGATCTCTGGGGGTATGCTTTAAAGGGAAAAAATGATTATTTCCCAAGATATGAAAGGTGTCCTGGATACAAATTATCAAGATCGCGAAGATTTGGAACAAGAAATTAGATTAAAAATTATAGAAAAGTTATTTACAGTTGAGTTTAGAGAACCCCCTAACTTTTGGTGCTTTTTTAAGCCGATTTGATAGTAGAATAAAAGTTCAATTAATTTTTGTAAGATTCTATTGAAGTCATATCTAAAACCGGTTATTTTTAACGTAAATAGACAAACCTTATAAGTATTTTTGACATTGTTATAGGCTAATAGGAAAGACCTGCGGTAGTATGTCAAGTAAAAAATAAATAATTATTTATTTATCAAGGTGCAATTTGTTG
>NZ_WIXN01000030.1 GCF_010994035.1 Virgibacillus aidingensis
TTGACAAAAAAATAAAGCCATTATAAGGCTTTTGCGATTTTTATGATAGATTAAGTGTCAAACTCCCGAGCAATTTCTCTTACTGAAGGCGGATACCCTTTCTCTTCAACCTGCTCTTTAATAAAATCCATGATTGCCTGCTGTCTTTTAGATAGCTTTGTAATTGTCATTTCTTTCTCCCCTCGTACATATTAATAAGTAATACTAGTCTACCATTTATTATTTAACTAAGCAAACATTCGTTCTAAAAAAAGCTTGACAAGACCGTATGTTCGTGAAATAATAAGAATACGAACAAAGGTTCTTGAATGGTAAAGGAGGCAAAAATAATGTTTAATAGAATTTCAAAGGTGGACCTATTTTATATTGCTATTTTTGGCCTGTCTCTGATATTTCTCTATATTGCAATGGTAACGAGTTAATTGAGGTGTAAATGGTGAGGGCTATAATTTATTGTCGTGTAAGTACTGATAAACCGGAACAGGAAACCTCTTTATCCAGACAGAAAGCCGAATTAATAAAACTTGCTGAAAAATATAATTTCACCATTGCTGCCTGTATGGAGGAACAACAGAGCGGCTATGAAATTGAAAGGGAAGGTATACTGAAAATGCTTGATATGTTTTCAGATAATCAGGCAGAATGTCTGCTGATACAGGATGAAACAAGGCTAGGCAGAGGAAATACCAAGATTGCTCTCTTTCATCATCTGAATAAGTTAAAGATCCCTATATATACAGCTGTGACTGAAGAGAAATTAGAGCTATCGGAATCTGACTCCATGGTATTGCAGATCATATCGATCGTGGAGGAATACCAGCGGAAACTGCATAATGCAAAGATTAGAAGAGGGATGAAAAAAGCAATTAAGGATGGTTACAACCCGGGGAAAAATTTATCAAATATTACAAAAGCACCGGGAAGGGAACGTGCAGCTTTTCCAATACATGAAGTAATTCGGCTGCGGAATAATAATATGACTTTTGAGGAGATTACAAGCATATTAAACGGAATGGGCTATCACGTTTCAAAGGCAACCGTACACCGAAGATACAAGGAAGCCAAAAATACTTGAATCTTATATGCAAGAACGCTACATTAGAAAACAGGAAGTTATATTCCTGTTTTTTTATATGGTGCCGTATTTTCGTGTTACAATGAAAAAATGAAGATAAGGTTATAAATTTGATCCCATTGGAGGTTATCCCATGCTGTCAAAAGATGAAATAGAACGGATTAATTACCTGGCCCGAAAAGCAAAGGAAACAGGACTGACCGAAAAAGAAAAAAAAGAACAGAAAGAGCTCAGGGAAGCCTATTTAAAAAATGTCCGCAGCTCTTTTAAAAATCAATTTAAAACGATGAAAGTAGTTGATCCTAAAGGAAATGATGTTACTCCTCAAAAAGTAAAGGATATGCAGAAGAAAAGTAAGAAAAAGTAGAAGAAGGATTATTTAAGATGTATGTTTTAGTGGATGTCCGTTATCTGTTTACTTGTGACAAGGTGTATTTCATTATAGAATAGAGAAGGTTATCATTATCGGTTAAAATGCGGAAGGAGTTAACACTATGTCGAATAACATTGAAGAGTTATCCATTAACACAATAAGAACTTTATCGATTGATGCTATCGAAAACGCAAATTCAGGCCATCCCGGTTTGCCCATGGGCGCTGCACCGATGGCTTATACTTTGTGGACGGAATTCATGAACCATAACCCGGCTAATTCCAAATGGTTCAACCGGGATCGTTTTGTACTTTCTGCGGGTCATGGCTCCATGCTGTTGTATAGCTTATTGCATCTGTCCGGTTACAATGTGACGATGGATGATATTAAAAGTTTCCGCCAGTGGGATTCCAAAACACCCGGACACCCTGAAGTACACCATACGGATGGCGTTGAAGCAACAACCGGGCCATTGGGACAGGGGATTGCCATGTCCGTAGGTATGGCTATGGCTGAGGCCCATCTTGCGGGGAAATTTAATCAGCCGGATTTATCTATTGTAGATCATTACACATACGCGCTGATCAGTGACGGCGACGTTATGGAAGGCATTTCACATGAGGCTGCCTCATTGGCAGGACATCTTGGATTGGGCAAATTAATTGCTTTATATGATTCCAATGATATTTCCCTTGACGGTGATTTAAACCGATCCTTTTCGGAAAATACGGAGCTCAGATTCAAGGCGTATGGCTGGCAGGTATTGCGGGTAGAAGACGGAAATGATATTGAAGCAATCAGAAAAGCAATTAAAGAGGCAAAAGAAAATACGGATCAGCCGACCCTGATTGAGGTAAAGACGGTGATCGGCTATGGTTCTCCAAATAAATCTGCATCAGCTGCATCCCACGGAGCTCCGCTTGGCGGTGATGAAGTTAAACTGACAAAGGAATATTACAAATGGACACACAAAGATTTTCATGTTCCTGAGGAGGTATATGCAGATTTTAAAGAAAAAATCGGAGCACCTGGTGCGGAAGCTGAAAATGACTGGAATGCACTACTAAAAACCTATCATGAAAAATACCCTGATTTTGCAAGGGATTTTGAGCTTGCTATAAACGGGAAACTGCCTGACAGCTGGGAAAAAGGACTCCCAACTTTTGAACCTGGCGATGATACACTGGCAACAAGGGCTGCCTCCGGAAAAGTTCTCAATGCCATAGCAGAGTCCGTTCCGAACTTTTTTGGCGGAAGTGCCGATTTAGCCGGTTCAAATAAGACAACAATCAATGATGAAGCGGATTTCTCCCGTGAAAACTATTCGGGCAGAAATGTGTGGTTTGGCGTACGGGAACATGCCATGGGAGCGGCTTTGAACGGGATGGCTTTACATGGCGGCCTGAAAGTGTATGCCGGTACGTTCTTTGTATTCAGTGATTATTTAAGACCGGCTGTTCGTTTGTCATCAATCATGCAGACACCTGTCACATATGTATTTACACATGATTCCATTGCTGTAGGGGAAGATGGTCCGACACATGAGCCCGTCGAACACCTGGCTGCACTACGGGCAATGCCGGGATTATCACTTATCCGTCCGGCAGATGGAAATGAAACACAGGCTGCATGGCGCCTGTCTCTGGAATCTGATAACAAGCCAACTGCTCTTGTGCTGACCAGACAAAACCTGCCCACACTAAAGGGTACAAAACAAATGGCCTATGATGGAGTTAAAAAGGGAGCCTATGTTATTAGCAAATCAGAAAGAGAAAATCCTGATGCATTATTAATCGCTACAGGATCCGAAGTTCAATTAGCAGTGGAAGCACAAAAAGCATTAAGCGAAAAAGGGATAGAAGTCAATGTTATAAGCATGCCTTCCTGGGACCGCTTCAACGAGCAGGATGAATCTTATAAAAATGAGGTGCTGCCTCCTCACATTACAAAACGACTGGCGATTGAAATGGCTTCTCCGTTTGGCTGGGAACGCTATGTCGGGGATGAAGGAAAGGTCCTTGGCATCGATACTTTTGGTGCGTCGGCAAAAGGAGATAAAGTAGTGGAGGAATACGGTTTTACAGTGGAAAATGTAATAGAACAAGTGGAGTCGCTTTTAAATTAAATAGAAGGCGGCTGTTCCATGGCCGCTTTTTGAGCCAATCGACAAAAGTAGTGCATATTTTTAATGTAAAGTGACATTATTCTGACATAGAGTACGTATAATAGAGAATAAAGGAGGAGCTCTCTATGTATACGTATTCTATTTATTGGATCACAGAGGAAATTGCGAACCATTACTTTCACAAAAGTGATATTTTATACCGTTTTATCAAAAGCTATCAAAATAATAAAGCCAGAAGAGATCTGCAATTACAATTTAACTATATTACCCGTTATTATTCCTATGAGAAACTTATCAGCCATATGAAAAAGCATTGTGCCAAAAGGCGTGCAAATTTACATATCAACGGTTCTCATATAACTATTTGTCAGGATGGAAGCTGTATTTCTTTATTTATGAATGAAAAACATATAGAATTTCGTTGTAATACGTTACAGGAAGCGGAAGAATTGCTCTTTCCGATGCTGCGGGAATATGAACGATTGCTTTTTATAACAGGAAAAAATGATTTTGGATGGATATCTCCTGTTTTATTTACGAATAAAGAGGAAATAAATCTCCTATTGTATTC
This sequence comes from Virgibacillus aidingensis, assembly GCF_010994035.1. Taxonomy (GTDB): domain Bacteria; phylum Bacillota; class Bacilli; order Bacillales; family Amphibacillaceae; genus Virgibacillus_N. Next base: position 4,145 of record NZ_WIXN01000030.1, read on the forward strand.
CAACTCATGATTTACTATACTATATAGGGGTTAGAGAAAAAGAGACAACACGAAGGAGGAAAGCAAGGCATGAGCACGATTTGGGTTGTATTAATTGCTATCACAGCGTTACTGGCCGGTGTTGCTCTTGGATTTTTTATTGCAAGAAAATATATGATGAATTACTTAAAAAAGAATCCGCCTATTAATGAGCAAATGCTTCGTACGTTAATGATGCAAATGGGACAGAAACCATCACAGAAGAAAATCAATCAAATGATGCGGGCAATGAATAATCAGCAGGACAAATAAGCTATAATATTATTGCAGCATGCAATAATAGCTTTAGATCACCCCTTACATTTCTTTGTAAGGGGTGAAATTATATTTATACGTTAAAAACGATGATTAAAGTAAAAGTTTCAGTTTATTGTCATATTCATTGGGTTTATTGCTTTTGGGTTCTGTTACAATAGAGACAACAAGGTCTCTGGGGGGTTTTGCAATGTCTGAAATTAATATATTCCTTGCTTTTGGAGCAGGCTTTTTATCTTTTGTGTCACCCTGTGTACTGCCGCTGTATCCTGCATTTTTATCTTATATAACAGGAATGAGTGTCAGTGAATTAAAAGAAGAGAATAACAAAATCAATAAAAAGGCATTATTGCATACAGTTTTTTTCCTGCTTGGTTTTTCGGCGGTATTTGTGATGCTCGGTTTTACTGCTTCCTTTGTTTCCGATTTCCTGTTGACATACCAGGATCTGATCAGACAAGTGGGAGCTATTGTAATCATCTTCTTTGGTCTGGTTATTGTCGGCGTACTTAACTTTAATTTTTTAATCAAAAATAGATCAATTTCGTTTAAAAACAGACCTGCCGGATTTTTTGGTTCATTCCTCATCGGTCTGGCCTTTTCCCTGGGCTGGACGCCATGCACGGGTCCAATACTTGCAGTAGTATTTGCACTGGCTGCTACAGATCCGCAAGTCGGCATGGTAATGATGCTCAGCTATGTACTTGGTTTTTCCATTCCGTTTTTAGTGATGGCATTCTTCATCGGAAAAATGAATTGGATTAAAAAGCACAGTATGAAAATCGTTAAAATAGGCGGTTATTTAATGATCTTTGTCGGAATAGCTTTATTTTTTGACTGGATGACAAAATTGACTTCGATTTTAGCTGCCTGGTTTGGGTTCTACGGATTCTGATATGAAAACGAATTTTCTCCCTCTCACATATATACCATCCATGCTATGGGTGTGAGGGGGAGTTTTATATTCGCAGCTGCCCAGGCATTTCCCGCGCTTCAGCACCTGCAACAGCAACAGCATATCTTTACGGTGGGACGAGCATTCTAGCGCAGTCCCATATCTTTAAGTTGGGACGAGCATTTAGCGCAGTCCCATATCTTTACGGTGGGCCGGGGATTTTAGCACAGTCCCGCGGGTGCTCCGGTTTTACATGGCCCAAAGGTGTTTTTGCCCTTATTCTTGCATGAATGAAAGAGCATAACCAACCAGGATTTCAAATTTTAATTCTCCGCATAAAGCCGTATTCTTTTAAAAATATTTTAGGCGGTGCTGGTAATTGACACCGTGTTCCCTTATCATTGATAGTATATGTGTTGCATTATAAAGTAAGGGGGGCAGAGAATGGCAGCTATTCTTGTAGTGGATGATGCGAAATTTTTAAGAATAACACTGAGAAAATTATTAGAAAAAGATAATCACGAGGTTGTTGGAGAAGCCAAAAACGGGAAAGAAGCCATTACATTATACAAAAATTTAAGCCCGGATTTGGTTATCATGGATCTTACCATGCCTGTAATGAACGGTATTGATGCAATGAAGGCAATCATGGAGATAGACAGTAAAGCAAATATTATCGTCTGTTCGGCAATAGGAGAGCAGAAAGTCGTTGTTCAAGCTATTGAAGCAGGCGGGAAGGATTTTATTTTAAAACCTTTTGAAGAAAGCAGAATCCTTGAAACTGTCCGCCGTGTATTGGAAAATTTTCATTTGGCTAACATGGTGTAAGATAATTTAAGTGAAATATACATATTCAGCAAGTGGAGAGAGTGATCTGCATGTTTTGGTTGGTAGCCAGCACAGCCGTTGCTGCGGTCATGGCTATGGCAATGATTATAGTTCGGTTGAAAGCAGCGAAAAAGCCGACAAACGCAAAAAGAATTATGCTGCCGCCCTTATTTATGAGTACAGGGGCATTGATGTTTTTATTTCCTGTATTCCATATTAGCTGGCTGCAATTTTTCGAAGCAATAGGAGTAGGAGTTGTTTGCTCGTTATTTTTGATTAAAACTTCCAAATTTGAAATTCGTGACCATGCCATTTATTTAATTCCTTCAAAGGCATTCGCTTTTATTCTGATAGGGCTGCTTGCTTTCCGCATCATTCTAAAACTGCTGGTCGGGAGCACCATTTCCCTGGGAGAAACAAGCGGCATGTTTTTTGTATTGGCTTTTGGTATGATCATAACCTGGAGAATTTCAATGCTTTATAAATTCCTTCAGCTTGAAAAACAACTGAAAATAGAAGCATAAAAAATGCGTCTCAGAACGAAAAGAGACGCATTTTTTATTTAAGCTGTAAAGAAAAAGGGTTATTTATATTTTTCCTTCCAGTTTTTTGAATAATCTTCCCTGGACTGTTGGAAGTATTGTTTGTAAGGTTCCACATCAATATTTTTCTGTTTGAGTTTTTTCTTTAAAAATCGGTGGTCTCTTTTTGGAGTAGCAATAATGTAACCTTCAATTAAAATCTCTTTTGAGATAGTATTTTTATTTTTTTCCAGCGCAACCTCACCGATTTTTCCGGCAATTTTGTTTCTTGCTACGTCCCTGAATAGCTCCGGTACAGGAGAGACCAGTTCCTCAAGTAATTCTTTTTCCTGCTCATTCCACATATGCTTTGTCTTCTCCAAATAGTAATTTTCCCAATCCATGTCAGACTTGCCGTCCTCTTTTGGGATTTGTTTAAGAAATTTACGAAACATAAAAAATCCGCCGATTGCCATAAAACCGATCATGAGGAAGCCCCAAATAATTATTAAGTAATCTACAATTATCGACATGATTTCACCTTTTCTTACTTTTATTTTAAATATATTACAAGAGATGACATTATTTTTGTATAATTGATTTATTTTTTGAAATAGTTATAGTAATATTACTAATAATTGGTTATGTAATTTACTCTATTTAGTTCTATTATAATAATAATCAGCTATACAAACAAGAGTCATAAATGAGTAGAATGTGACATAACATATATTAGCGGAAGAAGGATGTTGATTTATGTAATAAAGGGGGAGATGTTATGGGGATGAATCATAGTGATGAAATGGAGAGGGACAGTAATCCGGTTGATTCAGTACAACAGGCGGAAAGATTTCCGGCACTCTCGGACCTGCCTGCATTTATGCTTTCCTGGGTTGAAAACCATTATTGTGATCTGATCACGGTTTGGGATCATGAAGGCAGGATTTTATTCATATCCAAATCCGTGGAGGAAATGCTTGGCTATGACCGAACAGAACTCGCCGGAACAAAATGGTATGAATGGATTTCCAAGGAAGATGGAGACTATATAAAGAGTAATTTCAACCATGACAGTAATAATAGTCAAACTTACACGATCAATCTGATTAACAAATATGGAAAATATATTTGGGCCGAGTGTATCGCGGCAAAGTTATATGATAAACATAAAAAAGATCATTTCTATATTGCGTCCGTAAAAGACATCTCAGATAAAAAGGAAACTGAGGAAATGATGATTCGCTCGGAAAAAATGTCGATTGCAGGTCAGCTGGCTGCAGGGGTTGCCCATGAAATACGAAACCCCTTAACCTCGTTGAAAGGCTTTATCCAGCTGCTGCAGGCAGGGGTAAGCCGTAAAGAAGAGTACTATAATATTATGATTGAAGAAATTGAAAAAATGGAGACCATTACTTCAGAATTACTTTTTGTTTCCAAGCCATTGACGGATAATAAAAGAAATGAACCGATGGAAAAAATGCTGCAGGATATTATTGTGCTGTTAAATCCCCAGGCAAAATTAAAAGGCATTGATATAAAATATCACATCCCCGGCAATATCATGATTTACTGTGACCGCTCCCAAATTAAGCAGGTCTTGATTAATCTGGTTAAAAATGCAATAGAAGCAATGGACGAACCCGGTAAAATTCAATTGAATGCCGCATCCGGTGCGTCCGGGATAAGTTTAAGTATTATAGATGAAGGCTCCGGTATACCTGAAGAACTCATACATAAATTAGGGGAACCTTTTTTTACTACTAAGCAGAGTGGAACAGGACTTGGCATTATGATTTCCAAACAAATACTGGAACAGCATGGTGCCACACTGGAGATAAAACAAAATACTGAGAAAGGCAGTACTTTTATTATTCATTTTCCTGTCCAATCATGATTGGTGTAAAGGTGTTTATAAGTTTCATTTAATATAATACCTGTAGCTGTATAAGAAAAATCTATCACATTACATAACTATTTTCGATATATCATTATGGTCTGAAACGTTTGTTTTATGAGCGCATATCAGATAGAATAATATATGGTGAGAATCATAGCGTACTTTTGTGTGCGCCGACAGCTGTGCTGTTTTGCAGCAGATGTATTGGCTGCATGCTTTAAACGTTTTTTCGTGTTGTGTCATGTTTTGGCGCATCATAGGGAGAAAGATTGAAAGGAGAGGAAGACTTTGGGGAAAATTAACGCAAAGAAACAATTTGAATTAAACGGTAAAACGTATAATTATTATGAATTGAAATCAGTAGAAGAAAATAATCTCGGCACAGTTTCCAGACTCCCGTTTTCTATTCGGGTATTATTGGAGTCATTACTGCGTCAGCATGATGGTCATCAGATTAAAGATGAACATGTAAAAGCGCTGGCAAAATGGGGGAAACCGGAAGGCAAGGAAGCTGACGTGCCTTTCAAGCCATCCCGTGTTATTCTGCAGGATTTTACAGGTGTTCCCGCAGTAGTTGATTTGGCATCATTAAGGAAAGCAATGGTTGATATGGGCGGGGAACCGGATAAGATTAATCCGGAAGTGCCGGTGGATTTGGTTATTGACCACTCCGTTCAGGTTGATCAATACGGAACGCCAAGTGCATTAAAGGCAAATATGGATCTGGAATTCGAGCGGAACGCTGAGCGCTATGAGTTTTTAAACTGGGCGCAGAAGGCTTTTAATAATTATCGTGCGGTACCTCCGGCTACAGGAATTGTTCACCAGGTGAACCTGGAATATATTGCCAATGTTGTACACGGTATTGAAAACGAAGACGGCGAATATGATGCATTTCCGGATACACTTGTCGGAACAGACTCCCATACCACAATGATTAACGGTCTCGGTGTACTCGGCTGGGGTGTAGGCGGTATTGAAGCTGAAGCCGGAATGCTTGGTCAGCCATCCTATATGCCGGCACCGGAGGTTATCGGGGTTAAATTTACCGGAAGCTTTCCTAATGGTACGACAGCTACAGACCTGGCATTAAAAGTTACCCAGGTATTGCGTGAAAAGAATGTGGTAGGTAAATTTGTGGAGTACTTCGGTCCCGGCTTGAAAGATATGCCGCTTGCAGATCGTGCAACTATTTCAAACATGGCTCCGGAATACGGGGCAACCTGCGGATTTTTCCCGGTAGATGAAGAATCATTGAGATATTTGAATTTAACCGGCCGCAGCGAGGAACAAATCAAACTGGTAGAAGAATACTGCAAGAAAAACAATCTTTGGTACTCTCCTGACCAGCCTGACCCTGAATATACAGATTTGGTGGAAATCAACCTTTCCGAACTGGAACCAAATCTGTCTGGTCCAAAACGCCCGCAGGATTTAATTGCATTGTCAAAAATGAAAGACGAATTCAATAAGGCAATTACAGCTCCGGAAGGAAACCAGGGTTTTGGTCTGGATAAGAAAGAATTTGATAAAAAAGTGACTGTGAATCATCCCAACGGAAATAGTTCAGAGATGAAAACAGGTTCACTGGCAATTGCTGCCATCACATCCTGTACGAATACATCCAATCCGTACGTAATGCTCGGAGCAGGTTTATTGGCGAAAAATGCCATTGAAAAAGGTTTAAGCGTACCTGATTATGTAAAAACTTCACTGGCACCGGGTTCCAAAGTAGTTACTCGTTACCTGGAAGATGCAGGACTGCAGACATATTTGGATCAATTAGGCTTTAACCTTGTAGGATATGGCTGTACGACATGCATCGGAAACTCGGGCCCGCTGCGTGAAGAGATTGAACAGGCAATTGTGGAAAATGATCTGCTGGTATCTTCCGTCCTTTCCGGGAACCGTAACTTTGAAGGGCGCATCCATCCGCTTGTGAAAGCAAACTACCTGGCTTCACCGCCGCTTGTAGTGGCCTATGCGCTTGCAGGTACAGTGGATATCAATTTAACAGAGGAACCGCTTGGCACAGATAAAGACGGTAAGCCTGTTTATATGAATGATATCTGGCCAACCATGGATGAAATCAAAGCACAAGTGGATAAAGTGGTTACACCGGAAATCTTCCGCAAAGAGTATGAAGGCGTATTTACTTCCAACGAACGCTGGAATGAAATTGATACCACAGATGAGCCATTATTTGAGTGGGACAGTGAATCAACCTATATCCAAAACCCGCCATTCTTTGAAGGCCTTTCAAAAGAAGCCGGAGAAGTTAAACCTTTAAATAATCTGCGGGCAATCGGCAAATTTGGTGACTCTGTAACCACAGACCATATTTCTCCGGCCGGGGCGATTGCTAAAGATATGCCAGCAGGTAAACATTTGCAGGAGAAAGGTGTATCGCCGAGAAACTTTAACTCCTACGGTTCCCGCCGCGGTAACCATGAAATCATGATGCGCGGAACTTTTGCGAACATCCGCATCCGCAACCAGCTGGCTCCTGGTACAGAAGGCGGATATACAACATATTGGCCAACAGAAGAGGTAATGCCGATTTATGATGCGGCCATGAAATATCAGCAGGACGGCACCGGATTAATCGTTATCGGAGGTAAAGACTATGGGATGGGCTCTTCCCGCGACTGGGCAGCCAAAGGAACAAACCTCCTGGGCATTAAAACAGTTATTGCGGAAAGCTTTGAGCGTATCCACCGTTCCAACCTGGTAATGATGGGTGTACTGCCTTTACAATTTGAAGAAGGTCAAAGTGCAGAGAAGCTCGGACTAACAGGAAAAGAAACCTTTAATGTGGAAGTAAATGAATCTGTTAAGCCGCATGATCTGGTAAAAGTTACTGCCGTTGATGAAAATGGCAAGAAAACCGAATTTAATGCTGTCGCACGTTTTGATAGTGATGTAGAAGTAGATTACTATCGTCATGGCGGTATTTTACAAATGGTATTACGTAATAAAATAGGCGCATAATATTTTAATAGTATTTTCAGCCCTTGCAATATATATTGCAGGGGCTGTTTCGTATTTTGTAAACTTTTAATATTTGTCTGATCAGGTATACTTGCCGAAGATGTATGTCGGTTCCCGCACGGAAACGGATTCTTTGCTATATGAATTTTTTTCGAACAAACCATGTAATATCTTTACTTTTTGCCTATTTGGACATACGATGAATATATATAAACATGTTATTAAATATAGGAAAGGCAGACAAGCTGAAGTGCTGTATCAGCTGTCGTCATGTTTTTTTAATTCTTCCCAAAGTACGTGAAAAACCTTTCTATAAGGAGCTTAAGTATGGTTAAACAAATCATTGGCGTTGGTTTATTATTGATTTTGGCCGGCATAGTTGTATTTAATTACGTGAGTGATCAGTCCGCAACCACTGATAATTATGATGATCAAGGTGATGTTTTTATAGATGAGAGCAATATGCCGGAAGAATCGGCCGGAATTCAGCCGGGAGAAACAGCACCTGATTTTGAATTGGAAACATTAGAAGGCGATACGGTGAGATTGTCTGATCTGAGAGGCCAAAAAGTTATTCTTAATTTTTGGGCTACATGGTGTGGACCATGCAGGGAAGAAATGCCGGAAATGCAGGAGTTCTATGACAACAATGAAGAAGAAGTGGAAATTTTGGCGGTTAATTTATTGGAAACGGAAACAGATGATTCCAATGCTCAAGAATTTATTGATGAATTTCAATATACTTATCCGGTATTGCTTGACGAAGGAGCTGAAGTAAGCGAAGCCTACAAGGGTTCCGTTGCAGTACCGACAACTTATTTTATTGGGACGGACGGTACGATACAACACCCAAGAAAAATAGGTTCCATGAATTATGAGTTTATGGAAGAAATGGTTGAGACGATGGATTAACTTATTTATCCCATATTTTTGAAGGATTTTGTTATATTCAATGACAGAAATGGCAATACTTGCTTTTAAAAGGAGTGAACCGCCATTTCTTTAAAACGCAAATTATCATTTGAAGAATTAGTCAGAGAGAACAGACAGCAAATATTAAAAGATCGATTACTGATGGAAAGAATTGAACAAAACATGGAAAACCGGATAAACCAACATGCCGGCAGTCAAAAAAAAGCTTAATTGTTTAAAAAAGTCTTTTCCTTTTTGCAAACTGAGGAAAAGGCTTTTTTATTATGTGGTTTGGGAAATTATTTCCAGTATACTTGTTTTTTTTCTAGAGACAATACCAAATAGATTACTTGGAAAAGGAGAATGAACATGTCTGAAAAGAAAAATACACGACCCAATCCGGATGACCGCAGCGATAACGTAGAAAAGCTGCAAAATATGGTTCAGGAAACGATTGCAAATCTGGAAGAAGCACATGATACGATGGAATTTGCATCAGGTGAAGAAAAAGAACAAATAATGGAGAAAAATAAACGCCGGGAAGAAGCCATTGAAGGCATGAGAGAAGAAATTAAAGATGAACACCGTTACAACAATCGTAATGAATAATTTATATGCCTTTAGCCTTGCATTATGGCTGGAGGCGTTTTATTTTATACATGAAAAGTTTTCCCGCACAAAACTTTATCGTCCATATGTTATTATTGCGGGGGAGGGATTTGCCGTTGAATAAGGTAAGTACAACAGTAGAGGTCAGGTATCAGGAAACAGACCAAATGGGTGTGGTTTACCACGGGAATTATCTTGTATGGTTTGAAATTGGACGGACAAAATTTATAGAGTCACTGGGTCTCAGTTATGCTGATATGGAAAAAAATAATGTCGTATCACCTGTAATTGATGCCAAGTTAAAATTTAAAAGGCCCTTTCGTTATGGTGACAAAGCGGTGATCGAAACATGGGTTGAAAAGTATAATGGCGTACGGACCATATATGGTTATCAGATTCTCGATGAGGAAGGCAATATAGGAGTAAGCGGCATAACGGAGCATGTAATAGTCAGAAGGGACAATTTTCGGCCTATATCTCTTCGAAAAGCTTTTCCAGATTGGCATGAGGCTTATGTCAAACAGATGGAAGGGGAATAGGGATGGCTTTTGGCATAAAAAGGGAAGAATTAAAAGCCTGGAAGCAGGATGTGCGTGATGGTAAAATAGCTATACTTACTCATTACTGGATAGATGATCGTTTTCCTGATTGTGATTCGGTCACAAAAGTCGGCTGCAGCAATATGGAGAAGCTGATTACTTGGGGAAAGAAATATGGGCTGAAACAAAAATGGATACACAAGGATCAAAAGTATCCGCACTTTGATTTGTTTGGCGAGTGGCAAAAAGAAGTTTTAAGTAAAGAAGGTAAATGGGATCAAATAGAGAAATTCCGTATTTAATAAAAATACCAATTATTTTAATGTGTTTAGCGGCCCCGGGGCAATAAATAAATGCTTAGCCACATCGCCGAAGCCGGCGGGATTCAATGGCACTGTTAATTTACCCATAGCTTAGAGGAAACCACTAAAAAACAAATAAGGCGCAATGCGCCTTATTTTTCTTTATATTCGAATTGGGGTTCTTGCATTTCGCTGTTATAAGATACGTGCAAATCGTTGTTTTCAAAATACCATGCATCTTTATTTTCTATAAAAAATGTAATACCTTCCAAATTGGCTGAGGCAAAAATGTCCATTGGTGTATCCTTTTTTACACCTAGCGAAAATCCCGGAATATGCCCTCCAAAGCCATAACGCACAAAGAATCGCAAATATGCATCTTTACCTAATTCCAATTCACTTTTATACCATTGTGCCGCCTCTGTACTAATTTGCAACTTGATAGCAACCATCTCCTTGTCAGGAATCTAACGGTGTTTTTCCTTCTTTTCCGGTACTAAATCTATGCCGCCCGGATGAAAGGGGTGACACTTACTAATTCGGATGATCGTTAAATAAGCCCCCTTTATGGCCCCGAACCGTTGAAAAGCCTCCAGACCATATTGGGAACAGGTAGGATGAAAACGGCAGGATGGAGGTTTGAACGGACTAATCGCAGCCCGGTAAAATTTAATCAGCCCAATAAAAATATACTTCATGGTTATAATAACCTTCTTATTCAAAGTTTGAATTTTTCTCTTCCATATACAATTATACGCCAAATGAATACAACTTTCCAAATTTTGTGTTGCAATTTACATCTCCCGATTACTGTTCTCTTTATTAAAAGTAACGGACGCAATAGCATCATGCATATGAATGGATTCTTCGTTCCGGCATGACACTTTAAATTTTCTTACAAAGGATAACTCATATAAATCTGCAGCGACCAGGCGGACCATGTCTTCCACAAATCTTGGATTTTCATATGCGGTTTCCGTTACCATTTTTTCATCGGGGCGCTTTAATACAGGATATAATTTTGCACTTGCATTGCTTTCGGCAGCTTCAAGCAGTTTTTCCTTCCAGTCTGCCTTTGTTTCATCAAACGCGTCATCCAAGTCAATTTCCATGGTAATTTTTCCCCGTTGGTTATGTGCACTGTACTCGCTAATCTCTTTTGAGCATGGACATAAAGTAGTGATTAAAGCAGAAAGTGATGCTGTTATGCTGTACCCGTGAACCCGGTCATAAGAAACCATGATGGAAACATCGGCATGATTCATGCCTGTTAGGCCGGATGTGGGACTGCTTTGATGGAAGAACCATGGAAAAGAAATTTCGACAGTGGTATCATCCTGTTCAAGACGGTCGGCCAGTGTTTCAGTAAAATTTTTCAGTGTTTTTATATCCACTCGAAAGCCATTTTGGGAATATGCAGTTAAAAGCTCCGTGAAACGGCTCATGTTTGTTCCTTTATTCGTTTGCTTTAATCCGGAAGTAAGTGTAAATACTGCTACCGTTGTTTGTTCCTTAGGTGCAAGTGTACTTTCCAGGGTGATGGGGTGTTTCACATTTGTGATGCCCACAGCATCCAGATCAAATAAAAAATCTTCCTTTGTATTTTGCAAGTCTGCCATTTCATGTTTATCGACAGGCTTTGTTCCAGGGGCGGGTTCCACAGACCCAAATAATCTATGTCTTTGTTCTTTATTTGGCAATTTTTTTTGCGGGAATGTTTTCAGTTTATCCATAACATGATCCCCTTTCTCTTCTAAACTAAAAACAAGTATACTTTACGTAAAATTAAGATTCAATTTATTGGATTTTACCTGTTTTTACTTAATTTCCATAGTACTTACCAACTGGTTCTTGCTTCCCCCGACAAAAAGGACTAAACATTAGACCGGTGTTTTCTTTGATTTCTAAAGATGCGATAGTTTTTTTTCTACATCCATTTTATCTTTGGCTCGGTCTTATTTTTAATACGCTTTAAATTGTCTTTATGTCTGTAAAAAACAAAGGCAGTTAAAATAGAAGTAACTATAATAAGACCGGTATCCTGAAAGATAATGGATACAATAATGGTAACAACCCCTGTAACCATGGAAGAAAGTGAAACATATTTGGATAAGTATAGGGTTAAAATAAATGTACTTATCATAATAAGAAATAAAATCGGATTGATTCCCAATATAATTCCGCCCGATGTGGCTACCGCTTTTCCGCCTTTAAATCGGGCAAATATTGGATAAGTATGACCGGCTACAGCAAACAGCCCGATTGCCAATCGGTATACATCGGCACCGAATAAAAGCGGGATCAACACAGCTGCCGTTCCTTTTAAAATATCTGCAAGGGTTACCGCGATCCCGGCTTTGATGCCCAGTACACGGAATGTATTTGTAGCACCAAGGTTTCCGCTGCCATGTTCCCTAATATCTAATTTGTAAAAGATTTTTCCTACGATAAGTGCGGAGGGTATCGATCCAAGTAAATAAGCTATAATACCAAAAATAATATATTCCATCTAACTTCCTACTTTCGTATTATTTCATAAAATGATCATGATACTTATTTTAGCATGAAGTCCTGTAAGAAAGAACATCAAATAACATTTTCTTCGGTAAAAGAAGCTTATTCATGTTTCACCAGTGTTAATAAAGGGTACTTATTTAAGTCAGTTGTTAATAGTATGGGGGAATTCCATGATAGAGTTTAAACAAGTCTCAAAAACGTATCCGGATGGTACGGAAGCAATGAAGGATATATCTTTTAAAGTGGAAGAAAGTGAAATGGTAACGTTAATTGGTCCAAGCGGCTGCGGGAAGACCACAGCAATGAAAATGGTAAACAGATTGATAGAGCCAACTTCAGGGTCTATCTTAATTAATGGAGAAGATGTTAATGAATATAATATCAACGAATTGCGCTGGAATATTGGCTATGTGCTGCAGGAAATTGCCTTATTCCCTCATATGACGATAAGTGAAAATATTTCTGTGGTACCTGAAATGAAAAAATGGAAACGAAATGATATTCGAAACAGAACACATGAATTGATGGAAATGGTAGGTTTAGATCCTTCTACATATGAAAACAGATATCCGAGAGAACTATCCGGCGGCCAGCAGCAGCGGATAGGCGTTGTCAGGGCTTTGGCAGCTGATCCTGATATTATTTTGATGGATGAGCCTTTTAGTGCGCTGGATCCCATCAGCCGGGAACAATTGCAGGAAGATATCCGCAGCCTGCAGAAGGAAATCAAAAAAACAGTCCTTTTCGTCACCCATGATATGGATGAAGCAATGGCACTTGGCGATAAAGTTATATTAATGAAAGACGGGGAAATTATTCAGCATGATGTTCCTCAGCAATTGATTCTGAACCCTAAAACTGAATTTGTCAGAGACTTTATCGGAGAGAAAAAGTCGCCATGGCTGACCGCTGTTGACGTAATAGCCGACCATGATAATAAACATGTGATTACAAAACAATGCTTTGAAACAGGAAATTACCCGAAGTCTGAAATTGCAATAATTAAAGATGAAAATAACCAATTTAAAGGTGCAGTAAAAAACGAAGAATTTATCAGTTTAAAAACGTTGGACAATGATTTGCCTCTTTATAAGGCTGCTGAGATATTGGAAAAGAATGAACAAACGATCTATCCAGTGGTAAAAGGAAAAAAGCTGGCAGGAGTTTTAACATATAAAGACATCGTATTCTACTTAAAAAGAAATACAAAAGTGAAAAATGGGGTGATTCAAACGTGAATGAATTCATCTCAGTTTTTCAAAACCGTCAAGGAATGCTGCTTGAAAAAATTTGGGAGCATCTGCAAATATCGCTTACTTCCCTCTTGATTGCCATTATTATTGCTGTCCCGCTTGGTTTAGTGCTTACCAGATATCAGCGTGCAGCAGAGCCAATTATTGGTTTGTCAGCAATTATGCAAACTATTCCGAGCTTAGCGGTGCTGGCATTTTTAATTCCATTCTTTGGAATTGGCATTACGCCTGCAATTATTGCTTTAACTTTATATGGACTGCTGCCTATTCTGAGAAATGTTTATACTGGAATAAAAGAAGTGGATCCAGCATTAAAAGAGGCTGCTACAGGAATGGGGATGTCTTCTTTCCGGCGATTAACAAAAGTTGAGCTTCCCATTGCCACACCAGTGATCATGGCAGGGATCCGGACTTCCATGGTATTAATTGTTGGTACTACTACAATTGCTGCATTAATCGGTGCAGGCGGATTAGGCGAGGTTATTCTTTTGGGGCTTGACAGGGGAGCAGACGTTAATTTAATCATTCTTGGTGCAATTCCTGCGGCATTATTAGCCATTGCACTGGATTTCATTTTAAGGGGATTTGAACGGTTTTCCACAAAGTTTGGAATCAAAGCTTTTGTTTCCATGGTGGTCATTGTACTACTTGTTGTACTTTCACCTCTGTTCATCACCTCGAACAAGGCAGATTTGGTCATTGGAGGAAAATTAGGTGCAGAACCGGAAATACTTATTAACATGTACAAGCTATTAATTGAGGAGGAAACAGATTTAACGGTGGATTTGGAACCGGGTCTGGGAAAGACGGCATTTGTATTCAGCGCGCTTGAAGAAGGAAGCATTGATATATTTCCCGAGTTTACGGGAACAGCGATTGTAACACATATGGATGCAGAAGCAGAAAGCAATGATGCAAGAGAGGTTTATGAGCAGGCGAGAGCCGGCATGAATGAAATGTATGGTATGGTGTTGTTAGAACCAATGGAATTTAATAATACGTATACCGTGGCCACAACGCAGGAATTTGCTGATGCACATGATCTGGAGGAAATTGGTGACCTGCAGCAAATAGAAGACGAAACTGTAGCTGGTTTTACGCTTGAATTTAACGACAGGTACGATGGTTATGTGGGAATGCAGGATGTGTACGGCCTTGATATTGCTGATGTGCGAACAATGGAACCGGGGATCAGGCAAGGTGCTATAGAAAATGATGAGGTAGACATCATAGATGCTTATGCTACCGACAGTTATATGGTAGAATTGGAATTAGTTACATTGGATGATCCGGAAAATTTATTTCCGCCATATCAGGGGGCGCCGCTGTTGAGAAACGAAACCCTTGAGCAGCATCCTGAACTGGAGGAAATTTTAAACCAGCTTGGTGGAAAAATCACAGATGAAGAAATGCGGGAAATGAATTATCAGGTAGATTACGAAGACAGATCAGCAAATGATGTGGCCAGAGAGTACTTAGAAGAACAAGGACTAATTGCCGGATAAGAAAAGCAGGAAAATTCCTGGTTAAATTGCTAGCCGGCAGAGTAAAAATTTAAGGAGGCTAATTAATGGCTTGGCAAAACCCTTCAAGTGAAAAAGTAAAAGAAATTTTGGAAACCGCAAAAACCATTGCGGTCGTAGGATTGTCCAAGAATCCGGACAGAACATCTTATCAGATATCGAAAATAATGCAGGAAAATGGGTATAAAATTATTCCCGTCAACCCTACAGTTGATGAAGTGCTTGGTGAAAAGGCTTACGCCACATTGGAAGAGCTGCCGGAGGAAGTGGACATCATTAATGTGTTCAGAAGGCCTGAGTTTTTGCCTGATATCGCAGAAGATGCCGCAAAGACAAATTGCCGTGTTTTCTGGGCACAACAGGGAGTGGTAAACCAGGAAGCATATGACTATCTGACGGAACGTGGTTTTACTGTAATCATGGATCTCTGTATTAAAGTGCAGCATGCCGTATTGGGTGTCTCCGGCAAATAATCAAAAAAAGCTGGAAAAGGATGGCAAAAGCAATGTCATCCTTTTTTAACGGTTAAAATTTCTGTACAGATCCGGAAGTAAAGGCGCAATCACGCTGGCATATGCTATACAAGCATCTTTTAAATATAGTATACTGAATATCATGCTCATGATTGATTAACATGATATTATTGGAAATTGGCGTTTCTTTTGGTTTACGATAATCATAAACAGATGTCCAGCATGAAAAAATTTGAATAGAAATATTTATACTTGCTTATCATTGAAAGGAGAAGAGAGCAGCTTGAATCAAAAAAATATGCAGTACTCGGATGACTCGATTCAAGTTTTGGAAGGACTTGATGCGGTAAGAAAAAGGCCAGGTATGTATATTGGCAGCACCGATTTGCGCGGTTTGCACCATTTGGTATTTGAAATCGTGGATAATGCTGTTGATGAATCTTTGGCCGGGTATGGAAATGTGATAAAAGTAACCATACATAAGGATAACAGTGTATCTGTTACGGACAATGGCCGGGGAATACCGACCGGCATACACCAGACGGGAAGACCAACGACTGAGGTAATTTTCACAGTGCTTCATGCGGGCGGTAAATTTGGCCAGGGCGGATATAAAACCAGCGGCGGGCTGCATGGTGTGGGCGCCTCTGTAGTAAATGCGCTTTCCGAATGGCTGGAAGTAACCATTCACCGGGATGGACATACGTATTATCAACGCTTTGAAAATGGCGGAAAACCCGCTGGATCCCTTGAAAAAAAAGGGCCAACCAGAAAAAAAGGTACAACGATTCATTTTAAACCCGACCCAAGTATCTTCTCTGTAACTTCCTATGATTATGAAATCCTCTCGGAAAGATTAAGGGAATCGGCTTTTCTGTTGAAGGGCCTGAAAATCGATATTAGAGATGAAAGAAATGAAATAGAGGAATCCTTTGAATACCCGGAGGGCCTAAAGTCATTTGTTGACTATTTAAACGAAGATAAAGATGCATTGCACCAGGTTGTTTCTTTTGATGGAGAGCATCATGGCATTGAAGTAGATTTTGCCTTTCAGTTTAATGGCGGCTATGCAGAAAATATGCTTTCCTTTGTCAATCATGTACGGACCAAAGACGGTGGGACGCATGAGTCCGGGGCCAGAACGGCAATAACAAGAGCATTTAATGAGTATGCAAAAAAGTCTGGTCTGTTAAAAGAAAAGGATAAAAACCTGGAGGGGACAGATATAAGGGAAGGATTAACCGCAATTGTATCCGTTCGGATTACGGAAGAAAAATTGCAGTTTGAAGGTCAGACGAAAGGAAAATTAGGAACAACGGAAGCCAGATCCGGTGTAGATGCTGTCGTTTCCGAAGGGCTATCCTATTTTCTTGAGGAGAATGGAGAAATTGCGGGGCTGTTAATTAAAAAAGCAGTAAAGGCAAAAGAGGCACGTGAGGCAGCCAGAAAAGCCCGGGAGGATGCCAGAACCGGGAAGAAAAAAAGGCGGAAAGATGCATTATTAAGCGGTAAGCTGACTCCTGCCCAGTCAAGAAACCCAAGCAAAAATGAATTGTATTTAGTGGAGGGCGATTCTGCAGGAGGATCAGCAAAGCAAGGGAGAGACCGGAAATTCCAGGCGGTGCTGCCGCTCCGGGGAAAGGTTATTAACACGGAAAAAGCAAAACTGGAAGATGTCTTTAAGAATGAGGAAATATCAACCATTATCCATACAGTAGGAGCAGGTGTTGGCGGGGATTTTGATTTAAGTGATGTGCAATATGATAAAATCATTATTATGACTGATGCTGATACGGATGGTGCTCATATTCAAGTGCTGCTGCTCACATTTTTCTACAGGTATATGCGGGAGCTTGTAGAAACAGGAAAAATATATATTGCACTTCCGCCGCTCTATAAAATTTCCAAAGGAAAAGGGAAAAAAGAACAGATTATTTATGCCTGGGATGAACAGGAAAGGGAAGAGGCAGTAAAAAAGTTAAAAAATGGATATATTATACAGCGTTACAAAGGTCTCGGTGAAATGAATGCGGACCAGCTGTGGGAAACAACAATGAATCCGGAAACCCGCACATTGATCCGTGTCACCCTGGACGATCTTGCCAGAGCAGACCGCAGAGTTACTACCTTAATGGGGGATAAAGTAGCACCAAGGAGAAAATGGATTGAAAGCCATGTTGAATTTGGCATGGTGGAAGATGATAATATATTGGAAAACGAAAAGATTCAAACAGAAGCATGAGTTTATAGGGGGGAATTGGTTTGCCACAATCAGAAACATATATAGACCTTCCTTTAGAAGAAGTGATTGGCGATCGATTTGGAAGATACAGTAAATATATAATACAGGACAGGGCATTGCCGGATGCGCGGGACGGGTTAAAGCCTGTGCAGCGGAGAATCTTATATGCCATGCACCAGGAAAGAAATACTTTTGAAAAAAACTTTCGCAAGTCCGCCAAAACAGTTGGGACTGTCATCGGAAATTATCACCCGCATGGTGATTCTTCAGTATACGAAGCGATGGTCCGGCTTAGCCAGGATTGGAAAATACGTAATGTCTTAATTGAAATGCATGGAAATAACGGGAGTATTGATGGAGACCCCCCTGCGGCAATGCGTTACACAGAGGCAAGATTGGCCAGGATTTCTTCTGAACTGTTGCGGGATATTGAAAAGGAAACGGTGGATTTTATTCCTAACTTTGATGATACATTATTAGAACCGGTTGTGCTTCCATCCAAATTTCCAAGCTTGCTTGTCAATGGTTCCACAGGGATTTCTGCAGGGTATGCTACAGATATACCACCCCATAACCTTGCTGAAGCTATTGATGCCGTAATCATGAAAATAGATAAACCGCAGTCTGATGTGGATCAGCTTATGGAAGTGCTGAAAGGGCCTGATTTTCCAACAGGAGGCATTATCCAGGGCAAAGAAGGCATAAAAGAAGCTTACGAAACAGGAAAAGGCAAAATTATTTTGCGGGGAAAAACAAAAATAGAAAAAATGCGCGGCGGCCGGGAACAAATTATTATTGAAGAAATCCCTTATGAAGTCAATAAAGCTAATATGGTAAAGAAAATGGACGAGCTTCGCATTGATCGAAAAGTGGAGGGTATTGCCGAAATACGGGATGAAACAGACCGGACCGGTCTAAGAGTAGTAATAGAGCTGAAGAAAGGTGTGGACAGTGAAGGTGTATTGAATTACCTGTTTAAAAATACGGATTTACAAATAACGTATCATTTTAATATGGTAGCGATTCAGGATAAAACACCAAAGCTTTTGTCCCTGTCTGATCTCCTGGACGCTTATATTGAACATCAAAAACAGGTTGTCATACGGCAATCAACCTATGATTTAAATAGAGCACAGGAACGGGCGCATATTGTAGAGGGGTTAATTAAAGCGATTTCCATTTTGGATGAATTAATCACTGTAATCAGGGCATCAAAAGATAAACAGGATGCCAAAAAGAGTATCATGGATCAATTCGGCTTTTCAGAAGCACAAGCCGAAGCCATTGTTACATTACAGCTGTACCGTTTGACAAACACGGATATAAAATCACTGGAAAAAGAAGCTGCGGAATTAAAGAAAGAGATTCATGAGCTTGAAGCCATTTTGCAAAGCGACAAGAAGCTGCTTCAAACCATTAAAAAAGATTTAAGGCAAATTAAGAAAACTTTTGCGGATGAACGAAGAACGATGATAGAAGATAAAATAGAAGAATTAAAAATAAATATTGAAGTAGTCGTACCTAAGGAAGATGTGCTTGTTTCTGTCACCAAAGCAGGTTATGTAAAAAGAACAAGCCTAAGGTCTTACTCTGCCTCGAATGGAGAAGACTTTGCCATCAAAGATAATGACCATCTTATAGGACTTGTGGAGTTGAATACGACAGATACTGTACTGTTATTTACAAATAGAGGCAATTATTTATGTTTGCCGGTCCATAAGCTATCCGATATCCGCTGGAAAGACCTGGGTCAGCATATTTCCAATATCGTACCAATCGAAAATGATGAACAAATTGTCCAATGTATACCGGTAAGAAAATTTGAAGCAGGTTCATATCTCGTATTTTTCACAAAAAACGGAATGATAAAGCGGAGCGCAATTCAGCTTTACGAGGCACAAAGATATACCAAAGCACTAATAGCATTGAATTTAAAAGATGATGATGAAGTTGTCAATGTCTGTCAGACGGATGGCAATTCGGATATATTTATTACATCCAGCAAAGGTTTTGGCCTTTGGTATCATGAAACAGAAGTAAAAGCAGTAGGACAGCGTGCAGCAGGTGTGAAAGCAATTCAACTGAAAGATGGAGACTTCGTAGTGAATGCCCATACTTTTGACGATTTGTCTGCACCATCGATTTTGCTTATTACGCAGCGCGGAGCATGTAAACGGATGAAACTGCAGGAAATGGAAAAAACCAGCAGGGCAAAAAGAGGCAAGCTGATGCTCAGGGAGCTGAAAAGCAAGCCGCATTATGTGAAAGGATTCTATCTGGTTCATGAAAATAATACGATACGATTTTTAACCGAAAAGGAAGAAAACCATTCCATATTTCCGCTGGAATTTCCTTTAAGTGACAGAACAAGCAATGGCTCGTTTGTTATTGATGCGGATAATCATGGGAAAGTAGTGGAAGTATGGAAAGAAGCTGAATACGAAAAACCATTTGATAATGGGCAGGAAGATTAATTTCTCCTGTCCGCTTTTTTTCATATTAGAAGGGATAATATAATAACTCATTCGGGTAATTTAAATATTTCAGGTCTTCATGGAAAATCACGAACGTATGCATTTAAATGACAAACAAATATTAGTTATTCTAATAAGTCTTTTGAAAAAGTTCCTATAAATAATGAAAACGCTTTATATATTCGGAATAAAATGTTAGAATAAGAAATAAATTTTAGAAAGGAGTGAGAATATAAAGGATTTACGCTGGGAGATTATACAATCTTCCCTAACTTTATTTGAAAAATACGGCTTTCACGGTGTTTCCGTAAATCAGATTGTAAAGGAAGCAGGAACCTCAAAGGGCGGCTTTTATCATCATTTCTCATCAAAAGATGAATTGCTGTATGTGATACACGATGCGTTCATCACGCATGTCATTCATAAAGCAATGATTGCCAACAATACATATGCGTCGCCAACAAAAAAGCTGCAGGCGATTATTAAAGATTTCGTCAAGGTATTTGATCTGTATAAGGCTCATCTTGCTGTATTTTACCAGGAAAATAAATACTTACGGCCGGAATATGATAAACAGATAAAGAAAAAAAGGGATGAATTTCGGCATATGATTGTTCAGGTGATCAGTGAAGGGAAAAACAGTGGTGAATTCCGCCGGGATCTTTCAGTGGATATTACTGCGATGGCCGTACTCGGGATGGTTAACTGGATATATAAATGGTATCAGCCGGACGGGGAAAATTCGATAGAGGAAATCGGAGATATTTTTACGGATTTAATATTACATGCGGTCTTAAAGCCGGAATTCATTAAAAATACGGAGTATAGTCAATTATTAATTGAAAAGACATTCTTTTCGAATTAATATTTTTTTAACAACGATGCAGACCGACTGGTCGGTCTCCATGATTTTTACAGGAGGGAAAAGATGAATTTTGAATTAACGAAAGAACAGCGTATGATCAAAAAAATGGTCAGGGATTTTGCAGAAGATTCCATCAGACCAAAGGCAATACAAATTGACAAAGAAGCAAGGTTTCCGGTTGAAATTTTTGAACAGATGGCCGAATTGGGTTTAATGGGTATTCCCTTTCCGGAGGAGTATGGCGGCTCAGACGGGGATACGCTCTCCTATGCACTGGCAGTGGAGGAAATCGGGCGTGTATGCGGAAGCACGGGTTTAAGCTATGCAGCAGCTGTTTCCCTTGGGGCCAGCCCTATTTATTATTTTGGAACAGAGGAGCAGAAACAAAAATATTTAACCCCACTGGCAAACGGGAAAGCTTTAGGCTCTTTTGGATTAACCGAACCGAATGCGGGGTCGGATGCAGGCGGCACAAAAACC
Source organism: Virgibacillus aidingensis (assembly GCF_010994035.1). Classification (GTDB taxonomy): domain Bacteria; phylum Bacillota; class Bacilli; order Bacillales; family Amphibacillaceae; genus Virgibacillus_N. Next base: position 25,760 of record NZ_WIXN01000030.1, read on the forward strand.
ACTGCAGTGGAAGATGGCGCCGATTATATTATAAACGGAGAAAAATGTTTTATTACAAATGCCAGCTTTGCTGAAACAATTATTGTAACCGCTGTCACCGGAAAACAGTCCAATGGCAAAAATATTATCTCGGCAATTATTGTTCCTGCAGACAGTGAAGGACTTACGATCACAAGCAATTATGATAAGATGGGCGTAAGAGGTTCCGACACAGCGGAAATCATCCTGGACAATGTACGGGTGCCAAAGGAAAATTTACTCGGGGATCCGGAGAAAGGTTTTAAACAATTTTTGTATACATTGGACGGGGGCAGAATTTCCATTGCTGCACTGGGGCTCGGAATCGCACAGGCCTCACTTGAAAAGGCGCTTGACTATGCGAAAGAGAGAAAACAGTTTGGGAAATCGATTTCCTCATTTCAGGCTGTTCAATTTAAGCTGGCAGATATGTCAATGGAAGTTGAACTGGCAAGGAATATGGTACATAAAGCTGCCTGGCTGAAGGACCAGGATAAACCTTTCAGCAAAGAAGCGGCATATGCAAAGCTTTATGCTACCGAAACGGCATTCCGGGCTGCAAATCAGGCGATCCAGATTCATGGCGGCTATGGTTACATGCGTGAGTATGAAGTAGAAAGATATTTGCGTGATGCGAAGCTATTGGAAATAGGGGAAGGAACGTCCGAGATACAACGGCTTGTCATTGCAAGACAATTAGGCTGCTAGTTTTAAAAATGATAGATTAAAAAAACTGCAGCAATAGCCAATAATAAAAAAGCCAATGGGATAACGCCAGTTAGGAGGAAGTTCATGATTCAAAAAGTTCTAATAGCAAACCGCGGCGAAATTGCTGCCCGCATCATACGTTCATGTCAAAAAATGGGGATCAGGACAGTTGCCGTCTACTCTGATGCCGACCAGAATGCACCATATGTAAAAATGGCGGATGAAGGCTACCTGATTGGACCGCCCCGGGTCAATGAAAGCTATTTAAATGTGGATAAAATTGTTGCTGCGGCAAAAGATTCGGGTGCAGATGCGATACATCCCGGCTACGGATTTTTAAGTGAAAATGAGGATTTCGTTAAACGCTGCCAGGATGAGGGCCTCATTTTTATCGGTCCATCCAGTGATGTAATAAAACAGATGGGGAGTAAAATAGCTGCCAGAAAAGCAATGCAACAAGCAGGTGTTCCGGTTGTGCCCGGTACGGATGGAGCAGTGGCTTCTTTGGAGGAAGCTATGGAAACAGCGCAATCCATCGGTTACCCGGTAATGCTGAAAGCGTCAGCCGGCGGCGGCGGGATTGGGATGCAAATTGTGGCTTCAGAAGATGAACTGGCAAAGGCATTTGAAAATAATTCAAAACGTGCGTTAACCTTTTTCGGTGACGGGTCCATGTTTATAGAGAAAAAACTGGAAAATGCACGCCATATAGAAATACAGATTCTTGCCGACCAGCATGGAAATGTAATTCACCTGTTTGAACGCGAATGCTCCATCCAGCGGCGAAACCAAAAAGTAATTGAAGAGGCACCATCCGCATTTATTTCGGAAAAGACCAGAAAACAAATGGGAGAGGCGGCAATTAATGCTGCTATTGCATTACGGTACTCAAATGCAGGAACCATTGAATTTCTCGTAGATGAAAATGAAAACTTTTATTTTCTGGAAATGAATACAAGAATTCAAGTGGAACATCCCGTTACGGAAGAAATAACCGGGCTGGATATTGTGGAACAACAGCTGAAAATCGCACAGGGGGAAAGGCTGCACTTTACACAGGAAGATATAAAAATAAACGGCCATGCAATGGAAGCTCGGATCTATGCGGAGGATCCGGTTACATTTTTCCCTTCTCCCGGACATATAACTAAATTTGACATCCCAACTGGTAAGGCTGTGCGAAATGAACTTGCCGTAACAGAGAAGTCAGATGTAACCCCTTTTTATGATCCAATGATCGGCAAGCTCATTGTGAGAGGCGAAACACGACAGGAATCTATTTCTTTATTAAAACAAGCCCTGGCGCAATATAAAATAGAAGGAATAAAAACGAATATTCCCATGCTGTTAAAAGTAGTAGATCTTGAACAGTTTAAAATGGGGAATACAACTACAGATTTTGTTCAAAAGCATTATTTACCATTAGTACAAACAAATTAGGGAGGAATAGTTTATGGAATTAAAAGCAAATATGGCAGGGAATGTATGGAAGATAACCGTAAATCAGGGAGATAAAGTGGAATCCGGACAGGATGTTGTTATATTGGAATCCATGAAGATGGAAATACCAATTGCTGCTGAAGAAGCCGGCACTGTTGCTGAATTGAAGGTGAATGAAGGGGACTTTGTCAATGAAGGTGATGTTATAGCAGTGATTGATTAATCTGCTGTAATGTTTCCTTTAAATATAAATCTCATACATGCTAATTGATTTGGGAGGTAAAAATGACGCAGCTGATAGATTATGAGAAAATGAAGGAACATATCGGTCTGATCACGCTTAATCGGCCGGAAGCAGCCAACGCCATGTCAAAAACTTTATTGGAAGCATTAAGAGACACAGTCCATGAGATCGACAATGACCCAACTGTTTATTGTGTGATTATAACCGGAGCAGGAGAAAAGGCTTTCTGCGCCGGAGCTGATTTAAAAGAAAGAAAAGGTATGTCCGAAGCCCAGGTGATTGAGACTGTAAAGTTTATTGGTGAAACAGTAACTTTGATTGAACATATGAAAGTTCCGGTTATTGCAGCCATAAATGGTGCAGCTTTTGGGGGTGGACTTGAGCTGGCATTGGCCTGTGATATTCGGATTGCAGCCAAAAGTGCAAAAATGGGCTTGACAGAAACGTCCCTTGCTATTATACCGGGAGCCGGCGGTACACAGCGTCTTCCCCGATTGATTGGACCAGGTCAGGCAAAGAAGCTTATTTATACTGCGTCCCCAGTAAATGCCGAAGAGGCTTTATCCTTAGGACTTGTGGAGGGAATTGCTGAAAATGAACCAGTACTCGAAACGGCATTACAGATGGCTGAAAAAATTGCCGGAAATGGACCTATTGCTTTAAAACAAGCGAAAACTGCTATAAACAATGGAATGCAAATGGACGTTTCAACAGCACTTAATTTAGAGCACCTTGCCTACAGAGAAACTATACCTACCAGGGATCGTCTTGAAGGATTACAGGCATTCCGTGAAAAGAGAAAGCCTGTATACACGGGCGAATGAAGCAGGAGGATGTAATAATGTCATACATGGAAGACTTACAAAAGCGAATAAGTAAAATTGAAAAAGGCGGGCTGGAAAAATATCACAAAAAAAACGAAGAAAAAGGAAAGTTATTTGTAAGAAAACGGTTAGAACTATTGTTTGATAAAGGTATGGATATAGAAGATGCCTTTTTTGCCAACTGTATGGATGATTCCCTTCCGTCAGACGGGGTTGTTACAGGGATAGGTAAAATAAATGGCCAATCTGTTTGTGTTATGGCGAACGACTCGACCGTAAAGGCAGGTTCGTGGGGAAAAAGAACGGTTGAAAAAATTATCCGTATTCAGGAAACAGCTGAGAAGCTGGAAATCCCGATGTTATACTTAGTTGATTCGGCCGGAGCGCGGATAACAGATCAAATTGAAATGTTTCCGGGCAGACGCGGTGCAGGAAGAATTTTCCACAATCAAATAAAACTATCCGGACGGGTACCTCAGGTTTGTTTATTATTTGGTCCTTCAGCAGCAGGCGGGGCTTACATTCCGGCATTTTGTGACATTGTCATTATGGTGGATGGGAATGCTTCCATGTACTTGGGATCTCCCCGAATGGCTGAAAAGGTCATTGGCGAAAAAGTATCCCTCGAAGAGATGGGGGGAGCAAGCATGCATTGCTCTGTCTCCGGGGTTGGTGATGTACTCGTAAAAACCGAAGAGGAAGCTATTGCTTATTCACGCAATTATTTAAGCTACTTTCCGGCAAACTTCAGAAACAAACCAAAGGAGCTGGAAGCAAAGGAAAAAAAGGAATTTGAAAAATCTATTACTGATATTCTTCCCGAAAATCAAAACGCTCCATTTGATATGCATGAATTAATCAATCGTGTTATTGATGAGGACAGTTTTTGCGAAATCAAGAAGAAGTTTGCGCCGGAACTTATTACCGGCCTTGCCAGAATAGATGGAAAATCGGTTGGAATTATTGCAAACCAGCCAAGGATGAAAGGTGGTGTACTATTTCACGATTCCGCAGATAAAGCAGCTAAATTTATGCAATTATGTGATGCTTTCCATATCCCGCTGTTATTCCTGGTAGATGTACCCGGTTTTATGATTGGTACGAAGGTAGAACGTGCCGGCATTATTCGTCACGGTGCGAAAATGCTGTCTGCCATGAGTGAAGCTACGGTGCCTAAAATATCTGTAATTGTTAGAAAAGCCTATGGGGCAGGTTTGTATGCCATGGCCGGTCCTGCATTTGATCCTGATTGCTGTCTGGCATTTCCAACCGCTCAAGTGGCGGTAATGGGGCCGGAAGCAGCTGTTAACGCAGTATACGCAAATAAAATAGCAGAACTGCCGGAAGAAGATCGCCCGGCATTTATTAAAGAAAAGCAGGATGAGTACAAGGATAATATTGATATATACAGATTAGCATCCGAAATGGTCGTGGATGCAGTCATTGACCCGAATAAATTAAGGGAAGAACTTATAAACCGGTATGCTGTCTATGAAAACAAAAATGTAACCTTCACGGAAAGAAAGCATGGAGTATACCCGGTTTAGGTTTTACTGATATTTTCTTTTTGACAGGCAGGAAAGGCAAATGCTTTTCCTGCCTTCATATTTACTAAATTTGCATGTTTGATGTGGTATCCCTGGCGGGGGAAACCTTTTGATCCGGAATCGCTGTGTTGGCATAAGATGTACTGGGAGAGGAGACAACTAAATAACACGTGGGGGTCAAACAGAAACAGCGGGAACGCCTTTGGCTGATGCTGCCTGGCTTATACCTATGAAGCCGGGCTGGCAGGTTTCAATTATTTCAATAGCATGGACACATGTATGAATCTCCTGCAAAATAAAATATAATAACAATAGTACTTTATTTACCGGCAACATTTTATCCAAAAGGAATTCCGTTACTTTACAATATTCTTATTATGTAAACAAAAAACAACTTTATTCATTTATCTTCTGTAAAATGATATGCTTACCCTAACGGAAAAGGGGGAAATGAACAATGGACAGCCGATTGTTTCGTGATGTCATGGGGCAATTTGCCACTGGCATTACCATTGTATCAACAAAACATGATCATGAGATACAGGCAATGACTGTAAATGCTTTTATGTCTGTTTCATTAGAACCAAAGCTGGTAGCAGTTTCCATAGATGAAAACGCCAGTATGTATCCCATCTTACAAAAGGAAAAAAAATTTGGCATAAGTATATTATCAGAAGAACAAAAAGATCTTGCCATGATCTGCGCAAGACAGAAGGAAATGGACAGGGAAATTCCTTTTATTCAAATGGACGGGGTACCTGTCATTGATTACTCGATTGCGGTTCTTTCCTGCAAGGTTGATGGCACTGTTAAAGCAGGTGACCATATGATTTTTATAGCCGAAGTGACAGATCTAAAATTAAATAAAGCAAATCCTCTCCTATTCCATGCAGGAAAATACAAGGCATTAGAATGAGGTTATTAAATACCGGTCATTGCTATGATTGGTATTTTTTTATATATACGTTTATAGGTTGATGGCGGGAAGAGGATCAGCTGTACTTTGCCGTAAAAGAAACAGTTTCCTGGAAGCTAAAATTTTAAAGTCTTAAATATAAAAAAGCTGACACTCACCTCCGGAGTTTTTCTAATATGTGAAAGTACAACCAGAAAATTAATGGTAGAAAAAGCATGCAAAGTCTCGTATAATAGACGCTGACAGAGGATATGAGAAGGGACATGAAAACGTGATATTGAAGGAAAAAACAGGATCAAATGTGAAATTGCATCATTTGGCTTCTCTATATCAGATGATGATTGAAAATAAAGATAAAGAAAGTGCAGCAAAAATGCTGGAACTGTATGAAAAGCTGGAAAAGAAGGAAACGATCATTACTTTCGCGGGGCATTTTTCAGCAGGGAAATCATCAATGATTAATAGCTTGCTGAATTCCGATATTTTACCGAAGAGTCCAATCCCGACAAGTGCAAATATTGTAGAACTATCCTCGGGTGAAGGAACAGCGCGTGTTTATTTTAACAGCCAGGAACCTGTGGAATACAAGGAACCTTATGACATGGAAATGATTAAGGAATATTCAAAAGATAAGGATGCCATTAAAAGGATCGAGATCAGCACATCCGGGCAAATCATCCCCGACGGCTGTAAAATCATGGATACACCCGGCATTGATGCTGCAGATGATGCAGATCGATTAATGACAGAAGCCTCATTGCACTTGGTTGATGTGCTCTTTTATGTCATGGATTATAACCATGTGCAGTCAGAAGTCAATTTAAAATTTCTGCAAAGCCTGCAGAGTCAAAAAATACCTTTTTATGTGATCATCAATCAGATTGATAAGCATGATGAATCCGAACTTTCTTTTTATGAATTCGATAAGAGTATTAAACAAACGTTTGATCAATGGGGTTTATCCCCGGAAAATATCTTTTACTCATCCTTATTCGCCCCTTCCATGAAGCAAAACGAACTGCCGGAAATAAAAAATACACTTTTTGCAATAATGGGAGAGGAAAGAGAAGCATTTACCAGAGTGGATCAAGCGGTAAAAAATGTAATGGACGCCCATAAGCTATTCCTGAAAAACAAATATGATGAAAAATATTCGTTTCAAGACATGCATGCAGATGAGAGTTTGGATATTACCGAAATAGATTCATTGAAAATGGAACAGAAACAAATGGATGCCGATCTTTTACAGTTACAAGATGATTTTTACCATGAATTAAGGCAAACATTAAAGAATGCCTATTTGATGCCTTCCGATTTAAGGGATAAAGCAGCAGATTTCCTGGAATCAAGGCAAAGTGATTTTAAAATAGGTTTTCTCAATAGCAGGAAGAAAACCGAACTGGAAAAAGAAGAGAGACTGCAGTCATTTATCAGCGCTTTGCGGGAAACAATGGAAATATCCATTCAATGGCGGCTGCGCGACAAATTTACTGCGTTATTAAGTAACCATCCTGAAAACCATCGAATGCTGCAGGATGAAATTCGGCATCTGGCCATAGAATATACGGAAGAAGATCTGATTAAATTGATCAAACCCGGCGCCAAATTAAATGGAGATTTTGTACTGAATTATACCAATGATGTCTCAGCTGACATAAAAAATAAATTCAGGCAAAAATCCCGTAAATTATGGGAGGCAATATCCAATTCCATTCAGGATAGAAATGAAGAAAGGCGCCTGGAGCTGGAAAAACGAATTAATCAATTGGAGCAATTACGGGATAAGCTGCAGGCAAAAGCTGAAGGGGAGCAGGAACTGAAGGAAAAGACAGCGGCGGTTGATTTCCAGCTGGATTTGGAAGCTGCGAATGAAGCAGCATGGGAATTAATTGAAAACGAAAAGATAGACAGACAACAGCCTTTAAAAGTGGTTACAGACTTTTACCGTACTGCACCTAAATCTGTTAAACAAGAAGAGAAGTCAGATTCTGCTGCTGAAAAAGAAAATACTGATTCTCCTCCGGTGGACAATGTACTTCATCGCATAGACAAAGCTATAGAGACAGTAAAGGAATTGCCGGGTTTTCAAACGATCATCCATGATTTAAAACGGAAGCAAAGCCGTTTAACAAATCGCTCTTATACCATTGCTTTATTCGGTGCGTTTAGCGCGGGTAAATCTTCCTTTGCCAATGCACTGCTGGGGGATAAAGTACTGCCGGTATCCCCAAATCCGACAACAGCTGCCGTTAATCGAATTAATCCGGTAAATGATCGGTATGCGCATGGAACTGTGGTGGTAACACTAAAGAGTAAAGAAACACTGCTTCATGATTTGCAGGAAATCACAAAAAAATTCTCTCCATCCATCCGGGAATTTGAGGAATTGCTGGACTGGGCAAGCAGTAATCGGATTTACCAGCATGAACAATTAAATCATTTATACCAATCTTATTTACGGGCAATGATTAATGGATATCAGAATGCAAAAGAAAATATAGGCAATAAAATATCGATTAATCTGGAAACGTTCAGTGAATATGTAACAGACGAAACGAAAGCTTGCTATATTGAGTCCATAGATTTATATTATGACTGCTCTGTAACAAGGCAGGGCATCAGCCTGGTAGATACTCCGGGTGCAGATTCTGTAAACGCAAGGCATACGAATACAGCATTTGATTATATCAAGCATGCCGATGCCATTCTTTATGTAACCTACTATAATCACGCCTTATCCCGTGCCGACAAAGATTTTCTTATGCAGCTTGGACGGGTAAAAGAAGCATTTGAAATGGATAAAATGTTTTTCGTTATTAATGCTGCAGACTTGGCTAATGATGAACGGGAGCTGCAGTTAGTGAGTAATTATGTAGAAGAACAATTAGTGCAATTGGGTGTGCGTTTTCCGCGGCTGTACCCTGTATCCAGCAAACAATCATTGCATAATAAGCTGGAAGGAAAAAGATTAAACAGCCAAATGGAGGAATTTGAAAAGGCATTTTTCCATTTTATCCATTACGATATCACAGCTTTAACAGTGAATGCAGCCATATGGGACCTTCAGCGTCTTTATACCCGGACACGGAATTATTTACATTCATTAAACATGGATCAGGAAGAAAAAGAAGCTTTAAAAGTATCTTTAACAGCTAAAAAAGATAGATTAAATAAGACCATTGCCGGGATAAAAACAAATGTTTATGAAACACAAATAAAGCAGAAAATAGAGAAGCAATTATTTTATGTGATAGAGAGATTATCCATCCGCTTCCATGATATGTTTAAGGAAATGTTTAACCCTGCAACTATCACGGAATCAGGCAAACAGGGTCAATCCCAGCTGCAGACAAGTATGGAAAATCTTATTGACTATACTGCTTTTGAATTGCTGCAGGAACTGCAGGCAGTCTCATTAAGGGTGGAAAGTGAAATGGGCACATTGGCAAAAAATTTGTATCATGCCCTTTCGGAACAATGCCTGAAGATTGATGAATCATTAACATTGGCAGAGTTTGAAATGAGTGGGCTGGAAACCCCAGTATACCTGAAAGAATTTCCTGCCGATGTAAGATCCTTTAATAAAATATTATCGAATTTTCGGGGGACAAAAGCTTTCTTTGCGAAAAACGAAAAAGAAATAATGAAAGAAGCGCTATATGAAAAGTTAAAGCCTCTTGCAGAAGGTTATATGCGGGAAAATAAGCTGATTATGCAAAGTGGATATCATGAACAGTGGAAAAATCTGGTGGAGAATATGAAAGCGGAAGTAAAAGAGAATGCAAATAACCATATTGATCATTATATTGAAATGTTATCCAAGCCTGTTGATTTGGCGACAGTGAAAGAAAAAGAACAGGTATTGAAGAAAATACTCAAATGGAATACGGGAGACAGGGATAATGGAAAATAAACAGGTATTATTAGTGGATGGAATGGCTTTATTATTTCGCGGGTTTTTTGCTACAGCATTCCGCGGGAACTTTATGAAAACAAGCAGCGGGATGCCAACAAACGGAATCTACCAATTTTTACGCTATTTTCTGGACGCGGTAGACAAATTCCAGCCAACACATGTTATCTGCTGCTGGGATATGGGAAGCAAAACATTTCGCACGGATTTATATGAAGGATATAAACAGAACCGTGCGGAACCGCCTGAAGAGCTTGTGCCCCAGTTCGATTTAATTAAGGAAGTGATTGATGCTTTTGACATTCCGAATATAGGAATAAATAATTTTGAAGCAGATGATTGTATTGGAACACTGGCAAGCATGTATGCTGCGGAGAATGAGGTTACTATTCTAACTGGTGATCAGGATATATTGCAGCTTGTACAGGAAAATGTAAGTGTCGCAATCATGCGCAAAGGACAGGGCAATTATGAAGTATTTAATTCGGAAAATTTCTATGAAAAAATGAGTATTTATCCGAAACAAGTGATTGACCTAAAAGGGTTGATGGGGGATGCTTCAGATAATTATCCCGGCGTAAAAGGAATAGGGGAAAAAACGGCTTTAAAATTGATACGGGAGTATGAAACTATTGACAGCTTGCTAGAAAATATGGACGAGCTTCCTAAAGGCATAAGAAATAAAATAAATTTGAATATGGATATGATGCATTTATCAAGAACCCTTGCAGAAATAAAATGTGACGTCCCAGTCAGCTGTGAATTAACTTCAGCAAGATGGCAATTTGACAAAACAAAAGTAGAAGATAAATTTAATGAGCTGGAGTTTAAAAACCTCAGCAAATTATTATAGCTTCCAAGTTTTATTGGCCGCGCGGCAGGGAAGGGGGGAGGTGTTCACCTTCTCTTCCGATTTTGCAGGCAAGGGGTTTTATGGTGGGACGGCATCCTAGTCCTTTGTTACGGATATACAAAGTGGACAAGAACAATTGATTGAAAAACTAATAAATTTTCCTTATTAATGGAGAATACCGACAGGAGGAATCATCATGCAGTTCCCCTCTAAAAAAGACGGCTGGATCACCGGCCTTGTATGGGGCGTCTCCATAGCCGGTGTCCTTATACCGGCTATTGCAGGCAATCCGCTATCCTCGATGGTCATTTTGCCATTGGCCCTATTTCTTTTATGGTTTTGGTTTAAAACGGACTACAGAATAGCAGAAAACAAAATAAAAATAAGATATGGTCCAATCAGGCAGACGGTGCCAATTGAGGATATCAGAAGCATTCGTAAAATCAAGAGCAGATTCGCTGCCGCGCCGGCTTTATCATCAGATCGGATACAAATTGATTACAGTAAATATGACATGGTTAGAATTTCTCCGGAAAACGAGCAAAAGTTCGTAAAAATGATTCTTGAAGTAAATCCGGATATTTTGCTGGATCAGCAGTTGAAAAAGCTAAAAAAGCAATAACAGACGCCTTCAACTTACACTTAAAGATGGGGAAATGCTTTGGTCTATTTCACCAAATCTTTATCTATGAAGAATAATTATTGACTATTTATCGACAATAACATTTGATATCTCTTTTAAAATAATTTTTCTGATATAATATAATTAAAGAAACTAATTGTGACAGATTGAACTTCGGGCCCCGGGATTCCTCAGTATATTGTAAACAAGTAAAGGAGTTCTGCGGCTAAGAAAGTGCCAGCTAACGCTATGACAATTTTTATACCCCCGGAACACTTCATTTTTATTGATAATGCAGAGTGTTTAACAAACTAAAAGAGGCAGTTAAATTTATTTAAATTCTGTCACAATGTTATTTATATAAGTATAAATAGGAGGGGTTGTTCCATGGTGTGGTTTTTGGTCTACGGTGTATTTTGCCTTTTACTGCAGGTTTTTGTTAACAAAATGGAGATACATGATGAACTGATTCCTGAATAGAAAGGAATATGAATAGATTACAGCTTGAACTGCCCCCTGTCAAGTAGACAGTGGAAATAATAAAAACGATTTATGCGGCCATAGCTCTATATT
>NZ_WIXN01000031.1 GCF_010994035.1 Virgibacillus aidingensis
AAGTTTGAGAGGAGCTGTCCTTAGTACGAGAGGACCGGGATGGACACACCGCTGGTGTACCAGTTGTTTCGCCAGGAGCATAGCTGGGTAGCTACGTGTGGAGAGGATAAGTGCTGAAAGCATCTAAGCATGAAGCCCCCCTCAAGATGATACTTCCCATCATTTTAAATGAGTAAGATCCCTCAGAGACGATGAGGTTGATAGGTCCGGGGTGGAAGCGTGGTGACACGTGGAGCTGACGGATACTAATAGATCGAGGACTTAACTAAACCAATAAATATGTCGTTCTATGCTCTTATTTAGTTTTTAGGGTATAATTTTTTACCTTTTACAGCAAGATAAAATTCATAAGCTTAATTATTTCATATCGCGGGGTGGAGCAACGAGCATTACTTCTGCCGATTAACCGCGAGTAACCTTGAAACACCAAGCATCGCTGCATAAGCTGGCAGATGCAGAGGTAATCTTTTAAGGTATTAGTAAGGTAAGAGACATAAGTCTAATTTAATATTTTTCTCATATCGCGGGGTGGAGCAGTCTGGTAGCTCGTTGGGCTCATAACCCAAAGGTCACAGGTTCAAATCCTGTCCCCGCAACCAAAATATTTCAACTTACTACGTTGATCATATCTCTTTGTTAATGGAGAAACCTTAAGCAAATTACTTTTTTAACAATATAACGGAACATATGCACCTTTTTGAGGTAAATTTCCAGTGATTTTACATATTGACTGGTCCGGTAGTTCAGTTGGTTAGAATGCCTGCCTGTCACGCAGGAGGTCGCGGGTTCGAGTCCCGTCCGGACCGCCATAAGTACATACAAACATGCTGCACATGATATTGGAATCATGTGTTTTTTCATTTTATAGAAATCTTTTAATGTATAAGCTGTTGGATAATATTTTCCGGTGCAAGCACCAGCACTCAGCAAATCTTTACGGTGGGACGAACATTTCAGCGCAGTTCCAGAATGTTCTAGATTGTATGTGAGCAGGCGTTTATGCATTAGTAAAAAAGGTTACCACACAGTTACTGCAATGGTGTCCTTCATTATCTAATTATTTATCACATAAGACAGTCTTCCTTTTTCCAGTATTACTTTTCTGCTATGATATAGAAGAGAGAATTATGTCATTTTTAGTCAACAAATTAACTAAAAGAGAAAAATTTGGTGATGACAGTTGGACGAGTTTTCATTTATTGAATCAATTAAACAGAAAGCCTATAATCAAGCCTCTTTAATAAAAGGTATTGGGGATGATGCTGCGGTTTTTCGTGAAACACAGCAGGATATTGTAACAGCAGTGGATACATTTGTGGAAGGTGTTCATTTTAGCAGGCAAACAATGCAGGCGTTTCACGTGGGATATCGAATATTGGCGGCTAATTTAAGTGATATGGCCGCAATGGGAGCGAAGCCCGCGTATTATTTAGTGTCTATAGTCATACCTGATAACTGGTCCATGGAAGACCTATCACATATATTTGAAGGAATGAAGTCATTATCTTCCGTTTATAAAATTGATTTGATCGGCGGTGACACTGTTTCGGGTGACCAAATGATGATATCAATTACGGTTATTGGTTTTACGGAAAAAGGGAAGGCACGATATCGTCATGATGCCAAGGCTGGAGATATCGTATTTGTGACAGGGACATTAGGGGATTCGCAGGCAGGGTTTTATATCCTAACAAATCCCGGGAGTTATAAAGATAAAACTTATTATGTCAAAAAACATCAAATGCCGGTGCCACAGGTGAATTTTTCGCGGTCTCTGCAGGGGATTGCGCGTTTATCTTTGAACGATATCAGTGATGGCATTGCGAATGAAGCTGCGGAGATTGCAGAAGCTTCCAAGGTGAGCATTACAATAAATGATGATGTCATCCCGACGAGTCATGCTTACCGCCAATTTCCCCAAAAATTACAGAAGCATTGGAAATATTATGGCGGAGAAGACTTTGAATTAATAGGGACCGTGCCAGAGCATGATTGGCCATATGTCAAAAAAATGGCTTGCCTTCATGATGTGCAGGTGACTGAAGTCGGGAAAGTAACAGTCGGGAATAAACCTGGCACTGTATTCGTTAACGTAAATAACCAAATTGCAGTACTGCCCAAAAAAGGGTATACACATTTAAAGTAGGTGGTATGATGAAAACGCACGAAATTGTTACAAACAGTGAAAATGAGACTAAGCAGATAGCGGCACGGCTGGCTGTATTTCTTAAACCGGGTGATGTGGTAACATTGGAAGGGGATCTCGGTGCAGGAAAAACTGCATTTGCCAAAGGAATCGCAAGCGGTCTTGGTGTGAAAGAAACCATCAGCAGTCCTACATTTACCATTATCAAAGAATATGAGGGAAACATTCCTTTTTATCATATGGATGCATATCGGCTGGAATATGCAGAAGAAGATATCGGTTTTGATGAATATTTTGAAGGGGAAGGTATATCTGTCGTGGAATGGGCCTCTTTCATTGAAACCTTTTTACCCGAAAATAGAATGAATATAAAAATTACCTATGTGGATGAGCATATGAGAAAATTGGAGTTTACAGCAAGCGGATTTCATTATGAAGTGGTTCTGAATGATTTTATGCGTTATTTATAAGGAGTTACTATTATGAACTTACTCGCAATAGATACATCAAATCAAACAATGGGGGTTGCGGTTTTAAGGGAAAACCAAATTTCCGGTGAAATCATGACGAATATAAAGAAAAACCATTCCATCAGGCTCATGCCGGCCGTTGAAGAGCTGATGAGAGAAATTTCGATGACGCCGGAGGAATTAAATAAAATTGTTGTTGCCAAAGGGCCGGGTTCTTATACAGGAGTAAGGATAGGACTTACCACAGCAAAAACAATGGCATGGGCTTTGAATATCCCCGTAGTTGGTGTTTCCAGTTTAGAGACACTCACTTATCAGGCGCAATTTTTTCCAGGCTATATATGCCCTTTTTTTGATGCGCGCCGCGGCCGGGTATTTGCTGGTATTTATCAATGGGACAGAAATAAGCCGGTCCCTGTTTTTGAGGAAGCCAATATGCCAATGGAAGATCTTTTAAATAAGCTTGTTGAAGAGCAAAAGGATGTACTATTTTTAAGTCCGGATATTGGACTTCATAAAGAGATGATAAAAGAGAAGCTTGGTGTTTTGGCGCAAATCCCGGAAGAAGTGTATCATTTGGCCAGACCTTCGCATTTGGCATTGGCAGGAATGACGAGAAAAGCGGAAGAAACACATCTTCTGGAACCGAATTATTTGCGCCTGGCTGAAGCAGAAGCGAATTGGCTAAAACAAAAAAAGGAAAATGGACAAAATGGCTGAAGTTACAATTAGACCAATGAGGCTGCACGATGTGGAAGAGGTATTACTGGTGGAAAAAGAAACCTTTTCCACCCCTTGGACAAAGGATATTTTCTATAAAGAAATTAGTGAAAATGACTATGCTCATTATTTCGTTATGCTTTTGGATGGAAAAGTTATTGGATATGTAGGTGTATGGATTGTCGTAGATGATGCACAAATTACCAATATCGCTATTCTCCCGGCATACCGCAGAAAAAAATTAGGTGAAAAACTATTTCGATATACGATGCAGAAGCTCATTGTAATGGGAGTCAGCCGTTTGTCTTTGGAAGTACGGGAGTCAAATATTGCAGCCCAGAAAATGTACCGTAAATTTGGTCTGGTAGCGGGCGGCATCCGAAAAAATTATTATGTGGATAACCATGAGGACGCGATCGTTATGTGGGTGAATTTAAAATGAAAAAAGATACAATTATATTAGGAATCGAAACGAGCTGTGATGAAACAGCGGCTGCTGTTGTGAAAAACGGAACGGAAATTATTTCAAATGTTGTTGCCTCTCAAATAGAGAGCCATAAGCGCTTTGGTGGTGTCGTACCTGAAATTGCTTCCCGGCATCATGTAGAACAAATGACGGTGGTATTAGAAGACGCAATCAATGAAGCGGACGTTGCATGGGATGAAATAGATGCGATTGCGGTTACAGAGGGACCAGGACTTGTCGGTGCACTGCTTGTAGGTGTAAATGCGGCAAAAGCGCTGGCATTTGCAAAGCAAAAGCCCTTGATTGGTGTTCACCATATTGCAGGACATATCTATGCAAATAGACTGGAAAAAGAATTTGCCTTTCCTCTGCTTGCATTAATTGTTTCCGGCGGACATACGGAGCTGATCCTCATGAAGGAACATGGTCATTATGAGCTTATTGGTCAAACAAGGGATGATGCTGCCGGAGAAGCATATGATAAAGTAGCACGCATGTTAAAACTGCCTTACCCGGGTGGACCGCAAATTGATCGCCTGGCTGCAAAAGGCAGTGCAAATATTCATTTTCCGAGAGCATGGCTGGAAGACGACAGCTTTGATTTCAGTTTCAGCGGGCTGAAATCTGCTGTCATTAATAAAATGCATAATGCGGCTCAGCGCGGAGAAACATTGGAGCCTGCCGATATTGCTGCCAGTTTTCAGGAAAGTGTCATTGAAGTGCTGACAGCAAAAACATATAGGGCGGCAGCAATGTACGAGGTAAAACAAGTTATTGTAGCGGGAGGAGTAGCCGCAAACAGGGGCTTAAGGGATAAGTTAAAACAGCAATTTATAAATACAGCTATTCCATTGCATTTTCCCGCGTTAAACCTGTGCACAGACAATGCGGCAATGATTGCTGCTGCCGGGACGATATTGTATGAACAGGGGAGACGGGATGGATTGGATTTAAATGCCAGTGCCAAACTCACTCTGAAATAGGTAATTATCCACAGGGTTGTGCATGAATTTCCACTAAAGCGGGTATAAAGGCATTTATATTGTGGGTAAAAACTGTGTAAAAAGCACTGCTTATCTGTGGATAATGTGCATAACTTTGTTGATAAGCCTTGTTATGCGGTTTGTGAAGTAGATAAGTATGTGGATAGCTCAACAGCTGATTAAGTGATAGAAAATGGTGATATTGCTATGTCTAAAAAGCAATCCTATTATATACAAAATGATTTTATTGTTTTATTTATACTATTTGTTTGTGTTAGTTTGCTTGCCATTTATAATGCGCAGCAGCTGGAACAATATGATGCCAATTTTGTTTTGCAGCAGATTGTCTGGTTCACCTTAGGTGCAGGCATTGTAGCGGCGATCCAGTTTTTTGATATGGATCAGCTATATAAGGCAAGTCCGTATATATACTGGTTCGGTGTTCTCATTCTTGCTGTACTATTGATTAGTCCGGAGAGTATAGCACGAACGGTTAATGGAGCAAAAAGCTGGTTTCACTTGCCCGGATTCTCGATTCAGCCTGCAGAATTTGCAAAGATATCCACCATTTTATTTCTGGCAGCAACCATTAACAAACATAAAATAAAATATGAAATTAGTTCGATCAAAACGGACACGTATTTATTAGCAAAACTGATTGTTATTACGATGATTCCTGTCCTGCTTATTATGCGTCAGCCTGATTTTGGGACAGCAATGGTTTATTTATTTATTGCCGGCATGATTATTATTCTGTCGGGAATTGACTGGAAAATTATCGGTGCATTAATAGTGGGGATAAGCGGCATAATCGCTGCAGCA
Organism: Virgibacillus aidingensis; assembly: GCF_010994035.1. GTDB lineage: Bacteria > Bacillota > Bacilli > Bacillales > Amphibacillaceae > Virgibacillus_N. Next base: position 5,608 of record NZ_WIXN01000031.1, read on the forward strand.
CTTGGTTTTATTATTCGATTTCCAGAACTTGCGCAAGAGCTTGGCATTGCAGGTTATCAAGTGGACAGGATTCTTACTTGGTTTGACCCGTCTCAGCAGTCCAGTGATGCTACCTTTCACTTTGATCGTGCTTATATGGCGCTTGGTTCCGGCCAGTTATTCGGCAAAGGGATGGGGAATCTGCAGGTTCCTTTTCCGGAGGCACATACGGATTTTATATTTTCGGTGATCGGGGAAAGCTTTGGCTTTATTGGCAGTGCAGTGGTAATTTTTTTGTATTTTATGCTGCTATATAAGCTGGTTACTCTGGGATTGAATGTGTATAAGCATTCTCCTTTTGCAGCATATATCAGCTTTGGATTTTTAAGTCTGTTATTAATTCATGTGTTTCAAAATATAGGGATGACCTTAGGGATCATGCCGGTTACGGGTATTCCTTTGTTGCTCATCAGCTATGGGGGAAGTTCGGTGTTATCTACTATGATTGGATTTGGGCTGGTTTACCGTGTAGCTGTGGAGCATACGATACAGAATGATTATTTGTTTAAATAAAATAAATCAATGGGCTATTATAACAAAACAGCGAGCATGAGTTATATGGGTTTGAATTAAAGTAATCTCCTTTGGATATGATTTTCTAAAGGGGATTTTTTGGTGTAAAAAATAACTATGTGAACAGACTGGGGAATAACTGAGCCACAGTGAAGTTGATTCGATTGTCTGTAATTTATGGTTCTTAGAGCAATAAATAGAATCTTTTAACAATTTTATTCTGAACAATATAAAATAAATCCCATGGTTTATTATTTTACGAAATTCATCAAGGGAAACATAATTAATTTTGTAAATAATAGTAATAATTTTGTAATAAATGGGAAAAAGGATCTATTTACATTATTTTTCAATTGTATATAATTATTTATACATAAGGCGCATTATGTAGAATAAAGAGAAATAAATGAGAGGAGGTTTATTATGAAAAAGTACAAAAAAGTGACCCTTCTTGTATTTGTTTGTTTTTTGCTCTTAGGCACATTTAATAGTGTACTAGCTAATACTTACAATAAGTCATACAGTTTTGACATAAGATATCAAGTTAAGGGAAGTACAAATCATGCTTTACAGGCTAAGGCAACGGATACCAGAGCCAGGGGACAAACTTATACACCTAGTGGTAATGTTTCGAGCTCAAAATCTTCTTTTAACGTAGCTCTTGAAAGACCACTAAGAGTTTATACAATAAGTAGCCCTATTACAGCAAATAACATTTATAGTACTCGGAGCTTTGGTACTGTTACAAAAAACGACTATAAAGTAAGAGTTACAAAGCATTCAAATGTGGGCGACAGAATTATAGGTTCGGGCTCGATAAGACAATAAGACAAAAAGAAAAATGTATATTGGAGAAGGGTTATAAATATTTGCTTCTCCAATATACAATTTAAATATACAGGAGATATATTAATGATCCAGTTTTTAATTATAATAGTTCTGCCGGTTCTTGGTGCTTACTTGTTATTTAAATTAAATACAAAGAAAATAGATTATTTATTTACTGAGATTGCTAATATGTTGATGATCACATATGTAATCTTTTTTATTTATCTCGTATGGTTTTCTTCATCCCATATAGTTCTGCCAGGGTTACATATGAATTTATTACCATTTAATACAGTTTATCAATATTTATTAGAAGCTGCTAATGGAATTGTCCCTATATCTGTTGTTGCTGTAAACTTATTTGGTAATATCTTATTAACATTACCAATTGGGATTTGGTTGGGATTCAATGGTTACTCACATAAAAAGACCTTAACAATAGCAATCTTTATTCCTATATTGATTGAAAGTATTCAATTAATCCTGCAATTAATTGAATATAGTACAAGATCTGTAGACATAGACGATTTTATATTGAATTTTATTGGAATAATGGTCGGGTTTTTTATAGCCAGGAAGTTTCTACCTGCGAAAAAGTCAAGATTTTTACAGTCAGGAGAGCGCAATGAAAAAGTTAGAAGTAGTTAATATAATAAAACAAATCAATCATAAGACGATACTTAGCGGTACTTCCCTTACTATTGAGAAAGGCTCTATTCATGTAATAGAAGGAAAGAGTGGGTCCGGAAAATCCACATTACTAAGTATAATTGGAGGAATGGAGAAACCAACCAGAGGTACTGTCCTGTTTGGGGGTAAGGATATTTATAGTTTGTCAGACAGTGAACAATCTAATATAAGATCAAAAGATTTCGGTTTCGTTTTTCAGACATTTCACCTACTGTTAGAAATGACAGCCAGACAAAATATTCTACTACCTACTCAATTGAATCGAGGTACGGAGGATTTCATGAGTATAGATGAACTGGCGCAAGAATTGGAAATTACAGAGGTATTAGATAAAAAAGCAATGTATTTATCTGGCGGAGAACAGCAACGAGTTGCTATTGGCAGAGCTATCGTGACTAACCCTTCTTTTATTTTTGCAGATGAGCCGACAGGAAATCTGGATGTGAAAACAAGTGCAAAAATCATGGATTTACTATTGCAGCTCAATAAGTCTAAAGATATGGCATTGGTAATTGTTACGCACCAACAAAATTTAATTGAAAAACCTCATATAAAATATCAAATGGAAGATGGTCATTTAAGGGTTGAAATGACTTATGATTAAACTTGTAAAACAGTTATTACTGTCAAAGAAAAAGTGGAATATTATTTTATGTTTATTCATGAGTATTTCTATTACTGCAATTGTTTCCCTTTCCATGTCTTCAGAAGGTATAAAGAACCATCTGCTTGAAAGATCCTATGATGAATACGGTGAATATTCTGCAGTTCTATACGAAAAACCTAATGATGATATTAATTATACAACCTATGGGTTATTAGATGTAATGGTTGACGATAATACAGGTTTGAAAGCCACCATAGGTTGGATGGATAGTGATATGTACGAAATAGGCAGACTCAATCTGAAAGAAGGAAATATCCCGAAAGAAAAAAATGACATAGTCGTAGAAGAATTTTATTTATCAAATGTAGATCCTTCCTGGGAGATTGGTCAAACGAAAACTTTCCAAATTCATGGCGAAGAATATCCTCTTACCTTAACTGGTGTATTGGAGAATTACTCTTATCGCTGGAGTGGACCTGCAGATTTATCTAAAGGTGTTAACGATTTTCCTAATATTATTCTTTCCAACAATCTTGGTATTGAAGCATCCAAGGAATTCTACCCAATTATACTTGATGGTTCGGTTAGAAAAGTTAAGAAGCAAACAATTGATTTAATAACAGATAATTCATTCGGATTCAGCAACTCAAATCTTCTTGATTATGGGTTAATGGATTACGGAACAATATCATTTATCACTACCGTATTTCAAATAATCATTTTATGTCTTACTGCATTTTGTCTGATATTATCCTTTACATATTATAAAGCAAGTTTTAATCAGCAAATTGGAGTATATAAAGCATTAGGTTTCCCCGGCAAATCGATTGTTAAATTGGAAATAACTCAAATTGGTATACTATTTGCTATTAGCATGCTGGTTTCCATACCCTTAATATACATAACAACAGGGATCATTGTTAGGAACACCTATGGACTAGCCAGTTATGATATCAGCTGGAATTTAATATTAGGTTTAGTCATTTGGCTGACAGTCCTTTTCTCCGTTTTTTTAACTATTATGATTCAGCGAATTAAAGTAATGCTAAACTACTCTGCGCTTTCATTATTAAAAGGTTCCTTTCTTCATGAAAATCAAAGCAGAACCTTGTATCATAGTAACTTTTATATAAACTATTTAATTCGACAGGTAGCTATTTTCCCAAAACAAATACTTCTCAATACTTTAGTTATTGCTTTATGTATAATTTCTTTATTTTACGCACTTTTTTTAGAAAAGGAGTCTGCAGGAATTTGGGATGTCACACATGATTATTATATATCACATGCTGGATATAGCCATGAATATAAAAATGATCAATTAGTACTGCTTACAGAACTTATTCCATTTAATTATGAAAAAGTAAATCAATTAGAAAAAAACAATCATATAGAAAGTATATATAAAGAACCTTTTATGCTGGATGTAGCACTTTTGTTTCCAGAACAGGGGATGTCCACTGATTTACATGAATTAATAAAGAGCAGTCATGAAGAAGATTCCGGCAAAATAACAGCAGACAGAAACTACTCTACTGGTAATTATATTCCTTGGAATGAGTTAAATTACGTATGGGTAACGGCAGAGGAATACAATCATATTGCACAGAAATTCAACTTTGAATTGAGGCAGAGTAACCATCAGGAAGGGCTAATGATTTTCCTGCCCCAAAATAGTACTGTTAATGAAAAGGACTTCCATTATGTGGATTCAATCATGCTAAGTAAAATAATAAAGGATAATAATGGCAAATATGAACAAAAAGAATGGGAGTATAAGCTGGATGCAATAATAAATAAAACAGATGAGTTGTTTTTTGATAAAGTATCTCAAACCACTATTGTTATGGTTGGTAACCATACAATTAATAGCGGGATTTCCGGTGGATATAAAAGTTTATCAATAAAATTAGATGATAGTTCAACGACTGAAGATATAAAGATAATGAATAAAGAAGTTTTAGACATAGTAGCCCCTGTTCCAAATGTTTTATACCAGGATTTAAATGCATTTAGAATTGAGGATACAAACATAGCCAGATATGTTGGTTTTATGGGAATGTTAAATTTTCTGATCGTTAGTATACTTGTATTTTTTTCTATATTTCTTATGATTTATGGGAAGTTTTTAGTGAATAAAGAACGTTGGGCAATTTTTTTGGCTAATGGGATGTCAAAGAAAAAAATGAACTTACTATTAAGTTCGGAAGTGTTTATTTACTATTTAGCAGGTTCAATAATAAGTATTATATTTTTTATCTTTATTATTGGAATCAGCGATACCCAACTTCCAATCAGTTATTATCTAAGCGACCTTTTTACAGGTATCGTTAGTATATTTATTCTAATAATAGTAATGTCTCTTTTGATGTTCTTAAAAATAGAGTCTAAATCTATCCTTTCTCTTATTAGGCTAGAAGAGTAACAATGCTATATTACAAAGCTCTATCTTATGTTGGAAAAAAAGAAGATGCCTTGGATGTCATTCAAGAAACATCTTGCAAAGCATTCCTTTCAATAGGTAAATTACGAAATCCAAAGTATTTTTCAACTTGGTTATTTAGAATTCTTATACATGAGTGCTATAGGTTAATAAAAAACAGGAACAGGCATTCCTTATGAAGAAAGCAAATTATTAATGAGGCTAGAACACAAGCAGGATAAAGAGATAGAATCTTTTCACCTTAATGAGGTATTATCTAAACTTAATTCTTCTTATTAGACATCTATCATCCTATTTTACTATCATGACCTGTCAATTCAGGATATTTCCGGAGTCATGGAAAAACCGGTCAGCACATTACTTGCACAGGGAGAAGAAATAATTAATGTATTCCGCAAGCGAAAAGTGAGCCACATCGCAATTTAAAACTGAGCCACCCATTGCCTAGATTTTTTAATCGTTTTTGAGCCATTCTTCCGTTTCTATCATACGGTAAGATGCTCCGTTCATATTTAGAACGTGCAATTTATGGGGTTAAGCGATCGGTTAATGCAGCTGTTAGCACGGCGTCATGAAAAATTTCCTGCCATTTTAAGAAAGATAAATTACTAGTTAAGAATGATCGTCAACTTCCGATTCGTCCAGTAATTTTTTCTGCGGAAAGTTGACAGCTCTAATCCTATTCTGTTTCGCCCGGACGAGTCGATCCTGCTTTTCCTGAGATAATACTTTAATTAATACTTCGTATACTTGCTCTGGATTCTCAAAAGTACTCGGTTCCTGTACCATTTTTCGAATGGAACTCTTAATATTAGATGAACTAGGCTACATTCCTCTTCATAAAGATGGTGCGCAGCTATTGTTTCAAGTCATTTCTATGTGTAACAAGAATAAAAGTCTGGTGATTACTACTAACCTTCAATTCGGGCAGTGGAATCATGTTTTCGGAGATCCAATATTAACAGAAGCAGTGATTGATCGGCTGATCCATCATTCCCACCTACTCCTTTTTAACGGTGAAAGTTTTCGTTATAAGGAATCTTTATTACAGTAATAATTCGAGGCGGTAAGTGGCATGCATTTTTAATTGCCATTTCATACATTTTTTACTTGCCAAATACAGTCGAATCTTAAACTGATATTATTGCGATAGCTGATCCATCGATTCGGCTACCGTTTTTTCATTACCGATAAAAGACTTCACTACTGTTCGCATGTTGTCATATGTAAATATTTCAGGAACGAATCCCAGATGTTCAATCAGCTTCGAATGTACGTCAAAAACACATATTTGCAATTCAGATTCATACAACCTGGCAAAACGATAGTTACTATATGGCAAAGTGAAGACAGCTAAGGAGTAGCTTTTTATGGTACCATCAATTTCTAACTTTACTTCTCCCCAATCAAATTCTACTTCCGCCCCAGGTTCGAAGTGTCTTCGAATAAATACTTCTTTCTTTTTCGATGTTTGCTCATTAACATAGTTTCTTACCGTTGTGTAACTCACTTTATATCCATCGTCCCGAAGGGCCTCAAACATGTCCATCTTTTTCATTTGTTGTTTAGCCATATAGTGCTGTTTCTTCCATTCATTTTGTGCAATGAACTGTTGAAGCCTATGTTGAATTTCTTCAGTTAAGACACGCTTTTTATTTATCCTTGGCTTATAACTTGGTGCGCTAACGATTGTTTCTGGAATGGGTAACTGGCGAACATCCTGTTTTTTACTATCTTCAAATTCATCGATATATTTCTTTACGGTATTTCGTGAGACATCGGAAGACTTTGCTATGTTTCTCCGACTTTTACCACTAAGATATTTTTTAATAATCTCTTGTTTCTTCTTCAATTTGATGAAATCAAAGCGAGAGGTGAGGAGGATATTTTCTTTATCTCCATGGATGGTGTGAGTGGCTTAGAAGAAGGAGCACGTGCCATTTTCCCTAACGTTATCGTTCAACGCTGCATGGTCCATTTAATCCATAATTCTGTCAAATACGTACCAAGCAAGGATTATAAAGCCTTTACCAAGGAATTAAGAAAAGTGTATGGTGCACCAAGCCTAAAAGCCTGCCACAGTGCATTTGACTCCTTTAAACAACAATGGGCAGCTTATCCAGGGGCAATCGATGTTTGGATAAGGAACTTTCAACATGTTGAGTAACTCTATGATTATGGAAGTGCAATCCGTAAAGTTATGTACACAACCAATGCGGTTGAGAGTATTCACTCCAGCTTCCGCAAAGTAACCAAAAAAGGAGCATTCCCCAATGAGAACGCCCTTTTAAAAGTCTTATATTTACGAGTGACTGAACTCGAGAAAAAATGGGAAGGTGGCCATATCCAAAACTGGTCAAAGGTTATGAACCAACTCCTCCTCCATGAAAATCTTAAAGATCGGGTTTTAAAATATCTTGAGTAGGAATTAACTTACACACTTTATTTGACAAACCCTTATAACTGCAAGAAACTTAGATTTGTTTTGAGAGATAAAACATTATACTGTAATTGTATAGACTCCATTTAGTCACTCATTCCTCATCCTGCAAACTCGCCCATTCTTCCATCAAATCCTCGGCTTGCTGTTTTAATTCATTTGTTTCCGTGGTCAGGCTGAGGGCTTTTTCATGATCCTGATAGACATCAGGTTCGGTCATTTGCTCCTCGAGGTCTGCAATGGTTTCTTCCAGCTTTTCAATTTGTGCTTCCAGTTCGTTAATTTTTCGTTTTCGCTTCCGTTGTTCACTTTGCAGCTGCTTCTCTTCTTTATAGCTGTTTTTCTTCGCTTCCCGTTTTTTTGTTTTTTCCCTTGCCTGCCTCAATCTTTTCCGCTCAGCTTCTTCTTCTTTCTTTTCTGTATAATAATCATAGTCCCCAAGATAAAGGGTAATGCCATCCTTATTCATTTCAGCAACCTGATCGGTGATTCTGTTTATAAAATAACGGTCATGGGATACAAAAATAATGGTACCCGGGTAATCCTGAAGTGCCGCTTCCAATACCTCTTTGCTGTCGATGTCCAGATGGTTTGTCGGCTCGTCCATGATGAGCAGGTTCGCCTTTTTCATCATCAGCTTGGCCAGTGCCAGCCTTGCTTTTTCCCCGCCGCTTAATGCATGGACAGGTTTTAACACTTCCTCCCCGGTAAACAGAAAGTTCCCCAGCACGGTACGGATATCTTTTTCGTTAATTTGCGGATAATCATCCCATAATTCGTTGAGCACCGTCTTGGAGGATGTTAAATTTGCCTGTTCCTGATCATAGTAACCGATTTGTACATTTGTTCCTATTTGGATGGTGCCGCTCTCCGGTTTATGCTTTCCAATAATTGTTTTCAGCAAGGTGGTTTTTCCCACCCCATTGGGACCGATCAGTGCAATTCTTTCTCCGCGGTTCACGCTGAGTGTGGCATTTCTGAATAACAATGCTTCTTCATCATCATAGCGAAATGACAGGTTATCCATTTTTAACACATCATTGCCGCTGCGTCTGTTTATTTGAAAAGAAAAGGCGGCAGAGGATTCGTCACCCAGCGGCCTGTCAAGCTTTTCCATCCGGTTCAGCTGTTTCCTTCTGCTTTGGGCTCTTTTAGTAGTGGATGCCCGGGCAATATTCCGCTGAATAAAATCTTCCATCCGCTTTATCTCTGTCTGCTGTCTTTCAAATTCCTTCAGTTCTTTTTCATAATCGAGGGCCTTTTGTTTCAGAAAGTCACTGTAGGAACCATGGTATTTCTTTGTTTTATGCCGTGATATTTCATAGACGATGGAGACGGTCTTATCCAGAAAATAACGGTCGTGGGAAATAACCACAACAGAGCCGGGGTACCCTGTCAGGTAGTTTTCCAGCCAGCTCAGCGTGTCCATATCCAGATGGTTGGTCGGCTCATCCAGCAGAAGAAGATCCGGCTTGCTGAGTAATAATTTCCCCAATGACAGCCTGGTTTTCTGACCGCCGCTTAGTTCACTGATAGGTGTATCATCATCAAAATGATGGAAATGGAGCCCGGTCAGCACTGCCTTTATATCAGCTTCATATGTATAACCGCCCTCTTTTTGAAAAGTTTCCATGAGCCGGTCATAATCATGCAGCAGCTTTTCATAGTCCTCGCCGGAAAGGGTGTCAGCCTGCTGAAGTTCTTTTTCCATTTTCCGCAGTTCTTTTTCTTTATGAAGCAAACCCGCAAATACTTCCAGCATTTCATCCCAAATTGTCTTCTTTGATTCCAGCACGGTATGCTGTGCGAGATAGCCAATCGTCAAATCCTTTGGTTTAAAGAGCTCTCCTTCATCATGTGTCAGCTCTCCGGCCATAATTTTTAATAAGGTTGATTTTCCCGCGCCATTTCTTCCTACAATAGCAATTCGGTCGTTTTGTTTTACTTCCAATTTTATATTCGATAAAATCTCTTCCGCACCAAATGACTTGGAAAGAGAATTTATTTGCATCTGAATCATTACTTTCACCTCATATACTATAGTTTATCGCATTCATGAGGAAGCAAGCAATATAATTGTGAAATATATCACGACTTCTTTCTGATTTTCTGTTAAAATAGAGATGAACTATGGGGCAATGGGGTGAAGCAAATGTCTGATTTCACACATTTTAATGAAGAAGGCAGAGCTCGAATGGTGGATATTAGCGAAAAAAAAGAAACGGAACGGACAGCCATAGCGAGAACGAGTATTTATGTCAATGAAGAAATTTACCATAAGATTACGGAAAATAAGATAAAAAAAGGGGACGTACTTGCGGTAGGGCAGGTCGCAGGTGTGATGGCTGCAAAGAAAACGTCTGATTGGATTCCGATGTGCCATCCGCTCCCATTAACGTCAATTGATATATCCTTTGCATGGAACCTAGGTGAAAATACTTATGAGCTGGAAATTGAAGCATTTGTGAAGACAAAAGGAAAAACAGGTGTGGAAATGGAAGCTTTAACAGCAGCTTCTGCCACCGCGCTTACGATATATGATATGTGTAAATCCATTGATAAATCGATGGTAATTGGTCAAACCTATTTAAAAGAGAAAAAAGGCGGAAAGTCAGGGGACTATTACCGAGAAGAAATGAGGAATGAGCATGGATCAAAATAAAATTCCACAGGCAACGGCAAAGCGGTTACCGCTTTATTACCGTTTTTTAAATAATTTAAATCATCAGGGGAAAAGACGGGTTTCCTCCAAAGAACTGAGTGAAGCAGTAAAAGTGGACTCTGCAACAATCCGGAGAGACTTTTCCTACTTTGGTGCACTTGGTAAAAAAGGGTATGGTTATAACGTGGAGTACCTGCTTGGTTTTTTCCGGAAGACATTGGACCAGGATGAGGTTACAGATGTTGCTTTGATTGGTGTAGGGAATCTGGGGACGGCCTTTTTAAATTATAATTTCCTGAAAAACAACAATATAAGGATCCAAATGGGATTTGATGCGGATCCTGCCAAGGTTGGCACTGCAATCAGTGACGTTCCTATTTATCATATTGATCAGCTGGAAGAAAAAATGAAGGGCATTGAAGTTGCCATTTTAACCATTCCTGCTGAAGAAGCGGATACGGTTACCGAGAAATTAGTCAGTCTCGGAATTACGGGGATTTTAAATTTCACCCCTGCACGCATCACTGTTCCCGACCATATTCGGGTGCATCATATTGATTTGGCTGTAGAATTGCAGGCATTGGTTTACTTTCTTAAGCATTATCCATTAAAAAAGGGTCCGGTGGAGGAATAAGAGGCTGAAATAGTCTCTTTTTTTAGTGGCGCAAGTTTGGAAAGAGTGGAAATGCAACTAAAGCAGTAGTTTTTACCTATAACTTACCGATTTATGAGCCGAAAGACATCTGTATTCCAACTTGACCATAGTCTATCATGTTAATTGATGCTTTTTTTTTGGGAGAAATTTGCAATCATCATTATTTTACATATGTATCTTGTAATCTGCTGGTAAAACAGCCAGCATTTCATATGGTAAAGCATAGCAGATTTTTAAAAAACCTGGACACGAAAACACTTGCAATCTGAAAAAAAGCATTGGCAGATCGGAAGTTTTGATGGGGAAATTAGCTAATCTTGCTGATTTTTCCTTCCTGGCTGTAAATACTTTCTTTATAGCAAGAAGTAAATGTAAGGCTTGCTGACAAGGTTTGCATAAAGCCAAATACTTTTATTTAAAGCTACTTCCGGTCATAACAACTACATAGGAGGAACAGTACGTGAAGAGATCGAAATTTTTAATGACGGCAATGGGATTACTGCTTATTATTTTCCTGGCAGCCTGCGGTGATGATGCGGGAACGGAAGAAGCCGAGGGGGAAGAGGAAACAGAGGAAACCACAGAAGAAACAGAAGAAGAGAACGAAGAAGCGGGCATTCCGGAAGACGAGGAATTGTTTGAAGTGCTGGAGAGAAATATTGCGACAATGGCGGATGACGATTCTACGGGGCATATGGAAACACTGCACTCTGAATCCCCGGGTTATGCCGAGACAGAGCAAATCCTCGAAGATATGTCTGTATACACATTGGATATTGAAATTTCCGATTTAGAGGTAGAGGAAAAATCTGAAGAGGAAGCCAGGGTTTTTTACACACAGAGAAACATGAAAGTCGATGGCCCGACTTATGAAAATAATGAACTGACCGGCATTCACATTATGCGCCCGGAAGATGGAGAATGGAAGATTTATAATACAGAACTTATGGATTACATCGTGTTGGATGAAAATGGAGAACCATTAGAAGAGGGTGCAACGGGAGAAGCTGTAATGGAAGGTGAGTATGCTGATGTTGTCTCCAGCCTGGAGATGCCTTTTGAAGAGGATGAATGGGTGCTTGCCCACTACGGGGAGGATTCGGGTGAGGCAGTAGCAGAATACCTACCTGCCGGAGATAATCTGAATGACTACTCAGAACTCTTAACGGTACACTATTTCCCTGGAGGAAAAGATGGAATCGGCGTGGCACAATTTATTGACGTAATGGAGACGAATTTAACGGATATGGTGGAAGGTGAATTTGAATTTAATCGTTTTGATGAAACTGATGAAGAGGGTTTCTTTGAATTCACGCTGACAGATGATCCGGTGCAATTTGATCAGGAAGAGCTTGGCCGTGCGTTAATAAAGGATGACGATTTATTTGCAGTAAGGTATACTTTAATTGAAGATACGCTGGAAGATAGAGACGAATGGATTGAACATTTATCTGAAATTCAGTAAGGCAATTGAGTGTTGCTTTAATTGGAAAAATGAAATGAATTAATTATATACAGCATACCAAGCATGAATTGTTCTGGTGTGCTGTCTTTTTTATTGCCGGGGGTGTTATAGCGTTTTTACCCCTTACATCGCGGTCCATATCTTGCATTTCCTTCAATAAAAAACGCCCGGGGGGTTGTTCCCGGACATTTTTCAAATTTATTTTTTACTTTTTTTCAATCTGATATACAGGGCAAATAATCTGATGCTTACGCCAATCTCCAGGGTAGCAAATAAAGCAAGTATGATGGAAGTTACATTCCATATAGTATCCTCTGCACTTAGTATAGCCACGTAAATAAAGAAGATGCCCAGGAGAAAGTAGATAATAGCCATGGTGAGTGGTGAAACTTTCATAAACTAGCCTCCAATAAAGATGAACTGCAGTTCTTCCAGCATCCTTTCAATTTCTTCCGGATCAATATTATACTGTACAAGGACAACCAGTGAATTCATGGCAGCATGGACAATAATCGGCACCATAATCCGTTTTGTTTTCACATAGAGAAATGCAAAGACAAATCCCATAGTGGTGTATATTAACAGGTGCTGCGGGTCATTATGAACGATTGCAAAGATAAAAGATGACAGCAGGGCAGAAAAGATAAAGTTCATTCTTTTATAAAATTCCCCGAATATAATTTTACGGAAAATAAGTTCTTCCAGAATAGGGCCAATGATGGCAGGGACTATCATAAATATCGGTGAATAGCGGGCGATATCCATAATTGCCTGTGTATTTTCAGATCCTGGATCAATGCCAAGAAGTTCCATTTCTATCATGGCAGCCAGTCCCTGGCCAAAATAGGCCATGAACAGACCGAGAAAAGACCATAATATGATTTGCCCGGCACTGGAAGCATCACGCGCACTCCCCATTTTCATATCCGGCCGCATTAATAACAACACAATCACAAGTGCAAGCGAAAAGCTGAAAATAGTCCAATACACAAGGATATCTGCTTCATTCAAGGGAATCAGGTCTGTAAAAGGAACGATCAGCAGTGCTGAATATTGCATGATAAAATAGGTTATAATGACCCACCAATAACGTTTAGGCAAATTGAAACGACTCCTTTATATTACTTTATACAGTATATGCGCTTTAGGCAGAATTCATTTTCCGTGTATGAGTGTGTTTAATGGAAATGTAATGGTTTCCGTACTGGCTTGTAATTTGCGTACATACCATGTGTATTTTATCATAATTAGAGTGCGATTTTATAATGGAATGTATGGAAGGGCTTGTTTTTTAACAAAAAAATATAAATCATGATGACTCAATACTTGCATTTTTAAACAGAATTAATTATTATATTAATTGGAGTTAGCACTCGGCGGCTTAGAGTGCTAACAATCAAAAATAATATGAACCAAGGAGGCATTCTACAGATGATTAAACCACTAGGGGATCGTGTTGTTATCGAGCTTGTCGAGCAAGAAGAAACAACTGCAAGCGGAATTGTTCTACCCGATTCTGCCCAGGAAAAACCACAGGAAGGTAAAGTTGTAGCGGTTGGCTCCGGCCGTGTTACCGACAATGGAGAAAAAGTGGCACTGGAAGTAAGTGAAGGTGACCGCATCATTTTCTCAAAATTTGCCGGTACAGAAGTGAAATATCAAGGGACAGAATACTTAATTTTACGTGAAAATGACATTTTAGCTGTAGTAAGCTAATTCAGGATAAACAGATAATCATAAAGAATTTTAGGGAGGTATTTTAATGGCTAAAGAAATTAAATTCAGTGAAGATGCCCGCCGTGCAATGCTGCGTGGGGTGGATACGCTGGCGGATGCAGTCAAAGTAACATTGGGACCTAAAGGGCGCAACGTGGTTTTAGATAAAAAATTTGGTTCACCATTAATTACAAATGACGGTGTAACGATCGCAAAAGAAATCGAACTGGAAGACCAATTCGAAAATATGGGTGCACAGCTTGTATCTGAAGTAGCATCCCAAACAAACGATGTTGCCGGTGACGGTACGACAACAGCTACAGTACTTGCGCAATCCATGATTACGGAAGGATTGAAAAACGTTACCTCAGGTGCTAACCCTGTGGGAGTTCGCCGCGGGATTGAAAAAGCAGTTGAAGCAGCAGTAGAAGAGCTGAAAACTATTTCCGAGTCCATCGAGTCAAAAGAATCCATTGCACAGGTTGCATCTGTTTCTTCCGGTGATGATGAAGTGGGAAGCCTGATCTCAGAAGCGATGGAACGCGTTGGCAACGACGGTGTTATCACTATTGAAGAATCAAAAGGATTTAATACAGAGCTTGAAGTAGTGGAAGGGATGCAATTCGACCGCGGATATGCTTCTCCATACATGGTAACTGACCAGGATAAAATGGAAGCAGTTCTCGAGGATCCATATATTCTAATTACAGATAAGAAAATCGGCAACATCCAGGAAGTACTTCCTGTGCTTGAGCAAGTAGTACAGCAAAGCAAACCGCTTCTGTTAATCGCTGAAGATGTAGAAGGCGAAGCACTTGCTACATTGGTTGTAAACAAACTGCGCGGCACATTTAACGCAGTGGCAGTGAAGGCTCCAGGGTTTGGTGACCGTCGTAAAGCAATGCTGGAAGATATTGCTACATTGACAGGCGGAGAAGTAATTACCGAAGATCTTGGTCTGGACCTGAAGAGCACAGAGCTTGAGCAATTGGGCCGTGCTTCCAAAGTAGTAGTAACTAAAGAGCACACTACCATTGTAGAAGGATCAGGAAACCCTGAAACAATTTCTTCCCGTGTTCAGCAAATCCGTGCACAGGTGGAAGAAACTACTTCTGAATTTGATAAAGAAAAACTGCAGGAGCGTCTTGCCAAACTGGCTGGCGGCGTAGCAGTAATCAAAGTTGGTGCTGCAACCGAAACAGAATTGAAAGAGCGTAAACTGCGTATTGAAGACGCGCTTAACTCCACACGTGCAGCAGTGGAAGAAGGTATCGTTTCCGGTGGTGGAACAGCACTGGTCAATGTACTGAAAAAAGTAGAAGAGCTTCAACTCGAAGGTGACGAAGAAACTGGTGTTAATATTGTACGCCGTGCACTGGAAGAACCTGTACGCCGTATTGTGGAAAACGCCGGCCTGGAAGGCTCTATCATTGTAGAGAAACTGAAAGGCGAAAAAGTAGGCGTTGGATATAATGCAGCTACCGGAAAATGGGTAAATATGGTTGATGCCGGTATCGTTGACCCGACAAAAGTTACCCGCTCTGCACTGCAAAACGCAGCATCCGTTGCAGCAATGTTCCTGACTACGGAAGCAGTAGTAGCAGACATTCCGGAAGATGAGCCGGCAGCTGGCGGTGGAATGCCTGATATGGGCGGAATGGGCGGCATGATGTAAAAGACCACCCAAACCCCTTGAGACAAGCGATTTTTCGAGTGTTACAAGGAAACTGACCACATTTTGACCACATTCCCTGGTGAAAATGTGGTCTTATTTATTTTTGAATACCTTTCATTAGTTCACCGAACTTTTCAGATGCTTCAATTTTTCGGCTCTTTAAAATAAACTCTTGTGATAGTATTATCATCAACGTGCCAGCCGTTCCATGTTCTCAGGTAAACTTACACCTGCTTCAGCCAATAAAGATGTATGAGTATGCCTTAGAGAATGGGGGGGCAAATATTCTTTTTTACCCATTTTCTTTAGCAATCGTCTCATTCTATTTTTAACTGTTTTAATGAAATCTGGGTAACCAGGATACTCACCCATTTTATGCGGAGGAAGACATTTGGGTTAAGCAAAAAGGTGACTATATAATTGAAGAACTGTCTGAACCTATCGAAATATCAGCAGGAAGAAATGCTTATATAGATATGATTATATAATTCTAAACAGGATTTCAAAAACCCTTTATTTTTAGAATGAAAATTATGGTAAAATGTAGGTAAAAAGAATGGGGGTCACTTAGATGAATACAATAGCAAGAGCATTATTCATTATTGGTTGGATAACCATTGCGTCAGGAATCATATTAGCATTTACTAATTTTCAGGTAGTAGTTGGTTATGAAGAACCATTAACAAGCTTCTCTGAACCTGAACCGATTGTAGAAGAATCATTCACTGTCTTTATATCGTATGTAGTTGCAGGTTTAGTGGTCGGGATCATGATGTTGGGTTTTGGAGAAATAGTAAATTTATTAGATAGAATACACAGATCAATAAATGGAAATCCAGGAACCGATTCAGAAACTAAAAATAAGAAAGGTGAAGTTTCAAAATACAATCAATTTATACAGGATAGTATCAATAATTAGGAGTGGCAGCAGAAGAATACAAAGATATTGATAAAATAATGGCTGAAATGTATGAGTATAAATAATGTGATATTTTTTAGTGTCACAAAAAATATCACATAAATATACATTTGGGTAAAATAACACAAAATATCCTCTTAGACAAATAGATTAATAGCATTGATATTCGGCACTCTACAACTCTATAAGTAATCCTTGAAATTCAGTCCATCAAGGGCGGCATGATGTAATAAGGCCCCCCAAACCATTGATATGATTGGGTTTTATGTAAGATGAGAGTGTGATGTTAACATGGAGGTAAATTAACGGAGGCTTCTTTTTTCATTCCCTGTGTTATGTGTAGGTATACATCTTCAGTATTTTGGGCATTTTAATGCCCAAAATACCTGCTTTGAGCGATGTATATGTCCTAGAGAAGTTAATTCTGGATTCAGAAAGGCTAGGTTTAGCAGCCATTCGTTTTTAGGTAGTGTTGGTGACAATGGGAAAATCACCTGCTTTTAGCCGAGTGTTCAAGAAGAGCAGACAATGAAAGTATTTCTTCAGTCTTTGCTTTTATTCTTGATTACGCTGTTTCAATCATTCCGATAAAATTTTTCAACAAGTTTCCAATCTTTGATGAAATAATTCCAAAGGTTAGGTCTTCTTCTCACTGCTAATGGGTGATAGGCAACTGCGGTTTGAAATCCGTGAACAGTATGAAATTTACCACGTAAAGATTTCACGTCAGTTTCGGTGTCCTGGAAGAAAGATTGGACCGCAACATTTCCAAGACAGACAATGTACTTGGGCTGTTTGGTTTCTAACTGCATTTTCAGATGACTTATACAGATTTGCCTCGTTTTTTCTTTATCATAGGCACGTGTTGGCCTTCGCTTCAGTATATAGGTTACATATATATCTTTATCCTCAAGTCCTACCTCATAGACAGCCTTTTGCAATGTTTTCCTAGTACTACAAACAAAGGGCTGATTTTCTCGATTCTCTCGAGAGCCAGGATTATCTAATAGAACCATAATAGGTGCATCTGGATTTCCTTCCCCCCAAACCATACGTGTTCCATGTTTTATAAGTCCGCAGTGTCCACAATTGATCAGGTGTTCGGGTGTTGTCTCTTCGGGCCATAAAGTCAATGGTTCTACTCCTTTTCTGGTCTTCTTTTCTATTATTATGTTGTATATAAATTAAATATATACAGAAAAAAGAAATGCTTACTACACTAAGCATTTCTTGGTTGCTCATATATTTCTGAAATATCCTAATACATTTAAATACTATTTATCGACAAGGGTTATCATACAAGCAGTGTCTTTCGTTTTATTGGAAGCTATCTATATAAGGAAAATGGATAAAGCAATAGAGACAGCTTGCATAAACTGGCCAAAGGTATGGAGATGTTCTATTCAAAAATTATTATTTTAGGCCAGTATAAGCTAACATAGAGAAAGCGGTTAGATCAGTTATGCACCTTAAATTAAAATGGATAGTTTTAAACAAAGTCCTATAATTTATTAAAAACTTAATATCATTTTATTGACTGGAAAAATTATGATAAAAAAACAAAAGAAACAGATTATGGAAAAGTTGATGGACTTTAGCTATGGTTTGATACCTTTAAGGAGCCTTAATACACCAATGATTGTAGAAAAAATAATAATACCAGAGGGGACGATTTCTTTGTTTGAAACGGAGAGGTGTTATATAAATACTTTTAAAAAACCGGATTTTGCCGATGTAAAAAAACTATATGGGAACAAGAATGTAAGGAAATACCTTGGAGGTATTCGGGACGAAGCATCAATTATAGGAGTATTGCAAAGTATGCTAAATTCGTCTGATAATGCTTTTTATTGGGTCATTAGAGAGAAACAAACAGACAATTTTATTGGTTTAGTTTATCTGAAACCTCATCATGAAGGTGTTTTTCTTGAAGTTTCTTATCAATTATTACCAGTATGGTGGGGGAGAGGTTATGCAACAGAGACAGTTCCGCCAATTATTCATTTCGCTTCTAACTAATTAAATCAGAAAAAGTTAGGTATGCATTTAGAATGCAAAGTTATAAGGTTTGGTGCTCAACAAGCTATTTATTCAATAACGCCATCCCATAATGTAAACTCTTATGATCAGTTTAGAATGTGATGAAATGTACTTTAACTAGTAAATCAGTTTATTTGAAGAAGAGTCTGGAGCCTCCAGGAAATAAAAACAACAAACTAGGAGGAATTCAGTGAGTATCAGAGGAAGAGTTATACGAGCTTTTGCATGACTTTGGAAAGTTTCGGCGATGACGGCAAGGTGAAAGTAAATAATCATGGAATAGTCAGTATATTAACCGCAAAATTCTCGTCTTTTACTGTGAAATATTTGATGCAAACATTGCATCCGAAGAATATACATACTTAAACAACAACAGCAGTACAGCCTCGTGGCAAAATATGTCCTTACTGAAAAATCTTACTGACTAAAACTACAATGAGGGCACTCCTTCAACATCCGCTGACAGGTGTAAAAGATAATTTATTTCATAAAATCCTTTAATCTTATCATAAAAAGCCGATATACAAAGATAGAAATAGTAACATATACCTATTTTTGGGTAAATTCACGACGGAAGGACATAGAATGATGCAAGATTCCTTAATACAAGAAGATGTACATCCAATCCTGCGATCCTTTATCGAAGTAGCTCCATACCTTCAATTACTGGTGAATGACGATATAACAGTTGGCATTTATGATACGGAAAAGTTATTAATCAATATTCCTGCAAAAACCTTCTCACTAAATGTATCTCCTGGCGACCCATTGCTTGAAGGGGATATTATTGCAAAAGCGATCAGTGAGAATGATAATCAGGCAATGATTGTACCGGCAGATTTATTTGGTGTAAACCTTGTTTCACGTGCCATCCCGATCCGTGATGAAGATGGACAAGTCATTGGGGGAGTTGGAGTTGGCTTAAATGTTGAAAAGGCCAACAAGTTATCAGAGATATCTTCCAGTCTATCAAGCGTGATCGATGATGTAACAAAAACTGTGCAGGAAATGGCTGAATCAGTGAATGAATTAGCGACAAATATCACCTTTGTTTCTGAAAAGGCAAATGAAGTTACAAATAGTGTGGACCTTATTGAGGAAGTTTCTACGGTTGTGAAAGGTATTGCAGATCAGAGTAATTTACTTGGATTAAATGCAGCTATAGAGTCAGCACGTGCCGGAGAGCAAGGAAGGGGATTTGGCGTTGTCGCTGATGAAATCAGGAAGATGGCTGCTAATTCAAAAGACAATGTACAGGAAATCCAAAATATTACGAGCCAAATTAAAGAAGTGATCGGAAACCTGAATAAAGATATACAAAAAGTAAATATAGAATCTAATACACAATCCGCTTCCATTGAAGAATTGACAGCCACAATGGAAGAAATCAATGGAAATATTCACAGTTTAGCAGAGTTGGCAAGAGAAAACATCGAGTTAAAACAATAATGGGGGAGTAGACTATGATGAACTTTAAAGAATTAGCAAGCCAATATATTAACGGGGAATGGAAAAACGGTTCCAGTAATTTAAAAATGGAAAATAAAAATCCTTACAACGGTGAAATTATTGCAACCTATCATGCTGCCAGCAAAGCCGACTTGAATGCTGCATACGAATCGGCACAAACTGTACAGGAACAATGGGCAAAAACTAACCCGGTGGTACAAAGAGAAGTGTTTGACAAAGCTGCGGACTATATTCATGAAAATCATGAAGCCATAGTCGATGTAATTATTGACGAAATTGGCGGTACACGCTTAAAAGCAGAATTTGAGATTGGTTTAGTTACAAATATGATTAAAGAAGCAGCCACTTTCCCTATGCGGATGAACGGAACCATTCTGCCTTCTCCCATAGACGGGAAGGAAAACCGGGTTTATCGTGTGCCGGTAGGTGTAGTTGGGGTCATTAGCCCATTTAATTTCCCATTTTTTCTATCCATGAAATCTGTTGCACCAGCTTTGGCTGCCGGCAATGGTGTTGTGTTGAAGCCGCATGAGCATACAACTATTACCGGAGGCACACTGATTGCTAAAATATTTGAGCAGGCCGGATTGCCTAAAGGTCTGTTAAATGTTATCACTACTGAAATATCGGAAATTGGAGATAACTTTGTAGAGCATCCGATTCCACGTGCCATTTCTTTTACGGGTTCCACAAAAATCGGAAAGCATATCGGAGAAGTTGCTGGAAGAAATTTAAAAGAAGTTCACCTGGAATTAGGCGGGAATAGTGCTTTGGTTGTTCTGGAAGATGCTGATATTGATTTAGCTGTAAGTGCAGGGGTATTCAGCCGGTTCACCCATCAAGGGCAAATCTGTATGTCAGCTAATCGCTTAATTGTTCATGAAGACGTATATGATGAATTTGTGGAAAAATATATTGATACAGTATCCGGTCTCACTTGTGGCGACCCGAAAGATCCGAACACGATTATTGGCCCGGTTATTAACGAACGCCAGGTTAAAACGACTGTGGAATTAATTGAAAAAGGCATTGAAGAAGGTGCCACTCCTTTGCTTAAAGGAAAAGTTGCAGGAAACGTCATAGAACCAGTTGTATTTACAGATGTTACTCCGGATATGACGATCGCAAATGAGGAATTCTTCGCTCCGGTGGTATCTATTATGAAAGTAGCAAACGAAGAAGAAGTACTGACATTTGCTAACCAAAGTCCGTATGGTTTAAGTGGTGCCATCCATACAAAAGACGTTGAACGTGGTGCCGAACTTGCGAAACGGATGGACACCGGGATGATCCACATCAATGACGGAACAATTAATGATGAACCCAACGTTGCTTTTGGCGGGGTGAAAAACTCGGGAATTGGACGATTAAATGGTGAATGGAGCCTGGACGCATTTACTACAACTAAATGGATCTCCATTCAGCATACAAAACGTGCTTATCCATATTCTTAATTTGAAATACTCCTCTCAATTTTTTGAGGGGAGTAATTTTGGGTTAATTTAACTATATGGAAAGAGATGTCTAAAGACAATTATATCACTCTGGTTTCCTTAATAACTTTGATATAAGATCCCTTCTGCGTGGGCATGAAAACACGCCATATTCCGGGGGCGCGAGCAAGGAATGGAGTGGTTTAGCTGATGTTTTATATAATTCCCAGGTTGGTCAGGACTGGGAACCTTCTTTTTATATTATGAATCAATCCATTTATCTCAATATATCCTGGTCACTAACCGGTAAAGTCGGAGAGGAGGTTTTAAGGTTTTTATACGCTATATAAAAAGACATACCAGAACCGATAAGAAAGAAGATGGCAGCAATAAAGGCAAGCCGCTCTGTTGGTATTTCTGCCAGCATATTTAATGGGTTCATTGCTTCTGTACCTCGCACTATGGGCATAATAACACCTCCAAAATTTCTGCGCTTTATTATTAGCGTATTCAACAAAGCGTTTTTTTCTTGGACTTTGAATATGCCAATCTAATTTAAAGAATGATATGGCGGCACCGGGGATTATAATAAAAATCACTGCCGCCCTCAGGGTATATGAATGATTTTCAAACTCACCCTTAACATTTAGGCGCTTTGCGAAACTTCTCCTTAATTTTCAGCAGTTTGCCTATCCCTCTTTATTAAAAGAGATAGTAACAATCCCGTGACAGAGAACAGGAAAGCAACGAAAAAGGCGGTTTTTACTCCCTGCAGGAATTGTAATGGATCAGCCATATCGTTTCCCGCTGCAGCTCTCGTAATAAAGGAGATAATAAATGTCAGACCAAGTGATCCTCCGAATTGGCGGGCGGTATTGATAATTGCTGTTCCATGGGCAATCAAATTATCCGGCAATGCGTTTATACCGGCGGTCATAAGCGGCATGTTGATTAGTGCCACTCCGGCCATGGACACCATAAACAGAAATGCCGTAAACAGGAAGGAACTAGTTGTCTCAAGTCCGAAATAATACCAGAGTGTACTGACAGAAAGCAATACAAACCCAATAATCGTGATGATTTTCCCTCCGTATTTGTCATATAAATTTCCGGCAAACAGACTCATTACCGCAAGCGTCAGGGCACCAGGCGCTACGACAATTCCCGCATATAACGGGGAAAGCTGCTGTGCATTTTGGACGTACATGGGCAAGATAGTTTCGATGGAAATCAGCAGGCTGAAAGAAATAATGGATATAATGGCCACCAGTGCAAAAACCGGCACTTTAAGTAATCGCAGCTCCAGAATCGGCGTTTTTAACCGCAGCTGTCTCACCACAAACAATAGAATGGCAGCAAATCCTGCAATTATGCTGATCATGGCACTGCTGCCGGCTGTTTCTGCCTCTATCATATTAACCCCATATAAAACCCCGCCAAACCCTATGCTTGACAGGAAAATAGAAAGGAAGTCAATTTCTGTATCCCGCTGTTCGGTTACATTACGCATAAACAGGAAAATAAAAATCAATATGATTGCTGCAACAGGAAGCGTAAAGAGAAAGACCGAGCGCCATTCAAAATGATTAATCAGCACACCGGAAATTGGTGGCCCAATGGCAGGAGCCACATTAATTACGAGTCCTGCGAGCCCCATGGCATATCCCCGTTTTCCTCTTGGATAGACAAGAAACAGAATCGTTTGCATTAACGGCATCATAATTCCGGAACTAATGCCTTGAATGATGCGCCCTGCAAGCAACACTTCGAAGGACGGCGAAAACAGACCAAGCACTGTTCCGAGGGAAAACAAAAACATGGCACTAATCATTAATGTCCTTGTTTTAAATTTATCAATTAAATACGCTGTCATAGGAATAAGAACTGCTACGGCTAACATAAAACTGGTTGTTAACCACTGCACTTCACTCGCATTTATTTCAAATTCAGCCATGATTTTAGGAAAAGCTGTGATGAGGAGAAATTGCGTTAAGACGGATAGAAAAGAAGACGCGAGCGCAATCGCCACCATCAATTTCCTATGTACTGGCGATAAAAATTCAGAAGCCATTGTGTGACCTGCCTTTCTCATTTACTGCACGATTTAAAAATAGGACCATACTGCACAATTATAAGATAACAGAGCCTCAATCTCTATTAAAGTCCCATCATATCCTGTTGTCAATGCTTCCTGGTAATCTAATGATAAATATAAAAATCTGCTTTTTTCCCGATTATTCGCAAGGCGATAAGGGAGAACAGGAGCAAGGATCTTATAGTATGTAATCATCTATGGCCATCCTGTTGTAATATTTAATCCTGTAAGGTTATGCATATTTTTGGTAAAACTATCATAAAATATAAGCGGGATTTAAACCAATTAGTGAAAGGATAGGATTGCATGGATGAAAAGTCATCAAGAAACCAAAAGCCTATTCAAGATAATATTAAACAACAGCAATTGGATAGGTACCGGATAAGTAATGTCGGGGAGCCCATGACGACAAAGGAAGGGAAAAAAATATCTCAGGATCAGGATCAGCTGAAAGCAGGTATACGGGGTCCTGCTTTGAGACAGGATTATGAATTCTTTGAGAAAATGTCGCACTTTAACCATGAAGAAATTCCGGAAAGAGTTGTGCATGCCAGAGGGTATAGTGCCCATGGAGAGTTTGAATGTTATCAGTCGATGAGACATGTAACAAAAGCAGGCTTTTTACAAGAAGCTGGTAAAAAGACGCCATTAACCACCCGTTTTTCGACCGTACAGGGACCTAAAGGATCCTATGATACTGCCAGGGATTTGCGGTGTCAGGGGGTAAAGCTGTACACAGAAGAAGGAAATGTCGATTTGACTACCATAGCAATGCCGGTATTAATTAACCAGGATGCAATGAAATTTCCGGATGCGATGCATGCATATCAGGCTAAACAGGATGATGATATACCAACTGCCACTGGTGCGCACGACCATTTTTGGGACTATGTAGCCAATAATCCGGAGTCATTGCATATGGTGACATGGATCATGTCTGACCGGGGTGTATTAAGAAGTTATCGGATGATGGAATCTTGGTCAATAAATACGTATCTTTTTGTCAACGAACAAGGCAAAGCAACATTTATGCGATATGTTTGGAAGCCTGTACTTGGTGTCCATTCCCTGACCCATGATGAATACCTGAAAATCGGCGGACTGGATCCTGACTTCCATCGTAAAGATCTAAGGAAAGCAATTGATCAAGGTGCCTTCCCTGAATATGAATTAGGTGTCCAGCTGATCCCAATGGAGGATGAATTTAAATATGATTTTGATGTGCTTGATCCTTCCAAGTTTTGGCCAGAAGAGCTTGTGCCAGTTCAAATTGTCGGTAAGATGACATTAAATCGAAACATTGATAATTACTTTACGGAATCCGAACAAGTGGCATTTAACCCGACAAACGTTGTGCCGGGAATTGATTTCTCCAATGACCCCGTCCTTCAGGGAAGGCTCATGGCCTACAGGGATACACAACAGCACCGGCTTGGCAGCACGAATTATGATGAACTGCCGATTAACCGTCCGATTTGTCCATTTCACAACAATACCCGGCGAGGTTTTATGAGACAGCGAATAGATGTGGATGAGGTAGACTACCATCAAAATTCACTGGCAAATAACACACCTTACCCTGTCCCCCCTGAGCAAGGCGGCTATGAATATTATCCAAAAAAAGTGGAAGGGCATGTGATTCGCGCAAGAAGCGATTCATTCAAAGATTATTTTTCACAGCCGAGAATATTTTGGAACAGTCTGACACCCGTGGAAAAGCAGAACACTATTGTTGCTTTCAGCTATCAGCTCGGAAAAGTCAGAAGTGAATCCGTTCGAAGACAAAACGTCAATTTATTGGTCAATGTAGATAAAGAATTGGCTTCGATGGTTGCCGACAATATCGGTGTAGAACGTCCGAGCGGAACCCATGTACCGGTTTCAACCAGTTATCCTTCCCTCAGCCAGGCCAATACGCCAAAGTATGCATTCACACAAAAAGTAGGTGTACTGATTGGCGATGGATTTAATGGTGCAGAGGTAATAAATGTGCTTAACCTGTTAAAACAAAACGGAATCTTTATAGAAATTATTAGTGACACCCTTGGTACGGTAAGGGGTGATGATGGTACAGAGATCACGGTGGATGAAACATTTCTTACATCAAGTCCTTATCTGGTTGACACACTATATGTGGTTGGCGGAAGAGCAAATAACCAGGCAAATTTAAATGTGGAAGTCGCGGAATATATCCGTGTTGCATATAAAAATTTTAAACCAATTGGTGTTGCCTCGACTGGACAGTCGTTCATTAAAACATCAAATAAAAATAATCTCGCCGGGGTTGTTTTTGCAAAAGATAATGCTAATTTTGGGGAGGATTTTATCAAAGCAATTGCACAGCAGCGCTTTTGGAATAGAAAATAGGCTTTGATTCGGACAGTTGTATGAACTGCGGATACTACATACCGAGTCTTATAACCTTTTGTTTTATGAGAAGTATGCTTCGAATAAAAATCGGTATGAAAAACTTATAGCAGACAAACTAAAAACAGGATAGCCGTACAATATGCTTTCCTGTTTTTTTTATATTCCGCAACGCTTTCAATAACCTTAACCTGCAGTGGCGGAGAATTCGTTCCAATGTCCTTCACACCATATTTATTGAAGCCCCAGTTTTCCCTTCATTGTCTCTATTGCTTCATTCACGGCAACATCAACTACAGTCGTTTCATCAGTATCCCACTGTACTCCCTCGGGCAATTCAAATTGGAATTGCTCCGCATACGGGGCAGGATGTCCCAATAGATACTTTGAAATTTCCTTGGCAATAAATTCCCTGGCTTCTTCCGGGGTGCGTTTGCCAGTTACCACTTCATGCATCATATTTAATGAGAGGATATTTGCCCCCTCATTATCACAATGGACAGCGACTTCACCTCTTGTCCGGTCTATAACAATACTTCCATCTATTAGCGCAATTATACCGACTTGATCAGCTGGAACATGATAATCAATATATTGCTCCAGCACATCAATATGCGGCTCGGGAAAATCGTGGGGGACTTCTTCATGGTAAACAATAGTTCGTTTCCATGGCCCGTTATCATACCAGATTAACATGCTGGAAACTGCTTCATGTGGAGGGCCGTACATATCAATAGTATGCTCACAGACCATTCTAGCGGTTGCCGGCGAATCTTCTATCATTTTCTTAGCGAACTCCAAGTCAACTGTATTAACGGGATGCTTCTTTCTATTTCGGACAGCATGAAGCTTTATATTGCTTGTCATCGCCATTGCCGCTGTTTTTAAACGTTGCTCATCAGACGTTCTGCTTGCACCTGTTGCCTGTAGTTCATCGTTGTTCACTTGACGTCCATCCTTTTAGAAATAAGATATTATGTTTAAAAATGAAAATCCGGTATTTTAACATTAACAATTCGGTATTAGACAGAAGGGCTGCTGTAAGGTAATGATTATTTTCAGAATCTCCGGAGCAACAGTAGCGTTTTGTTCTGCCGCAGCAATTAATGCAGCTGATCTTTATCAACAAAACGGCCGTAGTCCGGAACCGCAATCTCATCAAAATGGTCGGCGAGCCTTTGCAGACTGGTAGTCAGCAATTCGCCGGTCATAGGGGCACCGTGTCCTGTCACTGCTGCAGCCGGCTTGAGTTCCTTCAGCTTAATGACAGATTCTTTTGCTGCCTTCCAATCCGGGGTGAGATACCTTGGCGGTCCGGTAATCTCCTGTTCCTGTGTCAGTACTTTGTAAAGCTGTTCTTGCTTAACGGTACTGAAAGCATCACCCGCGATCAATGTGCGGTCACTTTCCCGGAAAAGGGAGATATGACCAGGAGTATGCCCCGGTGTATGAATCCATTTAAACTCTGGCATATAGGGAACCGTGCCATCGGATGGCAGCTTTTTCACGCTGTCACCCAAATTCACCGGTTCGTTAGGGAACATGGGAGACATTTCTGAAACCATGCCACCTTCTACTGTTGAATCCGGTTCTGGGTAACGCATTGCCCCGGTCAGATAAGGCAATTCCGCTTCATGTGCATAAACTGGAACTCCCCACTGATCAACAAGCTCAATCACGGCTCCGACATGATCGAAATGGCCATGTGTTAAGATGATAGCCTTCGGGCGGGCATTTTTACCAAACCGCTCTTCCACAGCGGACAGAATTTCGGGTGCTGACTCAGGCATCCCGGCATCGACTAATACAAATTCGCGTTTTTTTGGATCCCCTACTAAATGAATATTAACGATTTGATTTGTATAGCTGTATAAATCAGGTAAAACTTCTTTACCTTTACCACTCTCTATTGAGGTGGCGGGGATATATTTGTAATCACTGCCATACTGCATTTCCTGATCCATTTTTCAACCTCCTAAAATAAGTAAATTCAGATTCTGAATAGGAAAACTGAAGCGTATTCGAACAATGCATACCCTTAAAATACCCTTTTAAATCTATTTTATTCAGGGTAAATTACCTGCTATTTAAATCAAACTTGATCAAAAATGCAGCCGGCGGAAATGATGAATAGAATTTCTATCCGTATTGCGAATGTCCCGTCCTATAGAATTTTTATTAAAACCCCGAAATTTTTATTTCTGTTTCCGCAGGTTTTAGTTTCATACTGATTTCCCAATGTCGTATTGAATAAAGTGTGGCTGCCTGTGTGCTGACCGTTTCATATAATCGAAAAAAGTTCTGCTGGTTTCGAGCCTGTTTTTCAATTTTCTAAGCAATAGTATATTCTCTTTTCCAGGTTTGTACGTAGCATATCGTATAAAAGGAAAGGAGAATCATAAATGTTAAACTTTTCGATGATTGAGTTAAGCAGACGAAAGGGGAAAAAGCTGGATAAGCAGATCAAACGGAATTTCATTGATTTTTACCGGCCATTTCGCTTTGTTCCATGCTTCCTGCATCGGCCGCTTGAGAAATTGAGAAAAAGTATGAAGCGCATGCCAGTAATTATAGAATTTGAACATGATTGCTTTGCTGATGGTTTAAAAGTTGTGAAGAACACAAGAAACCGCAAACTGCGCGAATTCCCTTCTATTTCCTGCTGCTCGGCTGATTTATCCATGAAAAATGTTGAAAAATTGGTTGATAGCTGTGATCATATTAAAAAAGTCCACTTGGATAGAGAAGTAACTACCTTACTTGATACTGCCACCCCCTCGATAAACGCGCATCAATTACAGGAAAATGGCCTGACAGGAAAGGATATTACTATCGCGGTAATTGACACGGGAATAGAGCCCCATGCTGATTTAGAAGGCCGCATCACGGCATTTCAGGATTTTGTAGGGAATCAGACGGAAGCCTACGATGATAATGGACATGGCACTCACTGTGCCGGGGACGCAGCAGGCGACGGTGCTGCTTCAAATGGGCAATATAAAGGCCCTGCACCTGAAGCGAATGTAGTTGGGGTCAAAGTGTTAAATAAAATGGGGTCTGGTTCTCTTTCTACCGTAATTGAAGGGATAGAATGGTGTATAGAGAATCGAGCTGAGCATAATATAGATATTCTTTCCTTGTCACTTGGGTCAGATGCCACTGTTCCTGCAGAAGAAGATCCGGTTGTAAGGGCTGTGGAAGCAGCATGGGATGCGGGTATGGTAGTTTGTGTTGCAGCAGGTAACTCAGGACCTGAAGCTGAGACTATCGGCAGTCCCGGCACCAGTCCAAAAGTGATTACCGTTGGTGCTGCTGATGATCGTAATAATACGGATCGTTCAGATGATACGGTTGCTGATTTTTCCAGCCGCGGACCAACGATTGATGGATATACAAAACCGGATTTATTGACACCTGGTGTTGAGGTTGTTTCTTTAAGGGCGTCCGGATCATTTCTTGATAAGACAAATAAATCGTCTCGCGTCGGTTCAAGCTACACCTCTTTATCGGGAACTTCCATGGCAACTCCGATATGTGCCGGAGTAGCAGCGCAACTGCTTCAAAGCAATCCGGAACTAACCCCTGATGAGGTGAAGCAGCAATTAATGGAAGCATGCGAAGATATCGGACAACCATCCAATGTGCAGGGGAGCGGCTATCTGAACGCTGCTAATTTAATAAAAGCTTAATTTTATTTGGGCAAAGTCTTTGGATGACATGTAGATGCCTCGAACTTACTCCCCCTATTATCCAGGGGGGTATAACTTTTGGACAACTGTCTGATCAAAATCAATACGAACAGAAAAATATTAAAGCAAAAAGTCTGCTGAGTACAGCTCAGCAGCTTTTTGCTAATCGATCGAGCTACCCCAAAAATCGATCGAGCTACCCCAAAAATCGATCGAGCTACCCCAAAAATCG
>NZ_WIXN01000032.1 GCF_010994035.1 Virgibacillus aidingensis
AATAAAAAACTGAACTGCGAAGTGAAAGCCGTACGCTCTTCCACTTACACAGTTCAGTTTACACTCCCGGCACAGCACTTACCTTTCGTCCCATTTCCCCTCGATATTTCATTACCCTGATACGTCTTTCTTCTTCCTCTTTTGTTTCCTGAATTTCTGAATTTGTTCCGAACTTTGGTTAGCAAGTATAAGTATTCTCTTTTTCTCTTATTCCATAATTGGTTTTGCAAATTCCATAATTTTTCCAATATCTGAACTAGAGAATATTCATTTATTTGCGCTTCACCAAGAATTTGCATATACGTATCTTTTTCTTCTTTTTTATAATAAGCGAGGCTGAATTATTTTCCAGCAGCGAATAAATCATTACCACTCTTCCCGTTCTTCCATTCCCATCTGAACAGGGATCATCGGGCGAAGCCTCCACTGTTACTAGTAAAATATACTTCCAAAATATTTGGGGAGCACTGTTTGGGTCAAAGTGGATAGCCATACAGTGCTCACTTCAGCTGTTTTTTTACTGCCTGTACTCTATAACTGGCCAATCCTCTTTGTTCTCGGCCATATCCCAAAACATATACTCAAACAAACTGGTTTTTACCACGATCTCTTCCAGGGCTGCTAATTCTCTTTCCGGCTTTCCTTCCGCTATTTTATTCATCAGGCTTTTACAGTCTTCAGCCAGCTCGGTAAATTCTTCGGATGCATACATTCTTACCCATCGGCCATAAAATTCATGTTCCAGTGCACCCGGCCATGCTGCCAGTTTTTTGCCAATGAAATTATAGCTCCAGGCACATGCAAGCACGGACGCCACCACATTTTCTACTCCTCCGCGCTGAGAAACATTCAGCATATAGCTTGTATAAGCTGTTGTCGTTGCTGCAGCATCCGTTTTCTCCAGCTCCTCACTCGAAATGCCGAATTGAGATGCATACTGGCGATGTAGATCCATTTCCATATCCAGCGTGCCATGCAGCAGCTTCGCAAATGTTGTCATTGTTTTTAAATCCTCCGCTTTGGCGCTTCCCAGGGCAAATAGCCTGGAATACTCTATTAAATACACGTAATCCTGCTTCATCCAATGCTTGAACTTTTCCTTTTCCAGCCAGCCTTCCCCAAGCCCTTTAACAAAGGGATGCGCTATGTATGAATTCCATATAGGTTCTACCTTTTTCCATAGTTGATCTGTAAATAAAGTGTTCATTCGATTTTTCCCCTTTCTATTTTAATAGATTTTCCCTTATTAAATGTCGTATTAGAATGGTCTCACCTCTTTTACCAAAGGGGAAGTAAACATCAAAAAACCCATCACTAGCTATAGGGATGGGTTAAGCAATAGTTTCGTATAAACTTAAAAAATTGCCAGTTCCACTTCCCTACGCTAGTTTTAACTAGATCAGGTTCAAAGGGTCGATTACCTCTCTCAGCATTTACATGCTCCCCCAGCAGATTAATCAAATATTCAATTTGCAATACAAGTATAGGCCTATGGAATGTAAAATAGCAAGCAAGTTCAAAGATCCAGTTCGCGCTTCCGGTTCTATACGTACTTAACACACATGGGGGCAGGCCCGCTTTATCGCTGACAAACATACTTTCTTCCAAATTAGTCTGAAGTCACATTGTCAAAAACTTACTCAGCTGTATTATAGTCCAGTATTTTTTGTTATCATGATAAAATGACTTTTTGGGAGTGGCGGTATTATTGCGAAGAGACTCTATTTCCCTGAAAAAAGTTGCACATTTATTTTTCGACGTAAAACTAAATAAAATATCATTCATATATTTAAATTAGGTCTTCGAATTCTAAATAAAGGGCCCTGGGAACTATTTCGCCCAAGGCCTTTATGTTCTTACCTGTTCTAACGGTAATTATCTGCTCTTTCTAGTGAATTCACTCATACTATATGTTATTCAATTTTTTCACACCTTCTGATTCCCCTTCAGGGCCCAATCCATTCTACTCAATAGTATATTGCGGGTTAACTCCCCGGTCATATTAAAAACCTGCAAATTGAACTTAGGCTCTTTCTGATCGGAGTAATTCTTCCATTGTTCTGCAACATATGCTAAATCTGCCGCCTTAATCAAAGCCACATCCGTATCCTCCTCTGAAAACGCCTTCAACTTTTGAGACTGCGCA
This sequence comes from Virgibacillus aidingensis, assembly GCF_010994035.1. GTDB lineage: Bacteria > Bacillota > Bacilli > Bacillales > Amphibacillaceae > Virgibacillus_N. Next base: position 2,147 of record NZ_WIXN01000032.1, read on the forward strand.
ATAGCCTCTTTTGTATAATCTTGAACTACAACCAAAAAAAGTGTAACTCTCATTTTTTCTGAACGAATATACCTTAAAAATTGTTTAAAGTCTTTCTCAGGAAAGGTGTAGGGTTCTTCTGTACTCTTGTTATCCCATAATATAACCTCAGAAGGGCTAAACTGAACTTTTCCATCAGCGTGTCTTGTACCTTCCATTTCCATTATATCTACACCTAATTTTAATTCAAATATATATCGTGTAGCTTCTTCAAAATAATTATCAACCTGTATATCCTTTTCAATAATTTTATTTATACGAAGGGATTTATAATCTCTTGCTGCTAATGACTCATAAAAATCATACAACCTTGCTCTTTCATCTGTAGGGTCAGAGGACATAGGAGTTGAGAGCGTTTCATAATAATCAATAATATTTTGGATTTTTTCTTTTTTGGTTCCACTAATTTTTGTGCCTTCAAGATTTCTTAAAATGTCGGTTAGTTCTTTTGAACTAAATACTTTCAAGGCTGTCGAAGGCAAGATATTATACGCAATTATCCTCTTCACCAACTCTTCCTTTACCCCACTTATATTAAAGTCCAAGTGATTTAGGATTTCCTTTAACTGCGTAACAGTTAAGTCGGCCAATAGTGTTGCATAAACTTCATTTCTTAGTTCTCCACCCATTTCATAACGTAATATTCGAGCGATATCTTTTGGGATAATATAATATGACGTGTCTTCTCTAAAACGAAGGATAAGTCCTCTGGTTTGCAGGTTTATCAATGAGCGGCCAATCTGCTGGTGAGTATGAAGTACATTGCCCTTTTGTGGAAATCTGCCTATACGGCTTTCAAGTAAATAATGTTCTCTCTTTGTAAGGTCTAATTCATTCCGTAAAACGTTTAAAATATTAATTTCATGGGCATTTAAAGATTCGTCCTTTTTCCAAGCCTCGTCCAATACCGAACTGTAGATTCTTTGTGCATCATTTTCTATAAATCGGTTAATATAATCATCATCCAATCCCTGTTTCACGATCTCTCTTTCCATTCCTTCTACTTCTTTATATAGATCAGATTCGCTTAAAAGATAACCTTCCTTTTCCATTAACGCCATTAAAATCATCTCATTTAGGAGTGTTACATCTCGTTGTTCATTGCTAAAATCCAAATAACGTTTAACACGTTCTTTATTTTGAAACTCATCAATGTTTTTTAATATAACCTCCCTCATTTCTTCTTCAGTATCCATGTGTACATCTTTTAAAAAACTATCTACTATTCTCCCGAGGTAAAGCTTGGACATCTTTGGCAAAATATCTTGTAAATACATCTTACTTCCCCCTTTTTACAATTTTATACTGAAAACAACCAAATCCAATATCTTTCCCTATATCATAACAAATTTAACTGCAAAGTGTCCCTCTATACACATAATTTTTTAAAACTTTTGAACGTTGTGCAGATAAAACTTATCTACAATTATAACTAATTAATCATTTCCCTTTAACCAAACCCAAAAATAAGTTACAGTAGTAACAAACGAATACTACATTCCACTAGGGGTGCCCACACGGCTGAGATAAGATTCCAATCTTAATCCCTTTGAACCTGATCCGGTTAAAGCTGGCGTAGGAAAGTGGAGATGGCTTGCATACGGTATTTCTGTATAAAAACCACTCCATTTTCGGGGTGGTTTTTTATTTATCTAAAAAAGTTCCGCCTCGAAGGTTAATAGTTTTACCCAATAATTAAAAAAAGGAGAGTCTACCATGGATTACATTACCAAAATCAGAGAGAACAACCCGCTCATCTACAACATTACCAATGAGGTGGCAACAAACATGGCCGCCAACGGTCTGATTGCCATTGGTGCATCACCGGCTATGTCCAATACACCGAAAGAAGCAGTGGAAAATGCGCAAAATGCTGCTGCGGTTATTTTGAATTTGGGAACATTGACCGAGGAGCGTGCTGAAGCAATGCTGATTGCTGGAAAAGCAGCTAATGAAGAAGATATCCCAGTCGTTCTCGATCCAATCGCGGTTGGTGGTACAGAATTTCGCACGGAGGTTATTTATGAATTACTGGAAAAAGTAAAGTTTTCAGCAATCCGGGCTAATGCCGGGGAAATTGCTGTATTGGGAAATGCTTTGGAAGAAATGAAAAGCCCTGATTCCACCATAGAGGAAATTGATCCGGAGATTGCAAAATCTGTCGCAAAAAAATATGAAACAGTCGTGATTGCAACAGGGAAAACAGACGTTATTACGGATGGGATCCGTACCACACTTTGCAGAAATGGACATGCCATGCTGCAGAATATTACAGCCAGCGGATGTTTGCTCACATCTCTCGTCGGTCCTTACGTCAGTGTTGGGGAGGATCCGTATGAAGCAAGCATAGAGGTAACGGCTGCATATGGCGTTGCTGCAGAACTCGCGATGGAAAAGGTGGAAGGTCCCGGCTCATTTATACCGGCACTGCTGGATCAGCTTTATTTTCTGGATCAACATGCGGTCAATGCCCGCAAACGTGTAGAACAATTATAGAGTCTATCGCTATTATATTTTAAGGAGTTTGAAAATGGATAGATGTAATGAAAAAACTGCCCTGATTCTGGTAGACTTGCAGAATGATTTTTGTCACCCGGATGGCACCGCAGCAAAGCGCGGAAAAAATGTCTCAGCTTTTAAGAGTAAACTGGAAAACATAAAGCACCTGCTTGAAACCGCCAGGGAAACTAATATTTCAGTCATTCATGTTATTTCCGAGCATAGCGTCTGGACAGAATCTCCTTCAGGAAAAGAAAGATTTGGGCGAAGGAACCAGAGCATTCACCTTTCCTATTGTGAACCAGGCAGCTGGGGTGCCGAATTTTACCATTATTTCACACCAAAGCCCGATGAGAAAGTCGTTTCCAAACACCGATACAGCGCTTTTTTGCACACTGAATTAGAATTGATCCTGCAAAGAGTTGGTATCGAGCATATCGTCATTACAGGCGGCTACACCAATGTCTGTATAGATACTACGGCCAGGGATGCATACATGAGAAATTTATTTGTTTCTGTTCCGTATGATTGTGTTATTTCCGATAGCAAAAAGCTTCATAATGCTGCACTTGAATTGCTAAATGGAACTTTTGCGGATGTGATTCATTCAAGTGATGTAAAAAGACAGTGGAAGAGTGGAAAGGAGAATACCAAATGAAAGAAATCATCTTTATCGAAACAGGTACAGGCGTGGATCTGCACGGACAGGATGTAAATGAAGCTGCAAAGCGGGCTGTGATGGATGCCATCCATTATAATTCCATGCCGGGAATTAGAAAAGTGCTTCCTGATCAGGATATCAACAATATGAAAGTGAATGTGAAGCTCGGTATTCCGAAAGACTTGGAGAACCTGGATGAAGATAAAATCAAGAAATTATTACCTTATGGCACAGTGACCGTGGAAACAATGACCGGCGGAATGGCAACTACCAGCGGTATCTTCCTGGAGGATCAGAAGGATAAAAATGATCTTATGTATATTGTGAATGCCGTAGTTGAAGTTGGATATTAAGGAAATTGGGACAGTTCACCTGTCCCTCCGTCCCTTTTTTCCATGTACAAAGTAGTAAATGAAGACGCTGCTGAATACAATAATTGCCATGGTTACATAAAGACCACGGAATCCTGTAATAGGCAGTATATATCCTAATATTAAGGGCCCTACCCCCACCCCAAAATCAAAGAATACAAAATAGGTTGCTGTGACCAACCCCACCCTGTGCCGTGGTGCCTGATTAATAGCAATCGTTTGGGCACTGGATTGGAGAGTGCCGAATCCAACGCCAATGACTGCTCCTGCAATAAGCAAGGTAATTCCAAGAGTAGATTGGCTCAGAATCCATAAACCTATCCCAAATAACAGAATAGATGGGTAGATGACTGCGTTTTCCCCCTTTACATCAAACATTCTTCCTGTGATTGGCCGGGAAAGCAGCAGAAATACAGCGTACATAACAAAAAAGAAGCTTGCCGCATCCACCAGGTTAATCTCAATGGCGTAGGTGGACAAATAAGTTAAAATACTGGAATAAACAAGTCCCATCAATGCCATCAAAATGCCGATCGGGACGGTTGTTTTTTCAAAATAATCGCTAATCCGGAAACCTTTTTCTGCAGTTGCATTCTTTTTAGCTAATTCCTCCACACGCAGCAGCAAGGCTGTTACAAGGGCGATAACCGCAAAGATGCTTGTTACCGCAAAGATTGTGGTTCCTTGAAAATACTGGTTAATCATTAAACCTAAAAAAGGGCCAATTGCCATGGCCAGATTCATACTTGTGGAGAAATAGCCCATCCCTTCCCCGCGTCTGGAATTTGGAATAATTTCTGCCGCAATAGTACCTGTTGCCGTCGTACTGATTCCAAATGCAAATCCATGTATAAAACGAATCAGAAATAAAAGGCTTAAGTTTTGAATTGGAAAATATAAAAGCGTCATTCCGAGGAAAAACGCCAGACCGATCACCAATAATTTTTTCTTGCCTACTGCGTTAATGATTTTTCCCGCAATTGGTCTTACCAGCACCGCTCCAAGCACAAAAATACTTGCAGCAAATCCCGCTTCACTTTCAGAAGCATGAAAGTGTTCAACCGAGTATACGGCCATAATCACCATCAACATATAAAATGAAATAAATAATAAAAAGTTTGATACAGAAACCAGGATAAAATCCTTGGTCCATAATGCAGGTTTTCGACCCAACTATTTTCCTCCCTCTATATAATTAAAATATCGATAGAATGATCTTGATTCCTCTTTAGTCTAATTTACTTTTTAAAAGCTGAACGGTTTGAAGTGTTTTTTTCAGGTCAGCTTCCGGTATCCCTTCCACCAGCTCATTTTCAAAGTTGCTTACTATGTTCAATGCTTGCTCACTTATTTGCTGGCCTTTTACAGTCAGACGAATTCGGCGCTCCCGCTTGTCCTGACTCGGAAATTTTTCAACCAGCTTTCTCTCTTCCAGCCGATTTACAGTGCGGGTAATGGTCGGCTTTTCCACATTAAGATAATTGCTGATTTCCACAAGTGTGGAGGTTTTGAATTGCATTAAATAATAAATAATGAGCCATTGAGAATAATATAATTCAACCGCAGCTAAACGTTCATTTAACCGCTTTGTAAAAGACCTTGTAAACTGTTGATTTTGATGAAAAAAAGAATGCAGCAAATGTATCTCTCCCGAAAAATAGTTACCTAGATAACTATATACTATTTTGATAATAATGTCCAATCTTCTGCCGGATTAACCGCATTTATTCCATCTGCAAGGTGGGACTGGCATTTCCTGAACCCCCCCGAAATTTGCAGGTGGGTCATAGGGACAACTGTTGAACTGCCGCTAGTTATAGGTGGAGATTATACATTTTTACATTTTGAACTTTTTCAGTTCAACTTCTTCCACTTTACTCTTATAAAAATAACCAAACTCAAGTACATGCACGACATAGATTATCAAACAATGTACTTGATAAGCCTTCCCGTGACATGCTAGGCAGTAAATACCTACTGTTTCGGGCTTGAGAGGCAATCTCAAGGACAGGATTGACGAAAAATCCACACTGAGTGGACTTGATTAACTGTCTCATGGACAGTATCGACGGAATATCCTCACTGAGTGGTCTTGATAAACTGTCTCATGGACAAAATCGACGGAATATCCTCACTGAGTGAACTTGATAAGTCATCTCATGGACAAATCGACGGAATATCCACAATGAGTGGACTTGATTAGCTGTCTCATGGACAAAATCGACGGAATATCCTCACTGAGTGGACTTGATTAGGCCATGACGGGTAAATTAAATGACAAAAAATTTCACCGGCGATCTAAATAATACTTTTTCGTCAAGTCAAAATGATGCTGTTCATGTATGGCAAGCAGATGTATACTTTGAATCAAATTAGGATTATGAGCAATGGGGTCAGGATAATAAATTTGTCCCGCAATATTTTCGTCTATATATTTACACAATGAATAAAATTTCTCTGTCTCATACTCCAGAAACCATTGTACTTCAGTTATGTTCCATTTTTTCTCTATACCGGAAGGCGGGTTGATTACCGATGGCGCCTTCATTGCTCTATTTTTCTTCTGATAATACTCTGCATAAATATTATAGGTTTCCGATGGATATGGCTTATTTTTTCTTGCATAAGCGACAGGCAGCATGGCAGGAATATAAAAATTCGATATCCTCCTAAAAAGTCTGGTCATTAACACTAGATGATACAGCGTTTCTCCGATGGACCATTTCCCAGAGATAGGTCTTGTCCAGCCTGCAGCGAAATTCAAATTGGTATCATGATAAAACGTTTCCCGCTGGATTTTCAGCTGATTGAAATACATATCCATCTTCTCACTTTTCAAGATAAACATCTCCCCATCAATGATTGTTATTACATTCATTTTACCTTAAAACTGCCAAGTACTGCTGTGGATTCTTCTTCAAGCTAAAGATGAAAACATTTGAGAGTTTTAACTCAATGGAAAATACCAATTCGTTCAAGCACTTATTCTCATAGTAGCGTATTCTTTTGTTAAAAAGTACTGTTTTGTGTAAAATTTGTTATGAAAGACTAACACTAAACTATTTTTAAGGAGAAGAGAAAAATGGGCAAATTACAGAATAAAGTAGTCATTATCACTGGCGGCGCTGGTGGAATTGGCAGTGGTATGGCTAAAGCAATGGTAAAAGAAGGAGCCATTGTTGCGATTGTCGACGTAAATGAAGAAACAGGGAAATCAATGGAGAAGGAATTGCAAGCTATTTCTCCAGAATCTATGTTCCTTCAAGCTGATTTAATGGACCGGGAAAACCTGGGACAAATTATTACAACGGTGACTGAAAAATACGGAAAACTGGATGTATTGGTAAATAACGCGCATGCTTCAAAACAGGTTACTATTGAGGAAACGACACAGGAAGATTTAGACTTATCATTTGGCACCGGGTTTTATCCAACCTTCTACTTAATGCAAGCTGCACTTCCCTATTTGAAAGAATCAAAAGGAAATGTTATTAATTTTGCATCAGGTGCTGGTTTGAATGGTCATGAAACACAAGCTGCATATGCTGCAGCAAAAGAAGCCATCCGCGGTGTTTCACGTGTAGCTGCAAATGAGTGGGGGAGATTCGGTATTAATGTTAATTTAATCAGCCCTATTGCAAATTCACCTGGTGTAGAGGCATGGTCAAAAGCACAGCCCGACTATTATGAAGCGGTGAAAAACAAAATTCCGATGGGGCGTTTTGGTGATGTAGAAAAAGATATTGGGAGTGTAGCAGTTTTCCTTGCTTCGGAGGACTCAAAATATATTACCGGCCAGACCATAATGGTGGATGGAGGATCCATTATGCTCAGATAATTTTATGTTTGCTGATTGGACAGAAGACAGACCTCTTCGGCGGGGCGATGGACTATTCCCCCGCAGTCCCAGCTTTTTCCGGAGGGGCGAGGAACCACTTTACATAGAACCGACTTTTTCCAGCGGGCGATGAGCTACTGTACTGCAGCCCCAATTCAGCTGCCCCGGAATAAAAAAATGGGACGAGAAACCTGTCCCTCAGTCCCATTTCTTTATTTTTTGTACTACTTTTTTATTAAACTTGGTAATAAGTGTTTCTTTCCCTTTTGTTGTTTTTTGCTTATGCCATTCATTATAACTGGCGAGGGTGATTAATATAGAGCCGGCTATAAGCAGGTATGCCCACCATGGCATAGCTCCCCAGAATGGTCTCGTCTGCAGGAAGAGGTTTAAAAGCAGTACGCCCGCTCCCACAAAAAAGAATGATTTTTGTTTCGAGTACATACCGCCAACCATGGATCCAAGCGACAGGGTTCCTACGATGATGGCATCATACACTGTGTTGCTTGCCAATCCATCCTGGACAAGGAGCAGCGCCGCTATAACCAGCACAGCCCATTGCATATAATTCATATTCCTTTGATGTTTTTTCCCGGCAACCCTTTTAATAAATATTGCCAGTGCAATCCAAGGCAGTACATAAAATTCGCGTACCAGCAGCTCCGGAAGCTCAATAAATCCAAGCAGGGAATAATACGGTTCAAGCAAATAAGCGATCGCAATAGCTGTGACCCATTTTCCTTTTATAAAAGAAAGGCGGTCTTTCTGCAAAAATATGGCGAATGCTGCGAGAATTCCCGGTAGTATTTGTTCCCAAAGAATCCATTCCGAATGAATGTACATCAATCCAATCCCCGCAAATCCGGTAATTGTGTACCAGTCAAGCCGGGGCAGACTGTTTTTATTCTCCTTATACACATCAGTATACATGAACCTGCCTGCACTGATAAAAATAACAGCAAAGATTAGAAATAGCAGGTAATCGGCTTCCGGATAATAATCGGTTATTTTCAAAAATGCTGTAAAGACCAGGAACAACGGCAAAATATTTAATATATCCCATTTTTTCACATGCAGCAGCCCGATAATCAGCCCCGCGTATAAAATAGCGACAATCAGCGCGGTTAATTCAAATGGAGTAGAAAATGTGAATTGATAGGCTCCGATAAATGAAAATGGAAGTATATAATATATCATTCTATTTTTCCATACCTGGCTGCTGAAAAACCATCCTGCAGTTAAAATAATACTTGTCGCAAGCCACGCATAATGATAGTGATCTTCTAAATTCAGGTTCATCATCAGATAGAGTATCAGAATCCATACTGACGTAAAACCTGCATATAAAAATACTTTTATTTTCCATTCTTTCTCAGCAAACAGCACACTCAACCCATAAACTATGACTGCCAACGCCGCTGACCATACAGCTATTTCTCCATAGAATAGAGAAATGATCAGAGCAAATGGATAATAAATATGACCTGCCCACCAAAAAGCATTGGTTAATTTCCTATCATATTTCCTTAAAATCAGCCCGGCAGCAAATAACAGAAAAGCTCCAAATGGTAACTGAAGCGAAGAAACCAAACTTGATGTCATCATCAATTCTTCCACGTGAAGTGCAAAAAGTGCTGTAAGATAAAATAATAAAGAGATACTGCTGACAACGTAGGAAAGTCCTGGAGATTTTATTTTTCTGTACAAAAGATAAGCCATGATGATACCGCCAAACACGATAACTGCCCGTAAAATCGGATCGAAATCAAAGTAGGAAATATGCATCGTTAACAGCATACCTGTATAATAAAATCCCTGTGATGCATAAAACGTATGATTTTTATATTTTTCCTTTTTTGCATAATGCCAGACCCCTGTCGCAATCAGCAGGGCGATGCTTGCATATACAAGTGGCAACGGCTCAAAAGGTCCAAAGTCTCCTAATGGTGCACTTTGGTAGGCTGCATATATAAAAACAATGGCCATCCCAAGAGAAAGAGGCTGCAGCCAAGTAACAAAATCACCCTTTTTCACAAAGTCTCTCGTCTCAAACCGTTTCATAACAAAAGAAAATAGGCTGATAAATAAAAGCATGATCCCTGCCTGCTCAAAATCAAGCAATCCCAGGCGAAGAAACAGGCAAAGTCCCATTACTGCCATCGCAATATCCCGGGAACTGGTTTTAATAATTTTCAAGATAGCGGCGGTTGGAATACCACCAAATACGATATAAAAAGCAAAGCCGGCAAAAAACATCGGTAAGGTCAAAGATTCATAAGGTAAAAATGTTTCTCCAATCCTGATTGTTTCAAATAAAGCTGTCATTAAAAAGATGGAACTTAAATAAGAAAAGAATACATTTTTTTCTTTTGACAGATTGGCCAAATAAATAAAATTCCCCGCAATCAGCAAATAGGCAATAACCAGGATGATGGATGGGTCTTCCATTCGAACAACCATCCCCTGCAAGGTTATGTAAATAAAGGCAAGACCAGATATGACAGCACTCGTATAGCGAAACACCCTGGCCAGACCATGTTTGTCTTCAATGAATTTTGGCAATGCAAGAAAAACAAACCCGAGTAATGCGTATGCCACAGGGCCAATATTATGCAGGGCAGAAAATTCAATAACCTGAAATGCACCGTAAACCAGCATAGCACTGAAAACAAAATGGTATTCTCTATGATTTGTTGCATAAATCATCGCAAAATATATAACGGCAGTAAGAATCAAATTAAACCCATGAAACACATCGCTGTTATAGAAGACAAGCATCAGCATGGTGGATAAAATCAGATTTCCCTGCATATACAGCACAAATTCATTAGTAAACAGCTTCCATTTGTTACTTTTGCGGAGAAAATAATAACCAGCAATGAGCAAACTGTTAAACAGCATAATCCCCAAATAAAAACCGTCCACAGGCAAATTAAACCATGCAATCAAAAATCCGGCTAACAGGGATAAGGTCACATTGGAAAACCAGACAAACAGCCTCGCCTGCAATTTGGCCGCCAAAAACAGATAAACCGGAAGCAGAATCAGGCAGCCTATAGCGCCGTATAAGAACCGCCCTTCCCCTGAAATCGATAAGTAAGGGCCAAGCTGTTCATAAAAACCGATAGATATATATACGATAGGCAAGAACAGACTTCCTAAAACATGAAAAGCAAATGCTGTTTTTGAGATATGTAGAATACGATTCGTGAAAACAGCCAAGCCAAAAAATAAAATGGCTACAAGGGCAATCATCCCTGTTTTCATCCAGTGTGATAACATATCCCATGTACTTGTGGCCAGTACAGTACCGCCAATTAAAAGTAAAATCACACCAATTGCCAAAGACCAGGTTATATTCCGTTCACGGATTTCCTGGGCAGAGAGCCGCTTGGCCTTCTTAGACGGGGAAGCATTCTGTTTATCGGCAGATCTCTCTTTTTCATGCTCTGCTTCTTTAGTATATTGTATTTGCCAATCAGATAGTTGTTTTTGTTTTGGTTCTTTGTCCTCCTTTTGTTCCTCGTTTACTGATTCAGTTGTTTGATGGGAGTGTTCATAATAACGCTGATAGCCATGAAGCATTTTGTTATATGTATCATATGAAATATAGCTTTCATTTTTCAGCTTCTCCAGCTCTTCCTCCATCAGTTCCTTTTTTTCCTCGTCGGTCATCCGCTCCTTCAATTAAAACACCTCCTGGCAACGGGGACAGATCATTTGGGTAGCGCAGGCATTGTGCTGTCCCTGAATTTTACTGCAGGGCAGACATTCAGCGCAGCCCCAAATCTTTTCCAGTGGGACGAGCATTCAGCGCAGTCCCAAATCTTTTCGATGGGACGAGCATTCAGCACAGTCCCAAATCTTTTCGATGGGACGAGCATTTAGCGCAGTCCCAGATCTTTTCGGTGGGACGAGCATTCAGCGCAGTCCCAGGTGTAATGTCCCGGATATGGGCTGGGTAAATAACCAGCCTTTCTGCATATTAAGTATACATTTTAAAATCCCCAATTATTATCACAGACTCTGGGCTTTTTGTATGTAGTTCTTTAGGCCTGCTTCTGGTGACTGAACGAATTTTCTCAGATAGACAGGAATGAGATGCCAAAAATAGTTATATAAGGGGCAGTTAAGAAATATCATGCCAGTTCGTTAGTCCCGCTTTATTCACCCAAAACGCCATCAACAAACGTTCCCACCCTTTCACTGAATTCCCCTGTAATATTCTCCATCGCTTTCGTATGTCCTGCCTGTGGTACAATCCATAACTCCTTTTCCCCTCCAGCAGCATCATAAATTTCATATGCCATGTCAGCAGGGACTAAATCATCATCCTCGCCATGAATAATAAGCAGCGGCAATGTGTTGTTTTTTACCTGTTTTACTGATGAAGCTTCTCCAAGCATATAACCTGCCCGAATTTTTGTAATCAAGCTGGTAACGTCAAGCAGTGGAAATGCAGGCAATCCATATAAATGTTCCAGTTGATGGGCCAGTTCATCTTTCACCGTGCTGTATCCGCTATCTGCGATGATTCCCTTTACTTCTTCAGGCAGCTCTTCCCCGCTTGTCATTAATACAGTAGCAGCTCCCATGGAGTTTCCGTGCAAAATAATGTCCTCCATATTATATTTATCAATCAGCAAATCAATCCAGCCCAAATAATCCAACCGGTCATGCCATCCATACCCTATGTAGTCTCCTTCACTTTCGCCGTGGCCACGTGCATCCGGAAGCAGAATATCAAACCCTTTATTATAGTATAATCCGGCCAGCTTCCCCATATCATCGCCATTGCTCCGGAAACCGTGAGCAAGTATTACAGCCTTTTGATTATTGGACTCATTGTTAATAAATTGCGCAGCCAGACTCAGGCCATCATGGGAAGTTATTTTGATTTGTTCGGTTTCCCGGCTCTCAAACCACCTGTTCACTTCCTCAAAAAGCGCCTGGTCCTCAGCTGATGCTACAGAGTTGATATTGGCAGATTCCTGGTGTAATTCCACTTCGGTACCTCTTTTAATCCCCTCACCGTAAAAATAATTACCTGCAAAAAATAATCCGATAAATACGAGAGCCATAACTCCGGCCAACGAAATAAATAACTTCCTTTTCATTTTATCCTCCTGTTGCGTTCCAATTTTCCCATTATTCATTAATTTATTATACCAAATGATATGATTTGGAAAAACTTTTTCATTCTTTTAGAACGGGCATTTCAGATTGAAGGAAAATCGGTATGTATTGGATTTCAAAATTCAATATTCAATCAGCATTCCGGCATATGATAATATAATACTGACGCTTGTTTTTCTGCAGAGAAAATCAGACATAAGGAAGGTGATGAGCATGATCAGCTGGTGGAGTGAGAGCGCCCCTTTCATTCAAATATTTGGCGGGCACCATTTCATTTATATTTCAATTATAGTATTCTTGCTTATCTTACTTTTGCGGAAAAAAGAAAAAGTAAAGAAACATAGAAAAAGAATCGCAGCAGTAGTCCTGACAATCTTCATTCTGCAACAGATTCTGCTATATGGCTGGTATATTTTTGAAACAGGATTTGATATTTCGGAATCCCTGCCTTTACATATATCACGTATTACTTCATTATTTGGCATCTATTTTCTTATTACGAAAAATTTGCGCGTGCTTGATATTATTTTCTTTTTTGGTCTCTTTGCCTATGCGTCTTTTCTTTATCCGCAGCGGGTATATCCCATTTACCATGTAATAGGACTCTCGTTTTTAATTAATCATGCAATTACACTGCTGCTTCCGTATTTTGCCTACATTGCTTATGACTGGCGGCCAAAATTTAGTGGACTTAAAAAAGCTTACGCAGCTTTTCTTGTCTATTTTACTTTTGTCTATTTCCTGAATCCGATGATTGATGGAAATTACTTTTACTTAAAGCACCGTCCATTTTTACAGCACTGGCCGGATTATTTATATGTCCCCGGTACACTGATAGTTGTGTTCTCCGGGTTTTTACTGGCTTACTTTGTTGCGAGGCTTATCAGTAAATGGACGGAAAAACAGCGGTTATCTTGAAACAAATGGATTGCCCGAAACCCAAAATCGATACGGATAATCCTTCGCTTCACCGGTATTATCAATGCCGATTCTTTTTCCCTGCTCGATCCGCCCCGGCTCTTTTCCTCTTGCTATATATACTGGCGGCTGAAGGAGGGAATGTCCATAATCATCCATATCAATTCCCAATGCTTTTGTCAGCTTCCCCGGCCCGCTTGTCAGATTTTGGAATTTATTTACCGGTCTTCTTTGCAGCATAAGATCGATACCGGTGTAAGGCTCCAAAGCTCTGATCAATACTGCTTCCGGCTCTCCTTCTTTACTGCTGACAACATTAATAAGCCTGTGGGTGTGCATTTGATAGATATAAGCAAATCCTGCTTTTTGATACATAATTTCAGTCCGCTTTGTTCTTCGGTAGCCGAAGCTGTGTGCTGCACGATCTATAGCCCCCAAATAAGCTTCCGTTTCCACAATTATTCCTGATGCAGTCCCCTCCTTCGTCTCTTTTACTAAGATACAGCCAAGCAGCTTTTTCGCCAGTTCAATCGTATTTATCTGATAAAAAGATTCTTTTAATGGCGCAAATTTCATTTCAATCACCTCCGAAGTCTGTTCCCTCAATATGGAACATTCACCCTATGTTTCCTGCCGATGATATATTTCGGCAAGCGTAAATATAGAAAGTAATTCATACAGCACAATCAAGTCAGGCGGGAAGCCTGTTGGATATTCCGTTTCTTTCCCTGCACTGACATTACCCTCCCAAAACAACCGGCGCAGCTGTAATTCCTGCTCACGGTGTGCTTCTTCGCTATACCCTGCATTATTTCGAAGATGATGAATGAGCAGCGCGGCAGCACGCTGGATTATTTTTTGTTTCTCTGTCGATAACAAAAATGTCTGGGCAGGCATATTCATTAAATTCATCAGATGGTATTGGATCATCCGCAGACTATGCAATTTTTGCTCGGCAAGCTGGAACTTATCCTTATCACTTCCTGCCAGGGGGTGATATTTGGATTCCTCCCTTTGGAACTGAATGAGTTTTTCTGTTTTCATGATTTTTTTATCAAGCTTGTCTATACCGGGTTGGTTTGCTGCAGGATCATCTTCATTCAGCAGACTTTGCAAAATTTTTTCCATCGTATTTCCGGTTTGCTTTGATACATCCCTGATATTTTGTATAATTTCCTTTGTGTAATCCGGCGGGAGTACAAACATGTTCACTGCAGTCGATACAAGCAGCCCGACCGTTGTAGTCCCGAGCCGAATGATAAAGGAAATGAAATAATTGCTGTGAATTACCTCAACCATGGCTACAGAAGTTAGTGTTGCCACAAGCAGTCCTGCATGCAGCTTCAGGCGAAAACAGGTTGCAATAGTTAGAACTGCAGCCAATGTATATGTAATCGGGGAATTTCCAAACAATGCAATAAAGATGACTGCATAAGCGGAACCTATGGCTGAAGCTGGAAAGCGGATGATGCCTTTTCTGATGGAATCGGAAACAGTCGGCTCCAATGTTACAATTGCTGTAATTACCGCAAACACCGGCGGCCAATTCAACAGTTCACAAATCCAGGCTGTAAGAAAAATGGCAATCCCTGTTTTAATTACCCTGCTGCCAACGATCTGAAAACGTCTCAAGTCGCCTTACCTCCATTAAAAAAATACTCCCTGTATACAGTTTAACACTTCAGCGCCAAATTTTTATATAATGGTATTAATAGCCTGTACAAGGAGGGGATCCCATGAAGGACAGCAAACAGACAACCACTTTATCGCAATTCATTTCTATCCTGCTGCTTCCCTTTAACGTAACAGTCATTATTCCGGCAATTGGCTTATATTTTACTTCTTTTTATCTTTTCACAGAAATCCATTTCCCCTTCAATATCCTCGTCTTTATTCTTGGAGGGTCAATATTTACTGGTGGACTGATAATTGTTATAGCTGCAATTCGCCAGTTTATTCAAAAGGGGAAAGGCACACTAGCCCCGTGGGACCCTCCGAAAAAGCTGGTGGTGAGCGGGATATACCGATATACCCGCAATCCGATGATCAGTGGAGTTGCTTTCATTTTACTCGGCGAAACGATCCTCTTTGGTTCATGGCTATTGCTTATTTGGTTTGTCCTTTTTTCCGCCGTTAACTACATTTATTTCATTGTGGGAGAAGAGCCTTTGCTGGAGAAAAAATTTGGAGCGGATTATCGGGAATATAAAAAGCATGTTCCCCGTTTAATGCCGAGAAAGACACCGTGGGAAGACTGAAAAAGGGATATAAGCATAAAACCTTCTTTAATTGATTTAGTTTGTCAGATATAAACACTAACCTTGTTACTTCATTATTTTACAAATCGATTTAATATCCTATACTTTATAATATATACTAAAAACATAAAGATTGAAAAAATAGGAGGAAACTTTCATGTCAGAGAATAAAAAGTTATCAGCCGAACAACAGCAAGCGTTGCTCTCCACATTAGAAAGCCGTTTTAAGGAAAATATGCACCGGCATGCAGAGCTTGAATGGACAAAGGTCCTGGAAAAGCTGGAAGCTGATAGTAAAAAAATATGGTCGCTCCATGAAATGGAAAGAACAGGCGGAGAACCTGATGTTGCAGGATATGATAAAGATAAGGACGAATATATTTTTGTTGATTGCTCCAAGGAAAGTCCCAAAGGCCGGCGAAGTGTTTGTTTTGACCGCGCAGGACTGGAGTCAAGGAAAAAACACAAACCGGAAAATAACGCTGTTGATATGGCAGCAGACATGGGCATAGAACTATTAACGGAAGAACAGTACCGAGCATTGCAAGAGCTTGAACATTTGGATACGAAAACATCAAGTTGGGTGCAAACTCCCGAAGACATTCGGGAACTTGGCGGTGCCCTTTTTTGTGATTTTCGATACGGGCATGTCTTTGTGTATCACAACGGGGCCTCTTCCTACTATAGTGCCAGGGGCTTCCGCGGCTCACTTCGGGTCTGATTGAACATCTATTACGGAGATGGGTACACTATAGATGTATGGGAATTATTTATTAAAGAGACTACAGGGACAGATGGCTGTCCCTGTAGTCCCCTATATAGCGTCCACTGCCTCTTTGACATCAGTATTTCCTTTTACTACCTGGAATTCCTTCCCAATTGATTTATCGTTTTCCAGGCTCGCAAAAATGACGCTTGCAATATCCTCCCTCGGCACTTCATCCCTATTCACTTCAGCTGCAGCGTTTACTTTTCCGGTTCCTTTGTCATTTGTAAGCAGCCCCGGATGAATAATGGTATAATCCAGATTAGTTGCTCTTAACCATTCGTCGGCATAATGTTTAGCAACCACATATGGTGCAAAGTTTTCATTTGCCTCCTGGATAGCTTTGCGGGTTGTATCAAAGGAACTAATCATGATAAACCGCTTCACACCTGCAGATTTTGCTGCTTCAATCGTTTTTACGGCCCCATCCAAATCGATCATAAGGGTTTTGTCTTTACCCGTATGACCACCGGATCCTGCAGTGAATACGACAGCATCCACGCCATCGGCAGCCTTGGCAATCGCAGGAATATCATCCTCCAGATCTACTACAGCAGTTTCCGCTCCTAAATCTTCAAAAAAAGAGGACTGCTCCTGTTTTCGGATCATCGCGCGCGCCTGCATCCCGTCGCTTTCCTGAATAAACCTGACAAGATGTTTTCCAATCTGACCATTTGCCCCCACAACTAGAACCTTCATCATATCCATCCTTCCTCTAATAAACTTTGCCAAACAAACTATGTCCCTTGAGTTTATCCTATTAAATCAATTGGGACAAGGGGACAGGTTCCTTGTCCCATTTTCCATCAAATGCCCTATTGAATATCCAGTATCGTTTTAGGTTCCTTTTCCCTGCTGGATATCAGCGGTTAAACCATTTTATCAGCATGGGCCAGTGACGATATATAAGCACTCCAGGGTAAGATTAGCAAGCTTTTTCCTCATTAGCCTGTAAACCAGTCAGCCTTCTCCATATTTACAAATGCGATCTTTGTATCTACTTCCCCTTCCACCCTTTTCTCCGGGAAGTCATCTCCTGTCAGCCATGCTGCAAAATCAAATTTTTCCGGCATGCGGTCGCCGCCCAACGCATACCAAGCTTCTAATTCTGAAGGGAAATAAGCAGAAGTGTGAATAGTCCCTGCCCAATCCCCATACAGTTTGGAAAACACCCCTTTTTCCGTATCATTTAAAAGCCGAAACGCTGCTTCTCCATTTAAATCATATGCTCCTGGCCCTTCCATGGCATTCAATCTTTTCTTTGAATCGTCCAATACATGACGATTTTCTTCTGTCATTATTTTAAAATGATTGGTGCAGGCCCTTCCCTGCCGCACTTCTACTCTTCTTGGAGAGGTTTCCACTATGGATCCCAGCTTACTGTTTTTATCAAACAATACATAGCTGAAAGAACCGCGGTGCGGAATCTCCTTCAGCAACTCAACCGCTTCCTCCACGTTATCACAAAGTTCCAGGATCAGCCGGCCGATCATATTGCAGACGAAACCATCGCCCGGACGCTTCCGGTGCATGAATGTATAGCCCATGGCCAGTCCTTTTTCATTCATTCCGTCTGATCTTCCGGTAACTTTCTGGCAAACCCCAATTACTGCATTTCCACCATCTGAAGGCTGATACAGCGAATATATGCCATCATAGGTTTTCGGGTGATAATCGTAATTGCGTACCAGGTAGTCCTCCCCGGTAAAAATGGAACAGCCGGAAGGATTAACTTTAACCCTGTAGCCGCCAAATTCCAGCAGGATCCTTTCCATTGGCCAGCCTAACGCATCCTGAAAACCGATTAATTCCTCCCAAATAAGCGGCGCTAACGTTTGGAAAACTTGTTTCGTTTCCTCCACATTTATATCAAACCGCGGTCTTCTTACTTTCCACTGATTTTCTCTGTTTTTTACCAGGTAGGAGTCCTTCTGCAGCTGCCCCTGCTTAAATCCAAAATCATAATGCGTGCCGCGAAATTGCATTATATCTGCAAATATTTTTTTCATGCCGTCCCTGCTTTCTATCTCTAATTATGAGTCTAATAAATGCATCCTGATTCTAATATACAAGATAGTGAAAGAAGAACGAAAATTAATCAACTTACGGACTAGAAAAAGACTCCTCGAAGACATGATGTAAGAAACCAGCTTGAATACTAGGTGTACTTTTCAAAGACAAAATGGATGTAATGTCACTCAATTACGGACTTGAGAGTCCTGCTCGAAGACATAATGAACGGAATTTCACCTGATTATGTCCTTGAGAGCCCTGCTCGAAGACATAATGAACGGTATTTCACCAGTTTATGTACTTGAGAGCGTTTCTTGGGAACATATTCCTTGTTCCCCTTTTGCTCTCAATATAAAACATGCGCCGACCGCATTTATTCTGCATACTCTGTTCATTCACGAAAGCCTATGTTTAAAGAGTCGCTTTATCCTTTTGCTTCAGCTCCTCCAGTTCTCTTCCCAAATATCCGGCTAACTCCAGCATGCCGTATTTCCCGCCTGCTGCTTCTGCTTCACTGTTGTAATTCGTATTTGTATTAATGTCATATGTGTAAATATGACCATCTTTATCCTTGATAAACTCAATGCCAGCAACCTTGATTCCATTTGCCCGAAGCAGCTGTTCATATTTTTCTATGATTGACTCCTTGAAATTCTCAACAATCTGAAACTTGGCCGGTTTGGTATTTTCTTCTCCTGCAGGGCAAAATAAATCATCCACACTGCAGGCATCCGCTGGACATAATTCGAATCCCTCCGATGTATCCACCCGAACAGCGTAGAAAAACTTCCCTCCGATAAACTCACACCTGGTAATATACGATTCAGGGGATTCAATATAATCCTGCAGCAATGTTATACCGTCAACAGGCTCCTCAAACTGATCACTTTCCACATAATCCTCCAAAGCTTGAACAGATTGAAAAAGCTGGACACCCAGCCCTTTTCCTGCACGATTATGTTTTGTAATAAATTTCTTCCCTGCAAATTCCTCTGCTGCTTCCAAAATACGATCTTTCCCCACAGCTGCAATTGTTCTCGGTGTTTGTATCCCAAACTTCTCCAGCTCCAAATATTGCCGTACTTTACTTACTTCCAAATCCAGCACTTTACTTCCATTAATCACAATCCTGCCATGCTGTTCCAGCCAGGAAAGCACAGCACTCGCAAGTTCCGGCGCAAATCGATGGCCGCGTGTATGAGCAGAAGCACTCATTCGACTAAAAAAGATTCCCTCCGGCGGTTCTTTTGTCAGATCGACAGTTCCGCTGTCCAAATGCCAGTCTTCATATGGCAGATCCAATTCTTCCAGTCTCTTGACTAAGTGTTCTGTCCACTCCGCATTTTCATGAATGACATAAATTTTACTCATGGTCCTTCCGCCTTTCCTTTATTTTTTTGATGCAGCTTTTTTCAGTTCTTCCACTTTTGGCATTACTTTTTTTGAAAAACGCTCCAGTTCTTCCAGCTGCGGAGAACATTGCAGCAGTAATAAGTCCACGCCGGCTTCCTCAAAAGCCAAGACCTGTTTGGCAATCTGCTCCGGCGTTCCTATTAAATTTGGGCGTATTCCCCGGTTTGACACGGAATAATCCTGAAGCTTAATTTTTTGTTCCAGTTCGGATTTCGAGGTGAAATCCTTGAATCCGGCATAACCGCTTAAATCTTTAACCGTAGTGATTCTTTCCAATTCCTCCTGTGCTTCTTCCTCTGAATCCCGGCATATGACATAAGCCGCCATTCCAATTGTATGAAAAGGTTCCCGGCCTGCTTCCTGTCTCCTCTTTTTCATATCGGTAATTTTTTCTTTCGCTTCATCCACGGTATGCCCGTGAATGACATAGGCATCGCACAGCGAGGAAATAACCTGTTTTCCTTTTTCACTTTCGCCGCCTGCATAAAGAATCGGATTTGGGCGCTGCAAGGGTTTTGGTTCCAGTTTGGCATTTTCAATCTGATAAAATTTCCCGTCATAGGAAAACGTTTCTTCTGTCCAAAGTCCTTTTAAAATTTCAATAAATTCTTCTGTGCGTGCATATCGTTGATCATGCGCTGTAAAATCACCGCCATATTGTTTCGCTTCTTCGGCCCACCAGCCGGAAACAAGATTCAATGTAAAACGGCCATTACTGATGTGATCAATGTTTGCTGTCATTTTTGCTGTTACGGCAGGGTTATGGAAAATCGGGCGGACTGCTGTCATTATTTCTATTTTTTCCGTCACTGCTGCCAGTGCTGCAGCAGTAGACCATGCTTCAAGCGAATCCTGATCTGTCCCCTTGATGTCATTTAAATATAATTCAGCAATTAATGTTGTGTCATATCCCCATTTTTCCGCTGATTGAATAACTTCTTTCGCATAATCAAATGTAGGCGGCATGCTTTCATTCTCTACATTTCGCAGCCACCCGCCAAAAATCGGCAGCCAAAAACCATACTTCATTTTCTCCACTCCCTATTAGAAAAATAAAAACCCTTTTCCATACAGAAAAGGGACGATACATCTACATTTAAATGTTATTCTCTCCCTTATCTTCCAAGCTTGCTGCTTGATGGAATTGGCACAGTATTCAAGCGGTATACTTAAAAATCCGGCATACTTTGAACCTGTTGCCGAGGTTTCTCCGGGCCATGTCCCTCCACCTCTCGCGATAAGAAAAAATATGTGATTGCTTTTAATCATAAATGGAGTTGACCGGGATGTCAATAAGAAAACCAACTTAACAAATAAGAATTATTGGTTTTTCCGGCATTTAGAGAAGCCTGACTTCAGCCGGGCTCCAATAGTACCGGAAAACCGAAGAATAATATGATTCAGTAAACAAATCAGTTATAATTAAAGTAGTATTCATACCACTTACCTTTATTGGAGGTATCTTATGTCGGAAAGCATTTCAATGCCTGCTTTTAAAACATACATCGAAAAGAAACTGAAGAAAAAAATTATCATCAAAGTAATATGGAATGACCAGGGAAAGTTAACTTTATTCACTACCCCTAACATGAAAATCAGCTCTTTTATATATGATGAAAGAGAAGGCTATTTATTTTATGATCAGGACGGGAAAGAGGTAAATGACCATATCCCCTGTATACTGGCAGCTGAAAATCTCATAGACGGGCAGATTAAGCTCGACAGCAGCCTGCGGATTAATGGAGCCCCTTTAACAAAGGAAGAAAAGACCTTTCTGAAGAAGGAGGGATCAAATGACAAATAAAAAAGCTACCGATCACCTTGGACGTGAGGTGGAATTCGCCTATCCGCCAAAAAGAATTATTTCCATCGTCCCCGGCATTACGGACATTCTTTATTCCCTGGAGCTGGAAAATGAAATTGTGGGGAGAACACGTTATTGTATTTATCCGAAAGAAAAGGTTGCACAGGCAAAAACCATCGGCGGAACGAAAAAAGTGAAATTTGACCAAATCAGAGAGCTGAATCCAGCGCTTATTATTGCCGAAAAAGAGGAAAACACAAAAGAAATTGTGGAGCAGCTGGAAAAAGAGTTTCCGGTTTATGTCTGTGAAATACAAACTGTAGATGATACATTTAAAATTATCGAAGATCTTGGTACGATAACAGATCGCCGAGTGGAGTCGGAAAAGCTGCAGTCTGAAATTGCCACAGCCATCCAGTCTCTTCCGTCGGGCCACGGAAAAAAATACGCCTATATTATTTGGCAGAATCCTTATATGGCAGCGGGATCAGATACGTACATTACCTCTCTGCTGGACAAAATGGGATTCACCAACGCTTTTGCCGATTATGACGGGAGATATCCTGAGGTAACCGAAGAGGATTTCCGAAATGCTGATTTGGATTATATATTTTTGGCCACCGAACCATTTCCATTTCGTGAAAAACATATCCAGCAATTTTCGAAGCTTTTCCCCGATGTTACCGTAATGAGCCTGGACGGGGAGATGTTCTGGTATGGCCCGCGGATGATCGAAGCTGCCCCATATTTTAATAGAGTTCTAAATAAAAGGAGCAGCCTGTAAAGGCGCTCCTTTTAGTACGCAGGAGCAAAACTCATGCGTATATACGGAAGGGAAGTTAAGGATGACCCTCACCAAGTCTTGTTCTGTTTAGGGAAACCTGAAACAGAACAAAGACAAAAACGGACAAAAGGATTCCAAAAATGTATGGCAGCCCGATAAAGACGGAATACAGGAATCCTCCCACCACAGGACCGATAATTCTTCCCAGGGAATCAAAGGAAGATAATGAGCCGGTAACCATCCCGTAGCCTGCCTTTGATTTTTTCGTCAATAATGAGGAGACACTTGGCCGGATAACCCCATTCCCTGCACCGAAAATAGAAAGGAATATAGCCGCCGTGATAAAGTCCTGGATAAACAGGATTAATGCAAAACCAAGCGCCGAAACAATAATCCCGACTTGAATGATCCGCACTTCCCCGAATTTTTTCGTCAATACCCCCATAGATCCCTGAACCGCCGCACTCGCCAGCCCCATAATCATGAAGATATAGCCAAGTGTAACAGCATCAAGCCCTGCCCTTGCTGCCGCAAAATAAGCAAAGGTAGCCTCCAGTGCGGCCAACGATACAGTAATAAAAAATTGCAGAATATAGAGCGTCGCTAAAGGCCCTTGAAAAACATTTTTCCAGGATCCTTTTTTCTGGGCTGCAGCTTTATTTGCCGATACATGGATCGATTCTTTCAGTACAAACAATACAAGAAGCATGGTCAGGAAAGCAACTGTGCCTGCTATGTAAAACGGTGCATCCAGATTAATGTTTGTAAACATACCGCCAATCGCCGGACCAAAGATAAATCCGAGTCCTGTCGCTGCTCCTATAATACCCATTCCTTTTCCCCGGTCATTCTCAGTCGTAATATCCGCAACATATGCCATTACTGTCGGCATATTCGCCGCAGACAATGCACCGCCAATGATTCTGGCAGCAAACAGCATCCAAAGCTGACTGGAAAGAGCCATCATAAAAAAGGAGACCGAAAGCCCAAAAATCCCAATCAGAATGACTGGTTTCCGTCCAATACGATCAGAAATACGGCCCCACATTGGTGCAAAGATAAACTGCATCAGGGAGTAAACAGCCATTAATAAGCCTAATTCAGCCGGGGAAGCCCCCAATTCTTCGGCATAAAATGGAAGGACAGGAATAATAATTCCAAAGCCAACCATGACCAAAAACATCACTATAAAAAGGATTGGCAGTACTTTTTTAAGCTTCAATGTGATTCCACCTCAGTTATTAATGAAAACGGGAAAATTGTAATTTCAAGGAAGTTTTATTCATTCCCTGTTTACAGGGATGCAAATGAAAGGCAAAATCCCATTTCTCTTTTTTACGAAAAAACTTCTATGTTTCCATTTATTTTATCATTACATATAAATGCATAGCCACATTTACTTCTTCCGCAGCCGGAAAGTTTCTCGAAAGTTAATCTTCATCATGGTCTTTTGCTTTTTCAAATAAAGCTTCCGGTATCATCTCAAACCCTTCAATCTCCGCATTTTCTTCTACTTCCAGCATGAGACAGAGTTTTCCGTTCAATTCGACCTGGCGTACATATCTTAAATCTTGCGGACTCACGGAAATATCCGCTATTTTCGTTTTAATTTTAATAGATTTGGAATTATACTTCGGTATGATGTTATTTGCTTTAAATTCATATTTTTCATCGTCAATGACAGTTTTAAAGGCATCCTCTACTTTTTCTGAATCTACATCTTCCACACCGCTGCTTTTCAATACTTTTTCCACGTCCCTGTAATCCAGTCTTGGTGTATCGTCCTCTTCTTCATTCTCTTCCATGACCTGATGAATTTCTTCGTAAACATTGGAAAGGGTCGACGTATTGATTTGATCCCCGGTTACCTTCTTTACGATTTCCTCAAAAACTATTTTATCTTCATGCGCCGTCATTATTTCTTCGGCGTTTAGTACTTCTTCCATAAAATGATAACTCGGCTCATTCGCTTTTCCTGCAGAATAAAGCACACGGTTGACATCTGCAGCATTGTCAGTAAAGCATGGAAAGAGAAATCCGGAAATCGGGGCTTTCAAGTTGATAATAGGATCCACAACAAAGTTATATTTAAACTCTTTTTCCACGTAGTCAAAAAGCAGCTCTTTTTTTGGATCTTGCGTTTTATTCATGCTGCACAGGATGAAGGAGTGAGAATGAACGTTATCCCGCCCGCTTTCATCGTATTCTTCACTGCGGCGTTTCATCGGTTTCATATATTCTCCCCGGATGAATGTAACTACCACATCCATTTCATATTGCTTGTCTTTCAGCATTTTCTCCACCATGCGCAGCATATATGCTTTCCATTCTTCTGTGTCATTGCTTAATAAGCCTTGATGAAGTATGAGCTGGCTGCTGTCTTCTGCGTCACGCCGGAATTTCAATTCGAAAAGTTTTTGATCAAGCTGACCTGTCAGCACCTTCTTAAAATTATCCATAAATAACTCTTTCTGTTCCTCTTCCATCAGTTCAAACGGTAAACTTTGCTGATGATATATTTCGCTGGATTCCTTCATTATGTATACATTATATATCTCATGGATTTTCAGCAGATCATTGTTTATTTTAAATTGCTTTTTTATATTTGCAATATCCTTTTTGTTCAATGTATTCCTCTCCTGTACTCGTTTTCTGGTTGTATGAAACTTTGCTCACATTCTCCCATTCTAACACAAATGGAGTGCTTGGGGCTGAGCTAAAATGCTCTTCCCACCGTAAAAATTTGGGCTTTGATGAATACTTTACCCAGGTAGAGATTTTGGGCTGCGCCAAAATACTCTAATTTCGCAGACATATCCCATTTATGTTATTCCCCGGATTTAGCCGAGCTTTACCGAATATGGAAGAGGGACAGTTACCACTTGTCCGAGTTAGCTTCTCGGAATGGTATCTGTCCCTCTTTATAATTCAATACCTTGTTTTATAAAAGGGATTGCAGATTCAATAAATTCCTCCGGCGCCATGCTGCTATTATTTTTTCTCCATTCCACGGAAGCGCCGTAAATTCCCCAGCTTAACATGGTTGCTGTAAGTTTCAGCGTTTTTTCCTTTTCATTCGGGTGTTTCTTTTGCAGCATCTTGAAAAAAATCACGTAAAGCTGTTCCCTGATGATACGGGCGATCGTATCCTCATATCCGCGATGGCAGCGATGGGATAAGGATTGCTGAAAATCAGCTATGGCTTTAAAGATACTCACGAAATCTTCATTGTTTAACTCACTTTCCCCGTACGTACTGTAATCCAGATTTATCAGTAATACTTCTGATAATGCACGCTCCAGCAGGTCATAAATATCTTGGAAATGGTAGTAGAACGTCGCCCGGTTAATCATAGCCTTTGATGTAATATCCTTTATCGTTATATCCTTGAATTCTTTTTCTTCCGAGAGTTCGATAAAAGAATCCATGATTAATTTACGCGTCCTAAGAATTCGGGGATCCGTTTTTGGCTCACTCATATGAGAAACCCCTCCTATTTTTTCAACAATTCCTCAGTTGTGTTGTATAAACAACATATCCAAGAAACTATTGGTATGGATTTACGTCAATATATACTACAATACAATTATAACAGGTAAAAATACTCAGGCTAGAAATTGAAATAAAGAAGGGTGAAAATATAATGTCTGATAAAAATAATTTAATTTGTGATCCGGAAACTGGGGTATGCGGTCCAGCTGGGGAAGGTGGGGAACTGGAAGTCATCGATTTCAGCCAGCCAAAGAAAACCATTGATTTATACTATGTGACAGATCCAATTTGCTCCCACTGCTGGGCACTTGAACCGACACTTCGCCGATTCAAAGAACAATATGGCGATTATTTCAACTTCCATACGGTAATGGGAGGCTTACTGGAAAAATGGCACGGCGGACCGGTGGATCCTGCGAACGGGATTAACGGACCAGCGGATGTTGCCGGCCATTGGAGAGAAGTCGGGGAACAATCCCGGATGCCGATTGACGGCTCCCTGATGATTGACAATCCGGTGCATTCCTCTTACCCGCCGTCCCGCGTATATAAGGTGATACAAAAACATCACGGCGATGAAAAAGCTTATGAGTACCTGCGGCGCGCAAGAGAGGCACTGTTTGCTTTTAATGAAAATATTGCCGAAGCATCCATAATGACCGAAACCGTTAATCGGCTGGGACTGAATGGAGAAGAAATCGTGGAAGAAGCAGAAGAACAAGGTGGGCAGCAGTTGCTGGATGAAGATTTTGCACTTGCAGGAAGGCTGGGTGCCAGAGGTTTTCCAACCATTATTATGGTCAATAAAGAAAACAAAGGGGTAAGGGTAGTCGGCAGTCGCCCGCTCGAATACTATGTTTCGGGTTTATCACAAATTCTAAATGAAACGCCTAAGCCCAAGGATCAGCCATCCCTATCCAATCTGCTGGATAAAGAAAAACTTCTTTTCGCCAAAGAAATTGAAGTTATGTACGATGTGGACAAATCCGATCTATCCGCTTTCGTACAGGAACAATTAGCAGCAGAAAATTATGAAGAGAAAGAAGTGCTTGGGGAGAAGTATTTAACAAAAGAAAATTGAGAGTGTGACAAAACAATTTGGGTTTGTCAAATAAAGTGTGTAAGTTAATTCTTACTCAAGATATTTTAAAACCCGATCTTTAAGATT
>NZ_WIXN01000033.1 GCF_010994035.1 Virgibacillus aidingensis
AAAACTCCCCCTAAGATAGAAACAGATTTTTATTTTTAATCTGTCTACCTTAAGGGGAGCATATCAGCTACTTAAATAAGTAGCTTTTTTTAATGGAACATTAAGGGAGACACCGAAAATCCATATCACTCATTTTTTGTAATCTTAAAGAGGGAAGTGTTCCGGCTTGTAAAAGGACAAAAAAGTTTGTACAACAAATTGAAGGTATAATATTGATTTTACAATACATACTTTTGATTTTGTACATAGTTTTTTGTCTATTTATATGGACAAAAAACTATGTACAATTTATAATAGAGACAAAAATGTTTGTACATTTTGAAAATTGATTACAATATATCTTTAAACAAAATCCACTAGAATGACATGCAAAAAAGAGATTTATTCTGGAGGCGAGGAAATATGTACACCCCAGTAATAACTGAGGGAAGTAAGCGTTTCGGGAACAATAGATGGCATTCATTTAGTCCTAAATTAAAAAGGAGAGTTTATTTGTTTAGTGATTTGGAGTATGAACATTGGCTACTTATAGAATCCGATCCTAATATAGTGGATTTTTGTGAACAACCTTTAAAAATAACCAACCTTATTAATGGTAAGGAAAAAAGCTCAATCCCCGATATGTACATTAAGTATGAAGATGGCAAACAAGAATTTAGAGAAATTAAATATTCTAGCGACCTTAATAAAGCTAATATCATTGATCAAATCGCTACCCAAAGAGCTTGGTGCAACGAGAATGGAATTGAACACTCTGTACGAACTGAAATTGATATTCGTCAAAACAGATTACTACTATCTAATTTGAAACTCATCTTAAAAACAATTAAACAATATGACACCCCTACTGATATTGAAAAGTATAAAATCCAAAAAATCATAAATAAAAACTTACCTCAAAGAATATCTCTTCAGACTTTGTTACAACAATCAAAATTTGTTACCCATAGATTATTTTTAACTATTGGCTGGATGATTATTAATGGAGAAATACAGTCTAACATATCCAAAAGTTATTTCGGGGTTAATACCGAGGTGTGGATTAATGAGTAGAAGAAGTCTTGAAAATTTAAATATTAATCCAGAATTACTAGATACTTCACTTTGGCCAACAGTATTAATTGAGAATCTAACACCAGAACATCGTATTTTATTCTTAAAAAGAAAAAAAGCTATTGACTTATATATTTCTACGGAAATGAAGGTTAAAGATATAGAAACTGAAACAGGGTTAAGGAGAGATGAAATTCATAGATTCGTAAAAAGATGTTTAGAAAAGGATGAATTAGGCGAGGTAATGGGCTATAGGGCGTTGATACCTTATAAGAGAGTAAAAGATTACAGCAGAAAAAACTTTCCAGATTATAATGAGAAAGTATTCAAGAATTATACAGGTGCTTTCGGGTTACTACTTGATACTTACCCAACTCTAAAAGAATTAATAATAGATTCGTATCTAAATAGAAAGAAAAATAAATATGAAATCATTGATCCAGTTATTAATATAAGGAATTTACACAAGAAGTTTATTAAAGAGTGCAGAGTTTTAGGGATAAAAATGAATGAATACCCTTTTAATACAAAAACGTTAGCAAAAAAGTCACTTGAACGATATGTAAAAAATCTATCAAAATCCCACTTTGTTGAAGTAGCAAAACGAAATGGTGATCAGGCAGCTATGGTTGCTAAAAACACAGGTATTGGAAATAAAAACAATCCAATGTTCGTTAGACCCCTTGAAAGAGTTGAATTTGATGGTCATAGAATAGATACCTCGATAGCAATTATATTTAAAACACCAGAGGGTGATGAGGTTGTCGAGGTAATGAATAGAATTTGGATACTTTCCATAGTCGATGTTGCAACGAGGGCAATATTAGGTTATCACCTTTGTCTAAATAAAGAATATTCCTCACACGATGTTCTAATGTGTATTAGAAATGCCATTTTTCCTTGGAAAAAGAAATCACTTACGATTGTTGGATTAAACTATTCAGAAAAAGCAAATTTCCCTTCAACTTTAATTCCCGAAGCAAGTTATGGAGTTTGGGATGAGTTTTGCTATGACAATGCAAAAGCTAACCTCGCAAAAATTGTAAAGGAAAAACTCGTTGACTTAATTGATTGCTCTATCAATATGGGACCAGTTGCTGCTCCAGTTCGAAGACCTATCATTGAACGATTTTTTCGAACTTTAGAGCAAAATGGTTTTCATAGATTACCCTCTACTACTGGAAGTAACCCACAGGACCCAAAAAGAAAGAATTCCGAGGAAAATGCTATTAAATATAGGATAACTTCGGAACATCTTGAAGAGCTTACAGATGTATTAATTGCTGAATATAATGGAACCCCACATGAGGGTAATAATAACCTTAGCCCATTAGAAGTATTTGAACAGAGGGTGGCTAGAGGAATGACAATACTACCTACAGCTTCCCGAAGAAAAAAGAAATGAAATGGCCTTTTTTTCTCTTAAAGTAACAAGAAGAGTAAATGGAAGTGAAAAGGAAGGAAGAAGACCATTTATTAATTATGAAGGGGTTAGATATACGAACGAGGTGCTAAACCATTCACCTCATCTAATCAATAAAACACTAAATTTGCTAGTAAACACGGACGATTTAAGAGTGATAAAAGCATTTTTAGCAGATGGAAGTGAATTAGGGAATTTAATTGCCACTGGTAAATGGGGGGTAACTCCTCATGATCTTCGAACGAGGAAAGCCATAAACAAATTAAAAAATAATAGATTAATACATTTCACTCAGTACGACGACCCGATTAGAGTTTATCAAGACCATTTGGAAAAAGAGGCACAAAAAAATAAAACAAACAGAAATAAGTTAGCCTCTCTAAAAAGAGAACAAAAGAGTAAGGAAGAGCGATACCAAGTAGAAGAATCCACTGAAGATAAGCAAACCAATAAAGTTATAGATTCGGAAATTATTTCTGAATTATCTAATGGAAAGAGACAAAAAGAGATTAAAACAGAAGAGCAACACACCGATCAGCGAATCCTAAAAAGAACAATAACTTTCTAGTTGGAGGAGGTTCGGAAATGTCAGAAGCCCTAGAATCAAATCATGTTAATAAAGATACAATAAGACCTCACATTCCTAAAGGAACGCATCCAATTGAGACAGGTAAATATTTAATTTCAACAAATGAGATTGATAGAATGTATCAAACGGTAATTAAGTGGATTGAAAACAGAACGCCGGGTGCTATAATATATGGTCGTCCTAGACTTGGTAAAACAAGAGCTATTTCATATTTACTCAATTATTTGCCACATGATTTTGGTGAAAATACCCCAATATATCATATCCGTTGTCGAAAGTATAAAAATCCTAATGAAAATTTCTTCTTTGAAGACTTATTAAATGCTGTTGGACATTCAATAATTACAACTGGAAAATCCAATATGAAAAGAACAAGGCTATTAAGATTTCTGGTTGAACGTGCTGACTTTTCTGGTAATAATAAGATTATTTTTTTTATTGACGATGCTCAAAGACTTGTAGAAATTAATTATGATTGGCTGATGGATTTATATAACGATTTAGATCATTATGGCATTACCCTGACCACTATCTTAGTTGGTCAAAAAGAATTAGTTCACCAAAGATCTGCATTTATTAGTGGAGAGAAATTTCAGATAGTGGGTCGCTTTATGAGCCAAGAATATCAATTTAAAGGAATTACATCTTTAAATGATTTGAAGATTTGCTTGATGGGATATGATGATTATTGCGAATATCCTACAAATAGTAATTGGTCTTTTACCAAATATTTCTTTTCCGATTCCTTTATAAGAGGTTACAGATTACAACATTCCGCTGAAGAATTATTCCAAGTTTTTGTTGATTTAAGAAGAGAGTATGGATTACCACATAAAGTTGAAATCCCCATGCAATATGTCACTTTGACAATCGAATATGCCTTAAAACGATTTGGGAATAACGGTTTGGATGTGACAACAATTGAAAAATCTCATTGGGAAGAAGCGATTAACAATTCCGGTTATATCCAATCAGAATTATATCAAATACACTAGTAAAACTATTCTTGTTAAGGCGGTGAAAGATGTGAACTACCAAATCACTTGGTCTACTAATTGGATTCAGGAGTATGAATCTCCTTGGGGAATACTTGAAAAATTTAAGTGGGCTAATGCGGTTGATGGAAATACTGTTTTAGCATTAATAGGAAATGAAAATGTTAAGCAACTAAAAAGTATTTCAAATGCTGGCAGCCGTCACCGAAATCTGATTTATTTTTCCAGCATTGATTCTAAAAAGACCAAAAAAATTATTGGGTTAGATTTAAAAGTGTACCATGATAATCTAGTAAAGAAATTGTTACACATCATTCCAAATTTAAAACATGAAGGTAATTATTTTCACTCTTCTTTGTCATATTGCCCTAGTTGTTTAAGTATAGGATATCATAGTATTTTGCACCAAATTAAGCTATTTGATCACTGTGCTTTTCACCCTAATCAAAAATTAAATGATAGGTGTGTAAAATGCAATCAATTAATGCCAGAATATCTTATTAATAAAGGCAACCAAGAGGCTTTTCGTTGCACCTGTGGGTATGATTTTCTCGATTCAGAAAACATCAGATTAATATTTTCATCGTGGCAAAAGCAGCCTAAAATACAAAATAAAATTATAAAGTCTTGGCTTAAATTATCTAGGAATAAAATTCATGAATACTATCTAGTTTATCCCTTTGATAATTATAAAAAAATTCTTGAAGTTGATAAGAGTGATAAGGATTATCTAAGACATATACCAAAATTAATAATTAATGCTTTTAATAAAGGTACTGTGAATAGAGAGGTAATAAAAATTTCCTCTAGATCTGATATCTTTAATATTAGGAATGATGATCAGCAATTGAAGGAAAATTATAAAGAAATTTTCCCCCATTTATTTTCATTTTCATCCTATAAATTCAACGAGAAGCATAGACTAGACAGTATTTACTTTGCAGTTTATAAACAGACTAGAATAATATATAAAGCTATTACCCGATATATTTTACGCAGGGTTATTAAAGAACACAGCAAATGTGTAAAAATATTTAATAAAGCAAGGCAGAATGGGGATGTATGTCCTCATGCATTTGCATTTGTTTTATGGAAAATGGAGTGTGAAGGTATTGACGCTCTATGGAAAATCGAAAATCATAATAAATTATCTGAAACCTATGAATTTATATGTTTGAATGAAAGGTTTAGTATTTTTCTTAATGGTGCATTCATGACCCATTTAGTAGAAATATTAAATCCAATCTCCTCGAAAGACGGATTTAATTTCATGGATTGCAACATTAGTAGCCTGAAATATATTCTTGACAAGATTCTTTCTCACTTATTAATAGAACGTTATATTAAATGGCTGGAGGTAGTACAAAATCCAGATAAGTACAAGCATACTTATCCTGATGATTGCATACCGATGTACATTTGTAAGATTCCACAAAAATTATCTGGAGAAATAAGTTTTTATATACCGGAAAACCGCATTGATTATATGAAAAACATTATTCAGGATATAGGTGACGAATTCTCTTGCCCTTTTAATTGGAGAGTTAAATACCCACCTTATAAATCTCCAATCAGAATTGCTATGGATAAAATGAGTTATTAATAATGGTCATTAATTTATAGAATGAGTTAGAAAATAATTTACAATGGGGAGGTATATTTAAATGCGTGTAGCTGCTATTTATGATATTCATGCAAACTATTCGGCATTAAAAGCAGTCTTAGAAGAGATTAGAAAAGCTAAAATTGATCAAGTTGTTGTAGGTGGGGATTTAGCTTGGGGACCCGAACCACGTCAAGTAATGGATCTTTTAATGGATTATAAGGATGAGTTTATTTTTATTAGAGGTAACGTTGATCGTGAGGTTTCTTACCGTTATGGAACGGAAAAGGGGTTAGATAATTTTACTGCTGAATTAAATAATTGGTGTGCTGATCAATTAACAGAAGAGCAATTAAGATTCCTAAAGAATTTACCAGAAAAAGCTACCTTGAGCGTTGAAGGTTTGGGAGAAGTCTTATTTGTACATGGTTCTCCCCGCAGCGATGAAGAGGCAATTCGAATAAATACTCAAGAAGACGAAATTCGACCGATGCTTGAAAATGTTTCACAAGATATTATTGTTTGTGGTCATACTCATATACAGTTTGATCGCATTGTCGATTACAAACGTATAATTAATGCAGGAAGTGTTGGGTTGCAGAGTCGAGCAAATGGAGCTTGTTGGGCTTTACTTGGTCCTGAAGTCGAATTAAAGGTAACTCCGTATGATACAAAAAAGGCTTCCGAAAGAATTCTTAAAACGAACACGCCTTACAAAAAAGATTTCGCTGAACATTACTTAAATCCACCTTATGAGGGTCCTTGATTAACAAAATATATTTTAGGCAATAAAGATGAGTGCCATAAATAAGATTGTAAAAAAGGAACTTAAAGGGCAGGATCAATAATCATGATTTTCATGAAAAGCATTGATATTATTTTCGAATAATTATGTTAGTGTAGGGGGGGTGTGATTATTCAATTAACCTAAGTATTCTATTAGAAATGAAAATTAATCAAATGAAGGGAGAAATTCAATTGATTAGGTTAGAAAAAATGAATTCAATTGAATTTGAAAAGTATCTTAGCTTTGCAATTAAAAACTACGCAGATGAACACGTTAAAGCTGGTAATTGGAATGAAAAGGATGCAATTACCAAAGCAAAAGAATAGTATGAGAAGCTATTGCCCCAAAAAGAAGAAACTCCAAATAATAATTTTTTTACTATCCGAAATGACAATCAAGAAGTCGGAATGATCTGGTTTGGTAAGAGATCAAAAGAAAAGGGTTATATTTACGATATCAATATATGGGAAGATTACCAAGGATATGGCTATGGTAAAAAAGCAATGATTGAGGTTGAAAACGTAGCTAAAAATTTTGGGATAAAAAGTATTGAACTACACGTCTTTGGTCACAACAAGGTAGCTCGTAATTTATATAAGAATTTAGGATATATCGAGGCAAGTATCATTATGAATAAAACTTTGTAGAATTAAACGTTGCTAATAAACAAATAAAGTAGAAAGGTGATGAGAAATCAATTAAAGTTTGTACACACTTTTTTGTCGTATTAGATACACAAAAGAGAGTGTACAAACTTTCTTGTCTCATTTGTACATAGTTTTTTGTCCTTGAACACGGCTTTTAAAGGAATATAACCTATTTTTTAAAAAAATCTTTTCTAGTTTACATAATATTTATTATAGGAACCAAATAATTTCGCGTCTCATTTTCCAAGTATACTTATGATAGTGAGATAAAATGAAAAAATCTATAGCACAATGTTGCTAAAATATAACTTATCATTCATTTTATTTTAGGCTTTAAATTAACAAACTAAATTTTACGATGAATCTGCTTTACAACTTCAACGCCCGTTGTAATTCTCATGTAATTCTTATTCGATTATTGCTAAGTCAGTTACTTTGTCAGCAAAACCTGTTTAATAAATTTTTAGGAACGAATCGGGTTTCTTCTTCCTGGCTTCCAGATCATCATGTATTCCATCATTTGCGATAAATAAATTTAGGTTTCACACTAAAAATGTTCTTTATAAAACACACCCGCTTGGCCCTTATTGAAATATATTTCACCCCTTAATGTGAAATATTCACAAATGCCTTCCGGGGTTTTTTGCCTGTCTTAAAAAGCGAAGGAATCCCAAAAAACAAAAAGCAAGCGGAATCGCTTACTTTCTTACACTTTGTTGTTTTCCAGCTGATCCAATGGTTTCTTGGCAGGTCCTTCTATTACTTCACCAGTGTAGGAGAACCTTGATCCGTGGCACGGACAATCCCAAGTGCGGTCGCCTGAATTCCACTCTACTTCACAGCCCATGTGTGTGCAGGTGGTATCTACGATATGGAGTTTATTTTCATGATCTCTGTATGCGCCTGCCCGTTGTCCTTTAATTCTTGTTATTGCAGCTTCATCACGCGGCAGTTTATCCAAATTTTCTTTGGGCCTGTCCAGTTTGCCTTTAATCATATGCTTTGCTACGTCTGCATTAATCTTCATGAATTCCCTGAGAGAAGGATCCGCATGAAACCTGGAGGGTGTAAATAAATCCTCATATGGACTGCTTTTTTCAATAATTAAATCACTGAGAACTTTTGCAGCAATGGTGCCATTTGTCATTCCCCATTTACGGAATCCGGTGGCAACAAAAACATTTTCCTCGCTATCCGTCATTAAACCAATATAAGGAAGTTTGTCAATAGTTGTGAGGTCTTGAGCCGACCAGCGGTAGGAGAAACGATCAATGGAAATATGTTTTTCTGCAAATTTATGCAGTGCATTATAATGCTCCATCATCGATTTTCCCTGACCTGTTTTATGGTTCTCCCCTCCTATCAGCCACCAATCCTCCCCATCCATTTTCGCTGCTCTGATCGAACGGGTCGGTGATTCTGCATTTATATACATGCCCCCGGGAAATTCTTCTGGTGACTTTACTGCGATTAGATAAGAACGTTCCGGATACATTCTGGAAAAGTAAAATCTTTTCTTGTCGGTAAATGGAAAATGGGATGCGGAAATAATATAATTGCAGGTAATGCGGTGTCCGTTGCCCGTTATAATGGAAGGATGCTTACCGCCGTATTCCACATCAGCTGCAGTTGTATCTTCGTAAATTTGTGCACCATTATCCACGGCTTTTTCGGCAAGTACTTTTAAATACTTCAATGGATGAAACTGGGCCTGGTTTTCCATCATAAGGGCAGATTTTACAGGAATATCCAGGGGTATGTTATCTGTTAATTCGCCGGGAATGCCGAGCTTATCATAAGCTTTTTTTTCCTTCTCCAACTGAATAAGATAATCTTCGGAATTGGTGAAAATATAAGCATTCTCTTTAGTTAAATCAGCGTCAATGGCAAGTTCTTTCGTAATTTGTTCGATTAGCTCACCGGCTTCCCTGCTCGCCTGATAATACTGTCCTGCCTTTTCCGTGCCAAAATGCTGAATGAATTCATCATAAATGAGCCCATGCTGTGCAGTAATTTTTGCGGTAGTGTGTCCGGTTGTCCCATTCAGAATCTGACTGGCATCTATTAATGCCACTTTCACATTCTGTTTGGCCAATACATATGCAGCCGTTACCCCGGTAATGCCGCCGCCTACAATTCCAACATCTGCTTTTATGGATTGATTTAATGCAGGATAGGTTTCCAAATTGACGGAATCCCGCCAAAAAGACTCGGGGAATTGAGGCATTTGATCTTTATTCAAAGTAATCTCCTCCTAATTATAGGTCATCTTAAAGTTTTCCCCTTCCGTATAAAAATATGTCAGAAATTAAAAAACTGCCGCGCTGGCGGCAGCAGTACAACTAGTCTTGTTCATTAAACAGTCTCGTTTCCTCACCATGATTATGAATTTCTTTAATTACAAGCAATGCATGAAACTGATTTAGTATTTCTTTTGTTACTTTATTTTTACCCTCGATTTGTTCCTTTATATTCCCTATAATAATCCGAAAAAGATCATGATCCCTTGACAGCATATGTAAATCTTTTTCCAATTCCGGTTTTTTTTCTAGAAGTTCTTTATAAAACCCGTCATCTTCTGTATCAGCATGTGCAATCACACGGGTTTCCCAATATTCAATAAGCGCTTCTGCTGCTTTGAAGCAATCCTCTTCCCGCCCGTCATAAAACAATTTGTCCGTTACCTCGGTCAAATCCCTCGCCTCTACATAGGCACCGTGGTGTATTGCACTATGTGAATCCCGTTTTCTTAGTGATGGTCCAGTAGCAGCCACAAATAATTCCCTCCCAAATTAATTTAATGACTTCATCCCTGCCCTTTCTGTTTGTAAAGGCAGGGATGTTCAGATTAATTAATTTCTTTTTTATGTGTATCTTTATTTTTTATCACTGGTTTGTTGCTTCTGTAAACAACGTAATTTCTCCTCAAATATTTTAATGGCAAGCTGAACACATGAACCAATCGTGTAAATGGCCAAATGGCAAATAAAACAAATGCCAGTGAAACATGCAGTTGGAAACCAATTGGTGCTCCCGCCATAGCCAGAATCATGGCTTCGGACGGCTGGAAGGTCAAGATTTCCCTCATCCATGGCCCGATTGTTACACGATAATCAAAGTCCCCGCCTGTAGCTGTATAACCGGCTGTATTAGTAAAACCGACAAGTACAACGATGCCCAGCATGATGAGTGCTACATAATCACTAACAGAGCTGTTTTTAATCACCCTTTTAACAGAAACCCTCCGCAAAAACAGAAAGAATCCTCCGACAACCACCGCTATTCCGGCAATGCCGCCAAACCAAATCGCGCCAAAATGGTACATGTCGTCATGGATTCCGATGGCATCAAACCATTGTTTGGGTATGAGCACTCCTGCAACATGACCTAAAAACACAAAGATAATTCCCCAGTGGAATACAGTGCTTCCAAATCTCAACCTTTTTTGTTCCAAAAATTGACTTGATTTGGCCGTCCAGCCAAACTGGTCATAATTATAGCGAATGATGTGGCCTAATATAAAAATGGTTAGTGATACATAGGGAAGAATGACCCAGAGAAATATATCAAGGTTTGTCATGGAGCTACAACCCTTTCACGTTAAGATACTTTTTCGTTTTTTAACAATTGACGGGAGACCTCAATCGCAGCCTTTAGCAGAAAATGATAGTGACTATCATTTTCTGCTAAATCTTTATCCACCTTCATGATGGAATTTAAATGCAGTTTCAGCATACGATGGATATATTTTTCATCAGCTTCAGATAAAAATTCCAGTATCATTGGCAAATAATCCGGTAATTCTTCTGATTCTGTTTCCAAATTAGAATCGGCCATGAGTCTTCTCAGCTTTACCAGCGCTTCTCCACGGTCCCTGGAATCCTTAAACACATTGTGGGTTAAATAAAGAGATGTCACCCCATGGTAATCAAATGTGTTTACATAGTTCTCGCATAGACGTATAAATGGAGTAGTTTCCAGGTAGTGGATAAAGGATGTTAAATAAGCTTTTGCCACAGGATTTTCCACCGTCTGGATTACCGTTTTTATTTCCCGCACTTCATCAAACCATTCTCTTTGCGGGTATTGCAAAAACAGGGATGTTATTTTATACACCTTTTGGTGAAGTTTCATCTAATTCCCTCCAAAATCCGCTTTCATAGTATTCAAGCGGATCTGCAGCAGCTCCTCCGCCCATACAGCTGCGGCAGGCTTCCATAAAGTCATATCCTGCATTTCCCTGGTGGGAAAACATATCTCCGGAGTCTTCACGGTGGGATTTTGGAATAACATAACGATCATCATATTTTGCAATGGCTGATAATTGATACATTTCCTCAGCAATATCATCGGTCATCCCGGCTTCTTCAAGAATTTTCTTGTCAAAAGGTTTATTCAGCTCTTTGGCACGCATATAAGTGCGCATGGCGACTAATTTCTGCAATACGCGTTTAATAACTTTCGTATCCCCTGCAGTAAATAAACTTGCCAAATAATCAATCGGGATACGGAACTGATTAATGGTCGGAAAAATAACTTCCGGGCTTAATGAATCAACCTGCCCGCCCAGTGCATTCATAAATGGGCTTAATGGCGGAATATACCATACCATTGGCATTGTTCTGTATTCCGGATGGAGCGGCAAAGCAATTTTTTGCTCGACAGCCAGTCTGTATACTGGAGACCTTTGCGCTGCTTCGATCCAGTCTTCAGGTATCCCCTGCTTCACAGCTTCTTTTTGGATTTCAGGATCATATGGATCCAGGAATGTTCCCAACTGTGCTTCATACAGATCTTTTTCATCTTCCACAGATGCTGCTTCCAATACTTTATCAGCGTCATACAATACAATGCCGATATAACGAAGACGTCCAACACAAGTTTCCGAGCAGATCGTCGGCTCCCCGTTTTCAATTCTGGGGAAGCAGAAAGTACATTTCTCGGCTTTATGTGTTTTCCAGTTAAAATAGACTTTTTTATATGGGCATCCTGTCATGCAAAATCTCCAGCTGCGGCAGGATTCCTGATCCACCAGGACAATTCCGTCTTCTTCTCTCTTATACATTGCCCCGGATGGACAGGAAGATACACAGGATGGATTTTGACAATGTTCGCAAATCCGCGGCAGGTACATCATAAATGTCTCTTCGAATTCAAATTTAATCTGTTCGTCCAGGTTTTTCATATTCGGATCGTGATGTCCCGTTTCGTGTACACCGGCTAAATCATCTTCCCAGTTGGGTCCCCATGTAATATCCATATATTCGCCGGTTAATTGGGATTTTGGCCGGGCTACCGGCTGATGCTCCTTTTCAGGACTATTAATCAAATTTTCATAGTCGTATGTCCATGGTTCGTAGTATTCATCAATTTCTACCAGATCTTTATTGTAGAAAATGTTTAGGAGCTTGCTGACTTTACCGCCGGCTTTTAATTCTAACTTGCCATTTTTTACATGCCAGCCGCCTTTTCTTTCGTCATTATCTTCCCATCTTTTTGGATAACCCATCCCGGGTTTGGTTTCCACATTATTCCAGTACATATATTCGGTTCCGGGACGATTGGTCCATGTGTTGCTGCAAGTTACACTGCATGTGTGGCAGCCAATACATTTGTCAAGATTCATCACCATTCCAAATTGTGCTTTAATCTTCAAGCCAATCCACCTCTTCCCTTTCCATTTTCCGTATAATTACTTGTTCATCCCGCTGATTTCCGGTTGGACCGTAGTAATTAAATCCATAACTGAGCTGGGCATACCCTCCAATCATATGTGTTGGTTTAATATGAATACGTGTTGGACTGTTAAACGTCCCTCCACGTGTTTTGGTGATTTTTGAACCGGGGACATTAATAAGTCGATCCTGCACGTGATACATATAGGTAATGCCGCTTGGAATTCTGTGACTTACTACAGCCCTGGCAACTACCACACCATTACGGTTATACATTTCAATCCAATCATTATCTTTAATGCCTACTGACTCCGCATCTTCGTTGTTCATCCAGACATGCGGACCGCCCCTGAATAACGTAAGCATCGGCAAGGTATCATAATAGGTTGAATGGTAAGACCATTTGTAATGTGGTGTTAAATAGCGCAGTGTGATTTCATTTTCCACTGCTTCCGGTTTTCGGTCTCCGCCATAAAACGTCAACTTTTGCAGCGGTGGTTTAAATGTCGGCAATTCTTCTCCAAATTCCAGCATAATATCATGATCAAGATAGATGGATTGTCGCCCTGTTAAAGTTCTGAATGGAATCATTTTCTCCGTGTTGGTTGTGAAATTGGCGTATCTTCTGTTTCCTGTAACAGTACCGCTGAATACCGGAGAAGAGAGAACCTGTCTTGGCTGAATTGTTATGTTATTAAAGGAAATCCTTTCCTCTGCCCGCTCAACAACCAGGTCTGTAAGGTTTTTTTGTCCGGTTTTCTTTTCAAGGGCTTTCCATGCTTTCATTGCAAGTGAGCCATTTGTCGTGCTGGATAAAGTCAATATTGTTTCTGCTGCCTGCCGGTCCGATTCAATGCTGGGCAGCCCATTAAAGTACTTCGTCTTTTTATTTACACCAAGTAATTTTTTGAGCAGATCGTATTCTTCTTTTGCATCCCAATATAACCCTTTGGCGCCTAATTGATTGCGGATGTTATCTCCCAGGGAAATAAACTTTTCATAGACCTGGGGATAATCCCGGTCCACTATTTGGAGTTTTGGGAAATTAACACCCGGCACAGGTTCAAAATCCCCGTTTTTCCAATCCGGAACCCTGCCGTAAGCTTGCTGAATTTCATCCTTTGAATCATGCACCAGCGGTTGGGCTACGACATCCCTGACGGTTTCAGGAAGGTAGGTTTCGGCCATTTCCGAGAATTTCTTCGCAAGAGATTTATAGGCATCCCAGTCCGTTCGCGACTCCCATGGTGTAGTAATAGCCGGGTTAAATGGATGAATAAATGGATGCATATCCGTACTTGATAAGTCATGCTTTTCATACCATGTGGCAGCAGGTAAGACGATATCCGAATATAATCCGGTGCCGCTCATGCGGAAGTCATAGTTGATCAGCAAGTCCAGTTTTCCTTCCGGTACATCCTCTATCCATTTAATTTCATTTGTATTTTTCTCTTCCTCCTGTTCGCTAAGTGTTCCTTCATGGGTTCCCAATAAATGTTTTAAAAAGTATTCATGTCCCTTTGCCGAACTTCCAATCAGATTTGCCCGCCATACGAAAAGCAATTTTGGGAAATTAACCGGATTACTCGGGTCATCCACAGCAAAGTTCATTTCACCTGATTTTATCTTTTCCACAATGGATTTTACTGTCTCTTCTTCTGATTTGTCCCCGGCCAGTTCTGTAGAGTTTTGATCAAACTGCGGATATGATGGAACCCATCCCAGTCTTGCTGCAAGGGAATTATAATCACCCAAATGTTCATACCGGCCTTTCTTAACTAAAGGAGAAATAAGACCGTCTACTTGTTGTGTGTCATACCTCCACTGTTCCGTGGCAAAGTAGAAAAAAGATGTACCGGCATGCAATCTTGCTGGTATTCCCCAGTCTCTTGCCATTCCAACAGATTGGTGCCCTTCCAGCGGGCGAATTTTCTCCTGGCCTACATAATGAGCCCAGCCGCCGCCGTTAACGCCCTCGCAGCCTGTGAGTAAAACAAGGTTAAGGATGGACCGGTAAATCATATCTGAATGATACCAATGGTTAATGCCCGATCCCATGATAATCATGGATCGCCCCTTTGAATCTACTGCGTTTTGGGCAAATTCCCTGGCAATCTGTGCAATATCACCTGCGGGAACACCACTTAACTTTTCGGCCCAGGCCGGGGTGAACGCTGCATTTTCATCATGGTAATTAATTTGTTCTTCGCCGGGTAAATTTCTGGTCACACCGCAATTAGCCAGCAATAAATCAAAAACAGTAGTTATATATTTTTCTTTTCCATCGATGGTTATTTTTTTCACTGGTACTTTTCTTTTGTAAATATGATGATTTGATGTGTTTGAAAACTCTGGGAAACTGACATCTGCTATTTCATCTGCATAATCTTTTAAGGATAGTGCCGGATCTATTTCGCCAAGCTGGTTATCTGTATCACGCAAATGCAGATTCCATGTTTGATTGTCTTCCCATCTATGGCCAATAGTTCCATCAGGTGCGGCGAAAGAACCGCTTTTTTGATCATAAACAATCGTCTTCCAGGCTGCATTGGAAATATCCATGCCTACATTTTCCGCGCGGACAAATTTATCTGCTTTGAGATTTTCCCCGTCCTGGTTTAGCGTAATTAAAAATGGCAAGTCCGTGTATTTCTTGACGTAATCATTAAAATATGGCGTGGTTTGGTCCACATAGTATTCCTTTAATATGACATGCGTCATAGCCATTCCCAGGGCCCCGTCCATACCGGCTTCAACAGGCAGCCAGGTATCTGCAAATTTTACATACTCAGCATAGTCAGGCGCTACAGCTGCAATTTTCGTACCTTTATATCTTGCCTCCACCATAAAATGCGCATCCGGCGTACGGGTTTGCGGAAGATTGGAACCCCACACAAGCAAATAGCTTGAATTAAACCAATCCGAGCTTTCAGGCACATCCGTCTGTTCACCCCAGACTTGCGGTGAGGCGGGCGGCAAATCTGCATACCAATCATAAAAGCTTAACAGT
Organism: Virgibacillus aidingensis; assembly: GCF_010994035.1. Lineage (GTDB taxonomy): Bacteria > Bacillota > Bacilli > Bacillales > Amphibacillaceae > Virgibacillus_N. The sequence goes on from NZ_WIXN01000033.1 coordinate 15,783, forward strand.
GAGCCGCCAATCAGATTAAGAAAGCGTGCACCGCTGGAATGACTGACCATCGACATTGCCGGGATAGGAGAAAAACCAAAAATCCGGTCCGGACCATACTGCTGAATCGTATAAATAATGGAGGAAGATAATATGGTATTAATCTCTTCCCAGGTTGTCCGGACAAAACCGCCCTTTCCTCTTGCTGATTTGTATCTCTGTGATTTTTCCGGATTTTCCACGATGCTTTTCCAAGCTTTGACAGGGTCTTTTTGTTCTTGGAGCGCTTCAGCCCAAATTTTCAATAGTGCTGAACGAATATACGGATAGCGTACACGTTGGGGGCTGTATGTATACCAGGAGAAAGTTGCTCCCCTTTGACAGCCCCGCGGTTCGAATTCCGGCATATCTCTTCCCGTAGTCGGATAGTCTATTGCCTGGGACTCCCAGGCGATAATTCCGTCTTTAACGTGAACTCTCCAGCTGCATGATCCTGTACAGTTAACGCCATGCGTGGTTCGTACAACTTTATCATGCTGCCATCTTCTGCGGTAATGCCGCTCTGTTTTGGTTCGATCTTCCGGAGATCTTTCATACTGATCATTCAGTTTTTCTGCTTTACCAAAATAAGACAGTCTTTTCCATAACGGAGTAGATGGCTTTCTCATTTTGCACCTCCAGTAAAATGACAGATTTGCAGTTAATATTTGAAAAGTCTACATTGTTAATTAGTGGTAAGAATAACATGTATGAATTTTGTGTACAAATGATAACCAATAAGGTAAATAATTAAGTGATTTTTATCACATTTTATATGATAACGCTTACTTTTACCCAGTATTCCCATAAAGGGAGTTAATTATAAATAATATTTCCGGTCAACATGCTGGACGATAAACTTGTCTTTATGCAATAATTTTGTCACCTTAACCAAAATAAATAAATTTTATCATTTCCCGGGCGAAAAAAAACCGCTAAACCAGTTACGGCAGCGGCTGTTGTTATTATTGCTCCTCAAAAAATTTACGGTTTAATTCAATATACTTCGATTCTTCTTCCGGTACTTCATCTTCCATGTAAATAGCTTCTACAGGGCAAACTGCTTCACAAGCTCCACAGTCTATGCATATATCCGGGTCAATATAAAACATGTCTTTACCTTCTTCTATACAATCAACAGGGCACACTTCCACACATTCCCCTGACTTTTCACTTATACAAGGTGAAGTGATTACAAACGCCATTCGTCTTCCTCCTATCAGTAGTATGTTTAGTATCTGCATCAGCTAATTTTAGTATAACGTATTTCCCCGGAAAAATAAAAAAGAAACTTAATAATAGCGCTTGTTGAACCAGGAAACTATTCATTTTCCCGTGCCGGTAAACATAGAGATTACTATTCCGCCAAAAAGGAGGAAAATGAATGAAGATCACTGTAAGAAGCGGCGATACACTCTGGTATTTCAGTCAGTTGTTTGGCATTCCGCTTATTTTGATTGAGGATTCAAACCCTGGCATTGCAGCAGATCAGTTAATAATTGGACAGCAAGTGGAGATTCCGGGCTATATCTCTGAACCTTATACTATCCAGCCGAATGATACACTATGGACTATATCTATGACAAATAATGTTCCTGTGGATAGTCTTCGTTTATTAAACCCGGGACTGGACACTTTTCAATTGCAAATAAATGACCAAATCTATTTGCCTGAAAAAGTGAACGCTATAATTATTTCAGATGCCGATCATTATACTTATGAAACGATGCTCTCAGATATGGAAAAATTGGCTGCGGTATATCCGTTTATTACCCGGCAGGTTATTGGCTATTCTGTCATGGGCAAAGAAATCATAGATCTGCAAATAGGGAGAGGTGAAAAAAATGTCCACGTAAATGGATCTTTTCATGCAAATGAATGGATTACTACTCCAGTTCTCATGCGTTTTATCAATGAATATGCACTTTCACTTACCAATCATCTTCCAATCAGAGGCATTTTTATGCTCCCATTATATCGCGACTCACAGTTATCCCTGGTTCCCATGGTCAACCCGGATGGCGTCAATCTTGTGCTGAATGGTGCAGAGGCAGCCGGGGATTTTCAACAGCGTGTACTGGAAATCAATGATCAAAATGAAGACTTTTCCAATTGGAAAGCAAATATTAGAGGTGTAGACTTAAATAATCAGTATCCCGCTCTATGGGAAACAGAAAGTGCCCGCAAGCCGGATTCCCCGCAGCCAAGGGATTTTCCCGGTTATCAGCCTTTGACAGAACCGGAAGCAATTGTAATGGCAGAAATAGCGGCTGAGCGGGATTTTTTAAGAGTTCATGCATTTCATACGCAGGGAGAGGTCATTTTTTGGGGGTTTCAAGGTTTGGAGCCTCCGGAATCTGAAGTGATTGTAAATGAATATGCAAGGGTGAGCGGTTACGAGCCTATCCGGTATGTCGACAGTTATGCCGGTTACAAGGATTGGTTCATACAGGAATTCAGGAAACCAGGGTTCACGGTGGAGCTTGGAGCAGGTGTTAATCCGCTGCCGGTAGAGCAATTCGCGGAGATGTATGAAAAAAGTCTGGGAATTCTGCTTGCCAATTTATATCTGGATTAATAAAACAAAGCAGACGGGGAAATAACGCTTTCCCTGTCCGCTTTGCCCCACTGTCTAGACTTCCTCGAAGTAATCCTTCAGGAATCCGCCGACCCGGTTACTGTTATCAATGATAAAATAAAATTCATCTGTTTCGTTTTTCACATCGTACGTTTTTCCCGGTGTTAATTTTCTGTTGACGATAAACTTTTTTGCGTCTGCATGTACACATGTAATCTGCTTTATTGTTTCTTTCTTTTCCCAATGGAGATGGATCATGTTCTAACTCCTTTATTCATCCTTGAAAAGATATAAATATTTTCCGTATCCTTCTTTTTCCATATCTTCTTTTTCAATAAATCGCATCGCAGCCGAATTCATGCAATAACGCAGGCCGCCTGTTTGCTTCGGCCCATCCTCAAAAACATGGCCCAAATGCGAATCTGCATTTCTGCTTCTGATCTCCGTCCGAATCATTCCATGGGAGGTATCCGTGTTTTCTGTTAGTTGATAACGATCGACCGGTTTAGTAAAGCTTGGCCATCCGCAGCCCGCATCATATTGATCACGGGAGGAAAACAGAACGTCTCCGGAGATGATATCAACATAAATACCTTCCTTTTCATTGTCCCAATATTCATTTTGGTAAGGCCTCTCCGTACCGTTTTCCTGTGTTACATGATACTGGATTGGTGTCAGTTTATCTTTTAAATCTGCTTTATTAACGGGTTTTTTCCAATTTTCTTTAATAAAATCTTCCCTCCCTGAACCTTTTTTATATAAGCGATAATGAAAGGATTGTTTTTTGTAGTAATCCTGATGCTCCTCCTCGGCCTCATAGAAAGGTTTGGCAGGAAGAATCTTCGTAACGATCGGTTTTGTAAACTTTTTGCTGTCTTCCAGTTCCTGCTTGGATGCTTCAGCAATTTTTCGCTGTGCTTCATTATGGTAAAATATTGCCGTTTCGTAGGACTCTCCTCTATCGTTAAATTGACCGCCGGGATCGGTCGGATCAATTTGCTGCCAAAATGTTTCCAAAAGTTGTTCATAAGGCATTATTTCAGGGTTATACGTAATTTGAACTGCTTCCACATGGCCGGTGGTATTGGAGCAAACCTGTTCATAGGTCGGGTTCTCCAAATCTCCGCCTGTATACCCTGAAACAATATTTATAACACCCGGCCGTTCATCAAATGGTTCTACCATACACCAGAAACAGCCGCCGGCAAATGTAGCTTTTTCTCTATTTGAAGTCATTTCCACACCTCCATTAGTTTAAATGAATACTACCTCTATTTTTTCTTTTATTGTATAAAAAATCAAGTATGGCGACTTATATTATATATAGAGTTTTGGAACAGATTCCCCATTTCCGCTTCTTGGGCTGTCATTGCTTTCCGACTCTATTTCACTGCTTACTATGCTGCTTTCCCAATCAATAGAATCATCTGCCAAATAGTCCGGTGATTCTCCATCGGCAGACTCATCTGTTTTCTCCCCGGAGTTATCCATATCCTTAAACGCTTTCATCATTTTATACATTGCCGGCAGGTTTTTAATCATTGGGCCATACTCCTGGACCAGGGGTGCACCAGACTGTACTACTTTTAATATTTGCTGAACATTATTTAATGCGCCCGATAGTCCTCCTCCCCCTGGATTAGCAGCTCCTGCACCAGATGAAGCGTTTAATAAGCGTGACAAAATCCCCGGTGTACTGTTTGATTGGGGCATGGTATTCATTGCGCTGGGATGCATCATAAAATTGGAAGGAGGACGCATTTGGCTTGGCATTACATTATTCGGACGCTGGCTTGGAAAAAACATATTATCTCCGCCTTTGCATATATTAGTCTGGATTATTGTACGTTATTTTACCGGAAATTGTGTAGGCTGCGGCCGGGAAGTCTTCATCCTGCAAAAGATTTGCCGTGATGCTCTGCCCCCTTTCTTTGTTACTTTTATATAAAATTCCGATCATGTCAGTATAGGGAAATAATCTCCCCTGCCGTACTATTTCCCGGGAAACCGCAGGAATTTACAATTGTTGCGGGAACGGGTGAAAATAATAGCGAATGATAAAGAATGTGGTTAGTTTATGTATAAACGGCCCTCGCTCCTCTTTCAATCTGCATACTTATCTGTTCCGGCAGGCTGTCTCCGCTCGGCAAAAATTCATGAAAAGGAAGAAAGTTACATTGAATAACGAACTAATGTTCCCGTATAATAATATGAGAGGTGAGGAAAATGGTACAGGACAGAGGAAATATAAAATGGACAACACTTATGCTGCCCGAGCATGCGGAAATGCTGAAAGAATTATGGGAAGAAGACAGGAAACAACGCAAACCGGTTTTGGACCCGCAGGAAATAGAAAGCATGAACCGGCAGCTAATGGAAGCTTATCTGCAGGAGCATACCGTTACCTTGTCTGTTTTTAAAAATGGAGGCGTGATGGACTATACCGGTAAAATAAAAAGGATGGATAGAGGGAGACAGTGTTTAATGCTAAAAAGAGAAATGCGTGGAGAAATTCCTATACGCTTTGAGGATGTAATCGGAATGACAATAAATTAATGGTGCTGATCAGCACCATTAATCAAATTCACTATAAATTTCCCACAGCTCATCAAAGACAGTTAATGCACTTGGAAAGGGGCTCTCCGTTTCCAGGAACCTGCTGATCTCATCATAGTCTGCCGAATGCTTCGGGAAATCGAAGGACTTATACGCCCAATCCGCAAGGCGGCTGCGATCATCCGGTTTGAGCTTTCCCCGATAGGTCATTAAGAAATGGTAAAAAGAACGCATGTCTACCCCCTCTTACTCTTCCATGAATTTCCGGTGTTTTTCCTCTTTTTTGCGTGCAACAAGTTTTGATAAGTATATGCTTGCCTCGTATAAAACAACCAGCGGCACTGCAATGATTAGCGGCAATATAAAGTCGGGCGGTGTGATGATCGTACTGATGACAATGAGAATAAAATAGGCATATTTCCTTTTTCTGCGCATGAACTCCGGAGTTAAAATTCCAAGGCTGGTTAAAAACATTGAAATTACCGGAATTTCAAACAAAATAGCAAAAGGCAATGTCACCCTCAGTACAAATTTAAAATACCTTTCCGTTGTGAACATTTCATTAAACATACCTTCACTGATACTGAGCAGGAAAGGTAAAATCAATTCCACAAACATGAAATAGCCGAAAACAAAACCGCTCACAAATAATAAAAATATGGCTGGAATGTATGGTATGCTTGCCTTTCTTTCCTGCGGGGTCAGTCCCGGTTTTATAAAAGCCCATATTTGATAGGCAAGAAGCGGCAAGGTAGCTGTGATGGCCACCAGTCCGGCCATCATAAAATAAAGCCAGATTGCTTCACCCGGACTGAGAATAGTAAGCTGGAAGTCCAAATCTTTAATAAAGAAATAATAAATATCTTCCACAAAAATAAAACCGGTAATAAAAAATGCAACAAAGAAAACAGCAGTTACAATAAGTCTGTTTCTCAGCTCGGAAAGATGTCCGACCAGGTTCATTTCCTTTTCATTTAAATCTGCTTCATGTTCAGCCATTCATTTCACCTCTTCAGCCGGGGCGACTTCTTCTTAATAAACACAAAAGAAGATGCAAGGGTATCTGCCTTACACCTTCACATCAGTTTTAGATTCTTATTTTTCATTTTCCTTTTGGGACGATTCATCTGATGATATGTCCTTTGTGGCTTTTTTAAACTCTTTCAAAGAACCTCCAAAAGCCTTGCCGATCTCCGGCAGTTTAGATGGTCCGAAAATAATCAGCGCAATAATAAGTATTAAAATTAACCCCGGGATACCAATACTAGCCATTTACATTCACTCCCAAAGATTTTTGGCAGACAGTTGCCTGCTCACGTTTACCCAATCCTGTTATATATATTTCAGGTTTCTAATTGTTTTTTCCTTTAGTTGCTATGTCCTTTACTTCCTTTACTTCATCTTTCACATCACCCGTCAGGTCATTAGCAGATTTTTTAAATTCCCTTAGCGTCTGACCTGCTGCTTTACCGATTTCCGGTAATTTGGAGGGGCCAAAAATAACTAATGCAACAACCAATATTAAAATCAAACCTGGAAAACCGATGCTCGCCACGATTTCACCTTCTTTATGTTATTTACCTATAATATTTTAGGGAGAGTGCGTTGAAATAAAAATACACGTCATGCTCATAAAATATTATACTTCCTTACCATAGAAACATCAATAGTTTAACATGCATTTCACTAATTGGACAAATCATACCATAACTTGGCCTTTTCATAGTCGGACGGTGTATTCATATTAAAAAAATGCTGTTGTAATGTTTCATTGGAAATGGAACCAAAGTCATCTACATAGTTTACATGAATGTTTTCAAAAAAACTTTTCACCTTCAGCTCACCTTTATTTAACTGTTGCTTTACAGCTGTTATAACGGACCTTCGATATATTCCTGAAAGCGGATGGATTTGCCCGTCGAATACCGGCACGGCCGCTTCAAAGTCACGGACCCGCGAATAGAGGTGTTCATAGACTTCCCTTTTAATAAGGGGAGTGTCACAGGCAGAGATAATATAGGCGTCCGCCTTTTTATGAAAAAAAGCTGTTTCCAGTCCGGCTAAGGGTCCTTTTCCGGGAAAACGGTCACTGATAATATTACTGGTAAGAAAGGCATATGCTGAAGGATCATTTGCCACTACTGCCACTTCATCACAGCAGTTTTTCAATTCTGTATAAATGTGCTCAATTACCTTTTTGTTGCCTAAAGACAATAAGGCTTTATTTTCCCCCATCCTGGATGATTTTCCTCCAGACAGAATGATTCCGGTAACAGTCGTCATAGCAGCTCCTCAATCATTAATTATTTACGGTCATATTGTAAAAAGTAATAATCATAGGGATTTTTCTCATCCTTCTCCCCTTTTTCCTCTGAGGTTAAATGCCAGTCCGCTTTAGAAAAATCGGGAAAATAAATATCCCCTTCAAATGCTTCATCAATCCATGTAATGTACATTCTGTCGGCATAAGGCATGATTTGTGTAAAAATTTTACCTCCGCCGATCACAAAATATTCCTCATCCGGATTTTTCCGATTGCGTTCCAGTACACTGGATATATCCGATATCACTTCAACCTCTTCCGGAAAATCCATCTCCTGCTTTGTTAAAACAACATGCTTGCGTTTCGGCAGCACTCTGCCAATCGATTCAAATGTTTTCCTGCCCATAATAATTGTTCCGCCGGTAGTTTTTTCTTTGAAAAAACGCAAATCCCTGGGAAGATGCCATGGCAGTTTATTGTTGTGCCCAATAACACGGTTCCGGTCCATTGCTACTAATAATGAAATCAAAGATTTTCCCTCCTGTTAAACTGCAATAGGTGCTTTAATGGATGGATGAGGCTGGTAATCAACTATTTCAAAATCGGTTAAATCAAAGTCAAATATGGAATTTTTTTCTTGATTGATTTTCAGTTTCGGAAACTCCCGTATTTCCCTGCCAAGCTGGGTTTTCACTTGTTCCATATGGTTTAAATAAATGTGTGCATCTCCCAGGGTGTGCACGAATTCCCCGACTTCCAGGCTGCACTCATGTGCAATGAGATGGGTCAACAGGGCATAGCTTGCTATATTAAATGGCACCCCAAGGAAAATATCGGCGCTTCTTTGGTATAGTTGACAAGATAATTTTCCGTCGGCCACATAGAACTGGAATAATGTGTGGCATGGCGGAAGCGCCATGGATGGAATATCTTCCGGATTCCAGGCGGAAACAATGTGGCGCCGGGAATCCGGCTTGCTCCGAATTGACGCAATTACCTCTTTTAACTGGTCAATCGTGTCATTATTGGAGGTTTTCCAATTTCTCCACTGTTTTCCGTAAACCGACCCCAGTTCCCCGAATTTATCGGCAAATGCTTGATCATTCAATATTTTATCTTTAAATATATTCATCTGTTCATCATATATTTTTTTAAATTCAGGATCCCGCTGGCTGCGGTTCCCAAAGTCCGTCATATTTGGTCCTTCATAGTCCCCGCTTTTCACCCAGCGTTCAAATGCCCATTCATTCCATATATTATTATTATGTTCAAGCAAATAACGTATATTGGTATCTCCTTTTATAAACCAGAGAAGTTCACTGGCCACGAGCCGGAATGGCACTTTTTTGGTCGTTAATAAGGGAAAACCATCCTGTAAATCAAAGCGCATTTGATGGCCGAATACAGATAATGTGCCGGTATTTGTCCTATCCTCTTTTTTTGTGCCTTCGTCTATAATAAACTTGCATAAATCCAGATAAGCTTGTTCACCTTTAATCATTTCGATGCCTCCTGTTTCGTCTGTTTTTCCCATTGTAACATAAACAGCATTTTACCATCATTGTAATGTGATCGTAATTCATAAATAACCATTTTCCTCATAATACTTTATAGACACCCAAAAATGAAAGGGGATTTTTGCATGATTAACGGTACGGTAGAACACGTAGTAAAAAAATCCGTCCTATATAGCTATGTGTTGAGCCAGCCGCTCGTTCTTTACGTTGATGCATACCCTGAATTGCAAAATGAAATATTGCTGAAATCGGAACAGCTTCAATACGGTGAGCATGGAGAATCGGTCAGGATTCTTCAGCTAAAGCTAAAAAAACTGTCTTATTATAATGATGAAATAGATGGCGATTTCGGATTATTAACAGAGCATGCACTAAAAAAGATACAATCGGAACATTATTTAGCCTCTTACGGCCAGGCTGACAAAGATACGATACGCACCATAATAAAAATGGAAAAAGAAAGATACCTGAAACAAGTGGAGCAGCTGTCAGAATCAATTTATCCCGGTATGCACGGGGAAGATGTGAAGATTGTCCAGAAAGCTTTGCAATACTTTGGTTACTATGAAGGGGAACTGGACGGGATTTTTGGACCGCTCACAAAAAAAGCCCTGGAGATCGCCGAAGAAGAGCATGGGATAGAATTATCAGAGGAAGTTACCCGGGATGATTTAGCTTCTTTGTATGAATCCGGCCGGGATGAAAATGATCAATCAGCGGAAGGGCCGGAAAATACTGAAGTAAACCAGGACGCAGAGGAAGTAAATAGTACAATCGAAGAAAAGGATCAACAGCAGGAAAAAGAAATTAAAAAGGCAGAAGTCACCGCTTCCTATTCACAAGGTGCAGTAGAAGAAGCAAGGGCCATGATAGGCTCCCCTTATGTTTGGGGAGGCGAATCTCCCGGGGGTTTTGATTGCAGCGGTTTAATTCAATATATATTTCAAACCCAAAACATTACCATACCGCGAACGGTAAGTGAAGTTTGGAATTTTGCCGAGCCGGTGGATTCCCCATCCATAGGGGATCTCGTATTTTTTGAAACATATAAGCCCGGCCCTTCCCATATGGGTATTTATATAGGGAATGGGGAATTTATTCATGCCGGAGAATCAAGCGGGGTAGATATAGGTGAGTTAAGCAATTCCTATTGGGAGACGCGATACTTGGGAGCCAAACGAATTATACAGGAGTAAATTAGTTCTGGGCATGCTGTACATCTAATTGGAATAATTCTCATATATTTGAGAGACACTAACCCACAACAAATATTAAAGGTGGGATTAGATGCCTGGTTTGGTTGTAAAGCTGCTAGTCACTCCAATTGGAATCATTCTGGCTTCCTGGATTTTTCCGAATGTCAATTTTGCAAGCTGGTATCAGCCTATAATCATTGGTGTATTATTAGCTTTTATCGGATATGCAATGGAACTTGCTATACTCAATAAAAATACAAACTGGCTGAACACATTTATTGATTGGGGTGTGTCAGCTATTGTCATTTACTTTGGTGCCCTGTTTTTTGTAAATACATCAGTGACGTTTTGGGGTGCCGTATTAACCGGGGCGCTGCTCGCTGTTACAGAAATCTTCCAGCATAACTGGCTGTTAAACAGCGGCCGCGCCCGAAAAAAACCGGTTCGCGGGTAATGGTTTGTTTCTCAAATATTTTCCTATGCACCGGCTGTATTTTGCTGATAAGAAAAGAACCATTCACGGGTTCGCTGTGCCGTGATGGTTCTTTTTTTATAAAGATGTTCAATTAAAATAATCCTTTTACCTTTCCCTCACTCGTTACATCCATATTTAAAGCAGCAGGTTTTTTTGGCAAGCCCGGCATTGTCATGACATCGCCTGTCAATACAACAATAAAGCCCGCTCCTATTGATGGACGAAGCTCCCGGATCAAAATGGTAAAGTTTTCGGGACGCCCCAGGAGACTTGGGTCATCAGAAAGCGAGTATTGTGTTTTCGCCATGCAGACCGGCAGCTTTCCCCATCCTTGTTTTTCATAATAAGCCATTTGTTTTTTGGCTTTGGATGATAATTCAATATCATCTGCTCCATATACGGTTTGCGCTATTTTCCTTATTTTAGCTTCCAATGTTTGATCCAAATCGTACAAGTAATCAAAATCTCTCTTTCGGGAATCTGTTTTTTCCACTATTTTTTCCGCTAATTGAATACCTCCCTCTCCCCCGTTTGCCCAGACATCGGTCAGGGCCACATCGATATTTCGCGATGTGCACCAGGATTGAATAAAATTTGTTTCCGCTTCCGTGTCGGTTGGAAATTTATTAATGGCAACTACAAACGGAAGGCCAAAAGTTTCAATCGTTTCTATATGTTTTTTCAAATTCTCCATACCGGCCTTTAATGCTTCTACATTTTCTTCCTTTAGCTGGTCCTTGGCTGCACCTCCATGCATTTTTAATGCACGTACGGTAGCTACAATGACAACCGCATCCGTCTCAATACCGCCGGACCGCGATTTTATATTAAGAAATTTTTCTGCACCCAAATCCGCACCAAAACCTGCTTCTGTTACAACATAATCACCAAGTTTGGCTGCGGTTTTTGTTGCCATAATACTATTACAGCCATGTGCAATATTGGCAAATGGCCCGCCGTGAATAATAGCAGGAGTATTTTCTGTAGTCTGAACAAGGTTTGGCTTCATGGCGTCTTTCAGGAGCAGCGTAAGCGCCCCTTCCACCTTCAAGTCTTTAACCGTAATCGGATCTTCATCATACGTATAGCCTATGACGATATTGGAAAGCCTCGTTTTTAAATCATCCATCCCTGTAGCCAGGCATAAAATAGCCATAATTTCCGAAGCTACCGTAATATTGAAGCCTTCCTCCCTTGGCACACCACGCAAAGGACCGCCCAGTCCGACAACGATTTGTCTTAATGCACGGTCATTCATATCCATAACCCTTTTCCATTCAATTCTGCGCGGATCAATATTTAATTCGTTTCCACGGTGAATATGGTTGTCAATCATGGCAGAAAGAGCATTATTTGCGGTGGTAATCGCATGCAAGTCTCCTGTAAAGTGCAGATTAATATCTTCCATTGGCAGCACTTGTGAATAACCGCCGCCTGCTGCGCCGCCTTTCAGTCCCATCACAGGTCCCAAAGAAGGTTCTCGAAGGGCAATGACAGCCTTTTTCCCTATTTTATTTAATGCCTGTCCGAGTCCCACCGTAACCGTTGACTTTCCTTCCCCTGCCGGAGTCGGATTAATAGAGGTAACTAATACAACTTTTCCGTCCTGTTTATCCTGCAGTCTTTGTAATAGCTGATCAGACAGTTTTGCTTTTGTATGGCCGTACGGTTCCAGATCATCTGCCGACAGCCCCAATTCTGAAGCGATATCACCAATCGGTTTTAATTGAGTCTCTTGTGCAATATCAATGTCCGTTTTCATGAAAGATGCCCCTTTCCGCTTACTGATTTGCTCATAATTATTAAAACGTTTTCATTATATTTTTATTATATCAGAAGCAGGACTTGTTTTTTACTCATTTGATACATAAAAAGTCATTTCTTTAACACACCGGAAAATATAACATTACCTTCCGGACATTAGGGTAATTAAAGCAAGTGGGGCAAGTATCGGCAAGTGGGGCAAGTATCGGGCTGTTAAATGATGGAGCAGTTACATGTAAAAACATCAATTGATTTAATTTTTAATTTACATAAGTGAATTTCTTGACTGAAGCATATAATTAAGCTATATTAGACACAAGCAAAGAAGATGTACGGATTCATATATAACATAGGCAGCTTCTATAGAAGTGGATGTGAATGTGATCCTGCAATTCTATACTGGCTGTCTTATTTTTATGTTCTGTTAATCTGCTTTGTATTACCACGTTTCCTATGATGAACGTGAAAGTTTTTAGGAGGATTATTTACATGGAAAACGGTGTAGTAAAATGGTTTAACGCAGAGAAAGGCTATGGTTTCATTCAGCTCGAAGAAGGAAATGATGTTTTTGTCCATTATTCAGCAATTCAGGAAGAAGGCTTTAAATCTTTGGAAGAAGGCCAGCAGGTTACTTTTGAAATTGTTGAAGGTGAACGCGGACCGCAAGCTGCAAACGTAGTTAAAAACTAAATTGTTACTATAGATGATATAAGCAGTAATCCAATCAGTGATTACTGCTTTTTTTGGTGTGCCAGGCATGCACACATTCTATAGGGTTCAAGTCCCGAGCCACGAAGGCAGTAGTAGT